>CAYYSP010000001.1:0-578718 GCA_964474535.1 uncultured Gemmatimonadaceae bacterium
AATCGAACCATGGGCAAGGCAAAGTTCGAGCGGAACAAGCCGCACGTGAACGTGGGAACCATTGGCCACGTCGACCACGGCAAAACAACCACGACCGCAGCTCTGACGAAGATTTCGGCAGACAAGGGCTATGGCACCAAGTACGTAGCTTACGACGAGGTAGCCAAGGCATCAGAATCGCAGGGACGTCGTGACTCCACGAAGATCCTTACGATTGCGACATCGCACGTCGAGTACGAGACGGAGAACCGTCACTACGCGCACGTGGATTGCCCGGGTCACGCCGACTACGTAAAGAACATGATCACGGGTGCAGCGCAGATGGACGGCGCGATCCTCGTGGTTTCCGCAGTTGACGGCCCAATGCCGCAGACGCGTGAGCACATCCTTCTGGCTCGTCAGGTTAACGTGCCGTCGGTTGTCGTGTTCCTTAACAAGTGCGACTTAGTCGAAGACGATGAGCTCCTCGATCTAGTTGAGCTTGAAGTCCGCGAGTTGCTTTCGAAGTACAACTATCCTGGCGACGACGTCCCGGTTATCCGTGGCTCGGCGATCAACGCGATTAACGGTGATCCGAAGTGGGTTGCTGAGTTCGAGAAGCTTTATGACGCTCTTGACTCATACATCCCGGAGCCTGTCCGTGAAATCGACAAGCCGTTCCTACTCCCAGTCGAAGACGTGTTCTCGATCACGGGCCGTGGTACGGTTGCTACGGGCCGTATCGAACGCGGCATTGTAAAGGTCGGCGAAGAAGTTCAGCTCGTCGGCTTCAATGCTGAGAAGAAGACGGTTGTCACGGGTGTTGAGATGTTCCGCAAGCTTCTCGACGAAGGTCGCGCAGGCGACAACGTTGGTCTTCTGCTTCGCGGCATCGCGAAGGAGGAGATTGAGCGCGGAATGGTTCTGGCTAAGCCGTCATCAATCAAGCCACACACCAAGTTCCACGCGGAAGTCTACGTTCTCACCAAGGAAGAAGGTGGTCGTCATACTCCGTTCTTCAAGGGATATCGTCCTCAGTTCTACTTCCGTACAACGGACGTAACTGGCATGATCGAGCTTCCTGATGGCATGGAGATGGTGATGCCTGGTGACAACATCCAGATGACCATCGAGCTGATCACTCCGATCGCAATGGAAGAGCAGCTTCGATTCGCGATCCGCGAAGGCGGTCGTACGGTTGGCGCAGGCGTCGTCACAAAGATCCTCGCGTAACCATTTCCGGGGTTTGGGTGGTCGCAGGGAAGCCTGCGACCACTTGTCCTCGGGTCTAATCATCGGAAATCAGCATGCCAGGCCGTATTCGTATCCGTCTTAAGGCGTTCGATCACGCAGTGATTGATCAGGCTTCGGCCGATATCGTGCGCACCGCCGAAAAAACCGGCGCGCAAGTATCGGGTCCGATTCCTTTGCCAACAAAGACGCAGAGGTGGACAGTGCTTCGTTCACCGCACGTCGACAAGAAGTCGCGTGAGCAGTTCGAGTTAAAGACGCACAAGCGTGTTATCGACATCCTCGATTCTCGCGCCGGAACAGTAGACGCGCTAACAAAGCTTGATCTACCGGCTGGTGTGGACGTCGAAATCAAGGTCGAGTAGTAAGCAGCAAAGAGTACCGGGAGCGCTGCAGAGGGCGGCGTTCTTTAAAGTCCAACGGCAAGATCTTATAGGTCTGCTGCGACTCGTACAGAGCTAACTTTTCATGATCGGAATCATAGGCAAGAAGCTGGGCATGACTCAGCTGTTTAACGAGCAGGGGCAGCAAGTGCCCTGCACCGTGGTGGAGGCCACGCCCAACCCCGTCACTAAAGTGACGACGGTTGAGTCGGCGGGCTTTGCCGCAGTGGAGCTTGGATATGGCTCGCAGCGCGTTGCGCGCGAGAACAAGAAGAATGAGCGCACGCCTAAGGGGCGTCGCGCTACAAAGGCTGAAGTTGGGCATGCCTCTCGGGCTGGACTCGAAGCGCCACCTCGTGTGTTGCGCTCGTTCCGTCTGGACGACGCACCCGGCAAGGCTGAAATCCCTTCTTACAACGTTGGCGACACGATTTCAGTGGACATTTTCACCGCTGGTGAGAAGGTCAAAGTCACTGGAACGTCAAAGGGTCGTGGTTTCCAGGGTGTTGTGAAGCGCTACGGTTTTGGTGGTGGCCCGAACACTCACGGTAACACGAAGCACCGTAAGCCTGGATCTATCGGCGCGGGCACAGATCCGTCGCGCGTTATCAAGGGCAAGAAAATGCCTGGTCAGTATGGCAATAAGCGCCATACAGCGATCGGCATTCGCGTTGAGAAGATCGACGCGGAACGCAACCTCATTTATTTGCGCGGCAGTGTAGCCGGTCCGATAAACGGAATCGTCATGCTGCGGAAGCAGGGCTGAACAGATGGCCGATAACGAGACCATGAACGCGCCTGTGTATACGGCGCAGGGTAAGGAAGGCGGGAATCGCGAGTTGCCGCAGAGCACATTTGACGGTGTCGTCAACGTGCCTGTTATGCACCAAGCGGTTAAGGCTTTTCTTGCAAACCGTCGTCAGGGAACGGCGAAAACAAAGACGCGCGGCGAAGTAACCGGCGGAAACCAGAAGCCTTGGAAGCAAAAGGGAACTGGTAGAGCACGCCAAGGTTCGACGCGCGCTCCGAACTGGCCGGGCGGTGGCACGGTGTTCGGTCCGATCCCGCGCAAGTACACCCAGATTGTCCCGAAGCGTGTCCGCCAGCTCGCTCGTAAGAGCGCGCTAAATGCGCGTGCACGTGAGCAGTCAGTGAT
Source organism: uncultured Gemmatimonadaceae bacterium (assembly GCA_964474535.1). Taxonomy (GTDB): domain Bacteria; phylum Gemmatimonadota; class Gemmatimonadetes; order Gemmatimonadales; family Gemmatimonadaceae; genus Gemmatimonas. The sequence continues at coordinate 2,770 of CAYYSP010000001.1, forward strand.
CCTCGTCGATGCGCTTGATTTCAGCGCGCCGAAGACGAAGCAGTTCCTATCGCTTCTTGCCTCACTTGGTATAAGCGATCGCAAGGTTCTGTTCCTTACAGACGGTGTTAAGCCGAACGTTTTCTTGAGTTCGCGCAACATTCCGTCGGCCCATGTAATGCCGTACGCCGATGCGAGCACGTACCACATTTTGTGGTCAGACGTGGTCGTGATTGAAGCGTCGGCTTTGGGCGAAACAACCCCGGTCGAGGCGGCGGAAGCACCAGTTCGCAAGCCACGTACCCGTAAGGCGGCTGCGTCCGCCACGGAGGAGTAAGCGATGGCAACGCTGCATCGCACTATCGTGCGTCCGATTATCACGGAGCGCACGTCTGCCGCCTATCAGGATCGCGGCGAATACACATTCGAGGTGGCACCATCTGCTACCAAGTTCGCGATCAAAGAGGCCATCGAGCGTCTCTTCGGCGTGAAGGTAACCGGAGTCTGGACATCCAACGCGCGTGGTAAAGCCCGCCGAGTGGGGCAGTCGATCGGTCGCCGTCCACATACAAAGAAGGCAATCGTCAAGCTGCGTGACGGCGATTCGATAGCCATCTTCGAGGGCTGAGTACATGGGAATCCGTCAATTCAAGCCAGTAAGTAAGGCCTCGCGATTCCGCTCAGTTTCGGACTTCGCTGACATCACGCGCACCACGGGCGAGAAGTCGCTTATGGAGCCAATCAAGAAGAGCGGTGGCCGCGATAACCATGGCCACATCTCGATGCGCCGCATCGGTGGTGGTCATAAGCGTATGTATCGCCGTATCGACTTCCGCCGCGATAAAGCTGGCGTTATCGGTACCGTCGCACACATCGAGTACGATCCGAACCGTTCAGCGCGTATCGCTCTTATCGAGTACGCCGACGGCGAGAAGCGCTACATCCTGCACCCAAAGGGGCTTAAGCAGGGTGACAACGTTGTGTCTGGCTCGGGGAGCGACTTCCGTGTTGGCAACGCAATGCCACTCAAGGAAATCCCGCTCGGTACATCGGTACACAACATTGAGTTGAAGATCGGCAAGGGTGGCCAGATGGCTCGCTCTGCTGGCGCTTTCGCTCAGGTTGTGGCAAAAGAAGGCGACTACGTGACGCTGCGTTTGGGCAGCACAGAGATGCGCCTGGTTCATGGCAACTGCATGGCAACGATCGGAGAAGTTGGAAACTCCGAGCATGAGTTGCAGTCGCACGGAAAGGCTGGCAAGAGCCGTTGGCTCGGCAAGCGTCCTAAAGTGCGTGGTGAAGTTATGAACCCAGTAGACCATCCACACGGTGGTCGTACCCGCGGTGGCCGCAACGTTGTGAGCCCGTGGGGCAAGAAGGAAGGCGTCAAGACGCGTAATTCTAAGAAGGCGTCTCAGCGTCTCATCGTTCGCGGCCGCAAGCGCGGTAAGGCCACCAAGTGATTCGCCAGACGAGCTGAGATACCGATATGTCTAGAAGCATCAGAAAGGGTCCATTCGTCGCAGAGCGCCTTGAGGCCAAGGTCCTAGCGATGAATTCAAAAAACGAAAAGAAGATGGTGAAAACGTGGTCGCGTGCGAGCACGATTCTGCCAGAGTTTGTCGGGCACACATTTGCTGTGCACAACGGCAACAAGTTCATTCCTGTGTACGTGACAGAAAACATGGTTGGGCACAAGCTTGGCGAATTCTCGCCGACGCGTCTTTTCCGTGGTCACGCTGGGAGCAAGGTAGAGAAGAAGGGCGGCAAGGGCGGGGGTAAGTAACAGATGGCTAATACTGTGAAAACCGGAACCGAAGCGCGTGCCATTCAGCGCACGACGCGCCAGTCGCCGTACAAGATGCGCTTGGTAATCGATCAGATCCGCGGTAAGCGTGTCAACGAAGCGATGGCCATTCTCAAGTTCTCGAAGAAGCATGCTGCAAAGCAAATCGAGAAGACACTTGCGAGCGCTGTTGCTAACGCGGAGCAGGCTGCCCGTGCAGCTAACGTCTCGATGGACGTTGACGCTCTTGTAGTAACGAAAGCGATCGTAAACGAAGGACCGAAGCTTAAGCGTTGGACACCTGCGGCAATGGGTCGTGCCACACCAATGCTAAAGCGTACAAGCCACATCGAGATCATCGTAACAGAGGCGGTTCGATAAATGGGACAGAAGACGAATCCGATCGGTTTTCGCCTCGGCGTAACGAAGACCTGGCGATCGACCTGGTACGCAAAGAAAGATATGCCGGCGCTTCTTCGCGAAGATGCGCTGCTCAGAAAGTATCTGAAGGCGCGTCTTGATAACGCTGCTATTTCGGATGTGACAATCGAGCGCAAGCCCGGCAAAGTAGTGGTCACGATTCACACCGGCCGTCCGGGTGTTGTGATCGGTAAGAAGGGAGCAGAAGTCGACAAACTGCGCGACGAGCTTGCTCAGTTGACCGGCAAAGAAGTCGGGATCAACGTTGAGGAGATCAAGCGTCCGGAGATCGAAGCACAGTTGGTCGCTGATAACATTGCGGCGCAGCTCTCGCAGCGTATCTCGTTCCGTCGTGCGATGAAGCGCGCGGTACAGAGTGCGATGCGCATGGGCGCGCTCGGAATCAAAGTCAAGGCGGGTGGCCGTCTCGGCGGCGCTGAAATAGCGCGCGTTGAAGGCTACCACGAAGGACGTGTGCCACTTCACACACTTCGCGCCGACATCGACTACGCGACAAGCACTGCGAGAACCACATACGGCGCTATCGGCGTGAAAGTGTGGATTTTCAAAGGTGAGATCACGAATGATCGTCGCGGCAAGACCTACTCGACGGGCGCCTGAGGAGACTGAGAGATGCTGAGTCCGAAGCGGGTCAAATTCCGCAAGATGTTTAAAGGCCGTACAACGGGGCTCGCGCACCGTGGCTCTGAGGTGTCATTTGGGCACTTCGGGCTACAGACGCTGGAGCCGGGTTGGATTACGAGCCGTCAGATCGAAGCGTGCCGTGTTGCGATGACACGTCACATCAAACGTGGTGGTAAAGTCTGGATCCGAATTTTCCCCGACAAGCCAATTTCCAAGAAGCCTGCTGAAACCCGTATGGGTAAGGGTAAAGGCTCACCGGAAATGTGGGTGGCAGTTGTTAAGCCAGGTCGCGTGATGTTCGAGATCGAAGGTGTGTCACGCGAGCTCGCCGAAAAGGCAATGGCGCTAGCGTCGGCCAAACTCGGCGTGCGGACCAAATTCGTGGTTCGTGAGGAGGCGGTTACAAGTGAAAGCTGAAGAGATCCGCGAACTGGGTGATGACGAGCTAACAGCTCGTATCGCTCAACTAGAAGAAGAGCGGTTCCGCCTTCGCTTCCGTAGTGCAACGGAAGCTTTGGAAGAGCCCCTGCGTTTGCGCTCACTGCGTCGCGACATAGCGCGACTCAACACCATTGCGCGTGAACGCGCTTTGGGGATCGCGCGCACGAGCCGGAGCGTATCCGGCGAAAAGAAGGGCGCCGCAAAGAAGGCAACCGCGAAGAAGGCCTCTAAGGCCCGCAGCCGCTAAACGGAAATTCAAACGATGGCTGAAACCAATAACGCGAACGCCGCGCAGAACGGCGTCTCAAACAGGACCGCTCGTAAGCTTAGAGTCGGACTTGTTGTGAGCGACAAGATGGACAAGACAGTCGTAGTGCAGATCGATCGGCGCATGCCGCATCCGCAGTACGGCAAGATGGTGACGCGTACCCGCAGGCTGAAGGCTCACGACGAGGAGAACTCAGCTAAGACAGGCGATACGGTGCGTATCATGGAGACCCGGCCGTTGTCAAAGGACAAGCGGTGGCGTGTGGTCGAGATCGTCGAACGCGCACGCTAAGGGATAGAGGAACCGACCATGATTCAACAGGAATCTGTCGTAAAAGTTGCGGATAACTCAGGTGCTAAACGCGCACTTGTGATCCGCGTACTTGGAGGCACGCGCCGACGCTACGCTGGCTTGGGTGACCGAGTCATTGTGGCTGTTAAAGATGCGCTGCCTAACGGCACAGTTAAGAAGTCAGACGTAGCGAAGGCCGTTGTTGTACGCACCGTTAAGGAAACGCGCCGCAAAGATGGCAGCTACATACGGTTTGATGAAAACGCAGTTGTTATCATCAACGATAACGGCGAGCCGAAAGCGACCCGTATCTTTGGCCCCGTCGCTCGCGAACTTCGCGAGAAGCGGTACATGAAGATCGTATCGCTGGCTCCTGAGGTACTCTGATATGCGAAAGAACGTTTACTACCGCACCGACCGTGGACAGCGCCTTGGCGCTTCACGTCATGCGGTAAAAGCCAGCCGCGAAGTCATACATGTCACCAAGGGTGACACCGTGCGCGTAATGCGTGGTGACGACGCTGGGCGTGAAGGGAAAGTCCTCCAAGTGTACCCGAAGACTGGGCGCATCAAAGTGGAGGGAATCAACATCGTTAAGAAACACCGCAAAGCGCGTACAGCGGAAGAAACGAGCGGCATCATTGAGATGGCCGCACCGATTCACGCGTCAAACGTGATGCTGCTTGATTCCAAGTCCGGTGCACCTACGCGCACGAGAGTGCGAGTCGATGCTGACGGAACGAAAGAGCGTATCGGCGCTAAGAGCGGCGAAGTTATTCCGCGTAATCGCTGACCGGAGACTGAGATATGGCAGGCAAGACAAAAGGTGGCGCCAAAGATGCGGCCGCCAAGGGTGGTTCAAAGGGTGGCGCTGGCACAAAAGCTGGACGCAACAAGCAGGGTGGACAGCCGCGTCAGGTAGCTGATTTCACTAAGCGTGAGCATGCCGGTGAAGGGCTCGCTCCAGTCGCACCACGCCTTAAGAGCTACTACGAGAACACGGTTCGCGCTTCACTCGCCAAACAGTTCGACTTTGGCAACGTGAACGAGATCCCCACACTTCAGAAAATCGTTCTGAACTGCGGTGTCGGTGAAGCTGTTAAGCAGCCGCGTCTACTCGACGTGGTTGTTGAAGAGCTCGCGCTCATTACAGGTCAGAAGCCAGTTCGCCGCAAAGCCCGCAACTCGATCGCTAACTTTGGATTGCGCGAAGGGCAGGATATCGGCGCGTCAGTCACGCTGCGTGGAACTAAGATGTGGGAGTTCTTCGATCGCTTTGTGACAGTCGCTGCACCACGTATCCGCGACTTCCGCGGTCTTGGCACCAAGTCGTTTGATGGTCGTGGTAACTACACACTCGGCGTAAAAGAGCAGATGATTTTCCCCGAGATCAACTACGACATGGTGGAGCAGATTCACGGCATGGACATCACCTTTGTTACTACAGCAAAGAAAGATGAGCACGCATTTGCGTTGTTGCATCAGTTGGGGATGCCCTTCCGTGGTGATGACAAACCGGTAACGCCTCGTGTGGCGCAGCCGGCAGAAGTTGCGGCATAACGGTTAAAACAAGAACGACATGGCAAAGACGAGCAAACTGGCCCGAAACGAGCAGCGTCGCGAACTAGTAGCGCGCCACGCGCAAAAGCGCACGCAGCTTAAGGCCGTTATCCGCAATCCGAAGAGCACAGACGAAGAACGTGCGACAGCTTATGCTTCATTGCGTAATATGCCACGCGATTCGTCAGCTACGCGCATTCGCAATCGCTGTTCGATCAGCGGTCGTCCGCGTGCGTATCTTCGTCACTTCGGTTTGAGCCGTATTGCGCTTCGTGAGATGGCGCTAGACGGCCTTATTCCCGGCTTGCGCAAGGCAAGCTGGTAGTCCATTCACCTTCCTACAGGTCCGACTGCAAAGTGCAGGGATACCATAGGAGATATCAGAGAGCATGAGCCTCAACGATCCAATCGCAGACATGCTGACACGCATCCGTAACGCCTGTGCCTCGCGGCACCGTCGTGTGGATATGCCGTTGTCAAACATGAAAGTCGAGATAGCACGAATCCTTAAGGAGAACCACTTCGTCCAGGATTATCGTGTTGTAGAGTCCGAAGACGGTCGCAAACTGTTGCGCGTGATTCTTAAGTATGCGCACGGCGGCCAGTCAGTTATACGTGAGGCGAAGCGCATTTCGACGCCCGGTCTTCGTAAATACGTAGGCGTTACCGAGATCCCGCGAGTTCGCAACGGACTTGGCATGGCAATCCTTAGCACATCGCGTGGGATTATGTCAGGCCGTGACGCGCGTGCCGCCAACACCGGGGGCGAATTGCTCGCCCTCATTTGGTAAGGGGCTCATAACATGTCACGTATCGGCAAACGTCCCATTCCGGTTCCAGCCGGAGTTCAGGTGACAATCGATGGTAATAACGTTCGTGTGAAAGGGCCCAAGGGTGAGCTTTCGCGCGCGTTGCCACTGGACATCACTGTGGAGCAAGAGAACGGGGAAATCCTCGTCAAGCGTCCCAGCGATGAAACAAACCACAAGGCGTTGCACGGACTTTCTCGCACGCTTGTAGCGAACATGGTTGAGGGTGTCACCAACGGATTCCAAAAGACACTTGAGATAACCGGCGTTGGATTTAAGGCAGAGCCAAAGCCTTACGGCGTTCTGCTTTCGCTAGGTTTTTCTCATCAAATCGCATACGAGGCTCCTGAGGGCGTGAAGATCACGACCCCTAACGCAACCACCGTAGTTATTGACGGTGCTAGCAAGGAGCTGGTAGGACAGGTAGCTGCGGAGATCCGTAGCAAGCGCAAGCCCGAGCCATATAAAGGCAAAGGTGTGCGTTACCAGGGAGAAGTCATTCGCCGCAAGGCCGGTAAGGCGGGAGGCAAGTAATGGCCAAGACAGCTATTCCGCGGACAACAGCAGAGCGTCGCAAGCGTCGCCATCTCCGTGTTCGCAAGGCAGTAAACGGAACGACCGAGCGTCCGCGTTTGGTGGTGTTCCGTTCTCTGAAGCACATCTATGCCCAGATCGTCGACGACACGACTCAGCGCACGCTGATGACGGTTGGCAGCGAGGGGATGAACGGCACGAAATCCGAGCGCGCACTTGCGGTCGGGAAGGCAGTCGCCGAAAAGGCGAAAGCAGCGGGCATTGCTCAGGTAGTGTTCGACCGCGCCGGTTACCAGTACCATGGCCGGGTGAAAGCCGTGGCCGATGGCGCCCGAGAGGGAGGCTTGGATTTCTAACATGGCAAACGCAACAGGAACCGGTGGCGCGCCAGGTGGCGCACGCAGTGGCGGTGGACGTGGTGGCCCGGGTGGCGGCCGAGGACGCGGAGGCCCAGGTGGTGGCCGCGGACGTGGCGGCCCAGGTGGCGGACGCGGACGTGGGCCCGGCGGCCAAGGTGGTGAAGGTGGACAGGGCGGCCGCGAAGGTCGCGGTGGCCGCGACGGTGCACGCGGAGGACAGCAGCCAGAACGCGAACAGAGCGATCTAGTTGAAAACGTCATCGCGATTAACCGTGTCGCGAAAGTTGTGAAGGGCGGTCGTCGCTTCTCGTTTAACGCGCTCGTTGCAGTTGGTGACGGCCAAGGCAAAGTTGGCTTTGCTACAGGTAAGGCTAACGAAGTCTCCGAGGCCGTTCGCAAAGCAGTAGAGGCTGCGCGCCGCAGTATGGTTTCGGTCCCACTCACAGGGTCCACCATTCCGCACGAAGTCGTTGGCAAGCATGGCGCAGGTAAAGTGCTCATGAAGCCAGCAGCACCCGGTGCCGGCGTAATCGCTGGCGGTGCAGTTCGCGCAGTACTTGAGTGTGCAGGTATAAGCGACATTCTTACGAAGTCGCTCGGCTCGACCAACCCGCACAACATGGTACTTGCCGCTCTCGATGGACTAACTCATCTGGTAACGGTTGAGCAGGCGGCGAAAGAACGTGGCATAGAGGTGTCTGCCATCGGATATCGTTCGCGTGAGAAGTCCCGTCGTGAAGTCATCGATACGCGTTCGGCGGCGGTTGTCGCTGCAGGAGCTGAGTAATGGCACGGACATTTGTCTGGCATCCATCGAAGGGTCCATCAAAGACGCCGAAGCTTGAAGCTCCGACGTCAGGAAAAGTTCGTATTACGCAGGTACGTAGTTCAATCGGCCACTCGTGGCGGATGCGTCGTACCTTAGAGGCCATCGGCTTGCGTAATCATCAGTCGAGTGTTGTGCAGCAGGATTCCGCCTCGCTGCGCGGCCAGCTCAAGCAGGTGCGTCATCTGGTTTCAGTGACGCCCGTCGAGGAGTAATTCGTGGCAACTAAGCAAGAAGGCGGCGCTAAAGGCGTCGAGAAGCTCGGGTTGCATAACCTGATGCCCGCACCCGGTTCACATCGTGGCCGTCGTCGTGTCGGTCGCGGTCCTGGATCTGGGCTAGGCAAGACATCTGGCAAGGGACACAAGGGTTCCATGGCGCGTTCCGGCCATGGTGGCCCCGGTGGTGGCAAGCCGCACTTTGAAGGCGGCCAAATGCCAATCACACGTCGTATCCCCAAGCGCGGATTCACAAACCCATTCCGCGAAGACGCACAGGTCGTGCGTCTCGATGCGCTCTCCAAAGTCAACGGTGATGAGATCACCGTCGACACACTCGTCGCAGCCGGCCTGATTCGTTCAGGGCACGGACCAGCTAAACTGCTGTCCAACGGCGAAGTCGGACGTGCATTTACAGTTCGGGGCATCAAGGTGAGTGCATCCGCCAAGGCCCGGATAGAAGCGGCCGGCGGCCGCGTCGAAGCCTAACCAGGAACCCCAGCGCATGGCGCAGCAATCCAACGCGGCGGCCCAGGCGGTCGCAAACATTTACAGAACACCTGAACTGTGGGCGAAAATCACGTTCACGTTCATGTGTCTGCTGATCTATCGTACTGGTGCACACATCACTGCACCTGGAATCGATGTTCAGGCGCTGGCAAACTATTTCGCACAACAGGGCGGTGGCCTACTCGGCCTCTATGATCTGTTCGTGGGTGGTGGTTTGTCACGCGCAACAGTGTTTGCGCTGGGCATCATGCCGTACATATCGGCAAGCATCTTTGTTCAGATCGCCGGCGCAGTTATGCCGACAGTGGACAAAATGCAGAAGGACGAAGAAGGCCGAAAGAAAATCACGCAGTACACACGTTATCTAACCGTAGTTCTCGCACTCATTCAGGCTTACGGATTTGCGCTCTTTACTGCGTCGCTGCCAAATGCAGTTTCGCGGCCAGGCGCCGGATTCGCAATTCAGATGATGCTGTTCCTTACCACAGGCGCAATTTTTGTTATGTGGTTAGGTGAACAGATTACAGAACGCGGACTAGGAAACGGTGCGTCACTGCTCATCTTCTTCTCCATCATCGAAGGCTTCTGGCCTTCAATCATCGGTACATTCAACTATGTCGTTACCGACGCCATCGCACCGCTATCAATTGTGGTGCTAGGCGTGGCGATGATCGCGGTCGTGGCAGGGTGTGTGGCTATCACAGTCGCCGCCAGAAGAGTGCTGATTCAAATACCACAACGAACTATGGCGCGCGGACGCCAACGGGAAGCTGCTCGTAACTTCATCCCGCTGCGTATTAACACCGCAGGCGTTATGCCCATCATCTTTGCGCAGTCGGTAATCGTTATACCTGGCATGATGGCGCAGTTCAGTGGTAATCCCAAAGCGCAGGAAATTGCAGAGCTGTTCAACCCAACGGGTGCAAATCCGTGGTTGTACTTTGTGGTTTTCGGCATGCTGACAATGCTGTTCACGTACTTCTACACCTCTATCATCTTCAATCCGGTTGATATCGCCGAGAACTTGAAGAAACAGGGTGGCTTCGTTCCTGGTGTTAAGCCCGGTGCTAAGACAGCGGAGTACATTGAGCAGGTTGTAGAACGAATCACACTGCCGGGTGCAATATTCCTAACGGTTATTGCGCTTATGCCGATCGTGATTGCGCGCATAGTCAACGTACCGTTCGCGTTCGGTGGAACATCGCTGCTTATCGTTGTTGGTGTCGCTCTCGATACCATGTCCCAACTGCAGCAGCATCTTCTGCTTCGTAAGTACGACGGCTTCATGAAGAAAGGTCGTGTACGGTTCCGTGGTCGCCAGCAGGCGACCGGCGGATTCTAAGCGAGATGGTAATCGTACTGCTCGGTCCACCGGGCGCAGGAAAGGGCACGCAGGGTGAGCGTTTATCCGAACGACTCGGCGTGCCCCGCATTGCAACGGGCGATGTGCTTCGCAGTGCAGTTCGCGACAAAACACCGCTTGGGCTAAAGGCAAAGGAATTAATGGACCGTGGTGATCTCGTTTCAGACGAGGTCATCATGGGCATTATGAAAGACGCGCTATCAGCACCATCTGCTGCAGCTGGTGCAATCCTAGACGGTGTTGTTCGTACAACCCCACAGGCAGACGGGCTCAATAAAGTACTTGCCGACCTTGGAAGACAGGTTGATGCTGTGCTGCTCTTCGATGTTGAAGATGCGGAGCTAGTTAAACGTCTTAGTGGACGCACCACCTGCGACGCATGTCAGCGTCCATTCTTTGGACGTGAGCCAGGTGAGAAATGCGAAGTCGATGGAAAACAGGGCACGCTAGTTCGTCGCAAAGACGACGAGCCTGACGCAATTCGAAATCGTCTTGACGTCTATCGCAAGCAGACGGCACCGGTTATTCAGTGGTATCAAGACAACGGCCCTCAAGTAATCACCATCGATGCGGTTGGCTCAGTCGAAGAAGTAGAACAACGAGCTGTAAACGCGTTAAAAGAAGTGCAGTAGTATGACCTCAGGAGCTGGTGGTGGGGCGGGGGCCGCAACGTCGGGTATGTTGCTCAAATCGCAGCGCGAAATAGAGATAATGGTGCGCGGTGGAGCAATTCTCTATGAAACACTAGAACATGCTAAAGCCGCAGTTCGCCCCGGAATAACTACTCTGCAACTCGACAAACTTGTAGAGGATTTTATTCGCTCTCACGAGGGTGCTACGCCGGCGTTCAAGGGATTGTACGGCTTCCCTGGAAGCGCCTGTATCTCTGTAAATGAAGAAGTCGTTCACGGTATTCCGTCGCATAAAAGAGTTCTCCAGGAAGGCGATATTGTTTCGCTAGATGTTGGTGTAAAACTCGACGGTATGTATACCGACTCTGCTGCTACGGTGCCCGTGGGCGAGGTAGACGCAATTACTCAGAAGTTATTGGAAGTCACGCAGCGTGCCCTTGCTGCTGGTATTGCTGCAGCTACGCCTGATAATCATGTGGGTGATATTGGTGCCGCAATACAAGCGGTTGTTGAGCCCGAAGGTTTTTCCATTGTACGTGAGCTTGTTGGTCATGCAGTTGGCTTTGCGTTACACGAAGAGCTGCAAATCCCCAACTATGGTAAACCAAAGCGGGGTAAGAAGCTTATGCCCGGTCTAACCATCGCTATTGAGCCAATGGTTAACGTGGGCACAGCGCGTACGCGTACATTGGCTGACAAATGGACGGTGGTGACTGCAGATGGGAAACGGTCTGCGCATTTCGAACACACCGTAGCTGTAACTGAAGACGGGCCGAGGATAATTACGAAGCCGGCCTGAGCCAACTTTTTGCAGTAGAGCGTGTTTGGGTAGGTGCAGCAGTAGGCTCTAAAGTTTTTGAAATGATTAGGGAATGTAAGCGATACTAGTTGGTGTGTTCAGCTATCTCGAGGCACGTCTCCAGCATTCGGGTCAAAGATATCCTCTATTCGTTGTTCAAAGAGCTGGGCCATAGAAAATGCCAACTCTAATGAGGGTGAGTACTTTCCTGTTTCGATAGCATTCACTGTTTGGCGCGAGACACCAAGCCGTTCTGCGAGCTCTAATTGAGACCAGTCACGCTCTGCACGTAGAACTTTCAGTCGATTCTTCACGCGTAACGCCTACGCGCGATCCAAAGGCCCACCAGATAGAATAGAGCGAAGAACGGCCACACGTGGTTAAAACTCCAATTCTGGAAATCTAGGATTACCGCGCGTTGTACGAGCCCCAATGTTGTGAGAAACAGTAATCCAACTGGAAAGGCTACAGCGAGAGCCTCTAGCTGTATGCGGCGTTCAAGTTCGTCCGACCCGCGCAGATTGCGAATAAACGTCCATAGGAAGAGCGCAAAGAATGGCGTGGGTATGAAGGCAACGCTGAGCCTTAGTTGAGCGCTAAAGGCAGGATTGCTCTCGAGCCAAAAGCGAATGGCGAAGTAAAGCGTTAGCCAGATAAAGAGCCATAGGAGAGCACTACGCCCGTTATGAATGGACTTGCCGCGAAGCGGAGGAGAAGACATAAACGTTATGGGCTCAGAGAGAACGGTGGGTCCCTAAACAGCGAAAGTAAAGGTAGCTTTACATAAAGTCGTATAATCACCATTAAATGTCAAGTATGCTTTACATTTAATGGTAGGTTTACCTAGCGGTGCTAGTGGTGGAGCTACTTTGGAGGCGGTGGCGTTCTAGCGTCTGGGATGCTTCCCGATACACGGGCGGATTCAACGACAGATCGTAGTACCACAATCAGCGTGCCATCTGGTTGTTCAATTGAGACAGCTGCAACGCCGGAAGATATTGCTATAACAACTTCTCCTTGCACAGTGCGTATAGAGGGGCATCTATCTCCCGCAGCTACTATTAGGCAGCGCAGCCCATACGTGTCGCCCGTGGCATCCAACGGTCCGTATGCTGCTACCGTACCGCGCGGTGTTTTGTAGAGACTTGCAAATCGTGGTCGAGACAGAATCCTAGGTACTTTGCTCTTTGCTGCTTGTATGCGCTCAGAGAACTCATTGGGAGTCGAGCTGTTACGCGCTGCGTCCCACGCTGCCTCCCAAACGCGATTGCTTATTGTATACGCAGGGAAGGGAAGCGGAGTCGTGTCAACTTTTCCGCTAAGAACATTGCGTACAAAGTAAACAGAGTCGCGAGAGAAGCCTGACACCAACTTGTTGCCAACAACTACGGCGTCGCCGTCAGCTCGAAACGGTAGTTGAAAGGTGACACGTTGAAAGCCATTTCCGGCCACAAACTCTTCTCTAAGTACTATCGAATCCAAGATCGTAGAACGCCGAGACGTGCTATCGAACGCTAGTAGCTTTGTCCAGCTGGGTACAAGACCTTCTGGTACACGCACTCTTGGACCGAACAAAGTTTTCTCAATAAACATGAAACGCCCATCTTTAGTTTGTCCCAAATAGCGTGGTATCCATCCTGTCATCTCAGCCATTTGCACATCACGTACAAGTTTACCGGCTGAATCAATCATTACCATTTTTCGCCTGCCTCCATCCCACACAGACAAGTTGCCTAGGCTATCGAAGTGCGCACCAGAAATACTGTGAAACTCACCGGGACCAGCGCCGCGTCTACCGAACGCAAACTTATACTGTCCGTTGCTATCAAACAAAAACAATTTACCTTCAGCGTTGTCGCAAATAGCTAATCGTCCATCGCGATCGAAGACGCCGCAAGAGACTCGATCAAACGTAGCGTCAGCTCCGTACCGCGTTAGCGTCTTATCCGTGAACGATATATTTGTAGAGGCAACATCTGAGTTATGCTGCGAACCGCAAGCGATGAAAATGCCAACCGCTAGCAGGCCGGCGGTACAACGATCTGATATTCTGTTTGTTAGTGAATGCATGAGACATTGATTGGGGTCGTAGTTTTAGTGAACGTTCTCACGTGTTAGGTAGACGAACACAGCACGCGTACGCCAAAGCATAGGTGCGTTGGCCAGCGAGGAATAAACTACTGGCGGTAAAGCTGTCCGCTACCAGTTAATCAAAACGTCATGTTTTGAAGCAACGTCAAGTTGGAAACATTATTCTTACTCCTTTGCGCCGATACTCATACGATCAAACATTGGTCAGTCCCCGGCGATTCAGCAGGTGCTAAGCGGCTAAGTCCAAGTCCTACTCATATCAGAATACAGGCCTTAGAGGTCGATATCGACGCCATCGGATTCGGACTGCCCAGCGCTGACCGACGCTCACCGAACGCCTCTCAGAGATAAGTGCGCCCATCTTTTCGCTGGTGCCTATTCTGAACTGCTGTTACTGTTGTACGCAGCGTACTCTTTCCCTGAGGTATGGAAATCATGAAGTTGCTTACCTGGAACATCGCTATCTTGTTTCTTGCTCTGAATACGAGCGCCTGCGTTGGTAGAGATAATCTCCCGACTAGCGTAGCTCATCCACGAGTGATCAATGATGCCTCTGGCTATGAAGGTGTGCGCGCTCATTTCGCATTTGTTGCGAACTCAACGTCAATATCTCCAGAACTTTCTTTGTTCTCCAAGAATGGTGCTCAAGCGATTAAGCAACTTGGTCAGATGCAGCGGGAGTTGGTTCAGGATATGTTGGCGGATATGAAGGAGAACCCGAAGGAGTCTCATATAAGTAAACGCAATTTGAGTTTTGAAGAGCAATGCCGTGTAGTGAGGGCAGTGTTGTCGAAGTACAAACCTCGCTTTAAGGAAATGGCACGAAGTGTCGGAACCGATTTTTCCGACCAGCAGATTGATGATATGGCTCAACTTGCCGTCCCATGCAGGAACAATAGCTTTGGCGCTCTTCATATCCACTCAAGACTGAACCGTTTGCCGCTTAGAATTTAAACGGAGAATAGACTGTGAGAAACATTTATCCGTTGATCGGGAGACTTTTATGGTCTCATGCCTCGCTACATGTTGAATCTATGATAGAATTATGAAAGAACTGTTTTTTATTTTCTGTTCAGGTGTACGAGGCTACTTCTCTCATAAATTGAGGACGCGTGATCTTTGGCCTATTGTGCTATGCAGTGTCATTCATGCCGTAAGCTATACTACTGTTATGGATCTATTGCGACAATGGTTACTGATGGATGGCATGCGTCTTTATTCGATGTCATTCGTGCAATTCGGATTCCTCGTCCAGTTAACAGGTTCCACCTTCTTAGTAGTTCTTATCGCTTTTACGCAGGTAGATTTTCGAAGTAGTACTTATGGGGAGCTCACTACCTCGTCTGCTATCTACCCAATCATCATGTTCGGTATGTTTCTTGTCGGAACATTCCAGTTCTCCTATGCCAATTACCCGGATTCGTTCCGAGTGATCAGGCTGGTCGCTGAAGTTCTGCTGGTAGCTATGATCTCGTTCTTGCTAATGTCCTTTCGTAAACGGGCATGGGTAAAATAGCTGCCTATAAGCGGGCGTTTCGCGTATTCGGGAACTTACACATAGGAGCGCTCTTGTACACTCTACTCGTGTCGTTGCTGGCAATAGCCTCTCATCACTTACGCACTATCCGCCCTTTATACAGCTGCGGCTCTCCTGACTCCCCTTCTATCACAGCGTAAAACATATCTCCCCTAACCAGTGGTCGCGGTGAATCCATAATCTCTATGGGCAACGACACAGTTCCCAACCACCTCAGCTTAGGGTCGAACACATCCAGTTCCGAGCATCGCGCAAGTCCAGTTGCGCAAACCCATAAATAGCTCTCATCGTCTACAAAGAACCACCTTAGAGGCGAAACGTTGCTCGCACGCGATTGTGGGGCGACTACAACCATAGGGAACTGCGCTTCCAAATTGCGAACGTACTTATCAACTGAATCACGCTGGTTAGCCGTAAGTTCAAGAGGCTTGAATTCGCGTGATACTACAGCAGCAGTATCTCCGTCTTTACCAACAAGCGCGATACGGTACTCTGAAGATACAGCCGTCCACACCGCACCTTTTGTGTCCCACGATCTAAGCATTTTAGGCGCAAAGGGTAACGGAAACTCCATCGTTCCTATTCTTGGACTACGCATATCGACCATAGGTAGAGGAAACTTCTCTGTTGTGCTGTCATTTGCCTGAACCTTTAATAAAACGTCAACTGACTTGCCATCAATATTTTCTGTTACTTGATCGTAAAATGATCCGCTCACGTCGAAACCGCCCAGCCAAGGCAACTTATACAACGTTGCAGGTCGACGAAATGAATCGACTACTTCATCGTTTCTTACTCGCGTATATCTAGCGTTTGTAGCGTCGACCAACCACAGGTCACCGTTAGGCGCGAACTGCATTCCAATAACGTTCTGAAACTCATTAGGACCTGCCCCTGATCTACCCAGCGTTCGTAAATGATCACCGTCGTTGCTAATTATTCTAAGTTCATCGGCCTGTGTGTCGAATAGGTAAAGCTTACCAGTAGAGTCAACTTCTAACAGCCCAATGCTCCCAAAAACTTTGGCACCCGTTCCATCGAGTTCACCAATGCGAGCAACTTCTTCTACACTCCACGTCTCCGACGGCGACCAAATTGGGATTGCGCTGTTACTCACAACCACAGTGCCAGATTCTAGTGTATCCACCCTCCCTGTCCAGAGACCTGCATCGTCAACACCGCTACAAGCGGCGGTAAGTGATACCGTGGCGGCTAGCAAAGTGGCGAGTGATATGCTGTTTATGCGCATGAGTAGGTGCTCAATCCTTATGTTGGTTTAGCGATAACAGTGCATTAGATGCAATTGTGAGAGAAAACGTTGGGAATTGATACTTCAACCCCATTTTCGATCTCACCTCACCTCCTAGTACGGTATGCCCTCACCTCCGGCTCACCGTCAACCGTCGCTACGCCAATCACGTAATCGCTCCCCACCTCATCAACACGCATTGCCATTGGCATGGTCATGCGTGCGACTAATCTCCCCTGTCTATTAACTGCTACCAACGTCGGAGGTGTATCTTCGTCTTCACGAAAAAGTTCAACCCACAACAGTGAGTCGGCGCTAATAACAAATCTGCTAAAAGCAGGTGACATAGAGCCACGCTTTGCGTCATAAAGTGCATTAATACGACTCTTTTCAGCCTCATTATTCACGTCTGCTAATTGCTTAACACGAGCTTGGCTGAGTAATGTCTCGTTGTATGGCTTACGCTGGACGGGGAACTCGAACGACCTGATACTGGCGCCGTCGGCGCTAAACAACGATATAATCCCTGTGGCTGCATCCCCGACCCACGCAATGTCGTTCCCCCCTGCGTACGCAAGTGACGGGCCTAACACATAGGCTGTAGCCCGCACATCTCTACGTTCACCGGGTACCTCGTAGGCCAACACTGAATTACCAAGATACGATCCCAGTCGAGTTACTTTCGCGTTCGGCCCAGCGCTAATTATTGCATGTGGAACAGAATCGCGCGTAACTGACATCGGAATAGCAGCAAAGGGTCTAAACCCAGCTATAGACGCCAGATATTTACTGCCACCCATGTAAGCTAGCCCACTAATGCCTAGTCCCGGTCCCGATGTCGAGCGAATTGATTCTCGACGGACAAAGCCAGACTCGGCGAACACGTGCGCTTGGCTTGCAGCTGGTGGATGCTCGATCACTATCAAACTGTCACCCACTCGACTTAACCTTATAAAGCTACTCTGGAACTCACCTGGTCCTGGTCCAGCTTTCCCGATAAGACGACTTCTGCGTCCGTCAGCGGTATAAATGCGCAGTTCACGACTGGCAGCGTCCAAAGTCGCAATCGCACCAGATGCTAATCGCGCGGCGTATGGAGTTGTGAACGTCCCTCCTGGGACATCACTTCCTATTCGCACGAATGGTGTCGGTGCAACGGTTAAGGTTGCTCCGTTAGACGCACGTGTTGCAGGCTGGGCGTTAATGCTTGCCGACACGGTCGCTACTGCGACACCAACTGCTATCGCCCCATAGTTTAGGCGGCAAAGCTGCAACGCTGAATGTCTTTGTCTCATCGATGTCTGTCTCCTCACCACACCTTATCCTTTGCTAACCGCGCTCTCCGCTGCAGCTTCGGCGCTCCGCGCGAACTGAGACACCGCTGTCACGCAGGCCCTTGCATCGCTCTCAAGTTGCTCAGCTTCTGTGCTCAATGTCTCGTCAAACGAAACTACGTTAATTCGCACGTTCCAAACCGCACCTTTGCACGCTGCTTCTGCCATTAGTGCAGCAACTGCTGCATCGGTAACGGCGTTCTTGTTCCCGATATCGGCTAAGGTCGCCGCAATCTCTGCGACCTCTACTGCGGCGCGCGCGGTTTCAAGTGGCACTTCTGCCGCGCCTACTAACGCCGCACGCATAGCTTTTGACTTTGCATTTGCTTCTGTCTCTGTTTCCGACGGCATCTTGCCCGCCGCTCGCAACTCTTCGAATGCTGCGGCGTCACGTTCAACAAGCAACGCAAGACGTCGCCTTAATGCGCTCGCTCGCTGCGATAGCTGCTTTACCTGATCCTCAACTGCGACGTACTTCTTACGACCTATTGTTAGGCCAGCAACCATTTGCGAAAGTGCAGCGCCAAGAGAACCCGCATGTGCGGCGACAGAACCTCCCCCCGGTGTGGGCGTGTTGGCGGCAATTCGTCCAATAAACGATTCCACCGCTTCGCCGCCGCTAACTGCATCACGAACACGATGCTCAAGCAGCATATCGCGCTTAAAGCCACGCAGCTGTATATGGCGCGCGCCTGCCTCAAGTAAAACTCGCTCGGGTACAAGCCCTACTATCTCGCTCCATGTAGCTGCAACTCCATGAACAGCCGCTTCCATTCTCACCATCTCAAACGCTCTGTGCAACGGCGTTTTCTCAGTGTCAACAAGATTCATTGACACCTGCGCCTGTCCGTCTACCTCAAGACCAAGCCCCTTCACATATCGTAAACCTCCAGACGAACCACGCAGCGCTTTAGCTACCTCCTTCGCAACTGAAAGGTTGGATTTGTCACCCAAATAAACGTTGTACGCAACAAGGAACGGGCGCGCTCCAATGGCGGTTGCACCAGCTGTCGGGTGAACCCGTGCTTCACCAAAATCCGGTCGGCGAGCCGCATTCACAACAATGTCTTCTCTAAGCCCCTCAAACTCGCCGCGGCGTACATCGGCCAAGTTCTCTCTGTCTGCACGCGTGGCCGCGCGCTCATACAAGTAAACTGGAATGCTTAGTTCGCTAGCGACGCGTTCGCCTAGCTCACGCGCAAGCGATATGCAGTCGTCCATCGTTGCACCATCCAATGGGATAAATGGAACAACATCTGTTGCGCCAATTCTCGGATGCTCGCCTTCATGCTTCGTTAAATCAATTCGCTCAGCGGCTACTTTCATTGCTGCAAACGCAGCCGATACGGCGATATCAGCAGAAGCAACAAAGGTGATTACAGTGCGATTGTGGGAGCTGTCGCTAGAAACATCAAGCACGTGCGCGCCACTTACCGATAAAATCGCGTCACGGATTGCGTTGATTGTTTCAGGGTTGCGACCTTCAGAGAAGTTAGGGACGCATTCGACGAGTGCCATGATCGCTGTGTGTTTGTGTGTAGGGTATAGGGACTTATTAGCTGTTACTTGCGCTGTTAAGCATATCCAACAGCCAACCGTGAAGAACGTTATTAGACGCCACTACCGGACCACCTTGTAACGAAAGCTCGCCGCCAGATGGTGTTGATACTATTCCGCCGGCCTCGCGCACTAGCAAAATGCCAGCGGCGTAATCCCACGGGTGAAGATACTGCTCCCAAAATGCATCAAATCTTCCACGTGCAACGTCGCAAAGATCTAATGCTGCCGATCCAGCTCTGCGAACGCCGGAAATATGCGGCATCAATGCGCGGAGCTGTGCAAGATACTCGTCTGCGCGACTCATATCTCGAAATGGAATCCCCGTCCCAATAAGTGATTTAGAAGGCTCAGAGATGCGCGATACAGCTATTCTTTCGTCGTTAAAAAAGGCGCCGCCACCTGCTTTCGCTGAATAAACGCCACCTCGAGCTACATCATGCACAACCGCAGCCATTGGTACGCCGTTAAAAGCTATACAAATTGAAACACCGTACGCGGGGAAGCCGTGGAGAAAATTAGTTGTGCCGTCTAGCGGGTCGACAATAGCAACCAGTCCGTTAGACGGAT
This sequence comes from uncultured Gemmatimonadaceae bacterium, assembly GCA_964474535.1. GTDB lineage: Bacteria > Gemmatimonadota > Gemmatimonadetes > Gemmatimonadales > Gemmatimonadaceae > Gemmatimonas. The sequence continues at coordinate 22,548 of CAYYSP010000001.1, forward strand.
TGCCATTAGGTGCGAGTTCCTCGCCTACGAACTCAATGTCTGGAATAGCTGTCATAAGAGCGCTGCGAATGCGCTCTTCAGCACCGGTGTCTACGCTGCTCACAAAGTCGGTCTCGCTCTTCGACTCCCAAACAATTTCGTCGCGTAGCTTGCTCCGTTCAACGATGTAGCGCGCTGCACTATCGGCGGCGCCAAGTGCCGACGCTAGCCACATAGAAACTGTCTTGTCGTCAACCGCTTTAATAGACATCGTGAGCTCTACTCTCCCAAGTTTCAACTTACCGCTCCAGTCGCTTCAACTACTCGCCACTCACCCGTACTAAAGAGTACTAATCGAATTGTATACTGAGTGGCGCCAGAAAGTGCACGCGCCCTATCGGAAGAGGGATTAGTTCGTCGATGCACCCTACCTACGAATGTTGCACTGTCGCCCGAACGGACTAGCGGCATGAAAGTAATTACCCTAGCTCCATCTGGAATGTTAGCGCACTCTGCGCTAACAACACATGCTACTAAAAGTGTGTCGGTAACATGTGAAACGCCGAGTGTTCTAGTCGCCAGTTCAATCTCCGCTCTTCCCCTGTTGGGCAACAGTAGATAGTCAGTTGACCCGTTGGGTTTAATGATATTTCGGAATGTTACTAAAGCGGCGTGCAATGCAGCCTCATTACCCTGCGCTGTATCCTGCGCGGCAGCCTGCGCAGTCGCAGTGATCGGCCTACCTATTAGTACAACCGCAAGAAGGACGTTTAGATATCGCATGTGTTGCCTCGCTAAAGTCGGTATTACGTTGTCGTGTTGCCGCGTTGCGGCTTTGTCACCGCCCTAACCTCCCAACTCCCAACTCCCAACTCCCAACTCCCAACTCCAACACTTATCCGGCTCTCAGCCTCAGTCGTTCGTCTCACACACCCGGCGATACTGCAAGTACGAGGAGTAGTAAATGAATAGTATACGTGCGTAGTCCGCTTATTGATACGACTGCTTTGTGCCACTCTGCCTAATGCAGCTTCTTTCGCAATCGTCCCCTGTAGAAGTTGATTGTGACGTGCGGAGAGTTTAATTGAAGCATGGCACGAATATTCAGCGGTATACAGCCCTCCGGGGAACTGCACGTCGGAAACTACCTCGGCGCAATCCAGAACTGGACCAAATTGCAGCACCAGTATCCCGGGTCGCTCTTCTGTGTGGTCGACTATCACGCCATAACAGGGAACTACGATCCAGCCGTGTTAAGGCGGCGTCGCTATGAGATGGCGCGCTCTTTAGTTGCTGCAGGGATCGACCCGACCAAGGCCACTCTCTTTATCCAGAGTGACGTGCCAGAACACACCGAGCTAAGCTGGATTTTCACAACGCTCACTCCACTGGGTGAACTTGAGCGGCAAACTCAGTTCAAGGACAAATCGTCGAAATACGAAAGTATTCCGGCTGGCTTGCTTATGTATCCCGTGCTTCAGGCCGCGGATATTCTTTTGTATAGGGCTGACCTGATACCTGTGGGTGAAGACCAGGTCCAGCATTTGGAGCTTTCGCGCGATACTGCGCGCAAATGGAACGCCCGTTTTGGCGAGAAGTTCTTTCCGGAGCCTCAGCCCCTACTTGCGCCGACTCGACGCGTTATGGGACTTGACGGCCATGCCAAGATGTCGAAAAGCCTAAACAATACGGTGGGCTTGCTGGAAACAGATGAGGAGCTTTGGGCGAAGCTGCGTCCAGCGGCCACCGATCCGCAGCGCGTTAGGAAAACCGATCCGGGACGTCCTGAGTTTTGCAATGTTTTCAGTCTCCACAAGGGCTTTAGCTCTGAGGAAACGGTAAGACATGTAGACGAACAGTGTAGGAGTGCAGGGTGGGGGTGTATCGACTGCAAGAAGGTTCTTCATGAAAGCATTTCTCGCGAGTTGACGCCCATTCGGTCGCGCGCCGCGGAAATAGATGCGAATCCGTCGCTGCTGCTCGATGCGTTGTCCACTGGCGCGAGAACTGCGCGCGCTATAGCTCAGGAAACGATCGTCGAAGTGAAAGAACGCATGGGATTGGAGCCTTTAAGACACGTGCCGCCGGCTGTCGTCCCATTAAGCCAAATGCCTTCGGTTCCTACCCCCTAGGCCGGCTAGATACATGCTACGCCGTATGGTGGTCGATCTTCAAAGCACTGCTCCGCACATGAAGCTGCCGGACAGCGTGGCCGCCACTATGCGTGAAAGAACGCCAGATGGGTGGGAGTTGGTGCTGATTAAATCCCCAACCGTATCGGCCGGAGATGGCACGAACAGAGTGAGCGACGAAACCCTCACTGCAATGGCGACCGCCGAATGCTACTTTGGCTTTGGCGTCCCAGCTGCTCTCATAAATGCATCGCCCAATTTGAGATGGGCGCACAGTGCGTCCGCTGGTGTTGGTAGTTCAATAACGCCGGAGCTTCGCGCAAGTGGCGTAACTCTAACTAATAGCGCTGGCGTCTACGCTGAAGCTATGGCAGACAGCGTATTGGCTGGTGTTCTGTATTTCGTTCGCGGACTCGACTACGCCGTTGCTCAACAGCGTGATGCGCTATGGGATCAGACGCCGTTCGTTACTGCCACAGCACGTATGCGTGAGACGGCAACGCTAAGGGTACTTGTAATCGGCGCTGGTGGGATTGGCTCCGCCGTCGCCAACCGCTTTGCTGCGCTGGGTGCGAGATGTGTTGGAATACGTCGTCGCCCCGAGCTCGGCGTGCCTTCAGGATTCCATGAGGTATATGGGACTGATGCTGTTGACGCGGAACTCACTAGGGCGGACGTTGTGGTGCTGTCGGCACCTCTAACTGAGTCCAGCAGAATGCTGTTGAACAAAGAACGGCTAAGCCTGCTCGCGGAAGGAGCAGTTGTTGTTAATGTGGCGAGGGGAGCGCTGCTCGATCATGAATCACTATTAGGCGGCTTAAACTCCGGTCGGCTGCGTGGTGCGGTTTTGGATGTATTCCTCCAAGAGCCTCTCCCCACAAACAGCGAACTGTGGCGTCATCCCCGCGTGTTAGTGACGCCACACATTACGGGGGTTTCACCGCAGCACTGGGACCGCTCGCTACACCTTTTCCTCGAGAACTGGAGGCGGTGGGTTAATAAGGAGCCTCTCATAAACACTGTGAACTTAGATTCAGGGTACTAGCCTTTACGAACGGTGCTCGTAAGTAACGCGGGGTACGCGGCTGTTACCTAACATTTGCGTTGCTACATGAAATTGAAATCGTCGTGAATGTGACAGCTGGAGAGCCTTAACGCCTTATGCGTTTCTTGTTTGGCGTTGCTGACTGCGGAACCCGGACCTGTGGCGATTGAACGGATCATAAAAGCGGCGGTGGATCGAGGAGCCTCGGATGTGCACATCAAGGCGTCCGACGTCGTGCGTGCGCGCATAAACGGGCGTCTCGTTGCTCTTACCAAGCAGGCGCTAACCGCGGAACAAACGCGTGCCATTGCGCTTCGCCTCATGGAAAGTGAGACCGACCGCGCGTCGATAGACACGCTACAGGACCATGATTGTTCGTGGTCTGCAGTAGGCGTCGGAAGATTTCGCGTTAACATAATGAGACAGCGCGCAACCTTCTCAATTGTTATGCGCGTTATCCCTGAGCAAGTTCCAACATTCGTTGAGCTGGGATTACCCGAAGTTCTTAATAAGATTGCTTCGTGCGAGCGAGGAATGGTGCTGGTAACTGGTGTAACTGGGTCTGGCAAAAGCAGTACAATGGCCGCGCTTGTAAACGCTGTAAATGCGAGCACCGAAAAACATATTGTTACGTTGGAGAATCCAATTGAGTTTTTGCACACTGACGTGCGCAGTTCGGTAACGCAACGCGAAGTCGGCCTCGACACTGAGAGCTTTCGCATGGGTCTTCGTGCAGCGTTACGTCAGGACCCAGACGTAATCATGATCGGTGAAATGCGCGATGCAGAAACAATTGATACTGCCATGAAGGCTGCCGAAACGGGGCATCTTCTTATCTCGACTTTGCACACGCCAGATGCGCAGAGCACGATAATGCGTATCGTAGCGATGTTCCCGCCTGAAGAACAAACAGTTGTGCGCATGCGATTGGCAGAATCGCTGCACGCCGTTGTGTCGCAGCGTCTATTACCTCGTGCAGACGGAAAAGGGCGGGTAGTTGCGGCCGAAGTAATGGTCGTGACACCAACGATTAGAGATCTTATTATGGATAACCGCGTCGATGAAATACGCGACTATATTGCGGACGGCTCGCAGTACGGAATGCGTACATTCGATCAGCATTTAATGGATCTAGTGAACGGCAATGTCGTAACCTATGAGGTTGCGGTCGCAGCAGCTTCGCGTCCGTCTGACTTCGAGCTAAATCTCACGACATTGAAAAAGAGCGGACGTAACAGTGACACCTTGTCGCCACGCGGACCGTCAACACAACAGCAGCGGCGAACAGCAACTCGTGGCAATCCTGCAGTTGGTGATGAATTTGGACTCGGCCCTAATCCACTAGGCACCGGCGCCACGCTACCGCCTATGGCAACCTCACCTCAGGGTCAACGAACTGTAACAAGCCCAAGTCCCTTCAGTGAGGATTCTGTGTTCGGCACAGGATTCGAAAGTATCTTCGGACAATCGTAGCGCTGGCGTCTACCCAGTTCGCCGAATAAGCGCGTCGATACGACGACGCACATCGGTGACTACAGACTGAAGCTGGGGATCTGCGTCTTTCCACTGCTCGACGAGCAAGCCGTAGTAGTCAATTGCTTTACGGAAATCACCCTTGGCTTCGTAAAGTTCACCTAGTTCTTTAACTGCAATTCCTCTAAAAAGAGCTGAGTAGCCTAACGATGGTTCGCGAATTGCAAGCACCTTCTCGAACATTGCAATTGCAGAATCACGCTGATCTAGTTTCCTAAAGGCTTGAGCGCGATAGAAGTAACTAAAGATATCGTCAAATACAAACCGTTCGCTCGCTGCGGCTAATCCACGTGCGGCATCAGCCCAGCGTTCTTCTGCAAACGCAACTCCTGCGTCGATTACTGCGTTCAACGCTATAGTGTCATTCGTAAACAGAGCTGCGTCTTTACGTAAGCCATTTGTCACGCGCAACATCAGTTCTCTGTCCCCCGTGGTCAACGCTAGCTCATAAAGGGGAACCCACCGACGTTCCTCTGGAGGCACGTCTTCGGGAGGGTATCGTTCGATGGCATTCCTTATGCGAGTTTTGCCAACGACCATATCGCCGTAGTAAATGTCGTAATAAGCTGAATCCAGTGCGGCCTGTAATCGCATTGCGGGGCTTTCAGTGCCTTCGTTAATAAGTTTTGAAACCGTCTCTTGAAACTTGCGACTTTCAGCGAGTTTCCCCCGATATTCGGCGATCAACGACGCGTAATAGTTGGAGAGACGACGTTGTCTCCCCGATTTCGGGGATGCTGCAACGGCTTTAGCGATGCTATCTGCGCGCATCATGTCGCCTTTGCCAACTGCTACCATGTAGGCGCCTTCCCACAGATCAAGATGATCCGGTAGAGTTTCTTGAAACTCTCTGTAGGTCGAGTCTAGTGAAGCGGTCTTACCCGTGATCACCTGCATTTGCAGCAAGTTTGTATAAGCGCCTCCAAACTTCCTCGGAAGTGCAGTGACTTTCCTATAAAGCGATTCGGCTTTACTGTACATGCGCTTTCTGCTGTAAAGTATGGCCGCGTTATTAAGTGCCGCAGTGCTGAGTGAGTCTATCACTATGGCTTTCATGTACGCTTCGATGGCCCTATCGTCGTCACGTATAGGGCCGTTCGAATAGTAAATTCCCTCTGTTAACAGGCGCTCCATTTCCGTTAATCGGTCGCGATGACGCCATGCTGCCGACAGTGCCTCAAGACGCGCGCTTTGTTCGCGGCCGTTGTTCGACAATAGCACACCAAGTTTGCGCCAAGCCATCGCAAAGCTGGTATCAATTGCAACCGCCTCTCTTAAAAGCTCAATACCACGTTGTTGATCGCCTTGCTCGTCGGCTAATCGACTCCCCTCGACGTACTTCTTGAGTGCAGCAAGCGACGGCGTCGTGACTCTCTCAAGTTCGCTACTTCTGCGAATACTACGCAGTGACTCGCCAGTTTTCTCACGTACCTGACGTGACAACTTTCCAATTGCAGGGAGCAAATCTTCTTGTGATTGCGCCTCAGTGCGGAACATCGCAAGCTCTGCGCCATCAACTGCGCCTACTAGGCGTGCTGAAACTACATATCCCGTACCGATCTGTTGAATTGCGCCATCCAACACGGCCTTTGCCCCCTCGCGAGTAGCGATCTCTCGCGCTAGGTCAAACGTAACTGGTTCATCTACTGACTTACGCATGAGATTGAGTATCTCACGTATAGACCCGCGCGACATTACACGCATCGTTGTCGATTGCGCAAGATCGGTACGCAGCGCCTCTGCAACCGTAGCACCCAGCGTTGAATCGCTAGCAGGTGATGCAAAGTCCGCAATCATTACGGTTTCGTGCGAACCGAACTGTCCTTTGCCCTGCAAAGAAGCCATAGGCCCAACACCCATTGCACGGGCAACCATGAAACCAGCAACTAGTATCGCAAAACCGCCTACGGCGAGTCCTCCACCAAACCAAATACGACGCCAAGACAAATGAGGGCTTGCAGACATGGCAATGTTGGCCATGGTGCCATGCGTTTGATTGCGTCCGGGTGTTGCGGTAAATGTTCTAGTAGCAACGCGCTGCGCAAACACTGCAAACGCAATGATTGGTAAGCCTAGAAGCATAACTGCTATTGAACCTTTAAACACCCAGTCTGGAAGACCGATGACCGTAGTTGCAGCCCATGCGGTAACGGCGACAAGCGTGGTCGCAACAGTCCATAATCCCAGCGCCTTTTGAAGGGGAATGTTTCCGCCTCTTAGTATCGACGCCGATGGAAGTGAACTCCCGCTTGTTGATAATGAGTCGAGTACACGCAAAATCTCGCGTGCATGTGCAGGGCGCCGGTCCGGGTCCTTCGAAAGGCAAAGCATTACCAGCGAAGAAAGTGTAGCTGGACAATCAGGCGCTACATCCTGCAGCGTGCGCGGCTGCTCACCTACGTGCGCAGCAATGAGTTTGCTTGGCGATGAACCTTGAAACGGAGTGTGGCCAGCAAGTAGTTCATACGCCATAACACCAAACGAATACAAATCTGCTCGATGGTCGGTGTTAGGATCGCCAACAGCCTGTTCCGGAGCCATGTACGCAGGCGTTCCCATCGAAGTGCCCGCCATAGTGAGCGCGGTCGCACTATCTGCGTGTTCCGATGGTGTACGTGCAGCGGTAATAGCTTTCGCAATACCAAAGTCTGTAACAGTTGCACTGCCGCCTGCGAGAAGAACGTTGTCAGGCTTTATGTCGCGGTGAACAACGCCATTGTCATGAGCGAACGCAAGCGCACGCGCAACGTCGCGTAGTATGCCAACTGCTTCCGACTGAGTTAATCGTCCCAAACCAAGTCTGTGACGTAGCGAATCGCCATCTACATACGGCATTGAGAACCACGGCAAACCGTCAACCTCGCCGGTAGCCAAAACAGGAACAATGTGCGGATGTTGAAGTTGGGCCGCCAATTGGACTTCACGTCTGAAGCGCTCTATTGACACACCGGCAAGTAATTCGGGCGACAGGATCTTAATTACAACTCGACGACTTAACGCATCTTCCCGCGACAGATAAGTTTTTGACATTCCTCCACCACCTAGCTCGCGCTCTATCGTGTAACGACCGGAGAGCGCGTCTTCAAACTTTGAACGCAAAGAGTCCATAAGGTACGGAGGAGATGTTAGGTGAGACTGTCATATTGCCAATTGAGCGGCAAAAGAGCAAGGAAATGTTGCTGGTTGCGGCTATACGATACCAAGTGGAAATTGACCGTAAGCGAATCAGTTTGAACCTCTTTCGCGTAGGGATATTATGGACCCTTCAATACTTTCCGCCTCGCTCCCCGGGCTGCTCCTTGCAGCTCTACTGCTTTGCGCCCTTTTCATAATTCCGCTGGGGTTACCGGGGTTATGGCTAATGCTGGGTGGCGCTGTTTTGCATTCTACGTTGGTGGAGTCGAGCGGCATCGGCATTACTACTCTGGTCATTTGTACCACTTTAATTGTGGTGGCCGAGCTTCTGGAGTACACCATGTCCGCCTCGTATACGCGTAAGTATGGCGGTTCTAGGAGGGCCTCTTGGGGCGCTATGATAGGCGGTTTCTTAGGAGCTTTTATGGGAATTCCGCTTCCAATAGTGGGGCCAATGGTGGGTGCTTTCATCGGAGCTTTCGCGGGCGCATTTGTTGGAGAGCTTTCGGTGGGCAGGGGCGAGCGCGGCAATCCAGGGCGAGCGGCGACGGGCGCCATTATAGGTAGGGCGATAGCTACGGCAATAAAGACAGCTGTTGGGGTCGTTGTTGCAGTTACAATACTGCTACGAGCCTTCGCTTGAGCCGCTTCAGAGGTTGCTTCAGAGGTTGCTTCAAACGAAACGGCGCCTAGATTAAATCAACGCCCCGTGCTTGCGCGCGGGGCGTTTTTTGTGTGCGGCATTTCCCTCCATCCCCGTCGGGATGGTCCAGGCTGCTGCAGTATCCGCGAGGCGGGACGGTCTATGTTCAATTCGACGACGCGCACGGTTGTAGTAGTTGGCGCCCAATGGGGCGACGAAGGGAAAGGAAAGCTGGTTGACGTTCTCGCCGAACGCGCCGACTGGGTCGTGCGCTACCAAGGTGGGGCGAACGCTGGTCATACCGTTCATATCGGTGATCGCTCGTTCGTGCTTCATCAAATCCCAAGCGGTATCCTTCACAAAGGGGTTCGGTGCGCAATTGGAAATGGCGTGGTGCTAGACCCTGAAACACTGTTCGATGAAATAGACGAACTCGTTCGCGATGGCGTCGATGTTCAGGGCCGTTTGTATGTTAGCGAGCGCGCTCACTTGGTAATGCCTTATCACAAAGTTGTGGATAAGGCCAGCGCGGAAAGCAAAGCGATTGGCACTACCGGACGCGGAATTGGTCCAGCTTATGAAGACAAGATCGCCAGACGAGGAATTCGCGTTCTCGATCTTCGTGTGACCAATAAGCTGCGTGAATTGGTGACGGCAGGCGTTGATCGCGCAAATGCTCAGCTAGAACGCAGCGGTAGCGTCGAACGCGTTTCTGTAGACGACACTATGCAGCGGTTGGAACGTTTAGCCCCCCGTTTGCTTAGTATCGCCGAAGATGTCGGGCTGCACGTACATCGTGCACAGAAGAGTGGGGCAGCAGTGCTACTCGAAGGTGCTCAAGGTTCGCTGCTTGATGTCGATCACGGCACCTATCCGTTTGTAACCTCCAGCAACACAACAGTTGGTGGTGCAGCAACGGGTGTCGGCATTTCGCCACTGTCGATATCGGACGCAATTGGTGTAGTAAAGGCTTACACAACTAGAGTTGGGAACGGACCGCTCCCAACCGAATTCGATGAGCCTTTGCAAAGCCAAGTGCGAAAGCTGGGAAATGAGTTTGGCGCAACCACTGGTCGTGCCCGCCGTTGCGGTTGGTTTGACGGAGTTGTGGTACGGTATGCTGCCCGAGTCAACGGCCTAACTGGGCTGGCTGTTACAAAGCTCGATGTGCTCGATACTCTCGATAAACTTGCGGTATGCACTGGCTATCGAGTTGGAGGAGAACTTTACACCGAGTTCCCAGCCGACCTGTCGCTTCTGGAGACTGCTGTACCGGAGTACGAGTATTTCGAAGGGTGGCGTGCTTCTACACAAGATGCTCGTTCACTCGATGATCTGCCGCGCGCAGCACGCGTGTACCTCGATCGCATAGAAGAGCTGTGTGAAACGCCAATCGCTTATGTAAGCGTTGGTACTCGCCGCGATCAGATAATTGGAGTGAACGCACCCGTCTAATGGTTGCCGAAGGTACGGCCAACGACGATGCGGTTGACATCGCGATTGTGGGTGCTGGACCCTGTGGTCTTGCAGTCGCAATCGCGGCCAAACGTGCAGGGCTCTCTTCCAAAATCTTTGATCGCGGTCCCATTGTTGGTGGAATTGCGTCGTATCCGCCTTACATGACGTTTTTTTCTACCGCTGATAAGCTAAGTATTGGTGGGATACCGTTTGTAGTCGCTACTCCTAAGCCTAGCCGGCGCGATGCGCTTGCCTATTACAGATTTGTCGCGTCGTATTACGATCTAAATGTTAGACAGTACGAACAGGTCACCGACGTTCAATCACTTGGTCAGTCGCTCAGTACTTCTAACACCAGCATTGCCTCTTCTAGTACATATTCAGATTCTTGGTTGGAAACGCGCCGGACTCAGCGCTGGTTGCTAAGAAGCACAAACCGTTTAGGGAAGCTGTTTGAGACACGCGCGCATGCGGTCGTTGTAGCGACGGGTTACTTTGGTCGCCCCAACCGTCTCGGAGTTATCGGGGAACAGTTCCCTCATGTTAGGCATGGCTACAGTGAAGGCCATTTTGCGTGGGACCAAGATGTCACAGTGGTGGGAGGCGGGAATTCCGCAGTCGACGCTGCGCTGGAAATGCATCAGGCAGGTGCCCGCGTCTCCATTGTCCATTTCGAGTCACAGCTAGATAGCGGTGTAAAGCCTTGGGTACGTCCCGAAATAGAAGCTCGCATTGCAGAAGGGAGCATTGTTGCATATTTCAACTCTAGGGTTTCGGCTATCGGTGAGGACTGGGTCGAACTGATAAACGAATTTGGTGAGTCGTTCCGAATTCGGGCCACGCAAGTTTACGAGCTTACAGGATTTCTTCCAGAAACGGCCCTTCTCGAAGCTTTAGGGGTGCCAATAGATCCGGACACGGGAATCCCTGCTCACGATCCGATATCAATGGCGACACCGCTGCCGGGAGTCTACCTTGCGGGGGTAATCGCTTCGGGTAATCGCGCCAATCGTATCTTCATAGAGAACGGCCGCGATCATGGTGAAGCTATAGTCGCCTCGATCACTGGCTAATCGCTAGCCCGGTCGATCATAGGTTTCGCAATTCTCCGACGTTCTCATGTTGCAGAGTTCGTCATACGTACCAACCAGTTACCGGAAGTCTGAAACAGGATGCCTTCACACCCCGATGTAATGGACAAACTCGTGTCGCTGTGCAAGCGTCGCGGCTTCATTTTTCAGTCATCTGAAATTTACGGTGGCACAGGTTCTGTGTGGGATTACGGGCCACTCGGCGTCGAACTAAAGAAGAACATCAAGGACCGTTGGTGGAAGGCGATGGTTCGTGATCGTGACGACGTTGAAGGTTTGGACGCCGCAATACTTATGCATCCACGTACTTGGGAAGCAAGCGGTCACGTGGCAGGTTTTGTAGATCCGCTCGTTGACTGCCGCACCTGCAAAGGACGCTTTCGCGCAGATAAGCTCGAAGATGCACGTTGTCCTCAAAAGCCGTCTAAGAATCCGGGACAACACGACGCGTGCGCGCTTACTGAAGCACGCCAGTTTAATCTCATGTTTCGTACCTTCATGGGTGCGCTCGAAGACACAGCGAGTGTTGTGTACCTTCGCCCTGAAACTGCGCAGGGGATATTCGTCAACTTTCTAAACGTTCAGCAAAGCACGCGACAGAAAGTACCATTCGGGATAGCGCAAATAGGTAAGGCATTTAGAAACGAGATCACTCCCGGAAACTTTATTTTCCGAACCCGTGAGTTCGAGCAAATGGAAATGCAGTTCTTCGTCGAGCCTGGCACCGACATGCAGTGGTTTGATCACTGGAAGAAGAATCGCATGGATTGGCTAACGAGCATCGGTTTAGATCGTGACCGTTTGCACTTCCATCAACACACAAAGGCAGAGTTGGCACACTACGCTCGCGCAGCATACGATGTGCAGTTCGATTTTGGTGGGACGCTCGGCTACCAAGAAATAGAAGGCGTCCACAACCGCAGTGATTTCGATCTTACTCAGCATCAACAGTTCTCAGGTAAAAAACTTGAGTACTTCGATCAAATCGCGAATAAGCGCTACGTGCCGTATGTTATCGAGACATCAATCGGTGCAGATCGTGTAACTCTTGCTGCTTTAGTTAACGGCTATCGTGAAGAGAATGTAGAAGGTGAGGACGAGGGTAGAGTTGTCCTTAGACTACATCCTTCAATTGCGCCAGTAAAAGCTGCGGTGTTCCCACTTACTCGTAAAGAAGGGCAGCCAGCTATGGCGCGTCGCATTCAGAACGAGTTGCGCAGCACTATGAAGGTGGATTATGACGATACCGGATCCATAGGTAAGCGTTACCGCAGGCACGACGAAATTGGCACTCCTTACTGCATAACCGTAGATGGGCAGAGTAGCGTTGACGGCTCAGTCACGGTTCGCGATCGCGATACACTTTCTCAAGAGCGTATGGACGCGTCGCGCGTTGCAGGTTACTTGCATGATCGCTTGAACAGGGAAGTGTAACCCCATGTCGGCGACAATTTCAAACGATGTGGTGCTACACCGCGAGTTGCTTGCGATTCGCGAAATAGCGCACGCGCTTATTGTTGCCGACCGCGCAGAGGATGTATACAAGTTTGCGTTAGACCGCGTTACGCCACTGCTCGGCGCACAGTTCTCAATGGTGTTGAGAATGAGCGACGATGGCGAGCTTCTCAGGCCAGTCGCTCAACACGAGTGGCCTGAGCCTTACCGTGCTTGGGTTGGAGCGTTAAGGGTTCGTGTTGGTAGCGGGCCAAGTGGCATAGCAGTGCAAGAGCGTCGCGTAGTCGAAATACATGATCTCTTTGCAGACGAAGCACTTTCAGATTGGTTTGACGTTGCACGCGAGTTGGGTTTTCGATCTATTGTGGCAGCGCCGCTTGAAGGATCTCGCGGAATAGTTGGCGCTGTAACCTTCTACTTCGCACACGAAACAGATGTAACCGATGAGCAACGTTCGCTTGTGCGACTCGTTGCCGACCAGTTAGCAGCGGCTGCTGACAAGGCGTCTCTCATTGACAGCCTTCGTCGTACGAACGCTGCTTTGGCCGAAGCCAACGCTCAGTTGGAACACCTCGCAAGTGACGCGGAGGCCGCACGTATAACGCGCGACCGTTTTCACGATGACGTCATGCGTACAGTTTCAGCGCTGTTGTCTGAGAAGTCTCATTCATCGCATCAGCGCGCCGCACTTATCGCACGTTGTGCAATTGGTACTGGCAACGTTGCAACTCAAGTCGTCGTCACCGATGCGGATGCGCGGTCGCCATTGCAAGCGATTGTGTCGCGTTGTCGCTCTGCATTTCCAGAAGTTCCTATTCACGTCGACGAGCCAACGGTGATGCTGCCGTCAGTAAGTGCAGACCCAACTAGGATTGAGGATGTGCTTGAGCTGGTAGTAACTGTGGCAGCGCAGGAGGCACATGTACACCGCGACTCTGTGCGTATTTCGATTAATGTAGATCGAGGTTTCGTAGCATATCGGGCTCAGTGGCCTGCAGCAGGCGTTGCTATTCAACCGGCTACTGAGCTCACTGTAGCGCGACAGTTAGCCCAGCAGTTGGGTGGCGCGCTGCACGTGGGCGATTCAAACGATCAAGACGCGTCGACTCCACCACTACACCACGTAACATTCGTCGCACCAGTTGCGTTTAGCGAGTAAAAGAATATGCATCAGATGCATCAGCAGTCAGCCAAGCAGCTACAAGAGCGCGCAACCGCTTTAAGCACGAACGATGTGCTTAACGAGGCGGTACGCTTTTTCGCACGCGGCGGTGTTTACAGTGCGTTTCCGGAGAAGCGTGACAGCAAACATGTTGTCTTGCGTGGTCAAGGCGGTGAGGAAGTTGTAATCGCAGCACGCGCATTTGAAGGTGGGTCATTGGTGTCGGGTTCAAGTTACCTGTTCGACCAACAAGTCGCGCGCTTTCTAGATTCGCTACCGTTTGCGGCAGTTCCAGAAACAAACGGTACGTCTGACGGCAACTCACAAGCAGAGGTTGGGAAATGAGCGCTGAGTTCGCACTAGGACTTCGATCAAACGCTGGTACAGTTAGACTCGCGGCCGCGAACTCATCGGAGGTAGTCACTGTTCGTGTTCAAGTCGCCGATGCATGGGACTCGATTGTTATGGAGCTGTCTCCTACATCCGTTATCTCAGATGTTCGTCGAGAAGCATTGGCGCATCTTACAGGAGACGGTAGTGACGCACACGCATACGAGATGAAGTACCGTGGCGTTTTAGTAAATGAGAACAGCACAGTTCGTGAAGCCGCGATAGCGAACGGAGCTACGCTTCTGGTGGTAAGCAAAAGAAAGCGGCCGGTACGCTAGCGCAATGACGCAAGTCGCGTTCATTTCGCATTCAGACTGTGGACGGCATGACACTGGGTGGAACCACCCAGAACATGTTGGTCGTTTACGAGCTATTCCACGTGCATTAAGTAAGCGTCCTGATCTTTTCGAAGCTGTTTTACATCATGAAGGTCGTCATGCTACCGTCAACGATATACTGTTAGCGCACGATCAAAGTTACATCGAAACAATAAGAAGTATCGCGGCTTCTGGTGGTGGAACGTTAGACGCGGACACAACACTAAGTGAAGGTTCGTGGGACGCCGCGTCTGTAGCTGTTGGATGCGTTTTAGATGGTGTTGATATGTCATTTAGTAAGAGAGCCGTTCGTAGTTTCAGTGCCGTACGTCCTCCGGGTCACCATGCGTTACGTGCAAAGGCAATGGGTTTTTGCATATTTGGAAGCGTTGCAGTTGCGGCACATTACGCGATTAAGGTGCACGGCTGCGAGCGAGTCCTTATCGTTGATTGGGATGTACACCACGGCAATGGCACGCAGGCGCTCGTTGAGAACGATCCGCGCATCCGGTTTGTATCCATGCACCAGTGGCCATGGTATCCGGGGTCTGGGGCCGCAAACGACAGAGGTCCACACAATTCTGTTTGGAACGTGCCAATGTCACCATCGTTAGAGCCACAGCGTTATACAGATGCTTTGCTTAGCGCGATAGATTCGGCAACCAACGGTTGGGCTCCAGACATTCTGTTTATCAGTGCTGGCTTCGATTGCCTCGACGGCGACCCTTTAGGCGCGTTTACACTTCGCAATCAGGATATCGAGTTACTTACGCGCGAACTTGTCGCACGGAGCGAGCTTTGGTGCGGCGGGAGGATCGTTAGCGCCCTTGAAGGGGGCTACGCGCCTGAACAAGTAGCAGAAGCCGCAATGGTGCACCTTGCTGCGTTGCGATAGTAACTTGCATACAGGGACACAGGGACTACTGTCAGAGTGAGATCAGTTTTTCGCCAAGGGTTATCGGCGGCTAGTATTTCAACCCGACAGCTACTCCTTTTGTACATCGGCAGCCCACCCCTTTACGCAGTCGCGCATGTTCTGCCCTGATTGTGGTACTTGGAACCGTTCAGCAGCAGCCCGCTGCTCGCGTTGCGGCGTGCCGCTTCCAGAAGTGGCGGCTCCTCCCGCCGATATTCCCGAAGAGGAACTGCGCGATTTAAGAAGTGCTACCGGTAATCGGTACACCATTGTTCGTAGGCTCGGATCGGGTGGAATGGCCAATGTCTATTTTGCGCGGCACGCACATTTGGGTAGTTCGCTTGTTATTAAGGTTCTTCATACATCGCTTGCTAAAGAAACCGAAATGCGAGAACGCTTCCGTCGTGAAGCAGAGGCCGCAGCTCGTCTATGTCATCCGTTTATATGTGATATCATTGACCTAGGCGAATCCGGAGATTTGGTGTACCTCGTTATGCCTTACTGTGCCGGAGGTTCTCTCGCAGATTTATTGGCGCGGCATAAAACGCGCTCTCCAACGGCAACCGCATCGACAGCGGTACAAGTCGCGTGTGCTCTCGACTACGCTCACAGGCATGGTGTAGTACACCGCGATATTAAGCCCGACAACATTCTTTTTGACGAAGACGGCAATTCTCGCATTACAGATTTCGGTATTGCAACCGCGCGTTTTCATGGAAGGCTAACTGCGGCCGGTCGCGCAATGGGAACGCCACACTACATGTCACCAGAGCAGGCAATGGGGAAACTTGTAGATGGTCGAAGCGACATTTACGCCACCGGCCTTCTTATGTATGAGATGCTAATTGGGCAGCCGCCATTCGATGGTGAAGATTCGTACGCCGTGGGTTATAAACATGTGCACGAATCACCCACGGCGCCTGACACGATAGACCCTCGAATACCAGCGGTGCTAAGTAGTATCATTATGCGTTGTCTTTCCAAGCAACCTGCAGATAGATACGATCGCGGTTTCGACTTAGCCGACGCACTTTTGACGTTCTTGCAGTCGTCTGGTGCTGCTGCTGAGTTGCGCAGTGCTAGCAGTGCCCGACGCTCCGGTTTAACTCCCACCTGATCTTGCGCCGCCCCCTATGCGCTTAACAGCCGAAGTCCTAACAGTTCACACTAAGCACCCTTTTATCATAGCTCGCGGCGGTACAAGCGAGTATCAAGTTGTGTGGGTTCGTATCATTGATGACGACGGCTTAGAAGGGTGGGGGGAAGCGGCACCGAGTGCGTTTTATGGAGAAACCGCAGCTAGCGTGATTGCAGCTATAGGTCAGTTTGCGCCGGTAATTGCTAAGGCCGATGGATGGTCTATCGAGGCCACAGAAGCAGAGTTGGCTAAAACTCTACGGTGGAACGCAGCAGCTAGGTGCGCAGTTAGCTCGGCACTTCACGATCTTATTGGAAAACGACTTGGCGTACCACTTTGGAAACTTTGGGGGCTAAACCCTGTAAACGCGCCAATCTCTAGCTATACCATTGGGATTGCTCCAGATGATGACATACTACGCCAGCGTGTCGACGAGGCGTCCGAGTATCCGCTTCTAAAAATTAAACTCGGCGGTGCTCGCGATAGAGAAACTTTGCGCATCGTACGCTCGCATGCCCCTAATTCACGTCTGCGCGTCGACGCAAACGCAGCGTGGAGTGTTCGTGAGACGCTTTCAATGCTTCCTGCACTTGCCGACGCAGGAGTCGAAATGCTAGAGCAGCCACTCGTTCCGCACGATCTGGACGGACTCAAGTTTATACGCGAGCGTTCGCCAATACCTGTTGTAGCAGATGAATCGTGCTTAGTCGCAACTGATATTCCTAAACTCGCTGGTATAGTAGACGGAATTAACATCAAACTCGCCAAGTGTGGCTCACTTCGCGAAGCACTACGCATGATTTCGGTGGCCCGTGTGTACGGACTTCGCGTTATGTGCGGCTGTATGATAGAAACTACTTTGGGTATCGCCGCTGCTGCTCAGTTCGCGCCGCTACTTGACGATGCAGATCTCGATGGCGCTGCACTACTAGCAGATGATCCATTTACTGGGCCAGCGATTCCTGGTGGCAAGATCATACTCGGCGATGCACCTGGCCTTGGCGTAACAAAGCGGTAAGAACATATGGCCACCTGTGTCGAGGTGGCACTTGCAGTGCCGCTGTATCGCGCTTTCATATACTCGGTTCCTGCCAGCGTAGCGACTTCCATAAGTCGCGGGTCGCGTGTAGTCGTCCCGTTCAAGAATAGAAAAGAGATCGGTGTAGTTTTAAACACAGTAGATTCACCGGTTGGAATGAAGCTTCGCGACATACAGGCGGTGCTAGATGACGTGCCTAGTATAACTGAACCGCTAATGAGAACTGCAGAATGGATAGCAAAATGGTATGCAGCGCCAATTGGTGTGACGCTTCGAGCTATGTTGCCTGCTGCTCTTACAACAGTTGAAAAGCTTTCTCCTAGCATACGTAAGCGTAGAGTCGTAACTATAGCGCAAGAGCTGCCTTCTATCATGCAGCGCGAGAAGATATTTCGACGCGCCAAGCGGCAGCGAGTGGTTTATGAATTGCTAGAAGCGCATGGTGGGAGTGCTGAGCTTTCGGCGCTGTTGGTTCAAGCAGGCTGTTCGCGCTCAGTTATTGCCTCAATGGAGGCTAGTGGTTTAGTCGCCACTGTAGACGAGCAGGTTGTTAGAGATCCCTTTGCAGCGCGAGCAGTTTCAGCTCCTCCGGATTCGCCGACGACCGCACAACGCGAAGCGATAGCCACTATAATCAATGGTGAAGCGGGTGCTTCATTTGTTTTAAAGGGAATCACCGGTAGTGGTAAAACATTGGTTTATATAGAGGTTCTTAGAGAAATGGTGTTGCTGCGTGGGCGTACAGCTATTGTACTCGTGCCAGAAATTGCGCTTACTCCTCAAACGGTCGATAGGTTTCGCGGTGCTTTTGGTGATGACGTCGCAGTGCTTCACTCCGCTCTTAGTGAGGGAGAGCGTTACGACGCTTGGCAATCATTACGTCGGGGAGAACGACGCATTGCAATAGGTGCGAGATCTGCACTGTTCGCACCACTTGAGAATGTAGGTGTTGTTATCGTAGACGAAGAACACGAAACAACTTACAAGCAGTCGGAAACACCTCGTTATCACGCACGCGAGGCCGCAATAATGAGAGCGCGTTTTGAGGATGCTGTAGTTGTTTTAGGATCGGCTACTCCGTCGCTCGAAAGCATGCGACGTACCTTGATGAAGAAAACAAAGCTCATCAGTCTCACTGAGCGTGTAGCTGGAGGATCGCTTCCTCCTGTAGAAGTAGTCGATATGCGCGTAGCAGTTAAGCAAGCCACTAAACTGCGGCCTCCATCCGCTCCGTACGACGAAAGCATTGGTGTGCTATCAGCGCGGCTTGCAAACGCGATACAGAAACGGTTAGACAATCGTGAGCAAACGCTATTGCTATTGAATAGACGTGGCTACTCCTCGTTCGTGCAGTGTACGCATTGCGGTTACGTTGAAGCGTGTCCTCACTGCAGCATATCGCTCACCTATCATAAGTTGCCAGAGCTGCTAGTTTGCCACTACTGCAATTATCAACTCGGTGTGTCGAGCAAGTGTGGACAGTGCACGGGCGAGAACATGCGCCGCTTTGGACTAGGGACTCAGCAAGTAGAGAAGGTTGTTGCAGAGCGCTTCCCGTCTGCACGTATTGCACGCATGGACGTCGATACAACCACGGGGAAGTGGGCGCATGCAACAATTCTTGATAAGGTAGCAAGCGGAGATGTAGACATCCTTTTGGGCACTCAAATGGTAGCTAAAGGATTGGACTTTCCGAACGTCACATTAGTTGGAGTTGTAGATGCGGATACCGGTATAGGACTCCCTGATTTTCGCGCAGCTGAACGGACGTTTCAACTTTTGAGTCAGGTCGCGGGGCGCGCTGGCCGCGGACCGAAGGGTGGTGAAGTAATTATCCAAACTCGATTGCCCAAACACCACGCCATCACCTTCGCAGTCAATCACGATTATGACGGCTTTGCAGAACATGAGCTCAACGAACGACGCGAGCCCATATACCCACCCTTTGTTTCAATAGCGAACGTGGTAATAAGTGGTGTGAGTGAAAAGCAAACCTCTGAGGCCTGCATCGCGGCAACTGAATGGACTAGGCGTCTAGTTGAACTAACGGGGCTCGAAGGGATACAGTTGCTGGGGCCAGCACCGTGCCCGATAAGTAAGATTAAAGACCGTTACCGCTGGCGCTTCCTAATTAAATCGCAAAGCGCCGCGAAGCTATCTAAGCTCTCTGCCTATTTGGCCGAACGGTGTCCGGTGGTGCGAAATGCCGACGTACGGCTAATAGTTGATAGAGACCCTGTTTCGTTGCTCTAAAATTACTTTTATTAAGGGGTTGGGTAAGGAAGCGGGCTGGTTTTGGAACCTCTGGGGCACGCAATCATGGCGCCAATTCATTAGCATTCAGGTAGTTCTATTTCACAGGGAAAAACATGTCGTCGTACCTAACGTCCATTCCGAAGTACGTATTCTGGGAGCTTGACGAGCGCCGACGCGCCTTTAGGGAGCGCGGTCGCACTCTTGTCGACCTCGGCATTGGAAGCCCTGATATGCCGGTCCCAGATGTAGTTGTGCAGGCAATGCAGAAGGCTGCGGCAGAGCGCACCTTAGGCGGCTATCCGCCATTCCGAATCCATCCGGTGCTAGCGAAGGCTGCGTCAGAGTATTTGTCTGACAGGTTTCAAGTAACTGTGAATCCGAACAAAGATTTAATGGCGCTTGCTGGTTCAAAAGAAGGACTCGCCGAGTTGATCATGTCGCACTGCGATCCCGGCGATGTCGTACTTATTCCGGCCGTGTACTACCCAGTTTACGCTCGTGCTGCTTTGCTTATTGGTGCGAATCCGGTTTGCGTGCCATTTCGTAACGATGGAAGCGGGTTGCTCGATCTCGACTCATTGGATAAGGATATAGTTTCACGAGCACGTATTCTTATCGCTAACTATCCTGGCAACCCAACAACAGCAGTTGCAAGTCTCGCAGAGCTTTCGCTTCTTGTTGAGTTCTGCGCGCGCAACAACATACTGTTGGTTAGCGACCTTGCGTATAGCGAGCTGTCATTCGATGGCTTTCGAGTGCCCAGCGTGCTTCAAATTCCGGGGGCGGACAAAGTTGCAGTAGAGCTTCATTCGTGCTCTAAGAGTTTTAATATGGCAGGGCTGCGAATCGCGTTTGTTGCAGGAAACGCAGCCGCGCTCAAGCGGGTAGATTTGTATAGAGCAAACACAGGATACGGTGTGTCTGCGATGTCGCAGTACGCGGCAGCTGCGGCTTTCGCATCGTACAAAGAAATTGTTCCTCCTATTGTTGCCGAATACAAAACTCGTCGCGACGCTCTATCGGCTGCGTTCGATTCAGAAGGATGGAATGTGGTTGCACCTAAGGCCACGATGTACTTCTGGCTTGACGTACCGCGCAACTACGGTGATTGGGAGTGGGTAGAATCACTTATGGAACACGAAGGACTAGTGGTAACACCAGGAATTGCGTTTGGTGAAGCTGGTAAGGATAAGTTTCGCATATCGCTTGTACAACCGTCTGAAGTGTTGAGCAAAGCGGGCGCGGCGATTGCCCGCTTCGGGAATACTCAACGCGACACTAGCAATCGTGTTTTGTGACAGCGTTTAACCGCCCCGATTTCTCGGCCGCTCCACTGGCATCTGCGCCTGAGGCGCGTTTTGTGGCGGCACCAGCCGACGGGGTTTTGCCAAATGATTTTTTCACAACGACTAACATGCCCACTTATGTGAAAGTTGGTGGGCATTGGCTTCTTCCATCTGAGCCGCGCATGGATGGTGCCGTCGTTTTGGGTAGCGACGGTACTCTTTGTATCAAGGAAGGACGAAGGGTACGAAAAGGTGAGTTGGTTGCAGTTGGGCACGCGGAGAACGGAAGTGAGGGGATATTTGTACATCTAAATGCATTCGTAAAAGCTGATGCAACATCGGAGTTTCGTTTTATGACTAGCGATGTGTCGCGCGAGAAGCCCATTGATTATGCCCAGATGGCTCGTCTGTTGATTGAAGAACGAGAGCGAGCGAGGAAGGGACATGGACGCAACGGATACACGGTATGGGTTGCTGGTCCTGCGCTCGTTCACTCGCGTGCTAGAGCCGATATGATATGGTTCATACGCAACGGATTCGTTCAGGCGTTGTTAGCAGGAAACGCAGTAGCTGTACACGACATAGAGGCAGCTATGTTTGGTACCACACTAGGTATGACAGGTTCTGGAGAGGCAAGCGCGGGTGGACATGGCCTGCACATGAGAGCCATTAACGCTGTACGGAGTGCGGGTTCCATTGGTAACGCAGTTTCTCAAGGTATTATTACCGACGGTATTATGCATGCCTGTGTACAGCACGAGGTCCCGTTTGTGTTGTGCGGTTCAATACGTGACGACGGTCCTCTGCCCGATGTAATAACCGACGCTATTGCTGCACAGGACGCAATGCGAGTTCATACAAAGAAGGCAACGATGGCGGTCATGATTGCAACTGCGCTGCATGCGATCGCTACTGGAAACATGTTGCCATCTTTTGTGTGCAACGATGACGGAACGCTGAGAGAGCTGCCAACCATTTGCGTTGATTCTTCAGAGTTCGTTGTGAGCAAGTTGCGTGACCGAGGGACACGTCAGGCCTTCGGTGTAGTTACAAACGCACAAGACTTTTTACACATACTTCGTTTGTTCGTTGAGCGTGAGCTAGAATCGGCCCCTCAAGAAACAACAGACGATCAACAGCTAAATCTTATCCGATGACAAACGAAGCGACTCCAGAAATCTCTACTGTTCCCGAACCGGCAAGTGTTCCTGATAAGGCTGATCTTCCGGTTAGTGAAACTGCCGAGCGTTTTTTGAGGGCAATTACTGACCACATCCCTGCTTCGCATATTGAAGAGTTACACCTGTTCTCACCACTACGGCAGGGGACGGTGGAAACTGGTATTGCGGTAGTTGCAGCACAAGAACCGGCAAACGTGGAAGAAGATAGCGTCGCGGGTGATACATCAGCAGTCGAGGCATCAGCCGCTGGGGAATTAGCTGTTGGGGCGTCAACTGTTGGGGCATCAACTGTTGGGGCATCAACTGTTGACCGTCACACGGTTTACACGGCAAGATATAGGCACGTAATAAAGGGTCCTGATCGCGGTAAGTGGGAAACAGATGTCGTTGTTGAAGCGGACGCACCGTTGCTAACCGTAGAAGAAGTAGTGCGTGGAGTACAGCGTCGCGCTGGAGAAGACTCGGACATAGTGAGATACAGTTCTCATCATATCTCGCGTATACTTCGCATCGAACTCGTGAGCTAACGTGAATCCAGAATCCGTTACTTTGCTGGTTGCGTTTTCTGCCGGCCTTCTAAGTTTTCTAAGCCCATGCGTACTACCGTTAGTACCCAGCTATATAACTTTTATAACAGGGCTTAGTCTCGAGAACGTTGCACGCGCTCGAAGAACTGCGATAACACACTCTTTACTTTTTGTTTTAGGATTTTCGTTAATATTTGTTGCGCTAGGTGCCGCCGCGACGATGCTTGGTCAGTTGCTGCTTGCCTACCGCGAGTGGATAACAAGAGCAGGTGGTGTCCTTATTATTCTTCTTGGCTTGTGGATGTTGGGTGCGCTACGTTTTGATGCTCTTCAACGCGAGCGCAGATTCCAGCTTAGCGACAAGCCGCTCGGATATCTTGGTACCGTACTTGTTGGCGTAACATTTGGTGCAGGTTGGACACCCTGTCTTGGTCCCACATTGGGCGCTATCCTTTCAATAGCAGGTGTTCAAGCGGAGCTAGGCAAAGGTGTTGCTTTACTTTCTGCATATTCACTTGGACTTGCCGTACCATTTGTTTTGAGTGCGTTCGCACTTGAGCGTTTCTTTAGCTTTTTCCAGCGCTTTCGCAAGCGTTTAGGTACGGTCAATAGGATAGCGGGCGTGCTGCTAATAGTCGTTGGCGTGCTAATGCTCACCGGATGGTTCCAAACGCTTGCTCTGTGGCTTCAGCCATTCACTCCGGAGTTTATATATGAACGCATATAGAGCTGGTATTTTATGTTCTAGAAGGACGCCGGCCTGTCGGCTCTAACAGTGGGAGACGGTAAACGTTATGACTAAAGAGCTCCGCAAGAGCTATTCACTTTTCTTTTTAACTTTTACGTTCGCGCTACCTCTGGCGTCCAGTATCGCTGCTCAAACCGCGCCAGTGAAAGTGTTTAATAAAGCCTCTGTCGTAAATGCTAAACGGCTTTCACTTTCAAAAACTTCAACACAGCTTGATGATGAAGGAGGACGGACGATTGATATTTCTTACATTAGGAGTTCATCTTTTCTAGATGACGGCACCACGGTTGTTCTTTCTGCAATGGGAACCTCAAATTGGCTGGCACATTTTAGTACAAAGGGGAAGCTGTTACGAACTTTAGGAGGAGGGAGAGGTAGTGGACCTGGTGACTTTAGATCTCCTATTGGTCTAGCGGTTACAAATGGAGACACACTGCTTATCGCTGATCCTGGTAACGATCGCCTCAATCGCGTTCTTATTAATTCGGGGAAGGTAGAAGTTGTACGAGTCGACTCGCTGGGGTTGTCGCCAACTGCATATGTAGTCGGTGTACTTCCCAAGAATCGTTTTGTGCTAACGAACTCTCCTACTTTTCGAGAAAGCTCGCGTGGAAGACAAACTCACTCCGATGTGCCTGTACTAGTACGGACAGTAAAGAATGACGTTAAAACGATTGCTAGAGTCATGGATCTGCGCCTATCTCAGGTTGAGACTCGATTGTCTCCAGTTGGAACTATGACCGTTATAACTCGACTTGCGCCACAGGCCTCGGTGGTACTATGGGATACAGTTGTTGTGACGACTGCTGGAAGCCCCGCAGAGTTGTCGTTACTAAACGCCAATGGAACTACTCTGGGTAGAATTACGTTCCCGTTCGCTCGTAGACCTGTTACGAATGCTATGAAGAAAGACGACATTGCAAAGAGACTTGCTGTATTAGATGGTTTTCTTCGAGAACCGCCAATTGACAAGAATGAAGTCAAGCGGATTGAACGCATTACGCCGTTCTCGGATTCATTGCCAATATTTGAAAGACTTTTTGTTGGCACAGACGGCCTGCTTTGGGCGCTTGAAGCTATTGCCCCCGGTGACAAGGAGTGGTCGGCGATAGCTATTTCTAAGAGTAGGGAAATAGTAGGGCGTCTAACTGGAGGCTCAGAACAACGTCCCATAGCGTTCGGAGCGGGGCAGGTGATGCTAAGATCGGAAGGTTCAGACGGGCTGGTTACGCTGGCGGTTCGCGGAATAGAAGGTTTAACTGTGGAGGTATTGCGGTCCAAATAGGGGGGGTAGATTCTGCCTTAATCCCCATTCCGGAGAAGGAAAGAATATGCGAAGATTCGTAGCTCCTCTCGCTGTCGTTGGTTCAGTCATAATGAAACCGACCTCTAGAATAGCTCTTGGCGCCTTGGTCTTTCAGTTGTTTACGGGTGCCACTGCGCATTCTCAGCAAATACATCCAGACGCACGCTTCTCTATTAACCGCAGCACTGCTGCTGTGATTAAGTTCGGCAGCCGCAGCTCTGCGCCGATCTTTCGGCTGGACAACTCAAGATCGTGGCGTGCTGGCACGGAGGAAGGGGATGGGTCGTTAGGCGCTATCGCAGGAGCTGCGTTTAACAGCGTTGGCGACTTAATCGTTCTTGATCGTGGCTCAGATCAGTTCCTTGTATACGATAGTACTGGCAGGATACTGCAGATAGTTGGACAGAGCGGCACTGGACCTAGTGATTTCCAGACTCCAGTTGCGTTAGCTGTAGGCCCTAAGGATGAGCTTGCAATAGCTGATCTCAGTCGCCGCATTCAGTTTTTCGAACGCAAGGGTGGAAAGTACGTTCTTACCAGAACGCTTACGCCCAATCTTAGTATTCGAGCACTTTGCTTTGTTAAAGGGAAGCTAGTCGTTAATGGTCGCATCCCCGGCGACCCGCGTGTTCTCCGCGTGGTTAACGTAGAGACAGGTGCGATTGAGTCATCATTCGGAGCAATATACCGTTCGTCTAACCAGTTAATAGACTTAATGCTTACCGAGGGGATGCTCGCGTGCGACAACGCGCAAGAACGAATCGTGTTCGCCACTAATAGCGGGCTCGGCGAGATTCGCGCATACGACCTCAAAGGTAATCAAATGTGGTTTTCGTATATATCCGATTTTATGTCTAACAAGCTGATAGAGCAGGGCACTTCAGGATACCAAGTAGAATCGTCGCCGACTGGTGTGAATGCACTACATTCGCTTGTCATTATACCTGGCGTGGGAATCGCTGCTCAGTACAGTCATCGCAGTAGGCAGGAGCTGAAGGATCGCGAGGGTGCAAAGGCGACGTACACTGTTGTGTTTGATAGTCGTTCAGGGCGGGCACGCATTTCCTCATTTCGTTATCCTGTACTCGGAGCAGTGCGTAATCATTTTGTAGCGGCCGTTAGTGACGATCCGTTTCCGCAAGTACACGTTATGAGACTGGCAAAGTAGCTTGTGGTATGCGCTGCCGTCTATAATGGCATGCAGTCATGGGTGCGAAGTCGTAGCAGATAGGTACTTGCGCGCAAGTAACTATCTGCTCACATCATAAACACGTAGCTCCTCGTCTTCATCGCTTGTTGGCGCAGCGGCAAGCACTTTGTTTTTGGTTGCGTAAAGAACGCGCAGCTCTTTGGGCAGAGTAACTGTGACCTCTGCGGTTCCTTTAATGGAGTAACGGGTAAGCGTAATTTCCGCGTCGCCAGGAATGCTACCTACGACCCAAAAACCACTTGTGTCAGCGTGGAAGATGGCTGAATAGGGCGGCAGAACATCAGATACTTCCTGTTGTTCAACCATGCGACGTGCTGCACGTCTTTGAGCCTCTGATGGAAAATCTGCAACCAACGCATCGAGCGCTGCGTCGATGTGCGTTTTGGTAGTGCGCCTGTTCGCGGTTCCTGCACGAAATCCACCTTCGCGTATACCGCTTACGTTCCTCAGTTCGACGTATGCTGAGTCTCCTGTACCAATGGCAATTTTGGAGCCCGAGACTGCGGCTTTAGTAAGCTTCCCAAGTGGGCGCATCTCCCCGATCTGCATATTTTCGAGTTTGGTAACTATATCACCTCGAGTGTTCAGAACGGCGATCGTGCCACTATAAACAACTCTCTCTCCGCCGCCAATTGGTGCGCGTGGACTAAGCTTGGGAACCGCTGGTGCAACGATAAAGCCTGTTCGTGTGCACGACACTGATACGGGATCTAGCGGAAGATTTCCTGAACGAACAAACTTCCCCTGAGGTGAAAAAACTGAGAACCTTCGTTGCATACGATCGAACACGAATACTGAATCTGTTGCGCATTCGCCGATCGAGTTGTTGGAGCGAAACTCTCCAGGTCCATCTCCTTGCCTTCCTACCTGGGCCGCACGTTTCCCATCGGGAGAAAAGAACGTAACGGTGAATTCTCGCGCATCTGAAACCGCGATGACGCCGGAGTTTAGCTGAACGGCAGCGGTAGGATAGGAGAAGTTTATCGACCCATCAGTTGCTATCGCTGGTATGCGCAGCAACAATTTTGCTTCCGCTCTAACCGGCAAAGTCTGGGCTTCAGCGTTGAACGCTAACACAAAGAATGTGGCAGCTACCGCAGCGCGAGCGATAGTCGTACATGTAGAGAGGTACGACAGGCTTAGTGCCCTAAGCACTTTCATAAGGATCTCTTTAAGGTTGTTAGAAGGAAGCATTCAGATATCCGGTTAGCAACGTTGGTGAGAAAATGCCCTCCAGAGTATCCATATAAAATCTCCCCACCTTTGGACATGTCAAGATGGTAGCCGCCATAGATCATGTTGGCCGTGGGCATGCCCTATGGCATTCTTGCGCGAAACGCTCTCCTAAGCGATGTTTGCGCTAACCCTTAAGAGGTTCCTACTATGTCCTGTTTCTACAGATTTCTTATCCTAGCTTCAAGCCTTTGTGCTGCACCGGCAGCGATTGCTCAAACTAGCCTTGAGCGAGAAGCATTGAAGGCAGCTTTGAGCCATATAGTTAAGTCCTCGTCGAATGTGACATCTATCCGTATAGCATCACTCACTAAGTGCGATGCTGACATTGTAGGATTCACAATAACAGAAGACTGCGCAGACAGCAGCTTTACGGCCTCTGGTAAAGCGCGCGCGCTTGCAGCTGCGCAGAGTCTCGCTGACGCTACAGGATTAAAAGTATCTACGTCTCCGCTAGAAGAAATACGAGGCTTGCGTACTAAGCCCTCAGGTACACGTTTACGGACTTGTCCTGAACCTTATGAGTCGGCTGCGATTGTTATAGCTGGGCCATTAGTGGAGCTAGATCCGGCCGGCCGGTGGAGCATAACGCTTAGTATGTTCGCGTACCCATTGGAGTTCGAGTGTGAGGGACACGGTTTGGTATTGCAAATGGAGCTCGTTCGCGATGGCGAGCGTGTTCGTGTTGTATCTAGCTTACTTAAGCGGCACTTTTCCGGTGTGCATATGATACCGTAGTGAGCTTACCCCAGTTTGGTGGACACCCCACATAGCCTAACTTAAGGCTGAAGGTGTCAGATGAAATCAGTCAGGAGAGGATAACGGCGCAAGCGGCCGCGGGCAGAACTATCGCGGCCGTTCATCTGATGTATAAAGCTCTTGAGAAATCGCTAACGAACGAGGTCAAAAGCGCTTTACACGATCGCAAGTTTATCAGCGTGTACGACCCGTGATTGACAATGGCAAACGGATTTCACTAATTGATCCCCGCACACTCGGCGCTATTAGGCTTCACTTCGTGTGATGAAGATTTCGCTTGGCGCGTTTATGACCGTGAAGTCGAGCCGGCGGAAGAAGCGTCGAAGTAAAGTGATGCGTCTCCCGCCATGATCGCTGTTCGCTGTCAGAACGCCGCCCCCGTCGGCCAGGTGGTGATGCTGTTGATCACCGGTAGCAGGGCCACATCGACATTCGGGCTGGTCTGAGCACGGGTCAGGTTGAACAACAGCACTGCGATCAGTCCGTCGGCTCGCATGATGAACCAGCCGTCGCCGCCGGTTTGTCCGCCTGTGTGGCTGAGCACCTGGTTGTTGCCGGTACCGTCAACAGCGAAGCCGAGTGAGTGGTAGTAGCTGCCGGAGGGCCAGGCGGTGTTGTTCCGCAGCCGGAAGTTGGCAAGCGAAGTGGCATTGAGCTGATCCGCGACCACGCCGTTCCCGTCCACGGAGGCAAGGATTCGTGCGACATCGGTGGCCGAAGCGACCCACTGTCCCGAGGCCTCGGAGTATTCCTGTGCCGGTGTCACATCGGCCCAACTCCCGGTGCCAAAGAGGCCGGTAACTGATGGCAACCGGTCGTACGCCTTGACCTCGGTGGGCAGCCGCTGTGCCAGCGGCGTACGGCCCAGGGCCATTCTGGTCACGCCAGCCGGAGCCATCACGTTGGCCTTCATCCATGTCTCGTACGGCTGTCCGGTTACCTGCTCGATCACCCTCGCGAGCAGCAGGTATGCGTAGTTGGTATAGGCATAGGTAGTTCCCGGGTTGTTGGCGAGCTGGACAGCCCGGGCGATACGGCTCAACTGGATCGGGTCGATGGTGCCGGAAAAAGCATGCGCCCACAGGGTATCGTCGACCGCGCGGTTCGCATTCCAGCCACCGGTATGATCCAGCAATTGCCTGATGGTGATCGAAGCGAAACGCGGGTCCTCGGTCTTGCCGGTCAGGAGCGGAATGGCGGTCAGGCGCGGGGCAGCAGTTTCCGCGAGCGTCAATGCTCCATCCTGGACCAGCTTCATTATGCCAATCGCCGTGATGGGCTTGCTCAGCGATCCGATCCGCCAGAGATCATCCTTGTGCGGGATGCGCTTGGCCATGGTGTCGGCATAGCCGTAGGTGCGCTCCAGCACGACTCGACCGTCCTTGACGATGGTCAGAGCCCCACCGGGAATTTGGGCCTCACGCATCCGGCTGATCACGACCGAATCCAGCTTGGCAATTTCACCGCGCCGAATCCCGCTGCCGGGAAAGATGGTAAAGGTGGCGTCGCTGCTAAGAGTACCGTGGGTAGCTCGTACTACCACCGTTCCCGCTGCATTCGCCGTCAGAACCGATTCTGAGAGCGTCGCTCCTGTGCCCTCGGCCACCGCCACGGTCGGTGCCAACCCCTCGATCAGGTTGCCGCTGGCATCCCGAACTTGGACCCGGAGATGCAGGGTGTCGCCGGTCAGCAGCCATGAACCGCTGCGATGAATGGTGATCGATGTCGGAACCTGAACCGGGGCGGCCACGGTGATCTGGGCAGAGCCGCTCTTCCCCTCGCTGGTGGCTGTGATGGTTGCCGTGCCGGGAGCCGCAGCGGTTACAGCGCCGCTCGACGAAACTGTAGCGACTGAAGTGGCACTGGTGGTCCAAGTCACCGCTCGGCCCGACAGAGCAGCTCCGCCGGCGTCACGAGGCGTTGCAGTCAGGGTTACGGTTGTACCCGGAGTAATCGGTGAAGCTGGCGCGCCGGTTACGGTTATCGAGGCGACGGCCGGCGGCGGTGGAGGAGTTACCGGATCGGAGCTGCCGCCGCAGGCGGCGACAAAAACCAGCGCTGCTAGGCAGAGAGGGTGCAGTCGCATCGAATAGTCCTTGAGGAGTTTAACAAAGAATCTAGAAACGCCTGGGTAGGAACTTCAATAGGGTGAGTCTACTTATCCGTGAAGTAGACGGCGACCAAACCCTCTGGTACACGTTTTCGGACTTGTCCTGAACCGTAGGGCGTATAATTGATATCAATACTTGAAGCTGAAACTAACTCTGCTTACACACGTTCTAAATCGTCTAAGAGTTGCTGGCGTCTTAGGAGATTTGCGTAGCGACCGTTCAGCTCTGCAAGCTGCTCGTGAGTCCCTCGTTCAACAATAGCACCTTCGTCCAGTACTATTATGTAGTCTGCATGCCGCACGGTACTTACACGGTGTGAAACTATAACGGCGGTTCGCCTATCTAATGCGCTCTTTAGGCCGTTAAGGATTGCCGCTTCTGTATGCGTATCGACTGCCGACAGTGCATCGTCTAGTAGCACTATATCAGGATTCCGCGCGAGTGCTCGCGCTAGAGCAGTCCTCTGCTTCTGTCCGCCAGATAGGTTAATACCGCGTTCGCCAAGCCTCGTCTCAAAACCGTTTGGGAGCATTGCCACAGTATCTGACAGCTGTGCGATGCGTGCCGCTTCAACCATCTCGGGCAAAGCAACTTCGGCTGAGCGCGATATCGCTGCGTGCTCTGCTGTTGCATGTAACAGCGATGCGTCGTTTGAAAGTCCGTAACCAACGTTGGCGCCTATGGTTTCCGAAAAAAGCAAAGTCTCTTGGGGTACGTATCCGATTGTTTGACGTAGCTCGGCGACTGGCACTGAACGAATGTCGATTCCGTCAATTAAAACTGTGCCGCGTTCAGCATCGAAGAAGCGCGGTATGAGGTCAACAAGTGCGCTTTTCCCTGATCCTGTTGCGCCAACTATTGCGAGCGTACTTCCGGCTTCAATAGTGAATGATACGTCGCGCAGCACCCAACGCTGCTCGCTTCCCGATGATGGATAGCGGAACCATACGTTCTTGAACTCAATCGTTCGCCCGCCCGACGCCGCTGGTAGCGACGCACTGCCGTTATCGTTCACTGAGTATGGTTGTGCATCAATCAACTCTAGTACGCGCGACATTGATGCAGCGCCTCGTTGCAACAAATTGGTCGTCCAACCAAGTGCAATCATAGGCCACATGAGCATCGCGAGGTATAGCGTGAACGCAACAAACTCGCCAATCGTTATACTGCCATTTATTAGAAGTCGTCCTCCTACTGCCAGCGTCACCACTGTTCCCATACCAGCAAGGAGTGCAAACCCTGGGTGCATGAGTCCATTGAGTTTAGCGAGTGACATATTGGCTTCAAGATACGCATCACCTAGCGAAGCAAAGCGAGCAGTTTCCGCATTCTCTTGTCTGTATGCTCGCACAACTCGCACGCCGGCGAGATTCTCCTGAGCACGGGTCGTTAGTAAACCGAACTGCTCTTGTACGGCCTCGAAGCTGCGATGAATCTTGCTGCCGAGTTTAAGCATGAGCATTGGTAAGCCGAGCATTGGGAGAAGTGCAAAGAGAGTAAGCTGTGCATCAATACGTATCATCATGATCATGGCGAAAAGTCCACCGGCGACCGTGTTCACGAGGTACATAATGGCAGGCCCGCTTGCCATACGTACTGCGCTTAAGTCGTTAGTGAGTCGCGCCATTAGGTCGCCCGTACGCCAGCGCACAAACCATCCTGCGTCGAGCATTAGTACGCGGGAAAATACGTCGTGTCTAATGTCTGTCTCTATTCGCCTGCTTACTCCATTTAGCAACTGTCTCATACCGAATCGCATGATTCCGCTCAAAACT
Source organism: uncultured Gemmatimonadaceae bacterium (assembly GCA_964474535.1). Taxonomy (GTDB): domain Bacteria; phylum Gemmatimonadota; class Gemmatimonadetes; order Gemmatimonadales; family Gemmatimonadaceae; genus Gemmatimonas. The sequence goes on from CAYYSP010000001.1 coordinate 54,373, forward strand.
GCGCACGCTAGCATGAACCATGCAACAGGATAGAGCGTTGAAACCGGCGAACCTGCCGCTACGGCATCGATTCCTTGCTTGAGAAAGCCGGGAATCAGGTTAGAAAGTGCCGCACCTGTGACAACCATCACCAAGCCAGCGGCAACCTGTAGCCTGTACGGGTGATAATATGGGAGTAGACGTCGAAGAGCCTTGCCGGCTGGTACAGTCATCGGGGTTTAGTCATCTTTACTGAGCGCGCGATCGCTGGCACGTTCCATCGTTCGGTGCGCTTCACACCTTTAGGAGCAGCAGCAATGCGTCAATATACCCATCAGAGAACCAGAACGCTCACACTAATAGGCGCGGCGTCATTGCTTGCGCTAGCAGCCTGCGGAAAGAGTGGCGACGATCAGAACGTCGCTGCGGCCGACAGTGCACTTAACCGTGATCTAGCGTTGGCAGGAGCCGATAGCTTGGCCACTCCAAAGCTGCAGGATGTACCTGATCAGGCGCCGCCTCCGCCGCCAGAGCCAGCTCCGCGTCCCACCACCACGCCTAAGGTTACACCCAAGCCAGCCCCGCCCAAGGTTGTCACACCTGCGCCCGCACCAACACCTGCACCTAAGCCCACTAGTGGCACTGTTGCTGCCGGAACGGCGCTGCAGTTCGCTACTAACAGCAAGACTTGCACGAACACCAATGCGGTGGGCGACAAGTTCACCGCTAAGCTAGCAGCCGATGTCGAAGGAACTAACGGCGCGACGATTCCTGCAGGAGCAACTGGAACATTCGAAGTTACAGAAGCGAAAACTGCTAAGAACTCAGGCGACACAACCTTTATGGCCATTCGCCTGTTGTCTGTTACTTTCGACGGAAACAGCTACCCGGTAGACGCAACGATTACCTCTTCATCGATGCAGCGCGTTAGAAGCGCGAGTAAGGGTACGGATGCGAAGAAGGTGCTGGGTGGCGCCGCAATTGGCGCAATTATTGGCCAGGTGGCAGGTAAGAACACCAAAGGAACTGTTGTAGGTGCAGCGGCCGGAGCAGCGGCAGGAACAGCGGCCGCCGCCGCGACCGCCGACTTCGATACTTGTATTGAAAGCGGTTCCGCTATCGCAGTACGCCTCAATGATGCAGCCACAGTCAAAATCGCATCTAACTAACAGCTAACCGTTCTATAAATGAGGGGTAGCAGAGTTTGTCTGCTGCCCCTCATTTATATGTGCTACAAAATAAAGGTATTTTGCGTATGCAAACGCTAGGCTAAGTGTGCTTTGCCGCGCAAAGTAAACGCTGAGCGTTAATAGCCAGATGCTTTACCTGAGCGACGTGGTTCTGGAACGCCTTCCCATCCTCCATTGACTCTCATAATCGCGTTCACGTTAACTAAAGAGCGTAACGGCCTAAGCGAGTGCCCCATTGCACGTAGGGAGTCGGCGACTGCCTCGCTTATACCGCCAATTTCATGTGTAAGAGAATCGGGTAACGCTTGATGATGAACACGCGGTGCGCGCATCGCGTCGGCAAGCGTCATTCGATGCTCCAGTACGTTAACAATTACTTGAGTAGTTCCTGTAATAATAGTCGGCCCTCCAGCGGCGCCTAACACGAGAAGTACTTGGTCATTTTTGTCTAACACAATTGTGGGCGACATAGCACTTAGCATGCGCTTACCAGGCTGAATGGCGTTTTGCTCGCCTTGTACCAACCCAAACATGTTGGGCTTTCCGGGTTGAGCTGCAAAGTCGTCCATTTCATCGTTCATAAAGAAACCAGCGCCGCGCACCCATACTCCCGATCCCCACGAGTTGTTAAGAGTGGTGGTGGTAGCAACCGCATTTCCTTTGTCGTCCACAACAGAATAGTGAGTTGTGTTGTCAGGCTCGCGCGCAGCTTGTTCCATTAGTGGTTCCAGCTCACTTGTAGCAGTTGCACGGTTGTCGTCTATTGTTCCTCTAAGCGCTTTAGCGTAGCTTTTGCTTATAAGCTGCTCTACAGGAACCTGAACGAATGCAGGGTCGCCAATTTTTGAGTTGCGGTCAATAAATGCCCGTTGATAAGAACTGCCAACAGCGTGAAAGTAGCCGGTACTTCCAAACGGAGGTAGTGATGAGTACTGCTCCAGAATGTTCATTGATTCAGCTCCTGTAACGCCACCAGAACTTGATGGCGGCATCGACAATATTGAGTACTCTCTAAATGTTGTACGAATTGGAGCTCGCCACACGGGTTCGTATTTCGCCATGTCTTCTCGCGTGATAATACCACCACCACGCTGCATCTCTGCAACAAGCGAATCAGCGATCCAGCCCTTATAAAATGCTTCATTGCCTCCCGCAGCTATTGCTTCAAGCGTGCGTGCTAGCTCCGGTTGTACTAGTAAGTCGCCCACGCCAACTGCGCTATCATTCGGGAAGAAAACATCCTTACCCTCAAATCGTGTTACTAACGAACGTGCACGCGATATCGATAACGCTAGCCCGCTATCCACAATGAAACCATCACGTGCAAGACGTATTGCTGGTTCCATCACCTCAGCAAGTGACATAGTGCCATGCTTGGCGAGCGCAGCTGTCATTCCGGCCACGGCGCCCGGTACACCAGAAGCCAAATGCCCTATTACGCTTTTGTCTGTAAGATTCCCATTCTCATCTAGATACATATCGCGGGTTGCAGCGAGTGGTGCTATCTCGCGATAGTCTAACGCCTCCGTGCTACCGTCGGCGAGTCGTATAACCATGTAACCGCCGCCGCCTATGTTGCCAGCTTCAGGCCAAGTCACGGTAAGTGCAAAGCCCAGTGCAACGGCAGCATCAATGGCGTTTCCTCCGTTGCGAAGGATCTCCGCTGCCGCATCACTAGCTGCTGCGCTGTTGCTTACTGCCATAGCACTAGGCGCGAACGTAGCAGAAGCTCCTGCCGGAAGCCGCCATGAGTCAGGGAAAGTGGCAGCAACACGTTCTGGGATGGCGGGAGCATAGTTCGCATCGAACTTCCCATCGCTGCTGGCTGCACAACCATACGAAGTAGCAACTGCAAACAGCGCGAAAGTTGCGACCGCAACCTTCTTGTAACGACTGTTAGCTGAATAACGGAGGAATTGCACGCTATGCTGGTTGTTTAGGAGAGTACTCATGGGTGTGCTATCTATGCGGGAGGGCAAAGCTGGAGAACTTTCAATCGAACTCATATTACCCCCATTTTACCTTAGTGCGCCAGCGCAGAAGCAGTGCCATTTTCTAATATGAGTGTACAAAACACGCTTGCCGCGACGGCGCTGCAAGGTCTAAGTTGCCCTCAGCCGCATGCCGTATGAAACAGCTAGTCCTACCAGCTCCAGAAAACTGTGCCACCAACTGACAGCCGCGTTACCGAGCAGCGCAACCCGCGAACGGTCGATATAGACCTAGCGTCTGCGCGCGAGATAGTTGATGTAATTAATGCCGAAGATCAAACAGTCGCTTTAGCAGTCGCCTCGCAAGGTGCTGAGATTGCACGAGTCGTTGAGGCAGTCGAGCAGAGGCTTGGTATAGGAGGCAGACTTTTTTATGTCGGTGCTGGTACCTCTGGAAGGTTGGGCGTCTTAGATGCCAGCGAATGCCCTCCTACTTTTGGTACCGATCCCAACATGGTAATTGGAGTTATCGCTGGCGGTGACGTTGCGTTACGAACACCGGTGGAAGGCGCCGAGGATAGCCCGGAGCTAGGCTCGAGTGCGCTTATCGAACACCGCGTCAATGGCGATGATGTCGTTATTGGTATAGCCGCGTCTGGCACTACACCATTTGTGTTCGGCGCACTTGAGTATGCATCGCAGGTTGGTGCATTTACAGCGTTGGTCGCTTGCTCTCCTCCACCCGAAAACATGAGGCGCTTAGCGACTGTTTGCATTTTACCAATTGTCGGCGCCGAAGTATTAACTGGTTCAACACGAATGAAAGCAGGCACTGCCACCAAAATGGTGCTCAATTCTATAACGACTGCGGCGATGATTCGTATTGGGAAAAGCTACGGGAATCTGATGGTAGATGTACAAGCAACGAACAATAAACTTCAGGACCGCGCAGAAAGGATTCTGATGGAGGTGCTTGGCATAAGTCGTTCGGATGCAGCAGCCTTGCTTGTGACTGCCGGTGGAAACGTAAAGCGAGCGATAGTTATGAAGGCACTTAACGTCGACATTCATACAGCGGATACACGTATCGCGAACGCGCGTGGTGACATAAGACGCGTGATTAATGCGCCGCCTCCTCCTCCTCCTCCTACCGTGGCACTGTGAGTGTCACATGAGTGTTACATGAGTTCATGCTTAAGTTGCGTTAGGACTAAACGGTGAGTTCAGATATCAATGGCGTGATAGTTGTTGGTTTAATGTCGGGTACATCACTCGACGGTATATCAGCGGCGGTGGTGAAGTTCACTTCCGATGAAACCACTGGCCGGCTACGCGTAGAGTTGCTTTCGTTTGTACAGAAGCCGTTTACTACAGAGACACGTTCACGTATAGCGTCTGCAATGGTTCAAGGCAGCGCGCGCGACTACTGCCGTCTTAATGTAGATATGGGGAACTGGCTTGCAGCAGCTGCGAACTCGGCTATTGCAGAAACAGATGTGCCTCGCTCGCACATTGCTTGCGTCGCTTCACATGGCCAAACCATGTGGCACGAGCCGGGACACAGTACATGGCAAATAGGTGACGCATCGGCCATTGCTGAACGAACGGGCTGCCGAGTGATTGCGGATTTCCGCGCGCGTGATGTAGCAGCAGGCGGGCAGGGCGCTCCTTTAGTGCCAATGGCGGATGCACTTCTTTTTGCGCATGAAACCGAGTGGTGTCTGCTGCAAAACATTGGGGGTATCGGGAACGTCACCGTTGTACCTCCCATCTCTGCCGGTGACGACCAACTTCGTTCAATACGTGCATTTGATACTGGGCCTGGAGTTGTACTTATAGACGATGTCGTTAGAACGCTGTATCCGCATCTCACTTTCGATAGCGATGGCACCATTGCGGCAACTGGGCGCGAGGTAAACGAAGTTATAGCCCGTCGCCTCGCCCACGAGTATTTCATTAAGGCGCCTCCTAAAAGCACTGGGAGAGAGCTCTTTAGCCATCAGTACACGAACGCGTTTATTGACGAGTGCCGAGTTTTTGGCGCCTCTGACGCCGACATCGTAGCAACAGCTGTCGGACTCACGGCGGAGAGTATAGCATTGCAATACTCGCGATTCATTCCAGAGCCTGTGGGCTCTGTGATACTAAGCGGTGGCGGGGCAAGAAACCCCACGTTGGTGCGGCGAATCCGTAGGGCGCTTAGCGACAACGGTTTCATAGAAGCGCGGAGTTTGGAGCAGTTTAGTGACAGATTTTTTGACGGAGACGCGCGGGAGGCAGTTTCGTTCGCGTTACTTGGCTACCTTGCAATAATGGGTTTACCTGCAAACGTACCAACAGCTACCGGCGCCCGAGGCGCAAGGATACTCGGAGTGACAGCACCCGCATGAGCTCAATTTCACAACGCGATGTCGCTTCGCTAATAGTTCCTGTGTTACGCCCAGAGCCCGGAAATGGTTTTGATTCGCTTCGTCCTTTCATAGGTGAGTGCCTTGAGCTAGGCGTCGGTGGTTTCAAGCTCACCGGCGGCGACCAAGATGCTGTTCGTTCTTTGGCTAAAGAGTTACAACAGCGCTCTACACACCCCCTTTTAATTGCTGCCGATTTGGAGTGCGGGGCTGGTCAGCGCTTTGCGGGCGCGACCGGGTTACCGCCTCTTGGTGCTATAAGCGCACTCGGCGATATGGAGTCACTTCGAAGAGCAGCGCGACTTACCGCGCGAGAGGCGCGCACTATGGGCGTCAACTGGAATCTCGCGCCTGTGGCGGACCTAGAGCTGAACAATGGAAACCCGATGTTGGGGACCCGTTCCGCTGGAGGTGACGGGCGGAAGTCGGCTTCGCTAGTTTCGGCTTGGATTGAAGCGTGTCAGGCGGAAGGTGTGCTGGCGTGTGTCAAGCATTTTCCTGGAATGGGGCGCGTGAGTGTCGATCCGCATTATTCGTTGCCAATGGTAGAAGTGACAGCTGATATGCTCAAAGATCATGACCTAACGCCATTTCGGGCCGCAATATCGACGGGCGTTGCAAGTATGATGGCGGCCCATGTGGTGTATCCAGCGTTTGATCCCAGTCGCATGCCAGCTTCATTGTCTCGCGAGATTATTCAGTGGATGCTGCGTCAACAGCTAAAGTTTGACAACTTGGTGGTGACCGACTCTATGTCACTCAGTGCTATTACCAAGCAGTGGGGTGGTGAGGAGTCGGTTGTGTTGGCAATCCGCGCTGGCTGTGACGTTATACTCGATCCGGTAGATGTTAAGGGTGCAGCGAAGGCGCTGAATGATGCTGTCGCAAATGGTTCGCTTGATCCGGACCGTGTGCGGCAAGCCATGAGACGTAGACTGAAGTGGGCTCAATGGGCATCGCCGCCTAACGATTGGCGCCGACCCAGCGGTGCAGACACTGCATGGGGAGCATTGCTAGCAGATCGTGTCCTTCGCGTTGAGAATGGCCCACTGCCTCAAATCGGCGCAGTAACAGAAGTGACAATCATTGACGACGACGCTGCTGTTAACGGGGCAAGTGCAGACAGAACTGCAATTCTGGATGCGCTTCGTCACGGAGGTACTGATGCTCGTCTTGTTACTGCTGCCGGAATAAGTAGTGGCGGCCCATTGGTAATCGCACTGTTTGCAGATCATCATTCCGGTAAAGAGCGCACTACGTTGCTTCCTGAAACGGTGGCTGCTGTGAACGCTGCAATAGAAAGCGCATCGGTTATGCAGCGAGCGACTGTAGTGCTAGCGCTAGGTGATCCTCGCTATGTTGCACAGCTCAATCTCAATTCGCCAATAGTTATTGCGTGGAGTGGAGATCGTGTTATGCAGCAAGCGGCAGCGCGAGAGCTTCAAAGGGCTAGACGCAGTTAAGAGCGCCCGAAAACAAACTCACTCGCTCCTAAACAATCTCCATGCAGTCCAAATAGCGGCCAAAACAGCAGCTATTAACAGCAGCATCATGTAGGGAGCTACACGCTCCTTCCTTGAATCCGTTTCTGCATGAGAGTCGGAGGTGTTTGCTTGCTCACTCTCTGCTTCCTTCGCCGCATTGAACTCTTCTTCTAGTTCGCTGCGCTGAGGCCTTCTGTAACCAAACGGCGGTGTTGGGTCACTCTTAAATGCCGATCGCGAAGCGGATGTACCTTCGTCTGAAAGAGTTCCTTCGAGAGGGAAAATGTTATGCCCCACTTGATCATCATCACGCGATGCCGAAAGCGTGTTTCCGCTAACACGCACCGCAATTACAGTGATATTGTCGGGGCCTCCCAACTCGTTCGCGCGGTTCACTAGGCTGTGACAAAGATCGCTTACATTGGCAGCTTGCAGCGAATGTCTCGCAATTTCGTCGCCCCTTACAATTCCCGACAGACCATCGCTACACAAAATAAGGGTGTCACCAGTTCTCAGTTGCTGATGCGTAAGATCTATTGCAATTGTTGGTTCGGGACCTAGTGCTTGCAGGATAATATTACGCCGATCACTTACCTCAGCCTCTTCCTGAGTTATCTCACCTGCCTCAACTAATCGTTGCATGAGAGACTGATCTTTTGTGAGCTGTATGGCACGACCATTTCTCACAAGGTAGGCTCTACTATCGCCAACCTGAGCGACATAAACGTGGTCGTTAAGTAGCCCCGCTATGGTCGCAGTAGTACCCATGCCCCTATGCTCGGGGTTCTCTTGAGCATATAAGTGAATGCGATCGTTGGCATTAGCTGTCGCGTCTCTTAACGCTGTAACGAAGGCATCAGCACCAAGTTCGGTGCTTGCGCTCCACTGCTTGCCCATTACCTCTAATACAGTGTCACCGGCCATCCCACTCGCGAGTTCACCTGACGCTGCACCACCCATACCGTCGGCGACAAGGAATATCATTCCGTGGCTACTAGGGCGCGCTTCAACTGTGCGGTTAGCTTCGAAGGACAGCTGCTGCGTACCACCGAGGTCGGCAACCATGAAGGTGTCCTCGTTGTGTTCGCGGGTACGACCAACATCGGTTAGTGCGTATACATGCACTACCACCGACGCTTCTTCGCCTGGACTGGAACTTGGTGCCTGAGGATCGAAAGATGTCACGACAGCAGATTTGGACCGGTTTTCGAGTTGACCTGTACCTTACGGACGCAGGCCTCCAAGAGTTTTGGCAACTTTGGCGGACCCGTCCACCCAAAGCTACACTGATTCATTTTCCAAAGATGGAGCCTGTCTGCTGGACTCGGCAATGTCATCGAACGAGTTTGCTGCCATGAACCTGAAAAAAGTTGCACTCAGCGCCCATTTTCTAGGCGCTATCGGCTTTATGGGCTGCGCGCCCGCGCTATCCCCATCTGCGGGCGAGGCCCCGTTAAGGGGCGCCGGAGAGCCTTTGACGGTAGCGGCGGTTGCCCCCACTCTGCCGCCCGTACCTCCCGTTAATGGAGCTCCACTGGCCATTCGCGTTGTTTACCCTGCCAGCAATCAGGTTATCGCCAGCAGGGACTCAAATTTTCTTTTAGGGACCATAGGTTCTGGAGACGCGTCGCTTTCTATAAACGGACATGCCGTTAACGTCGCTCCTAACGGCGCATTCTTAGCCTGGATACCCAACCCGCCGACTAGCTCTCCTACCTACAACCTAGTAGCGGTTCGCGGAAACGAGAGCGCTCAGCATGTACTCAACATAAGGTATCCAACGCAACGTCCGCCCCTTCCGCCTATGGGGCGGCTACGCGTTGATAGTGCCACTGTTAGTCCCGCATTATCCGCGAAGCTAATACTTAGAAGCGATGAGTCTGTTAGAGTCTCGGTAAGAGCTCCGTCCAATTCGATAGCATGGATAGAATCGAATAGAGGCAGTGATCGTCAGCCGTTAGTTATCGCAAACGAATTGCAGCGCAGCTCATTTAATGCTGCGCGCGGAATGTCCAATCCAGTTGCGATCGACACTATTAGTCTAACAGATAGTAATGTCGCAACTGTATTTGTTACCGACGCGACTGCGGCTAAGCTATCTACTGGCGTTAGGCTTGTCGTGGCACGAGGGGCAGATACCGTTCGCTTTCGTTTGGCTCAACCTGCGCTTTCTGACCGAGAAGCAATACGAGTTGGCGTACTACGCAGCGCTAACGCTGTTGTAAGTGATACCGATAGAGTGGTCATTGCTCGTCCCACGCCAGATGGTACTTATAAATGGCTTTTACTAAGCGGAACAGTAGTGCAGGTAACGGGCGCGCAAGGTGCGTTCACAAGGGTAAGGCTAGATAGCAAGCTAGAAGTTTGGGTCGCAAACCAAGATTTAGTTGCGTTGCCTCCGGGGACGCCGTTGCCGCGTCGCATCACCGGCGGTTTTCGAGTTGTGCCTGCGGCTGAATGGGTGGATGTAAATATCTCTACAGGTGATCGCCCTGCTTACTTTGTAGAGCCTAGTGGTAAGACTCTCAAGCTTACACTTTATCAAACACAAGCTAATCCAGAGATATCGCCGATAATTGGGAATGATACATTGGTAAGGCGCATCGCATGGACGCAAGAAAGTAGTGACCGGCTCGAAATAAACTTCGAACTGTCGCAACAGGTTTATGGTTGGTTGGTAATGTGGGATGACGCGCGCAGAACTTTCGTACTTCGAATACGCAGAGTACCGAAGGTTAATTCTCAGCGTGCACTCGAAGGTTTAACTATCGTAGTGGACGCTGGTCACCCTCCTGCAGGAACTACTGGACCAACTGGACTTTACGAGGGCGACGCAGTTCTCCCAGTAGCGGAAAAGATGGCGGCAGCTTTGCGTGCCCGCGGTGTGAACGTAGTTATGACGCGCTCTACGCGTGAGCCGTTAGGTCTTATTGAACGTACAGTTATCTCTAGGCGTGCGAATGCGCATGCGTTTGTCTCGATACATCTTAACGCACTACCAGACGGTGTTAATCCATTCCAGAACAACGGAACAAGCACCCTGTTCTTTCATCAGCCTAGTGAACCTCTAGCGCGACACGTTCAAAGTGCAATGATGAAACGTTTCCCGTTGCGCGATCTAGGAGTGCATTATCAAAACCTTGCTATCGCACGTCCATCGTGGTATCCGGCGGTTTTGGCAGAGGGACTTTTTATGATGCTGCCTGAGCAGGAGGCCGCAATGAGAGATGAAGCATTTCAGCAGCGTTACGCTGATGCTCTTATCGAGGGTCTTGAGAAATACTTTAGGGAGTTGGCTGGTAAGTGAGACTTTCGCCCATGCGCTCTCCCTTAAGTCTTTTATTAGCGTATTTTGCGCTAACGTTTCTGTTAGGAGCGAGCGCCGCCGCCCAGGTTGATCCTAGCGGAGTGTATAGATCATTCGAAACGCCTCACTTTCGAATCCATTTTAGAGTTTCAGAGGATTCGGCTGCTCGTTTTGCAGCTGTTATCGCAGAAGACGCTTACCGCGCACTCTCAACGGAGTTGGATCCACCCAATGGTGTTATCGATCTATTGTTAACCGACAATGTCGATATAACTAACGGTTATGCTCAGCTTTTTCCGTCGAAGAGAATCGTCATATACATGCAGCCACCAGTGTATTCAAGGGAACTGCGACTGTATGGTGATTGGCTGAAGTTGGTAATTACTCACGAACTTGTACACATATTTCAGATTGACAAAGCAGGTGGCTGGTGGAAATCGGCACGATATGTATTTGGCAGGAACCCAATGCTTTTCCCCAACGCACTCGCGCCACGTTGGTTAAAGGAAGGGCTTGCAGTTCACTATGAGAGCAAGTTTACAGGCACAGGGAGAATCGTTTCAACCTCGTTCCCAACGCTGGCACATGTTGCTGCCATTTCAGGCGAGATCCCGTCTCTGGGGAAGTGGAGTGCGGCCACCTCGGAGTTCCCTCTGGGACAGACAGCATATGCGTGGGGATCTATGTTAATGCACAGAGCTGCGAATGCAGATACCAATGGAACAGTTCGGAGTTTCGTTAATACCTTAGGTGCGCAAACCGTTCCGTTTATGCTCGGCTCTGCATCAAAGAAAGCATTTGGCAGCTCTTTTAACGACATGTACGAAGAGTTGCGAGATTCCTTGTACAGTTCGGTTCACAATGTGGCCACTGCGCGCGACACCATGTGGCAGGAGGTATCGCAATATGCACTCGCTGCTGTTGCTCCGCGTTGGCACGGACAAGACACAATCGTATGGGCAGCAAGTGATGGACGAGAGGTAACAGGCGCCTATCAAGCCGTACTCACTGGTACGAGTGCAACTGTAACAAGACTCGCTCGAAGAAACTCCCTTGATGCGAATAGTCATTTCAACGGTTCCTTCGTGTTCGCGCAACACGAGTTATCTAACCCGTACGTGTACCGCTCAGACTTGTATAGCGCGCAACGTAGCGGAGGTAGAGAGCATCGCCTTACTAACGGTGAGCGTCTTTCGCAGCCTGATGTTCGTCATGACGGAATAATCGTCGCGACAAAAGTCGAGAATGGGAAATCATTCTTAGTTAAGGTGTCAGCGAACGGATCAGAGATCACTCGGCTTACACCCGAAACCAATAACTCGTGGTCCGATCCGCGCTGGTCTGCGAATGGCGACATGATCGCTGCTATTGAACTCCTTACCAATGGAACACAAAGAGTCGTAGTCCTTAAGGATAATGGCGAGCTGCGCTCTATCGTTGCAGGCGGGTTCGGCGTGTTTTCATCTCCTTCTTTTACGCCGGATGGTAAACGCCTCGTATGGGCAAGTGATCGAAGTGGGAGGTCTCAAATAGAGACTGGACGGCTTGGTTCGGCAGACGATACTACACTGTGGATCTCAACAAGTCATATCACGAGCGCTAGCAATGTTTCATCGGCACTGTTTGATCCGTCGGTTTCACCAGATGGGAAGCGAATAGCGGCTTTGAGCTATAGTGCGCAGGGCTGGCGTGTTGTCGTTGGAGCACTAGATACTACCGGCGCACAAGTAAGTGGTTCGTGGTACCCGTTGGGCGCACAACAATCGCAAAGCTCGGTGTGGAGTAGTAGCGCCGAGTCTGGCAAGATTCGTGATACGTTGCAGTCGCAAAGGTATAACTCTTTGCGACAGTTACTGCCCACCTATTGGACCCCGGTGTCTGGCGGTGGTAGAGTCAGCAGTACATATGGATTGTCGTCTAGCGGCTACGACATAACCGAACGTCACTCGTGGTCTGCGGCTGCACTAGTTGCTCCGCGCAATAGCGAAGTAGACGGATACGCCAGTTATAGATTCGCGGGGTTTGGCGTGCCATTAATTGATGCCGGCATGTCGCAGGACTGGGACGCAACAATAAGAGTAATTGATTCCTCCGGAGCTTTAATCGGCGATGTAGCACGAAGGCGCAGGTTTGCTTCGTTGTCGGCGACGGTTCCTATTCCGCGCGTCCGACATGCACTTTCAGCAACAGCAGGCGTTCAGTTTGAAATGCGCAAGTTTGCATCTGATTCCGATGCGGCACTAGGAGCCGCGGGTAGTGTTACGCGGCGAGGTACAACGTATCAATCGTTTTTCGGTTCTGTAAGCGCCTCCACTACGCGTTCAGGAGCAAGGGCAATATCGGCGGAGGAAGGTTTCTCAGTTTCGGCGTCAACGAGCTACAGGTGGCGCACTGATATCCCTCAGCTAACCGAATCATGGCGCACCGTTGCAGTCGCGCGCGGTTTCGTACCGCTACCACTCCCAGGATTTTCGCGACATGTGATAGCTGCTAGGGTTGCAGCTGGAAGCGCAGATCGCAACACCGCTTCGGAGTTTTCCATTGGAGGCGTAAGCGGTATTTCTAGCCAGATTGCTCCTGGTATAGTTGTCGGTGATCCAGCTCGTACGTTCCCGCTACGTGGCGTAATACCAGGTGCTCAACGTGGTTCAAAAGCGTTAGGGGCGTCAATTGAGTATCGCGCACCTATGTCGCTGCTTTCACGTGGTTTTCTGCCGTTTCCAGTTTTTGCAGACAAAGTTTCACTCAACACATTTGTTGACGCAGGGCGTGCATGGTGCCCTGCGGGGGTGCGGCTTCTTTTCGAAACACAACTGTGCGACCGGCGTTCGGTGGCAGACGGTTGGGTGGCATCAACAGGTGCAGAACTGTCGTTTGATATTGCTTTGCAGTACGATGTCCCGTACAGAATTCGTGCTGGGTTCGGCGTACCCATTCAGAGGCCAGCGGCGGTTGGAAAGGCGGCAATGGGGTACGTAACATTGGGTAGCTTCTTTTAGAAACAGTTCGAGATTGTTTCGCGTAGTTTTGGCATGCTACGTTCTGCACTTCTTACTGGACTCGAAACGCTCCTCCTAAATCCGTTGCGGTCAATTCTTTCCGCTCTCGGTATCGTTATGGGCGTTGCGGCGTTGGTCGCCGTTCTTTCACTCGGCGATGGGATGCAAGACTACGCAAGAGAGCAGATTGAACGAACAACCGATTTGCAAACCATTTCTGTTTCGCCGCAGCTCTTTGAAATGGTAGACGGGAAGAGGTTTCCTAGGTCAGAGGTCACGCGCTTCTTGCGAGAGCATGCTGATACTGTCAAGACAGTCGTTGGTGATTCTGCGAGTGTGATACTACTCATTAGTGGTCAATCTCTTGTTTCAACGAAGTTAGATACTACCACGCGCGCCACCATCGTCGATGGTTCGCTCGAAACGATCGGGAATGAAATGCGGGAGTACGTCATTATTGGCAGAATGTTTTCACGTGACGAAGTACTGGCGGCAACAGCTGTGACTCTTATATCGCGCTCGCTTGCATTGCGTGTTTTTCCGGGATTAGCGGATTCTTTAATCATCGGTGAATCGCTTTTGTTTTACGGTAATCATCGGCAAGTGATTGGTATCATTGAGCCTTCTAACTCAAACGCAGGAGGTGGAGACGGCGGTGCACGAGATTTTGCGTTAATGCCAGTAACCGTAGCTGAAGAAGCAATGGCCCCTGCGTTGGTAGGGCGAGCCTCAAGTATCATTGTTAAAGTTCGCAAAGTAGAAGAGGTCGCAGCGGTGAAGAGACGAATTGAAAGTTGGTTGAGAAGTAGTTATGGAGAATCGTGGAATAGTGTTATCTCTTTATCGACAAATGAAATGCGTGTAGCGCAAGTGGCTCAAGGAATGATGTTGTTTAAAATTCTTATGGGAGCGTTAACAGGTGTTTCTTTACTTGTTGGCGGTGTAGGAATTATGAACGTCTTGTTGGCATCAGTTGCCGAAAGGACGCGTGAAATAGGTATTAGGCGTGCCACCGGTGCTCTTCGTCGCGATCTGTTGCTTCAGTTTCTAGCAGAATCAGTTGTTATCACAATGGCTGGCAGCGCGATAGGAATCGTGTTGGGCGCGGGCGGCGCTTATGCTGCGACTGCTTTAATGCGGCGTGTCACAGAGGCGCAGGTTTATGCAGGATTTTCATTTAGCACTTTTGCTGTAGCTGTGCTGGCATCAGTCTCAGTAGGTTTGGGTTTCGGATTGTACCCAGCTATGCGCGCCTCGCGTCTCTCCCCAATTGACGCTATAAGGCACGAATAGAGGTGGGCTATGTTCACCCAAACGCTGTGCGCAGTAGCACAGCGTTTGGGCAGAAGCGTTTTGGCGCGAGCGAAAGACTACTACAAAAGCACTACTGTAACTGTACTTCGCGAGTAACGATGCCACCGCGGGTAGAGGAGTAACGCACCGTTGCTGTTCCTGCCTGCGGCGCCTGAACACGTAGCGTTATAACACGAGTTTCGCCGCCAGCTAAGTAGAACTCAGCTGCTGAACGTCTAACACGTAGCTGCATGGCGGCGGGTGCTGTTGCAGTTAGTTCATCAGGGCGTACGATCTTAACACGCTTCGCCTGCTCAAGTGCTGTAGGAATTTTCCCGCTGTTGCGTAACGTAACCTTTAGCTCGTGCGTTGCTGAATCTGCTGAAGCACCTACTTTGTTTACTGATACTGCCGTTATCTGTACGTCTGGAAGCGACTGTGCCATTGCGAGGTTAAACATCGCTTGGTTGCGAGCCCACTTTTCTATTGTTGAAGGCGGTCCGTTTTGCGAGAAGAACTTGGGGTTATAGCCGCCTATTTCTACCTCGCCGAGTGATGGATGCTGAAACTTCGTCCACCTCTTGAAGCAAGTGCCGCCAAACTCTTCGTCGCAATAGCGAAGCACTTCGTACTGGTCCCATCGACCATCGCCATTGTAGTCACGTTCACGTCCACCGTTCCACAATTCGTCGCCGTACCACACACTTCCGAACTGAAAGTATCCCCAGTCGGGACCATGTCCAAACAGAGGTTGCGGGCGGGCAGTTGCGGGGTTCGCAGCGTTTCTTGTGGCATACGTTCTGTATACGTTGCCTGCCCAAGGATAGCCTGTATGCGAAAGTCCAACGCTATCGAAATGCATGTACAACTTGCGATCTGCGGGGTACATGCATTCATCTTCTTCACAAGTAGAAGGTCCACGTAAATGCATTGGCACCGATGTATCCATGCTATTCACAACGCTGACGTTCGAATGACTTAAAAGCCAAAGTACAACGGCCCGAGTTTCAGGTTCCGAAAGGGGGTATTCGCCCGCACCGCCTTGCGTAAATGCACGTCCTGTCGGTTCCCTCATTGGGTGCCAGTTGTACGGATAGTTGCGATGCAAATCTAGTCCTCCAATTCCGTCTTCGTTTATGCGCCCGTCGCCATCGTTGTCTATCCCTTCGGAATACATGATGTAGTCGCCTTGGCCCATAGGAACGTTTCGCATTAACCGTCCGCTTTTGTCCAGCGTGTCAATGATAGCACTCCCCTTACCAGCGCCTACGAACTTACGCATTTGACGTATATAACCATCGTTGTCCAAGTCCTCGCCCGGATCTTCGTCTAACAAACCATCACCGTCGTCATCGTAAGGGCGAACAGTACTGCGATTGGTTTGTGCCGTTAGCCTGTACATGTCGCTGCCGTCTGGATTGTTTAGCGGGCGAAGGTACAGAGTCTTTGTATCAATGAGGCGTGTTACATCGTTGTTCTTGCCGTATTCGTTAAGCAAGTACCACGCTAGGTATAGAACGCTTTCCGTAGAAGTAATTTCACCTGAGTGTCTGCCTCCTTCGAAGAACGCTGCAGGCTTGTCGAGATCGCGTCCGGTACTCTTATTGGTGAGCGTGATCTGCAGGATATTGCGACCGCCGAATGAAGCGCCTACGGTGTCCAGTTTTACGATCGCAGGATACTCGCGCGCCCATCGGTACATCCACTCTTCAACTTCTGCGGAGGTGTGGTAGTGCTGAAAGTCCATTTGCCCAGCTACAAGCGGCTTAGTCTCCGGGTAGTTCACAAGCGGGAACGCGCTTGGGCCATGACGGACGCCTGGAACGATATGAACTTTGCGAACGGTGTCCCTAGGCGGTGCGCCTCCGCCTCTTTGAGCGTATATGGCAGAAGAGAATACTGTTGAGGCCAACAGTGCAGATGCGAGGTAGGTTGTGATTCGCGGCGTCATGTTCGTGCGCGTATGTGGGCGGGTGGTTTATTGCTAACTGCTTGTTTAACGGCTGGCTTAAAAGAATGGCTGAGCCAATAAGGAGATAAATCAATTCGCACGCAAGCATTTGCACCGCTAGCTATCTGCGTATGCAGATCAATGACGTATTATTCAACTTGAAGTCGGCGATAGCTGAAGAGATCATCTCTAACCTCTGGTACCCATAACATGTTCTGGATCGCACCGTCTGCAGTGGTTCTTGGAAACGTTATCCTAGGCAATGATGTTTCTGTTTGGCCAAACTCTGTTATTCGTGGTGATGTGGAACGTATTGTCGTGGGTAACGGAAGCAACATTCAGGACGGAGCGGTTATTCACGCCGATCCAGGAGTACCAACTGTTATTGGACAGCAATGCGTTATTGGGCATCGCGCAATTGTTCATGGCTCTACGGTTGAAGACGGCAGCCTAATAGGAATGGGGGCGATTGTACTTAACGGCTGTGTAATTGGTGCAGGCTCTATCGTTGGCGCGGGAGCTGTTGTTCCAGAAGGCACCGTTGTACCGCCGGGCTCTTTAGTACTAGGAGTTCCTGGTCGAGTGGTACGTGAGCTGGAGTCCGAAGAGAAGGCTGCCATCTTAAAGAACGCACGCAGATATCAGAAGCTCAAAGAGCTGCATAGAGGCGGTCAATTCCCTCAGCTTAGGTAACGGGCTGTTGGTAAATCATGTAAGCCGTTAACTAGCAATAGCTTTCATGTGCCTGCTCGGACTGCTGCTCGCACATGAAAGTCGCGAATCTGGGCAAATATGACTTTACTATTGTGAAAGTAAGCAAGATTGCGGGGATGGCTTAATGTTAATGTGTTAGCGTTCGCTGTCAGCTGTTGTGACAATGTGCGAATGCTGGCGTGCCACAACTGTGATATAAGTATCCTAAATTGTTGTAAATAATTGACTTAAACATGCTGTCGCTATTGCAGCGCAGACTATATTGTTTGGAGCAGCATCGTGTCGCGGCGCACGTCACATCACAGTTTATAGCGGGTTTTCGAAGGTGGAGAATTAGGCACCACACAAACCTTCGTGATGTGAGAAACGCAACCCTTTTGTATTCAACGTCTTACGAAAAGGCTTGCGCGGTAACACGAATGGAGTAACAATACGCGCCCGCTCGGCCCCCTCCCCGTCCGAGCGTTCTGCCACATCGTTTAACCGCAGGAGTCAATTTCATGCCGTTTTCTGCCACGCCCCCGGAAGGTCCGGTGACGCTCTCCGCCAACGCGCGGACCGTCCTCGAGAAGCGTTATCTCGTGAAGGACAAGTCTGGGAAACCCACAGAGACGCCCGAACAGATGTTCTGGCGCGTTGCTACGGTGGTGGCCGAGGCAGATCGTAGGTATGGAGCCTCCGACGGGGCCGTGCAGGCAGTGGCCGAGGAGTTCTACTTCCTTATGACTCAGCGTCGCTTCGAGCCCAACTCGCCGACGCTTATGAATGCTGGTAGACCGTTGGGGCAGCTCTCGGCGTGCTTCGTCCTTCCCGTCGATGACGCGCTTAGCAACGGACAAAGCGGTATCTACGACACGTTGCGTAGCATGGCTCTAATCCATCAGAGCGGTGGTGGTACCGGCTTTTCGTTCTCGCGTATTCGTGCGCGCGGTTCGATGGTGCGGTCAACGACCGGTGTGGCTTCTGGGCCTGTTTCGTTTATGCAGCTCTACGACGCTAGCACCGACGCTGTTAAGCAGGGGGGGACACGTCGTGGCGCGAATATGGGCATTCTGCGCGTCGATCATCCGGACGTTTTGGAGTTCATTTCCTGTAAGGAAGACCTTACTAAGGTTACCAACTTCAATATCTCCGTTGGTATCACAACGAAGTTTATGGACGCTGTCAGAGCTGACAGCAACTATGATCTTGTTGATCCAGTATCAGGCCAGGTTACAGGGCAGCTTCGTGCTCGCGACGTATGGGACAAGATGATACTCGGCGCTTGGCGCACAGGCGAGCCTGGAGTGTTTTTTATTGACGAAGCAAATCGCTACAACCCAGTACCGCATTTGGGTGATTATGAAGCAACCAATCCGTGCGGGGAGCAGCCGCTTCTCGCATACGACGTGTGCAACCTAGGTTCAATCAACGTTGGGTTGTACGTGAAGAATGGCGTCATGGACTGGGATGCGTTCCGTAGCGATATCGCGCTTAGCACCCATTTCCTTGATAACATCATCGACGTAAACAAGTATCCGCTCCCCGAAATTGACGCTCTGTCTAAGCGTATTCGTCGTATCGGACTTGGTGTTATGGGTTTTGCGGATATGCTTGTTCGCCTTGGTATCCCGTACGACAGCCCTGAAGGTGTAGAAATGGGACGTCGTGTAATGGAGTTTATCGACACCGAATCCAAGAAGGAGAGCGAACGCCTTGCCAGAGAGCGCGGTGCTTTCCCCGAGTGGGCTCAAAGCATTTGGGGTGCTGACGAAACGTGCGCGCGTGACGCTAGTGGCAACCGTATTCGCCCAATGCAGCTGCTTCGCAACTGTAACGTCACCACTGTTGCGCCAACCGGTACGATTTCCATAATCGCTGGTTGCTCTAGCGGTTTGGAGCCGCTATTTGCAGTTGCGTTTATGCGTAACCAGGCAGGAGTAATGATGCCTGACGTAAACGAAGATTTCGTCGCAATCGCAAAGAGCGAAGGCTGGTATAGCGACGAACTTATGGAGCGCATTGCCAAGACTGGCACCGTTAAGCACGATGAGGTGCCGGAGAAGTGGCAGAAGGTATTCAATACCGCCAACAACATTTCTCCTGAGTATCACATTCGCATGCAGGCCGCGTTCCAGCTGCACTGTGATTCTGCGATCTCTAAAACCACCAACTTCGCAGTAACTGCAAGCGTGGAAGATGTGCGCGCCATTTATGAAATGGCGTACGAGATGAATTGTAAGGGCGTCACAGTGTATCGTGACGGATCACGCGACAATCAGGTACTGAGCACCGGTGCTACCCAAGATGCGGCTGCTAAGCGTGATGAATCTAAAGCTGGTAGCGCAACAGCTTCAGGTGAGTCGAAGCCCGCTGAAGCTACGGCGCTAAGAAGAGAAGTCGGTGAACTGCAGGGTACAATCGCTGAGTTGCAGAACGAGTTAGATCGTACTCGTAAATCTCTCTTTAGCGCTGAAGCTGAGAGTGCATCGCGCCGCGCAAAGCGCTCACGTCCAGACACGTTGCGTGGAACAACAATCCGTAAGGAAACCCCGTTAGGTGTGATGTTTGTAAACATCACAGAAGACGAAAAGGGGCAGCCTTTCGAAGTGTTTATCAACTTGGGTAAGGCGGGCGGCAGTGCTATGGCCGACGCCGAAGCGATGGGGCGCCTCATATCGCTTGCACTGCGCTCAGGCATCCCACTCATGGAGATCCATCGCCAGCTACGCGGAATATCATCCGATAAGGCAGTCGGTCTCGGACCCAATAAAGTATTGTCGGTGCCCGATGCTGTAGGCATAGCGCTAGAACAGTGGTGGCGTGAGAAGCAGGGTGTGCAGCAGGATTTACTTGCTAGCAACAGCACGCCGTCTGCATCCACTGGCTTCAGCGCAGCACCAACTCCTGTTCCGGTTGTTCGCCCAACGAACTCATCGGCGAATAGCGCCGAGCGTGCGGAGTTTATGTCAGGCAGCAGCGGCGGTGAAGTTTTCATGGGTACATGCCCAGACTGCGGATCGCAGTTGGAGTTCGCCGAAGGGTGTGTGAAGTGCCACGTGTGTGGGTTTAGCGAGTGCGGGTGAGCTGCGGCGCGTGACACAGAAGTGATTTGACAGGGTGAGCAGAGGTCTTTTGACAGCCTCTTATCACCCTGTCTGTCGCAGGTAGGAAGTCGTTAATGCGGCCAACCACCGCAGCCCCCGCGGCGGCGGCCCTGAACTAACCTCCCCCCCAAGAAATTTTGCCGGTGTGGTCGATTCGGCCGCGGCAGCTGGCCCCCGAGCCGAGCAGCGAAATTCCGTTCAAACGATCAAGGATCCGCGGGAAGGCGAGGGATGCGCGGATAGTCGTAGGGCTTCATGAGACCGAGCGGGCTCGACCTCGGTACGTGGGCACGGGTGAGCATGATCGAGGCTGCCGATCGTTGGGAAGACGAGCAAGCCGCTCGCCCCGGTCGGCAGCCTCATACACCAGAATAAGCGTCGGTAGACCGGTACGGTCTACGCCGATCCGGTATTGATCAGCGATATCGGTCGCTGACAAAACACCGCCGCCGACATCGGTGACGGATCGAAAGCGGGCACCGCGAAGCCGCGAGAAGCCAACCACCGCCTGCTCTCGGACCTCCGCGAGCGAATGCTCGCGCAGTACCTGCGCCAAAAAGAACTAGCCGTTAGGTGTCGACGCTTGGTCGCCCTGTTGGAGAAACTGAGATGCCGGTCCCGAAGGCGCCGTCGCGACGTCTCCTTACAGAGATCCATGTTCTCGACGCCCAACCCAGCAGGCCGGGGGCGATCCCCAAGCTCTGAGTAGGGCGGTGGCCCCCTTCACGAGCGTCATGGTCCACCGCATTGCCACCGTGCGCCTGCTCGTTGAGGCTGTTTGAATGACCGTCGAGAACACAACTAACGCCGCCCGTCGCTCTTCCGACGAGCACGCCCGTCGTCACCTGCTACTCTCTTTCCCTGAACTGGAGTCCAGTCAGTCCGGCACCGAGGCCGTCGACAGCTTGGTGGAAGGCGCGACCCATTCGCTTCTCTTTGAGCGAGGGACAAGCACTCTTGTTTCCGTGATTGACCTTAGTCGCCGCATCAAGGAGATGACCGGCCTCCATTACAGTACCGATGAGCTCATTTCTGCACTCGAGCGACTCGAATCAAAGAGGCGCCTTGAATTCCGACATAGTCAGAAGCGTGCCTTCCGATTCAGTGAGGATCGCTTTCGCGAGCTGAGTGGAGATCTCGAGTATCGGCGCGAGCGAATGGCCTCGGTACAGAAGGAATGGGCGGACGACGTACGTATCCGACATCAACTGTCCGATTCCGACGCGGACGCGCTCTGGACGGCGTTCGACCGGTTCTTGGCGGCTACGGTGAGTACCTACGCCGCCGAAGCTGCGGGTTTTCTCTACTTGGCCGAGGAGGGCGGCGCGGAGCGGTTCGGCGACGTTCTCGATCAACGTTTGCCGCAGATCACCGAGTACGTCGATGGGCGACTGATACCGGTTGCCCGTGCTGAGTATCCCAAGTTCTTTGATGTACGAAATGGCGCGCGCACTGACTACATCGCCCATAGGTTGCGCGCTGCTTTTGTATATCACCTGTTGACCATCGACCCGTCGGCGTCCGAACTCGCTCGCACTGGAGTCGCGGACAAGGAGTTCTACCTCGACACGAACTTCATTATACGACTATTTGGCTTCGATGGCCCCACGCTCGCCTATGGGCCGTTGGCGTTTGTTGAACTGGCCGAACAACTCAACTGTCGTCTAGTTGTCGCGGAAGAAACGATCCACGAGTTCATTCGGACTGTTCGCGCCGAGGGCGCGCAATTAAGGAGGCAAGGGGTCAACCATGCCGCGTACCGCCGCCTTATCGCCCAGCACCCGGGTGATGAGTTCAACTTCAGCACTGCATTCTACCGCGAGTTGGAGTCAGGACAGGTTCGCGACGTCGACGGCTTTGAGCGCAAGTATGTAAACGCGGACAAGATACTCAAGGAGTACGGCATTGACATCGATCACGCTGCCCAGATAACCGAAGCAGATCGCATCGACTCCGCGTTCCTCGATCTGGCGAGCGCTATTCGGACTTGGTCCAACGGTAAGAAACCGATTGAGGCAGGGGAGCACGATGCCTTCATGTTGCGCCTCATTCGCGGCAAGCGCGGCAAGCGCGAGAAAAGCCCGGCGTCGGTCGGGTGTTGGTTTCTAACGTACGACCGGAGCGTGACTTCCTATTCGGTTCGGAAACATCCGCCGGGGTGCATGCCGGAGGGGATGCTTGTCGGCGACTGGATGCAGATCGCCCGCCCGTTCGTGCCGCGAACCGAGAACTTTGATATGTCTTTCGTCGCAATGCTGCGCCATCCACTTGTCTTTGACGACCCGAACTTGGTTCCGTTGACGTCGATGATGACGGCTCTCCGGCGGTTGGAGGAGGTCAAGGATCTGCCGCTGCCGCTCGTGGCTGCTATGGTGGCGGACCGCGAGATCGTGCGACGCATTGAAATGAGTAAAGGCCCAGAGAAGCTGCGCGAGCTGCTCGAGGTCCAGTCCGCCACCTACGCGTCGCAGCTTGAAAAGAAGCAACAGCGCACGGCATACGAGGCGGAAGAACAAAGGGCGCTTGCCGCCCAGTTCGAACGCAGCTCGCAAGAACACCGTCAGCGTCACGCGGACGCGCAGGCGGCACTGCAGCGTACCAAGACGGGACTTGAGACTGCAACACGCGCCCTCGTCGACCAGCGTGCACAGGCGGAGGAGGATCGCGAGCTTGCGGTGCAAACGGCGACCGCAGAAGCCGCGGAGCGCACACGAAATCTTCTCGCCGAGCAGAAGGCCGCGTCGGATTTCGCGAGCGAAAAGCGCGCGGAAGCTGCGGCGAATCGGGCTGTCGCCGATTACAAGCGCCGTCTGAAGGGCGTCACACTTTTGCTGGTGACGCTGCTGCTTGTCGCAGGTGCCTTCATCTTCTTGCCGTACTTACGCACCGTGGAGAACTACACAATCGCGGTGAGCTGGTCGGTGGTGGTATTCATTTCTATTCGCGGGATCGTGAGGCGTCGCACGGCCGACGAAACACGCGCTGAGCTCGCTGACTGGTTGGCAATCATCGGCTTCCTTACCGTCTCGGTCATTGCAATCTCAAAGGCTATCTGGATGGACCCGGTGGCCCTACCAGCGACGCCCACGCCTGCGTCATCATCGCCACGGGCGGTGCAGTCTTCGCCTTCCGGGGCTCAGGATCCGGCGGGGCCCAAGGCTGCAGATACTGACAGGGCGCGAAGAGACTAGACAGGGGCAGCGCGGCGTAAGCCTGTAACGGCTCACGTGCACACCTTGCTAGTCAGGGCTGGGCACTCGCGACACCTGGGGTGATGACGATGCTATGAGGGGAATAACCCTACACCTATACTTCACGCCCCTCCCCGCCGAGCTTCGCGAGTGTATGATGATGATGGCCCGGCCGAGTACCGCGCCGAGATAGCCGCCAGCGTGCGCCGTCTCGTATACATGGTAAGCACCGACGAATCACGCCAGCAAGTGCTTCTCACAACCCACCGCTGAGACGACCACCTAACCGAGGTGGACAGCTAATTTCGCCGACACTGTCACGGAGAGTTCGTTCCATTTATTGTCTTTCAAACTTCGATTCGCAGGGTACCACACACTTCTTACCTCATAGGAGCCGGGCACACTTCCGCTTCAAGCGAGTTCGTCTGCAGTGATAGGCAGCCTCTTGATCGCGAGTGCGGAGTCTCGACGTCATCCAGTGATTTGGAGCGCGAGAAGGCGAAGGCTCTTCTGAGCACGTACTCCGATAATGTTACTCCAATCAGCCAGCTGCATTTTCGCGGCGAGCAAAGGTGGGTGACGAGCTGGTAGGGGGTGGTGAAGGAATTACGTCTGGATAGCCTATCATAGTGAAATCCGAACTATGCTTATGATAGCCATGATGGCCTGCCTTTAGATGATCACCCTATGATAGGCTCATCGCTTTAGCGTCTCAAGGATCTGCAGGAGTCGGAATGCGGCATTGCCTTCGTTGTTCTGACGCGCTCGAGCCGCCGCGCGCAGCAGCTCAATTCTGCGCGTGTACTCGGCGTTGATGATGATCTGCAGCTCTGGGTCGACCTCTGAGAGCCCCGTGGTCAGGATGCCCGTTGGGACTTGAGGCGACCAAAACTGGTAGATGCGCGTCGGGAAATCGTGGAGTCGTGATTCCGCGTAGCTGCGTTGGCGTTGATACTTGTTCGCAATTTTTTGCAGCGTCTTTGCGCACGACTTGCCGTAGTTCAGGCCCCTGATGTGCGTCGTCACCTCGCACAAGATTGCGGTGTGATCGCGGAACCGGAGCCCAATGACATCCAGCTCGTCCTGTTTTGCCCCACTACCAGGCGGGCGTTGGTTATACGTCACCACGTCGCATGCGTCAACGACTTTGAGGTACGCACCAACAAGAAGTTCGCTGATGTCCGCACTCATTTCGGCCTCGCCATGGCAGGCAAGTTCAACGTGAGCAGGCGGCCTTTGATCTCAAGTAGCGCCTCTGGGGAACGTCCAACGCACGCCGAAATACCACCGGCAAACCACTCTCCCACGTTGGAAGAACTGTGCGCGACGAAAATACAGCAGCAAGAATACGCTGAGTCGGATGCGTCGTAACATGGGCGTGCTGATGAGTGTTTAAGTAAGCAATGGCGACCCACCGATTGTGCTGGCATTATGCCGGTGATTTCATCACCGAGTCCCGAGCGTCGGCGCAACCATGCGGCGCGTTTGTCGGAGTGACCACCAGTCGCTCATCGAGATGGGGGGATCGAACCGTCGGCGTATTGCGTCTTCGATGCGTCGCACCTGGGAATGAAACTCTGAGCGTTCGCTCCGCACACGATCTTCGTCGAGGATGTCCAGCAGTTGCCATGTCGCCTGTTGATTGGCGCGCACAAAGTTCAGTTCGAACCACCTCCAATCGGGATGATCGCGCTTGCGTTCGGTGAGGTAGACGCGCAGGACTCCTTCGCGCATTCCGAGGCGGCGATCCAAGGAGTCCACCGGCGCAACACCAAACCATTCGTATGGCGAGCCATCGCGCGTCCTCAGCTTCTCGGCTTTCACAATGGCCCGCATGGCGCTATCATGTGGCGCGAGGAATGCAGCGAATTCTCGAACGGCGATGATATCGGGTACCAAACTGGACGGAGGCGGCGTGAGTTCGGTGTCGAAATCAGGTGCCGTCGTCGGGAATGCCTGCTTGAGGGCAACCTCAAACTCCGGATTGCCAATGGTCTCATGCATCCCCTCGTCATTCGGAGGCTGCACGAAGCCGCCGCTATACGTGAGCAACGTCCACGGCGCGTCACGGCCTGCACGGCGCAGACTCAAGATCACGAACTGGGACGGACGCGTCTTGTCCGTCGGCGCGAGGTCGAACATGAGACTCCCCTCAACCTGGCCGTGTACGCGCACTTCGGGCGTCACCCGCCACGGATTGCTGCCATCAACAGACCACAGTGGCGTTGACGCGATGAGGCCGTTGGTCACCGCTGCTTGTTCAATGGCGACCCATGTGCGCGCGAAGAACAACTTCCCTTCGGCATATGCGTCGAGATCGAGGACGTGAACGTCCCCGGTCTTGGGGGGCCACCCTGGAGCATCGGCATTGCAACTCAGAAGCGCGGTTGAGAACAACAGCGGAACGAACGGTCGAGCATATCGCATATATCGGGAGTGTGCGATGAAGGAGATCGGTGCGGTTCGGTTACAGCTACGGCCCCTGATGATGATACACGGGGGTCAGTGCCCCTGCCGCTCAGCGATACCGATCCGCGGCGTCGCGCTCGACCTCACCCAGCAGGGCCATAGCTTCAAAGGGCCGCGTTACCAGCTCGCGGCGCCCGCCCGCTAAGCGGTGATTCGCCCAATGGCACGGAGTAAGTGCAGCGGTGGCGGAACGAGCTAGGGGCGATACGGCGTCCTCCTCAAAGTACAGCGCGGGCGGTGCGGGGTCGGTGTCTTCGCTAAGCTTAGCGCACTGATACTCGGGGCGCCGCCAGTGTACGACGCCGCGCTTGCTCCTCAAAACATCTAGACTCATGTAACGCCATCAGCCGTTCGCGGACGGGAGCTTCTTCCTACAACCATGATCATCCGTAGCCGGTCGCAAATTTGCAATCTAAGGCGTCGTGCAAGTCTCGCAACACGCCGTATGCCGCACTGTCATGTGCCCGAGGCTCCTTCGCATTGAGTGGTCCGCCGATGCGAAGCTTCTATATGACATTGTAAATAGCGGTCGCAGTGATCTGTACGTAACGTTCTAACACAGATTGGCGATGTTGGTCAATTTCCACAAGCTGCACACGGGCGTCTGCCGCGGCGTCCCGAAAGGGAATGGAGTATATCCAGACAAAGTGGGCATTTAGTTGACGTTCATGCTGCTTGTTTGGTTTCTTCGTTATTGTATCACAGCACCTCATTCCATCGCCTAAGACGGCGATTCTTCTGCCCCAACGTCTCACCGGCAATACCAACACTACGTGGCCGACTTACCGCTTCAGCTTGGGCACGAGACCGCATACATATTTCACTGATGTCCAAACGAAAGCTCTTCTCGTTGCTGATAGCTTCCTGTCTCGTGCCACTCATAGGTCTCGTTGGAGCTGTACTCTCTACATGGGTTGGCGGCGGAATGGGGCTCAGTGCTTTAACAACCTTCATAGGTGGAGGCATAATTGGAGCAATGGCTGGTGTTGCGCTATCTGTACTCGCTTCACAAAAAATGACAGAAGCAAAGCGTCGTAAAACCGCATTTGCACTAATGATATTCAATACTGTAGTGACAATTGCTGTAGCTTCTATCTCTACAGTGTAGTTGCCTTTTTGTAGATACTACTCATACAAAATGTTATTCAGTCGTTCACCATATTATATGTGTGCTGGTCATCAAGTACGAGAACAGGGCACCTTCTTGAAAGGAAAAGTAATTACAGCCTCTTGGCCGTTACGCACACCTTCTATTCGTGCAAGCAACGAGTCTATGCCCACACGAGAGTATACTATTCTTGTAGGGAAGTCGTGTTTCATATTCTCGAACACGTATTCATTGCCATTAGTCGCTGCCGCATAGAACTCAGTTGTCCGCTGTCCCGACGGTAAAGCTTCATAAATGAGTGTGTCCAGTCGTGAAAATATCCGTAACTTCTCAGTCGCGACAACGACGCCGTTAACCTTAGTTTGGCTCTCGCCAGACATGGTGCCACTAACTTCGCTCTCCCACTGTTCGATGGTAATTCTTGCACCTCTGTTTTGCTCCCAACACCCCTGCAGCCAATGCAAGTTGCTCAGTTGAGGCTTCTGAGCAGTTGCGACTGATGCGGCAGCGCACAGCAATATGGTGGATACCAATATTGCGCACCGCAAGGTGTAAAAACGCAACATGCGAAACCGCAGCATGCAGGACCGCAGCATGCAAAACCGCAGCCTGTTAGCGCAAATGTTTCCGCATAATGTGGCCATCGTATCGCTAGCTCCTCAACGCCCCATCAAAACTCAAGTGACTTCAAGTAGTCGAAGTTATCCTTGGCGCTCTTAAGCTCGTCGGCTGCACCTTCTTGCTCAACGAAGCATGGCTTCTTATTCAAATCAGGGATTGCAGCAAAGAATTGCCGCAGGTCGAATGTTCCGTTCGCAAGTTCGGTGTCTTTCTTGCCGTCCTGGGTAACGTTTTTTATATGAAACGTCCAACAACGAGAACCGTGCGTCGACAGGAACGCCATCGGATCGCCGCCGCCCATTAGCATGTTGCCAACGTCAAGCTGGATTCGAACAAGCGATGGGTCGGTGTCGCGTACGAAAACTTCAATGGGAACTTCGCCTTGCAACTTGCGCTGATGATTGGGTTCGTTGTGGAATGCTAGCCAAATGCCGGCCCTTCTCGCCACTTCGCCAGCGTTGTTAAATCTGTTCGCCCACAAACGCCAAGCCGCAATTGAACTGTTAGCCTCCGCGGGCAAACTCGGAACCACTAAATACTCGTGTCCCAGCTCTTTTGCTTCGTCTAGACGCTTCTCCCAGTCGTTTAGCATTGTCTCGGGAGCCATGTGAGCTGCCGGCGCTTTGAGGCCGGCCGCGCGCAATGAATCTCTCGTTTGCCGCACTGTCCTTCCGAAATTTCCGAAACTCCAAAGTAGCTCTACATCGGTATAGCCGATTTCACGAATCGCTACCAAGGTTTTCTCAGGATCTAAACGCATTGCCTTTCTCACCGCGTACAGCTCAAGACCTATCCGTTCAAGCCGCCCGAAAGACGACGGGCGCGATGAGGTCGACGGGCTCGACGGGATCGAAAACTGGCTATCGGACGCAAGCAGGTATCTCGGTGCTATAGCGCCAATGGCAGCGGCGGTCAGGAACTTTCTGCGATCCATAGCGAGGACGGGTGGCGGTGGATGGGGAGGGGAAGGGGAGAGGAGCTATTTGAACATAGATCAAAGCTAGCGCGTATGTTAGCAGTCACCCTTCTCTTGGTCCCTCCGGAGCATTTTGCATGACACTGTTGTCACCCGCCCTGCGTCTTGGTTCACTCCTCTCAATCGTTGCGATCCTTCCACTTGGGGCTCAGAACGCAACATCCCCAACTGTATGGGACCCTCAAGAGGTTCTGCGGTCGGAAAAATTCGTACGCCCGCCTAATAGAATCGCCGAAATACTCACCACGCCGCGCGTAGACATCACGTTCGACAATCAAAGCCCTAACATGCGCTGGTTTTTGCGCAGCACGGGAAAAGATCGTTCGGATGTAAGCATATGGGGAGCTCCTCATATATGGCTAGGCGGATTAGCGATTGATACTCGCGCTAACAGAGCGCGCACGGTTACAACCAGCACAAGAGACGGACTCTCGCTCATCGACCCTCAGACAGGCAGCGCACGCGTTCTGGAAACGCCCAGTGGAGCGTCAATTACGTCTCCGGTATGGTCGCCAACCAGTACTCACATTGCATACATCGCAAACTTCACAACTGCGAGCTATGCCTACATTCTCGATGTAGCTTCCGGTAAGTCAACGCGGTTAAGTGAACGCCCATTACTTGCAACGCTAGTTACATCGATAGCATTTACAGCAGACGGTAAGCAGGTTGTGACTGTACTTGTGCCATCACAGCGGCCAGCCGAACCAAAGCGTGGTGACAACGGAATTGCAGACGGGCCTCAGGTAAGACTCACTGAATCGCGCGCAGTACCTCAACCCGTGCACAACACGTTGCTACAAGATCCGTACGACAAAGCTCTTCTTGAGTGGAATGTTACAGGGCAGTTAGCACTTATTGACATTCGTAGTCGCAAGGTCCAGCAGGTTGGCACACCATCGATGATTAGAAGCGTAGACGCATCTCACGATGGTTCATATTTGCGGGTTACAACTGTCACAACTCCGTTCTCGTACCTTGTTCCGTTGAACTCTTTCGGAACTGTTCAGGAATTGTGGGATCGCACTGGCAAGGTAGTCGCAAAGCTTTCATCTGTACCGTTACGAGAAGCTGGGCGTGCAGGCGGACCGCCAGCTACAACTGCTACGAGAACCCCAGCGGTCGATACATCGAGGCGAAGCCTACAGTGGAATCCCATTGGTGCAGGAATGCTTTACCTGCAGACCGAAATCTTAACGCCAGCAAGAGGTCCGCAACCTGCATCAGTGCAAACGAAGGTAGTTCAGTGGAACGCTCCATTCGGTACATCGGACACAACAGTGCTGTATCGCACGGCTGGCCAACTCTCCACTGTGCAGTTTAGCATCGATAGCAGCACGATCTTTTTCACAGATAGTGGTGCTACGATCGCTGTGCGACTCGCAAATACATCTCAGCGTTTTAATCTTGGACGCTCAGTAACGCTTGCTGGTGGTGGTGCATTCGGAGCATTCGCTGGCGCGCAGACTCGCGCCGCCGATACGACTCAAGGACAATTACTTACTCGTAATGTTTCTGGCACTTCGTACGTGGTTCTTGGGTCAGATAGAAACAGTGTGATAGTATCTGGATCACGCGCGCCAGGAGCCGATTGGTACAAAACTGCGCCGCGTCCGTGGATAGATCGCCTAGATATTACAACAGGGACTCGTACACGCATACTTGATAATGACGGTACGGTGTACGAGGAACTCATATCACCGCTCGATCGTGACATGTCGCAGTTTCTTATTTCGCGCGAGTCTCGCACAGAGATCCCTAACGTGTGGCTTAGAAGTGCAAACTCGCCACCCAAGAAGCTAACCGATAACGTCGATGCAGCTCCGGAAGTAAGTGGCGCGATTCTTAAGCGCTTTCAGGTAACACGAGCGCGCGACGGCATAAAGTTCTGGGTTGATGTGAATCTCCCTAGAGATTGGAAGCCGGGGCAGCGCTTGCCCGGCCTAATTTGGTTCTACCCGAGAGAGTATTCGACTGCTGCTGATTACGAGCGTGTTAGGTACTCTACAAACATCAACCGCTATCCCATACTCCCGTCTGCGCGTCCGTCGGTGAGCACCAAGCTGTTTGTTGCACACGGCTACGTACACATTGAACCGGACATCCCAATTTTCGGCGAAGCGGGAAGGATGAACGACAATTACACACGTGATCTGCGGGATAACCTAGAGGCCGTAATCGACGCAGTTGTTGATTCTGGTTTCGTTGATCGTGATTTGATGAGCATTGGCGGTCATAGCTATGGTGCGTTTAGCACTGTAAATGCTATGACTCTTATGCCCAATTTCAAAGCTGGATTGGCTGGCGACGGTATGTACAACAGAACGTTGACTCCATTTGGTTTTCAAAGCGAACGGAGGAATTTTTTCCAAGCTCAGGATACCTATCTTGACATGTCGCCCTTCTTGCGCGCTGACAAGATTTCTGGCGCTTTACTTCTATACCATTCGTTTGAAGATCAGAACGCAGGTACGTCTGTAATTTCTTCGCAGCGAATGTTTGCAGCTCTACAAGGGTTGGGCAAGCCAGCGGCGATGTATCTGTACCACTACGAAGACCACTGGTTCTACACGTATCAAAGCGACCTCGACTTATGGGGGCGGTGGCTAGCTTGGCTCGATGTACATGTTCGTAGTAGTACAGGTGTAGCCAAACCTCACGTTCCATAAAACTTTCTCGCACTTCTTTTCTCAACTAAGATCGTTACGGAGAAACTATGGTAGCTCGCTTTCTTGTAGCCGCGTCACTGGTAGTTACGGCTGCGCCACAGTATCTGTCGGCGCAGCTAAGCTACGCTCGAGCAGAGCAGTTTTTGCCTTGGCACACAGATAGGTTGCTAAGTGGTGACCAAGTTTCTCCTCAGTGGATGAAGGACGGCAATCGGTTCTGGTACAGGAACAAAACCGCTGTGGGGTCGGAGTTCGTCCTCATTGATCCGGTCACGAATTCGCGTCGACTTCTGTTTGATCATTCTCGACTGGCACGCGCCCTTACAATCGCTGCGGATACTGCGTTCGACGGGAATAGACTCCCGTTTCAAACGTTTAGTTTTGCTAACGATGGCGATGACGAAACTAAAATCGAGTTCGCTGCGCTTCGTAAACGTTTCGCATGCAACATTGTCACCTACGAGTGCACGGTTGGCGACACACTTCCAACGGTCGTTCCGTTCGTTAAATCTCCTGACAAAAAGTTGGAGGCATTTGTTAACAACCATAACGTATGGGTTAGAAATGCAGTAACAAAAGGGGATAGCGTTCAACTAACTACCGACGGTGTGGCGTACCACTCATATGGTCAAAATATGCCTCGGCCTTCGCAGCTTCAGCGACCGGTCCTTGCTCCAGTGCGTCCCCAAATACGATGGTCTCCAGATTCACGTAAGCTAGCCGTAACACGCATTGATGAGCGCAATGTCGCTCATATGCACTATATCTCGTATACACCGCAACGTCCTAAGCACTTTTCTCAGCCGTACGCACTTCCCGGAGACAGCGCGGTTCCGTTTCCGCGTGTTCACATTATCGATGTTGCAACAAAGAGTAATATCACCGCCATACTTCCAGCGCGACCGAATTTACTTTCAATAGGTGGTTCGGTACGTGATTCCGCGTGGTCTGATGATTCGGAAGTACTGTATCTGTCGTGGCTCATGCGCGGTTCGAAAGCAACGTACCTTGCTGCTGTAAACGCAAGTACAGGTGGTGCGCGAATAGTAGCACGCGACTCCGGTAAAACTTACGTAGAGATATCCACGCCACAGGATCCAGCGAGTTTTTACGTTACTCGCGATAAGAAGGACGCCTTCTGGTGGTCTGAGCGTGATGGGTGGGGACACCTTTATCGCTTCGATGGAAATGGCACTGAAACCGTTGGCGAGGCTGGTGCCGCGAGAGCTCCTGTTCCCACTCCCATAGCTCAACTAACATCGGGGCCGTGGCAGGTTGGACAGATTTCTCACGTTGATGAAGCAGCACGTCAAGTGTATTTCACAGCACGCGGGAAAGATGGCTTTCTTTACTACCCGAAGCTCTATCGCGTTGGCTTCGATGGTACAGGGCTAACTCTTCTAACAGCTGAAGATGCTTTTCACGTCGTATCTTTCAGCCCAAGTGGGAAGTACTTTGTCGACAGCTACTCGCGAATTGATGCAGCACCTGAAGCAGTTCTTCGCTTGGCTTCAACAGGTGCGGTAATACGAAGGCTTGAAAAGACAGACGTATCGCGTCTCGAAGCCATTGGATGGAAGCCAGCCCAGATATTTACAGTTAAGGCGCGAGATGGAATTACTGATGTTCACGGATTGATTTACTTTCCGCCGAACATTGATTCAACCAAGTCGTACCCTATCATATCGCACATTTATCCTGGCCCCCAAGTTGGATCGGTAGGTCAGTGGAACTTCAAGCATGGCAACGAACCTATGGCGCTCGCGCAACTTGGTTTTGTTGTTATTCAGCTTGATCACATGGGCACGCCTCTCCGCTCCAAAGTTTTTCACGACAACTATTATGGGAACTTCGGCGATAACGGACTCCCAGACCACATAGCTGCGATTAAACAGTTGGCATTAAGGCATCGCTTTATTGATAGCGATCGCGTTGGCATTTTCGGTCATTCGGGAGGAGGCTTTGCAAGTACCGACGCCATCTTACGCTATCCAGATTTCTTTAAAGTCGCAGTTAGTGGTGCCGGCAATCACGACAACCGAAGCTACAACATATACTGGGCAGAGAAGTATCAAGGCTTAATGAAGCGTGACTCTGTTCGGCGCACAGATAACTTCGAGTCGTCAGCAAATCAAACTTTAGCACGCAACCTGCGCGGAAAGCTTTTGCTTATGCACGGTGATATGGACGATAACGTACATCCCGCTATGACCGTCCAAGTTGTTGATGAGCTTATCAAGGCCAACCGATCATTCGATTTGGTGTGGGCACCGAATCGCAATCACGGTTTAAACGAGCCTTATTTCATTCGTCGGCGGTGGGACTATTTTGTTGAACATCTCGCAGGTATGAAACCGCCCGCTAACTACTTAATTCAACAGCCGGACGATGCTTGGAGTCGTGCCCAAGGATCAACGCCGGCGTGGATCGATTTCGACGATGGGTTCCCCTACTGGAAACCGTTCTTCGTTTCTTGGTAAATGGCATTGCAAAGTAACCCCCTGTGCGAAATCACTCGCACAGGGGGTTCGTGGTTTTTAATGCGACAATCGGTGGCGATGTAATGCAAGTCTAGGAAGCTGCAACTCCTTTAATACTTTGAGTTGCTATAGCTCACACACCAGAACCGAAGCGCAACTTCATTGCTCTCAGGCACAGCCACGAACTTATAAGTGCCTGCAGCGTTGTAGTCGCTACCGATAGCCACCATAAATCTCTTAGCGTAAAGTCTGTATTACCCGACATCCAGATCGCAGGTACGGCGAATGTGAACACACGCGTAGCGCTACTCGCTAACGACGGTATCGTATTCCCCAACGCTTGAAATATTCCTGAGCAGGTAAAAATTATTGCCGATGCAACAAAGTTCCACGAAATGATTCTTAAGTAGTCCGCGCCAATGCGTATTACTTCTTCCTCGTTTGTGAATACTGTAATAAACAGTTCTGGACGCCACTGGCATATAAGAGTGAGTGTTAGCATAAGTGCGCTGCTAATAATCGCAGACGACTTAAATGTGTCGTATACTCTGCCACCAAGCACCGCACCTACGTTTTGCCCAGCCACCGGTGCTGCTG
Organism: uncultured Gemmatimonadaceae bacterium; assembly: GCA_964474535.1. Taxonomy (GTDB): domain Bacteria; phylum Gemmatimonadota; class Gemmatimonadetes; order Gemmatimonadales; family Gemmatimonadaceae; genus Gemmatimonas. The sequence continues at coordinate 88,826 of CAYYSP010000001.1, forward strand.
CAAAAGCTACCGCCATTGCAGGCAAGAATATTGACTGCATTACACGCGAGCCAATGCCGAACCCTGCCTGAGCAGGCGAGCCGAAATCGCGTATAAGCCAATAAATGAGTGCCATGAATACAAACATCAACAAGAACTCTCCTCCCGGCGGCACTCCAATTCGCAAAATGCGCTTCCAAATATCTGCTCTAAACGGGACCAACGAGCGTTCAAACCGAACGTGCTTCTCGTAACGAGCGAAGTAGCCAAACATAAGTACTACGCCAACTGCAATAGAAATTGAGCTAGCCAAACCCGCTCCCGCAGTACCCATAGGCTTACCCGTAAGCCAACCAGCGATTAAGACAGGTGCTAGGAGAGCGTTAAGGAGCACTGTGAGCATTTGAACTATCATCGTTGGCTTAACAATGCCGGTTCCTCTAAGTGCAGTACTCGTTGCAACTAAGGCAAATTGCAATGCCAACCCTGGGAGGAACCAATATAGATACCTGATCCCAGCTTGCTGCGTGGTCACGTCTGCGCCGAGCGATTGCATGTAGGGGCGAATGCCCAGCAATCCTACAACTACTACAATTGTTCCCATCACCATCGCCATGAGCGCACTCTGATTAAACACAATGTTTGCGTCCTTCAGGTCTTTACGTCCCACCGCCTGTGCAATAAGCGCCATTGTTCCAGTACCCATAATCTGGGTAAGTGCCAACACTATGAACTGTACGTTACCAGCGGCACCCACTCCGGCCACAGCGCTATCGCCGAGTTGAGCAACAAAGTACAAATCAGTCAGGTAGTATAAAGTTTGAAAGATCATGCCAGCTGCCATTGGGAAGGCTAGGGCGGCAAGATGGCGTGGTATGGAACCGGTTGTCAGATCTCTCAACGTGTACTCCAGGATGGGAATAATGCTGCGTGGCCGAATCTACACACACCGAGCATGGAAGTGGTATTACCTTCCTGTTATGCACTGGTATTTGTCGACAGGAGCCGTCTCATGAACGCTGAAACACCATTTATCGCTGCGCTTGTAAACCGAGCTCTATACGTAGCCCCGAATCGTGGGCGGCTTTCGCAACAGCTCAAGTTACGGACGCTTGCAACGCTTTCCGTTTCACTAGGGGTTGCGGCTGTCGTGTCAGGGTGTACCTCGGCGTCAGCGTCGCCCGTCCAAAATGCAATAGTAGTTGCCGATACCGCTTCTGTTGTACAGCCATCTAAAACGCCATCTAAGACGCCATCGGGGACGCCAGCTGTCGCCACTACACCAACGGTGCGTAAAGATAAAAGCGCTTGGGCTGACTCTGTACTTCGTACTCTATCATTGCGTGACAAGGCGGCACAAATGGTGTGGGTTTGGACACTCGGCGATTATGCGCCAGCTGATGCATCTGCGTGGGTGACCATCGAGCGTGCGATTCGAAACCAGAAACTGGGTGGCGCCATTATATCGGTAGGTGGCCCTACAGACATTGCTGCAAAAACCAATGCGCTACAACGGGCTGCTGCTGTACCTTTGCTTTTGGGAGCTGACCTAGAAACTGGTGCGGGCTTTAGGGCGCGTGGTGGGTGGTTTATTCCAAACGCTATTGAGTTAGGCGGCGCGACATCTTTTCCGTATCCGATGGCTATAGGTGCAACGCGAGATACGGTGCTTGCATACGAGATGGGAAGGGTCACGGCAGTAGAAGGACGCGCTATGGGAATACACATGGCATTCGCACCCGTACTCGATGTAAACAATAATCCTCGCAATCCCGTTATTAGCGCCCGATCGTTTGGAGAGGACCCGGCCTTGGTTTCCGCGATGGGCCGCGCCTTTATTCGCGGTGTTCAAGAGAATGGAATGCTGGCAACCGCTAAACATTTCCCGGGACATGGTGACACTGAACAGAACTCACATCTCGAGCTTTCTCGCGTGAATGTGTCGCGGCAACGGTTAGATAGTGTCGAGCTACGCCCGTTTCGAGATGCAATTGCAGCCGGCGTGCGTGGCATCATGACTTTTCACGGCGATTTGCCGGCTTTGGATAGTAGTCGTATTGCCGCAACGCTGAGTCCGCGAATTATGACGGAGCTGCTTAGGAAGCAGATGGGGTTTACAGGTATCTTGGTTACAGATGCGCTTGATATGAACGGAGTGCTTGGTAAGCTAAGTATGGCCGAGGCCACCAAGCGTGCTGTTGTTGCTGGAAACGACGTACTGCTAATGCCAACTAACGTTGCTGTAGCAATTGATGCTGTAGTAGCAGGTGTTCGCGAGGGCAGGTACACTGAAGCTCGAATTGACTCGTCTGTGCATAGGCTTTTGGAGGCGCGTCATGAGTTTGGTTTAGACACCAATCGCTACGTAGATGTTGAGGCTGTACGAAACATTGTCGGCGTAGAAGCAAACGTACGTCCAGCACGTGTAGCTGCAGAAAAATCTGTTACGTTAGCAACGGATGCAGCTGGGATTGTTCCCCTTAAGGCACCTGCCAATGCTCGAGTGGTAAGTATCACGGTGGCGCCGCGCACGGAACTCAGCGCTGGTAGAGCCTTCGATGCGGAATTGAAGTCAAAGTATTCTCGACTTCAATCAATTTCACTTAGTCCAGAAGTTATCTATGATGTAACTGCAGGCGCTGCGGCCGGTGGTGCAGGTTATCGCGCTTTGCCATCGCCGGCTATTCTGCCAGCAGCCGTGGACAACGCAGTTAAGCTTGCGACCGGGGCATCAGTTGTTGTTGTGTCATCGTACATAGGTGCTACATCGACGACAGCTTCAATGGCGCCTACAGGTGGGCTAGTCGACTTAATTAATGGTCTTAAGAAAAGCGGAGCTCGCGTTGTACTTGTATCGTTTGCGAATCCGTATCTTGCTATGGGGTTACCTAAAGCAGACGCCAATTTGTTGGGATGGAGCCCATATCCGCTTGCACAACGCGCTACTGCTAGAGCTCTTTTGGGGCGCGCTCCAATAACAGGCGTTCTTCCGGTAACGATACCGGGTGTTGCACCATATGGTGGTGGCGTTAAACGATAGTGGTGCCAGATTGTGTCGTAAGTGTACTGAAGGACGCCTCAGCCTCAGTACACTCGCACGATCTCTACATCAAAAACGAGGGTAGCAAGCCGTGGGACTGATCCGGGTTTGCCCGGCTTGCCGTAGCCGAGTGATGCTGGAGAAATAATCACGCGCCTGCCGCCGGCGTGCATGCCGCGCAGTCCCTCCTCCCAAGCTTTAACCACTTGACCATAGCCCAATAGTATTCGACGAGTTTTCCCTTCTTTCCTAGTGTCGTCTAAGACCGTGCCGTCAGTTAACCATGTCGTGTAGTGAACATCCATATATTTGCCACTATCAGCAACTGCACCTGCCCCTCGTTTCCTATCCATAAAGAGAATGCCACTCGCATGCTTCTGCATACGAGAAACGTCTAATCCTAGTGAAGGAGCGATAGCTGTATCTATAGTGACAAGTTGCACCGCCTCGATTGAATCGATTACAGCCTGACGTGCTGCAGCGACAGCAATGCTATCTGCACGCGACGTATCCTCCTTTTTGCTACATGCTGCGAGAAGAGTTAGGCTACAAATAAGCGCGGTTAGGCAGTTCTTCATCGGTTGTTTGTCGCCGTCTGCTAGTGTTGTTGTGTTCATACGCGGCTATTGGTTGAGTTGGTGGCCCGAGGGAACAAGAATCTATCGTCCGCGATATTCAATCACAGACAACCCCGCGTCGGCGTTCTTGCTAAACCATCCTGTTCCGTACTCAAGTACGTATAACCGTCCGTCGGCACCTAGCTCCATATCTACAGGCGCGGCAAACTTTATAGATGGAGCGAACCGTTCCATTCTCTCGTAGTCGCCGTTGTTCTGAACTGATACTGCCATAACCCAGTTCCTTATCCAATCGTATATGAGAAGCTTTCCGTTGTAGTAATCGGGAAGAGCAGATGAGTGAGGCTTAGTGTAAACATCGCGATAGTAAACCGGGCCTGCCATCGCTGTTCGACCGCCGTTGCCAAGCTGCGGGAAATCTTGTGAATCTCCGTACGGGTACCAGATAAATGCCGGCATTGCTTTCGGTAGTTCAGAAACACCGCTGTTGTTTCGCGAACTATTGGTAGGAGCAGATGCGCTATATAAATCTCCGCTAGTTCCTGTAGAGTAACTCCACTCGCGGTAAGCATAATTGGCGCCGATGAACATCGGCCATCCAAAATTTCCTGCTTCGCGCGCTTGGTTAATCTCATCATATCCACGAGGCCCCCTCGAAGCGCTATCGTTGGGCGCATCTGGGCCAACGTCACCCCAGTACACGTAACCACGTTTCTTGTCCACCGAAATTCGATACGGGTTACGCATGCCCATTGCAAATATCTCTGCGCGTGTGCCTGCGGTACCGGGAGAAAATAGGTTGCCTTCGGGGATAGAATAGGAACCATCTTCGTTTACACGAACTCTGAGAATCTTACCACGAAGATCGTTGGCGTTTGCCGAAGTGCGTCGCGCGTCATACTGTTCGTGTCCTGGCCTGTCGTCGGTAGGAGCAAAGCCGTGAGACGGGAACTTCTCACCCGGTTCATCAAAGGGAGTCGAGTTGTCGCCGGTAGACAACAGCAGATTGCCAGCAGTATCAAATGCTATTGAGCCACCAGTATGACAGCATATCCTACGCTGCGAATAGAACTCAAGTATTACCTTTTCGGTTCCTCGATGCAGTGAGTCTCCCGAAAAAACAAACCTAGACAATCGGTTAACCGAAGTGTCCGTTGGGCTGTAAAACAGATAGACAAAACTATTCTCCGAAAATGCTGGATCAATTGCGATACCCATTAACCCTTCTTCTGCATTTACGTTTGTTACACCCGATGTGGCATAGACGGAGATTGTGTCTATATCATTAATAGTCTTCGTTGATTCTTTATATAGCGCGAGCTCGCCTCTGCGCTGAGCAATAAGAACATCGCCATTCGGTAGCACGGCCATTTCGGTCGGTTCTGATAACGATCCAGAAACGAGTACTGTCTTTACGAATGCGGAGTCCGAAGGCGCGTGCTGTGCAGTTGCTAGGCGGTAGTTAGGGCGCTTGCTATCTCCAATTGCATACTGAATACCACCTAAAAGATGTTGTAGGAAAAGGGAATCAGTGTAGGATTCCTCTGTGTGCCCAAGGCCGGTGTACCATGACCTCCCGTTCTCGAAGTTGTGATACCACGCCATTGGGTGTCGGTCGCCGTTACTACCACCGTTGTACGATTGTTCATCTATAGTAAGAAGAATGTTCAAACTGTCGTACACGCCCTTAAAGTTGTACCACTCGTCGGAGCGTAACCATTGCGAAGGGAGTGACGCGGTCGACTGATGACTCGAATCAACGACATGCAAGGACGCTTGCTGGATCGCTGGGTGGCTATGGAAGTATGCACCTACAAGCCTTCCATACCAGCGCCAATCATACTCTGCGTCAGCAGCCGCATGTACTCCAACAAAGCCACCACCAGCCTGCATATAACGTTGAAGTTCTACTTCCGCACGGTGATCAAGGACATTCCCAGTGGTGTTTAGGAAAACAACCGCGGAGTAGTTTCGCAACGAATCTTCGCTGAAGTAGGCAAGATTCTCTGTTGTGTCAACCGAAAACCCATGCGTCGCACCCAGTTTCTGAATAGCCGACTTTCCAGCGTCGATAGAGGAGTGCCTAAAACCAGCGGTCGCGGAGAAAACTAGAACGCGTGGTGGTATGCTCGAGTCACAAGCGCCGAGTACTAACGCTGCAACAACGGTTATAAAAGCTATGCGCATGGCAAGTGGGGTTGTGTTAGTGTGAGCTCACTTGTCGTGAGGAACTACCGCTGTTGCTTCAATCTCAACCTTCGCTCCGTCTTCAATAAGCGCGGAGACCTGAACAGCACTCATCGCGGGGTACCAGTTCCCAAATGCATCACGATACGCGGCGCCAATTTCGGCTAACCTGAGTTGATACTCTGCTTTATCGCTAAGATACCATGTTAGTCGAACAACATGCTGAGGTTGAGCACCAGCTGCTCTTAGCAGAGTAACAATGTTCTCCAGTGCTTTACGTGCCTGCTGCACCATATCGCTACTAACTAACACTCTATCTGTGTTCCATCCTATCTGTCCCGCCAGAAAAATGTAGGTCCCGTTGGCGACAATAGCGTTGGAGTATCCCGACGGTCGTGGCCAACCGTCGGGAAGAACAACGTTGTGCGGTGATGAGTTACTCATGAGTCCTCTTTCAAGCGGAATCGTTGCAGCTTTCCTGTTTCAGTGCGAGGTAGCGAATCGCGAAACTCAACTATACGCGGATACTTATAAGGTGCGATAACACGCTTGACATGGTCTTGCAAATCGTGTTTGAGTTCATCGCTAGGTGTGTGTCCCGGTGCAACTACTACTACCGCTTTAACACATTGTCCTCTATCTGCGTCTGGAATACCGACTACAGCGCACTCAGCAACGGCAGGGTGTATGAGCAGAGCCGATTCTACTTCGGGAGCACCGATATTGTACCCAGATGATATTATGAGGTCGTCTGTTCGTGCCTTAAAGTAGACGTATCCATCGGCGTCCATCGAACACGCATCGCCAGTAAGATTCCATCCTTCGCGTACATAGAGCTTCTGGCGGTCGTCATTTAGATAGCGGCAACCTGTTGGTCCTTTAACCGCTAGCCTTCCAGTTTCGCCCGACGGTAAAGGGCGCATATCGTCATCTAAGATGGCGACTTCGTAGCCTGGAACAGCCTTGCCAATAGCACCTTGCCTAACGTCGTTGCCCGCAGCAGCAACAAAAATGTGAATTAGTTCGGTGGCTCCAATTCCGTCGAGCATCTCAACACCTGTTGCGTCGCGCCACACGGTTCTCGTTGTATCAGGTAAAGCCTCACCTGCTGATACGGAGCAACGCAAAGATGACGGCGAAAACCTTTCTGGATCTCGCTCAATGCAAATGGCCATCTGCCTGTAAAACGTTGGTGCAGTGAAGGTGATAGTCGCTCCAGTAACCTTTATAGCGTCGAGTAGTGCTTCGGGGGTGGCCGACTCCAACATTACCGTCGATACCCTTGCATGTAATGGAAACGCGAGCAGGCCGCCTAGCCCGAATGTAAATGCTAGAGGTGGAGTGCCAATGCAAATGTCGCCGGTTTGTAAACGCAGAACATGGCGCGAGAAGGTATCGCACATTGCCATAACATCTCGATGGAAGTGCATGCAGCCCTTCGGTACTCCAGTCGTCCCTGATGTAAACGCAATTAGGCATACGTCGTCAGACGATGTATTCACAGCTCGGAACGGTTGGCCATGCATAAAAACAAAGTCGTCGACTTCACTCTGACTTGACGGCCAACTCCAAACTTTTCTACAAACTGCCGACCCCGAAACGGCGTTGAGCAACTCTTTATCTAAACGATGATCGCACAAAGCAAGCTGGCACGCAGCTTTCTCGATTACGATGTTCAGCTCACGCGCACGCAACATGGGCATGGTTGTTACTGCAACAGCTCCGGCCTTAAGTACTCCTAACCAGGCGGCGGCAAGCATTGGTCCGTTGAAGCCGCGTAGTAAAACTCTATTGCCTGTTTCGATTTGTAACTCGCCCGTAAGCAAGTTGGCAAACGCGTCGGAAAGCTGTTGAAGTTCTCGGTAGGTGAGTTTTCTAAAGTTGCCCTTGTTGTCGGGATAGACAATTGCCACACGGTCGCCAAAGCCTTGCTCGATAGCATCATCCAAAAGCAATTGAGCTGCGTTTAACTTCTGCGGATAGCTTTCAATTATGTCAGGAAGCAATTCGGGCCATTCCTGAAACGGTGGCAGACCGTTTCTCGCAAACTCGTCGGTGTATGCAGACGGAAACAGCCGTATCGAAGACTTCGGCATAGTGTCAGGCTCCTGATTTAATCGTGTCAGGCGATGTGCGAAGTGCTTCCTTACCAACGAGGATGCGCTGCACCTCGGATGCTCCTTCGTAAATTCGTAGAGCACGGATGTCACGGTAAAGACGCTCTACAATCGCTCCCTTTTCGATGCCCTTAGCACCATGAAACTGTACCGCCATATCCACAATATTTGAACCAGCTTCCGTCGCAACTAGCTTTGCCATTGCGGCCTGAGCGGTGTAGGGCACCTCTCCGTTATCTCGCATCCATGCAGCCCTTGCCACTAGCAGAGCCGCCGAATCAAACGATGTCAGCATATCACCAAGCATGGCTTGTGCAAGTTGCTGATCTGCCAAGACTCCGCCAAACATTCTTCGCGTTTGCATGTGACCAACGCACTCGCTAATGGCGCGTCTTGCAAAGCCGAGTGCAGCAGCACCTACTGACGTCCGAAAAATATCGAGCGTTCGCATAGCTACCTTAAAGCCCGCGCCCGCTTCTCCTATGCGCTGAGATTCATTCACAACACAGTCGGTAAGCTTTATAGACGCTAGTGGATGAGGAGCTATAACGTGTATGTTCCTGTCCACGGAAAAGCCTTCACAGTTGGCAGGAATAGCAAAGCAGTCTATTCCGCGGCCTCGCCCTGACGTGGCAGTTGAATCGCTACGAGCGAACACACAGTACATATGGGCAATGCCGCCGTTAGAAATCCAAGTCTTGTCACCATTCACTTTCCATAGGCCGGTGGGTTGCAGTTCAGCGCGCGTCTGAATAGCAGACGCATCCGATCCAGCCTCCGGTTCAGATAGCGCGAAAGCCATTATGGCGCTCCCATTTGCAACACGTGGTAGCCACTCTGAACGAAGCGTTTCCGAGCCTTCTAGCGTTATAGGGCCGGCGCCTAGCCCTTGCATAGCAAATGAAAAATCGGCTATGCTGCTGTGAAATGCCAGCACCTCTCGAATAATACAAATGGAGCGAGAATCTATTTGCTCGTTAATGCCACCGTACGCTGCGGGAACTACGTATCGTAACCAGCCTCCTTTACCTAACGCTTGAACCCAAAGTTGGGCTTCGAGGTTGACGTCTGTTTCGTCAATTCTCTGCGCTTGGCACCACTCGTTAAGCTGCTCAGCTAATGCTTTATGAACGCTGTTATAAAAGGGGAGCGCAAGCCTGCGTCTAAGTAGATCCATTTAATTGCCCTCAAATACTGGTGTACGTTTCTCTGTGAAAGCAAGGTAAGCGCGTGTAAAGTCCTCTGTCTGCATACATAAAGCTTGCGCTTGCGCTTCCATTTCCAGTGCTTGGTCTACTGTAACGTTCCACTCTTGCTGTAACATTGTCTTTGTCATTGCGTTAGCAAACGCAGGGCCGTCAGAGATACGCTGAGCCCACTGCAACGCCTCATGTTGTAGGTTATCTGCGGGAACAACGGCGTTCCAAAAGCCCCAGGCAAACCCTTCGGCCGCACTCATTGCGCGGCCAGTAATGAGCAGTTCAGTAGCACGACCGTGACCAATAATTCGCGGCAATATCGTGCAGGCTCCCATATCGCAGCCTGCAAGTCCTACTCGGTTGAACAAGAATGCGGTGCTACTACGATCACTTGATATTCTTATGTCTGATACCATGGCAAGAATTGCACCCGCTCCTGCCGCTATTCCATCGACCGCTGCAATAACAATTTGAGGGCACGAACGAATGGATCTAACAAGATCTCCAGTAAGACGCGTGAAGCTCAGTAGTTCCGGAGCGCTCATTTTTGTTAATGGACCAATGATGTCATGAACGTCACCGCCAGAGCAAAAGTTATCCCCCGCACCGGTAATAATTACGGTACTCAACGATCGATCGCTAGCGAGCGAACGGAAAAGATCGCGGAGTTCTGCGTATGATTCGAAGGTAAGTGGATTCTTTCTTTCCGGGCGGTTTAACGTGATGCGGGCAATCTTGCTACCGTTTTTACGTTCCCACAGGAAGTGCTCTGGGAGGTTAGTCATTGCAAAGCACCTCCATCTATAACTACGGTTTGTCCAGTTATCGACGCCGACGAGTGGTCGCAAAGCCAACGTACTGTACTTGCTACTTCCGCGGGGGTTATAAGTCTGCCAAGCGGTACGGTGCCAATAATTGCTTTTCGTGCTTGCTCATCTGTGCGGTTCGTAGCACTTACAATCCTAGCAACACTGTCGCGCACCAAATCGGTATCTGTGTAGCCGGGGCACACGGCATTCACCGTTACTCCGTGCCTGACTACCTCCTGCGCTACAGATCGTGTGTATCCAACTAACGCATGCTTCGCAGCACAGTATGCCGAAACGTAAGGGTGGCCAGCCACGCCAGCAGTGCTCGAAATATTTACTATGCGGCCAAAGCCAGATTCTATCATAGATGGCAAAAAAGCCACCGTTGTTGCCGCTGCAGCGTAAACGTGAACTTCCATCATTCGTCTGAACATTGCTATGTCAGTACGCATTACGGATGCACTCTCTGCGTAACCAGCGTTATTAACGAGAATATCAACGTTGCCAAAGTGATCGCGTGCGCTATGGCATGCGCGGTCTAGCTGTTCAGTGTCCGTAACGTCGGCGGTAGTAACGAACACTCGCGTGCCAAATCTTTCAGCAACCTGCAATCCTGCCTCCCTATTGCGTACCACCATGGTAACGCGCACTCCAGCATCGACCAACGAGGCAGTAATGGCTGCGCCGATTCCCTTATTAGCGCCGGTAACAAAGGCGTGCTTGTCGTTAAGTGTGTTCATAGTGCGATAGTAGAAAAGCGGTTGTGTCAGTTCTGGCTACAGAAGTTCGCCCTTATGGGCCGTATGCGCATCTTGTTTTGCGGAGTCACGCTCACGAGCCGCTAGGCGTTCGCCCTGCGACTTCCCGGAAAGGTATTGAAGCGGCCATTCAACTCCTGTGTAGTTGAAAGAAAGCGCTTGGTTAAGGGTCCACGCTGGGTTTGCAAGATGGGGGCGCCCAACAGCAACAAGATCTGCGCGCCCTGCTGCCAAGATACCGTTTAGCTGATCTGCATCGGTAATCGCACCAACCGCTATGGTTGGTATCTGACCTTCTTGGCGGATACGATCAGAAAATGGAGTTTGCCACATTCGTCCGAATGTTGGCTTTTCGTGGCTCACAACTTGGCCAGCCGACACATGAATCATGTCGGCGCCTGCTTTGTGAAATGCTTGCGCTATCTTTGCGGCATCGTCAGAACTGTTTCCTCCTTCTGCCCAATCACTTGCGGAAATGCGGACCGACATTGGAAGATGAGTAGGCCAGCATGAGCGCATCACGTTGAAAACTTCGAGAGGAAACCGCAATCGGTTTTCTAAAGAGCCCCCATATTGGTCAGTACGGCGGTTGGTTAGCGGCGATAGAAATGCACTTAACAAGTATCCGTGTGCCGCATGAAGCTCCAGCCAATCGAACTCGGCTTCCGCTGCCAAAGCAGTCGCTCGTTCAAACTCTTGAACTACCTGCTTCATGTCGTCGTACGTCATTTCACGAGCGACTTGCGACACGTTAGGGAGGTACTGAACATCCGACGGCGCAATGAGCTCCCACGAGCCACTTTCAAGTGGCATGTCGGTTCCTTCCCACATGCGTTTAGTCGCGCCTTTAGCTCCCGCGTGACCAAGTTGCAGCGCAATGCGAGCGTTGGTCCAGCGATGCACATAGTGCACGACACGTTGCCAAGCGTCGCGCTGATCGGTATTCCACATGCCTGTACACCACGGCGTAATTCGCGCGTTGGCAGATACGCATGTCATTTCGGTCATAACAAGTCCTGCGCCGCCAGTAGCGCGAGCGCCAAGATGCACTAGATGCCAGTCGTTAGGAACACCTTCGCTAGCCGAATACTGCGCCATAGGTGCAACAACAACGCGGTTGCTCAAAGTTACCGATCTTATTTTGTATGGCGTGAACATTGGAGGGGTTGCGGAATCAGAAGCTACGTTTGCTGTATCCGCAAACCATCTCTCAAACTGCGCTATGTACTCCGCGTCTCGCACTCTAAGATTCTCGTGTGATATTCTTTGAGAGCGCGTTAATAGTGAGTAAGCAAATTGTTCGGGAGCTAGCTTCGAATATCGGTCGACATGTTCGAACCACTCAGTTGAGTTTCGTGCTGCGTTCTGAATTTTAAGAACCTCAACTGAACGTTCTTCCTGATACTTATGGAGCGACTGTTTGTTTATCCCAGAAAACTTTAGTGTTGAAACAAGAGATATGGCATCTTCTATTGCCAAACGAGTACCCGATCCTATGGAGAAGTGCGCCGTGTGTGCAGCATCACCTAACAAAACGATCGGTAGCTTGTCGTTTGCCCAATGCACCCATTCCTCACAGACAATTCGAGGAAACCTAGCCCATGCAGCAGAGCCACGTTCGTGCCTGTTGTCGCTGAGCAGCGGGTTCCCGTTAAGATGACTAGCGAATGTCTGTTCGCACCAATTAACGGTGTCTTTTGCGGACATTTGGTGCATTCCTATCGCACTCCACACGTGCTGAGGCATTTCAACAATAAAGGTGCTATGCGTGCTGTTAAATCGATACGCGTGCGCTTGCACTAGGCCATGACTCGTTTCCTCAAACGCAAATGTGAAGGAATCAAATTTCTTGGTTGTGCCCAACCATATAAACCTGTTACTACGCTCTTCTATGTTAGGGCGAAAGCTGTCTTTATAGGCCGATCGAACGCGCGAGTTAATACCGTCTGCGGCGACGACCAAATCTGCATTAAACTCTTCTGCCAGTTTTTCAATATCGCTCACTTCATTTGAGAAAGTTAGTATAACGCCCTCCTCGGTACAACGTTCCTGCAAGATGGAAAGTAGCTGTTTGCGTTCGATGCCACTAAAACCATGTCCTCCTGAACGGACTGTTCGCCCCGAGTATCGTACTTCAATATCGTCCCAATGGTGTAATGCCCTAACGAGTGTTTCGGCTGATGCAGGGTCTGCGATTCGCATATTATCAATTGTCTGATCACTAAGAACTACGCCCCACCCAAAAGTATCATCTCGCCGATTCCTTTCAACGAGCAAAACATTTGCATACGGGAACTGCATTTTCGTGAGCAGTGCTGTGTAAAGGCCGCCGGGCCCTCCACCCACAACTAAAACGCGCATTTCGCTAACTGATCCCTGCTTTACGAGGGGAGCAAAAGTGTTGTTGTCCTTACCGCTGGCTCGCCTAGTTGGCATGTGCATAACTGGAGGGAAGGTCCTAGAGACCACTGATCCCTTCAATTATGCACGTTGAAACGGTGTGTGAGAACCGTATCTGTCCCCTTATTGTTGGACTTCTAGGGTGACGGCTCTAATTAACGGAGTCTTTGAGCGACTGGGACTTTCGCCAGTTTGCAAACTCTTGGTACTGGTCGGTGGCAATGAAATCGACTTTGGCTTGGATAGCGGCTTTCCAACGTAGTTGGGCCGAACTCTCTGTTCCAAAATTGTAGTCCTGAATGAAGCCCCTGTTCGAATGCTCCGTGAAACCGTCAAGCGTGTAAAAACGAATCCAAAGCCCTTTGCTTCGTGCCTGAGTGGTAAGGGAATCAAGGCGAGCAGAGTCGGCGGGCGTCCAATCGGCTGCGTGGTTGGGTCCGCCTGCCTCAACGACGTGCCAAGGGAAGTTCACCCACCGTTCGTAGTTACTGGCATTGTGCGCGATAAGCTCGCTTGCGCTCATTGCCATTACTGCGCGTGCGCGTTCCGCAGGTAAATCTCCCGGCGGATCCTGCACCGGAATGGCACCAAATAGTAGGAGCTTCTCTCCCTGCGCAACTGCATCGTAAAAGCGCATGCGTTGAGCAGAGTTTGAACCAGTTAGAACGAGCACCGGACCAACCGTCAGAGACGTGACGGAGTCCGTTTCTGTTTTTAGTGCAGTTGTTAGATACTTTTCGTACTTTAAGAGAATGCGCCAAAGGGCGTCATGTAAATCAGCTGTGTTTTCCTTAAAGTCGAGGTTCAAAACAACTAATGGCCAGCCTGTGCTGTCTTTTGCTTTATCATTTGAATCGAGCAAAGAGCGCACACGTTCGAAAAAGTAACCCTCGAGTGATGGAGCGTTGATTAACTGCTCTGCGTCATGGGCGACAACAACTGTAGATGTACCAGTGAGGCTGTCGACTCGCAAAAAGAGGTCTTGTTCTATTGCTACTGGAACGCCGGTTTGGAGCGCAAGATCAATTCGGTTTTCGTATACGCCATTCTCCGGATACGCATTATGTGCGTCCATTAGGGAGTAAGAGCCCGGATTGAGGTCACGCAACGGCGATGAACTTTGCGCTGAGTCTTTAGGCGATGAACATGCGCAAACGATTAAAGCTGAAAACAGCGCCTTTCTCATCTGTTTTTGGGAAAACGTAAACGTTTTTAGGGGAAAAGCGCTCTTTCTTAGAGAAAAGTGAAAGAAAGAGTGCTTTAATCTGAAACAATGTTATTCTTTACGCGCAGGGAGTGCCCCACTGGGTTCACATAGGGTGAAACCGGTTGGTAAAAGGTATAGATTCTGGCATCCCTTTCACCCGTCACCTACCGGATCTTATGTCAGGATTCCTGCATCAGGTCAACTCAGCATTCGATCGTGCTGCTTCGTTTACATCGCACGATCCGACACTGCTCGAGCAGATCAAAGCGTGTAACGCCGTTTACTACATGAGCTTCCCGCTCAAGAGAGACGACGGCAGCATCGAAGTGATTCAAGCTTGGCGTGCAGAGCATAGCCAACACAAGTCGCCCACGAAAGGCGGCATTCGCTATAGCATGGATGTTAGCGAAGACGAAGTGATGGCGCTCGCGGCGCTCATGACATACAAGTGTGCCATTGTTGACGTACCATTTGGCGGAGCCAAAGGCGGCGTACAGATCGATCGCAAAAAATATTCGGAAGGTGAACTGGAGCGGATTACACGACGCTATACCTACGAACTCGTACGAAAGCGATTCATTGGCCCCGGTATCGACGTCCCTGCACCTGACTACGGCACGTCTTCTAAGGAAATGGCATGGATCGCAGATACGTATGCCAGTTTAAATGGTGGTGAAATTGATGCCTTGGCTTGCGTAACGGCAAAGCCCTTGGCTCAAGGTGGAATTAGAGGAAGAACAGAGGCTACTGGCCGCGGTGTTTACTACGGGCTTCGTGAGTACTGTGACTCCGAAAAGGATATGAAGGCATTGGGCCTTTCGCGTGGTCTGGAAGGAAAGCGTGTTGTTATTCAGGGTTTAGGAAACGTGGGCTTCAATGCTGCGCGTTTCTTGCAGCAGGCGGGGGCGTTAATCATTGGAATCGCAGAGTACGGTGGCGCAATTACGAACCCTGCTGGACTAGATGTTGAAGCGGTAGCCGCGCATCGCGCTGTACACAAAACGGTTTTGGGTTTCCCTGGTGCAACTGACATTCCGGATACCAAAGCTGGCCTTGAGCTGGATTGCGATATCTTAGTCCCTGCCGCTCTGGAGCATCAGTTAACAGGGGACAATGCTGCGCGCATTAAGGCAAAGATTGTTGCCGAAGCAGCCAACGGTCCCACAACTTCGGAAGCAGAAGTCATTTTGGAGCAACGCGGTGTCGTCATTCTTCCGGATATTTGGCTGAATGCAGGTGGCGTTGTTGTTTCCTACTTCGAGTGGCTTAAGAACCTTTCACACGTCCGATTTGGACGTATGGAGAAGCGCTACGAGGAAGGTGCGTTCCGCCGATTGCTACAGGCAATTGAGCAATCCACCGGTAAGCAGTTTGAAGACAAAGAGGCGCGCGCCATTACGGAAGGCCCGAGCGAAGAAGATCTCGTTTATTCGGGGCTAGAAGAGTCTATGAGCGCTGCCTTCTTGCAGCTACGTGAAATTCGCGAACGTTACGCAGACAGAAATATCAATTTCCGAACTGCTGCCTTTATCAATGCAATTGATAAAGTGGCTCGCTCGTACGCTGAAATGGGGATCTTCCCCTGATTCTAGTAGTTGTCGCTTAGTGGCGTCGAGGCGGAGAGGCAGCTGTGGCCACTCCGCCTCGATTGCTTTTTCGGCTCATTCTTAGCCATTTCATCGCTGTTGCACCCGCTTCTGCCCTCCCGCCCAACGCCGGCGCCCGTCCTTCCTTGACCCTCCGCTTCTACCACTAATTGAAAAAAAGATCGTAGATTGGGCATTTGGGGGCGGTGCTAGAGTGCGCCACTAGGTATACTGGACACCGTAAATCGTGAAGTACCCTTGTTGCACCCTGACCCGGCAACTCAAGAGGTGTCCGTGGCCCGAAGACGTATTACTCCAGCATTTGTTATCGCGACTATTGCGCTGCTTGCGCTTGTCGTAGTCCCAACCGCTACCGGACTCCTCGTCGACTTCTGGTGGTTCAAAGAGATTGAAGCAGAGGTGCTCTTTACGCGCACTCTCCTAGCCCGCCTAGTGCTGTTCGCCGGAACGGCAGCAGTATGCTGGTTGGTAGTCCATCTCAACTTGGCCTATGCTCAGCGGGGAATAGTACCCGATAGCTCGCGGATTCGAATCCAAACCGAAGCCGGCGACGCACCGCTCGATCTCACCAGCGGCCTCTCCAGAGTAACGCGGCCACTTGCAATAGTCGTTGGGCTTTTCTTCGGACTCGGCGCGAACAGCTTATGGGACGTTGCACTACAGGCTGTTAATGCGACGTCGTTCGGAAACGTCGATCCAATCTTTGGTAGAGACGTTTCTTACTACGTCTTTACGCTTCCGGCCCTGTCTGCGCTACTTGGCGTTGTATCTGCTCTACTAGTGCTGTTGTTGATGATACTGGCGGTGGTGTACTTCTTTAGAGGAGACATCGCATTCTTACCGCAACGACTTAGGGTAGAGCCCGGTGCAGGGATGCACCTTTCCTTTGTACTAGCCGCAGTTTTTGTTGTGTGGGGAGCGCAACTGTGGTTTGTGGATAGCGCCAATCTCCTGTTCTCAAACACAGGACCACTAATAGGTGCCAGCTATACAGACGTTCACGCCAAACTACCTGCAATACGTGTGAGCGCTGTCGCGGCTATCATTGCTGCTGCATTTGTTCTTTGGGGTGGACTACGTGGAACGGCCGGATTTAATACAGCCGTTGCACTTTTCGGATACTTTCTCATTTCTCTTGTAGGAAGAACGGTAATTCCTGCAGGTATGCAGAAGTTTGTCGTTAGTCCCACAGAACTAACGCGGGAAGAGCCGTATCTCGCACACCACATTGCGGCGACACGTCAAGCGTGGGGCATTGATAGCGTTGAGGTCCGTGATTTAGGAGGAGAGGCTACCCTAACGTTGGATAACATTCGCTCCAATGGTCCCACAATTGAGAACGTTAGACTTTGGGACCGTGACCCATTGTTGCGTACATTTGGACAGTTGCAGGAGATCAGAACCTACTACGACTTTGTACAAGTAGACGACGATCGTTACTGGATAGACGGGAAGTACCGCCAAGTACTACTGTCGCCAAGAGAGTTAAACGCGAATTCGCTTCCGACGCGAACGTTTATTAACGAGCATCTGACCTTTACGCACGGAATGGGGCTCACTGTTAGCCCTGTTAATCAGGTTACCGCAGAAGGGTTGCCTGTACTTTTTGTTAAAGATTTGCCGCCATCTGCAACAGGATCGCTTCGCGTAACAAGACCTCAGATCTATTTCGGCGAGCTCACTAACCAGTTTGTTATAACTAACACGAATCAACGCGAGTTCGACTTTCCTGCGGGCGACGAGAATATCTATCGCTCTTACACGGGCTCGGGTGGCGTTGCCGTTGGTAGCATGCTGCAGCGTTTGGTTTTCGCGCTTCACTTTAGCTCTTCTAAGATTCTTCTTTCCGGTGACATAACGCCCGAAAGTCGCATACTGTATCATCGCAATATTCGCGACCGAGTACAGAAAGCGTTCCCGTTTCTGCGTATGGATCGTGACCCCTATATGGTTGTTGCAGAAGATGGAACGCTGCAATGGATTCAAGACGCGTATACGTCGTCCAATAGGTACCCTTACTCGTATCGCGAATCAGACGGAATCACCTACATCCGTAATAGCGTTAAGATCGTTATTGACGCATACAATGGGGATGTGGTGCCTTACGTCAGTGACGCAAACGACCCAGTTATTCAGACTTGGCAGAAGATATATCCTGGCGTGTTTCAGTCGCTCGATAGCATGCCGACCGATCTTCGCGCGCACATCAGATATCCAGACGATCTCTTTCGTGCGCAAACGCGTCGTTACGTAACATATCATATGAATACGCCAGCCACTTTCTACAACAGAGAGGATGAGTGGCAGATACCAAGTGTTCAGCGATTCGATCAGGCAGTTCCTTTTATGCGCCATATCATTATGCGCTTGCCCGACGAAGATTCTGCTGAATTTATTTACATGGCGCCATTTACTCCACGCGGTAAGGACAACTTAGCCGCATGGATGGTGGCTCGTAACGACGGCGATCATTATGGTAAGCTCCGGGTTTACCGCTTCCCGCGCCAAAGTCTAGTGTTCGGTCCTCGTCAAATTGAGAACCGAATTAATCAGGACACGGAAATCGCGCGTCAAGTTTCTTTGTGGGATCAGAGAGGTTCGCAGGTTATTCGTGGAGATCTTCTGGTTATTCCAATCGAGGAGTCTTTGTTGTACGTGCAGCCCATGTACTTACAAGCAGACGGCGGAATGATCCCAGAGCTAAAGCGTGTGGTGGTGGCGTATCAGAACCAAGTAATCATGCGAGAGACGCTTGATGCGGCGCTTACCGATATGTTTGGCGGGCGCGTTGACGCTATGTCAGCCACGGTGGTAGGAGTAGAACCGGGAGCTGGTGCAGTTGCTGGGGCAGGGGCAGGGACAGGGTCGGGGACGGCATCTTCTTCGTCTGATCCAGCTGTTCGTGCCGCTATCGTCGAAGCTCAGCAACGCTACCAGTCGGCTCTTGAGGCTCAGCGGCAAGGCGATTGGGCCCGCTACGGTGAAGAGATCAGGCAGCTTGGGGTTCTCTTACAGCGGTTAAACTCGCAACAGCAGTAGCAACACAGTAGTAACGAAAAAGAGTGAGCCGGTTCCTAAACGCTGGAACCAGCTCACTCTTTTTCGTCTTCTAGTATTCGATCGCTAAGCGCGGTCTGAATGTGATGTTGACATAGCACCCGCACCCGCAGCAGCGGGAACCGGAGTTACTGTAACTGGTGCTGGATTACGTCTTCCAACTAAGAACTCTTTAACTCTATCGCCACCTCGCTGTACGATAACGTACGCGCAGGGAACAACGAATAGCGTGAGAAGGGTTGAGAATGCCATGCCGCCAACCACTGAGACAGCTAGCGGACGCATTAATTCACCTCCTGCCTCTAATCCCATAGCCAGAGGTAACGAACCCATTATAGACGTAACTGTCGTCATAATAATTGGGCGCATACGTACAACTCCTGCTTCGACCACGGCTTCTTCTATCGATGCACCACGTTCGTGCCTATAGTGCTCAATGAACTCAACAAGAAGGATTGAGTTGTTCACTACAATCCCTGCTAGCATAATCATTCCTAAATACACCGGAGCGCTTAACGGGCTATTGGTGACCCAAAGGGCAACAACAACGCCAACAAGTGCCAAGGGAATTGCCATAAGAATGATAAACGGGTCAAGAAGACTTTCGTACTGAACCGCTAACACCACGAACACTAGGAAAATAGCTAGCACTACTACTATGAGCATTTGACGATTTGATTCCGCGACCGCCTCTTCTTCGCCACCATAAACAATGCCGTAGTTATCTGGAAGAGCGAGTCCTTCCAGTCTGCCGCGCAAGGAGTCTGCGACCGCAGTTATAGACGCCTGCTCTGTAAGTATATCTCCACTTAACGTTAGAACCCTATTTTGATTGGAGCGACGCACTGATGTTGGGCCAACGACGGTCCTAACGTCTGCAACATCGCGGAGCATAACTGGCGCACGGTTGCCCGCACCTGGGAAAAGCAGCACACTGCCTAGATCATCTGCAGATTTAAAACGCTCTCGAGGGAACCTAACTCTAACATCGTACTCGAAGTTCCCCTCTGCGTAACGCGTTGCAACCGTGCCATCTAAAGCGGTGCGTACCGTTGTTCCAACGGTTGCAACATCCAAGCCGAGTGAACGTGCGCGCTCACGATCAAGTTCGATTGAGAGAAGTGGAACAGGATCATCTGACTCAACTTGGAAGTTCTCTAACCCGGGTATATCGCGTGCTCTTCGTACTATCTCTTGCCCGATAGCATTGAGTTGCGCCAAATCGTCGCCAACGATACGCAAAGATACGTCTTCGCCGGATGAGTTTGTACGAAGCCCCGGAATGCGCGGTGGGCGCACGCCTATACGAGCACCTGCGATTCCGCGCGCCTCTAATCGCTTCTGCATCTCTGCCACCCATGCGTCTGCGGTCATACCATTACGTGTTTCAGGAGGACCAAGTACAACATCAAGCGATCCGCGTCCAGCGTTTCCCGATGTTGAACCACCCCACAGAAAACCACCCGCAGTTGCGAACACATTCTGAACGCCCGGCATTTGTTGCACCATCGCTTCCACTTCGCGAGTAATTCTGTCCGTTTGGAAGGGTGATGCTCCGGGAGGGAGCCTTACAAACACTGATACGTTGCCGTTGTCGACCTGTGGGAGAAATACAGATTCAAAAGTTCTGAACGCCATGATTGAACCAAACAGCGTGGCCGCAGCGGCACCCATTACCCACCAGCGGCGTCTAACCGCAGTGTGAGCCATTCTTCGATAACGTTCGGTTAGTCTAACAAGGCCTCGGTCGAACGCGTTTAGCACCCCTAGTTTCTCTAGCCCGCTGCTAAAGCGAATCTTCCCCAACTGTGCTGCGAGCATGGGTACAAGTGTTAACGCAAGCGGGAGCGAAGCAATGATCGCAAATGTGATTGTTAAAATGAGCTCGCGAAATATCAGCGCTGCCATACCTGTAATTAGCAGAAATGGTGCAACTGATGCGACGTTTGTTGTGGTTGATGCTACGACAGCGCTTGTGACTTCGCCTGCACCAACGTGCGCGCTTTCTACCGACTCAAGATCGTCTTGCTCACGTCTTCGATAAATGTTCTCCAGCATCACGATCGCATTGTCAAGCAGCAATCCTGTGCCCAGAGCAAGTCCGCCAAGCGACATAATGTTTAGGGTAAGATCTGACATACCCATCATGATGAACGTCGCTAGTATTGCGAGCGGAATAGAAACGCCAATAATGAACGTCTTGCGGAAAGAACGCAAAAATATAAGCACGACTATCATCGCTAGAATTGCGCCGGTAACAGCAGCGCTTTGCACCGATGTTAGTGCATCGCGAATAAAGCCAGACTGATCAGAGATGACGCTAAAACGAATATCTGGTGGCATGAAACCAGAACCTTCTAGTTGAGCAATTCGTGCTCTAACAGCGTCGACCACTTCGACTGTATTGGCCTCAGGCTGCTTTCGTATCGACAGCCTCACTGCCGGCACACCATCAAGTCTGGCCCACAATCTTTGCTCACTACTTGTGTCTTGTACCGTCGCAACGTCAGTAAGCGCTACTCTTCCACCGACCGGAGTTGAAAGCAAAACGCTTTCTATATCTTTAACAGAGCGAAACTTGCCAGATGTGCGACCAACAACCTCGCGGTCTGGGCCAGTTATTCGACCAGCAGCTACATCTTGATTTTCATTTCGTAACGAAGAGATAACCTGTGATACTGACAATCCGTATCCCCTAAGTCGTTCTGGATCGAGTTCAATAAGAATCTCTCTTACGAGACCACCAGAAAGGTCTAACGCTGCGACGCCAGGGACACTTAAGAGCTGTGGATTAAGTCGTTGTTCTACCCACTGCCTTAATGCAACGAGGTTTCGCGTATCCGAAGAGAACGCCATTGAGAAGACAGGCATTGCGGACGGCTCCGACTTTGAAATAATCGGAGGGTCCGCTTCTTCAGGGAGCCTTGAACGGACACGTTCAACGTTCTTTGCCGCATCTTGGAGCGCAAAATCAACGTTGGTGCCGTACTCGAACTCGAGCGTAATGTTTACTCTACCTTCACTGATCTCTGTTTCAAGTCGTGATAGACTTTCAGTTGTTGCTAACGCAGACTCAAGTGGTTTTGCGACTGTCTCTTCAAGAACAACTGGCTCAACGCCTGGATTGCTCATAGAGACTCGGACTTGCGGGTAAACTATTCTTGGCAGCAAGTCTACAGGGACTCGTCCAACATACACCATGCCAAGTACAAGTAGCGTAAGTGTGAGCATGATCGTACCGATCGGTCGATCAATAGCCCAACTCGCAATACCGCGGCGTTCTTGCTTGGACATATTACGGCCTCCTTGCAGCGGAGTCTTGGGACGCTGATGCTGACGCTGAAACTGTAGCCTCTGCATTACGATCCGGAGAAAGTGGATCGACTATTCGAATTGGTGTTCCTTCGCGCAGTCCAACCGCACCGTTTACGATTACTGTATCGCCAACTTGGACACCCGAGAGAACTTCGACCTTCCCGCTTACCTCAGCACCAAGGCGTACAGCTCGGCGTACTGGTAAGCCTTCACTAATGATCATTACTGCTTGGTTGCCCGCAGCCCCTGAAACAGAACGCACGGGAATAAGCACTGCATCACTGTTAACCGCCAACGTAAATGTTACGCGAGCAGTGAAACCGGGGCGAAGCTTCGCTGACGTTGAGCCGCCCAATTCTACCTCCACTGGGATCATGCGCGTTGTGGAATCCGCCGCCGGAAATATGCGCACGACTCGCCCTTGGAACTTTTCACCTGGAAATGCGTCCGCTGATACTTCAACCTGAGTACCATTACGAAGCCAAGCAACTTCACGTTCTGAAACCTGTACGCGCGTTACAAGATTGGAAACGTCTGCCAATGTAAACAGCCGCTGGTTAGGGGAAACGATATCACCTGATTCAACGAAACGTTCTGTCACGACACCATTCATGGGCGCACGAATAGAAGCGAAACTTTCGCGGGTTTTAAGTGCGTCAAGAGTAGCTTCAGCAGCCGTAAGTGCAGCACGATCGCGTTCTACTTCGGCAGCGGTAATAATGCGAGCTGCAAATAGCTCTTCGGAACGTGCGGCTGTTGAGCGTGCAAACGCAAGCGCAGCTTCCGCGCTTCGAAGCTGTGCCGCAAGCTCTGGGACACTAATGCGCGCTATTACCGTGCCGTTGGTAACGCGCGCTCCCTCGCGTGCCAAAAGTTGGTTAATTGGTCCAGCTATCTGAGCTGTTACAGTAACGACCCTAGCTGCCTCAATAGTTGACGCAAGAGTGGAAGTGCGCGAAACATTGCCTCTTTCCGCAATCTCAACCTCAACCGGCGTAACGCGTACTGCACTGCCGCTACCTCCCCCTCCCCCTCCCTCTCCACCTCCACCAGCAGCTGAAGCTCCCTGGTTGCTCCCCTCGCCGCACGCGGTAAGGAGAAGTGTCACGGTGGCCAGTGCAGCTAGTTTTGATGTCGTCACGCGAGCAGGATGAAAAAGTGCAAGAAAAGGTGTCCTGATCTCTTTCGCATACCGGGGGAGATTCGTTGACTATTTCGACTCAAATAGTCGCGTCCTATCCGCGCTCCGTTGCATATGAGATTTGACGCTATCACAGATTGAATCTGCTCAGTGCGCGGCCCTTCGGTGTATGACGACCGATTCTATTACTGCTCCCTCTTGAACCGCGTCGATTATGTGCATGCCGCTAGTAACGCGCGCAAATACGGTGTAGTCATGGTTTAGTCGCGCGTTATCGACAAGATTCACGAATATTTGACCATCACCTGTGTCACGCCCCCTAGTGGAAATACCCAATGTGCCTCTCATATGTCGCTCAAACCCAAGCTCATCTCTCATGAAATGAGATGTAAGTCCATCGTACTCATTCGCGCCGGGACTTCCGCCTTGGATTACAAAATTGGGAACGATCCGATGTATAGTGAGTCCGTTAAATCGGCCAGCCTCAGCGATTTGTGCGAATGTCGCTACAGTAACGCTCGCTTGGTCATACAGCAGGTCGACATGTACTTCGCCGAGTTCCTTAAAACTAATTGTAGCGCGCGCGCCTCGAAGCGCGTTCATGTATTGTTCCGAAGGCAGCGCGGGTGGGGTGTAGACAAGCGTGTGAGGTGCAATCTGTGTGTTGGCAAGGTTAGTAAGTTTTGCAACAGTAGTGGCAGCACGAAACGCTACCTCAGGATCAACGTCATTGAACATACCGCGTAGCTGAGGCAAGCTAGTCGTATCGGTTGCGGCCTCCGATATAGCATCAAGTATTGCAATACGTACGTCACGATAGGTGATGTTCTCAGATTCCGTTGTTCTCGTAAGAGTGCGTAACAGTTCAACTGTTGTTTGAGCGACCTCATTTGAACGCTTTATGTAGGCAACTGCTTCTAATAAAAGGCCTGCGTGATTTGATTTGAGTGCACGAATCGCGTCACCAACGTTCCGTATAGCAGCAGACGCTACGTTAGGATCACTGTCGTACGCAAGCGACGCTAATGTGAGCGAATCGTTAATCATTCTTGCTACTTGGACAGCATAAGCGCGGGCTTGCCACTGTTCGTGTTTAGCAAACTCTGGAAGAAACGCCTTCACGCTTTCGGGGGAAACACGAGTAAGCGCAACAAGTGCGCGTGACTTCATCCGCCAGTTCCTTCCGTTCCGAACTATGTTGGAAATGCTATCGACGCTACAGGACTTCTCACCCAATACATCGACAGCGGCCAACGCCACATGTTCGCTACTGTCAGAAAGTGCAGCGTATGCTCGTTCGCAATTGCCCGCAACTCGCATCGCTTGCCACCTCACTATCGGAGAGGGATCGTCAACCCATTGGCGACTTGCAATCACTGCTAAGCGGCGAACTTGTTCGTCTTTGTCTTTTAGTGCATACGCCAAGGTTAAAGAGTCGCGATTGCCTGCGGAATTAAGTGCAAGAAGCAGAAGTTGTCTCGTTACATTAGACGTCGATTGAGCGAAGGCACGGTGTATAGCAGCCAGTGTGGTAGGCGCTGGTCGCTTAGTGCGAACGGTGCGTCTTATGTATGACTCAAGTCCTCGAGCGGCACCTTCGACTGCCACGCCATCCGATTCGGTGAGGCCAAGTACAAGAACGTTCTCAATAACGCTGTCGGAAGGCGACACTCTTCCCATTGTTTCGAAGACGGTACTTCTAACGGCTGCGTCCTTGTTTTGATTGAGCACCGAACGCCAGTTAACGTGGGCGCGCATCTGTCCCAGTGCGTTAATCGCTTCTTTCCGAACGGTGACGTTACTGTCACCCAGCTGCTGTTCTACAATGAGGGAATGTTCAGCGTTCTCTAGTCTACCGAGTGCGCGAATGGCGAGCACCTTTAGCTTGATGTCACTTCCATTCGCCGCACGCGCAAGCACCCCGCCGCTGTCATTTCGGGCGTACTCGGCCTCGATAATTGCACGTTCAGTGGGAACGGGAATGATACGTGTTTGCGCCAGCGCCGGAAGCGGAGTTGCGCTCAAGACTAGTAAGGCCGCGAGAATAGGCTTCATCGATTCGGTTGTGAGGGCGGCGGGGCACGTTGAGAAACGAGCTTCAATCATGCACGACTGCTGTGCGTGGCGCTACATTTGACGGTTGCGTTACCAGATAGCGTTAGGCGCTTAGGCGTCTCGGTACCTCACAACGGTGGAGATTTCATGCAGCACCAAAGGCTGGCCATACTGGCTGCCGCAGTAGCAGCGGCGTTTCCTGCGCTTTCAGTCGCGCAGGACGGTCCGGTTAATAAATACGGGAATCCGGCTCGCATGCGTCCGGCTCCCACGACCTCCGATATAACTGAGCGCGACCTAAAAATTCGCCTGTACCAGTTCGCCGACGACTCCATGATGGGGCGTCAGGTGGGTCGTTACGGCAACGAGAAGGCAACCGATTACATCGCTTCCGAAGTAAAGCGACTCGGCCTTCTGCCGGGCGGTGACAACGGTACTTACTTCCAGGTTATGCCGTACCACCTACGCAAGTACACCGAGCACTCCAAGCTTACCGTAGACGGGAATCCACTCGAGTGGAACAAAGACTGGATTGCAGTTGCTTCGTCAGGTCAGCGAGCGCCGCGCGCAATTAACAACGCCTCGATTATTTTTGGCGGCATTGAGGGAGATACTTCAACCCAGATAACGGCCGCTGAAGCGGCTGGGAAAGTTGTTGTTTTGCTTCCGGGACAGCGCCGTGGGCCAGCCAACGTTACCGGTGGTTTTCAGCGCATGGGAGCAATGCAAAATCGTTTCGCCAACGCTGCAGCAATAGTTCGTGTTGACCTTGATGATCTCACGACAGCTCAACGTGTTGCGCTAAACAATCCTGAAGTCGCGTCTATGACGTCGGCAGTTGGTGGTGGCCGTATGGGTGGTACTGCCAACGCTCAGGTAGACTCAGTTGCGTTGTTACGCGCTCAAGTTGCCGCGCTCGCTCCACAAGCGCAGTTGCGAGTTACGAGTGCCGCCGCTGCGCAGCTATTCAAGGGGCGAGCCGTCAACCAGCTAACTAAAGGTGCGACTGGCGGTACTGTAGATGCCTCGCTGCACTTTGTGGAAACACCTACCAACTATGGTCGAAACGTTATTGCGATCATTCCGGGTAGCGACCCAGTTCTTAAGCATCAGTACGTTGCAGTCGGAGCGCACAACGATCACGTAGGCTTTTCGCCCCCGGTTGACAAGGACTCATTGAAGGCCTTCAACGACGAGCGTATTCGTTTGATGATTGCAAACAACATGGTAGCCACACCTGCGATTATTTCGCAGATACGTGTAAACATGGATAGCATTCGCAAGATTCACCCGAAGCCGCGCATCGATTCAGTTAATAACGGCGCTGATGATGACGGTTCCGGTTCGATGGCCGCGCTTGAAATAGCTGAAGCGATGATGGCCATGCCTGTTAAGCCGAAGCGCTCGACGATCTTCATTTGGCATACCGGCGAGGAAGCTGGACTGCTTGGAGCCGCGTATTTCACGCGCAACCCCACGGTTGCTCTTGATTCGGTGGTTGCGCAGCTCAATATCGACATGATCGGTCGTGGGCGTGAAGGCGATTTGCCCGGTGGTGGACCAGACTATGTAGCTGTTGTTGGTTCTTTCTTTGACTCCAAAGACCTAGGCGAAACAGTTGCAGCTGTGAACAAGAAGCAGGCGCGCCCTCTTCAACTGGACTATAAGTTGGATGAGCCAATCTCTTGGCAGGGATATAACAACATTTACGGTCGCAGTGATCATTACCACTACGCTCTTAAGGGGATTCCTATCGCGTTCTTCTTTACGGGGCTACATGGTGACTATCACCAGCGTACCGACGAAGCCGAATTTATCGACTATCCGCACTATACCAGAATCACGAAGTATATTCGCGATATAACTGTGGAAGTTGGTAACGGGCTCCGTCCGCGCTTAAATGGAACGAAGCCGGCCAATCCCCGTACCATTGTCCAATAACGACAAACAGGTAGGAAGTTCAACAGGGGCGGCGCCAGAAGGCGTCGCCCCTGTTGATAAACCGCTCATTCTTATTGCGGAAGATAACGAAGACAATAGGCTCATCGCTTCCACAATATTACGTCATGTTGGTTATCGTGTAGCCGAAGCAACCACAGGTTCGCAAGCATTAGAAATGGCGCGCGATCTACTGCCGGCGCTCGTGCTTATGGATGTCGGAATGCCCGATATTGACGGATGGACAGCTACGCGCGCGCTTAAATCAGACTCGCGTACCAGAGGAATAACTGTAATAGCATTTACTGCACATGCCTTATCAGGCGATAAAGAAACTGCGTTGCAGGCAGGTTGCGACGGTTACCTAGCTAAACCCATTGAACCGCGCAAGCTTGCTGAGGAGGTTGGAAAGGCGTTGAACAACGACTTCTCTACGGTCGGTGTACGTCGACCGTAACGGTTAGCTTTTGTAAGTAGAAAACTTAAAGGAGGAGGCCGAACAGTTCGGCCTCCTCCTTTGCTTCACAACTTCGAAATAGTTACGACGTTATCTTCGGTGCCTTGCTGTTGGCGTTCTTTACGTACTTATCAAGCCAAGCTACCCAACGCGCCCACTGATCAAGTACTGTTTCGCGCGCGATCGGACCATGGTCCTCGTACGGATACATGTACAGTGAAACGTTCTTGCCAAGTCCTTGTAGTGCATGATACAACTTGGTGGAGTTGATCGGATCGGTTCCAACGTTTTGATCTTCGGTGCTATGGTAAAGAAGAAGTGCACCATTGAGCTGGTCTGCGTAAAGGAATGGAGACATCTCCAGATAGGTTTGACGTCCTTGCCACAGATCGCGCCTTTCTGTTTGGAACCCGTTCGGTGTTAGAGTCCTATTGTAAGCACCGTCACCAGCTATGCCCGCTTTAAAGAACGGAGTGTGAACCATTGCGTTCACAGTACTAAAGGCGCCGTAACTGTGACCCCCTATCCCTAGCCTATGTCGATCTATGATCTGAAGAGTGTCGAGTGCGTCAATTATCGCCGCGAGGTTGTTTCGTAGATCAACAACGTAATTGTCGTTTGGAAGCTGACCTTCACTCGCGAATATTGGTGCGTCGGGTTCGATAACGGCGTATCCTTGCGTTGTTAGAAACGACATAGAACGTGGACCGCTATTCTGGAACCGTTGCGCCGCGGCGCCTCCTCCAGTATTCAGGCTTCGGTCGTAAGCTTGTTGGTTGTCGTACTCTCGGGGATAAAACCAAAACATTCCCGGTAGCCGCGTACCGTCCTTATAATCGGCGGGCAACGTGACACGAACACGGAATGAATATCCGTCAGCACGTTTTGCCGTGTAAGTACGACGAATTGCGGATGTGATCTCTGGCATGAGATCGGTGTTATTCGTAAGCTGCTTCGCTTGCTTTGTCGCCACGTCAACTACAAACGATTGCGGCACAACCGTAGGAGACTCGCGTTGTACAAGCAGCTTCGTGTAGTCGTCGTTAAGCGGAGCAGAAATAGATTCAAGTAGCTCGCTGCTCGTTTCGTAAATGCGAGTACGTTCTCCAGAGCGGATATCGATTCTATCGACGTAGTTCTTGGGCATACTTCCTGACGTGCTGTCCGAACTACTACCATGTGAGAATACAGATTTGCCATCGCTCGAAACGATTACAATCGGTGCGCCTCTACTGCCGGTACGAGTTGCTAATGCTGCCGCGCCGGCACCACCGCCACGGCCAGCTGGTAGAACTACCGGAGTTGCTCCAGCTGGGCGTTGCCCTGATTGAGCTGAGCCACCCTGTCTGCTTGGTTGTACCACAGCAAACTTTTGGTTGTTCTCGTCGAGCATAACTGCGTACTCGTACGTGCCGTTGGTCGCAGTCTCACTAACGAACATTATTCGCCCGTTATCGGAGAATCTAACGTTGTTGATTCGATTCTCTGTTTCGTAAATAACTTTCG
The DNA here is from genome assembly GCA_964474535.1 of uncultured Gemmatimonadaceae bacterium. Taxonomy (GTDB): domain Bacteria; phylum Gemmatimonadota; class Gemmatimonadetes; order Gemmatimonadales; family Gemmatimonadaceae; genus Gemmatimonas. Next base: position 118,176 of record CAYYSP010000001.1, read on the forward strand.
TACTAGCTGAATCGAACGGAGGTAGCCAATGAATTAAACGGTCTGATCTACGTGACTGCGATGTAGAGTCGGCAGCTCTAAGTGCAGGCGCTCCGCCTCGTCCTGCAGCCATACCGCGGTTAACGGCCCCAGCAGCAGCACCAGCTGCTGCGGCGCCAGTTCCTCTCCCTTGAGGAACAGCAACTGCGGGAGCTGCCTGCGCATACAACATTCCAGATTCGAACGGATGCCATGTAAGATTTCTACGCGCAGTGTCCACTGGTGATGTGCGCGCAGAAGTTTGAGGTTGTGGTTGTGCATTTGGTGCGTTAACTGCCTCGCCCTCCCTAAGCGGACGCTTACTCAATTCTCGAAGCGATTTACCAGTACCATCTATGATCAATTCAGTCGATCCGAAACTCGATACTGGAAGTACATACGAGAATGGCTTCTCGACATACGTAACCTGGAAGTACTGATTGTCAGGCGACGCGTCTAACGAACGAATCATTCCCGGCGAGCCAATCTTGCGCACATTTCGACTTTTAACATCTATTACTGCGAGCTGACCAGTCATGTGGTACTCAACAAGGTCCTTTTCGTGAGGAGTCTCCAAGAGATCCATATAGGTACGCGTTTTAAGCTTGTTGCTCTCGTTAACTCGCACCATTGGCGTTGACGCGATTGCAGGCTCCTTTGGTTCAGGGCCGCGCGCGTCGGGGACAAGAATAGCAACTATTGATTTGCTGTCTGCTGACCACTCATAGTTGGTAACCGAGGTCGCTAACAATGAGGAGCGTGTTAACGGCCGCGATTTCCCGTTTGTTGGATCGGCGATGTAAATGTGTGTCGCATCGTCAAAGAGCGCGAGAAAAGCGATTTGTGTTCCATCTGGTGACCATGTGGCGCCGCTAACGCGTGCACCTGCGGGGATGGCTACAGAAACCTTACGTCCGGTTTCCCATTCAAAAATCTCTATTCCTGCTTGGCTTCGCATAGTCATTGTCCGCGCTCTATTTGCGCGCTGATCTATCTGAAAGCCACCAAGGTTGTGATGAGCCTTGCCAACGTACTGGATTGACGGAAGTCCATCGCCTACCAATCGCAAAAAGTACTTCCGTGATCCGGGGCTAGGTGAGGTGTAGCTCACGTTCTTGTCACGCGGAGCATCGACAAGCTTTGTGATCGCTTCGGGCGGGCGAATATAGCCTTCGGCGGTAATGGGATCACCGCTATTGCTATTCTGGGAGAAGGATACTGACGCCGCCGAGGCAAGGAGGGCCGCTACTGCGAGCATCCGAAGCGCGGGGGAGCGGGACGGCAACGTCAACGGGGACGGGGACGGGGAGGGGGAGGGGAAATCGCGCATGTTTTTGACTGTCCCGGGTTCGAGATCAAAGTAAAGGCTGGGTAGGAAGGCCATTAAGGGAGTTACGCGCGCGGCGTCAAAAACGCTAATGTTGTAGGCTGCGCGGAAGCAGCCTTTAGGACGCCACGAGCTAAAGGCATAGCGCCACAGGTTTACCCGAGACAAGGATTCTAAGTGACACAGGAACAGGGAAGCACACCTCAGGATGGCAATTCGTCGGACGCTGATCAGTTAGTTGCCTCTCCCGCCGAAAGGCAGGCGTTGGAAACAGTACGAAAGGATCTGTTGGAGGTGCATCGCGGACTGCTTGACGCTGAGCGCATTCGGTACGAGCGCGTTAAGGGAAGAATCGAGAACAATGCCTCGTTCTTGCAGGTTGTAATTAACGACCCCTGGTTCGACTGGCTGCGACCGATGGCACAGTTGGTTTTACTTATCGACGAACGTACGTCTGACAAAAAGCAGCCGCTAGGAAGTAGTGAAGCCCTCTCTTTACTTAGCAGAGCGAAGGAACTGCTTCATGCAGACTCCGAAGGCGATGCGTTCCAACGTCTTTTTTACCAAGCGATGCAAGTGTCGCCCGACTTAGCTGTATTGGCCCGTCAGGTCGCAGCTCGTAACTCATAGTTGAGCAGCTAATACGTGCACCCAACATTCGACCATTCCAAAGCCAACGCTAGCGGTAAGCCACGATGGGACGACGCCCCGTGGCAACCGTTGGCTCCAATTCAAGAGGATACAAGTTGCGATAGCTTGGTGATTGGTTTGGGAGGAAGTGGGCTTACCGCCATAAGCGAGCTACTCGGCGAGGGTGAGAACGTGGTGGGGATTGATGCAGCAGATGTAGCTGCGGCTGCTGCGGGACGCAACGGTGGCTTTCTGTTAGCTGGCCCTTACGACTTTTATCATGATGCAGTTAGAAGGCACGGACGTTCTAAAGCCCTAAACATTTATAACGCGACTCTTGAGGAGATAGAACGTATTAGTGCGGTTGTGCCGGATAATGTGAGGCGTACGGGCTCTTATCGTTTGGCCGCAACTGCCGATGAAATTGAAGATTGCAAAGATCATATGCGAGAAATGAAACACGATGGACTTCAAGTCGAATGGTATGATGGGAGCGAAGGAGTTGGACTGTTCCTCCCCGCGGATGCTTCGTTTAATCCGCTTGCACGATGCCGATCAATGGCTCTTAGCGTAATGTCGCGCGGCGCACGTCTTTATGGGAAAAGCGCTGTAGCTGTGAATAATATCCGCGAAGAATCGTCGGTCTATTTTGTATCTGTTTTCAGCAATGACAGCACAAATAGTTCACCTACTTTGTCATCGCAACATGCACCCACAGCGACGATTCGCTGCCGCCGAATCTTTATTACAATCGATGGCAAGTTAGAGGCAATGTTGCCAGAACTTACATCGCGCGTTCGTACTGCGCGGCTCCAAATGCTTGCAACCGCACCAGCACAGCTGCGAACTGCGCAAGCTCCAATGTATTACCGAGATGGATACGAGTATTGGCAACAGCTACCGGATGGAACATTAGTCATTGGTGGATTCCGTGATCGCGCTGGCGATTCTGAATGGACAACGTACGCGTCTCCCACGGAGAAGGTACAGTCTATGCTGGAAGGCTTTGTTCGCGAACGGTTGCAGATTAGCGAGCCTATTACCCACCGTTGGTCTGGCCTTACCGCGTTCACGAATAATGGCCTGCCAGTTCTAGCAGAAACTCGGCCCAATATTTGGGTTGCAGGTGGTTACAGCGGAACCGGAAACTTGGTGGGAGCCCTAAGTGCACGAGCGATCGTTCGTGCATCGCTAAAGGGCGATAATTCCGGAATTGAGCTCCTAAGCGGATCATGACGGCCGCTAGCATGTATCAATTGAAGCATGTAGTCAGCAGTTTGACCTCCTATCACGAGTTACGGTTATCTTTAGGTATGACACGTTTTTCACGCATTTCTAATTCCCTCATGGCAAGGGTTGCCGCGGCTGCAGTGTTCGTACTCGTAGCTTTCATGCCCCTTTCGGCTCAGAACTTTCCGAGTAGGAGTAGTATACCGAACCCTTTCCCGAAGGTGCCTGAGGGGCATGGGGCACGGTTTGAGTTACGCGACGAACGTGCACTTAGCATGCTCCAATACATGAACTGTATGAACAATACGGTTACATCTGCGCAGCGAGGGATGTTGGGTATTATTCCTGAAAATGCAGTGTTGGCTTGCGTACGTGAAAAAGATGGTTGGCGCGGAGTTTTTGGTGTAGCTAATAGGGTAGGGGATGGCATCAACTTTAGGATTATTGCTCAGGTGTCTATGCAGGGAACGAATGCAGTACGTACTAACGCTCCAGTCGACACGGTGCGAGTAGTGTCAGCAATTATGGCATCTGCGCGCGGTCAAGAAGCCATGTCTGGTCGTAATAAGGGGAAGTACGAAACAACTGCTGTTCCACTACAGTTCGAATCATTTATGGAACTGTGGTTCATGCCTGTTCAGAATAACGCAAGCAAGCTTTTCGTGGGTGGTGATTCTCTTATTCAAATGACAGTTGATGGGCGCCGGGAGCAGGGGCATTTCCAAAAGTCGCCGCCTGTCCGAGAACTACCCATGCCATCTGGGCGCGTTTTTGAGATCGCCAGTACAGAGGATGAGCTTCCTCTTGTAAGCGAGCTAATGGCCGCGAGACTATCGTTGCTTCGTGTGCCCGAAGTACGCATAGTAACTCGTAAGTATACATCGGTAATAAGCAATACCACGCGTAAGTGGGTTCATACAGAGCGCAGGAACTAGTGTGTCTGATGCGCTCCGCGTTGTAATTGATATACCACCTTGGGTGCGCTCCCTGTCGAATAGGAGTGACAAGTATATAAGCGACGAGGAGCGCATGCGTTTAGCGATTGATTTATCGCGCGAAAACGTGCTGCGCGACGGTGGCGGACCGTTTGGAGCTGCTGTGTTCAATGATGAAACGGGCAAAGTAGTAGCTGCTGCTGTTAATCGAGTCCAGCAGCTGTCAAACAGCGCGCTTCATGGCGAGGTGTTGGCGTTAATGTTTGCGCAGCAGGCATTGGGACACCACACTCTGTTCAACCAGAATGGACCGAGCTATACACTGGCGACATCTTGCGATCCGTGCGCGATGTGTCTTGGTGCAATACTTTGGAGCGGTGTTAATCGCGTTATATGCGGTGCAACCCGTGACGATGCTATGGAGATTGGCTTTGACGAAGGGCCCGTGTTCCCACAATCCCATACGTATTTGCGTGAGCGCGGAGTTAGCATAGTTCATGGTGTGTTGCGCTCCGAAGCCAGAGCTGTTTTGGAGTTGTACCGCAGTTCAAACGGAGTAGTGTACAACCCACGACAGGGCTTATGAGTACGGGAGAATCGGTAGTTATTCGAAGCGCGAACGAAGGCGATGCAGCGGTTATCGTGGCGCTGATTAGGGAGTTAGCAGAGTATGAACGGCTTGCTCATGCGTGCGAGGCGTCGGAAGAACTGCTTGTACCCGCACTGTTCGGCGATCATAAGTACGCCGAGGTTCTTATCGCCGAAGTCGGTGGCCAGACTGCGGCATTTGCTCTCTTTTTCTGCAACTTCTCTACATTCCTATCACGGCCGGGAATCTATTTGGAAGACCTCTTTGTGCGCCCGCACTTTCGAGGTATGGGAATTGGGCGTGCTCTTTTGGCAAAGCTCGCGTCGATTGCGGTAGAGCGAAATTTTGGCCGCGTAGAATGGTCGGTGTTAGACTGGAACGAGAGTGCCATAGGCTTTTACAAGCAAATGGGCGCAGTTGCGATGGACGAGTGGACGGTTTACCGGCTTACGGGCGATGCGCTTAAAGCGCTTGCATCAACGACTAACAGATAGGCAACGCATATGAAACAGAACAGTTCGCGTAGAGAAGCGCTTCGTATGTTGGCGCTCGGTGTTGCAGGGTCGGTAGTACTTCCAGCGATCGCCCGCGGTGCCCGATACGACAATAGCGGAGTCGCGAAAGACTTAAGTAATGGTGCGGATAGCTCGCCTCGTATAGAACGCATCGGTTTGCAGCTCTACACGGTGCGCAGGGCACTTTCCACAGGTATTGAGCCCGTAATGGAAGCGCTGGAAAAGGCCGGTATTACAGAGCTTGAGTTTGCTGGATATTACGAGAAGCCTGCCTCGTATTGGAACGAGCTAATGCGCAAGCATGGTATGACCGCGCCTGCTACACATATTGGCTTACCTTCTACAAATGAAGCGTGGACACAGCACTTCGAGCGTTCAAATGCGATGGGGCACAAATGGCTCATAGTTCCATCAAGTTCACCCGAGTTTAGAAGTGCAGAAGGGTGGAAGAGGCTGGCAGCCCGTCTTAACGCAGGCGGCGAGTTGGCAAAGAGTGCAGGGTTGCGCGTGGGCTATCACAATCACGACTACGAGTTCGTTAAAACATCAGAAGGGAAAACTGGGCTGGACACTCTATTGGCCGAGACTGATCCGGCGCTAGTAGACTTTGAGTTGGACATATATTGGGCGGTGAAGGCCGGTCATGACCCGATGGAGTTGCTTACAAAGCATTCCAATAGGTTTACCTGCTGCCACGTAAAAGACGCTGGTCCGCTTCCTGAACGTAAGATGTTGGACGTCGGCGCGGGTACCATAGATTTTGCAGCGCTGATTGCCAAGGGAAAAACCGGCGCTCTTAAGCATTGGTTTATTGAGCATGACAATCCGAGCGAACCGCTGGCTTCGGTAGCTACAAGTGCTGCCGCCATGCGAAGCATGTGACGCATGCGAAACGGTACGCGATTCTTTCGCACGTCGTTATCGGATGCAGCGTCGCGTAACAGCTATCCATTCGCACGATGCTTGGAAGGATGCTAACACTATTGGCTTCGCAACGAGCAGCTTTCTTGCTCGTTGCGCTGTTGCTGCATGCGAACCATTCAATGGCGCAGAACAAGAACCCCATCGGAGCTAGTGCTGTCGAAATCATGGCACAAACCGTCCTTGGAGAAATGGTAGCAGTTAACACGACGGCCGGATCTGGTTCAACCACTCCGCTAGTTCGGTCACTTGCAACACGATTTCGAAGTGCAGGATTTGCCGCGCAAGATATCATGGTCGCAGGAGAAGGCAGTCGCAGCCAGAACCTTGTGGTGCGCTGGCGCGGACGTACGCGTGATAAGCCAATAGTAGTGAATGCACATCTCGACGTTGTCGGAGCTACACGAAGTGAATGGTCAACCAATCCGTTTTCGCTCACAGTGAAAGATGGTTACCTGTATGGTCGCGGTGTTATTGACAATAAAGGGCCTGCAGCGGCTGTTGTTGCGGCTATGATTGCGCTGAAACGCAAGGGCATGGTTCCTGAGCGAGATATTGTTCTTGCTTTGACCGCGGGTGAGGAAACTGATATTGAGAACGGCGTTCGCTGGTTGTTAGCAAATTATCGTGATGTCGCTAACGCGGAGTACGTGATTAATCTTGATGCAGGTGGCGCGACAGTTAGTGATGGCAAGATTTCATCATTCGCGGTTCAAGTTGCGGAGAAGATATATCTCGATATCGAAATGATGGCGGTTGGCAACGGAGGTCATAGTGCAGTACCGAGGGGAGACAACCCTGTTAATCGCGTTGCTCGTGCCGTTGATCGTGTTGCGCGCTATCAGTTCCCGTTTAAGGTTGGCGCGGTAATGCAAAGCTATTTTCGACTTACTGCTCCGTTACGATACGGAGACATTGCAGAAGCTATGGAGTCACTTGCAGAAGAATCTGGTGATCTGCGCGCGCTCAATGTAGTGATTGCCGACCCTGTTATTAGAGCTCAACTACAAACTACATGCGTTACTACCATGTTAAACGCGGGGACGGCGCCAAATGTTATACCTCAAAAAGCAACTGCTACAATCAACTGCCGTTTGCTCCCTGGTGAACGCCAGGATGCTATTATTGCGCGACTCAAGGACGAAGTGCGTGACACAAGTGTTGTATTCAACGTGAGTTCTCCAGCAGTTAGTAGCGACGCATCTATTCCAACCAAAGAGTTTCTTGCGATGATCGAGCGTGTCGTTAGCTCGGAGCACGGCGAGGTCCCAGCCATTCCTTACATGGAAACAGGAGCGACCGATGCACTCTGGTTTCGTAATGCGGGTATACCCACTTTTGGTGTAGCTGGGTACTTTCTTGATTATGACGACTATAGAAGAATTCACGGCGTCGATGAACGGATTTCTGTTAAATCCTTTCGACAATTGGTACGCTATACGGATAGGTTGCTTAGGGAACTTGCGCTTCAATAGCGACGCTGCGTACGCCGCGTGTTTCAGTGCGTGCTATCTTTTGAGTTCTCACTTATGAACGGCAAGGCAGATACTAGTCACGCACCATCTGTCAGCCCACAGTACGTTTTGGGGCTGCTGTTTTTCATTAACCTGTTAAACTTTTATGACAGGCAGATTCTTGCTGTCGTAACTGAACCCATAAGGCTAGAATGGCAACTATCGGACGCTCAGTTAGGATGGATGAGTACCGCGTTCACGCTGTTGTATGCTGTTGTCGGACTTCCGCTGGGTACGCTAGCTGACCGTGTATCTCGAACTAAGCTACTCGGCGTAGGCGTTGCTTTATGGAGTGCCTTTACCGCGCTTACAGGAATGGCGAGCGGCTACTGGACGATGTTTGCTGCAAGAATGGGTGTAGGCATCGGTGAGGCTAGCTGCTCTCCTGCTGCGAACTCTTTAATCGGAGAGCACTTCCCTTCGGAGCGGAGATCAAGGGCCATTTCCGTTTTTATGCTTGGCCTTCCCGTTGGAATTATGCTCTCCAGCGTGTTGAGTGGGTTCATTGCGCGCGAGTACGGCTGGCGTATGGCATTCTTGTTAGCGACAGTGCCGGGGCTGTTACTGGCTGTACTTATATCACGCGTTAAGGATCACCGCTTAACTGCAGCAACGATTAAGTCGAACGCACCAATGTCGGCGTATGCAGAATTATGGAGAATTCCCGCGCTAAAGTGGATCGTTGTTTCTGGGGCGCTACACAACTTCGTAACCTATGCTGTAAGTGCGTTTCTTCCGGCGTATCTCATGCGCTATCATGGCGCATCAATAACTGACGCCGGCCTAATAGGTGGAGCCATGTTGGGCGCAGCCGGCGCAGTGAGCCTAGTGATTACGGGAGTGGTTGCCGATAGAGTGCGAAGGCACGGCGCTCATGCGCGGCTTTATGTGGGTTCAGTTGCAATGCTAGTATCCGCACCGCTGTTCTTTGCCGCACTATTGGTTCCAGCCGGAGACACAACAACGTTTGCGGCAATGATAGCGGTAGGATGGATGCTGTTCTATGCATACTACGTTACGGTATACCCAGCGATTCACGACGTTGTGCGTGCAGAGATGCGTGGGTCAGCAATGGCAATGTATTTCTTTTGGATGTATTTGCTTGGAGGAGCTTTTGGTACAGCTGCCGTTGGAACGCTTAGCGACTACTTCGCGCGTCGCGCAATGATCGTTCAGAACAGTGACGTGATTACTGAGTCTGCGCGTGCGTTGGGGCTGCGCAGCGCATTCTTTGTCGCGCCGGTGCTCGCTATTGTGCTGGCGGCAGTGTTGTTAATTGCCGCCAGCAAGGTGCGTAGCCAGTTAAATGAACGGTCCTGACTAGCACTACAGTGTAAGTAGTAGTTGGATCTCTAGGGCCATGGGAGCGTAACCACTTGATACCGTGGACGTTGGGATGGTGTATCCTGGCCAGCTAAGTAGCGAGCTATGTCGTGTCTCGCGAGCGCAATGTGTGCACGCTCTTCCGCGCTGGCCGTAGTCGCAATGAGCTTGTTTAGAAGTGCATCAAGCTGTACAACGTGGGCGTGTGCACTAGCTCTAACGTCCGGTAACGCGCGGCTGTCACCGGCGAGATCAAGTAATTCATCTACAACTACGCGCTGAGTCGCGCGCAGCACAGACCGCTGAGACGCAGATTCGGCGTACGCTACTCCCCATGTCCGTTGTACCAATGAAGTGAGCAGCTGATCTAACGAAAGAGTATTACTGCCGTAGCCGGATTGTAGCAATATCATACGCGCGGTGCGTGAGCGGTCTAGCAAGCCGGCAACAACTTCGGTCGCTAAACCTCCAGCAAGTGATACAGCGTCGAAAACTGTGGTGCCGCTACTGCGTATCCATGATAGTTCGCTGTTGAATCCTGGAGGAGCAGGAGGTATTAGCGCTACCACTCTTTCAGGTACAACAAGTTCGCTGGGTTGAAGTGCGTCCAGAATTAACTTAAGAGCAAGTTCTTGTTCGGCCTTAGGAATTGCACGTACTGGCGTTTGTGCGTCACCTCTCATTGCGAACGTAAAATCCGTTCCTCCGATTGTCTTTATGAGCCCTTCTAGCGAGTACCTGTGATGCAAGTAAACATGCGCAAACCGCATGTTAAGCAAGTGCATAGGTTCACCCGGCTTAATTGCACGTTCGTCAAAATGACGGATAAGATGACGACGAAGAGTCGAAGTGCGCTCGACAGCATCAAACATGGTAGCGCCTTCAACCCACCGAGTTACCGCCGGAATGGAACCATCAGGGCCAGCGTACTGGTCGTTTACGAAGCGCACATTGTTCTTTACTCCTTCTTCCAAGATGCGCGCGAGCCCAATCCGTTCCGATACTGAGTCTGGGAACCATGTGTATCCATATCTTATTGCCAACGAGTCCCATGCTCCCGGACCAGTACGGTAAGCGTCGCTAATATCGATTGAACCGTCGGCACGCATATGAATTAGGGGAACGGGATAATCCATTACCGAGCTTCGGTTCTGCGATGCTGCAATGAAGTTATGTTGTAATCCCAACGTGTGACCAATCTCGTGTGCTGTATGTTGGCGACGCCGCGCCATGGTAAACTCTTCTGCAGAAAGATCCAACCCTTTGCTGCCGGCTGCCGGTAACAGTCCAGCGTAAATGTTGAAATCAATTTGCGAACGCCACGAGTCCATACGTATCACGGTTCGAACAATCTCACCTGTACGTGGATCACTGTAGCTAGGTCCTACCGATGGGCCAGGAGCTGAACGATGTATCCAGTAAAGAACATTAAAGCGTGAATCCATAGGATCGACGCCTTCTGGAAGATCCAAAACCCTGAATGCATTTCGGAAACCTGCTGCCTCAAACACTCGGCTCCACCAGTTACCTCCTTCGCGAAAGGCTTCCCGATAGGGAGCGGGAATGGCGGGGTCAAGGTAATAGGTAATGGGTTCAACTGGTTCGACGAGCTCTCCGCGCATGTACGCTGTAGTGTCGCGTGGGATGAGACGCCAACGGTTAATGAATCCACTGCGATATAGCTGGTCGAACGACTGAGAAAAGTCGCTGAACTGAGTTGCGAAGTATCCTGCTCTAGGATCGAATGCGCGCGGACGATATCCATCTGAAGATGGGAGTGCGACCAAAGAGTGATGTAATTCAAAAGTCATCGTCGATGCATCGGGCGCTGCGCGTCGCGCAATCTGTGACGGCGCATCGCTTACAAAAGTGAGTACAGCATGTACTTCTGTATTCCGGGGGAACGATTTTGTACGCGCTGTGTCTGCCCAACTTCTGCCTACGTCAATTCGATAGTTACCGCCTCCTTGCCCTCCTCTAAGAGAAGAAGCAATTCCGTACGTGTCCGACAAGAAAAAGGAGGTCGCGTCGGCAGTTAAATGACCATCGCGTTCTGCTTCGATGGCGAACGACGCAATAATTGATCGAGGGAACGCTTCTGTAGCAGCACGTTGTCCAGCCTCAGTTGCTGTAGTTGCCCGTACACTCCAATTGTCACGCACCAGATGCAAGCGTGATCCTCGACGTTCGAGTCTAACTACTACACTTTGCCCTAACTGTCCACGATCCAGCCCCGGTCCACCTGATACTCCAAAGCCTGTCGCTAATGTGTTCTGATAAAGGAAGTCACGTCCGACCATCGCGGCAGGTACTTCGAGAACGACGCGGTTCCGTACGTCGTCTACACGGACGCCAAGAAAGTCGCGGCTTTGTTCGGAGGGTGAAGTAACATGCGCGCGCTCGTGGAGCGTTAGCTTCTGAGAGCTACTTTGAGAGATGAGTACCTTTGGCGCAGCAGCTACTACAGCTATCGCGGTTAGAAATAGGCTCAACGTACGATGTAGAGATAGGTGGACCATGGCGTATCTCAAAATTTGGGTAATGCGGGGTGGAGAAGGGGGCAGGGAGTAACTGAAGGTTGTGAACTGTGCTAACTTGGTGTATCGCAGTGCGGTTTGACTACTCTTTTTTGTCAAACTACGCTCAGTATTCACACTTTCCAGAACGGCATGTCATCCTCCCGTCTTGGCATCGGTTTTATCGGCTCCGGCTTCAATGCCCGTTTTCACATGCAGGCATTTCGCGGCGTACGCGACGCAGACATACTAGGCGTTTGGAGTCCCAACCCTCGTAATGCTGCTTCCGCGGCAAAGTATTGTAAAGAGCTCGACGTCGGAGATGCGCGCGCTTACAAAAGCATTACTGACATGGTTTCTGACCCTGCCATTGATGCGATTTGGCTTAACGGCCCTAACCACGCGCGTATTGAGAACGTGGAGGAAATCTGCGCAGCCGTCACATCTGGCAAAGGAACATTGCGTGGCATTGCTTGCGAGAAGCCGCTGGGTCGAACTGTGGCCGAGGCTAAGCATATCCTAAAGCTCGTTGAGAAGGCCGGCATAATGCACGGTTACCTTGAAAATCAGGCCTTCTCTCCTCAGGTATCCACAGGACATGAGCTAATTTGGAAACGTGGCGCAGCGACTACCGGGCGTCCTTATCTGGCGCGTGCTGCCGAAGAGCACAGTGGACCGCACATGCCGTGGTTTTGGAATGGGGCACAGCAGGGTGGGGGCGTGCTCAACGACATGATGTGTCATTCAATTTTGGTTGTCCGCCAGCTCCTCACTCCGCCCGGTGCACCGCTTACTACGCTTAAGCCAACACGTATAACGGGGCACATAGCGTCGCTGAAGTTTACTCGCAAGGAGTACGCAGCAAAGCTTAAGCAAACTATGGGTGTCGACTACCGCAGAAAGCCGTCAGAAGACTTCGCCAGTGTTATGATCGAGTTTGAGACTCGCGAAGGTCTTACGGTTATCGGTGAAGCGACAACGAGTTGGTCGTATGTTGGCCCCGGTTTGCGACTCAGCGCTGAACTACTCGGCCCAGAGTATTCAATGCGTTGGAATACACTCGACTCGGGACTAGATCTGTTCTTCTCAAGAGAGGTGAAGGGCAGAGCTGGCGAGGATTTAGTCGAGAAGCAGAACGCGGAAGTTGGTCAGATGCCCGTGGTTGCTAGCGAAGCTGTCGCTTACGGTTATGAAGCCGAAGATCGTCACTTCGTTCGCGCTTTCTTGGGTAAGGAGAAGCCACTTCTCACATGGCACGATGGTTTAGATGTGGTGAGACTTCTTATGGCCGCATACATGAGTGCTGAGCAAGGGAAAACGTTGTCGTTCCCCCCGCGCTCGGTTGATTCCTTTATACCGGCTGTGGCGAAGGGCACCTGGAAGCCGCGCTAGTAGTTGTTGCCATTTAGTAGCAAACAGCGCCTGATTCATGTGTGTGAATCAGGCGCTGTTAGTTTAGAAGCCGCCTAATTGCTTTGGTTCTATCTGCGGCGACGCAAGCAGCTCTTGAGAAGCTGAAATTATTGAGATGGCGTTAGACGTCGGTAGTTCACATCTAGCGCATCTAGCCTAACAAGGTGCTTTTGTAGGCGAGCGATAAAGTTTGAATAGTCTTTTGTAGCTGCTGGACTCCACACTACTTCTGCGAGTGCGGCAGCGCGAGGGAAGGCCATGTATTCAACGTGCTTCGAGTTGGGAATGTACTCGGTCCATATTTGGGCTTGTGCTCCCAATATATGTTTAGCTTGCGAGGGCGTTAAGGAGTCTGGTACAGGCTCGAAGCTGTACACGCGCTCGAGTGATATAAAGCCGCCAATTGAATGTGGTTCTTTAGCGCGGTCAGTCGACTGGTAGTGGTCGAAATAAGTGTGGCTATTAGGGGCCATAACCACATCGTGACCGGCTCGTGCAGCGGCCATTCCCCCCGCTATGCCACGCCAAGACATAACGGTTGCATTATCCGCTAGGCCGCCCTCAAGTATTTCATCCCACCCGATTAGCCTGCGTCCGCGTTGCGTAAGGTAGTTGTCCATTTGGCGGATAAACCAGCTTTGCAGTTCGTGCTCGTCTTTTAGACCTAGCTCACGAATGCGCTCTTGGATTCTTGAACTGGCTTTCCATTGTTTCTTGTCTGCTTCATCACCACCTATATGAATAAACTGTGATGGAAACAGCTCCAAAACTTCTGCGAGCACGTTCTGCATGAACGTAACTGTTGCTGGTTCAGCATTCAAAATGAACTCGCTTACTCCCCAAAACTCCATTACGCCAACGGTCGTATCAGTCCTCACACCCAATTCTGGGTAAGCAGCTATAGCGGCCTGTGCGTGCCCTGGCATTTCGATTTCTGGAACCACAGTTACGAACCGTTCGGCTGCGTAGGCGACTATTTCGCGAACGTCATCTTGAGTGTAGTAACCACAGTGTCGCTTGCCGTCGTAAACACGTTTCGCCGGATCGCTGTAATAAGGAGGTACCATAGTTTGCGCGCGGCATGACCCAACTTCGGTAAGCTTGGGATATCGCTTGATCTCTATACGCCAACCTTGGTCCTCTGTTAGATGCCAGTGAAAGCGATTCATTTTGTGCATCGCAAGAAGATCGATGTATTTCTTTACAAACTCTTTCGGCTGGAAGTGTCTGCTAACGTCCAAATGCATTCCGCGCCATGAAAAGCGCGGTGTATCCTCGATTTCTACTGCGGGGACGATCCAGTTTGTTGGTTTTACCGGAGCGTCACGATAGATGTTAGAGGGAAGCAGTTGCCGTACCGATTGCAACGCATAAAAAGCACCGGCAGCATTGCGCGCATGAATTGTTATACCGCTGCTCTTTACCGACAATCTGTAACCTTCAGCGCCGAGTGAAATCGAGGCTGTATCACGAACCAATAGAATCGCAGATGTTACGCTAGAAGGGGTTTTGGCTGCGGCTATTACTTGCAGAGTAAAACCTGTGGGTCCAGCAATATCGCGTGTAAACAGATGCGCGACACTAGCGAAGGCGCTATCTGCCACGATAGCAGTTGCTGGGGTAATGCGAAACTCTCCCGATTGCGGCACGAGCTTAACCGGGCGCGGAACAATCGCATAGGATGAGTCGTGGCGAATAGACTGTGCTGCTACCGTGACGCTAAACGCAAAGGTTTGCAGCATAGCGACTGAACTTGCAAGCAGTGCACGTTTCATGCTTCCTCCGTTTTCAGGATTTTAGTTCTTTAGTAATGTCGGCAATAATGCCGACATCAGTCCCACGTGCGTGAACATGGCTAACGCCAGCGCGCTCAACTATTTCGCGAACGTTAGTACCTCTCACGCTGCCTCCAGCCATAATGGAGACTCGCGCTGCCGACTGGTTAACCAAATCAAAAAGCATATCGGCACCTAGAAGTGCAGTAGCTGCACCACCTGATGTTAAGACGGACTTTACACCGATTGCTGCTAGCGTTTCCAGCGCTGCGATCTGATTGGGCACGCTATCGAAGGCGCGATGAAAAACAGTGTGCATGCCGCCCGCGCAACTAACTAAAAACGCACTTTCACTTTTCGCCACGCGCCCAGAGTTTTCAAGAACGCCGAACACCACGCCGCTGCATCCCTTGTCGCGGGCAACACCAATGGAGCTGACCATATCAGCAAGCTCGTCATCTGTGTAAATGAAATTACCAGTTCGTGGCCTGATCATAACATGCACAGGTACCGAAACGAGCTTTAAACACCGCTCTATGGTGTCAGGCGACGGTGTTGTACCGCCGTCGCCGAAGCCACACAACTCGATTCGTGTGGCTCCGGCCTTAACTGCCGCTACTGCTTGCTCGGCAGTGTTTACGCATGCTTCTACTAGTACAGCGTGTTCGCGCATCCCTTAGTTTGTCGCCGCAACTTCTTTGGATGGTCGGAACAGGAAGAGGAACAGAACAAACACTGCGAGCGCACCAATGGCCGGTACCTGCCAGATAGCAGTCCAATCGTGTGTCGCAGCGCCCTCTGCAGATGGTGTTGAGTACCTATCAACAACGATGCCCGATACGAATGCGCCAACAAAGTAGCCAATGCCGTTGGTAACGAGATTTAGCATTCCTTGTGCAGCAGCGCGTACACGTGGGCCAGCTCTCTCGTCCGTGTATATCTGTCCGGCAACGAAAAAGAAGTCGTAGCATACACCATGTAGAAGTATGCCCCCATACACCATCCACATTCCGCTTCCTGCGTCGCCCTGACTAAAAGCAAAGTACCGTATGGCCCATGCTAGCATGCCAACCAGCAATATCACCTTGATGCCTGCGCGCCTTAGTGCGAGCGGCAGTAGCAACAGGAAACCAACTTCAGACCACTGGCCGAAGCTTTGAATAAAAGCAGGGTTTGGCGCTCCTATTTGCGTTAGGTAGAGATTTGCAAAGGAGTAGTAAAACTGGAGCGGAATACACAGTAAGAACGAGCCTAGAACGAATACTGCGAAGTCCCACCTTTTTAGAAGACCGAGCGCGTCGGCGCCGATCGCATCTCTAAAGTTAAATCGCGCACCTGCAGCAACTGGAGGAGTGTGCGGAAGTGTGAATGAAAAAAGTCCAAGCAGTAACGATCCGACAGCGGCCACCTGCATTGGAACCGCTGTTCGTTCTGCTTGAAGCAGCAGACTTACTATCCAGCCGCTCGCAGCTATCCAACCGATTGTGCCAAGTAGGCGGATAATGGGGAAATCGCGAGCGCTGTCTTTGATGTGGTGGAACGAAATCGCGTTACTAAGTGAAAGCGTCGGCATGAAGCACAACGCATACAGCAAAAGTACGGGATAAAAAGACGACCATTCAGTTTGTCGCGACAGCATGAACATGAGTCCTGCGCCGATAAGGTGCAAAACACCAAGTAGCTTTTCACTTGCGAAGAATCTATCTGCTACTGTGCCCATAAAGAACGGGGTGACAATAGCAGCTATTGCGGTCGCCGCATAAGCGCTGGCGATTTGCGCACCTGAAAATGCTAGTGTTTCACCGAGGTATGTTCCCATGGTTACGAACCATGCACCCCAAATGAAGTACTGCAAAAACATCATCGTTGACAGGCGGAACTTCACGGACATTACGGCAGCTCCCGGATGCGAATGTTGCGGAATGAAACGCGATCACCATGATCTTGAAGCACAATATGCCCGATACGCGCACGTCCATAAGAGGGCCACTGTGCAAACTTGCTGTTCTTTACTCTAAGCTCCCAGTCATCTGACCAAAGCTCGTACTCAACTACAAGCTGACCATTAAGCCAGTGCTCAACTCGCGCACCATTCACAAGCAATCGTACTGAGTTCCAACTTTCTGCACCTTTAACGACACCCTGTTTGGCGGGGTATAGTCCGTATGCAGATCCTGCAGCGGTAAGACGAGATTTACCGTCAGCGTGCGCGGCGTCGTCAAGGATTTGCATCTCTGGACCGCTTTCGTATGTGACGAGTATCGCTGGATCAACGCGGAACATTATCCCGCTGTTACCGGCCGACTGCACTTTCCATTCGAGTGTCAGCTCGAAATTAGCGTAATGACCGTTAGTTGCTATATCGCCGCCACCCGTGGTTCGCGTGATTGCGCCTTCTACTACCTGCCACCCCTGTACGGGTTGTCCGTGGTTTCGGAAGTTGTGCCAACCCTCAAGTGTACGTCCATCGAACAGCGGGACCCAATTGCCGCCAGTCATTTCGGTGTGGTTCTTGGTTTGAGAATCGCCGACTGCCGTGCTTTTAGCGAAGATGCAACCGCTAAGCAGGGGGAGCGAGAGGGCTAAGGGGAGAACGAGTCGGTTTAGCCCAGCTTTTGAGAGCTGCATTCCGTTAACTGTCTCCAGATATCTAAAGGCGCGGATGGAGGAGAGGGGTAGGCGGGTAGGCGGGGAGGCGGGGAGGCGGGGAGGCGGGGAGACGGCAGGCGGGGAGGCGGTCGAAAAACAGCGGCGCGAAAGCCTTTTAAGCTACCGGCTGAGTTTGCTTTGGTGGGAAGTCCTGATTCTGGCAGGGGAAACCGCGAAACGGAAGGTATAGCGAGCGGCGGCGTTACTCGATTGGAGAAAACATACCTAAATGCTCACTTCCCCGGAAACGTAACCGTCGGCATGTTCAAAGAATGGATCATACTCCCGGGTTCCTTAGTTTGGTGCAGGCGCGCAAAGAAGGCGTAAGCGAGGTCTCGGTGGCCGATGCGCTGCAGTCATTGCAGTCGCAATCTAATGCTGTCCTCGTTGATGTGAGAGAGGACAGGGAGTACAACGCGGCTCATGCAGCCGCTGCAACGCACATTGGTAGGGGCGTCATTGAGCGAGACATAGAAACGTTGTTCCCCGATTCTAACACCCCTCTCTACCTCTATTGCGGCGGAGGCTTTCGTTCAATTCTTGCGGCTGCTTCGTTAACTGAAATGGGCTACACAAATGTGCATTCTATAGCGGGTGGATGGCGCGCGTGGGTGGCCGCTGGTGCTCCTGTACAGTCAACAGACAACGAACAGAGTTTATGATTAGGAAAGCAGTGCTGATAGTTATAGGGGCAGTAGCGCTGGCTCCGTCTACACAGGCGCAGAGTACTACTGCTGAGCCTGCCGGTCGCGCCGAAGTTGTTGCAGTTATCGAGAAGTTGTTCGATGGGATGCGTCGCCAAGATACAGCGTCTATGAAATCACTCTTTCACTCTAGCGCCTCGTTGTTCTCAAGCAGCCAGCGCAACGGAGTGGCTACAGTGTCCGTCGACCCCATATCATCGTGGCTGAGCTCTATTGCACAAGCGCCCGACTCAGTTGTGCTCGATGAGCGACTAATGAACACAGTTGTACACCTGCAGGACGGTCTTGCCAGCGTTTGGACCGAGTACGAGTTTTGGGTTGGCAGTCGTTTCAGCCACTGCGGAGTTGATGCATTTGTTTTGGGCCGCACATCGGATGGCTGGAAGATTCTAAGCGTTGCAGATACGCGTCGGAGAACTGGCTGTTCGCCAACATCTCAACGTTAGAAGCGATAAGAAGCGCAGTTGCAGAATCACTTTGAGTGGCATCGATTCTGCGAATCAGATCTGTACTGGCCCGATTCTAGCGGTGTTCAGTACAGTTTCCTGCGTACAGCGTGTGCTGTACGTACCTCTCCACCAGTAGCGGAGTAACAGCCATGGACCTGTTGTGGACGGCAGTCATCGGACTTATCGCAGGTGCGGTTGCAAAGGCAATTATGCCAGGTAAGGATCCGGGGGGCATCTTCATCACGATGCTTCTTGGTGTTGCGGGCGCTATGCTCGGAACATTCCTCGGCCGTACAGTAGGTTGGTATCAAGCTGGTGAAGGCGCCGGATTTATAGCCGCAGTCGTTGGCGCCCTTCTCATCCTACTCATTTACCGTCAATTTCGCGGACGTTCTGCAGGCTGAGGAAGTTCTTATGTTTTACAGAGACGGCCTCGCTAACGCGGGGCCGTTTCTATTTGAATAGTGCAGTTTTCTGAACAGTTACGATTCCATGAGAAGGGACGTAAGACTCGCACCGTTTACGATCTGTTTACTATCTATCTGCTTTCGTAGATACGCCCTGATTCTCCGGTTATAACGAAGGAAGTAGAACCGGGAATGCCGAACATGCTGAACGGAACTGGTACATTGGGTACCGGCACAGATTTCCATCCAGTACCGTCAAAGCGAAGTAACGAACCACTATCGGCCGCGAAATAAATGTCCGTGGGGCCGCGTCCCCAGATAGCTCGTACATCACGTTTAACGGGCGCATTTAGCGACATCCAACTGTTCCCATCGAAGCGTAATATCGTACCTCCGTCGCCAGCAACGTACACGTCTGAAGCACTAGTCCCCCATACAGCACGAAGTCGTTGAACGGTTGGAACTGCTTCAAAACGCCAACGTCCTCCGTCAAAACGAATAACCGTACCTGAGTCGCCAACAGCGTAAACGTTTGACGGGCTACTTCCCCAAACCGCCCTTAGAAAGCGAGTGGTCCCGCTGGACTGTGGCACCCATTCGTCTCCTACCGATTTGACGACCGTCCCTCGTTCGCCCACAGCGAAATGGAAACCGGGAGCGGCACTCCATACTGCACGAAGCAAAGCGAACACTGGCGCTGTCTGACGTCGCCATGATGTACCATCGTATCTAAGCACCGAACCAGTATCACCGACGGCAACGACATCGTTAAGCGATGTACCCGACACACCAAAGAGATCGTTTACACCTGGCACATCTTCAAAAGCCCAACCGCTACCTGTTCTTCGTAATACAGTTCCGCCAAAACCAACTGCGAACATCGCGTCGGTAGACGCTCCCCAAACTGAAAGCAACGAAGGGTCCGCAACATCAGTCGTAACTGCGGCGTCACCAGAGTTATCCGTCATAGTGAGTACGCTTCCGTACCACCCCGCAAGCTTTAGCTGGTTGGCCGCACTTTGGCTCATTGCTCGCACATTCTGTCCAGTACCAGACTGGACAACTCGCCATGACGAACCATTGTAATGCCACAATGCACCTGTGTTTCCGCTTGCGTACACATTGCTGGCACCGAATCCGCGTATCGCAAAGAGATTGGTCGCATTTGGTGTTTCCATTGTGCGGAGTGCAAGACCATCGAAATGAACTATCATGCCACCTGTTCCAACTGCGTACACATCCGATGGGCCACTCCCCCAAATATCAAAGAGTGCGTTCTGGGTGGGTGACGAGAGTTTACGCCACGCCGTACCATCGTACTGAATCATTACGCCGTTATTGCCTGCTGCAATGGCGGCAGTCGATGACGACGCGTATATGCCCCATAGTTCGTCGTTAACGGGCGTTGATTCTTTAGTCCATGAGCTACCGTTATAACGAAGAACTGTACCTTGTTCGCCGACAATAAGGACATTGTTCGCGTCTGTGCCACCAACGTCCAAGAATGTAAGATCTAAGCCTACATCGACGTTGGTCCAATTACTTCCGTTCCAATGCATAACTGTACCACCAGTGCCTGCAGCCCAAATACTATTTGGAGACGAGCCCCATATTCCAACAAAGGTGTGATCAGTTCCAGTCGAAAACTTTTCCCAAGTTCCATCTGGCCGCGAACGAGCGAGTAAGCCGTTCTGTCCGGAAACCCACGTAGTACCTTGCTGATCGTCAAAAACGCCTAACAGCGAGACATCAGTAAAAGTCATGCGCGCAGATTCCCAGCTTTGTACGCTGTTAGCACTGTTGTAAACACCAACAATTACTGCGGCGCTGATATCACCGATTGCAGCAACAATCATAGTGACGCCATCGGAAATAGCTGTGACCTTTCCACTTTGGTCGACGGTCGCGACGGTTGGCAATTCGGAAGTCCAGACTATAGGAGCGTTTGCTACAATAACGCCAACGCTATCTCGAACTACAAGCTTTATTTGCGCACTGCTTCCCGTTTCAAGATTAATGGAAGCTGGAGTCGCAGAAAGCGAGTGAGCTGCGCCGGCCACGACTGGTGGTACCAAGGGATCTGTGGGCTGCGCTTTATCTGAACAGCCCGCAGTAACTGCGCATGCGATAAGCGTTAGATGCGTTAGCCAGCGTAGCGAATGGCGCATGAAAATTTGCAATTAACGGTTGCGGGGCCAGTCGTGATATCGGGGTGGTGCGTTCACGACTACTAAAAGCTAATATGCACATGTGCGTGGTGCACGGCGTACGGTCTATCGTGTTCCATGTTCCGTGTCTCGTGTCTCGTACTTCGCCAGTTTGCACTCAGCTACATCGCTACCCTCCTTTCATAACCGATGATGCAATTCTCAGGATTCAGTTTTTTCCGCGGAGATTTTCCGTTCGCGACGTTCGCTGTCGCTTTGTCAGTGGGATGGGCACATGGCGCTGTAGCTCAGGGCGCACCACCTACTGTGAGGCAGCCAGTTGCGGATGCTGAGATATATCTGGTGCCGATAGCAAAACGTGATGGAAGCGTAGTGCCAGGTGCGCCGCTCAATGTTACACGTAGGCCGGGTTACGACAATCAACCTGTGTTTTCGGCCGACAGTCGCGCTCTGCTTTTTACATCTGATCGCGGGCAGGGTCATACTGACATTTACCGCTTTGATATGGTACAAGGTTCAACGGTCGCCGTAAGATCTACGCAACCTGAATCCGAGTATTCAGCCTCGCTCTCGGGTGACGGTAAAACAATGTTTGTTATAAGAGTTGAAGCTGACTCGACTCAACGACTCTGGGGGCTATCCCTAAATGGAGGTGTAGACGCACCACTTTTCTCCGATGTAAAGCCGGTGGGCTACTACGCTCAAGCAAATGACACCACTTGGGCGATGTTCGTACTTGGCACACCTGCAACGCTGCAAATAGCTCATTTAGGTAAGACGGGAACTGTTACGGTAGCAAGAAACATTGGGCGCTCAATCGCACGTATCCCCAAAACATCGCGAGTGAGCTTTATACAAAAGAGTGCGGCGAAGTGGCACGTTATGTCGTATGATGCCGCGACAGGCGCAATTGATTCTGTGGTTGCGACACCTGATGGCGTTGAAGACGTTGCCTGGGTTGATTCCAGTACTCTTTTAGCCGGAAAAGGTAGCGTTTTGTATTCGTGGAAAAGTGGTGATAAAGGTTGGACTCAAATAGCAGACTTTTCCTTCGCCTCGCTATCGGGAATCACACGAATATCTGTTAGTCCCAACGGTGCGATGTTGGCAATGGTCGCAAATGCGGTGCCGCGTAAGGCGGTTGCTACAAAGGCCGTTGCTTCGGAAGAGGTTGATGTTGCGCAAGTTTCACAGCGTATCTCGACCCTCGCGTCTGACGCGATGATGGGACGTCGAACAGGAACGCCGGGAGGGCATGCGGCTGCCGAATGGATTGCGGCGCAGTTTCGTGAAGCCGGGCTCGATCCAGCCGGAGATTCAGGAACTTTTCTTCAACGTGTTCCTGTTCGCGCGGTGGCAAACCCCGATCCATTAAGCCCAAACAAACTCACAGTAAGGCGCGTTGCTAGCATCGCTGCGCTGGATACTGTACCGCATGAACGTAGGCTATTTAGCTCGAATGTTGTTGGTGTCATTCGAGGTTCCGATCCGGCGTTGCGCGATCAAGTAGTACTTGTTACTGCGCACTACGATCACCTTGGTGTCGGACGTGCAGTAGACGGTGACTCGATATACAACGGCGCTGATGATAACGCATCAGGTACCGTAGCTGTAATTGAGATGGCGCGTCGAATGAAGCAGGGCGAGGCGCCCAAACGCACAATTGTTTTTGCCGCCATGACTGGGGAAGAAGTCGGAATGATCGGCACTAATTGGTATATCAACAATCCTGCTGTACCTATGTCGCAGGTGGTTGCCAATCTAAACGTCGAGATGATAGGTCGTCCAGATTCGCTTGCAGGCGGTTTCGGAAAAGCTTGGCTTACAGGATATGAGCGGTCAACGATGGGCGACCTGCTTGCAGATAATAGCATTCCGCTCGTGCCTGACTTGCGACCTGCACAAAACTTTTTTAGAAGGAGTGACAACTACGCATTCGCTGCGCTGGGTATCCCTGCTCACACTATTTCTTCGTTTAACGCACACGTTCAGTATCACTCGCCGGCTGATGATGTGAGCTTGGTTGACTCACGTCATTTGGCTGCAGTAATAAGTGCTACATCGAGAGCACTTAGGTTGCTTGCCAATGGTGATGCCCCATCGTGGCACCCTGGTGGTAAACCTGTGCGCTAAAAGTTTCGTTGTCGATAACGGCGATATTGATAACTGCGAGCAATAAAAAGAGGGGTACAGTTAAAACCTGTACCCCTCTTTTGTTACTTACTAGCGCAGCGAGTTACCGGTGCAGCGAGTTACGATTGCAACGAGTTACTTGCCGACCATCGCCTTAACGGCAGCTGGTACGTCAAACGCTGTTGCTGGAACCGCGTTGATTACGGTTTCTTTTGTTGTCGTGATGATTGAGTTCGGTCCAACTTGTACTTCAGTACGTGTTGGGAACTTGATGCCGTCCACTGTGACATACTGAGACAACTTGGTTTGAATAACCATGCGTCCCATTTGGTTCGTCTGGGCAGCTTCCGTTCCAATTAGAAGCGCGCTGCTGCTGGAAAAGAAGAAGGTGAGTGTGTCACCAGACGTACGAACCATTCTAACCTTGTACGCCTTCTCGCCGTTAAAGTCGGTTTGCTCAAGCGTTTCCATAGACTTGAACTTGTCGGCAGGGAAGAGGCGACTACCATAGAAGTCCGAGTTATCAGCGGTCTGAGCGAGCTCTTCACCCGAAAGAACGCGAGCACCCTGCATTGGGTTAATGTCCCATCCGGTAGTACCATCGAAACCCTGTAGCATTTCGCCGATACCAGGAAGCGTTGTGCGTGCCGACATCTTGTTTGGTGCAGCAGCATGTACTTCCATTTCCGCTGTTAAACCTGCTGCAGGAATCTCCATAACCTGCTTCTGCGTTACTGACTTCATTTTGAGGATGGCGTCCTTACCGCCAATGGCATCGACATACTTAGCAATGACTTCGGTCGCCGCTGGAAGCGCCTGCGCCTGTGCGGCCGATGCGAAAGCTACTGATAGCGTTGAAACTGCAAAAACGCGTGCAAATCCCTTCATTGTTCGAACCCCTTTGTGAGGTGTTAAGTGCAACGGTGATGCACCGGTGATGCGGTGCTGAAACGTGTAAAACTGTAGAGGCATACACCACTACGAAGACTTGGTCCTATCTGTGTCAGTAACAATGGCTACTTGCCGCTACGTTTTTGTGACGCGGCCCACTTCAGCGCCGCGTCCAGTGCCGGATCCTGATTCTTGAGAAGCGCCTTCTTCGACAATTTGATGCGAACGTCCGGCGTTACACCGGGGCCTTCGATCGCCTTGCCAGACGGGGATACGAAATTGGCTATGGCATGGTACAAAATGTCCCCGTTGGGAAGCCTCTCTGCCACCGACGGAAGAGCCTGTCCGGCTGTTTGTGATCCGAACACCCTTGCTCGTCCCATTTCCTGCATTCCCTCTGCAAATATTTCGGTAGTACTGACCGAAATCTCGTCGACAACTATTGCTAGAGGGCCGGAGAAGGGTGAAACACGTTGGTTGGCGCCGTTCACGAGCCGCGGATTAGATACAAACCGTAGGTCGTCGGTGCCGCGTTGTTTCATAACACCTATGACTTTAACAGAGTCTAGAAAATGGCCGGAGAAGCCCATCGACATACCTCCAACGCCGCCTGGGTTACCTCTAACGTCGAGGATAATGGCGTCGCTATTGCGCAGTGAATCGATAGCGTTGTCGAAGCGGGCGCCGAGTATGGGCATCCAGATATTCCAGCGAATAACTCCGATGGTTTTGCCTTTAATGGATTTGCGCTCCCACTCTAAGTTGGCAACGCGCGGTGGAAGATTCCCAAATTTTACGAGAGTCCCCGGTTCCGGCTGTCTTACAAGCGTGGCGTTTATCGGCGTCCCCTTTTCGTTGAGGAACGTCGCACTTACGGTATCGCCTGAGGGGCCGGCAAGAGCTCTGTTTCCGATAGAGTATGCTTCCAGCGCTACGGCACGCGCATCACGGTTGCGGGGGATGCGCGAAAGACGCGGACTAATGGCGCAACCATCAATAGCGTGAAGCACGTATCCGGGTCTAATCCCTGCATTTGCGGCAGGGCCGTTTGCTTCTACATGTGTAATTACCAGTTCATTGTCGAGAAAACGGAGGGTTACACCAATGGAAGCAGAGCGATCGTCGGAGGCAGCTCGGTTGTCTGACGGCGCCCTATTGTCGCTGTATTCTTGCGGTATAATAGAAAAGTGAGACTGTTTAAGCCTTGAGACCATGTCGGCCAATACCATTCGGAGCTCCCCGAGTGTTCTCGCTTGCTCGGCCTTCGGTCTTAGTTCGGTACGCAAGGCGTTCCAGTTGACTCCATTGTATGTTGTATCCCAGTGCGTACGGGCAATAATGGCCCAAGCGCTGTCAAAACTTACAAGCGGATTTATCGCTGGTGTTGCAGCAAGAGATGCCGGTTCCGCTTGGGTAGGTAGGGAGCAGGACGGAACAGCTTCGGACGCCACGTGTTGAACTGACCGGCGACTGCACCCTGCTAGGGTGCTCATCGCTAAGATCACAGCTGCTACTTTTGTTCGCATGTCGTTTAGATCGTAACATGACGGAGTCTGATCGCAACGTATTTGCTCAGGCACTCGCCACAAACAGTTGCTGAAGGTTACCATCAATATGACGATCCGGAAGCTGCAGCGGCTTCGTTTTTATCAAACCAGACCCGAACTCGCAAAACCGATGATTTCTTCTTCTATCGCTCGCACGTTTATTGGAGCCGCTTTACTGGCAGTTTCGCCAGTCGTTCTTTCTGCTCAGGCGGCCTACAAGGTTGAACTTAGCGGTCGAGCCAACACGGTTGCTAAAGCTTCGGCTCAGGGCCTTGAGGCATTACAGGTTTCCATCGACTACGGTCAGCCGCATCTTCGCGGCAGGGACGCGGCCACGTTAATCCCGCTCGGTAAGGTTTGGCGTTTGGGTGCTAACTCAGCTACAACTCTTACTACGAACGCCAACTTTGTTGTTGGCAACACCACAGTACCCAAGGGCACATACACGCTTTTCTTACAGCGTGAAGAGCGCGGTGCCAAGCTCATTATCAGCAAACAAACGGGGCAGTGGGGAACTCAATACAACGTCGAACAGGATTTAGCGCGTGTTGACATGCGCTCGACTATGCTTCATCAGCCGCTGGAAGCACTTCAAATCGCGCTAGTCCCTTCTCAGGATGGTGCGGGCGGTGTTCTCAGAGTTGTTTGGGGAACATACTTGTTCGAAACGAACTGGTCGATCAAACCCTGATTCTAGATAACTTACAGAAGGCGTCCCAAACGGGGCGCCTTGTTCGCGTTTAACAGCACTCAACATGTCATCTCGTCTTCACAGTTTGCATGCAGCTGGCCAGTCGTTATGGCTGGACTATATCGATCGCACCATGCTGAGCAATGGTGATCTTTCACGTCGTATTCGGGAAGATGCACTTACCGGAATGACCTCAAATCCAACTATCTTCGAGAAGGCGTTGGCAGAGGGTGCTTCATACGATGCGCAAATTTCATCTCTGTTGCATGTGACTGACGTGCGTGCTTTGTTTGAGGCAGTTGCTACAACTGATGTTCGCGACGCTTGCGATGCATTTCGCGGAGTTTACGAAAGCAGCAACGGCGTTGACGGATACGTTTCTCTTGAGGTTTCTCCCGATCTTGCGCGCGACGCAGCTGGTACAGTCGTGGAGGCACGTAAGTTGTGGACCGTTGTGAATCGCCCAAACCTTATGATTAAGGTTCCAGGCACTGAGGAAGGTGCTATTGCAATTAGGGAGCTGGTTTCCGAGGGAATTAACGTAAACGTTACGTTGCTATTCTCACTCGAAGCGCATTCGCGTGTTATTGACGCTTACATTGCTGGTCTCGAAGCTCTTCTTGCTAAAGGTGGCGATGTATCTAAGGTCGCATCTGTCGCGAGCTTCTTTATTAGTCGCGTTGATAGCGCAATCGATCGCGCGCTCGAAACAGCGGCTGCGGCCGATAAAGCGAACAGCGATTCACTCTTATCGTTGCGAGGACGTGCTGCAATCGCGAACGCTCGTTTAGCGTATCGCATGTTCACTGCGGCATTTAGCGGAGAACGTTGGGAGAAGTTGGCGGCAGCGGGCGCTCGTCCTCAACGACCGTTGTGGGCAAGCACAAGCACGAAGAATCCAGAATACCGTGACGTCGTGTACGTTGAGGAGTTGATCGGTACGAACACTGTTAACACCCTTCCCCCTGCTACACTTGAAGCATTCAGAGATCATGGTAATGTGAGGCAATCCGTTACTGAAGATATCTCTGGAGCGGAACGTACACTTGCCGCTCTCGAAGCGGCCGGTATTTCGCTACGTGATGTAACCGATCGCCTGCTCGCAGAAGGGCTGGCATCGTTTGAACAGTCTTTCAGAACTCTTCTGCAAGGGCTGGAGCAAAAAAGAACACTACTGATGAAATCTACAGGAGCGCAGGCAGTTGCCAGTCACTGAACAGGTGGTGACGATTCCACGAACAGGTCCTGAACGTGCGGCGAGTGCCGCGGTAGAGTCAGCTAGCCCAGAACGCACGTTTGAACGACGTCAGTATACGCGTACAAAAATTGTTGGCACGCTCGGTCCGTCCAGTAACACACCCGATGGAATTCGCTCGCTTATAGAAGCGGGACTTGACGTTGCGAGAATAAACTTTTCTCACGGTACGCAGGAACAGCACGCTCGAACTGTTGCAGCGGTGCGTGAAATTTCCGCTGATGTGGGGCGTTCTGTGGCCATTCTCGGCGACTTGCAAGGGCCGCGTATCCGTATCGGGGATCTTCCGGCTCCGCGAGAGCTCGCGCCGGGCGATATGCTCGTTCTTGTTCCAGAAGGAATTGAGGAAAAGGACGAGATTCCGATAACCTACGAGAACCTGAGTCACGATGTCGCCGAAGGAAACCGTATCCTTATTAACGACGGACTAATCGAACTCCAGGTTGTAGCAGTCGATGTGCCACGCGTTCACGCGCGTGTTGTTCATGGCGGTAGGCTAACAAGTCACAAGGGAATGAATCTTCCCGGTATCGCCGTATCTGCGCCGTCGCTCACAGAGAAAGACCGTTCAGATCTAGCTTTCGCAGTTGAACATGGACTAGATGCTCTTGCACTGAGTTTTGTTAGACGTGCGCAGGACATCGAAGAACTCAGAGCGCTTATCCCGCGATCGATTCTTATTGTAGCTAAGATCGAAAAGGATGTAGCGCTCGATAATATCGAAGAGATACTGCGTGCTACAGATGCGGTGATGGTCGCACGCGGTGATCTAGGTGTTGAGCTACCTTACGAACAGGTACCGCTTGCTCAAAAGGATATTATTTCGCTTGCAAATCGTATGGGACGGCCTGTAATAACGGCAACTCAGATGCTCGAATCAATGATTGAGCATCCTCGTCCTACGCGTGCAGAAGCTAGCGATGTCGCTAACGCAATCCTCGACGGTACAGACGCAGTCATGCTATCGGCAGAAACGGCTGCTGGTTCATATCCGCGGCTCGCTGTTGAAGCCATGCGTCGCATTATCACAGAAGTAGAGGCTCATCCGCGCCGTCATCACGCTTTGCGTGAAGATCGCCGCGCAATGACGGGTGTTAACACCGAAGAAGCCATCGCTGCGGCAACAGTTGCGGCTGTGCGCATGATGGACGCGCCGCTTGTAGTTGTTTTCACCAAGAGCGGGTTTACTGCGCGAATTGTTTCGTCGCATAGGCCGACCGTCCCCATACTCGCGCTAACCGATGAACCACGCGTATGTCGGCAGCTCTCATTGGTTTGGGGAGTGGTGCCGCGGCTTGTTCCAACGGCACGCGGATACGACCACATGGTGGCGATGGCGCTTCGCGAAGCCACCGATCTTGGTATGGTAACCAAGGGCGATCGAGTTCTAGTTACCGCAGGTGTTCCGTTCGATGTTCCTGGTACGACGAACCTGCTTAAGGTGGAGACAGTGTGACCGCGTGAAACTAACTTTTCTGGGTACCGGTACAAGCTTTGGCGTACCTCAGATTGGTTGCAGGTGCGCTGTGTGCCGATCGCGTGATCCGCGCGATCGGCGCACGCGTGTTGGTGCGCTTGTAGAAACTGCAGGTGGAACGAAAATCCTTATTGATACTCCACCCGAGCTAAGGCTTCAGTTGGTAGCGGCCGACATCGATAATGTGGACGCAGTTTTGTATACACATGAGCATGCCGACCATATTCACGGCATCGATGATCTTCGCGCATTTACAATTCGTCGTAAAGAGGCGTTGCCACTTTACGGTGATGCGTCGACACTTAGAGTGCTAAAGACTCGGTTTCCTTACATCGTAGATCAAAGCTTGCGCCCACTTCCGGGAACAACGAAGCCGGAAGGGCGAATGGTCGAAGTGTGTGCAGGTGAAGCGTTTTCCGTTGGTGACGCGACAATCGTCCCGTTTAAAGTTCCACACGGAGTTACAAACGTTCTCGCGTTTCGTATAGGAGATCTCGGATACGTTACCGACGCGAAAGCGCTTACGGATGAAGCAAAAGAGTTGCTAAGGGGTATTCGTGTTCTAGTTCTGAACGCACTGCTACGAACATCCCATCCTACTCACCTGTCTATTTCAGAGGCCGTTGCAACGGCTCAAGAGGTAGGCGCGCAACGTACTTATTTCACGCACCTTACTCACGACACTTTGCACGCAGATTTGGAAGCAGAGCTACCGCAAGGTATATCACCCGCTTTTGATGGCCTTACTATTCGCGTATAAACATTTACGTAGCTGCTCTGTCTCCGTCTCCCTCCTATTCCTTTAACAGTCTTAACATGCTATCACTCGACTACACGAATATGATGCACGGTGCACTCGCCAATGGCGAAGGCATTACTGCAGATGAATGGACAGCGGCAGCACCAGCTTTTCGTGCCGCTCACGCAACTGTAATGCGCAAACATGCGGCAGGAGAGCTGGGTTTTATAGACCTGCCTGCGAACAGCGAACTTCTTGAACAGTCGCTTCGTGTTGCTGAGGGCGCAAAGGGGAAAGTCAGCGATGTACTTCTCCTTGGGATTGGAGGCTCTGCGCTAGGTCCAATTGCTCTACGTACTGCTCTTCGTCCGTATGGATGGAACAGCTTAGATGAAGCTGCGCGCGAAGGCTATCCTCGCTTACACGTTCTGGATAATGTCGATCCAGCTACGATATCGGCGTTGCTGTCGCGAGTTGATCTTGCGAATACTTTAGTTCTTGTCGTTTCCAAATCGGGTGGTACAGTTGAAACGATGGCCCAGTATCTGATTGTTAGATATGAGTTGGAGAAGAGATTGGGTGCTCCGCGCGCGCGCGAGCGACTTGTTTTTATTACTGATCCGCAAAACGGAGCGTTACGAGCTATCGCCAATCAAGAGGGGATTACTACGGTAGATATTCCTCCCAATGTTGGTGGCCGATTCTCGGTGTTGTCACCGGTTGGAGTTCTACCAGCAGCGCTTATCGGGATTGATGTACGCGCACTGTTGGCAGGTGCAGTGCATGTCAATTCTCAGGCTGCTACGGACGATGTTTCTGGGAACCTTCCGGGGACTTTTGCAACTCTTCAGTGGTTAAGTGATAGTGTGCATGGTCGTAATATCCAAGCGCTTATGCCATATGCCGACCCACTGCGCGACATAGCACTTTGGTTTGTTCAACTATGGGCCGAGTCGCTAGGCAAAGTGCGCAGCGATGGTACACACACCGGCCCCACTCCTTTGCCAGCTGTTGGCGCCACCGACCAACATTCGCAGGTCCAGCTCTTCATGGAAGGGCCGCTCGACAAAACTGTATCATTCATTGCCGTTTCAGGACGTGAGAACGAAGGCGTTATCCCAGCTCTGCACGGCGATATTCCAGAGTTAGCGTACCTTGGTGGACATACTTTAGGGGAGTTAATTGGGATCGAACACCGTTCTACGGCCGGTGCGCTTGCTGCCCGAGGACGTTATAACATGTCCTTTGAAATAGGTGCTGTTGATGCTTGGCACGTGGGAGCGTTGATGCAAACGTTTTGTCTGGCTACGGCCTACGCAGGTGCCTTATATGCAATTGATGCGTTCAATCAGCCGGGTGTCGAACTCGGCAAGCAGTTCGCGTACGCAATGCTTGGACGTCCCGGGAGTGCAGAAGCCCGCGCTGAGTGGGATCGCCTTCCGGCACCTGATGCACGCTGGCGCGTGCGGTGATCGCCGGGCATTTTCCTTTATATCATCGTTCCAGTCAACCTGATAATCACATGGCAGATACTCACAGTTCGTCCCAGTATTTCGGTGGAGCCGTAACCGTCGCCAACGGTCGTGTTAGCCTAACAGACCCTAGTGCGCTGGCGTCTTCGCAGATGGATTCTCTTGTGCATCAAGCAGTGTTTGCTGACGGCGCTGACCGACAGTATGCGCGCTGGCTGATTTGGGAGCTAGGGCAAATAGCAGGCGTTCGTCCTGCGTCGATACACGATCTGTATATTGCGCGCGGACAGGGGAAGTGCGGTGGTTTTACCGTCCCCGCTATAAACGTACGTGGAATGGCTTACGATACGGCTCGTTCGATTTTTCGTACCGCAAATAATCTCGATGCTGCTGCGTTCATTCTTGAAATCGCGCGCTCCGAGATTGCTTATACCGCGCAACGTCCAGACGAATACGTGACGGTTATGATCGCGGCGGCGCTTCGCGAAGGTTATCGTGGTCCGCTTTTTATTCAGGGTGATCATTTCCAGGTCAATTCTCGCAAATATGCCGTCGATCCGGCGCCAGAGGTCGACGCAGTTAAAGCATTAGTGCGAGAGGCTGTAGCTGCTGGGTTCTACAACATTGACGTTGACACATCAACTTTGGTTGATCTGTCCAAAGAGCCATTGGCAGAGCAGCAACGCCTTAACTATGAAGTGTGCGTAGACATTATACGCACAGTTCGCGAGGTGGAGCCTAAGGGTGTGACGATCTCGGTGGGTGGTGAGATCGGTGAAGTAGGAACTGAGAACAGCACGCCGGAAGAGTTGGAAGCATTCATGGAAGGTTTCAACGGCACGTTAGCTGCAGTTGCACCGGGAGTGGCAGGGCTGTCAAAAATATCGGTTCAGTCCGGTACGTCACATGGCGGCGTGGTACTTGCCGACGGTTCGATAGCCGACGTCAAGCTGGATTTGGATACGCTCGAGAGGCTTTCCCGTATCGCGCGTGATACGTACGGAATGGCGGGTGCGGTACAGCATGGTGCTTCCACGCTTCCTGACACTGCATTTCACAACTTCCCACGTACGGAAACCGCCGAGATCCATCTTGCAACAAATTTCCAGAACATGATGTACGATCATCTGCCCACTTCGATGCGGCAGGAGATATACGCTTGGCTGGATGAGAACGCCAAGGATGAACGAAAGGCCACCGATAGCGACGAGCAGTTTTACTACAAGACGCGCAAGAAGGCGATCGGACCGTTTAAAGAACAGCTTTGGGGGCTTCCGGACGGGTTGCGCGAGGAGCTTGGTGCAGCATACGATCAGAAGTTCGAGTTCCTGTTTAGCCAACTAGGGATAAGCAAAACGCGTGAAGTAGTTTCGCGATTCGTTTCTGCCCCTGAACTGCGTCGTCCCATGCCGGACGGTGCAACACCAACCGTTGCGGCAGCGCCAGACGACGCCGACCTCAGCGACTAAGAGCCGCGTTCGCGGCAGGAGGATATGATGGCACGATACTCAGATGATCTCGACGATCGCGTGGTGGTGATTGAGCGCGAACGCGATACTAGCGGTGGCATAGGGATGTTGTTGCTAGGACTGGCAGTAGGTGCAGGCGCTGCGCTGCTCTTTGCTCCCGCTTCTGGTCAGGAAACGCGTGATCGCCTTAAAACGGAAGCTCGTCGCGCCCGTAAGAAAGTTCGCGAAGCAACCGACGAGTTTGGCGAACAACTCGCTGATAGCGTTGAACGCACCCGTG
Source organism: uncultured Gemmatimonadaceae bacterium (assembly GCA_964474535.1). Taxonomy (GTDB): domain Bacteria; phylum Gemmatimonadota; class Gemmatimonadetes; order Gemmatimonadales; family Gemmatimonadaceae; genus Gemmatimonas. Next base: position 151,213 of record CAYYSP010000001.1, read on the forward strand.
AAACAGTAGATCGCAATTTGGCCGCGGTGCGCGATCGTGTTTCTGACCGTGCACGCGGACTCACTGAGGCGGTTGAGGCTGGGCGCGACGCCGCTTCTCAGGCGCGTAGTGAGCTTGAGCGCGCGGTTTCTGAAACGAAGAAAGCCTATTCAGACAGTCGCCGTCAGCAGCGTGGCGCTCGCCCTGATCGTGCAACCGATTCAGATTCTTCTGAAAACGATTCGAACGAAGACTGAACCAGTTTGGGACATTGTCCGCCGCGTTTACCAACAAAGCGCGGAGGACAATGTCCTCTTTCTTGCTGGCGGGCTTGCTTTCAATATCCTGCTAGCATTTGTGCCATTTGTACTGCTCTTAGTTTCAGGCACATCATTCATTCTGGGCCGTCACACAGACGATGCGGCGCGCACTGTTACCGCGCTTTTTGATCAGTTACTTCCGCGAAACTCCAATGTTGGTGCCGAACTTTTGCGTTCACTTGTCGGCGATGTTTTGCGCACACGCGGAGCTGTAACTACTTACTCGGCTATAGGTTTTGCGTGGTTTTCTACCCGCTTGTTTGGTTCCTTGAGGAGCGTGTTGTCTCTCATCTTTGATGGCACCGACAGGAGTATTGTCGGTGGAAAACTCTTTGACTTAATGGTTACGGTTATCGCGACGGTTGCTGTCGCCCTGTATGTCGTTTTCACATTCTATCTTGATTTAGCGGTTACACAGGGGTTGGAGCTTTTGGTACAGGTAGGCGTTCGCGAGTCGGCAATGGGTTGGCTTACATACGTCTTCGGACGACTTTTAGCTTTAAGTGTAGTTGTTGGATTGTTTCATGCACTTTATCGCGCACTTCCCAAACGTCGTCCTTCAGTTCGAGGCGCTATTATCGGCGCGCTCACGGCTGGTATTTTGTTCGAACTGGTTCGTTCAGTTTACACAATTCTTATCGCGCAAGCCGATCCCGGAAGTTTGTACACTGGTACGATCGCAGCTGTGGTGACTGTTGTCTTTTGGACATACTACGGCGCTCTACTGTTCCTTGTAGGCGGCGAAGTCGCTCAGGCTTGTGAGCTTAGAAAGCAGGTACGGGCTAAGGCGAAGTAGTAGGTGACTAGTAATTCATAAGCCTGCCCTGGGCTTAAGCTATCCAAAATCTGCTGGTACAACCGCAGCGCAATGTAAGTAGCGATCAAAGCCGTCGAAAAAAGACGCGCTAATCGCTGTTCGGTGCTCGCCTATTTAATGACTAGTGGATATGTTTACGGTGCTCCGGGTCCCGCAGGGCGATAGCCCGCTAACTCCGTCAGGACCCCGAAGGTAGCAGCGGCATGTGGTGTCTGGCGTCGCTGCGTAAGGCCCGGGGTATTCGCGCTGGCGTTTCGTCATAATATGACGTGGCCGGCGCGAACCGTTTCCGCGAGATACTGTCTCAGTTTTGTACCCCGTGCATCATTGTTCGGGGGCTACATTTCATTCGATGTCGCTAGCTCTCGCCAGAAAATACCGCCCACGTAACTTTGCGTCTGTTGCCGTTCAGTCGCACGTCGCAAACACCCTTAAGGGTGCAATAGCACGCGACCGTGTTGCGCACGGCTATTTATTGTGTGGCCCTCGAGGCACCGGTAAAACAACGCTCGCTCGCGTGCTCGCTATGGCACTTAACTGCGAACGGAGAGGTGATGAAGAACTGCAAGGAGAGCCGTGTGGTGTTTGTACCAGCTGCTCAAGGATTTGGAGCGGCAGCGCTTCGCTTGATGTAGTTGAAATTGATGCCGCTTCTAATAGAGGTGTAGACGACGCGCGCGAATTACGAGAGCGTGCCATGTACGCTCCCTCAGGTGACGATCGATACAAAGTTTACATCGTTGATGAAGCGCACATGCTTACACGTGAAGCATGGAATGCACTGCTTAAGGTGCTTGAAGAACCGCCACCTCGTGTTGTGTTCGTTTTTGCAACGACTGAGCCACACAAAATCGCGCAGTTCGCAGCACCAGTTCTGTCGCGCCTACAACGCTTCGACCTTAAACGCATTGGACCGCAGGAAATACGCACACGTTTAAGTGCAGTGTTAAGCGAAGAAGGCGTTAAGTTTGAAGACGATGCGCTAGCTATGATTTCGCGCGCTGCAGACGGCGGATTACGTGATGCGCTTTCTCTAACTGATCAGGTTCTGTCAATTGGCAGTGAAGGAGTAGTAACAGCTGAGAGAGTTCGTGAAGCTCTAGGGTTAATTCCAGACGAAGAATATCTCGCGCTGCTAGACATCGTAGTAGAGAGACGGGCTGCTGCTGTATTTGAGGCTGTGCAGCGTCTCGCAGATGCAGGTGTCGACTTCGCTCTTATGCTAGCAGGGCTCGGCGATGTTCTAAGAGCACAGCTCGCCATCGCGTTAGGCGGTTCCGTTCCAGATATGCCGGAACGCATGCGAATTGCGCTTGAAGAACGAAAGGGGAATTCGACGCCCTCTGATTTACTGCGTATGCTACATGCGTTACTTGAAATTGAACCATTCTTTAAGCGCAGTGGACAGCCGCAGCTTCTAATAGAATCGTTGCTTGTACGATTCGCTTTGCTCGATCGTACGATCGAACTTGAGGAAGTTCTTAAGGGATTCGGCGGTGTTAGCGAAGAGCCGCCTGCACGCCGCGTCACGGTACAAAGTAATGTCGCTTCCGCGCATGCCCTCGTATCAGATCCGAGCGCGCTTGCCGCTAGTTCGTTAGCCGCGGCTGTCGTTACCCCTCGACCGCGCCCCAGCCCGGCCTCTGAGCAAGTTGCTAAACAAGCTGCCGCCGCTCAGAGGGAAGAAGCCGCTCGCGCACCTTCGTCGCGCCCGGCAGCTAACGATCATGGTGTGTCAAGCAAGGCTGTACCTCCGCCAAGCATTGAACGTTTAAGAAAAGAGTGGGGCCGCGTTGCAGATGAAGTAAAGCAGCGTGGGCGAGGAATGGTTGCGCAATCGTTGGGGCGACTATTGCCTGCCGAGGTCAATGCTAACGGCATGCTCATCCTTGGCTATGCGCCCGAAGACGATACATTCGCCAGGGCGGCAGACAAAGCGCGCGTCGATGTTCTGGCTGCGCTTCAAAGCTGTTTCGAAGGTATTACAGGTTTTACCGTGCGAGCGGTTGGTTCTGCGGGCTCCGCTACTCCAACGTCTTCGAAAAGAATTACAGCAGAGGACGTTCAAAATGAGCGGCTTACGCAGCTAACTGCTCGCGATCAACTACTCGACGCGGCAGTTAAGGCTCTCGACCTAGACATGCTCGACTAAAGCGCTAAACAAAGGGACAACACTATCATGACAGATTTCTTTAAGATGTTCGAGCAGTTGCGCTCCATGCAGTCTAACCTGCAGTCAGTTCAGGAAGAGCTCGGTCGACAAACGTTCACCGCATCTGCTGGCGGCGGAATGGTTACTGTCGAGTGCGATGGCAAGATGCAACTCAAGCGTGTGAAACTAGACCGTTCCGTCGTTTCGCCTGATGACATCGAGATGCTTGAGGACTTGATCGTCGTTGCGACCGCGGATGCGCAAAAGAAAGCTGCTGATGCGGCTCAACAGCAGCTTGGGAAACTTACCGGTGGTCTAGATTTGCCGTTCAAGCTGCCGGGCATGTGATCGTGAACCTGATTAGTTGAATGTCGGCCATAGACGATCTTACAAGCGAGTTTTCGCGTCTGCCGGGTATCGGGCGCAAAACAGCTCAACGTCTTGTTTACCATTTGCTGCGCCAATCGCCTGAACAAAGTAGAAGGTTAGCTCAAGCGCTGGTTTCGCTCGTAGATCGAATTAGAAGCTGCGAGCGATGCATGAACCTTACAGAATTAGCGTTGTGCTCACTTTGCGCCGACAGCAGGCGCGATCAAACCATTATCTGCGTTGTCGAGGAGGCGTCAGATATCGCTTCAATTGAGCGCAGTTCGGAGTACCGAGGTCTGTACCACGTTTTGGGAGGCCGTTTATCGCCCCTAGATGGCGTAGGGCCGGACAAACTGAGCATTGATAAGCTCCTAGGTCGTATCCATCCAGATAACGTGCGAGAAGTCATTCTAGCTACCAATCCGTCGCTCGAAGGTGAAGCCACCGCCATATACGTTCAGCGTCAGCTCGCGTCCACGGCGGTGCGCGTAACTCGAATAGCGCGCGGTTTACCGGTTGGTGGCGATTTGGAGTACGCAGATGGTGTCACGATAGCTCAGGCCTTGCAGGCGCGTCGCGACATGTGACTTATATGCAACACAACGTCATAGATGCCCCGATATAGATACCGTAGTTCAGAAAGTAGCTCTGCAGTCGCTTCGCCCGCTTTACTTGTGATAGGGCTTGCTACAGGGCTGGCAATAGGAGTGGTGGGGTGGGGAATGCTTCACAATCGTCACAGAAACTCCCTCTTTCACCACAGCCCGATAAGACGACTAGCGGCACTAGGTTACCTTCGGGCCCACCCAAGCGTTGATAGTGCGCGACTACTCCGCGACTATCTGCAGTGGGAGAAGCTGCCTTTGCTCCGCCGTCGCGCCCGCACAGTTCTGCGGCGCACGGAGCACCTGTTACGTTCATGAGATGGTTTGTGCCAGCCATGTAACGGCAGCACCCGCGTCAACGCTTTCCCCGAGTCCTTTGCACATGCCTGTCGGCGCCGCCACCTGGTCGTTTACCGAAGACGACTACGGAGCTATTTCTTCGACGCTGCAACGGTTCCTGTATGACGCTAAAGCGCGTTGCGCTTTGCTCGTCGATCGCAGTGGCCAACTCGTTGCTACCGTCGGGGAACAGCCCAACTTCGACGCAACAGCTTTTGCGACGTTAACCGCTGCTGATTTCAGCGCTAACGATCAACTCGCACGCCTTATCGGTGAACAAGACTTCAACGTCCTTTTTCATCAAGGCGAGAAAGAGTCAATGTATCTCGCCGATGTTTCTCGACGAGTCATCCTTGTCGTGCTTTTCGATAACCGCACTACCCTTGGACTGGTGAGACTTCGCATGAAAGGTGTCGTAGACGACCTAACACGGCTCTTCGACGGTGTGTTCGCTAGAGGAAGCAGTACGCAGTCTGCCCCACCGGGGCTGCTCGCTGGCGCAGAGGATGAAATCGACAGACTCTTTCAGTAGGCGCGCGTCATGTCGATGATCAACTACGCGTCCCGCGAGATCAATTGTAAGATCGTGTATTACGGTCCAGGGCTCGGCGGAAAGACTACCAACCTTGAGTACGTCTACGGGAAAGTCGCACCAAGCTCGCGCGGTAAGCTGATTTCGCTTGCTACAGAAACAGAGCGCACTCTGTTCTTTGACTTTTTACCTGTAGACCTAGGTACGATTCGGGGTTTCCGTACTCGTTTTCATTTGTACACCGTACCAGGCCAAGTATACTACAACGCCAGTCGGAAGCTTATCCTTAAAGGCGTTGATGGCGTAGTTTTTGTTGCCGATTCGCAAGCCGATCGCGCAGAAGCGAATGTTGAGTCAATGCAAAACCTTTATGACAATATGGCCGCTTACGGTTACGATTTAACGCGTATGCCGTTCGTGATCCAGTACAACAAGCGCGATTTGCCAACTGCGGCTCCCCTTTCCGAGCTTCAGCAAATGCTAAATCCTGGGTGGGAAATTACCGATCCGGCGCGTCAGAGGGCTCAAACAGACCCTTTTAGGGCGGGCGAGTTTCTTGTTTCGCAGCTTAGTACGGGCGAATGGGTGGAACGTGCGCCATATTTCGAGGCGGTGGCCGTGAGTGGTGATGGTGTTTTCGATACACTTAAGGCCGTTTCCAAACTCGTTCTCAAAACGCTCGCTTAGCCGAAGTCGTTCGGTGGTAGTGGGCGCAACTAGACCGCTCTACACGTGCTGCCGTGAATCTTCCTAACGCGCTAACTGTTGGACGCATCGCGATGACGCCATTCATCGCGTGGCTGCCCTTTACGACGTCATGGAGTTCGCGGCTTGTTGGGTTTGCTCTTTTCCTAATCGCCGCTATCACCGACTATTGGGATGGGCATCTCGCGCGGCAACGCAACCTCGTTACCGATTTAGGAAGGCTGCTCGATCCGCTGGCTGATAAGCTATTGCTGGTAGCTACACTTATTCCCATGTACATCATTCAGAGTAATGACAGCTGGGTTGTAAGTGCGTCTGCTGTACAGAGCGAAGCAACGCGCTATCTGTTTATAACGCCATTTGGACTCGTCGCATTTCCGTTAACAATTCTTATCGTTGTACTTGGACGAGAGCTGTTAATGACGATCTTTCGACAGTATGCTGCTCAACGTGGAATAGTTATCGCTGCGATAGGACCTGCGAAGTGGAAAATGGGCTTTCAGTTGGTTTGGACAGGATCCGCTTATTTCTGGTTCTTTGCGCGCGCATTTGCACGAAGACATGAACTGGAAAACGAAATGGCTTGGCATGCTTTCGCCATGTTTAACGGCGTTGTGGGAGTCGCTTCGATGATTGGAGCAGTTGCTCTCACACTCTGGTCGTTATGGCTGTACGCGAAGCGTTATGGTGTACTCGTTTATCGCGCAGGTCGATCTGGTTGAGCAAGTCTGTTAACGAACCAACGTTTGAAGCTGTTCTATCGGTTGTATTTGTAGCAACTATGGCAGCGAGCCATGTTGCTGTTTGTGCGAAAGTTGTTACGAGGGTTTTTGGTTGAACATCGAAATTATAACTATAGGAGACGAACTGCTTCTTGGTTTTACGGTAGACACCAATGCCGTTGAAATCGCGCAGTCATTGTCGGCAATTGGAGCTTCTATAGTACACCGTACAACAGTAGGCGACGATCTTGAGAGCATAGTTGCTGCAATGCGTGCTTCACTTGATCGGACCGGAGCTGTCATTACTACGGGAGGCATCGGTCCTACCGCTGATGACAAAACGAAGTTGGCAGCTGCGGCTGTTTTTGGTAGGGGGCTTCTGGTTCATGAGCCGACGCTTTTGCAACTGGAGACAAGATGGCTGAAGCGTTTCGGACACGAGATGCCATTGAGTAATCGGCAGCAGGCGCTAATGCCTATTGATGCACAAATACTTCGCAATGACTACGGCTCCGCTCCGGGTGCGTTATTAACGGATGAACAAGGGCGTTGGTTAGTCATGTTGCCTGGTGTACCTCGTGAGATGCGCGGAATGTTAAAGGATGTCGTAATCCCTTACATACAGCAAAGTGCGGGTGACTCGAGCAATGTCATCGTTTCACATACGTTGCGAACAGTAGGAATAGCGGAATCCGCGCTCGCAGATAGGCTGGGTGAGCTGGCGGTAAACGTTCATGGATTGCCTGTTGCGTTTCTTCCTAACGAGAACGGTGTAGACTTAAGAATTACCAGCTACGGTAGGAATAGTGCGGCAACCGAAACGGTTTTACGCACAGCTGCTTCAGCCATACGCGCGAAAGTTGGCGGGTTCATTTATGGAGAGAACAACGACGATCTTGCAGATATAGTGCTTCGCATGTGTGTTGCTGCGGGTTTAACGATATCTGTTGCAGAGAGCTGTACTGGAGGCATGCTGGGAATGCGACTTTCTTCGGTTCCCGGAGCCAGCGCTGTTTTGCAGGGCGGGACCATAGCGTACGACAACAGCGTTAAGATTCGCGAGCTTGGTGTTAGCGAGAGCGATCTGCGCGCCAATGGTGCAGTGAGTGAGAGCGTAGCCAAGGCTATGGCGCGCGGTGTGCGAACTCGTTTCAAAACGGATATCGGCGTAGGAATTACTGGGATTGCTGGTCCGGGCGGAGCGACTGAGGAGAAGCCTGTGGGTACGGTTTGGGTGGCCGTTGATTTTTGTGGTGAGCTGCATGCAGTGCATGCTCGTTTGCCGGGTGTTAGAAGCGAAATACGATGGAGAGCGACTCAGCTTGCATTCGATCGGATTCGGAGGAGGTTAGAGGGTGTGTCAGAAGTGGATGGTTGGACTACGCGGGGATGACCTTATCAGTCGCACCGTCTAAACTTTCAGCTGTATAATCCGTAGTGGTTGGACCAGCGGCCTATCGTGCGCGACCAAGCACATTTGGCTCACTTTTACAGCGCTAGGCGCTACAAACAAACGATGACTGATCCCGTTGATCCCATTAAGCAGGGTGAACCTGTCTCCGCTGAGGCTTCCGAAGACGCACAACAGGAGGGCGCTGAGTCTCTGCACATCGAAGCGCTTACAGTTGAGCTACAAGAATCGCGCGACAAGTACCTTCGTTTGGCGGCAGAGTTTGACAATTTCAGACGTCGGAGTGTTCGCGAGCGACAAGAGGCTGGGTGGCGCGCGCAGGGTGAGCTAGTGCGCGGCCTTCTCGATGCGCTTGACGATATCAATCGCTTTGCCAACGTCGATCCATCTACAGTCGATTCGCTTACGGTTATTGAGGGTGTTCAACTCGTAGAGCGAAAGCTTCTTAAAACGCTGGGCGGACACGGATTCGAGCAAATTAACCCCACTGATCGGCCGTTCGATCCTGCGCTTCATGAGGCGGTTAGTACGACTGCTGCGGCGTCACCAGAAGAAGACGATACTGTCGGAGCCACCTTTCAGGTTGGCTACGTCATTAACGGCTATGTATTGCGCCCTGCACGCGTGGTTGTAAAACAGTGGAACGACGGGCAGCAGAACAGCTGATATGGCAAACAGCAAGGACTACTACACGGTACTTGGAGTGGCCTCGTCTGCGTCGGCGGACGAGGTAAAAAAGCAGTATCGTCGACTTGCGAAACAGTATCATCCAGACGCCAATCAAAACGACCCCAAGGCTGCGGATCGTTTCAAGGAGATATCTGAAGCGTACAACGTTCTAGGCGACGCAGAGAAAAGAAAACAGTACGACGACATGCGTCGACTGGGTGCGTTCGGAGGTTTAGGCAACAGTGGTGGCTACTCAGGTGCGGCAAGAAGCCGTGCTTCGTCGTCCGGTGGCGGTTTTCGATCACCTGGCCCTGGGCAGTCTGGGACGGGGACGTTCACCGACTTCGATGTTGGCGGCATAGGCGGGCTGGGCGATCTCTTTTCGTCGATGTTTGGCCAGGGGCGTCAGAAGCGCAGTGGCCCCGAGCGGGGCCAGACAATTGAGAAAGTTGTTGAGGTCCCATTTCGCACAGCGGTGCTTGGTGGAAAGGTATCCGTCGAGCTGGAAGTAACCGAAGAGTGTGCCACCTGTAAGGGAACTGGAGCGGCGGCAGGCGCAACCTTCCGTCCTTGCGGCGAGTGTTCTGGACGCGGGGTGATATCGTTCGGTCAGGGGAGCTTTTCGATGAACCGCCCCTGTCCTGCTTGTATGGGGCGCGGTCAGATCCCTTCTGAGCGGTGCTCCGCCTGTAATGGAGCCGGCGAAGCCCGTGCTCGGCGTACAGTGCTTATAGCCGTTCCTGCTGGCGCGGAGAGCGGTACAAAGGTGAGTTTGCGTGGGCAGGGCGGGCGTGGTGCTGCAGGTGGCGCAGCCGGCGATTTGGTTATCACTTTTCAAGTCCTTCCTGACCGGTTCTACAAGCGCGAAGGGCTCGACCTTCTTGCCACAGTTCCTATTAACATCGCGCAAGCAACACTAGGCTCGCGAATAAGTGTTAAAACGGTAAGTGGTAAAAAGGTTGCGCTACGTATCCCCGCAGGCACAGCTTCTGGCAAGCGCTTTCGCGTTAAAGATCAGGGTATCGAACGTGAGGGGACTAAAGGTGACCTCATCGTTGAAGTAGCTATATCGGTGCCGGAGAAACTTACCGATGAACAGGAGCAAGCAATGCGAGCCTTCGCAGATGCAAGCGGGTTAAAGTTTTGATTGCGAGACTGCTGATACTGGTGCTGTTCTTACCAGTGTTCGAAGTCGTGTCGCAGGGAAGCGGCGATGTGCAACGTGATATCCCGCCCGATATACAACGCAATTTCACGCGCGATACGGTGTCATCAATTGCAGATCACAGTGTCGCACTTGTCTCAGCATCATCGACTCACCTAAACAAAGTTGCATCTGACAGTTTGAGTTTGCGCGACGCCGAGTACAGTCCGTGGACAAAGGGTTCATGCATGTGGGGACTTAGTTACGGTGCGCCATTTAAGATTGCGCTAGGGTGGGCGGGCGGAATGTTGCACGAAGATTCTGAAGGGGGTTCAGATACATGCTTGTTTGGCGCAGGAAAAATTGGTGTTGGCGGCGTACGTGTATCGTCTGGTGTCGCTAAATCAATTGGCGCCTTGGGTGGCGGGGCAGCACTAAGTGCCGGTTTTCTGCGTACCTTTGGCGCTCCTCTCAATGCTATTCCATCAACCAATTACGTCGGTGCGTCACTCCATATCTTCCCTCTCTTGGGTTTAGGAGGGGAGATAGGGTGGTATACGCCAGTTGATAAAGGTGTCGACGGTGAATCGCGTGGTGCCATGATTACGTGGTCTGCAGGGATCGGCTTCTGAGTACCCGTGCGTTAAGGTCTCCGGCGGTTCTCGTTACGGCTGGTCTCCTCGCAGGACTCGCAGTTGGCATGCTGTTAGAAGCTGGCGTTACTTCCGAAAGCACGTCGGCTAAGCTTGTCGCCTTCATAGAGCCAATTGGCACTCTTTGGATTAACGCTATTAGGACAACGGTAATTCCTCTGGTTGTTCCTTTGCTAATTGTTGGAGTTGCAGGAGGTGACGATTTAAGGGCCGTCGGATCGTTGGGAGTTAAATCGTTTGCTGTATTTCTAGCTATGTTGGTCGCATGTGCGCTGGCTACGGCGCTTATCGCACCACAGCTTTTCGGCCAGTTGCAGCTAGATCCAGCTAGCACTTCCGGCCTACGAGCAACGGCTCACATAGATCAACCTCCATTTGAATCGCTATCAGTTCGAGGTTGGTTGTTATCGCTTGTACCTGTAAACGTTATTGGCGCGGCCGCGAGTGGCGCACTGCTTCCCGTGGTGCTTTTTACTCTCGTTTACTCATTCGCGCTAAGCGGCTTACCAGTCGAAACACGCACATCGCACGTTGCCTTCTTTAGGGCAATGAGTGACGTGATGCTAACTGTCGTAAGGTGGGTTCTCGCTCTTGCTCCTGTCGGCATTTTTGCTGTTGCAGTAACAATGGGTCAAAAGCTCGGCGCAGCAGTTATAGGAGCGATAGGTTTTTATATGGTCGTTGTTATTCTACTCCATGTGGTTGCTATTGCGGCTCTATATGTTGCGGTAGCTATTTCAGGTAAGGCAAAGGTGGGGGAGTTTGCGAAGGCATTGCTGCCTGCTCAAATAGTCGGGTTCGGAACACGCAGCTCACTCGCATCGCTTCCTGCGTTGGTGCAGGGGGCAAGTGAACAGTTACGTTTGCCTTCGTCCGTTATAGCATTTGTACTTCCTCTGGCAGTTTCGGTGTTCAAGCTTACAAGCGCTATTTACTGGATAGTAGGTGCCTTGTTCATCTCAAAGCTCTACGGCGTTGAGTTAAGCGCAGCGGATATCGCGCTCGTTGGTGGTGCATCGGTGCTACTTAACTTCAGTACTCCGGGGATACCAAGTGGAGGTATGCTACTCCAACTCCCCGTTTACGCCGCAATTGAGTTGCCAGTAGAGGGTATCGGTATTTTGATTGCGTTGGACACTGTTCCGGACATGTTCAAAACAGCATTAAATGTTACGGCTGATATGGCTACTGCCGTTCTAGTTTCACCCAAGAATACAGCTAACGCATCTTAGTTTAGATGCCGCCAGTTGTTAGTACTGTAGGCAGTTCTTCGCAGTTGCTAGGCGGCAAGAATAGGAAGCGCGCGCTTAACACTGCTTGCGTTATGCAGCTCAGCTAGATCTGCTCGTTCAATAACGCCGCCACCTAGTACAACTTCGCCATCGAACATCACCAATGATTGTCCAGGCGTTATTGCAGCCACTGCTTCGTCGAGTGCCAATTCAATGGAATCGTCCGTACAACTTAGCACCGTCCCAGGAACAGCACGCGACCTGTGTCTAATCTGAACCTGCACCGAATCACCTACCTTTGGGGCGTCTGCAAGCCAGTTTAGTTCACGCGCTTCGAGAGCTTTGCCTAGCAATGCTTCGCGTGGTCCAATAACAACAGCGCGCTGTTCTGGCTTGATGTCAACAACAAACATCGCTTCGCTAAAACCTCCCGGAAGCCCTTTGCGCTGACCAATGGTATAACGTGCAAACCCTGCATGTTCTCCAACAACCTCACCAGTTACAAGAACCAGCGGGCCGGAAGAAAGTGCGGCGGCATCTTTACCTAAGTGTTCTTCAAGTACGCGCACATGGTTGCCATCGGGGACAAAACAAATGTCTTGGCTTTCGGGCTTCTCGGCTGTGCGTAACCCATATCGACGAGCCAAATCTCGAGTCTCAGCCTTCGTGAGCTCACCGATGGGAAGCATCAGTCTGTCTAATACAGAACGCTCAATTCCCCACAGGAAATAGCTCTGATCTTTACGGCTATCAAGACCGCGCAGCATAACAGTACGGTCGTTGCGCGTTGTTGTCCTTGCATAGTGTCCTGTTGCCAACCACTTCGCATCAATCGCGTCAGCTTTCGCTAACAAATCGCGAAACTTTGTAAACGTGTTACACCGGACGCAGGGAATGGGAGTACGTCCACGAGCATATTCTGCGACAAAATCAGAGAGCACATCATGTCCGAACTGGTCGACCAAGTTCAAAACGTAGTGAGATATGCCGAGTTTCTCAGCCACGCGACGCGCATCGCTAGTGGCATCTAACGAACAACAGGGTCTATCAGGAACGTCAGCGCCATCGTTGTGCAACTTCATAGTTACGCCAACAACGTCGTAGCCTTGTTCAACAAGCAATGCTGCGGCTACCGATGAGTCGACGCCACCTGACATCGCAACAAGAACACGTTCCTTCATTCTTCTAGATCAGTTTGTGGCGTACGCAGAGCCGCGTGCTTTAGCCGCGAGCGTACAGACAACGTCGGCGACACGGAGTGCACAGTCATCACTGCTGAGGCTTCCAAAGGAAAAGCGCAGTGCGGCCACAGCAATGTCGGGCGAAACGTTCATGGCGCTTAAAACATGCGACGACGAAACACTTCCGCTTTGACATGCAGAACCTGCAGAACATGCGATGCCGCGCAGATCGAGCGCCATGAGCATTGACTCGCTGTTGGTACCCGGTATGGAGATATTGGAAATGTGCGTTGCTCTTGCGGCTCCTACACCGTGAACAACAACGTCTGGAATACGTTCGCGTACTCTCGATTCGAATGCGTCGCGAAGTTTGCCGAGTCTGGCATGCTCCCTGCTTTGTTCCGCAAGAGTGAGTTCAGCTGCGTGTGCGAGACCAACAGCAAATGCAACATTCTCTGTGCCTGGTCTACGTCCTCTGTCTTGTGAACCGCCATGAAGTAACGGCGACAGAGCTGTGTCGCGGCGTATATAAAGTGCGCCTATTCCCTTAGGGGCTCCCAACTTGTGCCCCGAGATGGTGAGCAAATCAAATGGAACAGTACTCGCGCTTATGTTAACCTTACCAAATGCTTGTACCGCATCTGTATGAAATAGTGAGCCACATGCGCGCGATAGCTGAGCTAGTTCTTCAATAGGTTGGATAACGCCCGTTTCGTTATTTACCCACATTGCGCTGGCAATAGCAACGCGGTCGTCTAGTAGCCTTCTAAAATCGTCTATATCAACGACTCCATGAGCTGTAACTGCAGCAATACGTTCCTCACCCCCCTCTAATGCCACCTGATGAGCCGCTGCAATAATAGCCTTGTGCTCAATGGGCGTGGTTACAGCCGCATTCCTACCAGAATCTCTACGCGCTCTAACCGCGCCAAGTATCGCGAAGTTGTCTCCTTCTGTTCCACCTGACGTAAAACAGATCTCATCTGAATTGGCGCCGATACAGGCTGCAACACGTTCACGTGCTTCGTCGAGAGCAACGCGAGCCTCTCGACCCCAACGGTGCACACTTGAGGGATTCCCAAAGCGCGGACCGAAAAATGGTGTCATTGCTTCGAGAACTTCCTCGCGCACCGGGGTGGTCGCGGCATGATCGAGGTAGACGGGGGTTGTCATCCTTGTAAAATACGGAAATTCCCACCCCAAAGCACCCCTGTCGCGCCCTTTTATTAGCTCTCCGAAACCCCAGCAACGGGGATCGTTTCGTAGCGCGAATCAAAGCCTGTGATATAAGGCCTCGCCGCAGCTATCGAAGCCTGTACTGCCGGCAACTTAAGGGAAGCTGCGTGCGATTCCCTACTGTCCCATACCTCGGTTATCCAGATGCCAGTTTCATCGCTAGGGTCGAGCGCGATTATGTAGCTAAGGCAGCCAGTCATATCCTGCGTTCCGCCAGCTATAGCAGCCACAACCTCGTCCCTCTTACCAAGAGTTGTGCTCATGCGGCCAATAACTCCGTACATGTTAAGCTCCTTTGTTAAGATCGTGATCGCTCGCTACTCTATCGGAAGGATGTATCGGATATAGCAGTGCCCTAACTGGCGCTGCGTCCGCGCCATGCAATGCCATTGGCTGGGCAACGAGTGTGTAGTTCGCTGGTGCAACGTGGTTCAATGACAGATTCTCCAAAACGTATGCGCCAGAGCTAAACAACTCATGATGTACGGGAAGGGACTTGCTGTTTCGCTCATCCACACTGGGCGCGTCTGTACCGAACAGCAGTACACCTCTGCTTATTAACCATCTAAGAGCGTCATTACTTAAAGAGGGCCACTCGTTGGGAAATAGGCCGCCGCACACTGAATATCCGGTATGGACTAACAGCCTTTTGGTAGTATGCTCTCCGATTGCCGCTGCAATCATCGACAAACCTATCGTTGTGTCTGCGGCAACTTTATTTGCTACTGATATAACTGTGCATTCGCCAACAAATGGAGCGAGTGGAATGTCTTCGCTAGCATGCCAACCGCTCTCTACATGCAGGGGAGCATCTGCATGAGTTCCAGCATGCGCGCTGGTGGTTAATAGCCCCAAGTTTATGCTTGCCCCGTCTTCTCGCCTTGCCGTCCAACCACAGCAGTATGGTGTGTCTCCGGGCCACACGGGAATATACGGCGCATAGGGAACGGTAATGTCTATCGGGTTACCGTCCCCATTAACTGCAGCGGTAGTAAACGTTGCCACGTCTTTCATCGCGCTTCAGGTTGGTGCGCCGAAAAACTTGCTTCGCACTTCCCACAACGATGGGAAAAATCTTGTTGTAACGGTACGCGACAAGTACTTGGCACCTAACGTGCCACCTGTACCTCCAGTGCCTGGTCCTATTATGCGTTCCACCAATTGCACGTGGAGGAAACGCCAACGAGCAAACCGTTGTTCAAATTCCAGCAGCCCTTCTACGAGCAAAAAGAGTGGAGTCGGTGCAGGGCCTGTGTACAACGATTCTAGCGTCACTCCCTCGTGCGCGATAAGACCTTCTGCCAGTGACTGAAGCGTTGGCTTTGCAAGCGCCGCTGCAACTTCGGCAGGCGGATCGCCGTGCTCAGTGATTGCAGCCATAAAGTGACTGTCTCTCATTCCCGCAGTAGCCTCGATTGCGCGAAACTGCGCGCTCTGTGAACCACTCGATCTACCTAAGTAGCCACGAAACTGTGCAAATCTTTGTGGCGGCAACGTGTCGAGCGCTGATAGCTGCTGAGCTATTATCTCTGTCAGTACGTTGACGCGCTGAATAGACAGCAGCGCTCTCATCGTATCAAATCCTTGAAGCGCAACAATTAGCTGGTCGAGCTCGTGTCTCAGTACTTTGAACCACAGCTCACTACTCTGATGAACGATAATAAAAAGTAGCTCATCAGGATGCTCAGGCGTTGATAGCGGAGTCTGCAGCTTGAGTAGTTCGCTTAGTCTCAGATAAGAGGGATAGCTCACAGGATCGTTGTCTGCACTATCCGATGCGCTGCGTGTGTTCTGTGACGTGTGGTCCGACATGATAATAGATCGTCTAAAAGGTGGAGACTTCTAATGATGTAACGTCCGTAACTTTCATTGTCTCATCGGTCAAGAAAGGTTCGCCGTACTGTTCACGAATCAACGTCCCATAGTGAACCGCCTGATGACGAACAACATCGTATAGTGGCTCGCCGTTAGGATACACTTCACCTGCTTGAGTTGCATCATCGAACTGCGACGAATAGCAACGAATGGCCTTGAGCTTGCGTTCGAACTGATCGGAAATGTCGACCACAAATGTTGGTTTGATATAGTCCTCTCTATAGGCTACAGCATACAAAAGCTTGAAAGGACGAAATCGTTCATGCTCGCTGGGTGCGTACTTCGTAAGACCAGCTAGAAAGCAAGCATCCCTAACTAATTCAGAAGCGGCACGGTGATCGGGGTGACGGCTGCGAGGAGCAGGCGCGATTACAACACGTGGGCGCAGACGCCGCAATGTTTGCACAAGCTTAGCGCGAGTGTCATTGTTGTTAACGATAAATGCATCAGGAAGCTCAAGGTTCTCTCTTATTGCGAGCCCCATGACCGCAGCTGCAGACTCCGATTCCGCATTACGAATCGCTGCAGAACCGCGCGATCCCATTTCGCCTTGCGTTAAATCCAAAACGCCAACTCGTCGTCCAGCGTCGACGGCCCTAATTAGTGTGCCCCCGCAAGTAAGCTCCGCGTCATCGCGATGCGCAGCAACTGCTAGTAGGTCTAGTGCGTACATGTAGAGCCCTATTCGTGGTGTAACTTCAGGAAACTATCTGTTTGTTGCAACTGTTACACTCCCCAGAATCTAGCGCGACATGCTCTGCTAAAAGATCAAGTGGCGTGTCACAATATGGGCAAAAAAGCCGCGATCTCATTGCAGCTACACGGGTCGACATAAGTATCGCGCCCATTAGCAGCAAGTAGCCAAAGAAAAGCGCTGTAGCGGCCGCTAAATGCATGTTGCGCGACAAGCTTCCCTCAAGCGCGGAGATAATAGCAATGAGAGCACCACCTGCCACGATGCTACTTCCTGCAAGCATCCAACTGCGACGCTTGTGAGCCGCACGTCCCTCAAAAACCATTTTCTCAAACTCTGCGCGCTTGTATATGCCGGCGCCATCATCCATACGCACATCATCGTTGTCTGACGGCACTCGGTCCGTCTCGTTGGAGTCGCCTATCATCGCGTCGAATCGGATACCGCACTCCAAGAAGCGCATGATGGAGTCGAGTTAACTGGAGCGCCGATACGCGCAACAGTATCTGCCACCGCCATTAACTCAACGTCGAAAATGAGCGGTGCACGCTCTGGGATTACAGGAGGGCGTCCGTTCTCGCCGTACGCGAGATGATAAGGAATGAGCAATCTGCGATGTCCGCCAACATGCATTCCTTCGAATCCAGAATCCCACCCCAGTATTACTCGACGGTAACCAATTGGGAATGAAATAGGCTCTCGCGGAGTACCGTTGGCAGTGGTATCACGCGAAGAGTCGAACTTTGTGCCATCGAGCAGCCAGCCAGTGTAATGGGCGTAGACACACTGTCTCGGACCCACGGCTTGCCCCGTACCCTTAACTACATCGATATACTCGAGTGCGTAAAGCGCTCGCTTATCGCCCTTTACCGCCGGGATGGTGGGAGGGAGTTTGGCCGAACGTGACAGGCAACCTGCAGCGGCCAGTATAAAAAACAGTGGAAGAAGTCGCATCCATGAAAGAAGATATGTGGATGCGATCTTCGCGAGGGGTTGTGGACAACTCTATTCGTGACGCAGAGCTTCTACAGGGTCAAGCCGCGAGGCGCGCATAGCGGGGAGCATGCCAAATGCCACGCCAGTTAGCGCGCTCGCACCAAGTGCTGTGAATACAGCGGTGATAGGAATTGAGGCAGGAATTGGGGTGCTGCTTTTGACAATGAATGCCAAACCAGCTCCTATCACTAATCCAATACCTGCCCCCAACGATGTAAGTGTCGCTGCTTCCACCAAGAATTGCCAAAGAATTGTAGATCTTGTGGCACCGAGTGCTTTCCGCACACCGATTTCCCGAGTGCGTTCTGTTACGGAAATCATCATGATAGCTACGACTCCAACGCCACCTACCAAAAGTCCAACCGCAGACAAGCCAAGCCCCACCATAAATATCGCACCAAATAGCGAGTCGAATGTTTCCAACATACGATCCTGAGCAACTAACGCGAAGTTGTTGGGCTGGCTTGGCTTTAGTCCTCTTTTACTTCTAAGAAGAGCAGTAACTGCGTCCATCGCATTCGCAGTCGTAACGTTTGGTTCTGGCTTTACTACAACCATCATTGCACGTCGCCACACGTTCATGTGACGATACGCCGTGAGCATGGGCATAATGGCGCGTGGATTGTCCGGTCCGCGGCCGTCCATACTCTTCATGAAGCCGCCCTTTGTGTGAAACACTCCTATTACGGTAAACTGCTTACCGTCAATTGTTACCTGCTTCTGAAGCGGATCTGAGTCACCAAAAAGCTTGGATGCTAGCGTGTCATTGATAAGAACGACCATCGCCGATCCGTCGTGCTCCATTTGCGTGAAGTTACGTCCGGGAGATATGTCGGCTTGATCTGTACGAATCCAGTCGGGGCTTTGCGCATCGTAGCCGACGTTCTCAACGCGTTCTCTACGATACTCAAAAGTGCCTTGGCCAAATAGGAAGCCAGTCGCGGTAGACACCTCGGGTAAACTTCGAATGTCTTGCCACTCTGAAAGCGTAATGCCAGGATTGCGCCTGTCAGGACAAGTATCATCAGTACCGTCGCATGTATTAATACCAATTCCGCGCCGCCTCACCTGGAACGAAGTGGCGCCAAACTCATCTAAGTCTGACTGAAAACTCTGTCGTATTCCGTGCACGGTTGCAGCCATAGCAACGACAACAAAAACACCAACTGCAACGCCAGCAATTGTTAGTGCTGCGCGTACCTTGTTGGAGCGTATAGCTTCGAGCGCTATAACAACACCTTCAAGGGCCATGACGACGCGATCTAATAGACGCACGATGTTACTCCTGACGAAGTGCCGTTATAGGGTCGAGTCGCGATGCTCTGCTCGCCGGATAAATGCCAGCGACAATTCCTACGCCTGCACCCACTGTTAGAGCGGCAAAAATTGACCATAGTGCAACAGCGGCAGGCAATGGCGTGGTTGCAGCAATTATCTGTGCTAATCCTACTCCAAGCGCAATACCTATAGCAGCGCCAACGACGCTTAGCGTGGCTGCTTCAACAAGGAATTGCGCCATGATATCGCGGCGACGTGCGCCGAGTGCTTTTCGAATGCCGATCTCTCTAGTTCTCTCTGCAACCGCTACTAACATGATGTTCATAATGACCATCGCGCCAACAACTAAACCGATCGCAGGAAGTGCGGTTCCAAACAGCACCAACCTTCCTTTAAGCTCGTCAAAGAAAGCAAGGGCGGCTTGAGGCGTTTCTATAGCAAAGTTGTCTGGATCTGCGGGCCCTAGCTTACGTAAGCTACGCATTACTTCGCGTGTCACCTCCATCCCTTCAGAAAGTAGCGGGTCGGACGGAGCTTTCATGGTGAGCATGTCAATATCGCCGCGAGGACGTATAACTCGCTGCAACGGACTTGTGTACGGAGCGATCGCTAAGCGATCTAGCGAAAACCCAAACACCGAACCCTGCTTTTCAATGACTCCAATAACTGTGTACGGCTGCCCTCGAATGCGAAGCTCGCGGTCGATAGGGTCGAGATCGGGGAAAAAGTGTTCGGCTACCTCAGTACCGATAACGATAACTCGCGCCCCCATAGAAACTTCTTGCGGAGCAAACACTCTGCCGGCAGTAAGGTTGAAACTTTTAATCGCGAAATACGCGGCTTCAGTAGCGACCGCCTGAACTTGTCTAGGTCTGTTGTGCTTCGACGATGCGTAGATGAACGACTCGCTTGTAATAGCAGACAGTGTCGAAGGCGGAACGGCGTTCTTAACCGCTTGCATCTCTGGCGGATATAAGCGCGGACGACGTTGATATTCACGCCAGTCGACATCATCATCCGGGGAGAAGTTGTTGGCCCGACGTAATGTGAAGGTATTAACTCCAATTAGTTTGCCAGCAAAATCTTCTTCGACGTACTTGCCCATCCCTTCTACTATCGAAACAACAGCTATAAGGAACATGACGCCGATCATTACGCCTACAAGCGTAAAGAAGCTCTTGAGTTTCTGGACACGGATGGTGTGCAGTGCCAGCAAAACGGCTTCGAACAGTGCCATGCTAGTGTACGTTCGGCGGGGGAAAAGAAGTGTGTATTAATGGCTACGAAAATAATGACAATTCGTTTCGAACATTTCTTAATTACTTCAATAATTATCAGCTAATTAGGCGGCAAACACAAAGCACATGCCGCCTAACTTATTCCAAAATACGCGACGCTATTCGTGCCTTAAGGCCTCTACCGGGTCTAGAGAGGCGGCCTTACTTGCGGGAAGCAGCCCAAACAAAATGCCTGTTACGCAGCTTGCCACAAGCGCAGCTGCTACGGCTGCCGGTGGAATAGACGCTTCAATTGGAGTCGTACTTCTAATAAGCAGGGTGAGTAACCATCCCACTGCAAGTCCGATTGCACCACCTATGCCAGTTAACGTTGCTGCCTCAACAAGAAACTGCCATAGGATAGTGGCACGTGTCGCACCGAGTGCCTTACGAACTCCGATTTCGCGAGTACGCTCGGTTACAGAGATCATCATAATAGCCACCACACCCACGCCGCCGACGATTAAGCCAACGCCAGAAAGTGCTATCATTACGAGGAAAAACATTCCGAAAATACTGTTGTATGTTTCGAAAAGTTTGTCTTGCGTGATTAGAGCGAAGCTAGACTCCTCACCCGGGCGTAAACCTCTTTGGCCACGTAAGGTTGCCGTAACGTCGTCCATTGCTAAATCGCGGGCCTTGGAATCAATTCCGCGAGGCTTAATTGCTAGCCCTAAGTTACTTGCTCTAGCGCCTAGGTAGCGAATCATGGTTGTAATAGGAACAACAACCTTTGGTGTTTCGCCACCTGACAGAAAGCTACTGTTGTCCTTGTATACGCCAATTACTTCGAATGGCACGCCGTTCAAGGACAGCATCTTCCCCATCGGGTCTAGGTCGCCGAATATGCGGTCGCGAAGAACGGTAGATATAACGGCAACGCGACGCGCTGATCGTACCTCAGCAGCGGTGAATGCCCTTCCAGGGAAAACTTCCGGTGCTGATATAGCGGTCCACTCCGCCGAATATCCTTCAACGGAGGCAGATGGAAGCTCACGGTCGCGATACTTTGCGGGTGCTCCCCATTGCAGCTGAGAACCAACAGCTTCAATGCTTGTAAGCCGCTTGAGAGCGTCTATTTCAGAGAAGCGAATTGGCGGGTTGCGCAGCCAAGTGCAGGTGTTGTCAGAGCCGTCACACGCTTCGAAAGTTATGGGATAGCGCGATACAAAAAATGTCGTCGGTCCAGTGCTGGCAAAGTCACGCGCCACAGACTGATTTATACCGTGGACAGCGGCCGATATTGCAACAACAACGAACACACCAACCGCTATTCCCAAAATTGTAAGGCCAGCACGCACCTTATTAGAACGCACAGAGTCGAGCGCTATTCGCACTCCTTCTGAGACGTTGTGTAAGCGGGCAGAAAACGATGCCATACTCTACTCCTGCCTCAGAGCGGTAATGGGGTCAAGTCTAGAGGCTCGGCTTGCAGGATAAACGCCAGATATAATTCCCACTCCCGCTCCCAGCGCGACACCGACAAAAATTGACCAAGGGGCAACGCTGGCAGGTAGCGGCGAAACGGCCGCTATAGCTTGAGCTAGAAGTATTCCCAACGCGACACCTATTGCTGAACCCACCGTACCGAGTGTCGACGCTTCAATAAGGAACTGTGTGAGGATGTCACTGCGTCGCGCGCCGAGTGCTTTGCGAATACCGATCTCGCGCGTACGCTCGGAAACAGCAACGAGCATGATGTTCATAATGACGATAGCGCCTACAACAAGTCCGATTGCTGGGAGAGCTATTCCGGCTAACACCAGATAGCCTTGCAACTTGTTCCAGAACTCTAGCGCACTGTCTGCGGTTTGTAGCGCAAAGTCGTCCTTTTGGCTCGGTCGTAACTTACGAATTGCGCGCATGTCAGCTCGTACTGCTTCCATTGTTTCCGACATGGCAGCGTCGGTTGGAGCTTGAACCATAAGCGCGTCCACTTGATTGGGGCGCGGATTAAGGAGTCGTCTTGCCGGCGAACGCCAAGTGGTAACAAGAAAGTTGTCGAGCGACATTCCTAACGTCGATCCTTGAGCTTCTGCTAGCCCAACCACGCGATAGGGAACTCCGCCGATTCGAACTTCTCGATCGATGGGATCGAGGTTCGGAAACAGTCTTTCCGCAGCATCTTGTCCAAGCACAACGACTTTCTCACCGCGCTCCATTTCTTGTGGCGAAATAAGACGTCCACGCTGGACATCAAGGCGTTTCATTTCGAAATAATCGCCATAAACGGCAGAGGCGCGTATCTGTCGCGGTTTGCCACCGCTCGGTGTAGAAACCGAAATCTGACCATCGCTAACAATTGCGTAGTTAACGTCGGGCGGAAGCGAGGCAGCAACTCGTTCTACTTCAGGAAGCTCGAGCCTTTGACGACGTCGATACTCTTCTCGCGTCGCACGATCTACTTCGCCGAGTTGGATGTTAGGGCGGTGACGTAGTTCGAACGTTCGCACGCCGATAAACTTGCCAATTAAATCTTCTTCCATGTAGCGCCCCATTCCTTCTACAATCGATACGACTGAGATAAGGAACATGACACCAATACAGACACCCAGAAGCGTAAAGGAACTCTTAAGCTTCTGGGTACGGATTGTTGTTAGGGCAAGACGTACTGCGTCTAGAAATGGCACGGGCTATAGCTCTTGCGCATGAAGGTGCGCTTCAGGTTTCGAAGAACTAGGGGCGGCAGCGCGTGCCCCTGTGCTCAGTGTGCAGCAGTGAGACCTACTTTGGCGACAAACTGATCGCGTCGCTCATCGCTTGCGATTACGCCGTCGCGTAACACAACAACACGCTTAGCGTGTGCTGCGATGTCGGGTTCGTGCGTAACCATGATTACTGTTTGACCGTGCGACGCTAATTCTTCAAACACTCGCATGATCTCGTCGGATGTTTGAGAGTCGAGGTTACCGGTAGGTTCGTCAGCAAGAAGAATTGACGGACGGTTCACAAGCGCGCGCGCGATAGCCACGCGCTGACGTTGGCCGCCTGATAGCTCGTTCGGACGGTGGTGCATACGCTGTCCGAGCTGAACTCGTTCGAGCGCTTCAGTTGCTCTTTTCTTACGTTCGTCCGACGAAATGCCCGCGTAAACAAGCGGGAGCTCTACGTTCTGTAACGCAGAAGCACGCGGCAAAAGATTAAACGTTTGGAAAACGAAGCCGATTTCTTTGTTTCGAACTCGTGCGAGTTGGTCATCGCTCATGTCTGAAACCAGCATGCCGTTAAGCCAATACTCGCCACCGTTAGGAGTATCGAGGCAACCGATAAGGTTCATCAGGGTAGACTTTCCCGATCCTGACGGTCCCATGATTGCTACATACTCGTTTCGGCGCACGGCTAAGTCGACGCCACGCAGTGCACGTACGATTTCGCCACCCATATCGTATTCACGCTTGAGGCCGCGTGTGACGATAACCCAGTCCTGACCGGGTGCGCTGCCGGCTGAGTTAACAACCGCACGCCGTTCGCCAGTAGTGCTAATGCCGATATCGTCGGGGTGAGTGCTCACTGTTTCTTCTCAGTAGTCTGCGGCTGTGATTCGACTGCGGGGCGTACTAGGGCGCCTTCCTTCAGTTCACGAATAGCCTGGTATGTGCCGGCCACGATCTTGTCGCCAAGCTTGAGACCGTCGAGCACTTCAAAGTGACGTTCGCCCGCGATCCCAACTTTTACGGGGCGGAATGATACTTTGTTGGTCGCGTCCAGCACAAACACCCCTTCTACGTCCCTCTTCCCAACTTGAACCGCGGGCTGGTTAGTAGCAGAAGTGGGAGGGGTATCGCGATTGGGAAGCGTTTCGTTTTCACGGACCGTGAGCGCAATGATAGGAATAGAGAGCGCCTTCGAACGTGAGGCAGTTATTACTTTCGCTGTTGCCGAGAAGTCTGGACGCGTTTCGCTAGGTGCGTCGACGAGCTCGATTTTAACCTCATAGTCGATTGCCTGATCACCGCTGGCCGAAGCGGCTCTAGCAACCGAACTGTTCGATATCTCGACTACGCGACCAACAAATGTCGTGTCGGTGAAGGCGTCTATCTGGATTACCGCTGAATCGCCAACGGAGATTCGGGCAACATCAGTTTCGTCGACACGTACCTTCGTTTCGAGAACGCTCATATCAGAAATAGTTAGGAGCGTTGCTTCGGCACGATTAAGCGTTCCCATAATCGCCGTTTCACCCTCTTCAACATTAAGACGGGTTACACGTCCGGTCATCGGCGCGGTTATGGTGGTACGCGAGAGCGCCTGCTGTGCATCGCGAACCGATGCGACAGCTTGCTCCACACCATAGCTGGCAGCCTCTGCCTGTGCTTCGGTTACCTCGAACTGTGTTTTTAGCTGTTCCAGCTCGGCATCAGAGACGAGCGTAGGCGAAGTCTTGCGCAGCTCCTGTTGACGCTCATAGTTGCGCTTCGCTTGTATAAGGTTGGCACGAGCTTGCGCATGCTGAGCACGCGAAGACGCAAGTGCAGCCTGTGAACGTTGTAGCGCAGCGGTTGGCTGTTCGGGGTCGATCTGCAAAAGGAACTGCCCCTTAGTGACCATGTCACCTTCTTTTACAGCGAGTCGAACAATCTTACCGGTTACGTCCGCACTCACGTTTACCATCGTGCGCGGTTGGATCTGCCCACTCGCAGTAACAGAGGCAACGAGATCGCGCTCTTCTACAGCTTCTACGCGAACCTCAACTGCTTTCGTCTGATTCTTTTTGGAAGCGACGAAAGCAAGGGCAGCGATGCCCCCAACAACTCCGACGCCGATGATGATCTTTGCGGCCTTGGTCATGATGACAGGTTCGGTTTAGCGAAGAGGACGGCCAGCCGCAGCTTCCAAAGCTGCGAATGCGCGTTGTACATCGTAGATCGCCGTGATGCGATCGGTTTCTGCGCGTTCATAGTCGCCGCGCGTTTGTACCAGCTCGACAAGACTGATGACACCAACGCGGTATCTCTCTTCCGCGAGTGAAAGTGCCATGCGTGCAGTGCGCACGTTTTGCTCCTGCAATGCAACTGACTGTTGCGCATTGGTAAATTGCAAAAATGCTGTGTTCACTTCGGCCGCAATTCGCAATTCTTGGTTACGCACTTCGATATCCGAGTTGCGACGTTGAACTGCCGCCTGCGCTACCTGTTGTTCACGACGGAATCCGTTGAAAATGGGGAGCGAGAGCCCCACACTTAGGCTGTACGGATTTCTAGTAAAATCAAACGGATAACGCGACTGCGCGTCGCGAATTGCTGCCTCATTCGCTGGCGTGAATGATATCATCTCGCACTGCGCTAACCGGTTATCGAGGCTTAATGCCGCGCGCACTTCTTCACTTCGTATGCAGGAGGAACGAGACGCTGCAAGTGAGGCCTGCTCGCCTGCAATTAACAAATCTGTGTTTGTATAGCGATTAGTAAATCCCGAAATTGAAGCGCTCATGCTAAGTGACGGGAAGTAAGAACCGCGTGCAGAAGTTTGCGAATGCCTAGCAGCATTTTGCCGCATACGAGCAGCGTCTAACTGCGGGTTCGAAGTACGAGCCAACGCCAGAACTTCGTTAAGAGCAAGTTGGGGAGTAGACGGAAGATTGTTGTCGAGCTTCACTTCCGGAACGGCGTCGATCCCCATTTGCTGGAAAAGTCTAACCTTTTCAATCTCGAACTGGTTATGAGCATTTAAGGCAGCAACTTGCTGACGTCCGTTTGCAACCTCTGCGCTTTGCACATCTAACTGAGTGCCAGACCCGACTTGAAAGCGTGCTCGAGCAAGCTCAAGCTGCGACGACGTTGTTACTAGCAGTGTGTCTTGCAAAACGGCACGCGCTTGGGCCTGAAGCGCTGTAAGGAACTGCGAAGCCACAGCGTTGCGGATGTTCAACTGAGCCCCCGCGATATCTGCCTCAGTTGCCTCAGCCTGTGCAATTGCCGCTCTGCGATCACTTAAGCTGGCCATTGAAAGATTAAGCGACGCCGAACCGCTGACATCGGTTGCGAGCTGATCGTTAGTGGAGCCGAATGCTTGTCCAGCGAAAAACTGCGGACGCCCTTCGCGATACTGCGCACCCAAACTGGTGCTAATATTTGGAAGAAAAGCGCCTGTCGCCGCACGAACATTTGCCGCTGCGGCACGGCGAGCATTACTCGCAGTTAAAACGTTCGGGTTGTAGCGTTGAGCGATGGCAATCGCATCGTTCATCGAAAGAGTGCTACCGGGAGCGGGGGCATCCTGAGCAGCAATCGATGTCGGAGCTAACGCTGTTCCGGCAGCAAGCAGGGTAAACGCAAGTGCGGAAAATCGCATGGGATCGTTGGGTAAAAAGTGAGGACAGGCTGAAGTACGTTACTTGTGTCACAAGAGTTTCAGGCCATTCATAATTAGTCAGCTTAACCGCAGAAATGGTTTGTAATGCCGCAGCAAGCGTCGCAGTTTAGCGGGGTACATCGTCTCTCAAAGCATCAAATCCAGATGACGTAGCCGTTATACGAAGCAACTTGCCGTCGGCATCCGTCCACACATAATGAGGCTCACCATCCGCAACGGTCATTCTCCAACGGTTTGCTGAGCGTTTGGAACCCGCGATTGTAACTGCGTCATCCCCAGACTCTAGAAGAATTCTTATAGTGGTTTGCCTGTTCTCCAGCGGCACTAGTAATGGCATCTCTCTAACCTGTCCGGGGGTCATTCCTCGAAGGGGCTCGAGGAGAGCCGCATACTGATGTACGGCTCCTTCGTCCAAAACTCGTACTCCTTCAAGCAACCTATACTCACGGGCTGCCTCGCCGCTGTTTCCACGCGATAGAGTGGCAAAACGTCCGCGTACGCGTTGCCCGCCCAGTCTCACCTGCAATTCCGCACCGTTCCTAATTTCGACGGCGTAGCGGAGAGGTTGTCCCAGCGAGTCCACCTCCAGCCGGTAGGCGAGTCTTTTCCCCTCCAACGAGGCCTCGGCCCTCAATTCAGTTACAACTTGGCCGTCCGGCCCCTGAAGAGACCTAATGGAGAATTGTTCACGCCCTACGCGTTCGCCGTTCCGGGATATAGAAAAACTCCCCACGTCGATCATCGCGGAGGTTTGGGCCGGAAGCCGCGCCGCGGGGGCAACGACAATGACCGCAGCAAATAAGATACCTAACCGTTTTAGGTTCATTCCTTATAAGATAACAGATTCGAGGCGCTCTGTTCCATCGCCGATCGCCCCACTTGTGGGTATTCTGAAACCAGATGACTGATTCGCACAACGTCGAGCCTACCGTAAAGCCAGCCGCTGCCTTGGAGCCCCATCCCGTTAGTTCGGGGATTGCGCCACAATTCGCGCGTTGGACCGGGTTCGGTGATGGCGATAGGTGGCCTCTGGTTTGGGTTGCGTCCGCTATGGTCGCCCTTATCTCTTTGGCCGCATGGCAGGCTACGCCGGCGTGGACGCCACTCGGTATCGCCGCGGTCGCAGCCGCTGTCTCTGCCATAACAGTTGGTAGCTTACGGGCACCAAAACTTTGGGGAACTGCCGCTGTTATTTCACTGGCGTTCGCTATTAGCATAGCCGGAAGCGAGACAAGGAAACTTCGAATAATTGCCGCTACATATGAAAGCTATTCATTGGCTGACATGGATCGTCGTGTTGAACGTGTTGCTAATTCAGTACACAACGCTGCCACACTGTTGTCAGAAGCCGCAGCTGCGCTAGCAAACGATAGTGTCGAACTAGCACGACTGGTTGAAGCAACCGCTGCAAGTAAAACCGTAGCGCCTCCACAAATAGACGGCGGAGCCGAAAGCGCAATTCTGGTTTTTAGAGACTCGCAGCTTATAGCAAACGCCGGACAGACTCGGATTCCTGTCGCTGTTGGAGATAGTGGTGTGCATGTGATACGCACAGCGTTCCACACATCAATGATTTCTCGAGTAACAAGCGCTGATGGTCGAACTCAGGTAATTGCAGTTGTACTTCTTTGGTCTGCTCCACCTGCTGACAGGTTCGCGCGATCGCTTTCTCAAGTAATTGCTGCGTCGAACAACGCGCCCCGCGTGGTGTTTGAGTCAGCGGACTCGGCCTACGCGCGCCCCGGAACATCTATGATGTTCATTATGCACGGTGGAGCACCTGTGTCCGCAGTTAGAGCGCTACCCTTTAGCGAAGGCGAGACGCGAGTCTTAAGGTTGCAGCACGCACGTGCACGAACTGCCGTACCGCTCGCTGTTGCCGCACTCTTTGTTTTGATAGTCAGCTGGCGTCGTCCAGCATTAACACGACATAGGCTTATCTCGCTTTGTGCTTTACTAGGGGTGGTTGCAGTTGCACCGCTAAACGCTCTGTCGAATGTGTCACTTTTGTTTGATGCCGCGAGCTATTTTGCTCCAGTTGGTGGCCCTTTAACGGCCAACATTGCGGCGCTTCTCATATCAGCGATACTTGTTCTCGGGGCGCTGCTACTGCGTTTGCATGGACAGAAGTTTGTAGCACATCGCGGTGTCGCCGCGTTTCTGGTTTTGGTCATAGCGGCGCTGGGGCCATTTGTTCTTAGAGATTTGGCGCGTGGAATAACTTTGCCCGCGTCGGGAGTTACATACGGTTTATGGATCTCATGGCAGTTGGCAATTGCGTTGGTAGGCGTATCAATACTGCTTGCAGGCGCTGCAGCAGGGCAGGTCGCGCTTGGCGCAAGTCGCGGATTACATCCAGTTGTAGCGCCGTTAATAGCAATCTGCGCATCAATGCTTGCGCCTGTTTTATGGGATGCGGCCGGCGCGTGGCCGCAATGGTATCTGGTACTTTGGGTTGCGTCGATTGCTGCTTTTGCGGTTACGAGAAGTCATGCAGGTGCCTTGGTGGTCGCTGCAACCTTTGTTGCAGGATGTGGAGCAGTGACCTTAACGTGGGGCGCGACCGTGCGAGAGCGAATGGAGCTTGCGGCGTTCGATACCGCAAGGATGTCAGCGGTCGACGAGAATGCGTTTCAGCTACTCCAAAGATTTGCAAGCACCATATCTACTGATTCAATCTCTATTGCGACCCCCGACGCTTTGTTGCGCCAATACGCCGCGTCGGAGCTCGCAATGGCGGGCTATCCAGCGCTACTCGCGCGGTGGGCGCCACACGAACTAGTTGAACCCGTTGTAACTATTGAGCTTGCTCCAGTCACCGATACTGTTGGTGCTCAGGCATCAGTTGCTGCCAGCGCACGTATAACCGGTGTGCCCCAGTTTCGCGCGGTCGAAGACGGAGCAACGACAAATCTTGTGGCCGCTATTCCAGACTCAGATGGAATGGTAACAACGGTAGCAGTGCCACCGCGAACGCGACTACTTCCTGCCGACCCGTTTGCCTCACTTACAGGAATCGCCGGCGAGCGGAGTGCAGAGCCGCCCTTCCAGTTAACACTCGGCGCACCACCAGATGGGGTTAGTCAGTACGAGCTCGTCTGGCATAGACGAGGTACTGCAATGCATGGAGATGGAATGGTAGGGAGCGGCGCAGGGGTACGCGCAGTTCATGTTGAAGTGGAATTACGCGGATTGTCGGCTTTGATTCCGCGTGGAGCACTGTTGGTTTTACTAGATGTTGCAATAGTACTAGTAATCTGGGCTGTCACAGCTATAGCAGAAGGTTCTCTATCTCGATGGTTAACAGTACAGAGAACTAGATTTGCGCGGTCGTATCGTGTGCGGCTCAGTGCAACGTTAATTGCATTCTTTATCGCGCCGGCTGCCATTTTCGCAAGTTGGTTTGCCTACAGATTGCGCGATGATGATAGGAGCGCACGTGAGCTTCTTATTCGTGAGACATTGAGAGGAGCATCAGTAGCTAACGTTGATAGCGAAACAATAGTGCTTGCAGATGATCTTGCTGGAGCGCCTTACTTCATTTATCAGCAGGCTCAACTTGTTTCTGCAAGTGATCCAGTGCTTAACGCACTTGCTCCGTTGGGAAGATTGCTTCCTGAAGGCTTTAGAGATGCAGACGAGGCCTTTAGCTTCAGCGATACATTTGTTTCGAAACGCCTTCCTGTACGTAACAGAGAAGCGTTAATTGGTTTTAAATGGCTAAACCTTTCATCTCCGACGCTAATTGTCGCGACACCGGCGCGCGGTGATGAGTTTACGCTCGATGCGCGACGAGCCGACTTAGGTATACTCGTACTGTTCGCAACTTCGCTTGGCGTAATAGCCGCCTTCTGGTTTAGCGGATTCGCAGCACGAGCACTTGAACGTCCGGTAGGTGATTTGCGGGAGGCAGCATTGTCTCTCGCATCGGGTACTAATGATATAAAGCTAGGAAACGCTCCGGCAACTGAATTCGCGCCGGTTTACCAGGCGTTTAGTAGAATGTCGCAAGACCTTACTTCGTCTAGGTTGGAGCTTGAAGCAGCGCATCGCAGGACTGAAGCAGTGCTTCAACATGTGGCGAGTGGCGTAGTAGCGCTGCGGCAAGACGGAACGATACTGTTTGCAAATCCGCGAGCCGTTGCAATGCTTGCTTCGGCTTCTGTCAACGATAGAACGACAGTGTCTATCGTTTCTCTTCCACAAGATATTGAATCGATCGTACAGAAGTTTCTTGGAACAAGGGATGACGAAGATTCGTTTGAATTACAACTCAATTCACGTCAGCTTCGTGGAAGGCTTACGCGACTTTCGTCAGGTGCGGTTCTTACTGTTGACGACGTTACGGAACTTGCGTCTGCTCAGCGTGTACTTGCTTGGGGAGAAATGGCACGTCAGGTAGCACACGAAATAAAGAATCCGCTAACCCCTATACGACTCGGCGTACAACATTTGCAGCGCGCATTTCGTGACGGACGCGGTGACTTCGGTTTGTTGTTGGACTCTAACGTGACTCGAATCTTGTCAGAGATAGATCATCTTGATGAGATAGCACGATCATTTAGTCGCTATGGCACTGCCCCTGAGAACAGGGCGATGGCTGAGCCAATCAATTCGGTAGATATTGTTCAGGCAGTTATTGAGCTTGAGCAGTTGGGGGACGCACGCGATGTAACGTGGTTGCTTACACCCAACGACTCACTGCTAGTCCCGGCGGCTCTTGGTAAAGCTGACGAGTTCAAGGAGGTCGTTCTCAATATTTTCGAGAACGCAAGGCTGGCAGGTGCTACGACGGTGAGCACGGAAGTGAAACTGGTTGCAGACAAAGTCCACTTAGAGATTCGCGATAACGGTGGCGGCATCCCATTAGATGTGATGCCGCGCATTTTCGAGCCGCATTTCTCTACTCGAACGAGCGGTAGCGGTTTGGGGTTAGCTATAAGTCGACGTTTGTTGGAAGGGTGGGGAGGTACCATAACTGTAGACAACGCCTCGACCGGTGGTGTGGTTGTGCAACTAACGCTGCTAAAAGCGTGATTCAACCGGCCATGGCTTTCGGTTATTCTTCATGATGTCCTCGGATACCGTACTTCCGGTTCACGCGCGAACCGCTTCTCCGCCACCTCATCTAGAACAGTGGGTTCTTCCCCCTGGCTGGACGTGGGGCGAGGAGGGTTTGCAGCGCGAGTATCGGCATTATCAAGAGGTAATTGACGCGCTGGGGAGGTCGCTCTCTTTAGTGACGGCGCCCGATCCATCGCATGAAGTGTGGTTGCGCAACGAGGCACGAGGTTTGGCGCACCGTAATCACCCGTCTATCCCCACCACGTACCATTACTGGTCTGACGCGGATCACGATCGCGGGCCCGGCTATTTACGTAGATGGATCGCTGGTGAAACGGTTCGCTCCCGTGTTGCGAGATTGGGTCAGGAGAGCGTTCCGTTAGTTTTTCAGGTACTTCGAGAGGCGGCGAGCACGCTCGCTTACATACATGACACGGGTTCGGCGCATGGTGCCGTTTCCGCTGAAACTGTGTGGCTTACCCCCGGTGGCAGGCTTTGGTTACTTGGTTGGGAATGGGTGCTTCCCAGCGATCAGATACCTGAAGGTTTGCGTCCTTCGCGAGTGTACATGCCTACCCCACCTGAGTGGGGAGAAAGTGGCTGGGCTCCAACGCCTCTATCCGATCAGTGGCAACTCGCCTCAATGCTGTTCACTGCAATTACTGGTGAGACAGTAACCGAAGGTGAGACTCCGCCTATTTCTCTTGTCCGTCCAGACTGTCCTCAAGTACTGGCGCGCGCACTTGATAGAGCGCTTCATCGAGACCCCGCCCAACGGTACGAAAGCGTTGCTTCAATGCTTCGTGAAGTAGATAGGGGTGTCGCAATTCGCACAGTCTTTGTTGGGCCCGAGGATGGCAACTCTTCTGCGGATAGTGACTCCGAAGAACATAGACTGCGATGGGCTACGTCCGACGACTATGAGATTCTTGCACCGTTAGGAAGTGGAATGTTTGGCAGCGTTTGGCGCGCGCGTGATTTGTCGTTGTCGCGCGAAGTGGCGATTAAGGCGCTACATCCTAACATCGCACGGGATGATGTCGCCGTTGCGCGCTTTAGACGAGAGGCACGTCTTGCTGCACAACTCGCTCATCCGTCTATCGTTCCAGTGTACGACAGCGATAGCAGGGGTGATGTTGTGTGGTACACAATGGAACTTGCGGAAGGTGGGTCGCTTGCGAGCCTCGTGGAGCGACAGGGTCCGAGATCGTTTGAAGAGATAGCACCTCAAATCGATGAACTGCTTGAAGCACTGATGGTCGCGCATTCAAGTGGGATTATTCACCGTGACCTTAAGCCTGAGAATATTCTTATCGATCGTTATAGAAGGTGGCGCATCGGAGACTTTGGAATTGCATATGCATTGGGGGACGGACATGCGGGCACATCGGGAACACCGGCGTTTGCTGCGCCCGAGCAGCTGTTAGGTGAGTCACAAGGGCCAGCCACCGACTGCTATGCGCTTGCAAGTATTGTTTTCTTTGCACTTACAGGACGCCCCCCCTTTGGCGAAGGACGGAGTGAACAGATATTGGCAAAGCAGCTCGCCGATAACTTCATGGAAAGGCTCGCTGATCCGCATTTCCCTGAGCCGCTTTACGAGTGGTTAGTGCGTGGGCTAGCTCCGCGCATTGAAGATCGTTTCGATGACGCAAATGAAATGCGGCAAGCTTGGCGACAAGTTGTACGTGCTATGAAACATGGCGAACACTCTAGGCCATGGTGGAGAAGGCTAATCGAAGTCCCCTCGTTACTCGGCGATGAATCGCAAGAAGACTAAGTGTCTATATCGTTAGTCCTGGTTTATAAACGGTCTTTACGTTTGTAAACTCTCTAAATCCAGCTTCGCCGAGTTCACGTCCAACGCCTGACTGCTTAATTCCGCCAAAAGGATAGCGATGGTTTGACGCTACCATTTCGTTAACGAATACCATTCCAGCGTCTATTTCAAGTATACATTTGCTTGCCTCGTCTGTGTCTTCTGTCCATACGCTTGCCCCCAAACCGTAAGGTGTGTCGTTCGCTAACTGTATGGCTTCGTCGATATTCTTAACTTTGAACACTGAAGCGACCGGTCCAAACAGCTCCTCGCGTGCGGCGGGGCTTTGCATTGGTACGTTGACTAGCACCGTCGGCGGAAAAATGTATCCCGAGGTACTGTGTGTAGTTGGAGCACCGCCAAGCAATACTTGTGCACCCATCTCAACAGATGTGTTCACCTGTCTTACTAGTTGATCGTACACAGATTTCGTAGCGATGGGACCAACGTTTGTTTCTCTATTCGTAGGGTCGCCAGTTCGAAGCTCTCGCATGCTGTTAACGAAAGGTTCTATGAACGAATCGTAGATGCTTTCAACAACGATGAAACGCTTTGCCGCAATACACGATTGGCCGGAGTTTACAGAGCGTGCCTTTGCTCCTATGTGTGCAGCACGCTTGATGTTTGCACTTGAGAGCACAATAAATGGATCGCTACCGCCCAACTCGAGCACAACTTTCTTTAACTGTTTTCCAGCAGCTTCCGCAACTGACCTTCCTGCACGGTCCGACCCAGTAAGCGTTACTCCACTAATCCTTGAATCAGAGATAACTGACGCTATGTCCGCTACTTCAATAAGCGCAGTACTAAACGGGATGCGGATATGGGGAAGCACATTCCGAGCAGCGACTTCCGCATCTCTAATGCACTTTTCAAGTAGCGCGGCGCTACCTGCAACTGACTCTGCTGGTTTAACAACTACTGCGTTACCTGCTAACAGCGCTGGTATAGCAAAGCGTATTGCTTGCCAGTGTGGGAAGTTCCACGGCATGATTGCGAGCAATACGCCGAGCGGTTGATACTGAACTGTTATCTCCGACTTACTTGTCGATTCAATTCCTTGTGGTGCCAAAGCTTGTATCGCATCGTGAGTAGCGTCGTTACACAATTGAACGCATTTGTCGATTTCCGCTCGAGCAGCATTGATGGGTTTGCCCATTTCTGCGGTAAGAGTTTGTGCAAGCTGTTCTTTGTGTTCATGAATTGAGGCGGCTAGCGCATTAATGACAGCCCCCCGCTGCTCGATTGTTAGCTTTCTCCAATCCTTCTGACGCGAGTGCAGCTCGCTGATACAGCGCTCAATGGCGTCTTGGTTTAGAGAGTTGTATGAGGCAATGAATTCGCCTGAATACGGGTTTACGGATGTGAAGCTCATGGGGTGGCCCTAGCCAAAGAAACGCAGTCGCTGCGGTAACGAGGGGCGGGAACTTTAGTGGTGGCGCTGGGAACGACATTGTTCCTATGTGTATTATGTCACCGGAAACGCTTTCGGACAGCTACATTGTTTTCTCTCCCTCCAACTTTTTCACTTCATCCGTACGACGATGACAGCTCGAATGGTAATCGCGGTTTCCAGCCTGATATCTGCACTGGTGGCGCTGTACCTCCACTTGTGGAAGCTCGGGCTTACGGGCTCGCTGGCGTGTTCAGGCAGCGGCGGATGCCAACTCGTGCAGGGGAGTCGGTTTGGCTGGTTTTTGGGCTACGACGTGGCTTTCATTGGGGCAGTAGGATACACACTGCTTTGCATTGTCGCGGTAATAAGTACTTTCGGCAGGTTCGAAAACGAGCGGTGGCCCAACCTTCTTATGCAGCTAATGATATGGCCCGCTGTTCTATTCACCGTGCGGTTAAAATACGGCGAGTTCTTTGTTGTAAGAAGCTTCTGCCCGTGGTGTTTAGTCTCAACCGTAGTGATTTCCTTGTGCGCTGTACTCATAATCGTAGATCACAAACGTCTCAATCGGCTGTCTACGGAGTGAGCTATATACGCGCAACGGGGCGCGTGTATAGCGATGTTAGCTGACTCTACTCTATTAGGCGTAGTTCCGCGCGTCACGTAGTTAGCTACGGTACATCCTGATCACCAACCATTACCGCCAGCCAATGTTTCATTTCGTCACGGATGGGATATCCTGGCATTGTACGGGCAACCTTTCCGTTTCGGTCGATCGCTACAAAAGTGGGAGTGCCTGGATACCGAAACGTGAGAAGTACCTGATCGCTTGGTCCGCCGGGTCCAATTAACGTAGCGCCCACTATGTTTTCTTTTGCGAGCATGGGGGCGCCAAAGTTCGCTCCTTCAAGTGTTAGTAGCTTGAGTCTAGGAACGGGGCGCCCGTTTGCCATCTCACCTATATCGGCCAATGCGCGCTTACACCACCCACACGTCGTTGAGTTAATCATCACGATGGAGGGTTCACCCGGCGTAATAAGCGAAACTGTTGCGCCAGATGAGTCCTGAACGCTAAAGGACCCAATCGCGTCGGAAACAGCTGCCCCATTCGGATCGCTCTCAGCACGTACTGGTACTTCAACCTCTCTAAAGGTCTTTACTAGGTAAATGAACGCGGCCGCAAGGATAAACGTCGCCGCCAGAGCGCGAGCAGAGATTTTGAAGGATGGCATACCCTAAAGATCGCAGGTTTGCTTATCGGCCGGAACTATTTGACCGCAAGGAACGCGCATTTAGGCTTCCCAACGTTGCTGCGACTGATATGATGTGAGCCCCTTCCTGCCACCAATCCACGAGGATATCAGGAGCCGGACGCAGACCTTGAAACTCGCTTAGGAGCAGCTGCGCGGTTGCTGAACCGCGATTTGAATCAATGGGGTTATTAATAGCTAGTGAAACCTCTTTGAATCGCACATAGCGGTGCACATACGGGTCTATTGCCTTGTAAATAGCCTCTTTTAGTGAGAAGTAAAGAAGCACTTCTTTTAAACGCTCCTCTTTGTTTGAACTTAGACTATCCAACTCACTAGTCGTGAGGATTCTTCGTGCGATATCAATACGAGATGTGCGAGCTTCGTTAATTGTCTCGATATCAATTCCTATCGTGGCGAAGCTGTTCGCGTCATCGCCTATGGTTGTCGCAACTGCAATTGCGTGATTGGCCTTGTGGCTCAATGAACCAATAACGCCGTGTGGAACAGTAGGTGCTCCGCGATCGTTATGCAGTAACGGTTGCTCGGCGAATCTATTGTCTACCTGAGAAACCGCTGCGCGCAGTGCCACTCTTCCCGCTATGTACGATTCACGTCTTATGGCGCCCATCGAGGCTGCGACTGCAACCTCGTCTGGGTGAAGCAGAGGTAAAAGCGATGATTCATTTAAACTCGTTACAACAGCTATATGTACCGATTGCGTGTAACCTATTAAGTGTGTCCTAACAGTGGGCAGTTCTGCTTTGTTGCCATCGTCCACTTTAGGCATATTTGATGTGAACGGTTTGCTCGAAGCGTCCCCTTCGTTGTGAGAATCGGG
Organism: uncultured Gemmatimonadaceae bacterium; assembly: GCA_964474535.1. Lineage (GTDB taxonomy): Bacteria > Gemmatimonadota > Gemmatimonadetes > Gemmatimonadales > Gemmatimonadaceae > Gemmatimonas. Next base: position 188,081 of record CAYYSP010000001.1, read on the forward strand.
CCGTTTACTCAATCGGCGTCTCCATTTTGTGTTCAGTGCTGCTCGCAACGTTACCAGCAACTATACCTGCCGCTATCGATATGCCAACAATGGCAACATGAAAAGCAGTTGCTATCCCCACCTCTACTTGCTCTCCAAGAAGTGATTGGACGCTACGAAAGCCAATAGAGCCAGGAACAAGAATTAGCAAACCGGGCACAGCTGTAACCATCGCCGAGTTGGCTCGGAAGCGGGCCAGTAGGTTGCTCATAGCTGTGACAAGCAAAGCACTAAGGAACGCGGCAAGTTCTTCGCCTACGTGCGCACCAGCTGTTTTGGATGTCATGTAAGCAGCGCAGCATGTCATGAGAATCCATCCCGCGTCTCTTGCTTTTGCGTTCAGCATAACCATAAAAGCAAGAGCTGCTACGGCCACGCCAACGTAGTGAGTTCCATCCGGCAACTTTTCTGACGACGACCAGGGTCCTTGAATAGCACCCACGTTATTTACGACCCATTCACCTAACATGCGTCCCGCTTCGGCACCAAGAGCTAGACCAAAGCCTAGGCCAAGGAACACCACAACTGCACCCGCCATTCTAGCCGTGCCCGAGGCCAGATGACGGGTAGATAGCTCGGTAAGCGCGACTGTAAAAGTCAGTCCGGGAAGAAGTACAACAAGGCCAGCAAGTGTAGTAACATAGCCCGAGCTTCTTCCTGAGAGTTCATCAAAAACGAAAGCCAATGTTGTAACAATAAATGCTGCAAGCGGTTCGGTAACGTGTGCTAATCTTGGTACTCTTTGTATGAATAGCGTGATGCACCCTGTAACCAATCCAAGCAACGATGCGACAAAAAGGTCACCGCGTCTTACGCCTAAAAAGCTGGAAATAGCAGCGGATGCAAGTACTGATGCAAGCAGTAGCAACCATGTAGGCCAACGGCGCGGCTTTGACAATAAATCTCGCAACCGCTCGAGACCCACCGTAGGTGATACACGTGATTCAACGACATCTCTCGTAATAGCGTCCAACTCAGAAAGGTGCCTTAGACTCGGCGAACCCGGGTCAACTCTTAAAAGACGAACCTGTTGTTGCTCAATGCCGCCCAGTCCTACCATTAGGCTGGTAGGCGTCGAGAAAAACTCGGCCTTTAACCCAAGCCGCCTAGCAACGGTTGAGAGCGATCGTTCCAAGTCATGTGCTGGCGTCCCGTATACGTGAAGTGCACGGGCAAGCTCAAGAAGGAACGTGGTAGCCGGGTTCGGCGTGTACTCTTGCTGCATGGTACGCAATTTCGTTCTAGGGGTGACGAATATGAAGTGACAAGAAGACGTTCATTTAGGAGCGGTAGAAGCAGTTTCTGGAGAACGACGTCTAAAGATTGAATGGGTGGCGGTGCACTAGCTGCAACTTGTCGGAGTCGGTTGTAACGGTATAAACGGTTCGCTTGCCAAACGCGACTATCCATGAGATGGCTGTCTTACCACCGCGGTCCAACCATCGGTGCATAAAAGCGCTTGCTCTCCAACTGACCATGCCGGAATAGAAACAGATACGCTTTTCACTTTACCATCGTTGTTCATTGTAACAACCTGTCGTACGGGCTCTCTAAGCAAGCGAGCAACAGTATCCTTCATCCCCGAGGTGCGTGATACTAACACCAACGCAATAGAATCGCGGATATCCATTTCATGGGCGCCAGGACGATATGGCTCCGGCGCAACGGTGAGAACATTGCCTAAGGTATCGGCGCCTAAAACTGAGCCATCCCACGACTGGAACGTTTCGCGCACTCCTTGACGTGTTGACGTTAGCGTCCCTACCGCTTTGTCTCCTTTAAACACAATCCATCGTCTACCGATAATATCAACCATAATTGTTGTATCTCGTTTAAGAGCATGTAGCGTTCCTACACGCATGTACTCGCCTGGACCATTTCCACTTCTGGCAGCAGCCTGAACAACTTGAGAAGCTAGGTCGGCTACAACTATTCGGTTCTCTCTACCGTCTGATACCAGTACTATTCCACCTGCTATCTCTTGTACTCCTATTACGTTCGTAAAGTTATCGTTGACGGTGCTATTCGGTTTAGGAAGAGTGACAGTATTAACATGCGCTTGCTGATCTACGGAAATACGTAAGGCAGCGAGCATTAGCCAGGTCGCTGTCGCAATGTTACGAAGGCTGTTAATAACGGTAAAGGTAGATGTCTGAATCATGAGCGAAGATACTATGTTGTTTCGCGTCTTAGAGCCAGAAGCAGCCGGCTATTCAGGGTGGTCGACACCGTCTTCCCTAGGCTCGGGGGGCTAATTCGACGTCAGCACTCGCCAAAGAGTGACGTACCCTTCGCCTTCATTAACGCTGACGAGGTGGTTTGGTCCCGCCGGATAGAGCAACGCTTCCGGTGAACGGCTTATCGCCGTCAGCCGTTGCTGTGCTATATCAAGGACTAGAAGCACTGTGTCATAGTAGCTGTTCATGTCCACTATTTCCCATGTCGGTCCATCTACACCAATTATGTGTTGAATTCCCTGTTTATACTTCGGATCGGGAACTAGTACCGTGATCAACAACTGCGTCGCCGATAGCGGTATCATTGATTTGAATGTCGCCGTGGGCGCTTGTCCGTCCTCTACCAATAGGCTCGCGTCATCCTTGAACCAGCTCGGAGAATACTTGAACTCAACAGGCCGACCTGTGATTGAATTGCTGCAGAAGACTGCAAGGCGGCGCTCGCGACTAACGCAGTAATGCTCACCGACAACGGCCGCTTTCCCCCGCTCTGCTTCGCCTCGTGGAACAGTTTTCAATGGCTCGACTGCAAAGGAAAAGAGTGGCCCTTCGACTTCCAACGTAGTGAAGTGATATGGGTAGCCGGATGACGCCGGCGTATTGAGTACAGAAGGAACCAAAAGCGTGTCGCCACGCCATTTAACGGCGTCAATTGTTCGTAGCTTCGTGGGACGACTAGTGAGAAGGGACAACGATTTGTCAAACACATTCAGCCGCGCGAGTCGAATGTCGAACACCGCGAGGCGTCCATCGGGAAACGGGATGAGGCCACTTGGCTGACGAAACTCTCCTGGCCCGCTCCCAACTCTTCCCAGCATACGGAGGAACTTTCCAGTGCTATCGAATACTTGTGGAGCACCACCGTTCTGATCAGCAATGAACACGCGACCGAACTGATCTCGGACAACCATCCTAGGAAGTCCGCGTAACACACCTTCGCCAGCATCGTCACCGAACCTCGCGACTGCCTGAATGCGAAGGCAATTTGTACAGGGTGGATCACGCAGTACGACAGTTCGCACGGGCGGCTTCACTTGTGCCTCTATTGAACCATGCAAAAGCATGAGTGCTATAGGAAGCAAGGATAGGCGAGCGAATACCATTAAACAGAAGCCTAACGTTTACTTCTTGTTCGACACGAACAAATCGTTGGTCAATCGTTGCTGGCGCAGCACCTTCGTTCGCGACTTGTCGAGAACGAACTGGTATTCCTCAATCGCGCCGTACCCGGGTTCGATGGGATCGATGATCAGGTACAAGTGAACCAGCGCGACTTCACCAGAATCCCTGACTGGTGACATTCGGAATTCTCGTTCCGGCTTCGGGGTCGAATTCCGCATGATCTCGTCCACTGCCTGCCGTTCTCTGCCAGGATGCTCGACGCAGCTCGGACTTTTCGACGGAACCGGACATATTGGCTTGGGGTTGAATCGGTAGTCGTTCAGCTTTTCGGTACCGAAGGACAAGAGCACCGTTCTGGAGGCCCTGTTGTCATTCTGACTATTTGCAGTGGAGAGTGGAGTCACGGATACTGAAAACAGTGCGACCGCCGCGATCAGGTAACTGCGACTCTTTATAAACATGGTTGCATCCTTGGTGATATTTCGGATTCCGTTACTCAACGTTACCTGAGATCCCGAACTTCCGCCACCGCGCCCACTGCGTCACACTCATCTGCCGTCGGGCAATACCGGCCGGTACCGAAGCGCCTCGCCAACGTGCTGTTTGGTGACTGAATCCACGTCGTCAAGATCTGCGATGGTGCGTGCTACTCTGAGTATCCTGTGGTAGCTGCGAGCGGATAGCAGCAGCTTATTTGCTGCTTGTACAAGTAGCGCTTTTGCATCGGCGTTTACTCTAGCGGCTGGTTCTAGTAGGCGGATTGGTGCGGCGGCGTTCGTATGTACTTCGCTTTTGGTTGCGTTGTTTGTGTGTGCGAAACGTGCCTGTTGGCGCTCTCTGGCTTTTATGACTCGTTCTCTAATCGCCGATGACTTTTCGCTGTTTGAGTTTTGCGCTAGCTGTTCGGGTGGTACGCGCTGCATGAATACGTGAAGATCGATACGATCAGTGAGTGGACCACTAAGTTTGTTTCGATGTTTCTCAACGTCGGCCAATGTACAGTGACATGCGCGGTCTTGCGATCCGGCGTATCCGCAGGGACAGGGATTTGATGCAGCGACTAGCATAAACCTTGCGGGGAATCGAACAGCACTTGAGGCACGAACAACTGATACCACACCATCTTCGAGAGGCTGTCTTAGCGCTTCGAGTGTTGAGCGTGGGAAGAGCGATAATTCGTCGAGGAAGAGTACTCCTCGATGTGCGAGGCTTACCTCCCCTGGTTTTGGCCAGCTTCCTCCACCAACGAGTCCTGCTGTGGAAACTGAGTGGTGCGGTGCGCGAAATGGTCTAGTGGGCAGTTGCGAGCACGCTGATGGTTCAAGCAATCCTGCGACAGAATGTATTGACATAACCTCAAGTGCCTCGTTGTCTTTTAGCGGTGGCAGAATACTAGACAACCGTCTAGCCAACATTGTTTTTCCTGCTCCTGGTGGTCCTATTAGTAACAAGTTGTGCGCACCTGCAGCTGCAATTTCCGCTGCTCGCAATGCAAGTTCCTGTCCTACTACATCGCCTATCTCATCTGTGTTTTGTTGGTCGCCGCGCGACTCGATTCTATTGATCTCAGTATTTAGCCTTCCATCACGAAGGGCTTCAACTAAGAGTGCGAGAGTAGGTGGCGCAGCTACTTGAGCATTTGGCACTCGCAGAGCCTCGTTAGCATTGTCTGGAGGAACAATTAGCAGTGCGTTGTGATTGGCGGCAACGTACTTTGCGACGGCGAGTGCTCCTCGAATCGCTCTGATTTGTCCATCGAGCCCTAGTTCTCCTATAGCACAAACGCCCTGTAACGCTTTGGCGGGTAACTGTCCGCTTGCGGCGAGCAGGGCGAGTGCTATGGGCAGGTCGAACGCTGTCCCTCTTTTCGGTACTGATGCGGGTTGAAGGTTTACGGTTATGCGTTTTTGTGGCACAGTAAACCCAGAGTTAGCCAACGCCGCCCCGACGCGGTCGCGGCTCTCCTTCACTGCCGTTGCTGCGAGTCCGACGAGCGTCCACTGTGGTAACCCGTTGGCTACATGTACTTCTACTGTGACGTTGAAAGCGTCAACGCCGAGTACGGCGGCGGAGTGAGCGGCGGCAAGCATTGTACATAATGAAGACATGAGTTGAGGATGGCGTTACCACTGTATTGCTAGAGATGCTGAAGCATTGCGGAGTGATAGTGGTATGCTTGAGTAGCAACTGTAATTGTTATCGATTTGGCGCGATTCTTAGCGCTGCGATAGTTACTCCGGTTTCGCGGCTTCTCATATGAACAACCACGTAGTCGTGACCTGCGTCGGTAACTACTCCTCTACTGTACTCGCCGAGCGGTATTTGAAAACGGCCTAAAAGCGTTCCGTTAGAGTCGAAAACAGTGTAGTCCGGTGCGTAGCGTCCATTCTGAGCACCGCCGTAATCCATAACCCACAACCGTCCCACCTTATCAACAAAGAATGTCATGTATGCTGGGAAGAACGGACGTCGTGGAAGCGACATTAGCCGTTCAGTTTCGGCAGCGCGCGCCCTTCCCGTGACGTTGATTGGCGTTCTTCTGTCCGCCATTTCTCTAAGCCGACTTTCGGATATAGAGATTAGCGGGTCGCGCCAGCGAATTACTGATACGAGTTTCCCGTTAAACGAGTACTTCTTGATCTCGTTCTTTCTACCGTTGTCAACGTACATCTGATTTCCATGAATAGCAGAACTAAAAATGTCCGTGACAACCGATGGCCATGTCACTCCTTCGAACACTCCAACAGGATTAACCGTCCGTCCGTCGAGTGACATTAGAAACAGACTGTATAGCTGTGCTTGGGCGGCCAATCCGCTGTTTACTCTAAGAGGTTGCGACTGTTCTACCGAGAACCCTAGGAGAAAGCCATTCGCCGCTACCCTTTGCGCCTACCATCCTTACAAAACGTCCTTTGGGGGCGACTATCCTAACTGCAGACCACTCGGCGGCGGCAATGTTACCGTTGGAAAGTCTCTGGGACGATTCTATTCCAGTTCGATACTCAATTTCCTCCGCCGGATCGTCACGTAAACCTCCAACAGTTGCAATCGTGCTAGTTATACGAAATGCCTGTAGGTTCGTCTTGATTGTTGCGTACTCAACGATTTTAATGCCGAGACTGTCGCGGACTGTAGCCTGCGGAATTACTTGAGCGTGAGCGTTAACAACAATACCAGAGCTCGCTATTGCCATTAGCGTGGCAGCTTTCAAAGACGTTCGGATATGACCTAGCAACGATTCGTCCACGATAGCCTCAATCTTTAGAGGTAGCAGGGTGTAACGATCGGGCAGAATTTGGGAAGGATAGAAGATTGGCGCAATACCCTGCGAAATAATAACCCAGAACAAAGATGCTAAAGATTGGCTAGAGCTGAGCTGGCGTGCGAATATTATTGATGATCCGTTCCGTGCGAAACGCTACAACCTCGAGCATTAGCCTAGTCAGACGTTCTATTTACGTCTTGGCCAGAAAGAACTTTCGCATGCCAATGGCGGCCATTGTTGCGCTCCTACTGTTTCTATTCGCTGGAGCCGCCACCGTTGCATTCTCCCAGCGGCGTGTAGGGATACTGCCAAACGCTGAGTACGACGGAAGATTTACCTTTGTTCGTATAAGGTACACACAGGGATATCGCATGGCATGGAGCGCCGACTATCCGGCAATGGAGCGTAACTTTATGACCATACTAAAAGACCTTTCGTCAATAAAGCTTCATAAGGATCAAAGCAACGTTCATACACTCGACGATCCATTATTGTCGCGCTATTCCGTTGCCTATCTCACTGAACCTGGATATTGGGTTCCTGATGAACGCGAAGCCGAAGGTCTAAGAGATTGGATTGCGAAGGGCGGCTTTCTCATTGTCGACGACTTCTATTTTCAGCGTCAATGGGACGTGTTTCAACAGTCAATGCTCGCCGTTTTGCCGGAGGCTAGGATTGTGCCGCTAGATGTATCTCATCCCATTTTTAACAGCTTCTTTACTATAGAGACACTCGAAGGCATGACACATCCGGCGAACGTTCAGGCAAAGGCTGAGTACTACGGAATATTTGAAGACAACGACCCGAGCAAACGGCTTCAGGTGATAATCAATTTTAACAACGACATCGGAGACTATATGGAATGGTCGGGTGAGGGTTGGTATCCGGTGAACATGTCAAACGACGCGTACAAACTTGCCACTAACTACGTGGTTTACGGTCTCACGAGATAGGTGTGTTGAGCTTGGAGAGTCGTACTTTGGACGCGCGCATTTTTTCAAATCGACGGACCCGATACATTCTTCGCGTTAGCTGTCGCGATCGTTGATGTAGCCAATGGCACGAACTGTTCACTAGCGCTTTCGTAAGTGAATACCTCTCCTGTTTCAATTTTGTAAACCCAACCATGAAGGTGCAAGGCGCCTTTTGCTACCGCAGTCGCAACGCACGGGTGAGTACGCAAGTTTTCGATTTGAGCAAGAACATTTTCCTGAACGGCGACCGTCTCTAGCGCTTCGCCAGAAAGATGCGAATAATTATCCATGAGTACTCTTCTGGTCGCGTCAGCATGTGAAAGCCATCTGCGAACGGCAGGCAACTCTGCAACCGATGTAGGATCTATAAGCCCTTGCATCGCACCGCAATGAGAGTGACCGCAAACAATAACATCGCGAACTCCCAGCACAGTCACGGCGTACTCTATCGTTGCGCTTTCGCCACCGTTGTCATGTCCCCAAGGCGGAACGATATTGCCGGCGTTTCTTAGAATAAAGAGCTCGCCGGGCGCGGTGTTAGTGAGCAAGTTCGGGTTAATGCGAGAGTCTGAGCAGGTGATGAACAGCGCTTCTGGAGTTTGCCCACCAGCCATCTTCTCGTAGAACTCCCGTTCGGAGGAGAAGATGTTGGATTGGAAGTGATGGATCCCTGCTACCAGTTTCTGCATCTGCGCCGGTTATAGTGTTTAAGGTTAGGGGGCGTCCAAGGAGTTGGCGGGGTCGGCCTCTTTTTGGAAGCCGCGGTTGCGGCACTTTCTGAACTGCCGCAACGTATTGTGTTGTACCGTTCGCCTGAAAGGCGTGAACTCAACTCTTCTTCATGTCGGGAGCTTTACGTGGGGTGCATCACTCGTTTGGGATGTCTTGCAGTGGTAGGTGCGGTGGCCGTAGGAGGCGGTCTCTGGTGGTTAAACGGCGGCGAGCTGCCATTTACCATTGCAAGAAGAGCTGAGGGTGTAAGCAATCCTGCGGTAACAACGCCGCCTCAGTGGGTCAGTCTGTCGGCGGGGAAGGGTACCGGTTCGGGTACTGCTGTGAAGCCTCCGGATTTGAGGGAGCTTAGCTCTACAACTGGATCCGCTTACATGACCATGTCCACGGAACAGCTTACGTCGTTACTGGCGTCTTCGTTATCGAACGCGATCCCCGAAGTGGCAGCCAGTACTCAACTGGCACTGTATGACGGAATGCTGCACGTTAGGACACCAATTAGGTTCCGCGATATTGCAGGCGATGGTGCAGTTGGTGGTGCAGTTGGTTCGGCTATTAGTTCGGCAATCGGGCGAACATTTAGTGATCAAGATACAGTGCACTTCGCGGGCGACTTTTCAATAGTTAGGCCGGGGCTTGCGCAACTCGAAATAAAGAAGGTGAGCGTGCGAAACATTGATATTCCTTCTCGTCTCATCCCTCTGGTCGTACGTTCTGTTGGCGCGGTAAACGACCCAAAGACTCAGCAATCCGACAGCTCGTTGCAAAGTGGTTTTTACGTACCGCTTCCCACGTCAATCGGCGATATACGAATAGGTGATAACCGTGTAACAGTGTATCGTGCGACTACTGGCGAATCGGTCAGTCCTACTAACTCACGTAAATGATTGTAGAATTCCTATTATGACTACGCGACGCATTCTTGTTATAGACGACGAGCCCGGAATAAGGCAGGCGCTTGGACAGCTGCTGGAGTACGAAGGCTTCGAGGTGCGCACGGCGTCTGGCGGAACTGAGGGAATTGCGGAGTACGAGAAAACGCGTCCGGATCTCGTTTTCTTGGATGTGAAAATGGCGGGGATAGATGGGTTGGAGGTGTTGCGGCGTTTGCGTCAGCTGGACGCTACCGCGACAGTGGTCATGATTAGCGGACACGCTACTATTCAAACCGCTGTCGAAGCGACACAGTTAGGCGCGTACGACATTCTCGAAAAGCCGCTGGATACAGATCGTGTTTTAGTGTTGTTGAGAAATGCGTTTCAGCAACGAAATCTTTCCGAGGAAAATGAGCGTTTGCGGCGGTCAATCGATTCTCGCTACGAGATGGTTGGTACGTCATACGGAATGCGGGCGCTGCTCGAACGAGTAGAGAAGGTCGCGTCTACTCCTGCGCGCGTACTAATTACGGGTGAGAATGGCACTGGGAAAGAGCTGGTTGCGCGCGCCATTCATAAAGGTTCAACGCGTTCCAAACAAACCTTTGTGGAAGTGAACTGCGCTGCAATTCCTTCTGAGCTAATTGAGAGCGAACTTTTCGGACATATGAAAGGTTCATTCACTGGTGCAGTAAGTGATCGCGCAGGGAAGTTTGAGCAGGCAGATAAGGGGACATTATTTCTTGACGAAATAGGCGACATGTCGCTTGCTGCACAGGCAAAGGTACTGCGAGTGCTACAAGATGGAGTCGTTACGAGAATAGGTGGTAATAAGCCCGTACAAGTGGATGTTCGTGTTCTCGCAGCAACGAACAAGGATTTGGAGGATGAGATTGGAGCTGGACGTTTTCGCGAAGACCTTTACTACAGGCTTAACGTAGTACCGATAACTGTCCCTCCACTTCGAGAAAGACGTGAGGATATTGAGCTATTAGTACTTCACTTCTTGCAACAGTTTTCGCAGCGCGATGGTCTTCCTGCTAGAACGGTTGCGGACGACGCACTTCGGCGTTTGTCGGAGCTGGATTGGCCGGGAAACGTGCGCGAACTACGCAACACTGTTGAACGTCTCGTAATCCTTGCGAGCGGCAAGTCCATCGTGGCGGCCGATGTCGACCGCTTAGTAGGGCGGCGTACTGCAGAACCATCAGGGTTGGGCGCGCTAGTTGACTGCGAAACCTTTGAGGATTTCAAAATCGCCGCTGAACGATCATTTCTATTAGCAAAGCTAAGAGCATTCGATTGGAACGTCTCGGAGACAGCAAGAGCATTGGACATGCCGCGCTCCAATCTTTACAAAAAGATTGAGCGGTATGGTTTAACGCGTGAGTCGACACCTTCATGACAGCTATAACAGGTATCACATGAGTGACAAGAACTGGGAAGCCGAGCTCGCAAAGATAGATAAACAGTTGGCGTCAGTATCTGACGAGCAGCTGTTAGCTGACAAGCGCGCAGCAGCTGGCCGTCAGGGTGATAGAGGTGTGCAGCCGGGATCCGCGGTTCCAGCGCCTCAGTCTTCTAACGCGGGCGCCTACAAAGCGGGCGGTTCTAATGCGGCTGGCCGGCCGGCTGGTGGTGGATCGTGGCGTGGGTGGGTGCAAACTGCTGTCGCTGCTGCTGCGGCAACGGGTCTTTTGCTTTGGCCATGGAATGCAAGCTGTGGTCTCCCGCTTTACGGGCTTGTAGCTGCCTCGGGCGCGACGGTTCTAATAGCTATTTGGAGTGCGATCGGGAGTTGGCGTCACAGGCTGGGCTTCGCTCATATCGTGTCGCTGCTAATAGTGGTATGGGCTTCAGTTATAGGTGCGCGCGAGCTGCTTCCGCGTGTAGGATACGCGATCCCGAGTGCAGAGCGAGGAGCGTTTTGGGAGTGCGGAGTTCAGCCCCTTCCGCAGGGAATCCCGCTACCTTCGGCGCCGTCGGGCGGCCCAGGCGCTAGCTTGTAGGTATGACTACTTTTGCAAACTTTATTGGTGGCGCCTGGGTGGCTCCATCAACCGGCGAGTACTTCGAGAATCGCAATCCAGCAGACACTCGCGATCTAATAGGTCAGTTCCCTGAGTCTGGTGTTCAAGACGTAGAGCGCGCAGTTGCAAGCGCTCGTCGCGGCTTTGATTTGTGGAAAAACACTCCAGCTCCCGAACGTGGTAATGTGCTACGTAAGGTTGGTGATTTACTTACTGCGCGGAAAGACGAACTCGCAGATGTAATGACACGCGAGATGGGGAAACCGCTAGCCGAAACTCGCGGCGATGTTCAAGAGGGGATCGATACGGCGTATTATGCAGCAACGGAAGGGCGCCGTCTTTTTGGCCACACGGTGCCTAGTGAACTGCGAAACAAGTGGGCGATGAGTATGCGTCGGCCAATAGGTGTATGCGGTTTGATTACTCCGTTCAATTTCCCTCTTGCGATCCCTACGTGGAAAGCATTCCCCGCACTATTGTGTGGCAACTCTGTTGTATTAAAGCCAGCAGAAGATGTGCCGCACACTGCGACGGTATTAGTTGAAATACTTCTGGAAGCAGGGCTGCCACCTGAAGTAATCCAACTTGTTCACGGGAACGGTGAGGTAGTCGGTAAGGCATTAGTTGAACACGCGCATGTCCCAGTAATCTCGTTTACTGGCTCCACGCAAACGGGCCGATTGGTTGGCGAAGTGTGTGGGCGTATGCACAAACGACTTTCGCTGGAAATGGGTGGTAAGAACGCTCAAATCGTTCTTAACGATGCTGATATCGACTTAGCGGTTGACGGTGTTTTGTGGGGAGCCTTTGGTACTACTGGTCAACGTTGTACAGCGACAAGTCGGCTTATCCTTGAAGCAGGGATTCACGACGAGTTAGTAAATCGTTTGCTTGTGCGCGTTGAGGCATTGGTTTTGGGAGACGGACGCAAAGAAGGCACTGACGTTGGTCCTCTAGTAAATGAGGCCGCACGCTCGAAGGTAGAGAGTTATATCGAGGTAGGGCGCGCTCAAGGTGCGACTTTGCGTACAGGCGGTAGCCGCGCCACCGGACGCGGCAATGGGATCGGCGGCGATCTTGACAACGGCTTTTTCTTTCAGCCAACGATCTTTACGGATGTTGTTGCAGGAAGCAGGCTAGAGCAGGAGGAAATTTTCGGACCGGTTTTGTCCGTCATAAAGGCCAACAGCGTAGATGAGGCGTTCGCCATAAACAACGGCGTCAGATACGGATTGTCGTCGTCGGTGTATACATCCAACGTGAACGTGGCATTCCGTGCTCTGCAGGAGCTAGACAACGGTATTACTTACGTGAATGCTCCTACCATCGGTGCTGAGGCCCATATGCCCTTTGGAGGCGTAAAGGAAACGGGGAATGGTCACCGAGAGGGAGGATGGGAGGTATACGAGTTTTACTCGGAGACCAAAGTGGGCTACGTTGACTATTCAGGTGCACTTCAACGCGCTCAGATCGACAACTATTCGGAGTGAGCATGGACCTCGCAAGTCCCCCCACCGACGAAAGCGCACAGCCTGACAGCTTTGAGTCGTCAGAGCTGTCGGTTGCGGTTTCGTCAGTTGACGTTCCGTCATCCGCTGCTTCGTCATCCGCTGCTTCGTCTGAAGGTGAACAAGAGGCGAAGCAGTCGTCTGGGCGTTTGCAGTGGTTTTGGGAGCTTGCGAGAGTCTTTCCGGCCGCCGTTCTGCTCTTTCTTGGAATGCGCACGTTTATCGTCGAGGCATACAAGATTCCTTCTGGGAGTATGGAGCAGACACTCTTGGTTGGGGATTTCCTTCTTGTAAATAAGCTCATTTATGGAGCTCGTATTCCGTTCTCTGATGCTCGAACACCCGCTATTCGCAGCCCCGAACGTGGCGACGTTGTTGTTTTTGAGTATCCCAACGATCCCGGTAAAAACTTTGTTAAACGCTTAGTCGGACTGCCTGGCGATACGTTATCAATGTCAGACGGAAGGCTAACTCTAAATGGGAAAGTTCTTTCCGAAGAGTATGCGGTTCACAGCGAGCCGGGAATAGATCCGTTCAACGAAGCTTTTCGTTGGCAGCGCGGTCATTTAGTTAACACGGCAGTCGCTGCCTCTCCTTCCGAACGTTATCGCCCGTCACGCGACAACTGGGGGCCAATAGTTGTGCCCCAAAAACAGTACTTCGTGCTTGGCGATAACCGCGATAACTCTCTCGACAGCAGATATTGGGGCTTTGTACCCGACAGTCTAATGCTCGGCACTCCTCTATTTGTTTATTACAGCTACATGCCGGAATCACCGTCTCGCGCACCTTGGCTTACGGGAATTCGTTGGGGACGCCTTGGTCATGTGGTGAAATGATGCTACGATTCTTGTACGCTCGCGCTGGTTAATTTTTTCAGCAGTGAAGCGTGCGCCGCGATCCTCCCTCCTGATCGCGTGTCGAAACTAATCAACAGACTCTCTTTATCGGACTTCGTGTATGGCAGTAAGTTCGCCAAAGAAGAAGGTTCACTTCGAAGAAGGCTCTCTCGACCAATATTTGCGTGACATAAGCGCGTATCCGCTTATTACGCGTGAAGAGGAAGCAGAACTCGCGAGACGTATTCGCGCGGGAGACGAAGGGGCGCTGGATAAACTGGTTAGATCGAATTTGCGGTTTGTTGTATCGGTTGCCAAACGATACCAGAATCAGGGCGTTTCGCTTTCGGATCTAATTAACGAAGGAAACTTGGGGCTAATACGTGCTGCGCAAAAGTTCGACGAAACCAAGGGAATAAAGTTCATTTCCTACGCGGTGTGGTGGGTGCGACAAGCGTTGCTTCAAGCGTTGGCTGAACAATCGCGTATTATGCGCGTGCCGCTAGGTAGGGCTGGCGCGATTCATCAGATAGGGAAGCACGCAAATGCTCTGTTGCAGGAGCTAGGACGCGAAGCCACGCACGCAGAGATCGCTGATGCCATGGATATTTCCGAGGAGGAAGTGGCGCGCACCTTGGCTATTTCCCAAACGCACCTCTCATTAGACGCACCCCTTTCGCCCGGTGAAGACAACCGATTGTTGGACTATCTGGCGGATACGCTTACCCCTACTCCTGATGAGCACACCCTAGAGAACGCGCTAACTCAGGCTATTGGAGATTCTTTAAACTGCCTAAAAGAGCGTGAAGCGCGTATCCTCCGATTATACTTCGGTATAGACGGTGTAGAACCGATGACGCTCGAGGAAATCGGAGCTGCGCTTGGGATAACCCGAGAGCGTGTTCGGCAGATTAAGAACACAGCGCTTTCGCGTTTGAGGCACGTGTCACGTGCCAAGCTTTTGGAAAGTTTTCTCGGATAAACATGGCGTCCACGTACTCGTTTGACGTAACAACAGGTGTCGACCTTCAAGAGGTTGACAACGCAGTTAATCAGGCACAAAAGGAGATAGCACAGCGCTTTGATTTTAAAGGTGCAGATGTTTCTATCGAGTTTAAACGTGCCGACGGGATGCTAGTACTTGCGGCTGACAGCGATATGCGCATGCAAGCGCTTCTTGATGTTGTTCAAGGGCGGCTTATTAAGCGTGGCGTTCCGGTAAAGAACCTCGACATTGGCGAGGCTAAGGCCGCAGGTGGTGACACTCTTCGGCGCGAGATAAAGCTTAGAATGTCACTAGATTCCGACACCGCGCGAAAAGTCTCAGCTGCAATAAAGGAAGCGAAACTCAAAAAAGTTCAGGCGTCTATACAGGGTGATCAGGTTAGAGTTTCAGGGCCTGATAAAGACGCACTCCAAGATGCCATGGCGGTTTTGCGCAGCGGTGATTTTGGAGTAGAGCTTCAATTCGGCAACTACCGCTAATCGCGGTTAACTCTTGTGATAACAAAAATCGGGTTGGTAACGCTGGGTTGCGACAAGAATACCGTTGATTCTGAACGTTATCTTGCCGACCTTCTAGCTCACGGTGCGGAGCATACCGCAGATATCGGCGATGCAGATGTCGTAGTGGTTAACACATGCGGCTTCATCGACGCTGCAAAGAAAGAGTCAATCGACGCAATCCTTGAAGCGACTCGCCTTAAAGAAGATGGCCGATGCAAAGCCGTCTTTGCTATTGGCTGCATGATCGAGCGACATAAGCAAGAGCTCGAAGAGGTACTACCAGAGGTAGATGTGTTTCTTGGCACATCTGAAACCGATCGTTTGGTGCCGGAGCTAGTTGAACGAGGACTCATTGGGGGCTCTGTTATTGAGCATCCTGGTGTACGCGTGTTCGGTGGCGATTTGCCGTTCGTTCGCTACTTAAAGGTTAGTGAAGGATGCGACCACGGATGCGCGTTTTGTGCCATTCCACTAATGCGCGGTAGGCACAGATCATTCGAGCTTCCAGACCTAATTAAGGAAGCACAGTTGCTAGAGCTTCAAGGGGCACGCGAGGTTAACCTCGTTGCTCAGGATTTGGCTCACTACGGCAGGGATATACGCAACGGTGTCGGGTTGCCAGAGTTGCTGGAAGCGTTGGTAAAAGAAACATCAATACCGTGGATACGAAATCTGTATTTGTATGCGGCGGGTGTTACTCCGCGCTTACTCGAAGTAATTGCGCAGAATCCGCGAATTGTGCGCTACCTAGATACGCCTATTCAACATGGAGCGGATAGCGTTCTAGCGCGTATGCGCAGGCCTGAGCGCCAGCGCACGGTGCGTGATCGGTTGCGCATGTACAGAGATATCGTACCAGATCTAGCGGTGCGCACAACTGTAATTGTTGGCTTTCCCGGCGAGAGCGAAGAAGAGTTCGAAACATTACTCGACTTCTTAGAGGAGATACAATTCGATCGCGTGGGCTGCTTTACGTACTCGCCACAAGAGGGGACGCGTGCTAACAGTATGGACGACGACGTTCCTGAATCGATTAAGTTGGAGAGGCAGGAGCGAGTCCTCGACTTGCAACGTGCAATAACAGCCGATCGTTACGAGCGGTTTGTTGGTCGGAGTTCTCCGGTTCTTATTGAACGAGAGGAAGCGCCGAGTGTGTTCATAGGTCGCGCGCAATGGCAAGCAGATGATATAGACGGCGTTGTCCGCGTGAGCTGTTCAGATTCACTAAAAGTCGGGGCTGGGGCGATCGTTAATGCGTCGATCACTGAAGTCGTTGACGATTACGATTTCGAGGCAGTCGCGGATGCTGTTATTCATCCGGCAGCAACTGTTGCGCGGCGGGCAACAAGGTCACTTCCAATGGCACATTCGTCGGTAGGAAGCTACGGCAGGTGAGTTTCCGCAGCGTTCAGCTGTTCGTCAACAATGTGTGAAACAGGCTCAGATATTATGGAAGAAAGTGCGCGCTGAGAGGCGACTGTTATCTGTCGGTATTGGTAGCGTATCCGTCTGTGCTTTGCTCGCGGTTTCGTGCGGCCCAAAGAACCCTATGGGCCGCCCCACGGGTAAGGCGCCAGTCGAATCTGTTTCTAATCACACACCTCCTCCAGTATCGCGCGGTGAAAGCACGGGGCGCTTAAGTGGTCCTGATAGAGTCGCGATGATAGCTCTATCTGCGCGTGCCGTTTCTGCCCCAGTTTCTTCAACAGGCGGCTGGCGCATAGAAGAGCAGGGAGGTAGAGCCGTGCTGGTTCGTGGTGGTGGTACCGAGCCTTGGCGAATTGAGCAGCGTGGTACGCTTTTGCGCGTGGCTGGAGACGGGAATGATGCTACCCCTTGGCGTGAAGGCCCATTCGTTGCGCGGTCTGAAAGCGGCAATGCAGTTCTGTCATTTGAAGGGCGAAAGTATCGAGGAGAACTTTTGTTTACTCCTACAGATAGCGGCATTTTAGTAGTAAACAGACTTAACGTTGAAGAGTACCTGCGAGGGGTTGTTCCATTAGAGTTGGGCACGAGAAGCGAAATAGATCGTGCTGCGTTAGAGGCTCAAGCGATAGCGGCGCGTAGCTACACATACTCGCGCGTTCCATCAGGGAACGTGAATGTACCTGTGCGCGGTTTCCACATGGTTTCTACCGTCTCTAACCAAGTGTACGGTGGTGTAAACGCTGAGCATCCGGTAGTAGATGCGGCGATTCGTGCGACAGCTGGTTTAGTTTTGCGCTACCAAGGCTCAGTTGTAGACGCACCATACCATTCTTCTTGTGGCGGTCAAACTGCGGCTCCACGAGAGGCATGGCGCACCGGTAGTCAGGAGTCGTATCTCCGTTCGGTTAGCGACATAAACGAGACAACGGGGCGTCCGTGGTGCGAGATTTCACCGCGTCATTCGTGGACCGCCGAGTTTGATGAGGCGCAACTCACCGAAGTTGCGCGGCGGGCGTTAGTGTCCGCAGGTATGAGTGTTCCGCGAAATCCGCGCGTCCGTTCGATCGCTGCTAAGGAGCGATTGGCGTCGGGTAGGTTGGGTGAGGTTCAAATTGAGACAGATGCGGGTAATGTATCGGTAAAATTGAGCGATATTCGCAATGTTTTTAGAGATGCGCGTGGCGCCATTTTGTCCAGCACATATTTTTCCGTGGACCGCGTTACACGAGGACGAGGGCACCTTACGAGTGCAACGCTTCGTGGAGCCGGCAACGGGCATGGAGTTGGTATGTGTCAGTGGGGGGCTATGGGGCGTGCGAGAGCAGGCCAAGATGCCCGTACGATCCTTCGTCACTACTACCCGGGCACCGTAGTCGGTTTCGCGGACTGACCGATAACAATCGGAGGTTCGATGAAAGATGGCGTTCGGATCGCTGTCGTTGGTACGGGCGCTATCGCCCAGCTTACACACATTCCTGTCCTCTCTAAGCTCAAGGGTGCGTCGCTCGTTGCTCTCTGTGACAACGACGGCGCCAAGGCGCGCGCGCTCGCAGATAGGTTTGGTGTGCCAGATGTTTACACAGACTTTGAAGAGTTGCTCGAACATGGCGAGCTAGATGCGGTGGTAATTGCAACACCCAATCATCTACATGAGCCGCACGTCCTTAGCGCGTTGAGGAAGAAGCTGCACGTTTTGTGTGAGCGACCACTCTCGCTTACTGCGCGTGGCGTTGAACGGTGCATCGCAGCAGCTCAACGTGCAGATAGACGTTTACTTGTAGGGCACAATCATCGCTTCCGCACCGACGTTCAAGCGCTTGATCAGTTCATGCGAAACGCAGAGCTTGGGCAGGTAACGTCGATACGTGCCGGAGCGCTGCGCATACGCAGCGGCTCTGACGGTTGGCGTAATCGTAAAGCAGAAGCAGGCGGCGGAGCATTTCAGGAACATGGTTATCCATTACTTGATTTAGCAATGTGGCTTGCCGACATGCCTGCGCCTACACGTGTGAGTGCGTCAATGCGAAAGGGACGTGGAGCATCGGCTGTCGAGGATTCAATGCAGGTGTTCATTGAATGTGAGACAGACTTGTCGATAGCGTTCGATGTTTCTTGGTCGTATGTCGGAGATGAAGACAGGTGGTGGTTTGATGTACACGCCACGCGAGGATCTGCGCGACTTGCTCCGCTGCGTGTAACCAAGCTGCTAAATGGCCGTCCAACAGACGTGTCTCCGCGCGGTGCTGCCGCGCGCGAGAGTCCGTTCTTGCAAAGCTACCGTGCTGAGATCGCACATTTTATAGCGGTGGCGCAGGGCGAAGCTCCGTACGAACCGCCGGAAGACCAAGTGACTCTACATAAGGTGCTTGAGGCGATATACAAGGCGGCGGAAGAAGGGAAAGAGATAAAGATTTCATGATCGACGCGTCGCGCTTAAAGAAGACAAGCCAATTCACGTTAGCGTTGCTTCTTTGCGCTCTGTGGCTCGTTGTTGCAGCAGCCGTTCCCGCAACGGTTGCTGCGCAGGGAGTAAATGGTGTCGTTGCGATGAGTGGTGAACCGCAACGCATAGGGATATCGCCGCAACTCGACTCCATGCGCGCCGTTCGTGGAACAAATCTTGTCATTCAACTCGCTACATTCGGTCCTGGCAACGCTGTATTTGAACGCTTCGGACATAACGCACTTATAGTTCGCGATACAGCTACAGGCGAGTCATATGCTTATAACTGGGGGATGTTCGATTTCAATCAACCAAACTTTGTAGGGCGGTTTTTATCTGGTGAGACAAGATATTGGCTTGCCGCGTTCGATGCGGACGCTTTGCTAAATGCGTACCGTGAGGAGAACAGGTCTATCAGAGTTCAGCGTTTGGCACTCTCTCCTGTTCAGCGTGGCGCTCTTTACGAATACGTGCAGTGGAACAGCCAAGGTGAGAATGCTTTCTATCGCTATGATTATTACAGAGACAATTGCAGCACGCGCGTTCGCGACGTTCTGGATTTCGTTCTCAATGGACAGTTGAGCACGATCATGGCTGTACAAGGTACGGGAAGAAGTTGGAGAGGTGAAACGAAGCGCCTGCTAGCAGATCATTTGAGCGCTTATGCAGGGATTCAAATTGCTTTGGGGCGAAACGCCGATCGCACTCTCACATTTTGGGAAGAGGCGTTCCTTCCTGAACATTTGGCGGAAGCTGTGCGCCGGTCGGTAATACTGCGCGAAGATGGTCGACCTGCGCGGCTTATTGCTAGTGACACATTACTGTTTGAAGCCTCTCGTGGTCCGCTTCTGTCGGATCCGCCGGAGCGCACGCCAATGGCGTTAATGGCTGGCCTATTACTTTGCGGAGTTTTTGCGCTATTAACTGATGCACGCAACAAGTTTGCGCGCGTCGTACTCTGTTCATCCGTAGTAGCGTGGTACGCCGCGTGTGGCATCGCAGGCACAGCACTGTTACTTGCAGCTACAGTTACACGCCACGCCGCGTACATGGGTGCGAATACGTCGCTGTTCCTAGCAAATCCGCTCGCGCTACTGGCAATGATTGTTGTTCCAATAGCGCTATGGAGACGCAAGCGAACTGCCGTTTCTCTGCTCGTTGCCACCGCGATTGCACTTTTTTCAGTTCTGGCCGTTTTAGGGCAGCTTCTGCCTAGCTATGAGCAGAACAGCGGCGATGTAATCGCCTTCGTTGTACCAGTTAATCTTATCCTTGCGCTTGCGGTGTATCGTATGCGTAGCGGTAGCGAAACGCGCATCTCATACGTGGGCCATACGGGCGACGTAGAAGTGCTGGACGCAACGGCAGCGCAAGAAGAACAGGGCTTGTCGCAACCTCATAGCACCACTGGCGAAGACCCACGTGTCTAATTCGGAACGAACGCTTGCTGTTGGTATAGACGTTGGCGGCACCTTTACTGATATAGCGTCGGTTGCTGCAAATGGTACGGTGAAAACAGCGAAAGTCGTTACGCAGTCTTCGAATCGAACAGCTGGAGTTGTCAGATCGATAGAGTCGGCAAAGTTACAGGCTACGGAGGTGCACCATATTGCACATGGTACCACTGTTGTTACTAACCTGTTGTTGGAGCGACAAGGTGCAGCTGTCGCTGCATGCACCACTGCGGGCTTCACCGATATTCTCGAACTCAGGCGTCAAGATCGTGCTGCGCTTTACGATCTCGCACGACAGCATGCACCTCCTCCCGTATCTCGTGAAAGAGTATTCGGCGTTGAGGAACGCATTGGCGTCGAAGGCGTTCTGATAGATCTAACCGAGGATGAGTGTCTAAAGGTCGCTAACAAGCTGTTGCAAGATGTGCCTCAACCTGAAGCGATAGCGATTTGTTTTATTCATTCGTACGCCGATAGCTCTCACGAGCAACAGCTACGCGATGTGATTGTTGCCGAGGCTGCTAAGCGTAACGTAGAATGTGAAGTGGTGTGTTCTCACGAGGTCTTGCCCGAGATTCGTGAGTATGAGAGAATGGCAACGACAGTTGCGGAGGCGTACTCACGCCCTGCTGTGCGTAAGTACTTAGGTTCTCTGTCGGCCGAAGTTGAGAAGCGCGGATTTCCGCACCCATTTGTTATGACTAGCGCGGGTGGAACAGTTGCTGCGGCATTGGCTTCCACACAGGCCGCGTCTCTCGCTTTGTCAGGGCCGGCGGGTGGAGTTACTGGTGCTGCCGCGGTACTCCGTTCATTAGACATTCAGAACGCCCTGACAATTGATATAGGTGGCACTAGTGCAGACGTTGGGCTAATCGTGAATGGTGAACCTCTTATTGAACGTGGAGGAGGGGTAGGTGGCATTCCGATCTCACTTCCTCGTGTTCTCGTTGAAGCGGTAGCCGCTGGCGGTGGAAGCGTAGGTTGGATTGATGAAGGAGGCGCGGTTCGCGCAGGCCCGCAAAGCGCGGGTTCATCTCCCGGGCCTGCATGCTACGGCGCTGGTGGTACGCTCCCCACTGTAACGGATGCACATGTCGTACTAGGCAACATCGCTGAAGGAAAGTGGAGCGATGGAGTGTCAATCGACGCGAGGCTCGCTCGCGAGGCGTTTATCCCATTGGCGAAGGCATTACAGGTTACAGTTGAACGTGCTGCTCAAGCTGTTATTCACACGGCAGACGCAACTATGGCTCGAGCCCTTAGAAGAGTTTCAGTAGAGCGAGGTGTAGATCCACGTAGTTCTGTATTAGTTGCATTCGGTGGAGGTGGACCTTTGCACGGTTGCGGTCTTGCCGACCAACTCGGCATTTCAAGAGTTATTGTACCGCCCTTTGCCGGTGTATTGAGCGCAGTAGGGCTAGCGATAGCTCCGAAACGAACGGAAGCGATTGTAAGCGTGATCGCACAACTCACCGACGTTACTGCAGATATTGTTGGTAGTTGGATCGCTATGGCCAATAGACAACTGGATATTCGTTTAGAAGACACAACAACGTTTAACAGTACGGTTTCCGATAGCGCATCATATGATAGCGCGGCATATGACAGCGCATCACTTGATAGCGCGGCACTCGATCACGCATTGTCAGTTCGCAACGAATCCGATCACGATGTACGCTGGTGGCTTCGATCGCGTTATGTAGGTCAAGGACACGAGCTGGACATTCCAGTTTTTCCCGGCGATGACGGAGCCGTTGTTTCCTTGCGGTTCTCGGATGAGCATAAAGCAAGAACCGGCTTTACGCTTAACCGTCCGGTTGAGTGCATTAGCATTAGAGCGTCCGCATCAGGGCGGCAGTGGCCAGTGCATTTTAGGCGCTCAGTAAGGCATGCGGCGCACGTCAATACAGATGCGCTCGAAACGACAATCCCGATTATTAGCGACAACGGAGAGGAGTTGTGCTACGAATCAAATGGACCGTTCATCGTTCATTTGCCCGACGCGACAATGTATGTTGCTAAAAGTTGGAAGGCTCGTACGCTTGCGCAGGGTGGATGGATAATGGAGAGGCTAGTGCCGTGAGCAATCGCTTAAGCGAACGCATTGTTGGCGCGTCTGTCTCGCCACTAGTACCAGACAACGGTGATGTTTACGTGTTTATCGTTGGTGAAGCGCCGGGACCTCGCGGTGCTGATAAGAGTGGAGTTCCATTCTTTGGAGATGCAGCGGGTGAGCATCTTTATAAAATGCTTCACAAGCTTGGCGCGGTGATATTGCCTAGCGAGTGCAACAACCTGAAATGGTCGGGGAGCGAGTTCGCGTCCCATAAACTTAGACCGATAGCACATGGAGTCGCATTAGGAAATGCGTACGACCGTTGTCCTTCTGACGATGGTATTCGGTTTCGTACTCCATCACGTAAGGAGCTTGAAAGTAGCTTTAACGTTGAACGTTTGCGTAACGAGGTCGCGCAGTTGCAACTTCGTGGTCTTCGTGGTGTTGTCACTTTAGGGCGTGTAGCTACGCGCACTATGGAAGTAGTACTCAGTTCAACGTCATTTTCCGCACTTCATCGGTTATCAGTACCTCACCCCTCTGCGCAGGGATTGCTAAGCATGGCGCCGAATCGTGGACGAGGTGCCATAATGCTAGAGCTTAAAGCAGAGTGGGAAGCGAGATGTAGAGACGCTGTGCTAGCAGCAGGATGGCATTCCGCAGATGATTGACGCGCTTGGCATTACAGTTTTCGCACAATCTGTAGCGATGATAGCTGAAGAGATGGGGAGCCTTCTCGAACGCTCAGCGATATCACCAAATATACGTGAGCGTCGAGATGCGTCATGCGCAATCTTTGACGAACATGGTAGTGTAGTTGCTCAAGCGGCGCATATTCCGGTCCATCTTGGCGCGATGCCGGAATCGGTTGCGGCAGTTCGTAGACTAAATCCTGAGGCAGGTGATCTGTTTCTTCTTAATGATCCCTCGGCGGGTGGTTCGCATTTGCCCGACTTAACTCTTATTGAGGCTATACCGCATCCTCTAGAGAATGAGCGTATAATAGGATTCGCGGCCGTTCGTGCACATCATGCTGATGTTGGAGGTATGAGCCCGGGGAGCATGCCTTACGGAGCCTCTGAGTTGTATCAAGAGGGCTTGGTTATACCGCCCGTTAGGCTGGAATCAAAGGGCAACGCAAATGACGATGTACTGCGCCTTATTCTTGCGAACGTCCGTACCCCCGATGAAAGAGAAGGCGATTTGCGTGCGCAACGGGCCGCATGTCGGGCAGGTCGTATTGGTTGGCAAGAAATGTTCACCAAGTATGGTGAACAAAAGTTGAGTGAAGCGGTGAATCTGCTGCTTGATTATACCGAACGAAGGGCCCGCGCACGACTACAGCTGCTAGAGGGTGCGCGTGGAACCGCGAACGACGTACTTGAAGGTGACGGCATAACAAACGATTTGGTGCCTGTTGTTGCACACGTTGCAGTTAAAGATGCAACGTTATTTATAGACCTAACCGGTACTTCACCTGCTGTGGCTGGCAACATCAATGCTCCTGCCGCTGTTGCTCGCGCCGCCGCCGTGTTTGTGTTGCGAGTTTTGTGTGACGACGATGTTCCCGTTAACGACGGGCTTGCTCGTGCGATAAATCTTTCTATTCCTAACAACTGCGTCGCCAACGCTAAACGCCCAAGCGCTGTTGCAGCAGGAAACGTAGAACTTTCGCAGCGCCTGACAGACGTATTTTTTGCAGCGTTAGCTTCTGCTGCAGATAGTTTGGCAGTTAACAGCTTGCCGATACATGCCGCGGGACAAGGCACCATGAATAACGTGACCCTAGGCGCTGCCGGATGGAGTTTTTACGAGACACTCGGCGGAGGGCAGGGAGCGAGTGAACGAGCGATAGGGCCAGACGCTGTTCATGTCGGAATGAGCAACACTAGAAACACCCCCGTGGAGTCACTTGAACGTACTTACCCATTAAGAGTGGTTAGTTACTCAGTTCGGCGCGGCAGTGGTGGCATAGGCAGGAACAAAGGTGGTGACGGCGTTGTGAGACGTTATCAAGCTCTAGTGCCTTGTACTGCAACCGTTCTCTCTGAACGCCGCGCTGTGTCTCCTCCTGGCGCTGCCGGAGGTGGCGCCGGGCAACCTGGGGTAAACACGATTAATGGGAACACAATGCCTGCTAAGTTCCGTGCTGCGATGCAGCCCGGCGACATACTTACCCTAGAGACTCCAGGTGGTGGGGGCTACGGGACTCCGTAGCTGTTGTCATCCCTTCGTATGCTGCAATTACGCGCAATGAACTGCCTGACAATTGAACCAACTTGCTGCAATCAGAAACCATAGCGTCTATTTCACTATCTTCTCTGTCCGGATGGTGGTGAAATAGGATAAGCGTTCCTGCGTTACACTCTATAGCGAAACGAGTTGCTTCCTCTGCAGATGAATGCCCCCATCCAACATGCTCAGACAACTCACTTTCTAAGTACATAGCGTCATGAATTAACAGCGGGACACCCTGCAATGCTGATACAAGCGACGAACGCCATCGCACAATATCTAAATCACTTTGATGGTACGAAAGCTCATTGTCCGGTGCGTATGCAACCGCCGCGCCATTGCTGTCAGCAATAACAAATATCGATGCACCACCTGGGTGCCGAGCTTGCAGCGAATGCACAACGACATCATCAAACAGCGCTGTTGGTTTATTAAACTCGAAATCAGATACGTCTACATTCTTGGCGGCTACTGGCAACGATGGGAATAGCGGCGGCGACCAAAGCTTACTTAACGATTCCAGTGCCTCTATTCTATTCGCGTTGCCGCATCTTAGCAAAATATGGTGGTTGCCCTCATGCAAAGGATAAAAATGAGGGAGTCCAATCACATGATCTGCGTGTCTATGCGTAATGAGCAAATGCTCAGTGACAGCAGAGCTATCGTTTCGCGTTGGTGTGTCTGCTATCAGCTTAGAGCCGAGCTCGCGTATACCGGTGCCGGCGTCAAGAATAATAGTTGCTTCGTTATCGCGTGTAATAGAGACGCAAGCAGTGTGTCCTCCATACTTAAGGAACCTAGAGCCTGAGGTTGGAAAACTACCTCGGGCGCCCCAGACACGAAGCGTGAAACGACTGACTGTATCTTGCTTCTTATACATACAGACGTTTAATGCGTTGTCTAAAAAGAGGAAACACGAACACGATTGGATTATTTCTAGAATCGTGGACGCGAACGCGACTCTAATGCTCGTCTATCGACAATGGTAACTTGACGTCGTTGAACCGATATGTATCCACGGTCCTGAAAATCAGCCATCGCTCGCGATACAGTTTCTCTACTCGCACCTATCATTTGCGCCATGGTTTGATGCGTAAGTGATTTGACCATAGTTGCCGGCTCACCTGGTGTAGCGTGTTCCAACAATATCTTAGCTACTCGTCCGGGCACGTCTAACAACACTAAGCTTCCAATTGTGCCGTCGGCCTGTCTTAAGCGGCGCGAAAGCTCCATGAGAAGTGACCACGCAACCTGTGGCTGCTGCTCCACCTGTCGGCGGAAGTCTGCGCGGCGTAATACCAACAAACTTGAGGCGTGCGTAGAAACTACATGAGCAGACCTTGGGCGCCCGTCAATTAACGACAGCTCGCCAAAATGCTCACCTACCCCCAGAACGCCAAGTATTACTTCGCGGCCGTCTTCGCCAACCAACAGCACCTTAACTTCGCCAGATCGAACGATATAAAGGGCGTCGCCTGGATCGCCTTCGCTAACTATCATGGCACCTTTAGCGAACTTCTGCTCACGGGTTATTTCCGCGAAGCTGCGCAGCGCCATACGGTCGAGCTCGTGGAACAGAGGAACGGTAGCTAGGAAGTCTGCGATCCTATCTAGCGACACGCTCATGTTCGAGGTCGTGAAGCGATTGCTTGGTGGTGATCCGAAAGTCGCCATCGGTGATCCCCTTTAGATTTCGTGTTTTGGGAGATAGACCCGTGATATTATCAGCGTGGTTATCTTTTGGTGATACCCGCTACGTACCCAACTTGGGCCACCCATTCGGAATATTCGGTTCCGGAGAGCTAGACGGAAGCATGTCCGGTTTTAAGCGGTGACTAGCATCACAACCTAAACAATGTTGAATCATCTTCGTGACCGGCTATCCGAAGCACTAGATCGTGCAAAAGAGGTCGATCAGCTTCTATCAGATCCGGAAACGGTAAAGGACGCCTCGCGGCTGGCCTCACTAGGCCGCGAGCATCATCGGCTGTCTTCTGTGGTCGCAGCCGCCGCTGAGTTAGACCGCATTGAGCGGGAGCTCTCGGGTGCCAAGGAACTCGCTGAGTTGGACGATGAGCTATCTGCGGAGGCTCGTTCGGAGGTCGCACGTCTTGAGGATGAACGGGAAGTTCGGGAGAAGGCGATTATTCCCCTTCTCATCCCCCGCGATCCGTTGGACGACCGTCCGGCTATCGTAGAAATACGCGCGGGTACAGGCGGGGACGAGGCGGCCCTCTTTGCTTCAGATTTGGTTCGCATGTACACACGTTTTATTGAGCGACGAGGCTGGAGAGTTGAGCCAATCTCCTGGAGTGACGGGACACTCGGCGGAATAAAGGAAGCGATCATTCGTGTTAGTGGAGATGGCGTTTTCGGCGTGCTCCGATGGGAGTCGGGGGTGCATCGCGTTCAGCGTGTTCCCGCTACCGAAAGTCAGGGGCGTATTCACACATCGGCTGCAACCGTTGCTGTTCTGCCAGAGGCTGAAGAGGTGGACGTTCGTATAGAAGACAAGGATTTGCGTATAGACGTATTTAGGTCGTCTGGACCTGGTGGACAGAGTGTTAATACAACCGACTCTGCGGTACGCATTACGCACATTCCTACTGGCATTGTTGTTTCTCAGCAGGATCAAAAGTCTCAGCTGCAGAACAAGGCTAAGGCAATGGTTGTGTTGCGCTCGCGTCTTCTTGATTTACGACTTTCTGAGCAGGAGGCAGATCGTGCGCGCATGCGAAGATCGCAGGTGTTAACAGGCGATAGATCTGCAAAGATACGCACCTATAACTTTCCGCAAGGTCGGGTAACCGATCATCGAATCGGGCTTACGGTTTACGACATCGATCGAGTTGTAGATGGTGACTTGGGAGTTTTCGCAGATGCGCTCGCGCTCGCCAACGCCGAAGAACGTCTTAACGGCTAAGTTGGCGTGACGAGCACCACGGTTTTGGCTGCGCGTATGTTCGTAGAGCGTACGTTGGGAGATAGTTGCGAATCCAGAACGCTTGTTTCGCTTGTTCTAGGAGTTACCCCTGCGGAGGTAAGTATCAGCGGTGAGCGAGCGCTAACGCAGGAGGAGTATCACTTGGTGGTACAAGCCGCACAGAGGCGAGCTCAAGGCGAGCCATTGGCTTACGCGACGGGTAAGGCGCCATTTAGAGAGCTAGTGTTGGATGTGGATAGCCGCGTTCTGATACCACGTCCTGAAACGGAGATTCTTGTAGATGAGGTCTTGCGACTAACGCGAGATAGCGTTGGTGGTACCGCAGTGGATATGGGAACCGGTAGTGGTGCAATAGCTTTGTCTCTAGCAAATGAAGGTGCATTTGATAAGGTTGTAGCAACTGATATTTCACCGGCCGCTCTTAGCGTCGCCATGCTCAACGCTGAGCGATACTGTGTTGAGTTGCGCCCGGAGTTCAGGCTAGGCGATGGCTTCAGCGCTTTGGAAGGTGTTAAAGCCCGTGTGCTTGCATCGAACCCACCGTACATTGCATACGACGAAGCTTCTCAGTTGCCTTCCTCGGTTGCAGACTGGGAGCCGCCGTCGGCGCTTTTCGCCGACTCAGGTGGGATGGCGATGTACGACATGTTGTTTGGCCAAGCCCACGATTATTTGGAGCCAAACGGATGGTTGGTGCTAGAAGTCGACGCGCGACGAGCTGAGTTAACGGCGCAACGTGCAACCGACGCCGGACGCTATAAAAACGTGCGACTGATACGGGACCTTACCGGACGTCAGCGCATACTTACTGCACAGCTGTCGAACTGAACAACGACGGTTTGCTAACAACCGAGGAGACGTAATGCTCGAAGACAAGGCGAAGGATCTGGGCCGCAGTATAGGACAGAGCGAAGAGTATAAAGCTGTGAAACGTTCAAGCGACGCTCTCAACCAGGATGCTGAAGCAACCCGTTTGCTGCGCCGTATGGAAGAGATTCGCAACGAAGCTCAGGCGATGGTATCACGTGGCGAAGAGCCTACACCGGAAATGGAGCAAGAGCTAGATACACTTCTTAACGAGGTGCAACGGAGCTCTTCGTATCAACTAGCTGTATCGGCGCAAAACAACTTCGACAAACTTATGCTTCGGGTTAATTCATTAATCGCAGAGGGTATTCGTACCGGAGCTGCAAGCCCCATAATCCTGGGCTGACGCAATATGCAGCGGGGTATGTTCCTCGTTCTAGAAGGAGGCGAAGGTGTCGGTAAGACAACTCAATGGAGTTTGCTTGCCGACTTGCTTCGCGTGCATGGACACAATGTCGTGCAGCTTAGGGAGCCGGGGGGAACGCCTGTAGGTGATGAGTTACGTAGAATACTTCTCGAAGCGAAATCGAAGCTTGCGGCGGAGACTGAAGCGCTATTGTTTGCTGCGTCTCGAGCGCAGATCGTAAGAGATTGTATTGTGCCTGCACTTAAAACAAACTCCATCGTTTTGGTTGACCGCTTTCTTCTCAGCACTTATGCGTATCAGGGTGCGGGGCGTCAACTCGCGGAGTCTTCGTTGCGTGAGATAAATAGCTTCGCGACTGGTAGAGTCGCTCCCGATCTTACGTTCTTGCTTTCGCTACCAACTAGTGAGGCGTTAGCGCGTGTAGGTGCACGCGGTGCTGCAGATCGTATGGAGCAGGAATCGATAGATTTTCACAATAGGGTAGCAGCTGAGTTTATAACTGCCGCTAGCGCAGAGTGGCAGCGCAGCCATCCCGAGATTGGTGCGGTTGAACTAATCGATGCTAGCGGTGACGCAAAGACTGTTCTAGCTAGAATTGTTCGGACGCTCAATTCGTATTGGCCGGAGCGGTTCGCTTCACTTCAGTCATCCACCATTGACGATCTGTCGAGGACACATGTCTGAGCGTGTACCTAGCGCAACTAGTGGTAGCGGGTTGCGAAATCGAGCAGTTGCAGTTGTACTGCTATTTCTAACAGTACTCGCATTTGGAAGTTGGTGGTCGGGGCGCGATCTCCGCTCTTCTGCCGGAAGCGCGGACAATGTGCCTGCGGTAAGTGGTGCTCGCCTTTTTGACCAAGTTGCCAGCGCGGTTGCGCACCGTTTTGTTGACTCGCTAGACGTATCAGATATTTACGAGCGTGCGGTTAATGGTTTACTGCGTGAGCTACACGATCCGCACACAGCGTATTTGACTGGTGAGAGGCTGCAGCGTTTAGATGAACAAATTACGGGTGTTTATGCGGGTGTTGGCTTGCAGTTCGATTCGCGTGACGGTGTGCTAGTTGTCCTTGAGCCTATGCACGGTTCACCAGCTGAACGTGCGGGAATACAGGGTGGTGATAGGGTTGTTGAAGTGGGTGGTGAAAGTACAGTTAACTGGAGTTACTCAGAAGCGGCGCGCGCAATACGTGGAAGGCCGGGCACGTCGGTCTCAATTATCGTCGATCGTGGTGGCCAGAGGCTACCGTTTTCGTTGATACGCGAGGCTGTTCATGTGAAGGCTGTATCTCGGATAGCCATACTCCCAGAGCATGTTGGTTACATAGATGTGAACGTGTTTGGACAACACACGTTAACCGAGCTTGAAGCGGCAGTAGATTCTGTAGTCGCACTTGGCGCGCAGTCGCTAGTTCTTGATTTGCGCGGTAATCCGGGCGGTTTGCTGGAGCAAGGCGTTGCGGTAGCCGAACTGTTTCTTGATTCAGGTCAAGTAGTTGTTGAGTTGCGAGGGCGCCCTGAAACGGAACCACAAAGCTTTGCAGATTCGTCTGCGCAACGTTGGCCATCTATGCCGCTCTCAGTTCTAATAGACAAGGGAACAGCGAGTGCGTCCGAGATAGTGGCCGGTGCATTACAAGATCACGATCGCGCAATCGTTGTTGGCTCTACTTCATTTGGTAAAGGAAGTGCGCAAAGTGTTTTCCCACTCCCGAATGGTGGAGGGTTACGGTTAACCACTGCGCGTTGGTACACTCCTGTTGGTCGCAGTATTAGTGCTCCGATTCAAGTTCCCGCTGATGTTAGCGAGGATTATCAGAGACGGATTGCCCCAAAGGATACAGTTAAGCCTAAGTTCAGAACCGATGCTGGCAGAACTGTATACGGTGGTGGTGGTATAACTCCCGATGTTCAGTCTGCTGACACAGTTACTCCTGTTCCAGTGCTTATCCTTGCTCGTGCAATGGGCTCTCACTTCGGTGAGTATAGAGACGCACTTACAAAGCTAGCTCGTTCTCTTCATAGCAGCGGCGCAATTCGTTCGGCTGAAGAAGCTGTAACTTCTGTGATGCTAGACTCTTTGTATTCTGATTTACAGTCGCGCGATGTCGCACCGGGCCGAGCAATATTCGATGCGGCGGCACCGTGGATCGCGCGTTCATTGGGTTACGAAATGGCGCGTGTCGCCTTTGGAGCTGACGCTGAGTTTTACAGGCGCGCACAAGAAGATGTAACGCTACAGAGAGCTACTTCATTACTGTCAGGTGCGCGAACTCCT
The DNA here is from genome assembly GCA_964474535.1 of uncultured Gemmatimonadaceae bacterium. Lineage (GTDB taxonomy): Bacteria > Gemmatimonadota > Gemmatimonadetes > Gemmatimonadales > Gemmatimonadaceae > Gemmatimonas. The sequence continues at coordinate 219,280 of CAYYSP010000001.1, forward strand.
AGCGAGGTGTTCGCGCGTGTTGAAGGGCGGCAAGGAGTAGAAGTGCCGATTCCCGCGGTACCCCACTCGCCCGACAGCATACGATAATTACTGTTAACGAAGCTCTGAAAGTATTATCCTGTTACCTGCTGTACTAGCAGATCAGAGCTTCGTTACAATCTTAGCGTCTTTTGGAACTGCGAAATTAAATGCATCGCGCGCTACGGCAACGTTGGGTGACCACGTTTGCAGTGTAATTGAACGGTCTACGCCTTGTGCGTCGATTACCTGAATGCGCACCGGCCGCGAGTCCTTGTCGTCTATCCAAAGCGTTGCGCGCTGAAACGGGGACGACTGAATATTCTTTGGTACCAGAAGCACTGACCGCGTTGAACGACCTTCTATCTGGACCGAGTTCCCGCCACTTATTTCGAATGCTTGTCGCGGAGAGTCGAGTAGCTGCCCTAACAAGTCGGCAACGACCGCACCTTCTGCATCTGCCGGCAACTTCATAACCTGTCCTGGCGCACTACTCGGCAAATAAACCCACAAAAACTTACCGTCACCAACAATCTTATCGCCTACTGGATCTGTAAAAGTAATGGCGACTTTGTTAGGACGCTGCTGAACAAAAGTACCGTGTGAAACTGCAGATCGACGTATCAGCGGATTGGTGATACGCTGTTCAAAACGGACTTCCAAAGTTTTAAGCGAACGCCAAACCCGTGTTGCGCGTTCATAAGCCGCATTCGCTGCACTTTTGTCTTGCGGCGTAAAATGAGTGGCACCGTTGGCGCGCGTGCTACCTGCGGCAAGCGATTCAGCTGCATTTGCCGCAACGGTTTCTGCGTTTGCTAAAGCTGCTGCTGAAGGCGATAAGAAACAAAGCGACACAATAGCCAGTGTGTAGCTGTTGCGTGTGCTCCGATTATTTCCAGTCATACGCGCTCCACTCGGATCGACATAGGGAGAGTAGCTAAGCGTTGTTTGCTGCCATGCGCAACTAAGAACGCGATGAGTACAGGTATAAAAACGACGAAGGTTTGCCCAAACTGAGCAAGGGATGTCGCCGTGACACCCCTTACTTACACTACAAAGCTGTGACCGTGCCGTGTAGCTAGGGATTAACCGCCCTTAACCGCCTTTAACGGCTCGTAACCGCCGCTGGTTGCGCTTCAGTGATCGACTTACCTATTGCTGTTGCTATCGCACGCAACTCTGTTACTAGTGCAGCAAACTGTTCTGGATAAAGCGACTGGGCGCCATCTGAGAGTGCTTTATCTGGAGTAGGGTGAACCTCGACTATTACACCATCGGCGCCAGCGGCGACCGCTGCACGGGCCATAGGCGTAACCTTGTCCCTTAACCCTGTCCCGTGGCTAGGGTCGGCGATAATTGGAAGGTGGGACAACTTTTGCACTACTGGTATTGCAGTAAGATCGAAAAGGTTACGTGTCGCCGAATCGAATGTGCGCACGCCGCGCTCGCACAAAATTACGTTGGGGTTCCCCTCGGCAAGGATGTACTCAGCGCTGAGTAGGAAATCGTTAATCGTCGCGGCCATCCCGCGCTTTAACACAACCGGCTTTCCTATACGACCGACATGACGGAGCAAGGAATAATTCTGCATGTTACGTGCACCTATTTGTATGCAGTCTGCATACTCAGCAACCAAATCTGCGCCGGCTTCGTCCATGGCTTCAGTTATTATAGGCAGCCCTGTTTCGTTACGTGCAAGCGCAAGTAACTCGAGCCCCCGCTTACCTAGTCCCTGAAACGCATAGGGTGAGCTGCGAGGTTTAAATGCACCGCCACGAAGTGCTACCGCGCCAGCATCTTTAACGGCATGCGCCGAAGTAAGTATTTGCTCTTCACTTTCAACAGAGCAGGGGCCTGCGAAGATAGGCACCGAGCCGCCACCAACGGTCACACCAGCACCGATATCTACTATAGTGGACGATTGTTTCCACTCGCGTGCCGCTTGTCTATACGGCTTCTGAACAATGAGTACGCTCGCAACACCGGAGAGACCTTCGATGTTCGACCAGTCAATTTGCGAGTCGTCACCTAGTAGTCCAATTGCAGTACGTGTTTCGCCCGGCATCGGAAGTGGCTTGAAACCTTGCCTCACGATCTCGTCGCAAACTCGTTCTATGTCGGCCGCTGTAGCGGATGGCTGCATTACTACCAGCATGTAACGTCCTCAGAGTTCGATAGACCAACCATCGCTCGCAAGCGTTAGTTGTCCTTTATAGTGTTCGGCTACTTCCGCACTTATGTCGACCTGCTCGACCGGCGGATAAAAGTGGGTAAGCACGAGATGTTTTGTTCGCGCAGACTGCGCCAGCGCCCCCGCCTGACTCGGCGTTAAATGATCCTTTATAGCCAGCGAGTCAGGTAACGAGCACTCTGTTAGCAAAAGGTCGCAACCAGCGGCCCACTCACCAACTTTCTCGTCGAAGCTGGTATCGCCCGTGTAAACTAGGCGCTTCCCGTCTGCATCAATGGAATATGCCACGCTTTCAGCCGCATGTGGTACGGGGTGAGCGGAAAGCTTTACTGACTCGCCAATTCTTACCACCTCGTCGGGTTGTAACTCTCTAAACGTTAACGGAAAGCCAGGTGATAGCATCCAAGCTCCGTACACGGCAGCGAGCTTCTCCATAATGTCTCCCGTACCAATTGGGCCGTACACTGTTAGCGGCTCTGAACGGGGCGGAAGTTGCCCCCACCGCAGCGCCATTATTAGGTTCGGCAGTTCACCAATATGGTCTGCATGAAAATGTGTCAACGCAACGTGAGTGATATCTTGCCAGCGCAGGTTAAGAGTTGCCATGCGGTGCATGGCCCCGAAGCCACAGTCTAGCAGCAATCGCACGTTCGCCGACTCAACTAGGTGGCACGCACAAACCCGCAACGGATGCGGCGATGTTGTGCCGGTTCCAATCGTTGTCAGTTTCATCTGTTTACGTTGCAGAACGAGGTGAAGGGTTTTATCTGCCCTTAAAAATGATACGTCTATACTCAGGACGTCCGTTGTTAGCTATGAACCTCAACAGATAAACGCCCGCTGCAACAGGACGCCCGTCTGCCGCAGTGCCATTCCAAACAAATCGGTTATCACAGTTACTTCCCACTCCTGCAATGCCACGCCCATATCTGCCCGGAATAAAATCCTCTACACGGTCGGCACCAGGAATAATCGTGCGAACAAGGTTTCCGCGTAGATCCAAAATGTCCATTGATATCTTCGCGCCTGTTCCGCCAACGTCGAACCAAAAGCAGGTAGCAAAGGCTACGTGAGAAGGAAAAGGGTTTGGAAAGTTCTGATACAGTAGTGTTGAAGTTGGAAGCGCTGGATCTTCAATTAAGAATGACGCGTTGCTCGAAACGTGAACGAACTGTCCGTCAGGCGCGGTTGCACGCACGCTCCACCTATAAGATGTGTTTGCTTCAAGGTCAGTTTGCGGAATAAACACTGTGTCCGCTCGCATAGACGCTTGCATTTCAACCTCGCCGTCGGACGACGTGATCTCAAACTCGTAACGCCAATCGCCTACAGAGGGAATAATAGACGGAGATCTCCATACGAAGGCCGGCCTCCTAGTGTCCAGTTGATCGCCCGCAGGAAAGTTTGGACTCAACAAGGTTAACCAAGGCAGCGTAGGACGCGGTCCAGTCACTACCGAAACAGCACTCTTGCCGTCAGCAGTTGAGACGATAGCACGCCAGTAAAGGGAAGCACTTGACGGAAGTAGCTTCACTATCTGAATGTCAGTATCAGTTGAAGTACTAACCAACGACGTATCGACAATTAAATCGTTGGCAAAATCGCTTTGCGTCCCCACCTGCAAAACAATACTAAACGGACGTGAAGCGCCAAATCCTTGCGCACGAACTGTAAAACGTGGCGTTACAGTTCGTATTGTGTCGCCCGGAGGACCAACAACAACTGCAGTTTGCGCATGTGTTTCAGCAACTGCTGAAACTAGCGAAATAACGCATAGCGTGGCGTACAACGCACGCAAACTGAAGCGCGAACCAAAGAGCAGTCGCAACGCAAAGCTCACGCTTTACTCAACGCGCATCGACGTGCCTGCATCACTGAAGCTCAACCACTACTGTTCGGGGGACTCGTCTATCACAGAACCACGCATGCGAACGCTAACTATAGATGAAACGCCTGGCTCAGCCATTGTTACACCGTAAACGGCGTCTGCCGCCTCCGTAGTCGTTCGAGGATTGTGTGTGATAACTATGAACTGCGTCCTTGTCTTAAACTGGTTTAGCATATTCACAAATCGACCGATGTTCTGATCATCTAGTGGCGCGTCGACTTCGTCGAGAAGACAAAACGGACTCGGCTTTGTAAGGAAAATGCCGAACAGCAGCGATAGTGCTACAAGCGCACGTTCACCACTGGAAAGAAGATGAATGCGTTGTGTCTTCTTACCGCGAGGTGACGCATGAATCTCGATATCGCAGTCTAGTGGCGTATCTGGATTCTCTAAACGCAAGTCGCACTCGCCTCCGCCAAACAGAGTTAAGAATATCTGACGGAAGTTTTCGCGTACCTGCGTGAACGTCGCGAGAAATAGCTCGCGAGCGGTTCCATCTATCTCTCTAATAGCTTGGTGAAGCGAGTGTTTAGCCGCAGTTAGATCGTTGCGTTGTCCCGTAAGAAACTCTAAACGACGCTGCTCCTCTTCGTGCTCCTCGATTGCGAGCGGATTGACCGGGCCGAGGTCGTCAATTGATTCGCGAAGTTGCGATGCCTCGACTCTAAGTTCATCGGTTTCGGCCTCAAGTGCAGTGAAATCACGAAGCAAATCGTCCATCGAGCGACGCCATTCCGTTTCCAGCCGCGACCGAATTGACTCGCGGCGTCCAGACAGCTCAGTGTAACGAAGTTCGGCGCTATGAAGCTGATCGCCCAATGTCGTCGCAAATCTACGTGATTCGTTTAATGTTGCTTCCGCTACATCAAGCGACGTGGTTGCTGCGGCAACTGCTTTCTCAGCGTCGGCTAAACGAGAGTCTGCATCTGACAAAATGTTTTGTTGCGCTTCAAGTTCGGAGCGCCACGCATCGAGTTGATTAGATAGCTGACTATCTGCGTTCTCAAGCGTCGAGAGCTCGCGTGCTAGAGCTTCTATGCGCGCCGCCGCTGTAGAATCTTCTTCGAGTAGCCGTTGTTCGCGATCACGCGCAACGGATAACCGTGCTTGTGCTTGCGCTTGAGCAACTTGCCATGTCGCCCGTGCCTCACGTGCGTGCTCTTGTTCACGCTCTGCAAGCATCAAGGCTTCACGCGCTTCTTCAATCGCTGATTCAGCTTCACCAGCGCGGACTTCCAGCGCAGAAACCTGCTCGGCAATTCTCTGCTGACGCTCTTCCAGTTCGGTAAGTCTATTGGCCAACCTTTCTGCAAGCGCTGTAGATGCTTGCAGCTCACGTTCAGAACGTTCCTTTTTTCGCGCTATTTCGTTCTTTACCTCAAGAGCTTGCCGTTCTTCCTGAGCCTTAAGGTTAGCAGCTTCAGAAGCGGCTTGCTGCGAGCGTTCAGCTTCTCCTAACGCGAGTCTCGCAGCTTCAGCGGTTTGCGCGGCCACTTCGCGTTCCTGGTCTGCGCTAACAAGATCTTCGCGAATTCTTGCAAGCTCAGCACGACGTTGCAGTGGTCCAGGTCCCGTTGCGCTGTCGGGAAGAAAAACGGCGCCACGCTCATCTATAAACGCGCTACCGTTGTCCATTGCATGGACTTTGCCGAGTAAAGCGCGAACCCACCCTTGGGCAGGACCACTAGCTTCGACAGATGCGCCTAGTGCATTCGTGTCGAGTGTAGTTGACGATACCGTTTCTGCAGGTAGCAGCAGTAGTGGTCCAGGTTGAACCTGCGCATGCCATTGGCGTATCGCGTCGGCTGCAGCGCGGTCGCGCACAACAATGGCATGCATTGTTGCACCTAAATAGCGCTCAACCAATCTAGCAGACTCACCGTCGGCGCTAACAAAATCTGTAAGCGTGCCAAGAATTGCACCTTCACCGAAACGCTCACGTTCGCGCAGAAGCTTTTGTGCGGACGGAGCAAGTCCTACGCGCTCACGTTCAAGCGCATCAAGTGCGTTAACTTTGCCTTCTAAAGCTGTACAGCTTTCAACTGCCGAAGCAAGCGCGCTTCGCGCCTCCGCGTCCGCAGTGCGCGCTGCTGTTGCTGCCATACGCGCGCCTTCGAGTGCAGCGGTAGCGTCTAATGCATTTTGGCGCGCAACAGAGTACTGCTCTGACGCGTTCTGAAGTTCACGCTCTGCGTTCGCAAGGGCGTCGGCCAACTGCTGACGTTCAACTTCAAGTGCTTCGCTACGTTGTACAGTTTCCGATTGCTCACGCGCAGCGCCTTCGCGGTCCATATCTAACCGGCGTGCTTTGTCGCTATGCTCCCGCAATTCGCGCTCAAGCTCATCAACACGCGCTCGCGCGTGTTGTACGCTTTCGCGTGCGTCTGCCTCTGCGGTCATTCTTTCTTCGAGAGCTTCGCCTGCGTCACGTAACTCTACTTCAAGCGTCGTCCTGTCGGTCGCTGCCTTGTCACGATCTTCACGAAGCCTTCTACCAAACGCTTCATTCTCGTGACGCTCCTCCTCTGCACGTTTGCGGCGCTCTGTAGTACTACGTTGACGCTCCTCAGCAACTGCGAGCTCCCGTTCCAGCTTCTGAGTTTTGTCTCGCTGTTCGGCAGCTAATCGCGCGTACTCCAGTCTGCTAGCTTCAGCGGTAGACCTATGCGCGTGCACGCTCTCACGTTCAGTTTCGGCGTTGGCAATTGATTCCTCAGCACCGGGAACGTTTACACGTAGCTCCGATATACGTTGCTCTAATACGTTAAGCTCATCATGCCACTCAGCCATTTCACGCGTAGCGAGCGAGAGCTCAACCTGAAATCTGCGGGAGGTGAGTTCAGCATGACGTTCGGCGCGCCTTCTTTGACGAGACAGCGAACGAACTTGGCTTTGAACCTCAACAATAAGATCGTCCAAGCGCGACAGATCGACAGTCGTTTCTTCGAGTCTTCGCTCAGCGCTTCTACGACGGTCGCGATATAAACCAACACCTGCGGCTTCCTCGAATAGCTCGCGACGCTCGTCGGGGCGATCCGATAGCAGGGCGTCGATCATTCGCGATTCGATAACCACGCCTGAATCGGCGCCTAGTCCTGTTCCACGCACAAGATCGTGAATGTCGCGCAGACGACAAGGTGCACGATTTAGCAAGTACTCGCTTTCGCCTGAACGCAGCAGTCGACGCGTTATTACTACTTCCTTAAAAGGAATTGGAAGCTCGCCGTCGTTGTTCTCAAAGTGCAGAGAAACTTCCGCCATGTTAACAGCACGACGTGCAGAGGAACCATGGAAGATTACATCTTCCATTTTTGCGCCGCGCATAGCGCGTGCGCGCTGTTCGCCTAACACCCAGCGTACTGCGTCAGATACGTTAGACTTGCCGCTGCCATTCGGTCCAACGATAGCTGTTACACCCTGCTCAAACAAAAAATCCGTCTGATCGGCAAACGCCTTGAAACCGTTAATCTCCAACTTTGTAAGCCGCACTAAAATGCTCTCCCTGTTCTGTGAACCAGTACTGGTGTAATACCAGTTGAACGCAACGAATCAGCAAGCCTTATAGCTTGATGTGGTGTTTCAAACGCGCCGGTAAAAATTGTTGCACTTCCGTCAGATTGACGCAGTGCGTATGCGATAATACCACGTCTCACGAATGACGCTGTGCGCGCCTGCGCAACGTCGATGCTAATGTCCTTCTCAAGTCGTATAGCGTAAGGAACACGCACGATGCTTCCAGATCCAATTAGCTTCTCGTCGCGCATGCGGCGTAAAAGTGCATCGGCTTCAGAACGATCTGTGTACGCACCAATAGTGAGCCTGTACCAAACCTCAGCAGCATCATCTACAGGCGTTAGTGCAACTGATGGAAGCGCGCGAATACGATCGTCGGGCATAGCTGCTTCCCGAGTATTAGCGCTTGTAAAGTAAATTGCAAAACGGGCAGCTCGTGTTGAATCTTCTGGGTTAATAACCGGGGGTATCTCACCAGTCCCAGGAATTACTACGTCTGCACTGTTCGAAGCCGATAGTGAGTCCTTCACTGAACTATCTATAGCTGCGGGCACCCTTACTAGAGGCTCTGAAGTAGAATCGGCAGCTGTTGAACCGAGAAGTGAAGCAATTCTGGCCGGTAGCATAGGCGCGATGCGTGGCCACATAGTCCCCAGGGCGATTGCGACTGCGAACAATATAAGGGTGAGTACGACAAACTTTCGTTGTCGCGTAGCACCATCTTGTCCGGCCGCTTCGCGCGCTCGTCGCTCGCGAGAACGTGACTCTTCATTAGAGTCGGTTGCACTATCCTGTGCCGCTGATGAGCTACTACTAGTGTCAGTAGCAACGCTATCGCTTGGTGATATAACAGGAACACCAGCGGGGTAGGGCGCGTTGTAATCACCTACGGGAAGTACCGTGCCTATATACCCGCATAAATCTGCAAATCCAGCTGTGTCTGGCTTGGCAACAACAAGCAGGAGCGCACCAACTTGGTGAAAGCCTGCAGCCAACTTTCGCCAACGTTCATTGGAGTAAACCGCTTGGTTAGCTACCGATTCCGTTCCGCTTGGCATAAGGAACACCGAACCGGTATCACCGACGGCGCGCGCTATCTTGTTTAACGAAACGCCATACAAAAAGCTGTCTGAAATACCGTGAGGATCGTCGCCGTCTATCAGCGATTGCAACGGAGGTAATTCACCAACCAAATCGGCTATAGCGACTCGTCGTCGTATGCCTTGCGACCGTGCGATAGATAGTGCGACGTGTGCCGCAATATTTGCGTCATGAGCTGCAACTACTGTTGCATGTACACCATCAAGTTCGGAGGACAGTCGTTCACCCCACGCTGCCCATTCGTTGTATTGCATTTCTCTGTTCATGGAGCGCCTTCGTAAACCCAGTAGTTGCTTCCTGATGCGCGACCTGCTCGTTCTGCGTCTGCTCTAGTGCGGTAAGGGCCTAGTATAACTCGGAAAATAGTTTTTCCATCGCGATCAGACGTTACAACGCGAGGAGACGCTCCCTCTACCTTTATTTGACGCGCAAGCTCTTGTGCTTGCCGCTCATTAAGCAGAGCGGCAAACGAAACTGTATACAATTGACCTTCTGGCGCCCGTTGCTGACCTGTTGCAGCGGGCGCTACAACAGAGTCTGCCGACGTGCTTCCTGATTGATTAGCGCTGTCAGGTCGCACCACAGTAGAATCGGGTTGAACATATCGGGGTTCGCTACGTCGAAACTCTACTGGAGCATCAAGTCCTGCAGCTCGCGGTCGGAAACCATTCCAACGAAGAGCATACCAAGTATCGGAGGAACCGCCCTTCACGGTGTCAGTTTCTGCGAGTGAACTACCGTGTAAAAGTACGATGTCTTTATCGCGAACGACTGCAACACGACCGTCTGCAAGAACTAAAGGCAAATCCTCGCGCCAATCGCTTGCGATCGTGCCACGGAGCTTGCCGTCTGCAACACTAACTACGGTCACTGAATCTGTAGCGGTTCGTGCAAGCACAGTTCTACCCAGTGGGTCCATACGCAGCGATGTAGCGGGTGCTGTTAAACGTATAGAACCGGCCACACCTTCTTCGAACCTATCCACAATGCGAAGCACAGCTTTGTCATGGAACGACACGAAAACTCGGTCACCACTTGGTGTAAAAACAATCGCTCGCACGTCGTCGTCGACATCGACATTTAACGCGGTCGAAAGATCCCGTGTGTTCACCGCTATCACGCGTTGCCCCGCACCGACGTAAATGCGGTTCCCAACGGTGCCCGCAGTAGCAGCTATGGTGGCCGACATTGGGATGTCAGAGCTGCCAACCTTCACAGACACGCTATCGGATAACGAGTCGTTGGGAGGTCGAACACGCCATACTAGTAACCGTTCATGAAGGTCGCCGATCGCAATAAGAGATCCGTCGACCTGTGGGAGCAGAGCGGACGCTGGGAGCGGCGATGGCACCTTCCAGTCTCCCCCGCTGGGAGTGAATCGGGTTAGCTCACCATTTGCGTTAACGACATATACTGCGCCTCCGTCGGCTGAGGCGGCATGAGCTAAGCTAGCGCCTCTCATTCGGAGCACTGTGCCGAGCCTTAGATCAATTCGAACGGGGGCGCCGGCGGTGTCCGTGGCGGCCAGATAACCGTCCTCAGCGCCAAAGGCTATGAACTTGGCAAGGGCAGGGGCTCGCTGAGAAGAGCGCCAGACCACGGTATCCAGACGCGGGTAGGCGTACGCGACTACAGTGCCGCCCCCGCGGGGAACGCGGAGAACGACAGCATCAGGACCAGAAGGGACAGTGGGAGGGGACTCGGCTCCGTCCGGGCGGGATGACCTGTCTGCACAGCCAATCGCGAGGAGCACGAGCGCCAACGCTAAGAGCGTGCGCACGGCTCTAAGGTAGGCGGTTCGGGGCGGTGCGGAAAGCCTTCAGCTGAAACGTGTTTCTAGACTGAGTGCTAATAGGATGGCCCGAAGTACCACGTGCCATAGCCGCGCTGGTTTGGGGCAGCGGTGGGGACCGCATAATCCCAGCGAATTACGGCAATGTTGAACAGATTCATGCGGAAGCCGAACCCGTAGCTCGTAAGGAGAGACCGCTGAGTCACGTGGTCGTAGTTAGCGCCACGGGACAGCGTTACCTTCTGCCCGCCATACCAGGCCACACCAGCATCGTAGAACACGTGACCGTCAATCGGTGGCAGCCCAATGGCTAAGCCAAGGTCGACGTAACGAATTATGGGAAAGCGAAGTTCAGCGTTGGCAAATGCAACGCGGCTACCGATCGACTCAATCTGATCGCACCCAGCGCCGTCAATACTAGAACAGATCATCCCACCACTGACCTCGCGGTTGTAGCCTCGAATGAAGTCCGGGCGACCGATCCATTTCGGGAAGCGCTGCTCGTCGCGACCAACCGAAAGGCTCGCTATACCGCGCGTGGCAAATGTTACGTAATTAAAAAGAATAGGAACGTAACCGCGAATGTCTGCCAAATACTCAGTCCACTGCCAAGTACCAAAGCTTGGCTGTAGCTCAAAACGCATACGCTTTCCGGAAATAGGACCGGTGTATCCGAACAACGTATTGTCAGACACGTACGCCAAGTATGGAGATATCGTGTTTGCAGATGAGATGTTTTGAGTTGGGCCGCGCTCGAAATCCGAAAGCGCGATTCCAACGTCGGCGTTAATGATGCGCGAGTACGGGAATACCTGTTGATCTAGATTTACGAACCGCGCGCCCAACTCGAAACGTTCGAAACGATTGAGCGGATAAAGCGCCGACGCAAATATGGACCGTTGAACCAAGCGGTAAATATCCTGTCGTTGCTCAAAAATACCCGAGCTCTCGTCTATTGGATCGTACGTAACATTCGATAACAGATAGTACGGTTGCTGAGCAACACCAGTAGTGTACTGCAACCTACGCGCGTAGTTGCTATATCCTACGAAAACCTGTGCGTCACTGAGCTGACCGTTGATCGCGCCAGCTAATGCTAGACGATGATCGCCCAAAAGATCGCTTAGAACAATCATCGTGTTGCCGTACGTTCCTTGTCCCCAAGTACCTTGCCCATAACCGATACTCGGCTGTGCTATGTACTCAGGAGAGAAGCGCGCTTTGTAGCGATAGTCGCGGAAGCGCGTTGTATCGGGCAAGTTAAAGTTAAAGCTGTCTAATAACGCAGTAACGCTAATAGACTCACTATTGCGGCCAAGTGCGATCGGAGGCAGGTCGCCAGACTTACGAGTGCCTGTAAGTAGTGACCGATAAAATGATTGACGTGACGCAGCCGTATCGCGCACTAAACCAAAACGCATATGCGCAAGAGGATCGAGTGTCGTTCCTGACGAAACGGTACCTGTGCCTCCGGCGTTTCCTGCTACTGCCTTCGTAGAATCGGCCACATTCGCCGCAACCAGAGCTGCACCAGAATATGGCTGCTTTTTAAGTGAGCGAGGATTCTTAAGCTTCCATATGGAATGTTCGCCCTTCTCGAAGTAAACGAAAGCAAGTATATCGGAGCCGCGCGACCAACTAATTGCAGGCGAATACTCAGCAACTGCTGTAACAGAGCCAACAACGTTGGTGAGTTGATAATGTTGTTTGTCGCCTAGGTCATACAAAAAGACGTTGGCAATACCTGTACGATCGGACACGTATGCCAGTGAAGTTCCGTCTGGAGACCACTGCGGATTAATTGATAGGCCTTCTTGCCTAGGCACAACAGCGACTTCACCCGTCGCGACATCAAGTAGAGAGACGCGCAGCTTGCCGATCTTTAGAATGTCGAAGTCGGTGTCCTCACCTCTGTCGCTAATGAAAGCAATAGTTCGTCCATCTGGTGACCACTGGGGCTGTAAATCACCATACGAATCTTGCGTTAGACGTCGAAGTTCTCCACCAGCAGTCGGTGTAACGTACAGATCGCTGGTTCCTTGCTTCATCCCGCTGAACACAATGTTCTGTCCGTCAGGGGAGAAGCTTGGACTTAGAATCTGGTCAAGCTGGAAATCAAAATCACGAATAACTTTGCGAGTCTTGATGTCGAGCAAATATAAGACATCTCGTCCGCCGCGTTGTCCTGTAAAAGCTATGTACTTGCCGTCGGGGGAAAATGAAGGCTGCGAATAAATAAAACGCAACTGCTCAAAATCAGGGTTGGTGGTTGTTTTCACCAAACGTGCAATTCGTTTTCCTGTCTCTGCATCGGCTAGATAAAGATCGGGGAATACTTCACCGCGCAACAAGCTGCCGTATGCAATGTAAGTAATAAGCTTGCCGTCGTTGGAAAGCGCCGGAGCGACAAAAAGATTTGCTACGCTGTTGGAGCGTCTTTGCGACAGAAGTGGTTCTGCGTACTGTCGTGGACGTTCATACTGAGCAACTGTTGGGAGATACTTAGCTTGCAAGTACTGTCTCCACTCATTGCTTAACTCTTCCGCGTTTAGTCCAATTTCGCGTTTGAATGCGCGATCAATGCCGAGGCTCGGAACGGCGTTCATGATTTCACCAATTACCTCGTCGCCCCAACGGTCGCCAATAAACTGCCATACCGATAAGCCGTAACGATACGGAAAGTACTTATCGGGGCGTTCGGTCATTTGTTGAATCGTGGGCAGCGTATTGTTTAAAACTGCATCGCGCATCCACGTTTGCGTCCAAGCGTGTGAAGTACCTATTGACAGGTACTCTGCTAAGCCTTCCATGAACCATAGCGGAGGGTTAACCATCGCTAGGTTTTGAAGCCCTGCGCCTGCTCGTCCACGCGAAAAAATGTCGAACTGAAACACGTGAACCATTTCGTGCTGCAATACGTGTTCGAAGCTGCCCCAATCCCCTGTGAAGAACTGCGCCATTCGCTGGCGCAGTGCGTCGGTTACACCACCGGTGCCTTCGCCTAAATCGCCAAACACATTGCTTTGAGCGAAGTCGCCTGAGGAACCGAAAAGCAGAATTGGCTTCTTCTCTCTAAACTGGTGCTGCATGAGTCGTGATAGGCGCGCGTACGACCGCTCTGCCATTCTCGCAGCATCTGGGGCTACGTCAGCGATTTCGGGATAGTAGTGAACTAAAAAGTGCTCTGTTTCGATTACACGCCAACGAAGGCGGTCGTACTGTACCTGATTCTGTCCGAAATATCCTTGCGCCTGAAGTTCAGACGTAGCCACACTCGCAGAAACCGCGAACGCGACGGCCAGGTAAGCAACTCGTATCCAGCGCACTCCTGCGAACATCAGCCTACGCCCTCCATTACAGGGTCGATGTTGACCTGCTTCGCGTCTCCCCACAGGCGTTCAAGCTGGTAGAACTGCCTAAGTGTTGGATGGAAGACGTGTATCACACAGTCGGTGTAATCGAGCAGAGCCCAGCGTCCTTGAGTGAGCCCTTCGGTCATGTTTGTAGACACGCCACTCTCTTTTAACCCTGCCTGTATGTGTTCGGCTATCGCTCGGACGTGTGTGTCGGAGGTGCCACTAGTTATAACAAAGAAATCGGTCATATCCGTCACACCTCGGAGATCGAGAATTACGGTGTCTGCCGCTTTCAGTTCACTTGCCAGCGCAGCGGCGCGGCGAGCGAGGTTCTCTCCGATGTGTGCTTCTGGTTTAGTCATATGGTTGAGTTGGAGGACGAATGCAGTAGCAGGGGGTGGGGTGGGGGTGGGTGTGGGAGCCGTCGGTGTCCAGCGGGAGACTTCTGCGCCCCTTGTAGCCTCCGAATGAAGACGGTCGCCGAAAGACGAGCGGCTAGCTTTTCTCCCAAAAAACGGGACGCTAATGCATTCCGTAATTTACCCTGTTTTTAGAGCGATGTTCAGGCAAACGGAGGCAAACGGAGGCGAACGATCATACTAAGTGCGTAAAAGCAAACGAGGCGCGCTGATTGCGAGCCCCGTTTGCTTCTTACCTGTTTGGCCTTGCGCCGCATGTTAAGTGCAGCAGCTGACCAATGTTTGTACCAAGCTTACTGCTTGATGACCCAGACTTTTACTTCGGGCTTTACGTCGGCGTGAAGCCTGATGCCTACACGATAAACGCCGAGTGCCTTGATGGGCTCGTTGAGCTCAATTTGGCGCTTCTCGACACGGAAACCCTGTGCTTCGAGCTGCTGAGCGATATCGGAGTTCGTGACCGATCCGAAGAGCTTGCCTTCGTCACCTACACGGGCAGCGAAAGTAAGCGAGACTTCAGCGAGTTTGGCTGCGATCGATTCGGCCGCTTCTCTACGCTCGTTCTCGGCGGCTTCGAGGCGGCTCTTTTCTAGAGCGATGCGCTTCTTGTTGCCTTCGGTGGCTTCGAATGCGAAACCGCGAGGTAGTAGGAAATTACGCGCGTATCCCGGTGACACGGTGACGATATCACCCGGGTGTCCGAGCTTGTCGATAGCGTTTCTAAGAATGACTTCCATGAGAGCTCTCCCGGTCCAACCGGTTTAGGAGCGAGGCTGCCGATCGTACGTTACTGCACGATTTCGGAGATCCCGCCAAGTATCACCTATCCCGACTCCGAAAGCTATGGTAGGGAACCCTATCACGACTTTTACGGCGCCGAATATCGGTATCAAAACTGCTAACGTCAGAGGCAACAGCCAGCCCAGACGCTTAGGTAACCACCACAAAAACACGCCGGTCCCTCGCAGTGCGTAAAGCGCACCGAAAAACACGACAAGGTTCAACCCAGCTGGCCGCCAATCTGCGAGAGTAGGCAGCAACATAAGTGTGAACCCAACCACCAGCCCCCATAGCCACTGATCGCTGAAGCGCAGGTCGCGCACGGCTCCTAGCGGAGGGCCAATTCTTGTGCGAGACAGCCTGTGGTAGACTGCCCACCCCAGCGCCAACGCCAAGATAGACTCTAGCGCCAGCAACGCTGGTACTAGGAGCAGCATGGGACCTCGTTTACTGCTGTCAGTAACCGAGGGAGACTGCCCCAAAACGCCGAGCATCACCGCCGACCGGCCCGCCCGATTAGCTGCCTCGGGCAACCGTTGAGCAAACGCCTGCCACACTGGTGATTCCGTGCGTCTACGCCATGATGCCAAAGACTCATCGACGCGACGCTGATACTCGAACCCCAACATGCTCGCCGAAGAATCTAGGAACCGAGCTGAAGAGCCGGCTCCTTTTCTGCTACTGGTACCAATGAGTGCGACAGCAGCGGTTAGCGCCACAGCGGCGAGCGCACGTGTAAGGAACGGACGGGAGGCTGTGGCGAAACAAACTAGGCCGAAAGAGGCGCCCAACATCATCGCCCAGCCGCGCGCGAAGGCACCGTAACCGTTGGGAGAAAGCGGCACCTTCCACAGCAACCACCCCGCAATCGCAACCCAAGCGGCTGCCACAAGGAGCTTACCTCCGGCCCACCAACCTACAACCGCACACGACGCAGTAGCCACCAAAACGAGCAGTGCGAACTGCTCGATGGGGAGCAACAACCGAACTAACCCACCCT
Organism: uncultured Gemmatimonadaceae bacterium; assembly: GCA_964474535.1. Lineage (GTDB taxonomy): Bacteria > Gemmatimonadota > Gemmatimonadetes > Gemmatimonadales > Gemmatimonadaceae > Gemmatimonas. Next base: position 235,338 of record CAYYSP010000001.1, read on the forward strand.
GTAGTGCTAATGCAGGTGGCCACAACGGGATAGCCGTTACAGCCACCATAGCCACTAGCGCCACCACAAAACCGCGCCACCCCCGTTCTACAGGAGCGGTTGCGGTCGCTCCTTCTGCGACCGCTGAACTCACTTTATCCCTGCTGCCCCTTCACGTACGGAAGAAGCGCCAAATAACGGGCGCGCTTAACTGCCTTAGATAGCTGGCGCTGATGGCGCGCGTCTACTCCGCTTAGGCGGCTCGGCAGAATCTTGCCGTAATCGGAAATGAAGCGGGCCAAAAGACGGTCGTCTTTGTAATCCACGTAGCGGATTCCAGCTTCAGTAATAGGGCACGTTTTCTTAGGTCTACGCATCAGTTATTCCTCGTCGTCGTCATCATCATCGTCGGCGCCGCGGATATTGCGAACTGCCAACTCTTCGTCGGTAAGACCAGACGCGCCAAGGTCGTGCTCAAGAATGGTGACCAAGTAGCGCACAACGCCATCGTCGAGCTTAAGAGCACGCTCGTACTCTGGAAGCACCGCCGGAGCAGCATGGAAACGGCTAATTATGTAGTAACCGTTCTCATGGCGGCCAATTTTGTAGGCCAAGGCGCGGCGTCCCCAATGCTCAACTTCCGACGGCTCTGCCAGCGAAAGGAGCCCCTCAAGGCGGGTCAATTTCTCGGCGATTACTGTGTCTTCAAGCGCCGAATCGAAGATGTAAACTGCTTCGTAACGCCGCGTTGGTGTACGGCGCATTTTTAGTTTTGCCACTCGGCAATCCTCCCTTTGGTCGTTAGCCCCCCGCAGTGCCGATCCGCAGGAGGAGGGTTAAAAGTTCGCCACCGCGGCGAACATAGCCCTTAAAATTAGCCCAACTTTTAGAGGATGTCCATAGGGTGCTACCCGGGACGTGTGGAGTGCCGCCGCCCCGACACGACGGCACGGGCCGCCGTTGGTTGACGCCAGCCGCCGCCTAAACTACTTGGTCTTGTGAGAACGCAAATACAGATTCAAAGACCCAAACGATAGCTTGGACTTCATTTGCACCATCATCCTACGAGAATCGTCGGTTATCCATACCTCAGCCTGACCGTTCTCGCTGAAAACACCGCGGGTCTTAAATGATGGCTGCAAAACCACAGCCTCAAAGCTGCCAGCTGGCACTTTTACCGTTTCTCTTCTCAATACCTTAATCGTTACAGGATTCCCCTGTGTCTTGAAATACCGCGAATACGTGTACGTCTCGCCAACCTTTAACGGTAGCGTCCTAATGAAATACAAAAATGCAGCGTCGTCGAGAGGGTCGAAAACCGTGGTTTCCTCAGGCTTGTCGTTCTCCTGAAACGCACCGCGCTCAGGGAATATCTCGTAGCGGCGAGTACGCTCGTAGTTGCCCTCATCTATGTCTTGGTGAAAACGGCGTGATACTAACGTCGCCGTATCAAACCAGGTTTGATGAACATCATTCACCTTGTAAAAAGGCACGCTGCCGCCGTACTGAAACACAGCATGGTAAGACGGTCGCCCGCGAACGTCTTCAATGCCGCGAACTTCCATGTAGCCGCTACCAACACGGATCTTCCCGAACCTAACATCGTACTCAAGGCGCTCACCCACCGAGAATGGAACTGTTGGGGAGGTCGCAGAGCCAACCGCAGAGCCTGGACTTTGTGCGCTACCATAAACAGGCGCAGCTAGTACAACCGCCGCCGCAATACCTGATAGCGAGAAACGACTGCGGTTGGATCGAGTGCTACTGGAACGAGTGCGACTTAATAGGTTCATCGGCGTCTAAAAGTGCAGGAGGCAGCTGATATCTAGCTACATACACCGCGAGAGAAGAAAAGAGTCGAGACATTAGGCAAATGGTACTTAGTTGCGCTGATAAGTCGGGCCGCGACGACTACCGAGAACTCCTCGGTAGCTGTCATTAGCGGTTGAAAAGAGATGCTGCGTCACCCTACACGTTGAACCTGAACAGCATCACGTCTCCGTCACGAACCACGTACTCCTTACCCTCCGACCTAACCGAGCCCTTCTCCTTAGCACCTTTCCAACCGCCCAGCGTCACGAAGTCCTCGTAACTCGCGGTCTCAGCGCGAATAAAACCACGCTCAAAGTCGGTGTGAATAACTCCCGCTGCTACGGGAGCGGTGTCACCGTTGTGAATGGTCCACGCACGAACTTCTTGCTCGCCGGCCGTGAAATACGTTTGTAGCCCCAGTAGCTGATAACCAGCACGAATTAATCGGTGAAGCCCTGCCGACTCAATCCCCAAACTCGCCAAAAACTCCGTGCGCTCTTCCGCCGATAGCTCTGACAACTCGGCCTCAATACGTGCCGAAAACGGAACTACTTCAGCATGCTCACCACTTGCTGCCACCGCATCACGAAGCGACTTAAGGTAGCTGCCCTCATCTCCAGATAGCTCTGCTTCCGTAACGTTGGCCGCGTAAAGAACAGGTTTTGCAGTAAGAAGCTGCATCCCCGAAAGCTGCTTTAGCTCCGACTCATCGAGCCCTGCTCGCCACAGCGGCTTCCCAGCCGACAGAGCCGCGAAGGCGTTCTCCAACGCCGGTAACTCAAGTTGCGATTCCTTGTCGCCGGTGCGAGCCGCGCGCTTCACTTTGTCCAAGCGCTTTTCAACTGTTGTTAAGTCAGACAAAGCCAACTCTAACTCAATTATCTCCTTGTCGCGGGCTGGGTCGGGAGAACCCATAACGTGCGTTACATCGGGGTCGTCAAAGCAGCGAATCACGTGAACAATGGCATCTGTTTCACGGATATTCTGTAAAAACTTGTTCCCCAAACCTTCACCCTGCGATGCACCCTCCACTAGCCCCGCGATGTCAACGAACTGGACCACCGCGGGAAGGGTACGCTTAGGCTGAACAACCTCGGCAAGTCGCTCCAAGCGCTCGTCGGGCACCTCTACCATGCCAACGTTTGGTTCAACGGTGCAGAATGGATAGTTGGCCGCCTCTGCTTTAGCCGCAGTTAGAGCGTTGAATAATGTCGACTTGCCGACATTCGGCAGGCCTACGATACCGAGACGAAGCATGAAACCCTTAGTGTGTTAAACGGATGCGATTGCTTTTGCGAAGGAATGAAATGTAGCTGCCTGCAGCGATCTGGTGACGTGGGTAAGCGATCTCTTTGGCACTCTTAACCCATGCACGACTTCACTCGGCTCCGCGTTTGGCAGCGCGCACAAAAACTCATCCTAGAAATCTACGCAGATTCGGAACTCATCGACGACGCCATTTACCCCGGTATGGCTGGCCAAATGCGACGAGCTGCTTCGTCTATCTCCGCTCGGATCGCAGACGCATCCACCCAGCCGACGCCAGCCCTATTAGCTAAGTCGTTGCTCCAGTCTATCGCCTTTTGCACAGAACTGCTTAGCCACACAGATATGGCGCGCAAGTTTAGGCTAATTGAAGACCCAAGACACGTGATTCTCTCCCTAGAAATACAGGAAATAAGGCGTATGCTGTACGCGCTACGTGCAAAGGTGCTTGAAAAAGCCAGCTCTACTCAAGCTGTCGCAGAGAGGAAAAAGTAGGTTGCGCAGCAGCTACTTACTTAGTGCGGCAAAGGACACTGCCGCCATAATAGCCGCGATATTCAATAGTTGCTCGCTTCTCTTAGCTACTAACTCATGCATGCGACCTGAAGTCGATATCGCATTAACCACGCAACCTACCGCAGCGCCGGTAAGTAACGCGACAACCGCAGAGGAACCTCCTAAGGCTAACGCAACTAGCGGGGCAGCTATACTAAACAGCAGAACACAAACTGCTGCTAATGGTATTGAAACCGGCGATGACCTAAAAAGAAGAACGGCAAACGCGCCGGTAACAACAAGTGGTAACGCCGAGTTGGAAAGCAAAGCTATTGTTGCCTCGCCTGAGTAAGTAACAAATGACACAAGCAAGGCGATTGCGACTATAGCGTTCATAGCGTGAGCCATGCGCTGATGAACCAAATGCAGAGCGGAAGCGTTCAACGATTGCAAAGTCGAAGCTGCCTCAATACTTACATCAACAATTACATCGTTGCTTCGAGGCGAGTGTGCGATGCCGAGTCCAGACAACACGACACTGCTTACCGCGACAACAGCTACTGATCCGATTGCAGCGAGTGAGAGCGTGTACGCTGCTCCTACTTGTAGTGCAACAGAATAAAGTCCAATTGTTAAAGCGGTTAGCAGCGCTCCCAACAGAGCATTGGAGCGCGGTAAACGTGGACTGCTTCCTTCGGCAACGCTCCAACGACCCAAAACGCGTGCAGCAACTCCCCACAGAATGGTAAACGTAACGCCTAGCGCTAGCGCGACGATCGGGCCATCAGGCATAAAAATGGTGCCGTCATTTCGGTGCAAGTTAGGCTCAAAGCGTGTAAGCAGAATCAACGAGCTTTGTGTAAAAATCACCGCACCCATGAGAAGCGTGCGAAAGTATAGCCGTTGAGTAGGTTCATTCCCGCGTTTGCCATTTGTAATTGCAATAAGAGCCGCGGTAGCCGCGAGAATTGCAAACAGAAGTAATGGAACGAGCGTAGCAGTTTCACGAAAATCAGGTATTACAACTGAAGTAGTTGATGCAGCAACGGTTGCCAAAAACGTAAACATAATTCCAACTGCAGATCCGGAAGACAGAAAACCTCGGACACCGCGGTTATTACTGGAGAGTAGTGAAAGTGGTACGATAAATCCTACTGCTGCGCCAGCGGTTGCTATCACGACCAATGAGCTGACCTCCGAACTGTGTAGCTCCTCCTGTTGCAAAAAGCAGTACAAAATTGCAGCGGAAATGCACAGCGCTAGAAGTGTAAGAACTCGTTGTGCACGTACACTCGCGATAACGTCGTGAGCGTTCAAGCCAGCTTCGTGCGGCATGAGCTCCGATGAGACCTGTGCGCGTACTCCCGATACTCTCAGAATCACAATTGCCGCTGCTCCGGCTGCAACGCACGCATAGGCGGCAGTGGTGCCGGCAAAGAACCAGAGCGCGCTGGATGCGCAAATGAGTGCGACTATTGACTCTCCCCATCCGTGCCATGGTACTAGTCGGTCGTTAGCAGTCGAACTAGCGGTCGCTCGATTCGCGCGCAATGCGATATAAAGGGCGACGAGCAAAGCAGCTACGCCAAAAGCTAGGACCAGCGACGGTATTGACGAGATCACGAAGTCTGAGGAGTAAAGACAGGGGGAGAGAAATAGGCGCGTTGCGCAATCATAAACCCAATTTAGCCTTTATGCGACCGAGTCCCGGCGATATCGTTATTTCGTGCCCATATCCAGACGCTCCTTCCTCGCGGCATCCATTGGTGCCGCCGCCGCTGGCTCATTAGGTGATCGCCTAAGCGATGTGATCCAAACGTCGCTTCTCAACGACACCACACCGGAGTTTGCGCGCGCTATGCTGCGGGCTTCACGCCCGCGACCCACGCCGTCGCAGCTACTCTGGCAGCGCGATGAACTCGCACTGTTCCTTCACTTTGGTGTGAACACATTCACCGATCGTGAATGGGGCGACGGGCGCGAAAGTCCATCGATATTTGCGCCTACTCGGTTCGACGCTAATCAATGGGCACAGGTTGCTAAGGCGGCGGGTTACAAGGCACTTGTGCTTACTGCAAAGCATCATGACGGCTTTTGCTTATGGCCAACAGCAACAACTAAACATTCCGTCGCCTCGTCGCCTTGGAAGGAAGGGAAAGGCGACGTAGTTCGGGAAATGGTTGATGCCTGCAAAGCGCATGATCTACGAGTTGGGCTGTATTGCTCGCCGTGGGATAGGAATCACGTCACTTATGGCGATTCGTCACGATACAACGAAGTGTTTCGTGCCCAGCTTTCTGAGCTATTAAGCAACTACGGTGAGATACATGAAGTTTGGTTTGATGGCGCAAATGGAGAAGGGCCTAACGGTAAACGGCAGATCTATGATTGGCCCGCTACTTTTGCTCATGTGCGTAAGTTGCAGCCTAACGCAGTGATATTCTCAGACGCCGGACCCGATGTTCGTTGGATAGGGAATGAAAGAGGTGTGGCAGGAGAAACCAACTGGTCGACAATTCGGTCGAGCGCGGTTCCGTTTCCAGGTGCAACGGGCGACGGTATAATCGAAGCGTTGCAGAGTGGTCATTCAGATGGTGACGTGTGGCGCCCTGGTGAGACTGATGTTTCCATTAGGCCAGGTTGGTTTTATCACCCTGCTGAAGACTCGCGCGTTAAAACAGTAGACGACTTGGTTTCTATTTACTTCTCAAGCGTTGGACGAAACTCGAAGTTGTTGCTTAATGTTCCGCCGACTAGAGAAGGACGTTTGCACAGCGCGGATGTTGCGAGCTTACGAGGTATGCAAGCAACATTGGCCTCTATGTTCAGCAAATCGCGTGCTGTTAGTCTCTCTAACGAAAGCTTTAGTTCGCAACCTTCGTCCGCTGTATACGAAGCTAGGTTACAGCATGCGCAAGAGATTGCAGTTGTCGATTTGCGAGAGTCAATTGAGGAAGGACAGCGTGTTGCACGATGGAGTTTTGAAGTTGATTCGGGGTCAGGGTACCGTGAGGTAGCTGCGGGTTCGACGATAGGTTATCGTGCGCTACGCAGAATTCCTCCGGTAGCTGCATTGCGTGTGCGTATTCGCATTCACGAAACAGTTGAGCAGCCGCTGCCAATTAAGGTTGCGTTGTACTCACCGTCTTAAGTAGCTCATCACCACTAAACCAGCATCTTATGAGACCACCACTAGTACGCACCACACCAACTACCATAACACGTACAGTAGCACGCACCGTGTGCAAGCATTCAGTGTATTTGGCAGGCGCACTTATGCTGCTTCCTACCGATTCGCGCGCGCAGACTTTTCCTGTTGACGACCCAACGATTAAGCGAATCTATCGCATTGGTATGGATAGCTCGCAGGCCATGAAGCTTGGTCAAACATTGCTCGATTCAATTGGTCCGCGTCTTACCGGGACGGCGATGCAAAAGGGTGCAGGTGATTGGTTAGTTTCGTTATACAAATCGTGGGGTGTAGATGCACGCCAGGAACAAAGTGGCACATGGCGCGGTTGGCGTCGCGGGCATTCACACATTGATCTTCTCACTCCACGGGTTAGAACACTTGAAGGGACAATGCTTGCGTGGAGTCCAGGTACTGGCAGTAAAGACGTAACGGCGTCGACTGTAATACTTCCCAAGTTTGAAGACAGTAGTGCGTTTGTTCGCTGGCTGCCGCAGGCTAAGGGGAAGTTTGTGCTTATTTCCCCTGCCATGCCTACGTGCCGACCAACAGACAACTGGGCAGCGTTTGCGTCCCCAGAGTCTAAGGTCGCTATGGACTCACTGAGACTGCAAACGAATCGTGAATGGGCAGCTCGCGTTGCAGCCACAGGCTATTCGCTAGCGCTTGGATCAGGAAGTCTTGGTGTTCGTTTAGAGGCGGCAGGCATAGCAGGCGTGGTTACTTCACGCCCCAAGAACGCGTGGGGCACAATTGATGTCTTCGAGAGCTACAACAAGATCGCACCTGCAATCGCGCTCTCGTGCGAGGACTACGGGCTTCTATATCGTCTTACAGAGAACAATCAGTCGCCGACTCTTCGCATTAACACCGACGCTGAGGTAATGGGCGAAGTACCTATTTACAATACGGTTGGAGTTATTCGTGGTACGGAGCTCCCTGATGAGTACGTGCTTCTCTCTGCGCACTTTGACTCGTTCGATGGTGGCAGCGGTGCAACGGACAATGGCACGGGAACGCTTACGATGCTCGAAGCGATGCGTATTATCGCCGAGGTGCTTCCGAAGCCCAAGCGTTCAATCATGATCGGCCACTGGACCGCTGAAGAACATGGTTTGGTAGGGTCGCGTGCATTTTCAGAAGATCATCCAGAGGTACGTGAAGGGCTTCAGGCGCTGTTCAATCAGGACAACGGTACCGGGCGAATTCAAACTGTAAACGGCGGTGGTTTGGTTAGTGGTGGCGAGCACCTTGAGAAATGGGTCGCGATGCTACCAACCGAGATTAGTTCGAAGCTCACGGTCCGCAATCCTGGTAGCCCGAGCAGTGGTGGCAGCGATGACGCGTCATTCTCATGCTGGGGGCTTCCCGCCTTTGGTTTGGGTGGGGTGAGCTGGGATTACGGCAACTATACCTGGCATACAAACCGTGACACCTTCGATAAAGTTGTGTTCGACGACATCCGTCACAACGCCACACTGACTGCTATGCTTGCGTACCTCGCGTCTGAAAGCCCAACTAGGGTTGGCCGCGAGAAGGCAACTCTGACTCAGCGCACTGTAGCTGGCGGAAGGGCAGGCGGTGCGGGTGCGGGCGGTGCAGGTGCGGCTCAGCCTACGTCGTTTGCGCCATGGCCGACTTGCCAAAAGGCACCGCGTTCCACTAATCCTCGCTTACGGTAGCATATTCGAGAGTAAGCACACCCCGCCGCCGCCCCACACCTCGGGGCGGCGGCGGGGGAGGCGGGGGGCTTCTACGTTTGTGACAAATGTCGTGCTAATGAGGTATGAAATGCAGAGATGCTCGCAGTTCGCAAACTACGTAGCTTAAGCAATCATTATGCACCCAGCGGCCCTCATTTCGTACCGGCATGGCGATCGTTTCTCCTGAGCTCGTGGAGCGAGCGGCATTAGGAGAGAGTCAGGCGTTTGCTGCACTCGTTGAGCACAGCTATGCTCGCGCACTTCGCTTCGCGCAACACATGCTTGGGAATCGCGAAGACGCTGAGGAAGCGTTGCAAGACACATACATCCGTGTTCACGACAACATCAGTCGCTTTCGTTCTGAGAACGCATTTGAACCGTGGTTCTTCAGTATTCTGGCAAACCGGTGTAGATCACTTGGCGCTAAACGAAAACGGCATCATCAGTTTGTTGAGTATTCGGATTCGCCACCTGATGGAATTTTCGAAGAGCGCGCAGAGTTTGAGTGGAGGTCGGCTGTCGAACACGCTGTTGCAAAGTTGCAAGACGATCAACGGGAGGCGTTTCTACTTAGACACATTGAAGAGATGAGCTATGAGGATATGGCGGTGGTAACAGGAGTTAGACAAGCAACTTTGCGCATGAGAGTTAGCAGAGCATGCGAATCGCTGCGTCACTTGCTACAGGAGACGGCTGTAAATGGGTGATCACGACAGGCGTGAACCAGAGAGCCAGTTCGATCCGGTCTTGGAGAGAGTTCGCGAGACTCTTGCACCGTTGCCGCGTGTTGAGCCAACGGATGTATCGCGAATGTTGGTTGCGGTTAGACAACGGACTGAGTCTCGTACATGGCGAGAACAGTTAGCGGATAGGATGTGGTTTGCTAGGACGCAGTCGGTATCGGTAGCTGCTGCGTGCGCAGTAGCGGCGGTCGCACTTATTGCTGGGTTCGTTGGACGGGGCATCGTTGATCGCGGTAGCCCACTTCAAACAGTTGCGACTCAAACTGAAAAAGTAGCTGCGGCCGCGTTAGTAGCGACAGATTCGCAGTCCAATCATATAACAGCTGCGCACACAATGCCGGTTAATACAGAGCTAGACGAACTGCGCGTCCCTGTTCAGTTCGTTCTTAACCTTAGCGATGCAAAGCAGGTAGCGATTGTCGGAGAGTTTAACGGTTGGGACGCAGAGGCAGCGCTGCTTGAGCGGGTACCGGGTTCGTCATTGTGGACGACAACACAAATGCTAAAACCAGGGCGCCATGTTTACTCATACGTTGTTGATGGCACTAAATGGATTCGCGATCCACTGGCGCCCCAAGCCATCGACGCAGATTTCGGCAGGCCGCAGTCTGTGATAGTGGTTCAGATACCATGGTCGGGACGATGATTAATCGCGCTGAAGAAACGGATCTTAGCTGCACTTCGCCAAAGGGAGTGAGAAACATGGTATCGCACCACTCGTCTAGCCGCATGCAAAGAGCAAGCAAACGTTTGCAGCAAGTCGCAGTCGCTGCTGCTGCTATAGCGGTATTTGTTGCCATTCCAATAGCGGCTACCGCTCAGCACACAACGATGATTCCAGAGGCGATTGCGAATAGGGAAGTTAGGGAGGCTGTTTACACTCTTCTTAACGACGCACGTGCGAAAGGGATTCCTGAGGAGCCTTTAATTGCAAAAGTGCGTGAGGGGATCGCGAAGCAATCTGACCCGGCTTTAATCGGCAGCGCAGTTGCTACGCTACTGGTGCGGTTGGAGAGAGCGCAAAAGGCTCTTGCGCCTGTTTACAATACGGAGGAGCTTGCGGCGGGAGCTGGCGCATTGGCCGTGTCGGTGCCCGATGAGATGTTGCGAAACATGCGACGCAGTTGGCCGTCTAAACCACTTACCGTGCCCATAGGTGTATTAACCGAACTGGTTGCCAACGGCATACCGGCAGCGAGCGCTGCTGGACGTATCAATGCTCTGCTGGAACGTGGGGCGTCAAGCGCACAGATTGTTGCTCTAGGCGATACAGTGCGTTCCGATGTAGCTGCGGGCCGTCCCGCAGACGCATCGATGGCACTTAGAACCAAAGGTATCCTAACTCTGCTAACATCGACTGGTGCTGCTGTTCCCGCTGCAGGTACGACAGATCTTACGCAATCACGCGAGCGTGGTAGGCGTCCGCCTAGTTAAGGCGTGCGCGTTTTTCTTACTCGTTGTTTCGCCGAACACAAGTTCGGCCTTTGCTCAAACAGTTGTTCGTGATTCAACAGTACTTCGCGAAGGCGGTGTAGGTACTCAACTCTGGTTAGACGCCGGGGTCATCACTTCTCGCCAGTTGTTTCAAGTTAAAGGCGCTAGCGCTATGTCAGTGGGTGCAGGTACCAGTGTAGTTACATCGAGGAGTGCGTTAATACTCGATGGCGTAGCTATTAACGGCGACAGGTCGTCGTCGGCCTTTGCACTAAGAGGAGTTGCACTGTTGTCTCCATTTGACTCGCAGCGAACCGCCACTCAACTTAGTATTAGTTCGCTTAAACTAAGAAGCGTTGATAATGTGAATGAACGGAACGGTTCGTACGGCGTTCGCCAACTATTAAGATTTTCAACTAAGCAAGCCGCACTTACCGTTTTCGCCGACGCAACGAAAGGCAAGACTGTTCGGCCTAACTTGCATAGTTTTTTCGGCACTTCGGTTGGTGTTGGTTCATCTGTCGATCTCAGTTCAACGGCATTCTCATTCCGTTGGCAACGTTTGCGCACAAACGACTACCCACTTGTGGAGAGCAGCGGAGATTCGCTTGTAGCCGATGCGAGCGCGTACGATTACGATCAGTTTAGCGTAGCAGTTCATAGGCGCATTAATAGATTGGTCGTTTCGGCAGTTGGCGACATACAACGTGCACGAAGTGCTACGGGCGGTTCTGTACACAACGCGATTACTGGTTCAGCGTACTATTTGTTTAACCGTAACATCACGCTAGTCGCGAGCGCTGGACATTCACTTTTTGATGTTGTTAACGGACAGCCTGAGGCGCGTGTGGCTTCGTTCACAGTTAGGTATACACATTCAAGTGCATCGGCAACATTGCCTCGTGAACGTGAAGCAACATTGGAGCTACCTCCGATAACAGGAGGTGAGTTGGTGCTTAGAATCGTTGCTCCCAGAAACGCAAAAGTAGAGGTCGCCGGTAGCCACAATTCGTGGAGGGTACAGCGAATGGAGTACGTTTCCGGCGCCTTTGTTTCCCGAGTATCGCTTACATCCGGCACTCACCATATTGCCGTTCGTGTTAACGGTGGTAAGTGGCGCGCTCCCTTTGGTTTGGTTCGAATTACCGACGACTTAGGAGGTGAGGCAGGCATTGTTATTGTGCCATAACAACCTAGTACAGCAACGTAATGTAGTAACTTAATGGCCAACGTAATGCAGCAACCTGATACACCAACGCCGTACAGAAACGTACTAGTCTATCTGCCCATTGTGCTTACTGCCTTTTGCGTCCCATCACGTATCCAAGTTTCAACAGCCAAAGTCATTCGGTCGAATTGAGCAGAAACGACTTCGCGTTCATCCGTTGGCATAACACGAAGCACATAATCTGCTAAGTCTCCAGCTAAACGTCGCTCGTCTACAGAGCGAATACCTATTCTAAGACGTGGGTACTGCTGTGTTCTAAGATGCGACTCAACTGACTTGAGGCCATTATGTCCGCCAGCGCTACCGAATGGCTTAAACCTATATTCTCCTATTGGGACCGCTATCTCATCGACCAAAACAAGAAGGTCGTTGGACACATCAAACCCTTCCTTTCGCGCGTAGGCGCGCAATACGGAACCGCTCAGGTTCATGTACGTCTGTGGCTTGATTAGTCTCACGCGTTCGGCGCCAACCAGTGCATTAACGACAGTACTTTCGCCGTCGCGACGCCACTCCATGCAGTTCCATTTTCGTGCAAGATGATCTACTAGCCACCACCCCGCATTGTGGCGCGTCGCCTCGTACTCTTTGCCAGGGTTGCCAAGAGCAACTATGACTTTCATACGTAGGCGACGCGCGTGTAACGCAGGGCGTGGGATGCGCCCGCGAAACACTTACTTGTTGTCTTCCGGACGCGGCTTACGGATAAGCTCAGGCTCCGCAGCACCTTCACCTTCCGCATCACTACTCTGCGATACCTTAGGAGCAGCAACAACGCAAACTGTTGCACCTGAGTCATCTAGAACCTTAACGCCTGCAGGAAGCTTAATGTCGCTTACGTGCATCGACTTGCCGATTCCAAGTGATGTTACGTCGACATCAATGTGGTTCGGGATGTTGGAAGGGTCGACTTCGATGTGCAACTGGTGCATGATCTGATCGAGCACGCCGCCTTCAAGACGCACACCGTCGGGGGTGCCAACGTATACGATGGGGCAGTGTACAGATACCGTTTCACCGGCAACCAACTCTTGGAAGTCGATGTGAAGAATGAGCTTCTTAAACGGATGGCGCTGAACTTCACGAATAAGTGTACGTGAAACTTTACCATCTACTGCTAGCTCAATAACTGTGCTTCCAGCTGCGATGCGCTGTAGCAGACGTTCTGTTTCGCGGCCGTTTACAACAAGCGACTGCGGTTCACGTCCGTGACCGTAAATGACAGCGGGAATTTCACCGGCTTGGCGAAGCTTGCGTGCTACACCCTTTCCTGCTTCGGTACGAACGTTTGCCGTTAGTTTGGCGGATGCCATGATGTTAACCTGATTGTTATAGGGTGGCGCGGGAGTAGCGATAGGTTGCCGTCCCGCCGCTCAACTGCGTGAGTACTGCGCCGTCAGTCAAACAACGAGCTGACGGATTGATCCGCGTGTGTAAAACGGATCGCTTTCGCGAGCAATTCGCCCACCGAAAGAATTGTTAGTGAATCGAAGCGACGGGACTCTGGAAGGAGTATCGAGTCGGTTACGACCACTTCTTTTATAGGAGCGCCTGTGAGTCGTTCAACCGCTGGGCCACTGAGCAGTGCGTGTGTCGCACAAACGTAAATGTCTTTGGCGCCAAGGTTTTTAAGAGCACGGGCAGCTTCGGATACTGTGCCCGCAGTATCGATCATGTCATCGGGGATAAGACAATCGCGCCCTTCGACTTCACCCACAACGTTTACCACCTCCGCCACATTGGCCCGCGGGCGACGTTTGTCGATAATAGCGAAGGTCGCGTCTAATCTTTTTGCAAAGCCACGGGCCATTTTCGCTGAACCCGCGTCTGGTGCTACCACAACTGCGTCCTTTAGACCGCGCTTGCGGAAGTAGTTAGTAAGAACAGGCGCTGCGTACAAATGGTCTACAGGCACGTCGAAAAAGCCCTGTAGCTGATGCGCATGGAAGTCTAGCCCCAGCACTCGGTCGGCGCCGGAGGTTTCCATAAGATTGGCCATTAACTTGGCGCCAATCGCAACGCGAGGTTGGTCTTTACGATCCTGCCGCGCATAGCCGAAGTACGGAAGAACACAGGTGATACGAGCCGCAGATGCGCGTCTGGCGGCATCAATTAGCAACAACAACTCCAGCATGTTCTCTGCTGGCGGGTTAGTAGACTGAACCACAAATACATCGGCACCGCGAATGTTCTCGTCAATTCGAACAAATATCTCGCCGTCGGCAAATCTGTTGCAGGTAACTCGGCATATGTCAGCGCCCAAATGCCGCGCAATCTCCTCAACCAACGGTTGATTGGAGGTGCCGGATAAAATCTTGAATTTTCGAGCTGACGTGGAGGTGGTCCCGTCCATGCCCCTAGCCGGTGGAAGTCGAGAAAGTCCGTACGAATACGAAATAGGGTAGCCCTGAAAGCTACATCATTTCCGTGTCAATTTGCAGTACTACGCCCCCCCCCCACACAACCATGCTCCCCGCCTAATACCTCGTACCCTCCCTCCCTCCCACAAAGGATGCTGGCCGGGAGGGAGTTGCCCCTCTTGGAATCGAACCAAGATTCACGGCTCCAAAGGCCGTTGTCTTGCCGTTAGACGAAGGGGCAGCGGCCGGATCGCTTCCCGGCGCCCACATAAACTAGCGCGCACAACGGCAAAAATTCCAGTTCGAGGCCGTAATTTGATATCGAAATGCTCCAACCGCTTGGTTCAATGCCGCTCGCGTACGGTAACAACGTTTCGCGACTCGCCTCGCGCCACAGGTCGATGGGCCATCTGGTCGCTAGATCACCGGTCGCTAAGTCATCTGGTCATAAGGTCGTCAGGTCGCTAGGTCACCAGGTCACCACATCACCTAAGAACGCGGCGAAGGGAAACTGGAATACAAGGCCGTGTAAGATTTAGTTGGCCACCCGCCCTATACCAAGCAGGGAATCGTCGGCTAGCATCGCTAGCTCATTCCACACAGATCGCCTCGACGAACAAAGCTACGTCAACATACAGACAATGCTGGATTCGATTACAGTGCGCGCGCGATAGACAATCAAGTCGCTAGGAGTGAGTTTGTAGCTACTCACAGCAAAGGAGCAGTTACATGTTGAAGCCCAGTATCGCGGCAGCTGTTGCACTAACTTTTGTTTCGTCGATCGCACTCGTGCCGCCAGTTAGTAGTTCTGTTGACTGGCAGATGGTCGCCAAGATCCGTGAAGAAGGGCTGCAACATTCTCAGGTAATGCGGTATCAAGCATATATGACAGACGTGTTAGGTGCGCGCCTAACAATGTCCAATGATATGCTGCGTGCGCAAGATTGGTTGCTGGCAGAACTAAGGCGCATTGGGCTTTCAAATGCGCGTGCAGAGCCATTCATGAACTACGGGGTAACGTGGGACAATGAGTATGTGTCGTTGCACATGCTTGCACCCGACTATCAGCCAATGGTAGGATATCCCGTCGCTCACACTGCGGGCACAGACGGAAAACAGGCTCTAGACGCTGTGGTTGTTGATATCCAAACGCGTCACGATTTTGAAAGATATAGAGGGACATTGCGCGGTAAAGCCGTGCTCACAACGCCGCCCGCTAATGTTGACCTCGTTTCACTTACGAACGGTGTTCGTCGCTACACGCAAGTGCAACTCGATTCTCTTGAGCGTATTACCATTGTTCCAACAAGAGCTGCTGCGAGATCGGTACGAAACCCAGACGTAGTATCTGCTTTAGAGAAAATAGAGTTCTATAAGCAGGAAGGTGCCATTGCGCTTTTGCAAAGCGAGAGCGGTTGGCTAGGTGCAGTGCGTGCATTCTCTCGTCCTGGTGCGCGTGAGGACGGTTATTCACGCGCAGGAATGCTAGCGTCGTTGCCGACGATTGCAGTTACGCCTGAGCATTACAACAGAATGTATCGCATTTTGTCTCAGGGAGTTCCAGTTAAGGTTGAGATCGAAGTTAGAAATCGTATAGGAGATGAAGTCCAGGCAGCTGCGAATATTCTTGCTGAAATACCGGGGAGCGATGAGTCAGGAGAGATAGTCATGATCGGAGCGCACTTTGACACATGGCACGGAAGTCCCAACGCAAGTGACAACACTTCTGGTGTTGCCGTTGCGCTCGAAGCAATGCGTATTCTCAAGACTCTCAACGTAAAGCCGAAGCGTACAATACGAGTGGCACTTTGGTCTGGAGAAGAGCAGGGACTGTTTGGTTCACGCGCGTATGTTAGGCAGCAGTTCGGCGACCCTCGCGACCCTCGATATCCAGTAAAGGCGGCGCATTCTAAGCTTTCTGCTTACTTCAATCAGGATTACGGTGCTGGTCAGTTCCGTGGTATCTATTTGCAAGGGAACGAAAGTGCACGTGAGATGCTTACCGCATGGATGGCACCATTCCGCGATCTCGGAATGACATTTGTGTCAAATCAAAGTCTTGGTAGTACAGATCACGTCGCGTTCGATGAGGTGGGACTTCCAGGGTTTCAGTTCTTACAAGACCGCACACCTGGAACAGGAGGTCACAGCAATTTGGATTTCTTAGAGGCGATTCAACCGGAGGACCTCATGAAGAATGCGACGATAATGGCGTCGTATGCGTATCACGCTGCTATGGCCGACCAACTGGTACCACGTAAATCGGTTAAAGGTGCTAGATAAGAGCGGTAGAACGTGAGTAGCAGGGGAGCGCACGCAGGCGTTGAGAACTAACTCAATGCCTGCTCTAGATCACCGATTAACACGTTGCTGCCTTCTAGCCCAATAGACACGCGTATTAGTCCTCGAGGTACGCGCTGTTCTAAAAGCCGTTTCTCGTTGCTGCCATTTGCAGGAGAAATGACGAGGCTTTCTACGCCTCCCCAGCTTACACCGATACGAAAGTGTTGTAACGAATTAACGACCTTCCTAACATTCTCGATCCTGTCATCGCGCAGTACGAACGCGAATACGCCCGCGTATCCTGTTAACTGATTGCGAACATCGTTTGTCGCATCGCAAAAGGCAGGATGGAGCACTTGGCTTACTGCGGCGTTGTTTCGCAGTGCTGTTGCTACTGCAAGAGCATCTTCACCATGCTGACGTAATCGTGTTGGGAGCGTGCGTAGTCCTCTCAATACAAGCCACGCATCAGGCGGTGACATAATTCCGCCAAGCAGCATGTAACTACGATAAAAAATTCTCTTCATTAGCTCTTCGCTTGTTATCACAGCACCGGCCATAAGATCGGAGTGGCCGTTAATGTATTTCGAACATGTGTGAACTACGACATCGATACCGTGAGCGATGGGCTTTTGTAGTAGCGGCGTTGCCCAACTATTGTCAATGCAAGTAACAATGCCGCGCTCACGAGCAAGCGACGCTATCGCCTTCAGGTCTACCAGCCCGAATGTCATTGTTCCTGGACTTTCTAGCCAGATTAGCCGAGTCGCTGGCGTTATGGCCGATGCAACAGAGCTCGCGTCAGTATCGAGTTGAACGGTGTGAGTAATTCCGAAGTCTGTAAGCTGAGCTGCCAGCTGAAGAGTAGGTCCGTACGTTTGGTTTACAAATAGTACGTGGTCGCCGCTTTTAAGTAGTCCAAGCAAAACGGCGCTTATCGCACCCATCCCCGACGCAAAACACTTGCACGACTCACCTCGTTCTAGCGCAGCTAGCTTACGTTCAAGCTCTTCGACAGTGGGGTTTTGTCCGCGTGTGTACACATGCGTACGGTTCTCCGTAGCCAGACCGCTTTGAAGCTCTTCCAGCGAAGGGAAGGAGAATAGTGAAGTCATGACTATTGGCGCTGTCATCGGAGCACCGCCTCGACTGCTTGTTGTAGTTTCGTCGTTAATGCAAATAGCGACGTCAGCAGGATCGATAGTCATGACTGAGGCTTTAGTAAGTGGTGTTGGGTTGGTAAGGTGCGGTACCTGAAACGATTAGCTCTATACTACTATAGCTCGCGTATACGAAGGTTCTTAATAACAAACTCTCCGTTGTGATCGCCTTGTATGCCTATTAAACCGCGCGATGCTTTAGCAAACTGCGGCCGATCTGCGAATTTGCTCGCTGCAACTCTGGTAAGAAAATCGTCAGAGCCGTACTCGTACGAAACTATGAGCGTGTCGTTTATATAGTGCTCAACGTGGTTGCCGCGAACGAGTATGCGCGAGCTGTTCCATTCTCCTGCGCTCTTCACAACGTTTGCCGAAGGCGCATAAAGTGAGTGCGCTGCGCCCGCCGTAGTTAACGGGTTCGAACCATCGGGATGGCCTGCATTGTCCACGATCGCAAATTCAGGAGCGCTCCAGTACACTTTGTCATACTCCTCGGTGGCCCTATAAAAGAACCCAGAGTTGCCACCAGCCTGTAGCTTCCACTCCCATGCCAACTCAAAATCTCCGTACTCCCGCCTAGACACGATATCTTCGGCGATATCTCCCTTCTCGATCGTACTATCTGTCGAATACCATGCAGTTGGTCCGACATTAGTGCCGTACACGCGCCAGTTATCGAGAGAAGAAAGAGGTACCCATTCTGTATTAACTTCAACGCCACCTAAAGCGGAGTCGCCCGCCTTCTTGCTAGACGAATCAGAGCATCCTAAAAGGAATAGTGGTAGAGAAGCTGCTACGGCGCGTGTGAAGTAACGCATTGTGAGTGTGCTGTTAGAGGTTGGTAAGAGATGCTAGAAACGGCATGCAGAGGCTACTGCTTGCGCGGAAGTTTGGCGTCACGGTTGGCAGCAAGATACGCGAATACAGCAACTGTAACTGAGTTGTGTATCATGTCCGATGGAACTAGTCGTTCGTAAAAGTCCTGACTGGAATGGTGCGTGCGAGTGCCGTATTCCATTGGGTCCTGAATGAACTGAAATCCGGGGAGTCCAGCTTGATCAAATGGAACGTGATCCGTCGACCCGGTATTTCTAATGGTTACAGTGCGAGCAGGAATACTGTCTGAATCGATTGCTTTAAGCCAATCGCGGAAAATTGGAACAACAGAAGCGTTGTTTTGCGCCCACACGCCCCGTATAGCTCCACCACCGTTGTCTTGGTTGAAATAAGCCGAAAGCTTTGCGTGGGCTGGTTTAGGCTGCGTCGAGTTCCCGAAATGTGTTGCAACGTGGTGCCGCGAACCTATCAGCCCCTGTTCCTCCCCAGTCCACAGTCCGATTCGTACAGTTCGCCTTAACTGTACTCCAGACGCTTTGAGAATGCGCATGGCTTCCATCATAACGGCCGACGAACCGGCATTGTCTGTCGCACCTGTTGCGTTGTGCCACGAGTCAAAGTGAGCACCAATCATTACGATCTCGTCTTTCAACGCCGGGTCTGTACCCGGTATGTCTGCTATAATGTTGAAAGCTTGAAGGTCGTTGGTGAAGCTGTTGCGAATGTCCAGCTCCATGCGCACGGGAATGCCGTTGGCTACTTGTCTATACATGCGACCGTAGTGTTCGGCCGCAACAGATAGTTGTGGAACAGAAGCTGGCGCATTGGGCTGGCGGTTGCCTGTAGGAGCATTGGAAATACTTCCGCTGTTACCACGTGCTGAACCAGGCACTAGCACGGCAAGCGCGCCTTCGCTAAGCCAAAAGTTATTACGTATCTGCGCGGGTGTAAGCGCGTTCTGTTGGGGAGGTCCACCTGCACGTCCGGCACCACCTGCACGTCCGGCACCACCGGCGCGACCCGCTTGCGGCTGCTCCGCTGGCAATCCAGACAGTGAGTCTAGTTCATGCGAACTCCACCTACGACCAGGTGGCACGAACATGGGAGTCACAATCGCAGGTGCGGAAGCGAGTACTATCTTCCCACGAAGCTTGCCGCGGTACTTCGCGTAGTCGGCATCTGTCGCTTGCTGAGGAAGATCGACTATTACAACGTCGCCAGTAACCGGGCCGTTGGTTCCTACCGTCCATGCACCTGGATAGGCGTGCACAACGTACGGAACTGGGGAAACCACGTTGGCGACGTTACGCTCGTTAACCCATCCTCGACCGAAGTCGAACCACTCTAAATGAGGATTGGCTATCCCCCATTCGCGCAGCCTATTAACTGTCCATTCACCAGCTTGCCGCGCGATGGGGGAATTAGTTAAACGTGGGCCGTAAACATCGGTTAGCCAACTCGCTGTGTTCATTACCTGCGAGCGCTGTGTGCCTTCGGCTTTAATCTTGGCAACGTCTGCCATATTTATAGACTCTTGTGCACGCGCTTCAGCTGCCAGTGACAGTGCTAATAGCAGCGTCGCCGTAGAGTATCGAAACGATGAGGTGGTCATAGATGCTTTTCCTTTGTTTCTTCGTTTGTAGTGCGGTATACCACTCAATGAAGCTACTGTGAAGCTCAAAGGGTGGCGACTTATTAATGCAAAGAACTTCTTACGGCTACTGTTGGGCGTATGCTCGACAGCGGACATGCACGGTTACATGTTCCGTACGTAATTAATGAGCCTCTTCCCGTTTCGCCCTCGCTTTCTCGCATCATCCCCTCCCCATCTACCTCCTTTCCACTCAACCTCCTACAGATGATTCCGGCTCGCGTTCTAAGCTTTTTGGCACTAGCCGCACTGCTAGTCGCCTGCATTGGTCCAGACTTGCACGCACAAGGGAACGCAGCGCCGGCTCCAAATCGTGCTGAAGGTGACGGTCCCTTTGATCGTCTAATTATTAGAGGTGCTGTACTAATCGACGGTACAGGCGCACCACCAAGAGGACCGGTTGATATCGTAGTCGAAAAGAACCGTATCGTAGACGTTGTTAACATTGGCTCACCGGGTATGCCCATTAACGAATCGCGGCGTCCGCGCGGCGCTACACGCGAGATTGACGCCACCGGGATGTACGTTCTCCCCGGCTTCATTGACTTACATGTTCATACCGGAGGACGTCCCAAAGCGCCTGAAGCAGAGTATGTGTACAAGCTTTGGCTTGCGCACGGTGTTACGACGGTTCGAGGCGTTCCTTTTGCCAGCATGGACTGGTCGCTAAAGGAAAAGGCGCGCAGTGCTCTAAATGAAATAACTGCGCCGCGAATGTTCTCTTGCCATAACCCCGGCAGCGGAGAATCGTGGAAAGGAGGCCCGATTCGCACCCCGGAGGTCGCAAGACAGTGGGTCCAGTTTGTGGCACAACAAGGTGGTGATTGTCTCAAGCTTGGTTCACATGAGCCGTCGATTATGGCAGCACTATTAGATGAAGCGCGTAAGCATAAACTTGGTAGCACTGCGCATCTTGCACAAACGGGTGTAGCACAAATGAACGCAGCAGACGCGGTACGTTTAGGGCTTGGTACCGTAACTCACTTTTACGGTCTCTTTGAATCGATGTATGACAACCATTCAATACAACCATACCCTGAAACCTATAACTACAACGATGAGCAGTGGCGCTTTGGACAAGTGGCGAGACAGTGGAACTTGGTTACACCTGGTGGAGAGAAGTGGAACAACTTGTTAGCGCTCTTCAAAGAAAAAGATGTAACACTTGATCCGACTCTTACTATCTACATGGCTGGGCGTAACCTAATGTATCGGCGCTTGGCGGAGTGGCACAGTGCGTACACCTTACCGTCGCTTATGGATTTCTACACGCCGAGTCGTGAGAACCACGGAGCGTACTTCTTTGATTGGACCACCTCTGATGAGGTGGCGTGGCGCAAGTTCTACCAGGTATGGATGCAGTTTCTGTATGACTACAAGAATATGGGAGGGCGTGTAACGCCTTCAACGGATGCTGGCTTTATATACAGTACTTACGGCTTCTCCTATGTTGAGGAGCTGGAGAGTTTGCAAGAGGCGGGATTTCATCCGCTGGAGGTGGTACGTGCGGCGACGTTGCATGCTGCCGAGGAACTTCACAGGTACAAAGGCACGCCTATCGAGTTTGGCGTTGTTCGTCCGGGGCTACTAGCCGATTTGGTGATTGTCCCTGAGAACCCTATCGCAAACTTTAAAGTTCTGTACGGAACGGGTCACTTAAGATTAAACGACGTTTCAGGTAAGGTTGAGCGCGTTGGGGGTGTTAAGTACACGATCAAGGACGGGATCGTTTACGACGCCAAGAAACTACTCGAAGATGTGGGGCGTATGGTAGAGAAACAGAAGCAGACTCGTTCTCAGAACTAGATATCTTTCCACGGTTTCAGTGACGCATACATTCACTTCTCGCATAGCGCTGCTGCGTAGTATCGCAGCAGCGTTTGTGCTGGTGTTCGCCAACAATGCTTTCGCGCAGGAAAGGACGCTAGACTGGCCTTCTATATCTGTTCAAGCGCATCTCGATGCGGACGGGAGGTTGCATGTAAGGGAAACTCAGGAGATAAGGTTCACTGGCGATTGGAATGGCGCGCGCCGCGATTTTATTGTGCCGCTTAGTCAACGTTTCAAGTTCGACTCGATTGTGCGAGTTAGTGGGAGCGAACGTACTCGGTTAGCCGGAGGAGAGCTCGACAACGTAGATGAGTACGAGATGGAGTCATCAGAGTTGCGTTGGCGGAGCAGACTTCCAACTGATCCTCCCTTTGACAATACCGTTTTGGTTTACGAGCTGTTCTTTTCATACGCTGACATTCTTAGTGTCGACGGGGACAATCAGTTCGGCTTGAACCATGACTTTTTGTTCGCCAATCGTGATAGCGAAGTTTCTCGTTTTACGTTGCGTCTTTCGGTAGATGATGCATGGAAGTTGCCTGTTGGGAGTCCCACTCTATATGAAGCTGATTCGGTAGCGGCCGGCAATGGCTACGTTGTTTCACTTCCACTCACGAGGGTGGCGCTTTCGAAGCCAGCAGCGGTACGATTGGGCGCCGCTCCGCCTGTTCGGTATTCAATTGCGGCTGCTTTTGTTTTGTTCGTGTCTACAGCTGTTGCACGCTTGTTGCGACATGATACGCGTAAGGGGCGTTTCAATGCGCAGCAGTCACTAGACTCGGTGACGCGTGAGTTCTTGGATCGCGAAGTTTACTCCCATCGTCCTGAGGTTGTAGGCACAGCATGGGACAACCATACATCGCAGGCCGAGGTTTCAGCTATAATTGCGAGGATGGTGCAGGAGGGTAAGCTTTCCACCAATGTTGAAAGCTCAAAGGTTCTTGTTTTCAGTAAAGACGTGCTGCATTTGCGTTTAACAGTGTCGCGCGAAAGCCTTAGCGGTTATGAACGAGAGCTTGTTAACGCTCTGTTTAACCCCGGCGCAGTAGCTACCAACACAGATGAAGTACGTAAGCGATACGAGAAGTCTGGCTTCGATCCCGCTAAAGTTGTGAGTGGTGCGTTGAAGAAGGAGGCAAAGCGTATAACAGGCTGGCCAGCGAAGAGCGAAAAGCCATCGAGGCGTCCGTCACAACTGTTAGCTGCTGCAGGAGTGCTTTGCATGATAGTTCAGTTTTTCATGCGACCGGGTGATGCTGCGCCGCTGCTGCTCTTCTCGATAGCTGGCGTTGCCTTATATCTGTTTGCATTAGTTTGTGCTTCGCTTTGGCAAACAAGAGTACTCAACGTTTGGCGAGGAGGCGTGCCTCTTTCTCTCCTGATGTTTGCACTTGTCTATACAATGTCGGTTATTGTTTTAGGAAATAGAATCGTTAGGCTTGACGTCGCAGGACTCACCGCTCTTGCGTTACTTGCATCGTCTGCAATATGGAGCATAACAAACAATGCTCGTTTGCGGGCGACGCAAAAGGGGATAGTAGCGCGGCGCAATCTCGCGCTGGCTCGGGAATGGTACAAGCAAGAGCTTAAGCAAACAGCTCCGCGCTTTGGCGATGAAGCATTTCCGTATCTGTTAGCGTTTGGATTGGGCTCGCATGTGGACAAGTGGTTTAAGGCATTCGGTGGCGAGAGCAGCTTGGTGTCGACGACCGTTCGCAGTAGCCCATCGGTCGCGGGAGCAGGCAGTATTTCTGGCACGGGCGGCGATTTCGCTGGGTTTGGTGGGGCCGCAGGTGGTCGCGGCTTTACGGGAGGTGGCGGAGGTGCACGCTTTGGCGCGGCGATTGGAGGGATAGCTAGCTCAGTGCCGTCGCCCAGTTCGTCAAGTAGCGGTGGAGGCGGTAGTTCTGGCGGAGGGCGGTCTGGAGGCGGTGGTGGCGGCGGCTGGTAATGTTGTATCTGCAAACCGCACTGCGAAAGTTGCTCGGAATTGGAGCCGATTACTCTTTCCTAAACCGTAGACAAATTTTCGGCGCTAGCGCTTTCGGCCTCCAAGTATCGGTCAGATAGTCGCCGATAATGGCTAGACTTCATAGCCAATATCGTTATAAGTAGTCCGCAAATTCCGGCCACCGTAAAAACCAATGCTATGCCACGCGCTGAGCCGGTTCCGAACCAGTGGCCTATGCGTTGAGCGCCGAGTCCGGTTGTCATGAAAGGTATGAAAGCGAACTCTGTTATTGGGCCAATTAAGAAAGCCATAAAGGGCGACGCGGCTTGCTCAACGCTTTGCGCGAAACCGAATACGCGCCCTTGACGTTCAACCGGCACAACTTTTTGCAGCACAGTTTGCTCAGCTGCTTCCACGTATGGGCTGAGCGCAAAGAATGCTGCCATGCCTGCCATAAATAGTACAATTGAAGATTGGATGGTGAACAGTGCTGCAATTGACCACGTGATGATGTTCACGAGCATCATTGTACGAAGTGGGTTCTTCCCAAGCCCCCACCTAGCGATAGCCGCTCCTCCAACCATAAATGCAAAACTTAGTAAGCCAAGTAGCAGGCCCCACGTCTCTACTGCCACAAGCGAGAGTCCGTATGCGTCAATTAAGGCCATAAAAACTCCACCCAGAAAGTTATTGAACGTCGTGAAGAATATGAGCGCGTAGATGCCTGGAATCGCCGATAGCACGACCATTGTACCCCTAAGGTCTATTGACGCTCTTTCGCTGGAACTCTTAGCGGCAGATACCTCTGGCGGCACTCTAATGGCGAGTAAGTGAACAATCGCAACCATAGTTAGCAGCAAAGCAAGGATGAGCACTGTGTGCATTCCCGATCTGCCAACAAGGATGCCGCTTATTACGGACACAAGACCAAACGCGACGCCGTTTACCATTCCGACCAAGCCATTGGCTTTAGCCCTTCTTTCTTCGGGAACCAGTAGGGTTACCAAAGTGGCCAGGGCAATGCTACGAATGTTTCCGAAGATTATTCCAACCACCTGAAGCGCAACGAAAGTCCACAGCCACACGCTGCCTACGGTCTTAAACGAGCCTTCAGGAGCAAGATAGAATACTGTTATAGAAGCAGCATATGTGGTCAAGGAGACGACGCTCGAAAAAAGCATCACCCCTTTCTTACTGTGATGGTCGACCAAGCTCCCGAACCAGAAGCCTGACATCATTGTGAGCGTCAGGTAGATCCCGGAAAGTGTTCCGGTAGCGAAGACCGACCTAGTTTCGAGGTAAAGGTAGAAGGTGAGCGCAAACCATACGGTGAAATTCGTAATGGAGGCGACCGCGGTATTTATGAGTAACTGATGAAAAATTCGCACTGTTTGTTTCTAACCCTTCCCCTGAGGTTGGCAAGGGAGTTTAATGGAGGGGACCATCTGTGAGGATAGGTGGTTGAGACGGAGATACTTTCCATCCTACTTCGTTCACGTGAACATGAAATCTTTCAGCTCCGCGTTCGTGCTTACAGCCGGACTGGCACTCGGGGTCTCAGGCTGTAGAGCAACTGTTGGCTCCACGACCCCTCCACCCGCACCAACTCCACCTACTGCTGCCCCAGCTGGTGACCGTGCTCCGGGTGGCGGTCCACCGGGTGGTGCCGCTGCAATCGGCGGCGGTGCAGGTGGCGCAGGCGGTGGCCAAGGTGCCGCGCAGCCTCGCCCATACAATCGTGTTATTACGGCTGCCGCAAAAACGCGGCGGGGGCTGTTTAACGTACACCAGGTCGCAGAAAGGTTGTACTTCGAAATTCCACGTAATGAGCTCAACAAGGATATGCTCGTCGTGGGTCGTTACACGCGTGCCGCAGCGGCTAACCCGAATGCTGGCAATGTGTCTTACGGTGGCGATGAGTTCCTAGAGCGCTCGCTGAGGTGGGAACGAAACGGGAACCGCATTATTCTCCGCTCGCCCTCGTTTAGCATTACTGCTGACTCCACACTGGATATTTGGGACGCAGTTAAAACGGCGTCATATGCGCCGATCATCGCAATTCTGAACGTTGAGGCGTGGGGACCTGACAGCAACGCGGTCGTAGACGTAACTCGTCTTTTTACAACGAACATTCCTGAACTGGCCGCAATTCGTGGTCAGATAGATGCGAATAGATCGTACGTCGAACGCGCCATTGCCTTCCCCCAGAATATTGAGATCGAGGCAACACAGACAGGTACGCCGGCTGGTGGTGCGGCCGCTGCTGGTGGACGTGGTGGCGGAGCTGGTTCTGCTCAGAGTGTTCTTGCTCACTGGAGCATAATCAAGCTTCCTGAGCAGCCAATGATGCCACGTCGCTTCGACGAGCGCGTTGGTTTCTTCTCGGTATCATTCGTTGATTTTGGTACAGAAGAACACCGCTCCGCACGCAGACGTTACATCACGAAGTATCGACTTGAGTGCTCTGATCGCCGCGAAGGCAATCTCTGCTACCCGAAGAAGCCTATCGTTTACTACGTTGACGCTGCCACTCCGCAGCAGTGGAAGAAGTACGTACGCGACGGTATCGAAGAGTGGAAGAGTGCTTTCGAAGCAGCTGGTTTCAAAGATGCGATCGTGGCGATGGACCCGCCTGCAAACGATCCCGACTGGAGCCCCGAGGACATTAGGAATACTGTTGTAAGGTGGTTGCCTTCCACAACGGAAAATGCTCAAGGGCCGCATACACATGATCCGCGTACAGGTGAAATCCTGAATGGATCTGTGCGCATGTTCCATAACATCCTGAACCTGCAGCGTTCGTGGTATTTCACGCAGGCTGCAGCCCTTGACCCACGAGCCCGCAAGTTGCCAATGCCTGATTCCCTCATGGGCAAGCTTCTGCAGTTCGTGGTGGCTCACGAGGTCGGACACACACTCGGCTTGCAGCACGATCAAATCGGAAGTTCTACATATCCGGCTGATAGTGTTCGGAGCCGCAGTTGGGTTGAGCGCATGGGACACAGCCCCAGCATCATGGACTACTCGCGCTTCAACTACGTCGCACAGCCGGAAGACAGTATCCCGTTGTGGACGCTTATTCCGCGGATAGGACCGTACGACCAGTACGCAATTATGTGGGGATATAAGCCAATCCCTGGTGCAAGCAGCTCCGATGCAGAGCGGCCAACTCTCGACAAGTGGTCGAATATGCAGGATACGATACCATGGTATCGCTTCTCTGCGGGCAACGCATTTGGCGCTTTCGGTACTCAGAGCGAAGCCGTAGGTGATGCTGATCCTGTTAAGTCAACGCGGTTAGGCTTCAAGAACATTCGCAGAGTAGTTGACTACATCGTACCGGCAACAACAGCGCCTGGCGAAGACAACAGTGATATGGCGGAGCTTTACAGCCGCACAGTAGGACAGTGGGCAACAGAAGCAAACCACGTAGCCACTGTCATTGGTGGTGGAAGCGTTCAGTATAAGTCAGGAAGCCAGAGTGGCGCGGTATACACGCCAATGTCGCGTGCTCGCCAAGCAGAAGCTTTGCGCTTTTTGAACGAAGAGGTTTTCTCAACGCCCACTTACCTTATCAGACCGGATATCGCGAGCCGTATCGAAGCTGGTGGCATGATTAACCGTATCAACAGCGCACAAAACCGTGTGTTGAGTAACGTGTTAAACGATCAGCGTATGAACAGACTGCTTGAGCTCGAAGCGCTCAACCGCTCGGATGCGTACCCATTAGCAACGATGCTGGACGACCTGCGTCGTGGCGTTTTCAGCGAGATTTATGGTGGTTCGGCGCCGGTTGCAGATGTGTATCGTCGCGCTCTTCAAAACAGCTTTGTAACTACCATCGACCGTAAGCTGAATCCGCCGCCAGCTCCAGCGGCAGCCGCGGGTGCATTCGCTGGCGGCGGTGCCGCTGCTGAACCTCTGTCGGAAGATGCTAAGTCTCACTTACGTGGTGCGATGGCCACGTTGCGCGCGGACGTCCAGCGCGCAGCAGCAAGAGCAAACGATAGGGCTACACGTTTGCATCTTCAGGCGCTAGCAACACGTATCGGCAACTCTCTCGAACCACGTCGCTAAACTAGACGCCGGGTGAAGGGAAACGCAGTTTTTTGCCCCGGAGGTTACTGTGCTTAAGCGCAGTAGCCTCCGGGGCAGTGCGTAGCAGCTACACACACTTCGGTTTTCAGGTGGCCTTATGAGCTTAAGCAGGCGTAACATCGCAGCAGTTGTTCTAACAGTCGGATCATTGGCGGTTTTATGGCCGGGCCTTACAGAGAATGCCCTCACCATAAAGGCGACTATGGAGTTTTTTGGAACAGAACAGGTCCTTGCAAACGAAACGCGAAGCGTAATAGGTGCCGTACAAAGTTTGCACGAGTCCGGGAATGACTTTGTTGCTGCGCTCATTCTGCTATTCAGCGTTGTAATTCCACTAACTAAAGCTGCCCTCCTTGTACCAGTGCTTACAATGAAAGATAGCAAAACAAGAACGCGCGCGTATGGTATCGTACGAGCGATTAGCAAATGGTCAATGGCCGATGTATTCGCAGTGGGGATGCTAATTGCGTTACTCGTTGCGAAAGGAACAGCAAACCTTTCTGCAGAAGCTGGCCCTGGATTCTATTTCTTTGCCGCGTACTGCCTAATTTCGAACGCGGCATTCCACTGTCTAGAACTGCCGCGTAACGAAGGCTAAGCTTTTACTTTCTTTGCACTATCTTAAACAGTGCTAATGGCTTCGAGTCCATGTTAACTCGTCCTTCGATTTTGCCATCTGCGTCAATCACACCTTCGTGATCGAGGTGCCTGTCTCCTGAAACATTAGCGCCGGCAGCTGCGACGGTTGCAGCCGTTACAGTCACACGAAACCTTATCTCCGATCCTTTGCGGGAAACGTTGCTGATTTTACCTGTGCCTTGCCCAGGGACCATCGCTGTTCCAGATACGGAGCTGCCTGAGGCGACGAAGTTGTAAGTAACAGGAACTGTAATGGTGCTGTCGCCAAAGGGAATGCTAGCAGTACCTGTCCAGCTACCGACAAGTTGAGCCACCGTTGCAGAGCTCTGACTGCGCGGCGATTGAGCACTTAGGGTGGAAACGGACACAAATCCTGCGACTGCGTAAATGAGCACCGAATAACCTAGACGCATGCGATCTCCTAATTATGGTTTCTGCCGGTTAGAAAAAGTGTAGGGATGTGGGGCAAAACTAACTTAACGCCCGCTGTATTACTGAATGAAGAGAGCGATAGAATGGTACACCTCGGGGTCATGTGGGTGCCCTTGTCAGTTGTGAAACCAGTTACTGGTTCGCCGCCGTAAATTAGGATTAACCCACACGCAAACCTTTGGGATAGCTAATCTGTCATATTGCGTGTTAACACCACCCTTAAAGACGACCACCAACATGTTACGAACACGTATAGCGGTCGCGCTACTGCTCGCGACTTCACCGCTAGTTGCGCAAACCCCTCCAGCGGCGGCAGCGCAACAAAGTGCAGCTCAACGGCCTGCGCAACGACCCTTCGCCGAAGTTACCCGTGACGCGGTTCATAGGCCGGGTTTCATCGATACCTATCAAAAGGACGACAAAGTTTGGTTGGCTATCCCGCCATCTAAGTTCAATAGCGACTTCTTAATGGAGATGAAGCTTGCTCAAGGTATTGGAGCGAACGGGCTTTTTGGCGGTACAATGCTGAATCTGTTTGAAGGCAACCTAATGATGTTTGAACGACGTGGCGATCAAGTTTTTCTGCTTCAAAAGCCGCATAGGTTTAGCGCAAAAAATGATCCGAGTACCGCACGCGCCGTTGACCTAACATTTGGTCCGTCGATTGTCGAAACCGCCCGAATAGAATCTTTTCGGGACGATTCGGCAGCACTGATAGATGTTACGAACTGGTTTGTTTCTGACCTGTCAGGAATTGGCCAACAGGTGAGGTTTGCGCTTGCTTCCGGCGTCGGCACACCACCCCCGGTTCCGTTCGATAGAACTCGTAGCTATCTCGAATCGGTGAAAGCGTTTCCACGAAACGTAAATGTCCGCGCACGACTAACATTTCGTCCGGGCAATCCAGTGTCGCTGCCGTCTGTTCCAGATGGACGTTATGTAACCGTCTCGGTTCACTACACGCTTGCCGCACTCCCTGACGTACCGATGGCCATCCGTCATGGTGATGATCGAGTTGGTAACTTCTGGACAGTTCACAAAGATTTTTCGCAGGACGACTCCACATTCTTTGTGCGCATGGTGAATAGGTGGAGATTGGAGCCCGGAGAACGAGTCGGCGACAAGTTTAGGCCGAAGCAACCTATTACCTACTACATCGACAACACTGTCCCTGAGCGCTACCGCGCATCTATGAAAGCTGGAGTCGAAGCTTGGAATGATGCGTTTGAAGCCGCCGGATGGGTTAATGCCATTCGCGCATTGGATCTTCCTCCCGATGCAGATCCAGACGATATACGCTATGCAACGTTACGTTGGAATGTATCAGATCAACCAGGGTACGGAGCAATTGGTCCTTCAACGGTAGACCCGCGAACTGGCGAAATACTTGACGCAGACATGCTTTACGAAGCGAGCATGTTTGCTAACTATCGCAACGCATGGCGGACTCTTGTAAACCCACTTACTGCAGCGGAGTCATTCGAACAGGCGCTAGGTGTTGGGGCGTTCGAAATTAGCAATGAGCGCAAAGAGCAGTTGGGTTTTGCACAAACCTTTGCGGCGCAGGGTACACTTGTTCGCGCCGCGCTTGTTGCGCGTGGAGAGATTGGTCCCAATGATCCTGTACCCGCCGAGTATGTAGATGAGGCCGTTAAGTGGGTAACGATGCATGAAGTTGGGCATACGTTAGGTCTACAGCATAACTTCCGTAGTTCTGCAAGCACCCCGTTTAGTCAGCTTCACGACAAGGCGTTCGCGAAAGCGAATGGTTTGTACAGCTCTGTCATGGAATACCCTTCGCCCAATGTGGCACCCAAGGGGGAGGCAAACGGGCATTTTTACACGCCTGTGGTTGGTTCATACGACAAATGGGCTATATCGTTCGCGTATACTCACGATGCTTCACGAGCGAGCGAGATCGCGCGTCAGGTGTCAGCCAAAGGGCATTTGTACGGAAACGAATCTGGCGGGCCGAGTGCACTCGATCCGTCAATTAACACCTACGATTTGGGTGATGATCCGCTAGCGTGGGGTAAACAGCGCGTTGCTATGATAGCCACTATCATCGATTCGCTTCCTAAGCATGTGCTTACCGACAACAAAAGTTACTACAACCTAACGTCGGCATATCAAGGACTAGTAAACCAGTATACTCAAGCTGTCGCGCCAGCCGTGAAGTACATTGGCGGACAGTATTTGAACCGTGATCATTTTGGCGATCCTAACGGTCGTCAGCCATTCGAGCGTGTTCCTAAGGCGAAGCAACGCGAGGCGCTCGATTTTATAATTGAGCGAGTGTTTTCTCCAACATCGTTAAACGTTCCTCAAAGCTTGCTTCAGCAAATGGGTTCCAATCGCTTCACTCATTGGGGAAGTCCGTCGACGTTTTCTGGTAGGCTAGACTTCCCTTATCACGAGCATACGGTGGCGTTCCAGAACAGCGTTATGGCGCAGCTGTTGCAGCCCACACGGTTGTCTTTAATTCGTGATGGTGAGTCAAAGTTTGGTGCTGCCAACATGGTAACGATCCCCGAACTTATGAACGACGTAACGCGTGCAGTGTGGAGCGAGGTGTGGACCGTGTCATCAACGCGCAACGCAACGCCATTGCGTCGTGATTTACAGCGAGCACACATTGACCGCCTTACGCAGTTAGTGGTGCGACCCGCACCGGGCACACCTGCAGATGCGCGCGCTGTTGCTCGCAGACAACTACGCGACTTGGACAGGAGACTTGCTGCTGCTGCGAATGCGGCCGGTCTTAATGCCTATATGGCTGCACACATCGATGATAGCCGCGCTCGCATTCAGAAAACGATTAACGCTAGTATGACGGAGCAGTAGGCAAACGCTGTTCTTGAAGTAGTTAGCTTCACAAATAAGAATCCCCGGACATCACGGCCCGGGGATTCTTGTTTGTAGCTACGTTAACTACAACCAAAGCAAATTCTTGGTGTTGCTTCCTTCGCCTTGATGTTAGCGAAGGAAGCAACGACTTCGGTTAACGCTGATTTACGTCAGCGTGTCTCCGATACTCGGAGTCACCAAGCAGGAACTCTGAGAAGTACTCTGCTTGTTGTCTGAACGCGTATGCGGCCATAGGGCCGTACGAGTGTGCTTGACCTGGGAAGATGAAGTAGTCGAAGCGTTTTCCGCTTTGAATAAGCGCGTTAACCAAGCGTATGGAATTGCTCGGGCTAACGTTGTTGTCTTCATCGCCGGTGCTAATGAGCAGCTTACCCTTAAGGTTGGCCGCGATATCGATGTTCGTTGGTATGTAAATCCAGAACACGCTATCGGGTACAGCCGCTGGTTGAGCAGGAGCGGCCGCAGGGCGAGCGGTGGTGTCGCGAGCGGCACCAGCCCCACCTGCGCCACCCATACGTCCACCCGCACCACCCATACGTCCTGCACCACCAGCTCGACCAGCTTGGCTACGAGTGTTGGCTCTCGCTTCTGCAAGACCTATCTGCCTACCTGCGGCAAACTCTGAAGTGCGCCCTTTGGCACGCGCTTCAGCTGTGAGACGGGCAGTGTCTGATGCGGCAACCCATTTAAGGCCGTGGTACTGCTCAGACCAGTTGGTGTTGTAGATGTTGTTGTCGTGGTTACCAGCCGCGCTTACTCCAACCTTAAAGAACTCGTTATAAGGTGGGAGAAGAAGTGCTGCTGCTGTTAGGAATCCACCGCCTGAATGGCCGAAGATACCGACACGATCAATGTCGATCCACTTATGACGTGACGCCAACTGCTCGATTCCGTACTTCTTATCAGCGAGTGCGTAGTCACGCATGTTGAAGTAGCTGAAATCTTGATACGCAGCCGAACGCGCAGGCGTACCGCCACGGTTTCCGATCTGAATAACGATGAAGCCGAGCTGAGCGAGCTGTTGAGGTCCGCCAGCAGGACTGAACGAGTTGGTAACCGATTCCGTTTGTGGACCTGGGTACACGTGAGCAATGATCGGGTACTTCTTCGTGCTGTCAAAATCAAACGGCTTCCACATAT
The DNA here is from genome assembly GCA_964474535.1 of uncultured Gemmatimonadaceae bacterium. Lineage (GTDB taxonomy): Bacteria > Gemmatimonadota > Gemmatimonadetes > Gemmatimonadales > Gemmatimonadaceae > Gemmatimonas. The sequence goes on from CAYYSP010000001.1 coordinate 268,437, forward strand.
TTCCGAATATGCGGGTTACACCGTCAGCTGCGAGAACCTCGAAGGTTTCCGCATTCTTCCAACCGGCTTCGCGTAGCCTAGAGAGGTCTGTTTCCTCAAGGTTCATGACCACCCTGCCCGTGAGGCCATCTCGCAAATGTACGCGCGGTACGGTGTCGACTCGGGATGACATGTCGACAATCCAGTTGCGATTTGAAGAAGGCAGCGACGTATGGTTAAAGTTGCCTTCGTCAAGCAAAGTTGTCGCGCCGGTCGTAAGGTTTACGCGATACAGGTGCTGGTGGTACAAGTTTTCACCTTTCTCACGTCCCTGACCACGAATCCATGCAATATTGCGCACGGAATCGATTGCCATGATAGCGTCTGCACGCCATTCACCAGAGGTGAGCTGACGCTTAAACGTGCCGTCGTTGGCGTAAAGGTAGTAATGTCCCCACCCGTCACGTTCGGAGAACCAAAGGAAATCACCACCCTCCTTCACGTACACGGGCGGCTGAATTTCAAGTGATCCGAAATCGCCCTTGGTATCGCTTACGAGAACCTTCGTGTCGCCCGATACGACGTCGTGTTCAACAAACTCCACATTTCGCTGGAGCCTGTCTCGACGCACGAATCGAACCTTACTTCCAGTCTTGCTAGCCCAGTAGCCTTGGTTCATGCCGGGCCCACCAACTCCGCCGGCACCGGCACCGCGCCCGCCACCGGTTCTTACGCCAACCTGTGGTGTGGCAACAATTCGCTGATCACGCCACTTATCAACCGGCGCCTTTTTGGCGGAGGCTTGTCCGCGTACGTAAGTCCATAGCTCAGGCTTAGGAATACTGTCTTCACCCGGCATGCCGTACGAGTACTCAAACAGTGTGGGACGTGGCTCGGTTAGGGAGCGAATGACCCACATGTTTTTCACACCGCGGGTGTCAGTGCGCATTAGGTAAAAACCTTTGCCGTCTGGCGCCCATGTAACGTTTGCACGCCCCGGACGTTCAGATGCGGGCGTTGTGTCGCGGCGGGACGAATCTTGATTCATGCCGGCACCGCCACCAAAACCGCCGCCGCCAAAGCTGAACTTCTCAATACCGTCGGAGGTCAGCTTAAGGGTGTCGTTGCGTCCCTTCTCAACCATATACAGGTTGTGTTTGAAGGCGTACACAAACGCCGAACTGTCAGGCGCGTAGTTGCGATAGTCAGGAGGACCACCGCGCCCTCCCGTCGGCGGAGCCGCTCCGCCGCCACGACCGCCACCACCACCGCGGCCGCCAAGGCCTATCGTGGCATCGACCTCTTCATCTGCCGTTAACGCAGAATCCTGAGCGCCACGGTAACGCCCGATACTGGTAAGTGTCTCAGACGACATGTTCCAGTTGTAGCGCGTACTATCAACTGAGAACCGGAGATTCTTGTGGTCCTTGGTAATGTTGATAATCGTGAACTCGCTATCGAGAGCGAATGCCTCGACAGCGCGCTTTAACTGCTGCGAGAGCTGTGAGGCGAGCTTGTGGTGGTTAAATAGCGGCTGCTTGGTACGTTTACGCGCATCTACGAGATACCAGCGGTCGCCGGTGTAATCTTTCCACCTGTAAAACATTGAATCGGTTTCACCGATCCAGCGGGGGACTATGTTCGTACTGAACACCATGTTGCGGGTATTAGCAGTACCGAACTTTTCGAAGAGCGCCCAGTTTGGTTTTGGAGCGTCGGGATGAGGCGGGAGCACCTGCGCATGCAGTGCTTGTACGCCCAGGATCAGCGACGCCGTAACAACCGGAACGAGCCGCGCCGGACTTGCGCGGAGCTTCGTGGACAACATGTCCTGGCCTTCCTTGGGAGGGGGTGCTGCCATCGGCCGCCGTCTTATGACGCGCACTCCGTCCAATGGCCCTACGAACTACTACGAGGGAGTTGGCCTCGCACTTCTCTGCGCTGCTACGCGTAAAAGGCGTTGTTTGTTGGATATACTTGCTACCAGCGGATGCCACACGTACACTATCGCAATCCGCACTAACCCCTGATTAACCAATGGGCGCCATCACAACACTCGGCTCGTTGCTAGGTTTAGCCTTCCTTTCGGGGATGCGACTGTATTCTACCGTGTTTGCAGTTGGGCTCGGAGTTCGTTTTAACTATGTCAAATTGCCAGCCTCGCTAGAGCATCTCTCGGTCCTTGCCTCCACTCCAGTTCTAATTATCGCAGGCGCCATTTACGTGATCGAGTTCCTAGCCGACAAGATCCCTTGGGTCGATAGTCTATGGGACCTCTTTCACACGTTCATTCGTCCGCTCGGCGCGGCAGTGTTGGGAGCCGTAGCAATAGGGAACGTCGATCCTGTGGTGCAGATAGGAGCATTTATGTTGTGTGGCGGGGTAGCTTTTGCCAGTCACGCAGCTAAATCGGGCACCAGAATTGCCGCAAACCATAGCCCCGAACCAGCCTCAAATATTGGGTTGTCGCTGCTAGAAGACGGCGTCGTCGTCGCAGGAGCGTGGTTTGCGTTCAATCATCCGATTGCAACGCTCATAATTGTTCTGTCGCTGGTCGCTGTGATCGCTTGGCTAGTCCCAAAGATATTCAGGCTAGTTAGACGCAACTTCGATCGCATAAAATCGTTCGGGAAGAACGAAATAGTGTCGTAATGGCGTCGTCAAAGTTGGTTAAGTACATCTCAAATCTTGGTTATGGCACAAGGCGCGAGGTAGCAGCGATGTTCGAGGCAGGCCAGATTACTTTTGCCAATGGCACTATTGCTCATACTACCGACGTCATAAAGCACGACGATATCCGTATTGACGGCGCCCCAGTAGATGTACCTCCGGGATCAGTGATAATGCTGAATAAGCCGACTGGTTACGTATGCTCAACAAATGACGTGCCCCCACTTATCTACGATCTGCTTCCGCCGCGATTTTTACGACGAACGCCAGTAATAGCGTCAGTTGGACGCTTAGATAGAGACACGTCTGGACTGTTGCTACTCACTGACGACGGTTCAATAAATCATCTACTAACATCACCTCGCAGACATCTTCCACGCGTTTACGATGTGACGCTTGCTGAAGCTGTTAGCGGTGATGAAGTCGTACTCTTTGCAAGTGGTACGTTGATTCTCGAGTCAGATGTAGTACCTCTCGCTCCAGCCGAGCTCGTTGTTACTGGCGAACGCACCGCGACAATTACGCTCCACGAAGGACGATACCACCAAGTAAGAAGAATGTTTGCCGCAACGGGGAACCATGTGAATAGCCTTCACAGAGTGTCGTTCGGGGGGGTAGAACTTGGCGATCTGCCTAGTGGTAAATGGCGTGAGCTTTCAAACGAAGAGGTTACATCGTTAACGTCTGCGCCACGGCGCTAAGCACCTTAAAGCGATTGCCGTCATAAATAGTTCTTACTTCGCCGAATGTGTTTTTAATGATACGCTCGTATGGTAAAGTACGATTGGCAACAAGATAAAAACGTCCCCCTGTGACGAGCGCTGATCGTGCATCGCTAATAAAGCGTTGAGGCAATTCCAAACTCACTGATTTTCCAGCGTGGAATGGAGGATTGCTAATTACTACGTCAAACTTTTCGTCGCGAATCGCGGAAGCGACATCGCTCGCCATAACGGAAACGTTACTCAGCTGCGCATGCTGTGCAGAATGCCTCGCACACCGTACGGCTTCGGAGTCGGCATCAAGTAACACCACGTGTCCAGTTTCTGAGAGCCTCGCAGCAACGAGTCCCGGAAGTCCAGATCCGCATCCTAAATCGAGCACACTTTCACCTGCGTCTACACTTATCGTTTCTGCCAATATACCTGTAGCTTCGTCGTGGTGCTCCCATGAAAAAACACCTGGACGTGTAAAAATATTCCAGTCTGTACCTCTACTGTTAACAACGTACGAATGAAAGTTATCCCATTCTAGGTAGCGGTTATCAGCAAGCGTGTTCACCCCAGGTGAGTCTGTTTCTTTTACAGCTATTGCCAAGCGAGAGCTGCTGTGCTGAATAACTGTTTGACTGTTTCCAAAAACTGTGTCAAGTGTGCGAATGGCCGACTTAATTCCTTCGTTATTTGCACCAGCAATAGCACAAGTACCGTGTATCGCGAGCGACTCAAAGGCATCGTGTATAAGTTGTTGCGCCGACAGCTTGTCATTAGGCATTCTAATGGTTGCTAGTTGCGCTTGCATAGTGAGCGATAGCTCACGACAGCCGTGCGTATGTAATGTGACTACAGATGGCCTTTCAAGTTGCAAAAGTCTAGTTGCCGCTAAGAAAGAGGGCAGGTAACGATCTGTATGAAATACATGCTCGGTACCATTTCGCACCGACTGCAGCGCTGCACCGCTTGATCCAGAGTGCAAGTGAATGGCAGCTGCAACATCACCTTGATACTCTGATGTGAATTCAGAAAGCATTTGTGATGCCGGACTATATGCCGCCACGTTCACCGTATCCTAAACTCCCGAAGGTAACGGTGAACGTGGCACAATCTGAAGAATTGCTCGTAACGTAATAAAGTCGCTGCTACACGCATTCAGTTAGAATGCGTCGGCCTCAACGTAGGAATCTATTACTGCTCGCTCACCGCGCTTGGTAACCTCATTGGCGTCTGCTGCACCTCGTGCGCCGCGAATGGAGTTGCCATGTTCCATACCCACAATTCCGGTAAACCCTTTCTTGTGGATATGCTTGAAAACGTTGCGATAGTTAATCTCGCCCGTTCCGGGTTCGTTCCTTCCAGGATTATCTCCTACTTGGAAATAGCCAATGGAACCCCACGCAGCGTCTATGTTAGGGATAATGTTTCCTTCGGTTATCTGCTGGTGGTAAATATCATAAAGCAACTTGCACGACGGGCTGTTAACCGCAGTGCAAATAAGATGACCTTGTGCAGTATGAGTGAAAAACTGCCCGGGGTGGTCGCGGCGGTTGTTCAGCATCTCAAGCACCATGACCAAGCCATGAGGCTCCAGAATTGCAGCAGCCTTACGCAACGTTTCAACAAGCGTTGCCATCTGGTAATCGCGGTCTCGCCTTGGATCGGCCATTCCCGGAACTACCGTCATCCACTTCGCGTTGATGCGCTTCGCTACTTCAACCGATTCGGTTACTTCTTTAAGAAACCGGTCGATCTTATCTTGCTTACCACTGGGAAGTCCCGGCTCACTCCAGTCGATGGTATGAGCAACGAAAACACCCATGCTTATACCCAACTTAGACATCGCATTGGCCATGCGTTCTTGGTCGGCAACAGAGCGAGAACGTAGGTTGTTGTCTTCGAATGCCGTAAAACCTTCGGATGCCATGAACTCAAGTTGCGCAACCAAATCGGTTCCAGAATGCTGAGTAAACATCCCGAAATGTGGTGCGTACTTGAGCTTAAACTTGCGCTGCACGTTGCTAGTCGTGTCGCTAGCCGCTGTGGTGTTAACAGATGAAGCTGCAGCAGCCGCTGTTGCAGCAGTTGTTCCTACCGCAATCGCAGCGCCAGCCGCGGCTAACGATTGCACGAATCCACGTCTGTCTACCTGAGACATTACCACCCCTCCACGTAGCCGCGCTCGAGCTTCGTGCGACCAGGAACTGCAACTGGTGGCAGCTCAAGAGCTCCGTACTGAATGTCAGCTAAAGGACCGGGTGCGATGTTCTGCGCAGCGCTTAGCAACGAATCCCACTCTATGGTTTGGCCAGTATAGGCCGACTCTCTACCCATGATTGCGGTTAAGTTGCTTTCCGCCATTCTGCGCAGGTCGTTACGCGGCTTCCCTGCACGAATGCTGGAAATAAGATCTGCGTGTTCTTGAATCATCGCGGCAACGAAGTTGTCGGGGCGTTTCCATTCCCACTCGTTTGCGCCACGAATTATGAACGGACCGCTTTCGCTTATTTGAGCGGTACCCTTCGTACCTTGGAACCACTCGCCCACTCGCCCTCTAGTACCTTGTATCTGACGCGACATGCTAGCAATGTGCACGCCGTTGGGATATTCAAAGTCGATGGCGAAATGATCGTAGATATGTCCGAACTGTGGTTGCACGCGTGCTTGGCGCCCGCCGAGTCCTATTGCACGCACTGGTGTCGCACCCATTACCCAGTTGGCGACGTCGATGTTATGAACATGCTGTTCAACGATGTGATCGCCTGATAGCCAGGTTAGGTATAGCCAGTTGCGCAACTGCCACTCAACATCAGTCCACTCAGCTTTCTTCTCAAAGCTCCAAAGCGCACCTTGGTTCCAAAAAACCTGACCGTTAAGGACCTCACCAATTGCACCATCTTGCACTCGCTGAATAAGCTCTTGGTAGCCTGGGTGGTGTCTGCGTTGCGTACCAACGCCTACTCCTAATCCTTTTTGAACGGCAATTTCGTAGCTACCCAGCACCGATCTAATTCCTTCGACATCGGTTGCCACCGGCTTTTCGGCGAAAACATGCTTGCCTGCTTCAACAGCTGCTCGTAAATGAAGTGGACGAAGTCCCGGAGGTGTTGCAAGCATTACGTACTGGACATCGGTAGCCAAGACCTTCTTATACGCATCAAAACCAGTAAAGCAGGTGTCGTCGCGCAGTTTGTTCGCAGCGGCGACAGCAGGATTCGTTGCTGCGGCTTTAGCAATCTCACCTCGCGCACGTTCGACGCGCTCGGGGAGTAGGTCACCAATAGCAACCAACTCAACGCCGGGCGAGCTCATAATGCACTGAACGATTCCACCAGTACCTCGACCTCCACACCCGATTAGTCCGATTTTGATTGTATCAGACCCAAATGCGTAAGCGAAACGAGGAACTGCGAACGCGGCAGCGCCTGCGATTGCAGAAGTTTGCAGGAACTCGCGGCGAGAGACAGGGATTCTTGGTGTGAATGTCATCGACTAACTCTTGATGGTGACCGGCGATGCGGTAGGGGAATGGAAAACCAGGGAGGGAGAGGATGCGTCGGAGGCGGGTGGCGGGAGTGTGGAGAAACCAACTGCCACTCTCCCTTAAGATACCCACTGCTACGTGATCGCGCAGCAGCGAGTTGCCACTTGCATTATAGCTCTCGAACTAACCTAAACCCTACGAATGGACCATCGGTAAGCCACCAACGGCTACTTGGCAGCTGCGGGTCGCGCTCGGTCCACAGTGGTGTTTGCCGACGTCGAAAAGTTGGCGCGAAGTCGGATGGCTCGTCGCGGAAAGAACCGCCCATTGTTATACGCTGATTCTCAGGTGACTGCACCCATTCAGTGACATTACCGAAAAGATCAAATAGACCCAACGCGTCTGGTGATCTCGACGCAATCGCGTGAGCGGTTTCGTTAGAGTTGTCACGGTGCCAAGCGATCGAATCTACACGTGCGGCCGAGAGTGGTTTATTCTGTGTTGCGAGCTTAGCAACATGTTCCCACTCCTGCGGAGTTGGTAGTCTGTAACGATGACCCGTTTTTTCAGAGAGCCATTCTGCAAACCGTTCCGCAGCTTGATAAGTGATACTAATTGCTGCGAAACCTGCGTGTCCCCAATCGTAATCTGGCACAGCGTATGGCATCGACGGACGTGAGATGGCGTCAGTCTTAGGACTTCTAGCAGTGGAGTCGAGTCGGAGCATGAACACATCGTACATATCCCAACTAACCTCAGTGCGACCGACAAGGAATGGCTTAATCGCTGGCTTGTCTGCCGATTCTTGAGATCCAGGCACGTAAACCATTTCGAATCGTACTAAAGTCCCCGAAATGGAGTCGCGCACAACCGCGCCCTTCTGCAACTTTGTTTGAGCATGAGACGCCGACGCCAAACCAGAAGACGTAGCTACAAACAACGCAACTTTGAGTGCGCTATGCGCAAGTTGATTACGTGAAAAAATGTTTGCGAGCACAACACTCCCTTTTGTTGTTGATCGTGTTCATATGGATGGGATGTAATAGCGAACTGCGCGAACGTAGCGACGAGCCGCAGAGATCGGAGTACACCGAGATCCATATGGCCATGCCAGTGCGCATCGTAATGTATGCGCATATGGACACTGCCCGCGACGCCGCGCGCGCTGCATTTGCACGTATCGCGTACCTCGAAACTATTATGAGTGACTACCGTCCGCAAAGTGAGGTTAGTCGTCTACGAACTACATCTAAGGCCGACGGCGATAGGCCGCATTATACACCCGTGTCGCCCGAGTTGTTTAAAGTTTTAGAAACTGCATTGCAGGTTGCTGACGCTACTTCTGGGGCGTTCGACCCAACGGTCTATCCGGTGGTTGCTTTGTGGCGTCAGGCGCGGCGCACCAAACGCCTGCCAACTTCATCTCAACTGGAAGAAGCGCATAAAAGGGTGGGGTGGAGAAGGGTGGCTCTTGATTCACTCCGTACGAGTGTTGCCTTAGTTCGCAATACGGAGCTGGATTTGGGTGGGGTTGCAAAGGGGTACATTATTCAAGATGCGCTTAGAGTTTTAAGTGAGCACGGTGTGGCGAGCGCACTGATTGAGGCCGGAGGCGATATCGTGGCCAGCGATGCTCCTCCGGGCACTGAAGGATGGACCATCGATGCTCCCAATGCACCCGAAATTGTTCGCTCAAAGGCATCAGCATTTAGGAACTCCGCGCTTGCAACGTCTGGTCCGACATCACAGTTCGTTGAAATAGACGGAATCACCTATTCACATGTCGTAGACCCGAGAACGGGGATGGCGCTAACGAACTCCGCCGTTAGTTGGGTAATTGCTAGCGACGCCACCATGGCCGATGCGCTATCCACAGCGATAACCGTGATGCAAAATGATGATAGCGTTTTCACCGTTTCTAAGGCGCTGGGTGCTGTTTCAGCGGTTATGAGGGTTAAGCCTTCTGCCACTGACAGCCAGGTAAGGTTGCCTTCCGCGATGCGTCAACACTGATTGGAAGGAGTTGGTTTCTTTCACCAGAATCGGAGAACATCATGTCAGATGCATCAAGCACAACATCGGTTGCAAAGGTTACGGAGATTAGCGCACGTTCAACGAAGAGCTTCGATGATGCAATTCAAGCAGGAATTGCCCGTGCCACCAAAACGCTACGCAACGTTGCAAGTGCATGGGTCAAAGAACAGCGCGTTGAGGTTAAGGATGGGAGAATTACCTCATATCAAGTAAACCTTATGGTTACGTTCACGCTCGAAGACTGACGGAGCGCGCAACCAGCAACAGTGGACGGTTATCAGAGATGACTGCAGTAAGATTTATCTGCGACGCGGATATCGTCGTAGAGGCGTCACCGTGGGGTCCTTACGAGTGGATTCCGCGCCCAGGTATCACTGAAGCCGATCAGCTGTTGCTGGTACGTGTGCGTATGCCTGCCGGAAAGGCGCGTGCCTTTTGCAGGCGTTTAGCTATGGAAGAAATTATGTACATGGCAACTGAGTCGGCGGTCGAGGTGCAAACGAGGAAGAGCAAGTCGATATCAATTCCGGCAGCGAGCATCACATCAGCTACAAAAACAACGTGAAGCTTGCATTCTATCTATTGTTTGCGGCATCCGTCTGCGCGCATTCAGTCGAAGCTCAGGATCGCGCTCGGTCACAAGCCGACTCAACGCGGCGCTCTGCTCTTGATAGCATACGCATTACCGCTGAGCGAAGCGATATCTCGTTGGCTACAACAACGAGTTCGGTAACAGTCATTTCAAACGATCAGTTGCGTAAACTCCCGGTAAGCACGGTAGCTGACGTTCTTAGATTAGTGCCGGGCGTATCAGTCCCCGATCGTGATGGACTTGGATACTCAGCTCAACCAACTGTTCGCGGCTTCTTCGGTGGTGGTGAAGCTGAGTACGTGCAACTGTTAATCGACGGTAAGCCGGTCGCTCAAGTTGAGAGTGGGTTAAGTGCATGGGATGCACTCCCTCCTTTGTCACAAGTTGAGCGAATAGAAATACTTCGTGGCGGCAGCTCATCTCTTTGGGGTGATGCTGCGGTAGGTGCAGTAATGAACATCGTAACACGTTCGGCGCATGGAGCCGTTGCAAGTGGCACCTCAGGTGGAATGATTACGGCAGGAAGCAACCTAGTGCACACAAGCGCGTTTTATGCTGGCACTATTGTTGGTAATCCTGTTACTGCGAACATTGCGTATGATAAAGTCACTGGATTTCGCGATCATTCTGACCGCGATGTGCTTAGGTTGAATGCAGCAGCAACTGTTGTGAATAGCGAACAAAACAAACTTTCGGTTGCGGCTCGTGCCCATACGCGGCGGATAGACGAGCCGGGTGCAATTACGACAGATGTATTGCGCAGCAGCTCTGATATCATGCACCGCTTTGACGCTACGGCTGATAACATGTATGCTGTGCAGTTGGATGGTACAAGAGCCTTCACGCCAACTTTTACTGGAAACGCTGCGTTTTTGGCTGAGTCGCGTAGTAATAATTCTGTTAAGACAATTGCTCTCGCGCCGGCATTTGGGGATACTCGAGAACGTGAAGGTAGCGCGACACGTTTTTGGGGTACAGCACAGATAAAGTGGGCAGAGTTGCCATCTCCGTGGGAAGGCAACGTTTCTTTGGGAGTTGATGTATCAAGTGGTTCAGTGCGATCTCAGTGGTATGGAGTTCATACAGGAGTGCGTTCAAGCTACGAAGAGGTAAGCGGTGATCGTGGCGAGAAAGATGCAGACGGAACCTCATCCAGAAGATCAGCAGCTCTATTTGCACAATACAGTGCTTCCGTAACTTCTCGCGTTAGTTTGGTGGCCGGTGCACGTCTAGATCACATAGCTGACTCCTACTTGTCGCACGTATCCGACTTACGATGGACTAACTCTCATGCTGCTTTTTCTCCAAAGCTAGCTGTTAGCGTTCGCTACAAGGAAACACCAACATCGTCGGGCAACTTTTTTGCCAATGTGAGCCGTTCATTTAGGGCACCAACGCTCGATCAACGGTACGATCAGCGCCCTGTGCCTTTGCCCGAACCACCGTATAGCATTACCACATCTAGCCCCACTCTGCTTCCTCAGTATGGTTTAGCAGTTGAGATGGGTGTTTACCAGCTTTTTACCATCCGTGACGTTGGGTCGATAATGCTTTCCGGCAGCGCGTACGAAATGGACATGCGCGACGAGATTGATTTTGATGTGTCGCTACTTCGCTATCAGAACCTTATGCGTAGTAAACATCGCGGACTAGAAACTGGCGTGCAGTTTACGTCGTTTAGCGAAGTGCCGGTGTGGTTTTTTGCTAGCCATGCGCTGCAAAGTGTTACTGCGCAGCATGGGGTTAACAGCGGCCGTAAACTAAAAGCGATACCATCGCATGTGCTTTATACCGGAGCTGGCGTTGATGTTGGTGAGACTAGGGTGTCGTTAACAGCTGCATATACTGGTACCGCATTTCTCGATGATAGTAATTCTGAAACAATTCCTGCCTTCACTCGGTTAGATACCCGCTTAAGTAGAAGGCTTTACACAAGTCTAAGTGTTCAGCTTGACATACTTAATATTCTGGATCGTGAGTACTATAGCACAGCGTATCCCGATCCTTCTGGTGCGGCAGTGCGCTATGTGTCACCAGCTGCGCGACGTCAACTACAACTCAGCCTACTTCTATCAGGAGAACGACATAAATGAAATCACGTACGGTATGGCGAGTGATCGACCTCGTAATGGTCGTACTGTGCGCCTTTTCAGTGATTGTCCAGTTTAACGACCCAGATCCTGCTGCGTGGGTAGCGGTGTACGTAGCGGCTGGAGTTGTTGCGTTTCTATCTTTTCTTGGCCGCTTGCCGTGGTCAGTAGCAGCGTTGGTGTCGTTAATGACATTAGCGTGGGCTGCATCAATTTCGCCTCGCGTGGTTGGTTTAGTACCGTTCCTAGATATGTTTGGCGCCTTTGAAATGAAAAGCACAGGTATAGAGGAATCCCGCGAAATGTATGGCCTATTAATGCTGGGTGTGTATACAGGGATAGCCGCGATACGGGCGCGCGGAGTGAGAAAGTCGCTTAGTGATTAAACGCGCCGCGTGTTATCCATTTTAATCGGCGCGATCGAAAAGCGATCTGTTTATCTGAGCGATCGAAGTGTGCCAAACATGGTGTTTGCGTGCCCTGGAAACATGCAAACGTACATGTATTCTCCTGGCGGTGGGACCACAAACGTTACTTCAACCGTTTCGCCTGGCGATGCTAGTATGCTATAGGCGATAAGTTTTGTGCTGTCACTAAGTGGGACGTAATGAGTATCTCCGGCACCATATGCCTCTACCGCCAAATCGTCGACATCCTTGGTGAACTTAGGAATAACAACGTTGTGTGGTAAGGTGCCTTCGTTAACAAACCTCAGTCGCACTCTCAGCCCGTTCTTCACCGAGATACGAGGTGGAGTAAACTCCAAGGTGCTGCCTGCCGCTTTTATAACAATGGTTGTATCAAACTTCTGCTGGCTGTTGCCAAGGTTCTCAATTGCACTCGGATGCTGCGATGCCAACAACTCCGTTGGTAGAGCTGCTGCTTCGAGTTTCGAAGCAGCGTAATTAGGCAGCGCATGCGTGAACGACTCGGCGCCCTTGCTAAGTAAAAGTGCGGCAGCTGCAGCAACTACCACCAAGCCTGATTTGATCATGAGGAGATGTTGTTGAACGCTTCGTAAAACCTACTGTTGTACCCGAAAGATATCAGGCAACGTCCAGCGTTCAGCTAGCGTCTGAAGAGCGGCTGATACTTCGGGTGATGCGCCACGAGCCATAGCGGATAACGCTTGACGTTGCGTAGCACTAAGCTCTGGCGGCTGTTCTTCCGGCCAACCCAATGTAATTCCGTTTACCGCTGCTACCGCTAACGGAGAAGCCGCATTCGGTAGTGCTAATAAGATGGAAACCACGTTGGTGGAGCTGGCCGATAGCGAATGCGCCTGCGCTACTTTTTGTACTACTCGCTTGATGCCGTTTGCGGCCAGCGAGTCGTTCGTTGGGATGCGAATGCGGAGCAGCGATTCTAGAAAGCGAGGGCCTTGTTTAATAGCGGCTAATGCAGCGCCTTCAGGAATCCATGCATCACGCATGTTATCGCTTGCAGAAACCACATCCGTGATGGCGGCGGCTATGCGCTCGGACGCTTCCAACTCAGAAAGTGCGAGCAAAGCTTCCAAACGTACATGGGCGTCGGCATCCTGCAAAACAGCCGTCGGCACAGTGTAGTCCACTGGCCAAGGTGAACGCCTGTCAGGAAGTATTCCAGCCTCGAAAATGTCAGACTCTAGTTGACTCGTTCGCGGAAGCAACTGAAGGGCCGCACGTCTAACCGAAGAAGCTGGATGTCGCAGTGCGAGCCTAGCAGCGGTTAACGCCTCGGAGGAAGTCCTCTCGGAGGTAGTCCCCTCGGAAGTCGTGCCCTCAGCCGCGATTGCATTTAGACCATGAAGAGTCCATAGCGCATGTAGCACGCTAGGGTTTAGTCCGAGTGCGTCGACGGTATGATTAGAAGCCATCGCGACAAGAGCAGGGATAGCGCTGGTATGCTTTCCTTCAACGAGTAGACGCTGCGCCGTCATGCGCCAGAACATATTGTCGTTGGTCAACGCGGCTACTAATTCTGTAGGCTTCTTGCCGTCTAAACGGAAACGTGAGTTACTGGTTGCTGACGTTGTTCCGCTCTTGCTGTATGCAATTTTGTAAATGCGGCCGTGCAATCGGTCTCTGTTGGGTGTTTCGTAAGCTTGGCCTTTACCTGTTTCACAGCAACCCTGCATGTCGCGTGGGGTTGGGTTGTGCTGTGCGACCAGTGTATAAAAATCGCTAACCCACAACGCTCCATCGGGACCTACCTTAACCTGTACAGGAGCAACCCATGCGTCACGCGCGCTCATAAAGCTCCAGCGATTCTTCGCGCGAAAGCCACTGCCGGCGTCGCTCAAGTCGAACATACCTATAACATGTGCTGTTGGTTCAGCGACAAATGCAGTTCGGTTCCAATAGCTCTTCGGGAAATCGCGTGCCGTGTAAATCTCGTGCGCTGCGCCGGCGGTGTATCTGCCAAACTGATCAACCTGCAAAATGTCGATCTGTGGGAACACATCTAGGCGGTCGGCGATTCCAGGCAATATCGTGTCGCGCAAACCTGCAGCACGATAGTATCTGCCGGGTATGTGAACAAAGTTGCTGGGGCGGCTGTTTGCCGTTGAACCAAATATGTAGCCGTCTTCTGTAAGACCCAGCCCCCATGTGTTGTTGCTTGTGCGGGCAATATAGTCAAGATCAGAACCATCCGATGGCATACGAAAGTAGCCCGCGCCAAACGAACCTCGTTGCAAATAGTTCGATTTGCCAACCGTGCCGCGAAAACCGTTATAGCCAACAGATCCCCACACTTGGTTGTCAAAGCCGTATCGCAAATTGCTTATAGTGCCGTGAGTATCAGTTCGCGGCCAACCGCTAAACAGTATCCGACGCTCATCTGCCTTGTCGTCGCCATTTGTATCACGAAAGAAAAGCATATGTGGCGCTTGTCCAACGATGACACCGCCATTCGCAATTACAATGCTCGTTGCAAGGTTCAACCCTGAGGCAAACACTTTCACATTGTCCGCGAGTCCGTCTCCGTTATTGTCCTCAAGAATGAGTACTCGGTCGTTACCAGCTACCGAGTCTGGCAAAACGTTATTTGGATAATCCTGCGTTTCTACCGCCCACATGCGCCCCCTCTCATCCCAAGTGAAGTCAATGATGTTGCCTATCATTGGCTCGGTCGCAAATGGAAGCACCTTAAAGCCCGGTGGAACTGTCATCATTTGGATAGATGCATCTGTTGTTAGTGCCGCTTGAGCTTTCGTAATAGCGGAGTCCAGTACGTTCCACGGTGCAGGTGGCCGTTTATACGTGGGAAGTGGAACTTCCAAATCAACAAGGCGAGTCTCGGGATCTCGCGCTACTGCAGTTAGCGCCCAGTCACCGGCTGTCCATCGTATCGCTTGGCCAACGAGTTGCTGAAAACCTTCGTTACCCCAAGTGCGCTGATCATGACCCCAGGCCGTATAGAATACGCGACCCTTACCGTGCGTACGAACCCAAGTATAAGGCTCTTCGTGCCCCGATTCTTTACGAACCTCTAGAACAATGCGATTTACAGGATTGTGTTTGGTGTGTATGTAGCTTTCATCCCAACTTTCGAAAAGCGGCACGCCAACGGTTACTGAGTGTGTTTCGCCAGCTACTGTTCGCTCGGTGTTGAAAATGCCTGCACCGTGACTCTTAAATGCGCCGCCGACTAATCGTATAAACTCTTCAGAGTTTTGAAATGATGCCGATGCGCTGTGCAACACTACCAACCCGCGGCCTTGTTCAACAAACTGCGATAATGCGTGCATCTGATCGCGAGAAACGCTCGTGTGGTTGTTATACAGCGCAATTACATGATACTGCGATAGCTTTTCTGGGCTAAGATCGTTTAGGTCGTCAGTATAAAAAAGGTCGATACCATTTCGAGCTAACGCTGGAAGTAGTTGCTGCGCTCGCTGTGTTGGCCTGTGATGTCCGTTGTCTCCAAGAAACATTACCCTAAGCCTCTCAGGGTTAGTCTGTGCATTCGTCGCTTCGCGCTGACGCGCGGACTGTGCATGCAACGAATTCACCGAAGGGAGAAGCAAGGCAATCGCTATCGCAGCACTACTTACGATCTGTTCAAGGCGGTAACGACCACGTCTCTTGTCACGGATGTGCATAACTCTAAAGGCCGCTAAAGGGGAAAGGGATAGTGGTACGCGGAAGCTCCTTTCTTCTGTCCGACTATACAGTTGAACTACGGATCAGTACAGACTTTGGCAATGGATTTATGACGGATGTCGGTGTCGGGTACAGCGGTATTCTAAAACAGGTAGCCCCGCTCCCTGACATAAGGACAATGTCTCCGTCATTCGAGCCACTGCGTAGCATTGCCAGTGTATCTCTCACCCCTCCGTGATAAAGAGACACAACATCTTCAAAGTCATTACACGATGCCGCGCTCATAGAGCTCCACGACGAAAGTGACTGTTGGTCTCCTACGAAGACGGCCGCTTGCTTGTCTGAGCGCCGGCTGGCAGCCAACGCTTGGTAGGCAGCCGCGGTACTAACCCCTTCCTGAAACGCATATAAATGAACGTCGGCCTGAGGTAATGGCGACAGTTGTAAAAGTTGGTCACCGCGCCCCCACGCAAGAGCGCGTGACCACCCGGTAGCCAAGAAGGGAACATCCGCCCCCAAACGTCGCGCGACCTCCCAAAATGCTTCCTTGCCTAGTGCGCCGGGATATAGCCTTTGCAACGCTATTAGCACCGCAGCTGCGTTTGCACTACCTCCTCCCAACCCTCCACCAACAGGTATTCTTTTATCAATCCTTACTTCAAAACCAGAATCAACTTCTGACTCGCGCATAAACATGCTGGCGGCACGAAAGGCAATATTGTTTTCATTGTTGCCAAGCCCTTCTGGCGGCAGAGACGGACCAGTACATGTAATGGTCCGCTCAGATGAAAGAGCCACACTTACGATGTCGTGAAGTGCTATTCTCTGAAAGATCGTTTCAATAGAGTGGTATCCAGATACCTCTTGTGAGAGTACCCTTAGTCTCAAATTAATCTTAGCATTAGCTGCGATTGTTATCACGTCGCAGTCTCAGCGCGCGACTTTAACTCGCCAATGTTTAGGCCGAGTCTAGCGAAGTACACTGCACCAATAACTGTTATAGGTATGAACGATAGGATGTGATATCCGAGCGCCCATGATATGGCCAGTTCGCGCGGGATACCGTACACGGATAGTCCCACAAGCGCCGCGCCTTCGAATACACCAAAGAATCCAGGCGACGAAGGCACCGCTACTCCGATTCCCAACACACCCTGCAGAAAAAGAGCAGCACTAAATGGCGCATCGATACCTACCGCCAGGAAACCGATGTACAGGGCAAGCGCGTGAACAAGCCAATGAGCCAATGCCCACCACAGCACTTCGACAAACCTTTTGGTGTCTCGCAAAACGGCCAGCCCGCCTACGCCGTGGCTAACGACGCTAACAATCCGCTCTTCAAGTCGCGGGAAAAGTGGGCGCGCAATAAACGATACTAACGTGATTACCCGATCTTGCTGCAACACTGCGATATAGCACACTACTAGAAGCGCCCCAACCATCGATATCCCAATGATTGCTAGGTGCGTCATCGTCATGCCGGCCAATGTAACGTCTGCAGGGAATCGTGGATCGAGCATCGCAACAAACATTAGAGCCAACAAAACAATAGCGTCGAATATACGGTCTACAGCTAGTGAACCAATCGCCGTGGTTAATGCAACGCCTTTAGCTTCGCGTGTCAGTGCATACGCACGAGCAACTTCTCCTGCGCGCATCGGGAATATGTTATTAACCATCATTCCGATTGCCGTTGAACGCCATAGCGGTCCAAAAGCCAATCGCCCAACTGAGGGCTCAAGGATAGTGCGCCATCTCCGAGCTCTTAAAGGGAATATGCACGTTGACACGACAGTACATAGAGCGAAGAGCGCAATATTGGAGTTGCGCAGAACGCTCCATACTTCCGCTAAGTCAACAGATCGAAGCGTCCACCATAAAATCAGTGCGCTTAGCATAATGCCAAGCGCACTTTTCCAATCAAGTTTCACTATTGCTCTCCGCTTTTAACCGCAAGTTCAAGCAAGTCGGATAGCTCATGTACAAGTTCACGAACTTCCACACTTACAGCTCCATCTCTCATGAGCAAATTGTTCAGCTTATCACGCACCCGAATAGCTTCTTTTAGTGCTTCGCTTCCACTGTAAAGAAGATCCTCAACTGCTACTATTTCGTTCTGAGCAGTAACCGCTTGCAACTTAGCTGGCGTGTATATCGCCTGTTGTTTAGCGGTTGGAGTTTGAGCAGCTGTTGTAGCGTTGCTGCCTGATGGCGTTCCATGTAGCCTATTCCATGCGGCTGCGGCACTGCGAACATGAGCAGCCAACTCTTGGTCGGTGCAATCTCTGTCCATAAGCAGTCGCGCAAAAGCTTGTACCGCGGTGCGCGTATCTATTTGATCTAAACTCGCGCGAGCCATTCTGGTTGAAAGCACGGAGATGCTAGCAGCGCCGTAGCTATCCGCTATGTCAGCAAGACCAAGCAGAGCGCGTCGCACTCCGTCGCCAACCGCTAGTTGGGCGCCGCCAGGGCGGGTTGACGAAAGACTCGCTGCTTCCCGTGCCACTCCGTCGGCAGCAGCGGCGATGTCTCCTCTGAAACGTTGGGCGATTGTAATAGCGGGGGACGGGTTTCTGTAAACAATTGCCGGCTCACCGTCGTCTACGAGCAATCTCGAAACAGGGATGACAGCGCTGGCCGGTGACATAGACGGCAACGGACCTCCGGCAAGGTAGCCCGCAGCGACAGCGGCCAATGCTACAGATTGTGTGCGACTCCGTCTTTGTTCAGCTTCTCCCCACTTGGAGGATAGCTCGACCAGTGCCTTTATTTCGACCAAAGCACCATGCACAGCGAACAGCAGACGTTGGTCCCATCGCAATTCTCCACTGCGTACACCATTCGCGACTCTCTCTACCGTCGCGCACAGCTCAGATAACCCATCTAGTCGGGTCATCATAGCGCTACCTCGCAAGGCCCTAGCCTGTGCAACGAATGTTGCACCGTCCGGAGGCGAGTTACCAGCCGACGATATTAGTTGATCCAGCCGTTCGAGATACTCGGCGGCTTCGTGCTGAAAAAACTCTATCAACGGCGCAGGTACTGTCATTCTCTTATTCCGTTACGTGCAGCGTCCATGGCGTTACGTATTTCCAACAC
Source organism: uncultured Gemmatimonadaceae bacterium (assembly GCA_964474535.1). Taxonomy (GTDB): domain Bacteria; phylum Gemmatimonadota; class Gemmatimonadetes; order Gemmatimonadales; family Gemmatimonadaceae; genus Gemmatimonas. The sequence continues at coordinate 287,186 of CAYYSP010000001.1, forward strand.
AGCTTCACGGAGGCCAACAAAAATAGCACGGCCAACGATTGAGTGTCCTATGTTGAGCTCCTCAACCTCTGCTATAGCTGCAACGGCGCCGACGTTACTCACTGTTAAACCGTGGCCGGCGTGAATAGAAAGTCCAAGGGAGCGGCCAAGTTTAGCTGCGTCGGTGAGTGCATTAATGGTGGACGGATCGTGAGGGTTGTGCGAGTAGGCGCCCGTGTGAAGCTCGATGGCGTCCGCGCCAGCTTTAGCGGACAAACGAACCATCTCATCGTCGGGCGCAATAAACAGACTGCTCCGTACCCCTGAGCGTTTCAGCCGCTCCAGCATAGTGGAGAGGGTGTCAAAGCCTTTGGCTACGTCGAGACCACCTTCTGTTGTGATCTCTTCGCGGCGCTCTGGGACTAGAGTAACCTGCGCCGGTCGCAGCCTTTCGGCGAGGGCGATCATTTCTTCTGTGGCCGCGCACTCAAGGTTAAGCACGGTCCTAACTGAGACAACCAGCCTTACGATGTCGTCATCTTGCACATGGCGTCGGTCCTCGCGGAGGTGGGCCGTAATGCCATCTACTCCACAGTTTTCGCAAAGTAGCGCTGCCGCTACAGGGTCCGGCTCGTTTCCGCGCCGCGCCTGACGTACGGTGGCTACATGATCGATATTCACGTACAGTCGCTGATACCGAAGCTCGTCCATTACTCGTGAGGTTGGTAAAAAAACGTTATCTGGTGGAACCTGACCGGTAGCTTGGTCGTCTGTAATTTGCGGCACATCGGGTCCTTCCGAAGCGAGACACCAACATTAACCTTCTCGTGCCGCGTCACAGTATCGCCAACTGGGCCCTATCCGTCCCAATCTATAGGATGGTAACGGGGAACGGCGTGGTTAACACTCGCAAGGAAGCGAAAGCATGCAGCGTTTTATAAACCAGACATTCGGTGTTCTGATTCTATCTGTTTTAGCCGTTGGGTGCGCAACGACCTCCGCAACCAGCCGCTCGTCCTCTGGAAGCTCGGTTGGAGTTACCGGTGAATCGTCGGCGAAGGGTTCGGTGGAGCTATTTATGCGGGCTGTTAAGGCACAGGATCTCCAGCAGATGTCCACTGCATGGGGAACAACCAAAGGTCCAGCGCGTGATCAGATGGACCGCGAGACACTCGAAAAACGGCTCATAGTTATTCAATGCATGCTCTCTCACGACTCTTGGAGTTTCGCTGAAAATGAACCACGCTTGCAGGCAGGAGGTCGGCGAGAGTTCGTTGTTGAGGTTAGAAAGAAGCAGCTTCGAGCGAAAACCTCCTTTACAACGGTGCAGGGGTCGGATGACCGCTGGTATGTAGAAATTGTTGATGTTGCTCCGCTCAAGGAGTTCTGCAACTAAGAGCGCCAATTCTTAGCTGCAGACGTGCGGTTGCTGAGCCGATTGCTTAGAATTCAGATAGTTCAACGAGCACTCCTCCGGTGGATGTAGGATGAAGGAAGGCGATCCGCTTTCCTTCGGCGCCGCGACGGGGTGTTTCGTCGATTAGCCTCAAGCCGGCTTTGCGACACTTTTCTAGCGTCCCATCAAGGTCGTCCACGGCGAAGCAAACATGATGTATCCCCGGGCCCCTCTTGGAGATAAACTTTCCAATCGGTGTGTCTTCCGACTGGGGTTCCAGCAGTTCGACTAGGGATTCTCCTGCCGCAAGTCCTGCGATGGCAGCACCATCTGAGTCATCAAGGGGTACTACTGGCATGCCGAGTACATCTCTGTAAAACGGCAGCAGCTCGTCGAGATTGTGTACAGCTATCCCTATATGGGCTATGCGGGTACCGCGGCGAACGGGTTCGGTCATGACGTTTCCTATCGTGATTCGGAGCCGGTATTCTAAATCCTGTTCACAGGCATGGACACTGTGGTGTCTTATCCTATGGAGCAAAAGATGGCGAACGTTTTGGAAGTAACCGACGACAACTTCGAGGCAAACATCGAGAAAGCTGCCGGCTTGGCGGTCGTCGACTTTTGGGCTGCTTGGTGTGCACCATGCCGTATGATCGCGCCGATAGTAGAACAGTTGGCGGCCGACTATGCAGGCAAGGTAACCGTTGCTAAGCTCGACGTTGATACCAACCAGCGCACAGCTGCTCGTTTCAACGTGCGGTCAATTCCAACCATTCTATTCTTTAAGGATGGCAAGTTGGTCGACCAGGTCGTAGGTGCGGTGCCTCGTCCTCAGTTAGAGGCGAAGTTTAGAGAGCACGCGTGAAGCTGAGCGATTCGTCGCTTAATTGTACGGATGCCCGGGGCCGTTTGGCTCCGGGCATCGTGCATTGATATCGTTGTTGTGCGCGAGTCAATCGTAAATTCGGCGCTGGAATTGTGGGGACACACTGTGGTTCCCGGTGCACTACATGTCGTAAGTACGCCTATTGGGAATCTAGGCGATATCACTCTCCGCGCCCTAGCAACTCTTGCTAAAGTGTCTGCAGTTTGTTGCGAGGACACACGAAATACTCGCGCGTTGTTAACGCATTTCGGCGTATCGGTGCCTCTAATTGCAGTTCATGAGCACAACGAAGCTCAGTCGGTAAGCACAGTTATCGAACGTTTGGCATTAGGGGAATCTGTCGCTCTCGTGAGCGACGCCGGTACTCCGCTCGTCTCCGATCCCGGTGCTCGGTTGGTTGCTGCCGTTGCTCAAGCGAACTTGCGAGTTGTCCCAGTACCCGGCGCGTCCTCTTTACTAGCCGCGTTAGTCGCCTCGGGGCTAAATGCCGAAACATTCACAATGTTTGGATTCCTCCCGCGCAAAGGCGGTGAGCGTACCAGAATAATTGAACAACTTTCAGCGTTCCCGCACACTGCCGTGCTTTTCGAGTCACCTCACAGGCTTGTCGACACTTTACGGGATATTTCGCTCGCCAGCGGTCCAGGTCGAGTGGCAGCGGTAGGGCGCGAACTCACTAAACTTTATGAGGAGTTCCGTCGCGGAACGCTAGACGAGTTAGTCGCGTACTATGAGAGTACCCCACCTAAAGGAGAGATCGTGATTGTCCTTTCCGCCGCAGAACGTGAAGAGCTCTCAGAGAGCGCGCTTAGTGAGCGCGCCGCCGAGTTGCGCGCGGAAGGTTTCAGGCCACGGGAAATCGTGCAACGATTGGTCGACGAGCACGGAGTGCCGCGAAATCTTGCGTACCGTCTTGCACACGACGTTTAGCATGATAAGAAAAGCAGCCATTGCTGCGATCCTTTCGCTCGTGATGCCGGCTGTCTTGGACGCGACACACAGTGCGTTCAATGCGGCCTCTAACACCGTTGTTGCTTCAACTGTGGCATCAAGTGCTGCATCAAGTGCTGCATCAAGGATGACCATTGCTCGCGTGCAATACGAAGGCGGTGGTGACTGGTATGCCAATCCGTCCAGTATTCCCAACCTCCTTGCGGCTATTGCTGAACGCACTTCACTCGCTGTTGAACGCAACGAAGCGCGTATCAAACTTACCGACTCGTCACTCTTCGACTTCCCAATGTTGCATATGACGGGGCACGGTGAGGTGCGTTTTTCAGACACAGAGGTCGCGCGTCTTCGGGAGTACATTTTGCGCGGTGGCTTTCTGCACGTCGATGACAACTATGGTCTTGACGAAAGTTTTCGACGAGAGATAGCGAGAGTTTTCCCCGACCGATCGCTAAGAGAAGTTCCGCATTCGCACGACATATATCGAATAGTCTACGGCTTCCCCAAAGGCCCTCCTAAAATTCATGAGCACGACGGCAAGCCGCCACAAGGGTTTGGAATATTCATTGGCGATCGGCTTGCCGTTTACTACACTTTCTCTGTAGACCTCGGCAACGGTTGGGAAGATGTTGGCACGTATCCCGATCCGCCAGCACTACATGAACAGGCTTTACAGCTTGGCGTTAATCTGTTCACATACGCGGTAACCAGCCGAATAACACCATGACAGCTCATAAAAAATCCGCTGAAGCGGCTGGCTTGTTAGGGCAAAGAGTCGCGAATGAAGCTCGGTCACTTGCCGTTAGGTCGCTCGTTGCCGCAGTGCTTGTAGCAGTTACGATCGCAGCGATGGTATTTGCGGTTGCTGCAGTTGTTCTCGATGGTGGGCGGTGGCTTTCACTTCCACGCATGGTACCAGTTGTCGCGTGGCTGTGCGGTGTTGTTGGTGCGGTTGGAGTTGCGTTTGCAATGTACAGAAGGGATCGCGCGAAACTAACGCAAGCGCATGTCGCTGCTACTATTGAGCGAGAACAGTCGCTTCGTACCGGGTCGCTTCGTGGCGCATTGGAAGTTCAAAACAGTGGACAGTTGGGGGCTTTCGCAGCTTCTACAATTGCGAAGAAGCTTTCTGCAGTTCCTGTTTTAACTCCGACACTTACAAAGACGCTAAACAAGAGCGTTGCCGGAGCAACATTGTTTGCAGCAGTTGCCGCTTCGCTGTTTTTGTTTTCTGCTAGTAGCGCTAAAGAGGGAATCTCAGCGCTTCGTCATCCGGTTGCTGCGTGGCGTGGTGAGCTATTACCTGCGCTTGCCTTTGAGCGGCTTCCTGTAGACGTACCTAGAGGAATGCCGTATACCGTGACAATAAGTGCGCAAGGACGTTCTGTAGTTACAACCCGCATTGAAGTGGCAGGCGATATTGCTCGCGATAGCTCGTTAGCTGTCAATGCCGGTACCGGGACAGCCACGTTACAGCTAGGTGCGATTACTGCGCCTGTTACCATTACTGTTGCAGACGGACGTTCACCTGAGCTAATTGGACATATTGCAGTTGCAGATCGCGGTTGGATAGGCGACGTAATTTTGCATGCCGATTATCCGTCGTACCTGCAGCGCAGCAATGGTGCGTTAGACGCTGTTTCGCCAATTCGTGTTCCGCAGGGTACGGTGGTACGTGTACGTGCACTGTTAAAGGGCGGCGCAACAGATGCAATGTTGGTTAGCGACGGCGACACGGTGAAGCTTGTTGTCAGCAAAGATAGTTCGTTAGTAAGTGGTACGGTGGTGGCTTCGCGCGATATGGAGCTTGTGTGGCATTCGTCGCCTACGGAGGCGCGAATCGGAAAAGGAGGCTCACTGCCGGTTGAAGTCCCCGATCCGTTGCACTTCGCAGTAGTTGAGGATATGAAGCCGCGCATCACGATAGTCGCACCGCGGTCGGATTCAGCCATTGGCACCGATGGTAGCGCCGCAGTGCTGCTGCAGGCTAGCGATGATTACGGAGTTAATGACATTCGCCTTGAACTTTGGAAGAGCAAGCAAGGTGATGACGAGGTGAATAAGGTTGTTACTAACGTAGCCTCACCGGGCGTATCTGTTTGGGATGGAGGAACAACTATATCGCTCGCGTCTTTCAAGTTGGAGCCTGGTGACAAGCTTCACATCGTTGCTGTCGCAACAGATAACTCTCCATGGAAGCAAAGTAGTTACAGCGCTGAAACAGTTTTGCGTGTTCCTTCACTCTCTGAACAACGTTCGCTTGCGCGCGATCTCGCCGATTCAATCGCATCTCGAGCGTCACAGATGGCTGAGGCAGAACGTCAGCTTCACCAACAAACAGTCGATGCTTCGCGAAGCCGCGAAATGCAAGGGAGTGCGGGAAACAGCAAGGCAGGTGATTCGAAATCGCAGGGACAGAAGAACGCTTTGAGTCATGCTGCTGCAGAGCGTGCCAAGGAGTTGGGTAGACAACAGCAGGCTATGGGCGAAAAGATTGACTCATTAAGACGTCAAACGCAGGATTTGGAGGACAGGCTCAAGAACGCAGGGGCGCTTGATAGCGCGATGCACAATCGCATGCGCGATATTCAGCGGATGTTGCGCGACGCAATGACCCCAGAAATGCAGAAGCAGCTTCAAGAGTTGCAGCAGTCATTAGATAAGCTTAACGGGGCGGAAGCACAGAAGTCACTTGAGCAACTCAGCGCGCAACAACAACAAATGCGTGAGCAGTTGGAGAAGAGTGCTGAGATGTTGCAGCGCGCCGCGCTTGAAGGTGCAATGCAAACGCTAAGTGATGAAGCAAAGGATCTCGCCAAAGAGCAGAAGCAGCTTGCAGGTGATTTGCAAAGCAAATCAGGTGACGGTGGCAAAAGTGCCGACTCTGGCGATCCGCAAACAGTAGCAGATCGTACCAGAGCGCTAGAGCGCGACGTAGATAAACTTGCCAAACGGCTTCAGGAAGCAGGAGCCAGCAAAGGAGCTGAACAAACGCGAGCCGCTCAACCTGATGTTGATAAGGCAGCAAATGCAATGCAGCGCGCGGCTCAGCAGTCGCAAGGGAATAGAAGCGCCGATAGTACTAAAGTCGGCGCTTCATCTGGCAACAATCAAACTCAACAGATCGATCCCAAACAAAAAGGTGAGCAGCAAAATATTCAGCAGGATGGAGAGCAGCGCGAAGCAAAAGACAGTAGCAAGACATCTATAACTGATAAGATCAACCAAGCTGCAGCTAATCTCCAGCAGCGAGATGGTGATGTTAATAAGCAGGCAGGTAAAGCCGGTCCTGAAACACCACCCGCTGGAGGTGCTGGTACCGGTGGTCAAGCACAGCAGCAACGAAAGGCTTCTGGCGACGATCCATCTAAGAGCACGCAGCAAACATCTCAGGCGGGCCAAGACGGAACACGTAGCGGTCAGCAAGGCGCGCAACAACAGGGATCGCAGCCGCGCAACGGTGAACAATCTTCGCCGCAGGGATCAAAAGGTGAAGGCAGCTCTCAAGGAGGAAATCAAAGTGCAGCTCAGAATGCGCAAGAAGCAGCATCTGCTATGGACCGTGCCTCGCAACGATTAGCAGATGCGCGCGAGTCTCAGGTTAACGAATGGAAGGGCGAACTTTCAGAGCAGCTTGATAAATCAATTAGTGAAACGCAGCAGTTAGCTCGTCAGCAGGCACAGTTGGAACAGCGAATGAAGCAGGAAGGTGCGTCCGCTGTTCGTGGTGAGCAGGGTGCAGTACAACAGGGCGTGCAACAAGCCGCGGAACGTTTGGAGCAAGCAGGTCGTAGCTCTTCGCTCTTGTCGCAGCGTTCGCAAAAGGCTATGGCTGATGCGCAGCGTAAGGTGCAAGAGGCAACACAAGCGGTTGGCAATTCACAGCAGATGTCTGGGCAAGAAGGCGCACAAAGCGCAATGCGTGAAGCAACTGAAGCGCTAAACCAAGCGTTAGGCTCGCTTGTTCGTGATCGGGAACGGGTGAATAATGCGCAAAGCGCTTCAGGTTTTACAGAAATGATGGAGCAGATGCGTCAACTAGCACAGCAACAGAGTTCATTGAACGGACAGATGCAAGGTCTATCTATGCTGCCCGGTGGAATGCAGGGCCAGCAGGCGCAGCAGCAAGCACGCGTTCTAGCAAGACAACAGCGCGATGTTGCTAGAACTTTGCAAGACGTTTCAGATGTTGATGCCACAGGACGAACCGATGCTTTAGCTAAGGAGGCTCAACAAATAGCAGTTCAGATGGAACGACAGGGAATTGATCCTGCGGTAGCCGCGCGGCAACAGCAGCTGTACAGACGTTTGCTTGACGCAGGTCGCTTACTAGAGCAGGACGAGCGCGATGATCAAGGACCGCGTGAAGCAAGATCTGGTTCGGGGCAAGGGCAGGGTAACGTTGTTGGTTCCGCGAGCGGAAAGAACGCAAGCAAGTTCGTACCACCAACTTGGAACGAACTTCGAGGGCTGGGGCCGGAGGAGCGTAGACTCGTTATTGAGTACTTCCGCCGAATCAACAGCGGTAGCAATTGAGCAATAGCAGACGACAGTATGCCCACTGTCACCGTTATTTGCTCTTTGTCGTTGCAACCTTTCTTTTAGGGTTCGCTACAACGGCGCATGCCTCAAAGCTATATGCGCAAGGCGTAACGGTTGTCGCTGGCGATCCACTAGGACGAGCGTTGCAGGCCGAAGATGAAGGTAGGCGCGCGGACGCGATTGTCGCATACAAGGAAGTTCTGCAACGCGCGTTGCTTCCAGACTCTACCGATGGTGATCGCATAGCGCTCGCAATGATGGGTCTAGAGCGCCTCTACTCCGAAACAGGCGCAGTAGATTCTATTCTGCCAGTCGTAAACAGGGTGCTGCAGTTGCGTCCCACGGATCCGATTGCGCGAAGCATTCAGCTTCGACAGTTAGCAACAACAGATCGAAATAGTCAGGCTTACGAAGCATTTCTTGAGTGGCGGCGTGCAGCTCCAAACTCAGCAGCTCCTTTTCGTGAGTATGCTCAGCTTCTGCTTTCAGCCAATCGTACTGGTGCTGCTGATTCTGTCTTAAGAGATGCCGTTCGCTACATTGGCGGCAGCGCGGTTGCTGGCGAGGTCGCGCAACTTAATGTCTCATTGCAAAGATGGCAGGCAGCAGCTGTTGCGTACAGAGAAGCGCTGGATGCACAGCCATGGTTAGAAACGTCTGCTATGTTTTCTTTAGCAAGAGCTCCATTAGTAGCGCGAGATAGCATTCGTGATGTGTTGCGTGCTCAACCGATTTCTCTTTATCCACGCAGGCTTCTTTCGTCGCTGGAACTGAGTTGGGGCGAGCCTCGCAGGGCATGGTTTGCACTTTCGGCGGTGCGAGCAGATGATTCAACCGCGGCGGCTTGGCGCGCGTTTGCAGAACGTGCAGAACTCGCAGAGTCATGGGTGGTTGCACGCGATGTATGGACAGCCGTCTTTGATACGCTGGGCGATGTTAACGCTCAACGACGTGCAGCAACTGCTGCCGTCGCTGCAGGAGATGCAGCTGGCGCTTTAGAGATTATCAAACGTCCTGCTTCTGGAACTACTAAAGACGAACAGGCGCGTTTGTTGCTTGCTGTTCATATTGAGGCGTTGGGTCAACTCGGCAAAGCAGAAGAGGCGGAGAAACTATTAGCACATAGCCGTAACATTATTGACGATGCAGCCAAAGCCTCGCTAGCGCGTCCCATGGTAAGCGCTTGGTTGCGCGCAGGTAATGTTGATAGAGCTAAACAGGCAGCTGCCAGTGCGGATCTTTCTGATGACGACGAGATAGTTGGGTGGCTAGCACTTTACGAAGGCGACCTGGTAACTGCGCGAAGACGTCTCGTTCGTGCGGAATCAAAAAACATGGCGCTAAACGACGCACTGGGACTACTAGCGCGGACACGTTTGGCAACTAGTAAATCACTTGGCGCCGCATTTATGGAACTAGCACAGAACGATAGCATGGCTGCCGCTCTATCATTTGCGAAGTTGTCGGACTCCATCGTTGATGCATCGCCGGCACTGTTGTCGATCGCTGCGCGAATTGCAGTTTCGCTTGACGGTAAGCAGCCGCAAAAACTTGCCGAAGGGTGGTGGGAGCGAATTACGTCGGACTATCCTAAGAGTCCAGAGGCGGCCGAAGCGCTGCTGTCGTGGGCGCGCGTTCTGCGATCGAACGGAATGACTGCAGAAGCTATGCAGAGAATAGAACGACTCCTTATAGATTATCCCGATAGCGCTTTGCTACCTCAGGCGCGACGTGAGCTTGATTCACTAAGAGGACAGGTACCACCATCAGGTACTTATCGATGATACACTACTTTTCGCGCCTTTTAACAGCCTGTTGTTCAGTTGTGTTGCTTCTTTTGTTGGCAACAACTCAAGTAGCATCTGCACAACACCTGCTGCTGCCTATGGACGATGCGCAACGCAATCATCTAAAGGCATACGGAGTGACATTTGAGGCGCTTCGCGGCTCTCACAAAGCAGAGTGGTTTTTAAACTATCGGGGCGGAGCGTTTCTCCTCCCAGATGTACAGTCGTTGCGTCGTCGCGCTGCAATCGATGGAGTGACTGTCGAACCACTTACCGATGCACAGGTGGCATCGGCGCGCGCAGAGATCGCGGGTGGTAACATGGATGCGGTTGTTCTTGAACGGACACCGCGTATCGCAATCTATCGCCCAGTCGACCAACCGCCTTGGGATGACGCGGTTACGCTAGCACTCACCTATGCGGGTATCGACTTCACATCGATTTGGGACGACGATGTGTTAAATGGAGACCTGTCTAAATACGATTGGGTACATTTGCACCATGAAGATTTCACAGGACAGTTCAATAAGCTCTACTTAGCATACCGTGATGCTCCATGGTTTATCGCTCAGCGAGACCGCGATATGGCAACTGCGAAGCGTTTCGGACACGCGAATGTTCCTGAGCTCAAGAAGGCTGTTGCAGATGGCATACGCAAGTTTGTTGAGAACGGCGGCTTTCTGTTTGCTATGTGCGGGGCCACAGAGTCTCTCGACCTAAGTATCGCCTCACTATTCGTAGATATCGCTGGCCCGTTCTCAGACGGTTCGCCTCCAGCAGCTGACGCTGACGCGAGGCTAGATTGGAATCGCGCACTGGCATTTAGAGGAGCACACATTGAACCCTCTGCGTACGTCAACGCGCTAAGTGATATCGATGGTCATCAAGTGAACGTACCATCAAGAAGGCAACCTCTTGGAACGTTCGCGTTATTCGGATTCTCTGCTAAGCTTGACCCAGTCGCCGCCATGCTGGTTCAGAATCATCGCACCGTAATCCCTGACTATTACGGAGTAACAACAAGTTTTAACAAGGTGGTGTTGAAGCCCTCGGTTACGGTTCTTGCTTCAGAAGGTGGGGCACCGTGGGTTAAGTACATACATGGCGATTACGGCAAAGGATCGTGGACTTTTCTTGGTGGACATGATCCTGAGGACGCACAACATGCTATTGGTAGTGCGCCGACGGATTTGTCGCTTCACCCTAACTCGCCAGGCTATCGGTTAATCCTTAATAACGTGCTATTCCCCGCTGCAAGGAAAAAGCCGCGTAAAACGTAATGGTAGCAGAAAACAAAAAGCTGGAGTCTTTTGGCGAGGCCCGCATTGCCCGTTCCGCCGTCGCGCTAATGCGAACGTCCATTTCGCTTGCCGGTGGCAACGAAGTTTGTTTTGTTGCAGCGCTGGACGACGACGGAGTAATAGTTAAGGCACGCGCGGTTGCAAGAGGAACGGTGCGAAGTGTACTAGCGCTACCGGGATTTGGTGAACCAGGCGAAATGCTTTTACACAATCATCCTTCCGGTGTTTTAACGCCTAGCGAAGCGGATTTGGATACTGCGGCCCGCGTTCATGAAATGGGTATTGGCTTTGGTATTATTAACAACAGTGCTGACCGAGTGTATGTGGTCGCAGAGGTACCAAAAGTTCGTGCAAAGGCACAGCTAAGTATCGATTCGGTTGAGTCAGTTCTCGGCCCCAACGGAGCCGTATCAGTTGCAATGCTTCAGAGGGGGGGTGTAAGAAGATATGAAGACAGGCCTTCTCAGCGCGAGATGGCCGCGGCTGTCGTTAATGCATATAACAGCGGATCTATCGCTCTTCTTGAAGCGGGAACGGGCGTTGGTAAATCGCTAGGCTATCTAGTGCCCGCGCTACGTTGGTCTGCTGCAAACGGTGAGCGTACTGTGGTTTCGACAAATACGATCACTCTTCAAGAACAGTTGGTTCGAAAAGATTTGCCTTTTCTAGAGTCTGCACTAACAGACCAGCAGGTGAAGTTCGCACTACTAAAAGGTTGGAGAAATTATCTTTGTCTTTTCAGACTACAGCAGGCGCGCGGCGCCGGCGCCGCTTTATTTGAGGACAACCTCACGAGCGAATTGAACATGCTAGCTGAGTGGGCAGATAACACTAAAGACGGATCTATTTCCGATCTTCCCGTTACACCAGCACATGAAGTGTGGGACGAAGTAGCAGCGGAGCCGGACTTATGTACACGAATGAAGTGTTCCTTTTACGACAACTGTTTCGTTTTTCGCGCGCGACGAGAGGCAGCACAGGCCAACGTGATTGTCGTAAACCACCATTTACTGCTTTCTGACGTCGCTGTTCGCAGAACATCGCAAAACTGGACAGATGCCGCAGTCTTACCGGCCTATAGTAGACTCGTAATAGACGAAGGACATCACATTGAAGATGCAGCGTCTGATCATCTTGGAACATCAATAACCTGGCGCTCACTAAATCGGTTGCTTTCGCGATTGGAAAGACGCGGCCGTGGCTTACTACCGGCACTCGCAGCTCGTCTTTCAATGTCAAGCGATCTGCTAAGCGTAGCAAGTTTAGACATAGTTCAAGAGCGCTTGACCCCCAGCCTTGGTAGCGCTCGCGAACGAGCTGTTCAACTTTTTGACCTGCTCCGCGCAGTACTTGATGAGAACAATGGGAACGTACTGCGACTAACGGAATCCTTTCAAGAACATCCTGTTTGGAAAGGCGGCGTTGAAGATTCACTTGCTGCGTTAAACAACGAGCTGAAGCTAATCAACGATGGACTCAATACCATTCGTGAGCGTTTAGAAACCAATCAAGAGAAGAGCGATGCGCTTCTTCCGTTAGTAAATGAACTTAGGGCAGTAGGACGACGTTTGGACGACTGCGGTGGTGCTTTAGTCGCAGCTCTTTATCCCCAGTCAGATTCAAATGAAGTGGTTCGTTGGATGGAGTACGTTGGTAGCAAGAGCAACAACGTACGAAACGTAGCCTTACATGCCGTTCCCTTAGACTTGGCTCCAATATTGCGCGACGATCTATTTGAGCGTGTTACCAGTACTATCGTTACCAGTGCGACACTCGCAGCAGACGGTGGTTTTAGCTATCTCAAAGAAAGGCTCGGCTTAAACAACAGTACAAAAACTGTTAACAGCGAGAGCTTCCCATCGCCGTTTGACTATCCCAATCAGGCCATTCTTGCAGTTCCAGACGACCTGCCTGCGCCAAACGACGACGCGCGCGCTCATTTTATCGCAGTCGCACATCAGCTTCGTGATTTAGCAATCGCGAGCGATGGAGGAATTTTTGCACTTTTCACCAGTCATAAGGATGTTCGCAATATGGCGGAGTGGCTGCGCAGTGAGGCACAAGATGTACGTTGGCCACTGTTAGTGCACGGTGAGTCGCAGCGTGACGATTTGCTTCGTCGTTTTGAAGACTCTGGTAACGCAATACTCTTGGGCACGGCAACATTCTGGGAGGGAATAGATATGCCGGGCGACGCTTTGCGCGGTTTACTAATTGCTAAAATTCCATTCAGAGTTCCAACTGAGCCAGTCGTAGCGGCACAGTGCGAACTAATTGAAGCAAGAGGAGGGAACTCATTTAACGACTATATGCTGCCTAACGCCTCGCTGCGTCTTAAGCAGGGGTTTGGCCGGCTAATACGATCAGCGCGCGATGTCGGTGTGGTGGTGATTTCCGACCCCCGTGTGCTAACTATGCCCTATGGTAGGAGACTGTTAAAAGGGCTTCCGCCAGCACAAAGAATTAGGGGGCCGTGGGAGAGTCTGCGCCGCGATATTTGGGAGTTTTACAAGGAGAAGCGGAGTGAAGGGAGCTAGTTTGTTACTATGACCATCACACCATCAAAAATCGTTTGCGTTGGACGCAACTATCTCGAACACGCGCGTGAGATGGGGAACGAAGTTCCCTCTGAACCGCTCCTCTTCTTAAAGCCGCCGTCGTCAATTATTCCTGATCTACAAGCCATTGAACTGCCGAAAGTTTCGTCGCATGTAGAGTTTGAGGGAGAGATTGGCCTAATTATTGGCCAACGCCTTCGCTATGCAAGCGAAAGTGAGGCCGCAGACGCCATCTCGCATGTCGTCGCGGTTAACGACGTAACTGCGCGCGATCTTCAGCGATCAGACAATCAGTGGGCGCGTGCGAAGGGGATGGATACCTTTTGTCCAATTGGGAATCTCGCGGTAGCTCCTACGGATTTTTCGTCTATAGAAGTCGTGACTCGTCTTAACGGCGTCGAATGCCAGAGGGGAAAAGCTTCGGATATGGCCTTCGCTATACCTGTACTTGTGGCGTACATTACTAGGTTCATGACGCTGGAGTCTGGTGACCTCGTGTTAACCGGTACTCCATCTGGCACAAGGAAGCTGACAGTCGGCGACGTCGTTGAGGTCGAGCTGCTAGGACTCAGTCGTGTAACCAGCCCGGTCGTTCGGGGTAGATAACGGCATGACAGTTTTCTCATCCGTCTTGGTCTACCGGATTCGGCCCCTCTGATACCGAAAACAGATGGCAGATACCGGCTCGGATACAGTTAATCACTACAAAGGGAAGGGTGATACCGACGCTCAGGTACCCTCATCCTCACCAGCATCTTCGCTTGCTTCGTATAGCAAGCGCGCCAGACGCAGTGGTGGCGGGCCCCTGTTCCGCGCTCCATATAGCGCCGGCAAAAAACGTATTGGCGCGCGCGGTTGGTTAATCGCAGGAGCCGCGCATGTTTTAGTTGGTGCTGTACTTTTGCGCACTATCACCTTCGGACATGGAATTGACGGTTTCTTTTCATTTGGAGAGAAAACCCCAACCGAAGAACGTGTCACCTGGGTCGAGCCCAGTGAGCCGCGTCTTGAACCCAAGTCAGCTGCAGAGTTACCGAAGCCGCAGCCTCAACCGCTTCCCGCAGAAGCTGTTAAACCGCCGATAGATGCTGCAACCACCAATCAAGGGCCGCCCCCCACGCCGGTGGTCGTAGTCAATCCTCCATCTTCAGCTGGCGGACAAGCTGGTGCTGCAGCTGACACCGGTTCTGGAGGAGGTCTGGCCGGCTCTACAGTCGGTGCAGTTAAAGCCGAACTGCGAGGCGTTCAGCCAGCGTTCGCTGATCCGCGGCTGTGGGGGACCGCTGTCCCTGGCGCTCCGGAACGTCGCACGGGAACGGACCGACTCGATAGCATTATCTCGTATGCCATTGTAACAGCCGCCGATTCACTAGAGGCTATCGCGCGCCGAAATGGCGAAACAGGCAGACGGCCCGGCGATTGGACCACACGTGACAAAGACGGCAACAAGTGGGGTTGGGACGAGGGTGGAATTCGGCTCGGCAAGGTTACGATTCCCAATGCTCTACTTGGGCTACTCCCGATGAACGCACAAATGGCGATGGCGGGCAATCCTAACGCTATAGATCGCGAACGCAGACTCGCACTAGCTCGACAAGATATTATGGCGAACTCTCGTCGTAGCGTCGGCGAAGCAGAGTTCAGAAAGCTCGTGCGTGAACTGCGTGATCGTAAAGAACGCGAGTATCAGGAAAGGCAAAAAGCAAAAGAGAGAGAACGAGCGGCTGGCAATAACGATTAGTACACGCGCAACTCCAGCCGTAATAAGCTGCGCGTGTTACATAAGATTCTGCTAAGAGTTTAAGTAGTTAATTGCGCGAGTGAGTCTGGCAAGAGAGCGATCGCGCCCGACGTATTCAAGAAGTTCGAATATGCCAGGGCTTACGTTTGTACCAGTAATCGCGACACGTAACGGCTGAAATATTTTCCCACCTGAAACGTCTAACTCCTCTGCGAGTTTGCGTAACGCATCTTCGAGTTCAGGTGGCTCCCACACCGCGAGGGAGCTTAGCTTGTCGTGAACCGCATGTAAAATTTCTCGTGTTGCTGAGCCGTCACGCCACTGCTTGCTTACTGCGTCAGCATCGAACTCTACATGCTCGGTGAAAAACGGATGTGACTGATGCACCAGTTCATCGGTGGTGCGCGACCTAACCTTGAGCAAATCGATAACGCCGAAGTACCACTCTTTGCGCGTGTCTAGCTCTTCGCTTGAAGTGAAACCAGCTGCAACTAACTGCGGAGTTATGTAGTGAGACAGCTCAGCGGCGGACATGCGAGCCATGTGTTGACCGTTCATCCACTCTAGCTTCTTGGTGTCGAACACAGCTGCCTTCTTTTGAAGACCGCGTTCGTCGAAGCGAGCGATCATTTCGTGTAGCGACATTACTTCTGTATCGTCACCAGTTGACCACCCCAGCAGCGCCAAAAAGTTGAGCATCGCTTGAGGAAGTAGCCCTTGGTGTTGATAGTCGCCTACAGCTGTCGCGCCGTGACGCTTTGACAACTTCTTGCCGTCGGTTCCGTGAATCATTGGGACGTGAGCAAAGCGCGGCACTTCGGCATTTAGTGCTCTGTAAAGCAGGATTTGTTTGGGCGTATTAGAGATGTGATCGTCGCCACGCATCACAAGGTTTATATCCATCGCTATGTCGTCGGAAACGACAGCCATGTTATACACCGGTGTGTTATCAGAACGAAGAATAACAAAGTCTTCTATGTCCTTGTTCGGAAACGAGATCGTTCCATGCACCATGTCATCCCACTCCGTTACACCATCAGGAACACGAAAACGAATAGCGTACGGTTCACCGCGTTCCAGTTTTGCGGCTATTTCATCCTCGCTCAAATCGGCGAGCTTTCGATCGAATCTAAAACCGTCGCCGCGCGCCTCTGCTTCAGCACGCATACGCTCAATTTCGGATGCGGGTGTGAAGTCGCGATAGGCGGCTCCTGAGTCCAGTAGCTTTTGACCGTCTACACGATGGCGCTCAAGGTTAGCGCCTTGGTAAACGACATCGCCATCCCAATCGAGCCCAAGCCACTGGAGTCCTTCGAAAATTGCCTTAGTGCTTTCTTCGGTGCTTCTCTGGCGGTCGGTATCCTCGACGCGTAGGAGAAAAGTACCGTTATGCTTTCGGGCGTATAGCCAGTTAAAGAGGGCGGTGCGCGCGCCACCTACATGAAGGAAGCCAGTAGGGGAGGGTGCGAACCGGACGCGCGGCCTAGGCGCGATATTACCTGCAGAGTCTGAATGCTTCATGGGGTATCTGGCAGAAGCGCGGGCCCGCCGATGATTTCGACGGACCCGCGCACGGAGAGAGCGGGATTCGAACCCGCGATAGAGGTTACCCCCTATGCCGGTTTAGCAAACCGGTGCCTTCAGCCTCTCGGCCATCCCTCCTTAACCACCGAAGTATAGCTGGTTAAGCCGCTCCTCAGGGTGTCAGGTCCGGAAAAGTAGCGCAATCGCGTACGCTCTACAATCCCGGGTTTAATGATACTGCGAAGAAGTCTATCAAGGTTAACTTTATTGCTCCGGTAACTGGAGGGTCACGTGCTGGATAATCTGTGGGCTTGTTAGAGGATACTTGTCGAAAAGCGAGGGTACGTAGTAGGCTCGCGAGGTTCGTGGCGGCGTGCGAGTTTGAAGGGCGCGCGAAGTCGCGAAGGGAGGGAAAGACAACCTGCCCGATTAAACGAGAATGCAACCCGTGTGGCTGGGTTTGTTGGTGCTGCTCTTTTTGCCGCACCTTTTAATATTCGCTACGGAGTAACCACGTTTTGAAAACCATACTTATATCTCTAGTATCAGCGCTATCAATTACGTTAGCCGGTTGCGATGAGAATCCTCCGTCTGCGCAATCGTTGATAAACCAAATCAGCGATATAAAGGTGCCAGATGACAGCAAGGTGTTGTTACATGTCGATCACTTTCAGTACGAGTTCTTTAGCGACTTTCGCGGATCGTTTAAGGTACGCGTCCAACTGTCAGACTCTGCGTTTACAGCAATACTTGAACAGACCAAGGCACTAAAGTTCGTGCCATTAGATAGCACAACCGCGGATTCGACTATGAGTTTCGTAAACTTTAGCGTTCCAGACGGTCCAGATACCGGGTATGTACGCTTCCAGCGGCGCCCCGAACGCCTCGGTTTGGACGAGACCTTGCTTGAGATACTAAACACGGAGAATAAGACCTTCTTAGTGGTATACTACTTGTGACACTCCCAACGTCCGTGAGCTTGAATTCCGCCCGGAAATACTAGAACCCTAAGCGGCTTCGTTCACTCCAAAAGCTCCCTCAGTGCCGCGAGAATCACGAGGAACTACGCCATTCCAAAGCGCCTAGTGACCTCGCCCCATGCCACTTAAAGCTCAGAATTGGGTATTATTACTAATGTCCCTGTTCGACAACCAAAGCTTAAGGAGATGGTCAGATGCCGCGCTCCACTACTAAAGCAGCTTTTCCTACACGCGTCGCGCTTCCAGAGTCAGCGCGTATGCGGATGGTCGAAGTCCTAAACGAAAGACTCGCTGATTTTCTAGACCTTGAACGCCAGTCGAAGCAGGCACACTGGAATGTCAAAGGTCCGCGTTTCCAACAGTTACATCTGTTGTTTGATGCCACCGCCGTTTTAGCAACGAAATGGGCGGACGATATCGCTGAACGTGCCGTGCAGCTTGGCGGAGTTGCTGAAGGAACCGTTCAAGTAATCGAAGAGCGTACGCAGCTAACTCCAAGCCCGCTTTCGGCAGATGACTCCGATGAGTGGGTGAGGGTCGTTTCAGATGCCATCGCGGCCTGTGCCAACGCAGCGCGCGTGAACATAGAAGATGCAGAAGAAGTTGACGACGCAGTTACCGCCGACTTACTCACTGGAATAGTGGGAGAAGCAGATAAACAGTTGTGGTTTGTAGAGTCGCATTTGCTAAGCGACTGAGCTACCGAACTTTATAAAGAAAAGCAGGTCGTGCTACATAACTTTGTAGCGCGACCTGTTTCTCTTTACAACGGTTTCTAGGCTACACTGAGCAACCGGTTGTTAGTATCGCGACTAACAACCATCCGTTACTTCTGAGTTGAGAGCATCGAATCTCTTATAGCCTTGAACTCGGTTCCTGGCTTCCACTCCGGCCACTTACTTCCGTTTAAAACTCGAAGTCCTACAGAGAACAGCGCGCGCGTGTCTTCAACCGCGCCACTCAAATCCCAGTCGGGCTTAATGTGATCGGATGGTTTGTGATAGTCGTTGGCAGTGTACTCTGCACGTTTGGTTTCACCGTAGTCGGAAGCCTTCCCTATGAAGTTCACTCCGGCATCGGTGTAAAGTGCAGGAACACCCTTCTTTGCAAACTCAAAGTGATCACTGCGATAAAAGAATCCTTTCCCAGGTTCAGCGTCTGGCGCAATAGTGCGTTGCGCAGGACTCACAACCTCTGACAGCAAATCTTCCAGTGTGGAGTTGCCGTAACCAACAACAATTATGTCGCTAGTACGTCCCCACTGGTTTATGCCGTCCATGTTAATGTTCGCAAGCACTTTGTTAAGAGGCACTAGCGGGTTCTCTGCGAAATACTTCGCGCCAAGAAGTCCTTTTTCCTCTGCTGTTACGGCAAGAAACATTACCGAGCGGCTAGGCTTCTCAGGAAGCGACGTGAAAGCTCTTGCAATCTCAAGCAAAGTCGCTGTACCAGATGCGTTGTCGAGCGCGCCGTTATAAACCTGGTCGCCTGCCAAAGTTGTATCGCGTCCTAAGTGATCCCAATGAGCTGTGTAAATAACGTACTCATCTTTTAACGCTGGGTCGCTTCCTTCTATGACAGCAACAACGTTCTTAGACTGTACTCTTCGCGTTGAGTTCTCAACGCGAAAGGAAGCTGTTGCGCCGAGTGATACTGGGCGGAAGTCACTGCTCCTCGCAGCAGTCTTCAGTGAGTCTAAGTTCAGTCCACTTGCGCCAAAAAGTTCTTCAGCCTTTTCTGAAGTTATCCATGACTCAATCTGAACGCGGTCAGCATTCTTGTCGGCTCTAACAACATCAAAGTTTTCGCGTCCCCAACTGCCGCTTACAACTTCCCACGGATAACCTGCGGGTCCTGTTTCGTGGATAATAATCGCAGCAGCAGCACCTTTGGCTGACGCGATTTCATACTTGTAAGTCCAGCGGCCATAGTACGTCATGGCGTCGCCCTTAAACATTGCGTTATCCAACTTGGAACCATCGGAAGGATCGGCTACCGCTGGGTCGTTAATTAGCATGACAATAGTCTTCCCTCGTACGTCTACATCTTTGTAGTCGTCCCATCCGAACTCAGGTGCTACAACACCATAGCCAACAAACACAATGTCCGAGGACAGCTCGACGAGCGGCTTGTCGTGGCGAGTGAGAGCTACGTAGTCGTTCGGGAACGAAAGAGATATGGAACGTGCGCCTGCCGAAAAGGAAGCAGTTGGCTTACCGGTGAAGCTCATCAGTTCCACCTGTTGTACAAAACTTCCGTCCGGGTTACCCGAAGAAAGTCCCATTTCTTTAAACTGCGACGTTAAGTACGCCACAGTCTTTTCTTCACCTGCAGTTGCTGGCGCGCGCCCCTCTAGCGAGTCGTGGCTTAGTACTTCGATGTGGCGAAGGATTCCGTTTGCGGTAATAACAGCAGCGGCTTCCTCCTCGCCAGCTGTTGGAGGATTGGGAGCCTTGTCTCCGGCACAGGCCGACAAAACAAGAAGTGCGCTCACAGCACTAGCGACCGCAGCAGAGGTGCGAATGCGTGGCGAACGGCTGCACTCGGCGTTACTAACGGAGAGCGGCTTTGAGCCGACAAGCGAAAGAGAGCCTTTACGGTTCATGTTGAACACGTCGCGGGTTAGGGAAGAGAAGAGATCGAAGACAGCGATGAGTATACGCGTTTCGCAAGCAAAATGCGGAAACGCGGTGCAACCAATATTCGTTTAAGCTGTTCAAACTGCGAACATCACGGAAGTGTTAGACGGATAACTCTACCAGTCAAGCCTAATGATCTGACCCCGCGCGCCAGTAATCCAAGCCGTTCTAGCCACCGCTGTCGCGCCAGTGAAAATCTGATCAGTAATAACGTGCCAAGTATTGCCACCATTATCAGACCAGAATGCACCGCCGTATCCAACTGCTACCAAAGTTAGCTGATTGCTCCCTTCGCTTACACGCGGAACGATTGTTATCCCAGCCAGTGCTCCAGGAAGTGGAGGGCGCGATGTCAACTGCCAACTTTTGCCACCATCTGCTGTTAGGCCTATAACGTGCGACGATGTATCGTTGCGAAGACGGTTTATGTCGGCGGCCACGGCAGCCCCGCGTAGTGAATCGATAAACGCGAGCCCCGTAAGACCAGCTACTTCGCCTCTTACGAATGGAGTGCCGCTAGCGGTCCATGAAGCACCTGCGTCCGTACTTGACAGTAAACGCGCTGATGGTGCTCCCGTGGCAACAAAAACACGAGTTTGGCTTGAGTGAACAACGCACTGCCCACTTGCTGCGAACGCACCTTCGCCGGCTAAAGGAGCGGGAAGCTGCTGTGAGCCAACCAACGTCCAACTATCACCACCATTAACTGTTCGAAGAATTCTTGTTTCGCCGTTAGTCGCGTCGCTATATGCTACACCGACTCTGGAATCGAGCATGGTGAGGCAATCGTAAAAAGCGGCGCTATCGTTGTTCATAAACTGCAAGGTCCAAGAGGCGCCGCCATTGATTGTTTTATAAATACGTGACTTCTTGCCGCTGCCAGCAGAAAGAATCCATGCGATGTCAGCGCTTATCGCATGAACATCTCTAAACTCTAAAGAATCATTCCCGGGAGCAGTAACTTTTGTCCATGTAGTGCCTCCGTTAACTGTACGCACAACTGCGCCACCATGCCCAGATGCCCATACCATCTCGGCGTTAACCGCGTGGGTGGACTGTAAAAGTGTGCTTACGCCGCTCGATTGCACGGTAACTTTAGGTGGAGCAACATAAGCGTTGCTTAGAGAAGAGAGCAGTAAAGCAACTAAAGTGATGATCGTGGTGTTCATGGCGGTGTTACTAGGAATCGTTGCGTAATACAGACGGAGGTGCCCCCTTCTCACGAACCCAAAGCTCATCATTCTAGTAACCAGGCGTCAATACCCTTGCTCATTGCTGCAAACGGCAGCACCTTAGATGCATATTGTTGTGAACCACAGTCCTCACCCGTCGTTAGATCCTCCCTCCTCCTCCCATCCCTCTCTCCCTCGCGACTCGATCGAATGGCTCAAGAACAGTACGACGCGATTATCGTCGGTTCCGGTGCGGGCGGCGGCATGGCCGCCAAAGTGCTCGCTGAATCCGGTTTTAAGGTGGCAATCCTTGAAGCGGGCGGTGATTTTGACCCTGCGAAAGACGAATACCGTACGCAGTTGCGATTTCCGTGGGAGTCTCCGCGAAGAGGCGGTAGCTCTCAACGCGTTTTCGGAGACTTCGACGCCGCGTGGGGTGGGTGGGAGCTAGAAGGCGAACCTTATACGCGTGCCGCAGGAACGCGATTCGATTGGTTTCGCAGTCGCATGCTCGGCGGACGCACTAATCACTGGGGACGTATATCTCTTCGGTTTGGACCCAAAGATTTCAAGCGCAAGAACATCGACGGGTTGGGTGAAAACTGGCCTATCGGATACGATGATGTGAAGCCTTACTACGATCGCGTCGATAAGATGATTGGCGTGTTTGGTACCAACGAAGGACTACCGAACGATCCTGACGGATTCTTTTTAAGGCCACCGAAGCCTCGCCTGCACGAGTTGTTCTTCATGCGCGGCGCACAGAAAATTGGTATACCCGTTTATCCAAACAGGCTTTCGATACTCACGCAAAGAATTAACGACGATCGAGGACTTTGTTTCTTCTGTAACCAGTGCAACCGCGCGTGTAGTGCGTACGCGGATTTCTCATCGGGAACCGTACTTATCCACCCAGCGAAGCGTACTGGTAAGCTCGATTTGTATCTGCATGCGATGGTACGTGCTGTTACAACCGATTCGTCGGGGAAGGCTACCGGCGTTAGCTACATTAGCAAGAGCGATCGCAAAGAGTACCAGATAAAGGGGAAGGTAGTTTTGCTAGGCGCTTCTGCGTGTGAGTCGGCGCGCATACTGCTTAACTCGCAGTCGTCTAGCCATCCTCAAGGAATTGGCAATCAGGGCGGACATGTTGGGCGCTATCTGCACGATTCAACAGGCGCCGACCGTTCTGGAATTGTAACAGAGCTTATTGGCAGAAAACGTTACAACGAAGACGGTACCGGTGGTGCACACATTTACTCACCGTGGTGGCTCGATGGCAAGAAGTTAGACTTCCCGCGCGGTTATCACATTGAGTACTGGGGCGGAATGGGCATGCCAGGCTACGGATTCGGCGGATCGTCGGAGAGCTTGCGTAAGTTTGTAGTCGACCAAGCTGGCAATCCTTCGCGTAACGGCGGATACGGATCGGCACTTAAGCGCGATGTGCGTTCACTTTGGGGCGCGACTATCGGCATGTCTGGACGAGGCGAAAGTGTTCCGCAGTACAGCAACTTCTGCGAGATCGATTCAGGAACGGTCGATCAGTGGGGAATACCTGTGTTACGTTTCCACTATAAGTGGACTGATTACGAACGTATGCAGGCTAAACACATGCACGACACATTCGAAGAACTGCTTACCGCAGCGGGCGCAACTCTCACAGGTAGTAAACCTGGCCCGGAAAACGACTATGGGCTGCATGCGCCGGGACGAATTATTCACGAAGTCGGTACCACGCGAATGGGTGACGACCCCAACACGTCTGTTACAGATAGGTATGGACGCACGCACGATTGCGACAACGTGTATGTCGTTGACGCTGGTACCTTCGTTAGCCAAGCTGACAAGAATCCAACGTGGACGATTCTCGCGCTTGCATGGCGCACAGCCGAACATGTGGTTGATCGTTTCAACAGAGGAGAGCTAAGCTGATGGATCGCCGCGAATCTTTAAAGCTTATGCTGGCTGGCTCAATGGGAGTCAGTTTGCTGTCTTTGGCTGCGTGTACGCCAGAGGAAAAGAAAGCGCTTGAGAGCTTACCTGGCGGAGGATATGGACGCACGCCAGAGGAAGTAGCGCACGACGTCGAGATAAGAGCTGAAACCTTTTACTCCAGCCATGAGATGGCTACGATCGCGCTACTCGCGGACATCATCATTCCGAAAGACGATGAATCTGGGAGCGCAACCGACGCTGGTGTCCCCGATTTTATCGAGTTCATAACAAAAGACGTTCCGTCGTTTCAGTTCCCCATGCGCGGTGGCTTGATGTGGCTGGATACCGAAAGCAAAACGCGCTTCGGTGTCGACTTTGTGTCGGCCACTGAGGCGCAACGTATGGAGTTGGTAGAAGACATCGCATGGCCAGAGGGAGCGAAACCGGAGATGATGCCTGGTGTTCGCTTCTTCAGTAGAGTTAGAGGTCTCGTATGTACCGGCTTCTTTACTACGCGTATGGGTTTTGATTATCTCGACTACAAAGGCAACGTTCCTAACGAATGGGACGGAGTTCCAGATGAGATACTTAAGCAATACGGCGTGAGCTACGACAATCAGTGGAAGGACCGCTATCTCATTGTTGCAGATCGCGGGAAAATCGTAGACTGGGACGCCAACGGGAATCCTGTATAGGAATTCCGACGAAGTAGTAAGGCCGCAGAGAACTGTGTTGGCTTGAGCGCTGGGCGTACTCTTTATTGAGTGTACGCCCAGTGCTCGTTTCTAACTATGCAGTAAGTAACTCTTTCTCCAACCTTGAATAGCTGGTTTCCATACCGGCTGTCATTCCAGTGCTAAGAATTGTGTCTCTTAGCTCCTTGGTTGGATAGGTGATTATCAGTGACAGCAGTGTGCCAGCGGGAACGCTAACAAGAGACAACTCGTTTCGCGTTGATGGACCATCGGTTCCGGCTAAGCGCTCTGTCGAAACGGAACGATAAGGTGGTGTTGACTCCAGCAATTCACCTTCAAATCCGAAACGTTGCGAGCCATCTGCTTTCTCCCACTCGTAGCGGTAGCTGTCACCAACATTTGCGGCAACGTTGCACACAGGCATTGTCCAACCCTCGGGGCCAAGCAACCACCGTTGCAATAGTGCTGAGTCATAATGCGCGCGCCAAACATCTTCACGCGTACCGCGAATAACTCTGCTTACACGGATCTGCGTGTCGTTGAGAATCTGTGCTTCCGTAATGCGGCTCGCAGCGAACGACGTGAGATCGGAGAGAAGCGCGTCTATCTGGCTCATGGCAGACTTCATACCTTCCATCATTCCCATCTTTACCAACTCTTCCATTGATTCGATGGAGGTAAAATAGGTAACCGATGTGAATCGCGAGCCGCTTGTCGTTTCCTCAAAGTTGAACGTCATTCGCATGGATGGCATATCTGTGTTTGGCGCGCCGCTTTCGTCTGCGAATCCATCTTCGACTTCAATTAGTCGTAGCGGCTCAACCGCCAAAAAGCGCCACCACCCACGCGCCATTGTTCCATCAGGCCCTTTCATGTAGTAGTGCGATTCACCTCCGACGTGCATGTCGTGACGAGTGAAAGTAGCGGGCCACTCTACCGGACCCCAGAAGCGCTCAAGCTGACGTGGATCTGAGTATGCGTCCCACAGGCGACTAAGGGGAACAGGGTAGTCGGCTACGACCGTTAGAGTAAGCGCTTTCGGATCGGAGGTTACGGATGTGATTGGCATGATGAAGTCTCAGGTGAAAACGGTTCGGCGAGCATGGCGTCAAGCTGGTTGAATCGGGAAGTCCAAAGCTGCTCAAGCTGGAGAAGCAGGTTGCGTGCCTTGGCTAACTGTTCTGCATTACCGTACACAATTCGCTCGCGCCCGTTCTTTCTTTTACTTACAAGTCCAGCCTCCTCCAACATTGCCACGTGCTTCTGAACGGCAGCAAAGGACATGTCATAACGATTCGCGAGAGTGGACACCGAAGCAGGCTCTCCCGCTAGCAGCCTTCCCACGATGTCACGCCTGGTGGAGTCTGCTAGAGCGCGAAAGAGCCGGTCGAGCTGCTGTTCGGATAGTTGGGCACGTACAACCATATGGTTGTATAATAATGCGCTCAAAAGCGGGGCGCAATACCCCGCCTTTTATGCACTTCGTTTAGATATCCCGCCTCTTAAGCGCTTCTACCGCGTACCAGCACGCGCGTGCGGTGAGCGCCATATAGGTAAGTGACGGGTTTTGGCAACCACTCGATGTCATCGCGGCACCGTCGGTTACAAATAGGTTTGGGATATCCCACGATTGACACCATTCGTTGAGCACCGACGATTTCGCATCGCGCCCCATCCGTGCTGTACCCATTTCGTGATTGGAATTGCCAGGAGTAGACGGGCCTGCACGGTTCGGATTGATACTCCTAGCGCCAGTTGCCTCCAAAAGCTCCGCTGCCGCTATGCTCATATCTTTGTGAATTGCAAGCTCGTTCGGGCCCCACTCTACTGATATGTGCAACGATGGTATACCCCATTTGTCTTTCAACGTCGGATGGACTGTCGCACGATTGTTAGCGTTGGGAAGCATTTCGCCGTAACCGTTAAATGTCATTGTCCACGGACCTAGTTGAGTGAGTCGCTCTTTAAATGTCGCACCTATTCCAGGAGAACGAGTGTACTGCTGCCAACCAGAACGTCCAGCGCCACCCTGAAAGCCGTAGCCGCGAACGAAATCACTATGACGGTTGTTCACGTTTCTAAAACGTGGCACGTAAATGCCATTTGGACGGGAGCCTAATACACGCCTATCGCGCCAATCGTCGAAGGTACCAGTTGCACCGGCCTGCTTTATGTGATCCATGATATTGCGTCCAATCTGATCGCTTGAATTGGCTAAGCCGGTGTCAAAGTCTGCATTCGCAGAATTGAGAAGCAGTCGCGCGCTTTCAATCGCTGACGCGCAAACAAATACGACACGCGCAGTAAACGAAAGTTGTTCTCCCGTTCTTGTGTCTATTACCTCAACACCTGTTGCTCTGCGTTTACTTGCGTCATAGTTGATTTGGCGAACAAGGGAGTATGGGCGTAGCGTAAGACGACCTGTTGCTTGCGCAGCAGGCAACGTTGCGTTTATTGAACTGAAATACGACTTAGTTGCACAGCCTCGTTGACAGGGGCCGCAGTAATGGCACGCCGCTCGCCCGGGACGGTTTTCTGTTAGAACAGCGGCCCTACCTATCGTCATTACTCGTTCTCTACCAAAACGCTCAGCTATCTTAGTGCGAACATGTTTTTCAACTATGTTCATTTCCATAGGCGGCAAAAATTGGCCGTCAGGGAGTTGAGCTAGCCCCTCTGCTTGCCCTGATACACCAATAAAGCGTTCAACCTTATCGTACCATGGAGAAATGTCTTTATATCGAATGGGCCAATCTACAGCTGTTCCTTCACGTAAGTTTGCGGTGAAATCGAGATCGCTCATTCTGTAAACTTGTCTTCCCCAAATAATTGATTTGCCGCCAACTTGTCGCGCACGAAACCAGTCGAAGGGTTTATTCTGCGGTGTAGAATATGGGTTGTCTACATCGTCGGTCCAATAAGCATGACTGATTTCGTCGAAGCTTACCGATCGTCGTTGCACGGCTTGGCGAGACTCGACAAGGCGCCTGTTACCGAGTCCGCGGAAGCGCATGTCATATGGCGCTACATGTTCACGCGCATCTGCAATGGGGTCGACGTTACGCCCCGCTTCGAGTACGAGCGTTCGTAGTCCTGCTTCCGTGAGTTCTTTAGCGGCCCAACCACCGGTCATCCCTGAGCCGACTACGATGGCGTCGTAACTGGTAGCATTGGTATTGATGCCGAGTGCGGTGAGATCGTTGTTCATATTCACGATACCTTTGCTGCACCGTCGTAGTGCATTGGGGGCGGCCACGACTTAAGAAACTGTCGCATACCTGGTTCGGAGGTGCAGTATCCGTATACTGTGAGATACTTGAGAAGAGAAAACCAGTGGTTGTTTGCGGACGCTGTGTTGGTACGTCGCAACTCGACAACACTGTTATCTATTTCTTCTAAAAGAGCTTTTTGCTGTTGCACAGTACATGATGCGAACGCACGTTGATGCTTACCCGACGCAGCTTTATTTAACTCGTCAATCCCTGCTACAAATCGGCTTAGTTCTGCTGTCGAATACCAGTCTGACATCATTACTGCAATGAACCCCAAAACGTTTGCATCTGTTGCACCTGGTGTACTAGTGCGGGGAATGATACGTTCTGATGCTGCAGTAATCGCACGAGACTGCTCTACTGAAAACAATTTTGGTTGCGATTGTGCCGTCAGCTCGCGGTGTATTCGTTCTCCTACTGCAAGCAAGTCGTTCTCAGTTAACTTCCCTGTAGCAGCGAAGGCCGCTGCTGTTCCCAAAAGCTGAAGGAGCTCTCGTCTATCCATTTAAACCTCGTATCCTATTGATGAGAGGTAGTTGCGAGCGACTACCGCCGATTCCTTTGCAGAGCGGTTGGGTGCTGTTTGGTAATCAAGTTCGACGATTACCCAACCTTCGAATGCTGCTGCGTCGAGAGCTGTAAGTACACCCTTAATATCCAACTCACCTGATCCCGGTTCACGGAATCTGTATGGACGACCATCAACATTGCGTGCTAGATCTTTGAGATGCACGAAAAGGATTTTGTCATGGTACTGTCGCACTGCCTCTACTGGATCACCACCGGCTGCTGCCCAGTGCGCGGTATCTAGTTCAAGTCCTACATAACGATGGTCTGCAGCTCCCAAAACAGCGCTAACCTCGTTTGGACTTTCGCCTAGGTTCCCCATGTGGTTGTGATATCCAAGCTTGACCCCATGATCTTGGCATCGCTTTCCTAGTTCAGTTAGCAGCCTCCCCATTCGTTTGTGGTCGTCTGCTGTAATAGTGCGATTGCGCGGCCGTTCGTCTACGACTTGTAGGTAGTGGCAGCCACATTGTGCGGCGAACTTTGCGTGCGCACTGTGCAGCGCCATGGTTTCCTGCTCTTTGGCTGGATCGAGGGCCAGCACTCCAGAGGAGAGAGCAACGAACTCGAGCTTGCGCTGACGTAACAGCTCTTTAAGCGCGGCAGGATCGCTGCGCCAACGCTCAACGGCGGAAGCGCGCAGCTGAATGCCACGGTATCCAACATCGGCAATTTCATCAATTGCCAGTGGATCGTTCCCACCCCATGTAATGGCAGCGTATCCGAAACTGATTTTTGACGCCTGCGTTGGTTTAAGGAGCGAAGCTACCGCGGGGAGTAGGGCGGTGGTTGCTAGGAATGTGCGTCGGTCCACGGCGGGGGGGTGGGGGGGGCAGGGAGTACAGGGTAGGGGAGAGGGAGGCTGTGGAGCCTCTCCATTACCAAGTATTCTATTTAGCTGAACAAGTTTTCGCTTTGCGGATTCTTAAATGCTTAGCGTCATGGGTATCGACTTGCCATGGCATCGCAATCTCTATCCACCCATTATGTAGCACAGAGCTACCTAGCGGCTATGCAGAACTATGAGGACTGTTTGGCTCGGCACATATGCTACCGCCGATAACGCAAAACTCCAATGACCATGCTTCTGTATTCACGAAAGCATAGGTTTTATTTTCGCCTAAACCGCGCCCATCCTGTTAATGTATCCGCGCCTTCTGGTAAAGGTTTGTTCTCACGACGATAAAATTGCGCCGTACAGCTTTCTCTCCCGTTATTGGTCTCACTTGTGAGGCGGCCATTAACGTATAGCCGAAACGGCTCCCTGCTCGTTGGAATATTTAACTGATATGATTGTGGACCGTGTACAGGGAGCTTACGCCGCAAATCGCGCACGCCGTATTCAAACTCTCCGCGACTAACAGTATCTGTATACGAAACCTTATAGCGATTGTCGCATAGATACTCTACCGTGAATCGCTGCGGGTCGAGTGTGCGCGGCACCTCGGTAATGAAGCTACGTACACAGCTCGCCAATGAGCGCAGCTCGGCTGGTGCAGAAACATCTGCCGCCACAGCATCAAATGCGGCAGCTCCCCTCTCTACTGCGTTAGCGCCAAGAGGTTCATTTAGAAGAAGAGGACCGGCGTAGGGGAGGGATCTATAACACCATAGTATTGAACGATCTTCAGGGCGCAGCGCTTTTGCCTCAGTAAATGAAAGTGGAATGTAACTCCGCTTTGTATGCATAGCGATCGCACTCATTGCAGTCGTCCTTGCTGCAGGGCTCGCAGAAACATTGCGGCTTAACTCTATGGCATAGGAGAGTATTCGCTCGCTTCGAACCCATACAAGCAACGATCTAATATTTCGCCATATCTTTTCATCCGAGGATGCAGCATTTGCACGTATGACTTCGTTGATTATTCCAACCGTTTCGTGTCCACAGTAGAACACTTTAATACCATACGGGCTGCTTGCGTCGTCCTTAAGCGCATTGACTCCGATTGCGCAAATAGAATCTGTTGGCGTAAGCTGCGCGTTGGCTACGCTGACGGTCGTGAGGGAAGCAGCTAGTAGTAATAGACGTGAGAGCTGGGTAGCCATGATTCCTCCTAGAAAGCGAATATACAGCCGCATAAAATACGTACCAGTCAAACGCGGAGTACTCGCAACTCCTACCCTAAGCAGCACATCAAAATATAGCGGCTAGGGCTATCCTACTCCAAAACGACCTCATTCGAACGGCGCGGGTGAGATTCGAACTCACGGTACCCTTACGGGCACGGCGGTTTTCAAGACCGCTGCATTCAACCACTCTGCCACCGCGCCAAGTAGCCCCACAATATAGCAGGGCCGACATGGCAATTTGAAGCGGTTGTGCCAAGCTGCCAAGCTCGACGGGCACAACCGCTATACCCTTTTACTGAGAATCGCGTTTAGGCGGAGTGTCACTAGGTGGCACTAAAAGCTGAGTACCAGGACGAGTGTCACCTGCAGCGCCGTTGGTCGCAGGAGCTATCCGGTCAAATCCAAACAACCTCTCTCGTCGCATTGCTGAAGCTATCGCACGCGACTGCTCGAATGTTTTCATCGAGCTCTCAAAGTTGTCGTTCTGCGCAAGACCTTCGGCTAGCATGATCCCAGTTATCACGTAAAGATCGGGGATACCAACCGATGCGTCGTCGACCCACCCCTTTCGGTTAGAGAGCGACTTGGTCGCAGTGAACACTTCCGACCACAGTTGGTGCGAACGTGTTATGTCAACAAAGCCTTCGCCCGGTATTAGCATGGTGTCTACGCCAGCGGTTACGGCTCGCTCCACAAGCTTCTTCGCTAGCCCCTGAGTTACGACGTGCCGCTCTAACCCAAGGTCGTATGGGTAACCACCTGCTGTACGGCTAAAGTACAATGGGCGGTCGGGCCACGCGTCGCGCAACATGTAATACACCAACAGGTCGGCTCGCATGAGTTGCTGCGAACGTGGCCTCGCCATTATCTCACCTTTCGAGAAAACTTGGTCTGCACCTATCTGCATAACCAAAGGCAAAGCGTCCGCTTCATCAAATGTGAGATTAACGGGCGGTCCAGATGGCTTCTTCCACTCACGGTCGCGATAGATGGCGGGACCTTTAGCCGCGTCGTACTCGCGTACAGGGTTTCGAATTAACTGTCTTGTATACCAGTCAGTGTTTAATAGCGATGTGTTTGCGACGATCACATCCTGACGTATGCCTTCAACTTCTTGTGCATACCATAGCGGGAATGTGTCGTTGTCACCAACTGTAATAAGAATTCCGTAAGGTTCCACGGAGTTTAACAAATCGTGTGCAAAGTCTGCCGTGTCTGTTTGTCCACCTCGTGATGCTTGCTCCCAGTTTCCGAAAAGCGGAATAACCGCGACCAGCAGCGCAGGCGAAGCCAAGAGGTAGCTGTTGCGACGCGGTTCAGAAACCATGTCGCGCCCAAAGCGAATCTCATCTGTGCCAAACAAACTCGCAACTGTCTCCCATATGTATACGAGTCCCAGTGCGACCCACACGCTCATCGCCGAAAAACTCCACAGATAGAAGTAGTCACGATCGCGAACCTCGCGATTGACACTTTCTCCTAGCTCCGGTGCTTGAGAATGTCCGTACTTAAAGTTGAGATAGAATATCAACCCTAGTGTCATCGTAAACACTAAAGGCCCGAAGAACCAAAAACTTCGTCGGTCCTTCTGATAATGCATCCACCCACCAATTGTACAAAGGATGAAAAAGAAGACTGCCATCGCGTTCTGTAGCCCTGGGCGTTCCGTATAAGCGTCACGCAGCCACTGCCACTTCCAGTACAACCACCACATACCGACTTGGGCAGTAAATGGTGCTTGACGCTCACCTAACGAAGGTTTCCCGTACTGATCACGATTGAAGTTGTACATAAACCGTTCATATGTCAGACTGCTAACTGTGCAGCTGGCTTTAAGCTCGGTTGAACAACCTGTCGGTTCACCTTCATTAATTGCAGGGAAGTGTGCAGCTCGAATTGGTTGTGTAGCAAACGGTGTTACACCAAATGCAGCTACGACTGCGCACACTAGAAGCAGTTTCCAGCGAAGTAATGTTTGTGGACGACGAATGAGTACTGCCATTCCTACTGCGGGGGCCGCGATCATACCGGCCATATGATTGGCGTAACCTAAGCCGAGTAAGTATGCGACCAGAACTAGAAGTCGGTCGGCGACAGGGCCTTCTGGGTCGTCGCACCAACGTACTGTTAGCCAGCATATAGCTGCTAAACCAAGTAAAGAAACCGTATAAACTTTTTCGTTAACTACCGATTGATTCCAAACGGTAAATGCCGTTGCACCAATTAGTACAGCAAGCGATGCTCCAACCATGCGTTGCCAGAAGCGAGGCATCCAAGAAACAAGAACGCGTTCTGTTACGAGAAACCAAAATCCGGCAGAAAGCGCGCTGCAAACTGCTGCAAGCAGGTTTATTCGGATAGCTACCGATGGGCCAATGGGCAGAATTGCAAACACCCGTCCTATAAGAACGAACAGCGGATTGCCCGGCGGGTGTGGAATGCCGAGGACGTAGGCAGCGGCTATGTACTCACTTGTGTCCCACATAGACGTGGAAGGTGCGAGCGTGAGTACATACAGAATGAATACCGCTAAGCTCGCTAATGCGGCCGCCTTATAGGACGGACGATAGTCGAGCTCGGCAGAGTTCAGGTTTACAGATGCGGCGAAATTCATGACGGAATTCATGAGGTGAGGCGGGTTTCCCTATAGGGGCATCGCGCAAGTGGTGGATGCCCCTTCTAAGCCAGTACAAGGGATCACAAAAACTACCCTCCCTCACCTCCGTTGGGCACCTCTTAAGCGACTATCAGTGTCTGAAAAGCCTCTCGCCCGTAAATATCATGGCAATGTTATGCTCGTCGGCTGCGGCAATTACCTCAGCATCTCTTACCGAACCACCGGGCTGAACGATTGCGGTGACACCAGCCGCCGCCGCTTGGTCGATGCCATCTCGAAAGGGGAAGAAAGCATCGGAGCCCAGCGAAGCTCCCTTTGTTTCATGGCCAGCGCTGGTTGCCTTATGGGCCGCAAGGAACGACGCATCTACGCGAGACATCTGACCAGCACCTATTCCAATAGTTGCACCGTCTCGTACCAACACGATGGCGTTGGACTTAACACTCGCAACTGCACGCCACGCAAAAGCCAAATCACGATGTTCTTCGCGAGTGGGCTGACGCTTAGTAACGGCGTTCCATGTTTCAGGCGCCGACGGAACCGGAGTTCGATCCTGTATTAGCAATCCACCTCTAACTCTCTTGTAATCCATACTGCCGGCAGACCACTTCGCTGATCCGCGTAGAACGCGCAAGTTTTTCTTGCGCCCCAGAATCTCAACCGCCTCGTCAGAAAAGTCAGGTGCAACGATACACTCGACAAACAAAGACGAGATAGCTTCAGCCGCCACAGTGTCTACTGCAACTGAAAATGATATAACCGAACCAAACGCTGATACCGGATCGCAAGCTAGTGCTTTACGGTATGCGTCTAGCGCATCGCGCCCAGTAGCCAAACCGCAGGGCGTTGTATGCTTAACAATTGCGCACGCCGCCTGATCGCTAAACGGTTCAATAGCGAGCAAAGCACCCTCAAGATCAAGCAGGTTATTGAAAGAAAGCTCCTTTCCGCCAAGTTGCTGCAGAGCGCCTAAACCGGCACCTTCTCGTTCTACGTAAAATGCAGCGCGTTGTTGAGGGTTCTCACCGTAACGCAATGCTTGCTGTTTGCGAAACGAAATGGGATACTGGTCGGGAAATGGTTCATTGCGTTGCGCTGCAAACCACTGTGCAATCGCGGAATCGTAAGACGCAGTGTGTGCGTAAACTTTTTCGGCCAACTGTTTGCGCAGCTGCTGATTATCCTCACCGCTAGCGATTGCACTAAGTACCTTCTGATAGTCGGTTGGATCTGCTATAACCCAAACAGACTCAAAGTTTTTCGCAGCCGACCGCAGCATAGAGGGGCCGCCAATATCAATATTCTCAATAACCTCTTCAGCGGTTACTCCCGCACGAGCCGCGGTTTCACGGAATGGGTACAGATTAACAGCCACCAAATCGATGGTTCCGATATTGTGTTCCGCAATTGCATTCATGTGTTCCGGTATATCGCGCCTAGCAAGCAGACCGCCATGAACACCTGGATGCAAAGTCTTCACTCTGCCGTCAAGCATTTCGGGGAAGCCGGTAAGGTCGGCAACGTCTGCTACCTTAAGTCCGCTATCGCGAAGAGCTTTTGCGGTTCCACCGGTTGAAACGAGCTCGTAGCCATGTTCTGCAAGTTTAGACGCAAATTGAACTAGGCCGGTTTTATCTGAAACGGAAAGCAGTGCGCGTGGCATCGTATAAATAAGGAAACGTCAGGGGAACAGTAGGGACGTTATATCTGTCCCCACCTCTGGAGTCGCAGACCTGTTTTGCGAAACATGGTCTGAGGAAAGTACAAAGGCTGCATCGTCGCTAACCGGAGTATAGCTGCTTCGTGTAATTCTTTCGCCGCTGTCGGATAGCTTAACTTCGCCGCGTGCTACGAGTTCAACGCACAACGGTAATAGCCGATGCTCAACGCGTAATACTCTACTGGCTACAGCGTGAGCACTGTCGCCTGCAAACACAGGTACTGGCCACTGTGCTACAATGGCACCACGATCGTACTGCTCGGTTACGTAGTGAACCGTTGCACCGGTTACTGTAGCGCCTGATGCAACTACCGCCTCATGAACGTTCATGCCGAACATTCCCGCGCCACCAAATGCAGGGAGCAGTGCAGGGTGAATGTTTAATAGCGCTCCACTGTATGCGCGAACCACTACCGACGGAACTAAGCGTAAGTATCCTGCAAGTACCAGTAGCTGAACGTTGTGATCGTTGAGTTGCTCTAAAAGCGAATCTCCGTCTGCCGATTTAGTGACATGATGGGTTGCTATTCCAGCGTCGGCCGCGCGAGTTAATGCACCGGCACCCTGCTTATTGCACCCCACCCACACCACTTCGCCAATCGCACGCTTAGTGCCAGAGAAATGGTCGATAAGCGCTTGTAAATTGCTACCGCCGCCGGATGCAAGGACACCAATACGAACGCTCATTTAGTAGGCTCACGGTTGGTAGCTTTAAGGTGCAACGAGAAAAAATCGATAGCGCTGTTTACTGCATGTGCGAAGGTTGGTTGCACTGTTGCAGCGGCACGTGCTCTGTCAATATCGTCTTGAGGAGTATCCACTGACGGGACCAGTACTCCAAGTCCTCCGGCACTAACTCCCGCTGCGATATCGCGCCACCTGTCACCTATAAACGCGCACGTCGATAACGAGACGTTGTACTTAGCAGCTCCGATTTCAAATAACTGTGCAGATGGTTTTCTACAGCTACATGATTGGTCTGGAGCGTGCGGACAGAAGTAACTATCGCTAACTGTTGCACCTCGTGCACTTAACAGCTGCGTAAGACGTTGCTGTACCTCGTGGAATTCACTTTCAGTTAGCAAGCCACGTCCAATTCCCGATTGGTTGGTAACAATAACAACTGGTATGAGTAGCTCATTAACCTTACGCAGTGATTCTGCAACGGATGGCAGGAGTTCGACTGCGTCGGCACTTTTGATATAATGTCGATCAGCTATAAGAGTGCCGTCACGATCTACAAATAGAACGCCCGTTACCATCGGCACGCTTTCAACCGAATCTTTTGACGCCAATCTGTGCAACACCACTATCTACGCCTACCCGTCGTATCAGTTCGCGCAGGCGGCCGCTTGGGTACTGTAAAGCCTCTTAGCGGAGTAGGAGTTTCAACGCCAGACAGACTCTGCAGCCGCTCAGCTTTCAGTATGTAACTCGCCTCTTCTGTCAGTGGCTCTGCGAGGATAAGAAAGAGCTCAGAGAACGGAACCGGTCTGTTCATCTTTGGCGGCGGTACTGTGTCCACGCGCGCAACCGGACGGTCTCTGCGGAACAGAGCCTCACGTCTACGTTCTTCTTCTAGCCTTGCGACTGCGGTGAGAGAATCGGCTACTCGTTTCTTTTCAACTGAATCAGCTCGAGCGCGTCCTTCTTCAGTTGTGTCTCTGTTCGCGCGCGCGGTGGAATCTTCGCGCGCCACTCTAGCAATTGAATCTTGAAGTTGCCGCTCAACAATTGTAACAACGCCGTTAACCTGTAACGGTAGTGAGTCCTTGTTCATTAGCGTGAACATACTTGGCTCCGGAACAAATCCGGGCTTGAAAGGCTTGTCGAATACTACGCGTAGCTGAGCGAGACTGTCGATGTAGGCAATGGACTGAATTCGAACAGGTAAAGTGTCGTGCTGGAACACGTATAGATCTGTAGAAGCATCTTCAGTTACCACAAGCCCCACGGTGTCCCAAGGTTCAAGGCGTTCTAGTTCGCGGTTGTTATTTCGGTCGATAATCGCACGTATAACAAAACGGGTAGCGGGGAGGTGTTGTATCGAGAAGCGGCCGACACTATCCGCCAAAGTCTGATATGTAGTGCTGTCTGGCGCGATAGCTTCGACGAGTGCTTTAGCAGCAGGCTTTCCTGCAACCCAATCGAATACGGCGCCGCTCACCTTTGTATTCGGAATATCTCCGCCGGTGCTAAACACAATTCGAATGGCGCTATCTAAAGCGTTCGACCGCAAGTCCATTAAACCAGGGCGGAGCTCCACTGTATAGACAGTGCTGTCTTTAAAACCATTGCGTGGTCTAATTGTAATCCGGTTTCGACCCCACGAAACGCGCGGATCACCGCTGCGTGGGCTGATAAACACGAGTGCAGCTAGCTCCTGTGCGCCTTGTGGCGTTTCACTAACTACTTCGTTAAAACGCAACTCAACTTCTTTTGGAAGAATGTCTGTTGAGCCAGATGCTGGAGTAATACTAACAACAACCGGTGGCTCAATATCAGGAGGGCCACCGGGCGGTGCAGACGCGTTTGCGCAACCGTACATAAATGCAGCAGCAGTTGCCAAAAAAGTTGTGGCAACTTTAACAACTGCAACTTTCGTCTTGTCGCTAACCTGATGCGCGTGGGATGGCACCTGTTTACTAATCTCCAAATGTTGCTAGGCGCGCTTGCAGCGCATCGCGACGTGAACTCCACTCTGCGGCTTTAGCGCGTTCTGCTTCAACAACTGCTGCCGGTGCTTTGGCGGTAAACTTTTCGTTTGCGAGCCGACCTTGTAACGCCGCGAGTTGCTTTTCCAACGATGCTAGTTCGTCAGCTACACGCGCGCGTTCGCGCGATAAATCGACGATACCTGCTAGCGGAACAAACAGTTCCAATCCTTGCGAAAGAACTGCTTGCGCAGAAGCATCTGAAGGCGGGGACGCTGCGATTACTAGCTGCGTGCGCGCGATTGAACCAATCGTTTGCAAGTTGCTATCGCCGAGTGACGTTGATAGTGTCGTTGGCGTAGAAGAAACTAAAACAGCGTCGACACGAGCAGCTGGATTAACGTTGTAGTCGGAACGTACCTGTCTAATTGCTTGCACGATTTCGCGCACCAACTCGAAGGATTCGCCAGCGTTAGATGCCACATTGTAAACAGTCGGCCACGACGCGGTTGTTAAGTAGCCGCTGTTGTCGGCCTGTGGAAGTCTATGCCACAGCTCTTCTGTTATGAATGGCACGATTGGGTGGAGAAGTCGCAGTGCACCATCGAATACGTACGCAAGAACCGCACGCGCTACTTCGCGATCGTTCCCTTGCACAGCAAGTCGCGGCTTAACCGATTCAAGGTACCAGTCTGCGAGTTCGTTCCACGCGAATCGTCGCGCAGATTCAGCGTACTCCGACAGACGTAAGCCGCGGGTGCGTTCTGCGTCAGTCCACTTGCGATTGTGTGCAGGGCGTGGCGGACCGAGCGCGCTGTTACAGTCGTCGATCGCAACGTTAAGTCTGTTAAGTATCCAAACGTCGGCTGACGTAAGCTCGTTAACACTTATGCTTTGTATGCTGCGCACAGGCGCATCGCCAACTGAAATGAGCAAGAAACGGCTCATATTCCACAGCTTAGTGCAGAAGTTGCGGCCGGGCGAGAACGACTTGTCTAAATCGTTAGGGTCCAGCATTACGTCAACGCCGAGTCCAAGGCCAGCGACCATCGTCCAACGCAGCGAGTCTGCACCGTAAAGCTTTACGACGTCGAGTGGGTCGATGCCGTTGCCCAATGATTTGGACATTTTTCTGTGCTGCATGTCGCGAACTGTTCCGTGCAAGTACACCGTGTGAAACGGCGTTTCGTTCATAAACTTGCTACCTGCCATAACCATACGTGCGACCCAGAAAAACAAAATTTCGGGTGCTGTTACAAGAACGTCGCCCGGATAAAATGCTTTTAGGTCTTTGGCGCTTTCGTTGGGCCAACCCAATGTTGAGAACGGCCACAGCCAAGACGAAAACCATGTGTCGAGCACGTCTTCGTCTTGGCGAACCTCAGAACCGCAGTCAGGGCAGGCAGTAACATCTGTGCGTGAGGCTATGGGCTCTCGGCTGCACTTCGTGCAATACCAAACGGGAACTCTGTGTCCCCACCAAATCTGGCGCGAGATATTCCAGTCGCGAATTCCTTCGAGCCAGTTCACATAAACTGCTTCCCACCGCTCAGGAAGAATTCGCAGTTCACCGTTACGTAGAACATCGAGCGCACTCTTAGCGAGCGGCTCCATTCTAACAAACCACTGATCGCTTAGTCGTGGCTCAACCACAGTGTCGCAGCGATAACAACGGCGCACGCTGTGTGGGTGGCTGTCTGTTTTCACAAGAACACCCTGCGCTTCAAGCATTGCAACGATTCGCTTCCGAGCTTCGAATCTTTCAAGACCCGAAAGTTCTGCGGGCACTCGTCCTTGCGCATCGTCAACCTCCCGCACGATTCCTTCGCGGTCGATAATAACGGGCATTGGAAGTTTGTGCCTCTTACCGACTTCGAAGTCGTTCGCGTCGTGCGCAGGTGTGATTTTTACAGCGCCCGTACCGAATGTTGGGTCGGTGTAGCTGTCGGCAACTATTGGAATGCGAATATTTGCCAGAGGGAGCAGCAGCTCTTTGCCTATGAGAGACTTGTAACGATCGTCATCGGGGTTAACTGCAACTGCAACGTCGCCCAACATTGTTTCGGGGCGTGTGGTTGCCACAGTAATAGACTGGTTTGGTTCGTCAACAACCGGATACTTAAGATGGTACAACTTGCCATTCGACTCATGGAACTCTGCTTCTTCATCTGACAAAGATGTTCCACATCTCGTGCACCAGTGAATAACGCGGTGCCCGCGATAAATGAGCTTGTCTTCGTAAAGACGAACAAAAGTCTCGCGAACTGCTTGCGAGAGTTCAGGAGAGAAAGTGTAAGCCGTACGCGTCCAATCGGCACTTGCACCGATGGCTTTGAGTTGATCGAGAATCTCACCACCAGTGCGATCAACGAATGATTCGACTCTCTTAACGAAGTCGTCGCGTCCCAGCTCGAAGCGATTGCTGCCTTCAGAAGCAAGCTGCTTTTCAACGACGTTTTGGGTCGCTATACCAGCGTGATCAGTACCGGGCACCCAAAGAGCCTCATCGCCAGCCATTCTTCGCCAGCGAACGAGGACGTCTTGAACAGTGTTATTTAGCCCATGACCCGCATGCAAGATTGCGGTGACATTGGGCGGCGGCATCATTACAACAAAAGGGTCGCGCTGGCCGGCGCGGTCGGGGCTAGCGGTAAAAACGCCGTCCTCAGTCCAGCGAGAATACCATAGGCGTTCCGTCGCGCCGGGATCGTACGTTTTTGGGAGCTCAGTGTTTTGTGGCGATGTCATCCCTGAAAGCTAGCAACTTTGCTGCCTTCTATGACTCGCCCGGCACAGGAGCGTCGGTATATTGCTCGCCGCTGTGATTGCGGGGCTCGTTAGATACGCGCACCGCGAGCCGGTCGACAACGGCTTCGACCCCCGGAACCCCACGGGCAAGCGTTAGCGCATGGCCAATTTCTGAGGGCGAATGCACCCAGCCAGTAAGTTCTACCGTGTCCCCGTCCACTGCCCCAATGTCAATGGCTCTTTCCGCTAGAATCGGGTCGTTTCTGAAGGCCTCAAGAACACGCTCTTCAAGCTCTTCCAACTCCTCAATATCGTAGCTGTCGTCTATGTCGTCGTAGCCGCCACGCACGTGCATATGAGATATAGACTCTGGTGCCAGCTCGTGTTCGTCGTCGTCTTCGGGGGTGTAGCCTCCGTGTCCGCGACTCTCACTTCTCCATCCGTCTTGGCGGGGCAGGCGACGTCCGCCTCTGCCACCACGCCCCTTTAGGAGGCCCTCCACTCCACCAGTACGCTCGGCGATAACCACGCCGAGCACTAGTCCGGCAACGGCGCCGACCGCAACAAGTAGTATCGAATTTGAACGCTGACGACGACGAAAAAGTGGCATGACCTAACGAGGGTTGAGAGATGTTCGCTTTCTTACAAGATAAGCATATGTAAGGGCTTATAACCCCACCAATGCGCTTTAGGTCGCCCCTTACTGGTGGCGCGTGCCTAATCGCAACGATAAGATTGTGATTATAACGCGGCGAACGTTCGAATTATCTTCGGCGAGACGCACGCATTCTATCCGCCCAACTGGTCTCCTAAGCATGTCCGACGGTTCCTCGCCCGCTAGTCACTCCATGATCGTACTTACACTCCCCGATGGCGCCACTCGTGAAGTGCCGGTGGGAACTACGGGACGAGATGTGGTTGCGACCATTGGGGCGAGGCTCCTCCAGGCTTCGATTGCTGTGGCGGTAGATGGTGAGGTGCTCGACCTTATGACACCTCTTCGGAAATCCGGCTCGTTTGTGGTTATAACCGAAAAGGACCCGCGTGCTCTTGCGGTCCTCCGCCATTCGGGTGCTCACATCCTTGCAACTGCGGTTCGCCGACTTCGCCCCGAGGCCAAAATCGGCTTTGGGCCAGCCATTGATGATGGTTTTTATTACGACTTTGAGGTCGAGAGGCCATTTACCCCCGAAGACCTAGCTGCATTTGAAGCGGAAATGAAGAAAGTCGCGGCTGAGAAATTTCCGTTCGTTAGGGAGGAGGTTTCTCTAGAAGAAGCGCGTCGCCGCTTCTCTGACGACCCGCTAAAGCTCGAACGCCTCGACGATTTTGAAGGCTCAGACGAGGTTATTTCTACTTATACAGATGGACCGTTTATCGACTTGTGTCGCGGACCCCACGTTCAGGACACCTCTTTTTTAAAGCACTTTAAACTGCTGAGCATTGCTGGCGCCTATTGGCGTGGCGATGAAAAGCGTCAGATGCTGCAACGCATTTACGCGACTGCATTCTTTCGCAAAGAAGAGCTAGATACGCACCTTCATAGATTGGAGGAAGCTAAGAAGCGTGATCACCGAGTTTTGGGTAAGTCGCTTGATCTGTTTCAGCTTTTTCCAGAGTCACCCGGTGGAGTGTTCTGGACTCCTCGCGGTACGCAGCTTTATAACACCGTCGAAGCGTTTGTACGTGAGAGACAGCGCGATGCGTTCGTCGAGATAAAGACTCCGCTTCTCTACAACAAAAAGTTGTGGGAAACATCCGGCCATTGGGGTAAGTATCGCGAGAATATGTTCCTTGTACTCGATAACGAGACAGGCGAACATGATATGTCGCTTAAGCCAATGAATTGCCCATCGCACCATTTGTACTTCGCGTCTAAGAAACACTCGTATCGAGAACTCCCAATGCGTTACGTCACCTTTGACGTGCTGCATCGAAACGAGCTTTCAGGTGCGTTGAGTGGACTTACAAGAGTGAGGCAGTTCGCTCAGGACGACTGTCACGTTTATTTGCGCGAAGATCAAATCGCTAGCGAAGTGCAGTTTTTGATGCAGTTCATTCTTTCGTATTACGATGCGTTTGGACTTGAAGCGCGACTTAAGTTCGCTACGCGCCCTGAACAGCGTATCGGTTCTGATGAACTGTGGGACCGCGCTGAAGCAGCATTGCGTTCGGCACTTGAGTCTACCGGACGTCCGTATGAACTAAAAGATGGAGATGGCGCATTTTACGGCCCCAAGATTGATTTTGACGTAACAGATTCGCTCGGTCGCGCGTGGCAGTTGGGTACGATTCAACTCGATTACAACGCGCCTGAACGTTTTGACTTGGAGTACACAGGCGAAGACAACGCTGCTCACAGGCCGGTTGTTATTCAC
Source organism: uncultured Gemmatimonadaceae bacterium (assembly GCA_964474535.1). Taxonomy (GTDB): domain Bacteria; phylum Gemmatimonadota; class Gemmatimonadetes; order Gemmatimonadales; family Gemmatimonadaceae; genus Gemmatimonas. Next base: position 329,304 of record CAYYSP010000001.1, read on the forward strand.
CGCGCGGTGAGTGGTTCGTTTGAACGGTTTATCGCGATATTAATCGAGCACTTCGCTGGCGCATTTCCTGTATGGCTTGCGCCTGAACAAGTGAGAGTAATACCAATAGCCGATGAGTTCCGCGAGCATTGCGAGTCGCTTGTCGCTCGTATGCGGGAACAGGGGATCCGAGCACAACTTGACGCACGTAACGAAACTTTAAACTATCGCGTACGCGAGGGCGAAGTGTCGAAGACCCCGTACATGTGTGTTGTGGGTCGTCGAGAGGCAGAAGAAGATACAGTCGCACTTCGTGTACGCGGGGCAGGGCGTAAGCAGGAGATATTAACTGCCAACGCTTTTATCGATCGGGTTTTGTCAGAGATACGTAGCAGGGCATTGGTGCCAACAACAGATGGAGCAGGTTCCGTTGACTCAACGAAGGAGCAAATCGCGTGACGCCAGAGGCGCTGCTAGATCTATTCGTTCTTTCTCCAGTTGGACTTGCGGAAGTAGACGATGATGGAAGAGTTGAAGTGGCGAATCTTGCGGCGCGTTCGTTGTTGGCGCCGTTCTCACCCACAGGTGTTTTAGACAACGTATGGGTCACGTTCGCAGATGCTCTTCCTGATCTTGCGGCGCGCGCGCGTGCGTTTGAGTCGCCACGAGGTGTGATAGTAGAGCGGGTAGAAGTATTGGCGTTGGACGATCAGCGTGGTGTCGTTGTATCGCTAGTGAAAACGGCGCCGGGGCGCTTTGTGCTCATTGCGCATGACGCAACTGATGTTGCCAAAGCTCGTTCGGAGCTCGCTACAATTGCGCAACAGTTGAACGCCGTTGAGAACGCAATTCAAGATCATGCTATTTTTACTGTCAATACAGAGGGGAAAATAGCGAGTTGGAGTGAATCGGCAACACGATTGCATCAATTTCGCGCAGACTCAGCAGTTAACGCTCCGATGTCACTGCTATTCCCTGCAGGGAGTGATGAGTCGCATGTAAAAGAGATGCTTGATATTGCATCGCGTAACGGTTGGTGCGAAGATGAAGGTCAACGACGTCGAGAAGATGGAACTGTTTTCCACGCATCGACAGTTGTAACAGCGCTTCGCAATGCTCAGGGCGGCACTATCAGCTACTCCGTAATTGTTAAGGACTTGTCGGATAGGCGAAAGCTCGATGATTTGTTGCGTGATGACGCTTCAAGCTCTACCGATTATCTCACTGGCGTTATGGCTCAACGAGCTTTCCTTGATGTCGCTTCGCTAGAAGTCGCGCGTGCAAGGCGGTATGGACAGCCACTAACAGTTGTATTAGCAGACCCTGATCAGTTTCGCGAACTTTCGGAAACATACGGTAAAGTTTTCGCTGATGAATGCCTGCGTGCGATAGCTACTGCGTGCAGACATCAATCACGTAACACAGACGTGGTTGGCAGAGTTGGTGGTGAGAACTTCGCGGTGCTTCTCCCAAGCACAGAGCTTTCGGGCGGGCTTGTGCTTGCCGAACGTATTCGGGAGCGATTACACCGGCATGTATTCTCCGGTGATTTGGCCTCCGTGCGTTGCACGTTGAGTGTTGGAGTCGCGGAGTTAGGCGACGAAAATCCCAGCGTCGAAACGCTACTTTCGCAAGCATCAACGGCGGTGGAGCGCGCTCAGGCGGCGGGGCGCAACTTGGTAGTCGGTTTCGACGCCTGAGAGGTTACTGCGCTGTCGCTTACTATTCCGAATCGGTAAACGACGAGCGCGGAATCCCTAGCCACTCTTCGAGTTTACTTACGACGAAATCTTCGTTGCCGCTCATCCAACCGTCGGCTGACGCTATTTCGTGTAACATTTCTGCTAGCACGATACGCTGATCTTGGTCGTATTCCGCAACCAGTTTAGATGCGAACCCAATGTCACTCGGCGCGTCGGCTAGCTGACGTTGAGCAACCGACATTATTTCTTCGGCGCCGCGTGAATCTACGCCGAAATGGTTTACGAGCGACTGGGAAATAAGCTTTCGCTCATCGTTGGTGAAGCGCCCGTCTGCGTACGCTACCTCTAGCATCATAGCGCACGCGGCTACGCGAACGTCCTGTTCTGTAACAGGTTCAGCGAGATCAGGCAGCACGGGAAGGCTGTCGGCTATGAGCACGCGCAGAGAATCAAACATGAAAGTGGTGGCTTAGGTGATGATTTGATGCCCTGCTGTTAATTTTAATAGATGTACAGCTGTGCAAACGCTTCGGGCCGGCAGGTTGGCTCTTTTTATAGAACCCAGCGGCGCATGGTAGCGCCATTATCAGAGTTTACATCATGACTGATTTATCTAGGCAACCCGTTATCGTAAGCGCCGCTCGTACTCCAATCGGACGTTATCTCGGTGGCCTCTCTTCGCTGTCTGCACCGGAGCTCGGCGCCATTGCAATTCGTGCTGCTCTACAACGTTCGGGTGTTAACGCTGCCGACGTAAACGAAGTAATACTTGGCCAAGTTCTGCAGGCGGGAACGGGGCAAGCGCCGGCGCGGCAAGCAATGTTAAAGGCTGGTGTCCCTGTAACAGTATCGGCTGTAACTATTAACAAAGTTTGCGGTTCCGGACTTAAATCAGTGATGCTCGCCGCTCAAGCAATTAAGGCTGGCGATGCACAGGTCGTGATTGCTGGTGGACAGGAGTCGATGTCCAATGCGCCGTATTATGTGTTCGGTATGCGTAACGGCGTAAAGCTAGGCGATCAAACCATGGTTGACGGAATGATCAAGGACGGCCTTTTCTGTGGAAGTTGTAATGTCCACATGGGGCGTCATGCGGAATACACTGCTGAAAAGGCGGGTGTTAACCGCGAAGAGCAGGACAGATTTGCTGCCGAGTCTCATAGAAGGGCTGTAGCGGCGCAAGAGGCAGGTAAGTTTACCGCCGAGATAGTTCCAGTTGAGATTAAGGGGCGTAAAGGTGTAACAGTTGTTGATACGGATGAAGGTCCTCGTGGTGACACAACAGTTGATACGCTTTCTAAGTTGCGACCAGCTTTTCCGGATTCGAGCGGTGGTAACAGCAACCTTTCTGTAACCGCTGGAAATGCGTCTTCGCTTAACGATGGTGCGGCTGCTCTAGTTGTTACGTCTTTGGAGTACGCGCAGAGTCATGGGCTCACTGTACTTGCGAAGATATCTTCTTACGCAACAGGTGCGGGTAATCCGCAGGATCTGTTCTTTGCTCCGATTACAGCGGTGCAAAATCTTATGAAGAAGGAAGGCACGACAATTGGAGATTATGACCTTATCGAAGCAAACGAGGCATTCGCGTCTCAGTCTTTGGCAGACGGTGCAGGGTTGGGCTGGGACCCTTCGCGTGTGAACGTCAACGGTGGTGCAATAGCACTTGGTCACCCAATTGGAGCGAGCGGCGCTCGGGTGCTAACAACGCTGCTTTATGCGTTATCAGATCGTGGACTTCGACGTGGTTTAGCGACGTTGTGTTTGGGTGGTGGTGACGCCGTAGCGCTCTCTGTAGAACGGATCGGTTAAGAAGAGAAAAGTCGGTACTACCTCGTATCGGTTGGGACTAGGTGGGATTATGAGTTGGCGGAGTGGATGAGCCCGCTGTTCTTAACTGAGCGAGGTCCGATACGGGCGCCGTGGCGTTTGCTACTATTTGGCGTCGTGGTGTGGTCGTTTGCTCAGTTTGCCCTAGCGATTGTCACGCCGCTCCAGCTTTTCGTGAGCGAGCAGTTCGGTACTCCGGGCGCGAGCGAGCTTGGGGCGTGGGAGACCTCAGTCTTCGATGTTTCGTTGTGGCTGCTTTTGGCCGTTGTTGCGGCTTCACTGTTTCTGACCTTAGCGGTCGAGCGTCGTTTTGGTGGCAGGGGACTAGTCGCGGTCGGTTTAGGGAGAGGCAGCTGGCAGAAACGGGGCCTCCTGATTGGTTGGGTGGCCGGCGGTGGCGCGATTCTAGTTACGGCGGCTATTCTTGTCGGCCTCAACTATCTTAGTTTTGAGATAATTCCGTCTGTTAGCGGTGCGGGGGCGGGTAGAGAGTGGTTAGCGGGAGCGTTAACACTGCTCCTTCTTTTGGCGCCGGCGGCGCTATGGGAAGAGCTTTTGTTTCGCGGCTACCTTTGGTCGGTGGCTGAGGATGTCGCGGAGGGTGCAGCTGGTACGCTACTGGCGTTGCTCTCAACCAGCGTCGTTTTCGGTTTGGTGCATTTGGGCAACCCTGGTGCGGGTGCAAGGACAACGATTCTTGTAGCGCTCGCTGGGGGATGTTTGGGTATAGTGCGCATGCGCTACGGCTTACCTGCCGCGTGGTTAGCGCATCTCGCATGGAACTGGGTGATGGCGGCGGTGCTGCATTTACCAGTTAGCGGTATCGTGTTTGATACGCAGGGTTACAGAGCCGTTCTTAGTGGCCCAGCATGGCTTACCGGAGGTAATTGGGGGCCTGAGGGTGGTGCTGTTGCTGGCGTTGTTTTCGTTACAGCGCTGTTTGTTGGATTTCGGAGCTTTTGTGGCGGCGGCGGCGGCGGGGCGAACGAACTGACTGGTTTATCGCAGTTAGGTCGGCACGTCAAAACGTAGAGACGCTTTTTCTGGCGTTTTACAAACAGATTCAGAACGGAGCTTTTGATGTCGGAAGGGAAACCACGTGTTGCAGTTGTTGGTGCGGGACAGATGGGCAACGGGATTGCACACGTCTTTGCGCAAGCCGGTCATGATGTAACTATGATCGACGTGAGTGCAGAAGCGCTTCAACGTGGACGCGACACGATCGCAAAGAATCTTGACAGGCAAGTAAAGAAGGGAACGCTTACTGGCGACGACGCAAACATTGCTCTTTCGCGTATTAACACCGCGCTTTCACTTGATCACGTTGGTGATTCTTCCGTGATAGTAGAGGCAGCGACTGAACGGGCGGAACTAAAGTTTAAGATATTTGAGGACATCGATAGATTCGCTCCGGACAACGCGATCTTAGCAAGCAACACGAGCTCAATCTCTATAACCGAGATTGCCGCGCGCACAAAGCGACCGGAACAGGTTATCGGAATGCACTTTATGAATCCGGTTCCTGTTATGAAGTTGGTAGAAGTGATACGGGGATTAGCTACAAGCAATGAAACTACGGCTGCCGTAATGCAGCTTTCAGAATCACTAGGAAAAACACCGGTTGAGGTAAATGATTTCCCGGGTTTTGTTGCCAATAGAATTCTGATGCCGATGATTAACGAGGCTATTTACTGTGTTATGGAGGGAGTTGGTACTCCGGAAGCTGTAGACACGGTTATGAAGCTTGGGATGAACCATCCTATGGGTCCTTTAGCTTTGGCAGATTTAATAGGTTTGGATACCTGTTTAGCGATACTTGAAGTACTTCATGAAGGGCTGGGTGATCCGAAGTACCGTCCGTGCCCTTTACTACGCAAATACGTTGCTGCGGGATGGTATGGCCGCAAGAGCGGGCGTGGCTTCTACAGCTATTAAATAACGATGTCACTGTTGTTACTGAACGAAACACAGCGTGAGATCCAAGCGCTCGCGCGTTCTTATGCAGAACGCGAGTTAGCGCCTCTTGCGGCTGAGCGTGATCGTGAAGCACGGTTTGATCGGCTAATGGTGCAGCAAATGGCGGAGCTGGGTTTTTTCGGTATGCTTACTCCTGAGTTGTACGACGGACTCGGACTAGATGCGAGTAGCTACCTTTTGGCACTGGAGGAGATTGCGGTAGCAGATGCATCTGCCGCGGTGCTCCTTAGCGTGCACAACTCACTGCCGTCGCAGATGCTCCTTAACTTCGGGACTGAGCAACAGCGCGAGCGGTTTTTGAAGCCAATGGCTCGCGGTGAATTGCTTGGTGCATTTGCACTGTCAGAACCTGAGGCAGGATCAGATGCAGCATCACTTAGCTGTCAGGCTGTTCGAGATGGTGACGATTGGCTACTCACCGGTACAAAGGCGTGGGTTTCGCATGGCAACGAGGCCGGTGTAATTCTTTGTATGGCGCGCACTGATACAAGCGATGACAGGCGCGGTGCTAAAGGAATATCTACATTCGTTCTTACTCCTGAGCTTCCGGGTTTCTTTATCGGAAAGAAGGAGGCAAAGATGGGACTAAGAGCTTCTCCAACAGTTCAAATCAATCTCGATTCGTGCAGAGTGCCGAGCGATCGTTTGTTGGGCGAAGAGGGGAAGGGATTTGTTTATGCGTTAGGGTCATTAGATCACGGGCGTTTGGGGATCGCTGCTCAAGCGATCGGAATTGCGCGTGCGTCACTCGAGACTGCTACTAAGTACGCATTAGATAGGCAGCAGTTTGGCAAGCCAATCGCTGACTTCCAAGCAGTTCAGTTCAAACTCGCCGATATGGCGACACGTATTACCGCATCTCGAACATTGCTTCATACCGCAGCGTCTGCTAAGCAGCGGGGAGAGCGGGTTACCCGTTTCAGCTCCATGGCAAAGTTGTTTGCAACTGAAACGGCAATGTGGGTAACCACCCAAGCGGTACAGATTCTTGGTGGTTACGGATACGTCACAGACTATCCCGTTGAGCGGAATTTCCGCGATGCCAAGGTTACGGAGATTTACGAAGGTACTTCAGAGATACAGCGTGTTGTTATAGCGCGCGAAACGCTGGCCGCAGCTTCAAGCGACCATTCACTTCCTGACTGAATACACACACTACAGATGCGCTTCTTCGAGACCATCTCAGACATGGGTCATGAGCAGCTTGTGCTTTGTCATGACCGTGCGTCGGGTTATCGCGGCATCATAGCCATTCACGATACAACGTTAGGGCCTGCACTAGGTGGAGCCCGCTTCTGGAACTACCGTACGGACGAGGATGCCATTGTAGATGCGCTTCGTCTTTCGCGCGGTATGACATATAAGAACGCTGTCGCCGGACTAAATCTGGGCGGTGGTAAGTCTGTCATTATTGGTGACAACAAAACCACTAACCGCGAGATTATTTTTAGGGCGCACGGCCGCTTCGTTGATTCACTCGGCGGGCGCTACGTCACAGCCGAAGATGTTGGTACGACTGTTGAGGATATGGACTTCGTCCATATGGAAACAACGTACGTAACGGGCATCGGTTCTAAGTCTGGAGATCCTTCGTCTGTTACGGCTCATGGTGTTTTTCGTGCCATAGAAGCGTCTGCGTTCCAGAAGTGGGGGAGCGATTCGTTAGAAGGCAAAACAGTTGCGCTGCAAGGTTGCGGTCACGTTGGCTTTTATTTGGCAAACGAGCTGCATGGAGCTGGCGCGCGACTGGTAATTACAGATATCGATGCTGGACGCATTAAGCGCGTTGTAGACGCGACCGGTGCAACTGTCGTGAATCCAGACGACATATACAGCGTAAAGGCGGATATCTTTGCGCCATGTGCACTTGGCGGTGTTATCAACGACAACACTATCCCTCAGCTAAAGGTTGAGATAGTTGCGGGCGCTGCCAACAACCAGCTTTTGGAAGATCGTCATGGTGTTGCGTTGGAAGAGCGCGGCATACTGTATGCACCTGATTATGTTGCTAACGCTGGCGGCGTAATCAACGTGTACAGCGAGCTCACAGGCTGGAGCAGAGATCGTGCGCTACGCAAAGCTGATGAGATTTACGAAACCGTTCTTAGCGTTTTCGGGTTAGCTCGTGAAACTGGAATCCCTACCTACATGGCGGCGGATCGAGTAGCAGAGCAACGAATCAACGCGGTGCGCGGTATGATTCGTACATGGCCGCAGTATCCAAACCGCGAAGTCTGAACTAGAGGTAACAACCGTGACTGATAACAACATGCAGGGGAAGGCGGAGCGTATCCCGATCGCTTCAGATCATGCCGGCTTCGAAATGAAGGAACGGTTGCGCAAGGTGCTGGGTGAGATGGGCTTCGAAGTCGAAGACATCGGGACTCACGATACATCCAGCACGGACTACCCAGACTATGCACATCCATTGGCGCAAGAAGTGTCCGATGGACGTGCTCGCAGAGGGGTGTTGTTGTGCGGAACTGGTTTGGGCATGTCGTACACTGCGAACAGGTATCCGGGTGTTCGTGCTGCTGTTGCATGGACACCCGAAATTGCTGAGCTGGCGCGTAGACATAATGATGCAAACGTGTTGGTTCTACCTGCGCGTTTCGTTTCCGACTCAGATGCGCTGGCAATTCTTCAGTCTTGGTTGGGCACAGAGTTCGAAGGAGGCCGTCATGTTCGACGTGTAGAGAAAATCGAACGTGATGAACAGACCATTACCGATAGCAACGAGGGCAACTGATCGTGAGCGTAGCTAACAGCCACAGTGCACGTTGGAACGAATGGGACAGACTTCCTCCCGGAGAAGCGCTTAAACAAGCTGATCCAGAAATAGCTTCACTCATAGTTGAGGAAACTCAACGTCAATGTGAAGGCTTGGAGTTAATAGCAAGTGAAAACTTCGTTTCACCTGCTGTTATGGAGGCCATGGGATCTCCTCTCACCAACAAGTATGCTGAAGGACTTCCTGGTAAGCGCTATTACGGCGGTTGTGAGGTAGTCGACAAGGTTGAGCAACTCGCGATTGATCGTGTAAAACAGTTGTTCGGTGCTGAGCATGCAAACGTGCAGGCCCATAGCGGAGCGTCGGCTAACGCTGCTGTTTTTTTAGCGTTCATGAAAGCCGGTGAGACTTTTATGGGAATGGACCTCTCACAGGGAGGTCACTTAACGCATGGCTCCGCAGTAAACTTTTCTGGTCTTCTGTATAAAGCCGTATCGTATGGCCTAACTGAAGACGGCCTAATTGACTACGACAACATGCGTGCCTTGGCTCGTGAGCATAGGCCGCGCATGATAATTGCCGGTTACAGTGCTTACTCTCGCGTTGTAGATTGGAATGCGTTCGCTGAAGTAGCGCGTGAGATAGGCGCATTGTTCGTTGTAGACATGGCGCACTTTGCTGGGTTAGCTGCAACTGGCTTGTATCCTTCGCCCGTACCTTACGCAGACGTTGTTACTAGTACCACGCACAAGACACTTCGCGGTCCGCGCGGCGGAATTATTTTGTGTAAGTCCGAGCACGCTAAAGCAATCGACAAGGCGATGTTCCCGGGCATGCAGGGTGGCCCACTGGAGCATGTTATAGCTGCTAAGGCAGTCGCGTTTAAGGAGGCCTTAGACCCAAGCTTCAAAGCATACTGCGAGCAAGTCGTTAGAAACGCGAAAGCTCTTGCCGCTGCCTTAATTGAGCGTGGATTTGACGTGGTATCAGGTGGTACTGATAATCACCTTATGCTGCTCGACCTAAGGAATCGTGGACTCACTGGTAAGATTGCGGAGAAGGCGCTAGACAGCGCTGCAATTACAGTGAACAAGAATACGGTGCCGAGGGAGACTCAGTCTCCGTTTGTAACGAGTGGCATTCGTGTCGGTACACCAGCTGTAACTACTCGTGGCATGCGCGAGGACGCTATGAAGGAGATCGCGTCGCTAATAGACCGGGTGTTATCCGATGCCGAAAACGAAGAATCTGTACGGCAGATCAAGTCGGAAGTCGTTGCATTGGCTCGGCGCTATCCGCTTTACTGACAACGAGTTCGTCATCGCAGCATAGCACGAAGTAGGCCGCGATTATAGGTTGCAGCCGCTTTCCTGTACCTGCGTTCGTCGCAACGCAAGGTATTGCAGGGGGGCGGCTGTTTTTGCATCATTTAGGAACGGCTTTTAGTAGCCGCAGAAACCGAGAGTACAGCAAGCGACGGAGTTAGGGCAGTGACGGAATTGGCGTTTCGCGAAGACATTATGGATCAGATACGCCTGCGCGAGCGGCGTTTCGACGAGCGCGCATATATGTTTGTGCTTGCGGCTCTTGAGTATTGTCAGCTGCATCTTGATGAGCGCAGACATATTACCGGCCCTGAGCTCGCCTATGCGTGTCGCGATCTCGCGATACAAAGGTTTGGTGTTACCGCGCGCCTAGTCCTTGACCATTGGGGTGTAAAAAGCACTGACGACATAGGCGACATTGTTTTCACACTTGTCGACCTCGGCTTGTTAGTTAGTCAACCGCAAGACTCGCGTGAGCACTTTGCGAATGTGTTTTCTTTCGAGCAGGCGCTTGAGCGAGACTATCCGTGGAACGTTGCACATGTATAGCTGAGTAGGGTGTATTTCTAGAAAGACAATGACGGTTAATCGCAGTAGCAACAACAGCGGTGGCGACAACGGCAGTGGCTATAACAGCAGTAGTTACGATTCGAACTGCGACATTGTTCTGCCCGTTACAACCGCTTCGCAATCTGCGTACTGCGACAACGCCGCTATAAGTGACGGAGTATCTTCTTTTGAGCTTATGCTGCGAGCAGGGACAGCTGCTGCAGAGATTGTATTGCGTGACTACGGTAGCTCGTTATATGCGGGAGTCGCGGTATTTGTAGGTACGGGAAACAACGGCGGTGATGGTTACGTCGTTGCCGCTCAACTGCTTAGGGCCGGTGTCGCTGTGCGAGTACACGCCACTGGAGAGCCGCGAACAGAGGACGCTATAAGAGCGGCACAGCTTCTTTCACAATCTGTTCTCTCGTCGCCTCCCAACGGTCGCGAACTCGTAGTTGTAGATGCACTGCTTGGCACAGGTAGTCGCGGCGAGTTGCGAAGCGAAATGAAGGACGCGACTACCGCAATCGCAGCACTCAAAGTTCGCGACGCTACTGTAGTTTCGCTAGATATACCAACTGGTCTGAATGCGGATGACGGTAGCTGTGAGAACGGTGCAGTGCAAGCGGATACCACCGTTTGTTTCGGTACAATGAAAAGAGGATTGCTAATTAATAGGAGTAGTTGTGGTAGAATTGTGTTGGTCGATATAGCTGTAGCTAAGTATGCTGCGGACGTGTGTAATGCGTGGCATTTGGGTGACGCAGCAACATTGTGTGAGTCGTTACCAGCTGTTGAATGGAACAGCTACAAAACTAAACGTGGCATAGTAGCTATAGTTGGCGGCGACGAAGGGATGGCGGGTGCAGCTGTTCTCGCGTGCAACGGCGCGCTTTACTCCGGTGCGGGTAAGGTGCATGCGTGGGTACACGAGCGATCTGTTCAAGCCGTTCAAAGCAACGTTCCGCAAGCATTGGCGCATATTGCAGTTGTTGGTACCGCTGTCGCGAATACCGCAGTTTCCAGTGCTGAGGTTACACAAAGTAGAACGGCTTTGACGGTTAAAGCTGCCGCGGTTGGTCCGGGACTTGGTACGGGAGCGTGTGCGGAAGAACTACTTTACTTCTGGCTTAACAATCGTGACTGTAGTCTTGTTTTAGACGCAGACGCGCTAACGGTTATCGCGCGGCTAGCTAACGACGACCACGTATCTGCAGCAAGTTGGCTAAAGCGGTATTCATGTGACACCAGAAGCATCGTGTGCACACCACACGCGGGCGAGTTCGAACGACTTACCGGCTGTGGCCGATATGCGCCACTTGAAGAACGCGTGAAGGTTGCGAAGCAGTTCGCAGAACAGTCCGGCGGCACAATCCTATTGAAGGGGACACCCACTGTTATCATCTCGAATGTTGGCTTGAATGTTGGATCGGATATTGGATCGAAAGTTGTCTCGAATGTTGGAGCGAATGTCAGCTCTAATGTTGGATCGGGCGCTGGATCGGCCGGGAGCGCGGTGACTGTCGTTGCTCGCGGTAATGCTGCTTTAGCTACCGGTGGAAGTGGCGACCTGCTGTCAGGTGTGGTTGCAACTTTGTTGGCTCAACAGGTCGGGGCACATGATGCTGCGGCTATTGGGGCATGGTGCCATGGGCGAGCTGCGGAGATTGCCAGTCAAGGGTCGCGCTCAAGACGCGGCATTCCATTGTCCGATATTGCACACTCCCTGATACAGGCGTTCGCCGAGCTAGAGGGCGCTCGTTACCCCGCGCAACGCGATAGTTCGCGGGCGGAGAACGTACTTCTCGAACTGCCGTCTGTTGTCCTGTCTTCGCGTTAAGAACGTTGCGGAGCAGGCCAATTACCTGGTTGTATAATTCAGGTATGAGAACTCCGCGAAAATCGGCGCTTTTGTTGAGCCTGCTATTGCTGCAGACTGCTTGCGCGTCCGGCTCATTTGGCGCCGGTAGCAGCGGGGGCGGGGGCGGGGGGGGCTCACAATCTCGGCGCGATGATCATGTTATTGTCAAATCGTTTGCGACAGTTGAGAAAGTTGCCGTTTCACAACGCTACGTATTTGGAGCTACTGAATCAGGAATAGCCATTTACGATCGGATGTTCGGTCGATGGCTCGCTCCTGTCACAACTGAGAACAGCTACGGCGTTTATAACAGTGGTCAGATTACCGCGATGGCCGCCGACCCAGTAGAAGACGCGCTCTGGTACGGCGTACCTGGAGGAGTCGTTGTCTACCGCCCGCACACTGAGCACACTCAGCGTTCAATAGTTACAGGTATACCCGACGTCATCGCTTTCGAGCGCGGTGGTAGTGGTGATGCAATAGTTAGAGCAAGCGGTCAATGGAATCGTATTTCTAGAACAGGTATCGCAACTCCAATATCATCTCCGCCAGCAGGTAATAGGTTACATGTGTCACCCACATTGAATGACGTGTATAGGGCGTTTCCTTCACTACGAGGACAACTTTCGTTCCTTATGCGGGCAAGTGCGCCCAACAGACCGATGCGACAAGCACAGCCGATTAGTGGAACGACAACACCTGACAGAACAACTGAAGCGTGGATAGGAACCAACGGAGATGGAATGTGGAGAGTGGATGCCACATTCATGCAGGGTAAAGCTTTTCGTTTTGGACCAATTGAAGGTTCGACCGGAGCGCTAGCTGCCGCAGCTGATGGAGTTTGGATAGCAGGATTAGGGCGATCGTCAGTTCGTGGCGGTATCAGTTACGGAAGTAATGATATGCAGCACTGGGAATGGATAGAGGGAACTATTGCAGTGCCCATGGTGAGTGTTGCTGCAAGGTCGCTTTCTGTTCGAGAGCAGAGGGCATGGATTGGCACAGAGCGAGGCTTAGTTAGAGCAATGCTTGATGGCGCGCGTGACATGATTTCATGGACTAGCCTAGACGGACTTCCTGGAGACCGCATTTACTCAATAGCGGCACGTAACAACGGCGCGTGGGTTGGAACTGATCGCGGTGTTGCATGGGTGTCCGACAGTGCTGAATACCGCGACAAAGAGACACGTGGCGTAGAAAGAGTGTTTCTGGAAAACATGCCCGTTCGCGCGCTACTCGCGATAGGTGACACGTTATGGGTGGGTACCGACGCTGGACTTATGGCGATTGATGAGCGCAACGACGAACTGCTTCGCCCCGTTTCGAATGATCCTGAGATTCGTCACCCCATTCGCGCTCTTGCATGGAGTGATACGATGCTAATTGCGGCAACTGACAATTCTCTTTTACGTGTTACTCCTCGCGGAGGCGCTGCGCCATCTCGGCTCAACGTCGACATTACATCTGTAGGACAAGTAACTAGAGTTGCGATTGACGATCGTACCATCTTCGTAGCGGGAACAGATGGATTAATTGCGTACCAGCGAGAGGATGGTTTGCTACGTCGTATGCCTGTTGGTCCTGGCGCAGATATACCTGGCGCTGCATTGGACATAGTTGCTCATCGTGATTGGTTGTGGGTTGGCACAACCGAAGGACTAGTACGTTTTAGACGTGCTGCAGATGGAAGATTGCTTAGATAGCATGACTACTTCATTGGTTCGTGTATGGAGTGGTTCGCGTATGGAACGGTTCGTGTATGGAGCGAGATGAAACGTCCCCAAAGATGGCGGTTGCATGAGTAACGTTTGGCACAATCATGCAAAGATGGGTTCTGGTGCAGAGTTCGATGCGATTCGCGATCTTTTGGCGGTTTGGGGCGAAACAGCGGCTGGTATCGGGGACGATGCTGCGTTGTACACTCCACCCGCTGACAAGCAGCTAGTTCTTAGCGTCGACGCATGTGTTGAAGGTGTGCACTTCACTTCCGACTGGCTTACGCCAGAACAGGTGGGTGCTCGGGCAGCGTTTGCGGCACTTAGCGATTTAGCAGCAATGGGCGCGTCTGCCGATGCCATTCTGGTTGCGTTTACAGTGCCGGCAACGTGGAAGGACAAACTGTTGGAGGTGGCAAAAGGAATTGGTACAGCGGCTTCCCACACCAGTGCACGCATAGTTGGGGGCAATATTAGCAAAGGGAAAGGAGACTCGTTTTGTATTACAACGACCGTCGTGGGGAGCACCGCTAAGCCAATTACTCGTAGTGGCGCTAAAGTTGGCGATGCAGTGATCGTCACAGGTGAGCTGGGAGGTCCGGCGACTGCATTGGCCAGCATTCTGAAGGGGGAGAGTCCTTCCGCTTGGTGTATGAATCGCCTCACTGCTCCTATGCCGCGCATACTAGAAGGGATGTGGCTTGCAGAGCGTGGAGTGACATCAATGATCGACATCTCTGACGGGATCCTCAATGACGCCGAGCATATAGCGTCCGCAAGTGGTGTAACCGTTGTTCTCGATCGTGGAAGAATACCGGTTGGTGATGGTGTCGCCGCCGAGTTAGTTCTTTCAAGCGGTGAAGAGTACGAGCTATTGGCCACAGTTGGCAGCGAAATTGTGCCTCAAATCACACGCGATTTCATGTCACAATTTGGCGCACCTTTAACCGTCATTGGACACGTTTCAGAGCGAATAGAGGGAGATGTGCCACGCGTTATGTTAGCTGGGGTGAACGGCGATGCGGAGCGAGGAAACAATCGCGTTGAAATACCGCGCGGACATGATCACTTTTCAAAGTGATGATTCGAACCGCATTTACGATGCTTGTGCTGTTGGTCTCAACAGTGGTTCTCGGGTCGCTAGTGCTAATAGCGCAGCTACTCGGCGTTCCCCATGGCGAGCGCAGCGTATACAGTAAAGCGCCACATTGGTGGGCAAAGGTATTGCTGTGGAGCGCAGGCACACGTGTAGTGTTGCACAGGGATAACGACACTAGCGAGCAGGACTTGCGTGGACCTCTCGTTTTCGTAGCTAACCATGTGAGTTGGTTTGATATACTCAGTATGCTCCGTGTTCTTCCTCAGCATGGATTCGTGGCCAAGCGTGAGCTTGAGAAAGTCCCATTGTTTGGTGCGGCGGCGCGTACGGTTGGTGTCATCTACATCGATCGAGAGAATCACAAGGCCGCATTTAGTGCGTACGAAGATGCGGCTCAGAGAATACGTGCTGGTCAATCAGTGATAGTGTATCCAGAAGGCACACGCGGCGATAATTACTCGTTACGTAGCTTTAAGAAGGGGCCGTTTGTGCTTGCAATAAGGGCGGCAGTTCCGATCGTGCCGGTGGCCATTTATGGGACCATCGAAGTAAACCCTAGGGGTTCGTTAATGGTTACGCCTGGCACCGTTCACGTTCACCTTCTTGAGCCTGTAAACACCGAGGGATTGTCTTACGACGACCGTGATACACTGGCTAGAGAGGTTCGCAGTCGTATTTCGACGGCATTACGTGACAAGTATGGTGTTGCAGAATTGGCGAGTGGGAACAAGGTTACAGATAAGACTCCTATCCAACCGCAGCAACAGGTGCACGTTTAGCACACAACGGCCGTGAAGTAGCGGCACATCAAATCACTCTTAGCAAACGACCATGGCCCCGATCATTTCCATCACCGCACGCGAGATAATAGATAGTCGCGGCAACCCCACTATCGAAGCTGATGTAATTCTGGATTCGGGGGCGACTGGGCGCGCTGCCGTGCCGAGTGGTGCTTCTACTGGCGAGCGCGAAGCAGTTGAGTTGCGTGACGGCGACGGCGACCGTTTTGGTGGAAAGGGTGTTTTAAAAGCGGTTGAGAATGTTAACGGCGAGATCAACGATGCCTTGCACGAAATGGACGCAACCGATCAAATCGGAATTGATCGCGCGCTCATGGATTTGGATGGCACTGCGAACAAAGCACGTTTAGGAGCTAACGCAACACTCGCTGTTTCAATGGCGGTTGCTCGTGCTGCCGCGATGGAGGTTGGTTTACCGTTGTACCGTTATCTCGGCGGACCAATGTCACGTACGTTGCCTGTCCCAATGATGAACATTTTAAACGGTGGTGCGCACGCTGCTAACACCGTCGATTTTCAGGAGTACATGATCGTCCCCGTTGGTGCCGATTCGTTTGCTGAAGGGTTGCGCATGGGTACTGAAGTGTTTCACGCTCTAAAAAAGGTTCTTGTGTCACGGAAGCTTTCAACTGGCGTGGGTGATGAAGGCGGGTTTGCGCCTGATTTAGCGAGCGATGAGGATGCATTGAAGCTCATCATCGAAGCGATAGAATCGGCGGGCTACCGTCCGGGGCAGGAGATTGCTCTTGCACTTGATGTTGCGTCTAGCGAGTTGCGCAAAAACGGCTCTGTTTATGAGTTCCGAAAGAGCGGTGCTAAGTCGCGTACATCGGCTGAGATGGTTGAGTTGTACAGCGGTTGGCTTGAAGAGTATCCAATCGTGTCGATAGAAGACGGTATGGCTGAGAATGATTGGGATGGATGGAAGCTTTTAACACAGGAGCTTGGCGATCGTTGTCAGCTGGTAGGTGACGATCTGTTCTGCACAAACAGCGAGATACTTGCTCAAGGTATCGAGCAAGACGTTGCCAACGCGATTCTCATTAAGGTGAACCAAATCGGTACGCTAACAGAGACACTTGAGGCAATAGAGCTAGCTCGTGCCGCCGGATATAACTCAATTATTTCTCACCGCTCTGGCGAAACGGAAGACTCATTTATAGCTGATCTTGCGGTGGCTACACAGGCTGGTCAGATAAAGACGGGAGCTCCTTCGCGTTCTGACAGAGTTGCTAAGTACAACCAGTTGCTTCGAATTGAAGAGCAGCTAGAGGGTTATGCGGAGTATCCAGGCGGAGCTCTCTTCGGTATATGAGCGTAGCTAAGAAGTCGAACAGACAGCGGCTGCTAAAGATTGCGGCCGCTGTTTTGGGCGGTGCGGCTGTTCTGTATTTCCTAGTTGGAGGCGGAGAATACGGGACACTCGATCTTATTAAGCAGAAGTCTCGTTTCGACAAACTTGAGCGAGAGGTAGGCGAGCTTGAAGCGCGTGTTGATTCGCTTAGAGCTGAATACCGTGCGATAACGAGCGACAAGGCGCGTTTAGAGCGTATAGCGAGGGAGCGTTACGGAATGGTGAAGGGGGATAAGGAGTTGTTGTATTACATAATTGAGGATTCCGCGCGGTGATTGCAGTTGACGTATTTTCAGCTGCTTACCGTGTTGTCGTGGCCAGTTTTTGAAATTGACTTATACAGAGGTGAAGATGCTTAACCACTGTACGAACAGGTGCATTTCAGAACCCTGACCGCAATCAAGGACGGAACGCTGTCGATACACGCCGTCTACGGATTACACACGTGTTCTTCCTCTGCTCCCAGCCACTTCACCCATTGTGTTGAGCCTCCGCTTCTGCCAAGCACGATTCGGTGCAGGGCGTAACAAGCCTTACCATCTTTCTTGTCCTCGATGAATATATCGACGACGCTATCCCCCTGAAACACAACACTCTTGACAGAAACCCGAGTCGGAATTCTTGCCCTAGCGGGGTCCGCCATGTGCAACGTGGAGCCAAACCTTGCAATCATCTTGCTGTCGAGTCGTGAGCGAGGCGTGAGAATCAATCGTTGGTCAGGGCGCCCACGACTGTACTCACGCAATGCAACACGTATTACGTGCATTGTGTCTTGAGTCGGACGTTGACCTTGACCACTGCCCCTACCTTGTGCATGCATCTGCACAGGCATGCACAACGTCGCCAGCGCTGCCATCACGAGAATTGAATGTTTGTTCATGGTTTGCACTGGTTTGTGATATCGTAGGCGCTTGGAGCGGACTGCTTCGCATAACACTAAAGCTCCCATTGTCTGGAGGCTCTTGCAGTCATCTGTACAACTCAATTGTACAGAAATTCTTGGTTGCTATTGGTGAGCGTGCTAGAGGCTGTCAAAACGACCACGCTAGTAAGTTGATGATTTACAATTGTTTGGGAGTATAGCAGGGGGGAGACTCGAACTCCCGACCTCACGATTATGAGTCGTGCGCTCTAACCGGCTGAGCTACCCTGCCATTACTACTGCCGCCAACGACGAACAGCTTTATCGACGACCTTGCTACAGTAACCAACCGCCGAATTGATGTCTAGTTGGCTACAAACAAACGGCCGGTTCTATGAAGAACCGGCCGTTTGCGTAGTGGCGGGGGCGGGATTTGAACCCGCGACCTTCGGGTTATGAGCCCGACGAGCTACCAGGCTGCTCCACCCCGCGTCAGACCTCCTAAACTAGCGCAAGTACGTTACTAGTCAACCCCAAACATAGCTGTTCAAGCGTCACCTTTGCGAAAGAAAAGGTCGAGTAATTCTTCCTGTACTGCTGCCTCGGAACTATCGTCTCCGGATTGAATCGCGCGCGCAACGCAGTGGCGAAGGTGGTTGCGCATAAGCTCACGGGAAACGCCGCGAAGCGCTTCACGAACCGATGATATCTGAACCATTATGTCGGCGCAGTAACGCTCGTCTTCAACCATTTTCTGAAGACCTCTAACTTGTCCTTCAATTCGGCGGAGTCGACTAAGGTTGCGCTTCTTTATCTCGGAATCAACGCCCGCTGCCTTCCTTTGGTCGTCTACCTCACAGCCACAAACAGCGGCGTCGTGAAGAGCTTTAGTTGCGCTAACAGTTTTAGCTGTAGCTGTAGCTAAACCTGAAGCTCGCTTTTTACCTTTTGCGTTTCTCATCTAAGTTTCACGCTACGAAGGCGAAGGCTGTTGCTTACAACGCTTACTGAGCTAAATGCCATAGCAGCGCTGGCGAGAATAGGACTGAGTAAAATGCCCCAAGCTGGATACAACACACCTGCAGCTATGGGGATCCCGATAACGTTATATGCGAACGCCCAGAAAAGATTCTGCTTCATTGTTCGCATTGTGCTGCGCGATAGCCTTATGGCATCAACAACTGACGTAAGTTGTCCACGCATTAGTGCTATGTCGGCTGCTTCTACGGCTACATCTGTACCAGTTCCTATAGCGATACCAACGTCCGCGCGCGCTAGGGCAGGGCCATCGTTTATACCGTCGCCCACCATTGCCACAACAGCTCCCTCCTCCTGAAGCTTCTCTATTGTCGTAACTTTTCCTTCTGGCAGCACACCGGCGATGACGTGATCAATACCCGTTTCAGCTGCGACTGCTTTTGCTGTTTGTTCGTTGTCACCTGTAAGCATGACAACATCAAGCCCCATTGCGCGCAACTCACGTATGGCTGCCGCGGATGTGTCGCGTACAGTGTCTGATACTGCAATTGCGCCAGCAAGCGCGCCGTTAACGGCAGCAAATACCACCGTCTTACCTTGTCGAAGAAGTGCGTCCGCCTGTTGATCCAGCTCTGAGCTGCTAACACCCCCGTTTTGGAGATGACGCCGGTTACCAACGACGACTCCGCTACCGTTCACAATTCCTTGTACTCCAAATCCTGCAAGTGCTTCGAAGCTTTCAGCTGTGGAAACCGTTACCCCATTGTCTATAGCGTGCGATACAATTGCGTCTGCCACAGGATGCTCGCTTAAACGTTCAAGTGAGGACACCGCCGCGAGTAACTCGCTTTCACTGAGTGAAGACGAAGACGCTAAAACAATATCGGTAACGGTAGGTTTACCTTCTGTTATTGTGCCAGTTTTGTCCAATACTACGGTTGTGACGTCGCCAGCGCGTTGTAGCGCTTCTCCACCTTTGACGAGTACTCCTAATTCAGCACCCTTTCCCGTAGATACCATAACTGCGGTTGGTACTGCCAGCCCCATCGCGCAAGGACAAGCGATTATAAGTACGGTAATTGACGTTGCCAGCGACCGGACGATTGCCTCCGTACTTCCGGTTCCGGTTAAAGAAAGTACTGTAAACCATACTGCAAATGTCATAACTGCGATAATGACTACCGTAGGAACAAAGATCGAACTGATTCGGTCGGCCAATCGCTGAATCGGCGCACGTGATCCCTGTGCGTCGCGCATAAGCTTAACAACTTGCGAGAGTACGCTGGCTGATCCCAATGTAGTTGCGCGAAGCTGAAATGCTCCTCTGCCGTTGATTGTCCCTCCTATTACCTTGTCGCCAACTTCCTTGCTAACAGGAAACGACTCGCCAGTAAGCATACTTTCGTCTATTGCACTCTTTCCTTCAGTAACAACACCGTCTACGGGGACACGTTCGCCTGGACGTACAATGATCGTGTCGTTCACTGCTACTTGTTCAACTGTAACAGCTGCTTCTACCCCGTTACGCAATACGCGAGCGGTTGGCGGTTGCAGTTTAGCTAGCGCACGTAAAGCGGTTGCAGTTTGCCGCTTTGCTCGCGATTCGAATGCATTGCCAGTAAGTATTAGCGCAATAATGATAATTACAGCTTCGTAATAGACATCTGGGATAACGCCGTGATCTATAAACCATTGCGGAACTACGGTTGCGACCGCTGAAAAGATGAAAGCTGCACCTGTGCCAAGCGCAACAAGTGTGTTCATGTCTGCCCCTTTATGACGCAAAGCGGCCCATGCGCGCGTGTAGAAATGACGTCCAGCCCACACCATCACGCCAAGTGTCATTGCAAACAACGACCATGTCAAAATATGCGCGGGTACTTCGTACAACCTCGGCATGGTACTGCGAAAAAATGGATCAAGCCACTGCATTGTGAACCGCATTACAGGGTCGGTGGTGCTGTGCACATGCGGAACGCTATTCCCAGAAAGAGCCGACGTAGGAATGGAAGCGCTCATGAGCGGCATAGACACGACCATCGCGATGGCTCCCGCCACACCACTCACTATGGCTTTAATCTTAAGTTCATTGAATTCGTCAGTGAGTTGCGAATCGCGCGCAGACTGCTCGTCAAGAACGCTTCTATCGGCTACTGGCAACTCCGCCTCGTAACCGGTTGAACGTATCTGATTAACAATGTCTTGAGGCGATGTCATAGCTGGGTCATAAACGACCGTAGCATTAGCTAACATGAGATTGACAGCAGCATCGTTAACGCCGGCGACTTTGGAAAGCGACCGTTGAACTCGTGCTTGGCATGCCGCGCAGGTCATGCCGCCGACGGGGATAACTACCGTTTCACTCATAACTCGACTCAACTGGCTATCTGAGCGTCATAACCTTCGTCGCGAATAGCGTCGAGCACGACGTCAACTGATACCACGTTGGTGTTAACAGCAACGGTAGCTGAACCGACTTTTACATCACGTACCTCAACGCCCTGCACAGCGGTTAACGCACGTTGCACCGCACTAACGCAGTGCTGGCAGGACATCCCGCTTATGGAAATGCTGATATCCGATGCACCGTTATTGTCGGGGTGCGACTGCATGCTGGGGTGCGTCACCTTCGTCTCCCTTTGAAGTAAGTATTTGCCGAGTAACCCTTTACTGTGGCATTTTGTAATATACCCCCTACCCCTATCTTGTTCCAAGGTCGTAGGAGTAACCAGATCAATGCAAAGAGCAGCGCCAACAAGCTGTTGACGCTGCTTTAACCACTCCCTGCGCTAGCGCGGTGCTAACCTAAACGCGCGCTCATGTTTGCTGCGTTAGCCCTGCACGCAGCGCATAACGAGCTTCTCAGGTGCTAAGTCGAGGACTCGACCAGCAGTTATATGCAGTTCGCGCTCCTTACCGTCGCGAAGTATCCGAACGGCCACGTCTTCGCCTGGAGCGGCGATAAACCAGTTGTCCAAGGAACGAGCGTCCTTACCGTTAACGGCAAGTATTACGTCACCTTCACGGAGGCCGCTGCTATTGGCTGGTGAGCCGCCATCGACGTTCGTGACCACTGGGTAAGCGGTGCCGTCTGCGGTTCTAAAACGTGACCAAGAGGCTCCAGAACAACCGGCTGCTGCAGCCGGCATGATACGTTCGGAGCTGGCACGTGCCGTAGTTGTTTGTGCTGATGTATGTGAAGGCGCGAGAAGAACTGCGGCGCCAATTGCGACTGCGATGCGGGAAGCGAGGCGTGTAAACGTCATGTTTTATCTCCCAAGTATCGTCGGTGTCCGCCGCCAGGGTTGGCTACGATTGTCACCGACTTAACATGTGAGACGTAGCTTTGCCCTAACTGGATTCAACTTGGGGATTAGTGCAAGATCACTGGGACTAAACGCATTTGGGTGGGAGCACTAGCGGATGGCACTATCCGTATTGTTCTAGATTGCTGCACTGGTGTCGCCAGTCGTTAGTTTTCTGGACATCAAAATCATCGTTAACACGGAGATACGCGTGAAGATTCAGCTTTTTGCCGTCGCAGCCGTTGCGGGTGGCGCCTTAATCGCCGGTTCAGTTGCGTCAAGCAACGCTGAGTCGCTGCCTGCGGCGTCAACACCTGTAGCTTCAACCTCGTTCGTTGCTACTAACTCTAACCTTCTCCAACAGAAGGTAGCGTGGCGTTTCGTCGTGGAGGGCGAGAACAACAAGGCGCGCTATCGTGTGCGCGAAAGGTTGGCTGGGCGTGATCTTGATAACGACGCAGTCGGAGAGACTCCACGTGTTACAGGTGTGATTGCCGTAGACGACAAGGGGAAGGTTGTCGCAGCAGAGTCGCACTTTACAGCAGAGCTAACACCATTAAAGAGTGACTCAGACCGACGTGATGGTTATGTACGTCGCAATATTCTTGTCACGGATTCTTTTCCGTCTACAACGCTTCGTATAACTGAAGTGCGCGGGCTTCCTTCGCCAATTCCTACTAGCGGAACCGCTGCGTTTCAGTTGGTTGGAGATTTGACGATAAAAGGTGTTACAAAATCTACGGTTTGGAATGTTAACGCGACTCTCAACGGCAACACTTTAACAGGGAACGCTTCAACGCGTTTCACATTCGCAGAGTTTTCGTTACGTCAGCCTAGGGTTCCGATCGTGCTCAGCGTTGCCGACTCAATCGGCCTTGAGTACGACTTCGTGATGGTGCGTAAGTAGTAAGCTTATCCGTTGTAGTTCGGCTCGCGGTAATGCCGCCGGTTCGTCACAGCACAGACGGTTCCGGCGGCTCACCTCTTTCGGTTGACCACTTTTACCTCGCGGTTCAACCCACTATGGCGATATTGCTGCCATGACACAACGTGTTTTAATAGCCGACGATGAACCGCTAGCGAGGGAACGTATTGCGTTATTACTAAACGCAATTGATCCAGCGATAGAGGTAGTTGAGGCGAGTAATGGTGCCACTGCCATTGCTGCGATTAACAGCTCTTCTTTGGACGCCGTTTTTCTCGATATCCAAATGCCAGAGCAGGACGGCTTCGATGTAGTCGCAGCAATAGGGCCTTCAAATATGCCGCCAACGGTATTCGTTACCGCGTATGATCAGCACGCCATTCGCGCGTTCGATGTGTCTGCCGTAGACTATTTGTTGAAGCCGTTTGACGATGAGCGATTTGCGTCAGCATGGAGCAAGCTTATTGAACGACGCACCATACAGAGTATTCGTGCGGAATCGCAAAGGCTGGCATCGTTGCTTACGCAAATTGGGCAAGGTGCTGCTTCCACTTCCACTTCCACTAGTGCCCAAAGTGGTCAGCAAAAGTTCACCGATAGGTTAGTAATACGTAAAGACCAACGTACCTACCTGCTTCCACTCTCAACGGTGCAATGGGTTGAGTCGTCGGGAAATTATGTTGTACTTCACTCTGGAAAGGAACGACACGAGCTTCGTGAGACTCTTGTTTCGTTGGAATCACGCCTTGATCCCGAACGTTTTGTTCGAATACACAGACGTACAATCGTTGCACTCGATGCGATAAAGGAGTTGCAGCCGTGGTTTGGAGGCGATCAAGTGCTGATACTTAAGGACGGTACTAAGCTCCGTGTGAGTCGAAGCTATCGCGAACATTTTGGACAACGTTTAGCAGGAGCAACGTGAGGCTCAGAGGTTCCTGGTTCAACCTTGGACTGATCGCATTTTGGGTCATTCCAGCCTTCGTTGCGGTTATTGGTTTCAGGATTGTACCGTCTGCGCGTAATCCGGATATTTCACTAGTATCAATAGCAACGTCGCAACTTCTGGTGTGGTTTGGTTGGGCAATATGGTCGCACATTATCATTGCCTTCGCCCGAAGGTTTCCGTTCGAACGTAATAGGATCGCGAAAGCCGCCTTTATTCAGATAGCTCTGGCAGTTGTTGTGATATCGCTTCAGGTCGTTTACGCTGCGTTCATTTGGCAGCTATACGACCTTTCTCCGTCGCGAGAGCTAGGAAGCATGCTTGCAATTGGGTGGCGTAGCTACGGCGATCTCTATGTTGTGGTGTATGGCGCAATACTCGGCGTTCACGCTGCTGCGCGATGGTACGACGCTTGGCAGGAGCAACGCGTCGTTGCAGCGAAACTTGAGCGCGACCTTAGCATCGCTCAACTATCTGCTCTGAGGTCGCAGCTCAATCCTCATTTTCTCTTTAACTCACTTAACTCGGTTGTCACACTGATAGGACGCGATCCTGATGGCGCTCGAAAGATGGTTGTTAGGTTGGCCGATCTTTTACGAGCCACGCTCGGCATAGCCGAAGAGCAGGAGATTACGTTGTCTCGAGAACTGGATGTTGTGCGAAACTACTTGGAAATTGAGCTAGTTAGGTTCGCTGATAGGCTGTCAGTAGAATGGGATATCGATGCCAATGTGTTAGATGCGTCTGTTCCGACTTTCGCATTACAACCGTTTGTAGAGAACGCCATAGTGCACGGAGTTTCGCGGCTTTCCGGTATAGGAATCATTGCGATTAGCGCGAAGAAGGTGGGTGATGCGCTTGTACTCAGTGTCGCTGACAACGGGCCGGGTGAGTTGGATACTCGACGCTCTCTACACACAAAGGGCACTGCTACTGGCGCTATTGCGGCTGGTTCGCAAGGACACGGAATCGGACTAACTAACCTTCGCGCTAGGCTTCAGACTCTCTATGCTAATGGCAGCGCCTCGGTGGAACTGGGGCCGCGGCAGGGAGGTGGGACTGTTGCGACTCTTACAGTTCCTTTTCGTGTTGTTGAGGGTCTGTTGACGCCTTAAGCTGAATGCGAAACAAGTTAGGCTTAGTAAGTTTGGTATCTTTGCGTCGGCTCCCTGACTGATCGTACTTCTCCCATTGGCTGTTGCCGATATACACAAATGAGTCGCCAATAATTACTCCGGCAGTTGGTTCGTCTGCATCAGTAAAACGTCTGTCAATTGTCGTAGCACTTGTTATGGAGTCTCCCTTGGCGCTTAACGAGAACTTTACAACCTTTGCGTGACGAGCGCCGTTTTGTACAGCTACTAGATCATTGCCATAAAGTGCGAGGCCGTCGATCCCAGTTGTAGTTACACCTTTAGCATGCGCTAAGGGGGTGACGTTGTAATTGGCCAAATCAATCATAAGTATGCCGTGTGAGTAGTCTGCAATGTACGCCACAGCTGAGTCGTTATTGATTGCGATGCCTTGTAGAGATCTGAAGTGGACGTTTGATAAGCTTTGTAAATGCGTCGCACCGCGCTTGAGTATATGCAATACCGGCGCTTTTGAGTCTGAGACTATTACATCTCCGTTCTTGCTTAAGGCAATGTCTCCCGGCGTATGCAAATGTGCTGAGTCTATTTTCCATGTACCAACTACTACTCCGTCTGCAATACGTAACCGAATAAGGGCAGCCGCTGGTGAGCTTGAGTTTTCACCCCAAGACTGGCTGAAGGGCAATGTCGCAATCGTTGCCCAAAGATGACGCCTGTCAGTATCAACTTTTACTCCCATCACAGATGCAGCAAGGGGAGCGGATGGCGAGACGACGTATCTTTCGTTCCCTTTGTTGTCTAGCTCCAGTATTGTCCGATGTCTGATACTGCTTACATAGGTTGCGCCAGTTGAAACGTCGTGGTCTATGCTTTCTGGAAACAGAGTGCTGTCAGATAGTTGAGCAAAGAGCGAACTTCTCAGTACTGGTTTAAGCGAGTGCTGCCAGCGCTGGTAGCTGTGGCGTAATGCATCACTGCCGCTTGCTGTTTGGCTAAGAACTGTGTCGGACAGTAGCTCAGCCCCTGCTTCATGCAATGCGAGCGAACTTAAGTACTTCTCAATAGTAGGAATATCCTGACGTAGAAGTGCGACCGACAGTGCTGATACTGCGTATGCTGGTTGAACTGGCCAAGCCGCTACGGCCTTGTCTAGCAGAACTTGCGCACCATCTAAGTCGTTTGCGCGCAACGCTTGGCGCGCCATGCCAAGGTACTGCCGAGCAGCGCTGGCCGAATCCGCTAATGTTGAACTGAGGGTGGAGTCGGCAGAACCTAAACTCCTTTGCTTCGTTTGCGCCCAAGTTGGTGACGGCAGCAGTAAAGCAGATGCAGTACAAAGCAGCAATAGAAATGGAAAGGGTGAGATATACAGCCGGTAAGGTAGGAGGGGTGGAAGTGACATAAGCACGATATGTGTTGATCTCTGGTTCTAGTCAGGGGGAATCGATGCAGCGAACGGCAGTACAATGGAGAAATTGCAAAGGATTCATAACAGATTTGGGACGCGGCGTGATATAGCAGGGGCGGTGGGTAGTTAATGAAGACTGGGGAACGCAGATACTTACATAGGTAAGGGAGTCATATATCTTTCGTTCGTGAAAAATCCTACTCCTTATCGTCTGTTGCCGGCCTCGAAGCGTGTATCGCTTTTGATGCACGCTATGAAGACACGCAAGCCTAGTCGTGCCATCTATGCCCAGCGACTTGTAGAGCGTGGTGGCGGTTATCGTGTTGCCACGTTGCTAACGTGGACAGCTGAAAGGTTGGCTCAAGAAATCGTTCGTAGGGGTGCTGAGAACGTGAACGACGAGCTTGAACTTCTTCAGCTGCTTTACCTAGAGGTCGATCCTCAGCTGCAAGTCGAGTTTCTAAATCTTGCGGGTGTGTCTCATAACGACGGGGTAATACCTGACGAACTGCCTGCGCCGTACGCAGATGCGGGCGCTGTGCGGCATGCAGCCGAAGCGCTTGTTGCTACTCGTGGCGACGATGCGGTGCATTATATACATACGATAGCGCGTTATAACGGTGAGGCATGGCCCGGCATTGAAGACGTCATAGCTAATTATCCATTAGTACAGGGATAGCTAACTCGAGTAAGCTGGTACCAGACTGCGCTGGTACCAGCTTACCAGTTGTTTATTGAGTGGTATCTAGCTCTGAAAGCATTCGGGCAATCTCGGCCGACGATATCCAGCGCCCATTCACCGCAACACCGTCGATTAACATGGAGTTAGCTATATCAACGAGTGGGTTGGCTTTGAGCAAGATTATGTCGGCGCGTTTTCCTTCTGCAATTGTTCCGGCAGTTGCTTCTTCGCCGAGGAACTTAGCGACGTTAATAGTTCCAGTTTGGAGTGCCTCGAAAGGTGAAAAGCCGGCATCAACTTTTGCTTGCAGTTCGCGATGAACCGAGAAGCCCGGAACGTTCCACACTTGGGGCGCATCACTCCCAAGTAGCATTCCTACACCACCTTTGTGTAGCGCCATAAGTGCGCGCTTTCTTGCGGCAACCAAAGCCGTTCGCTTAGCCGCAGGGTTAGCTGGCGACGATACCGTGTTGTTCTTGTTGAGTGCCCAGTTGCGTACTTGCGATGGAATCCAGTACTTCATTTCTGGAAGTGCTGCTAGTTCGGCACTAGGAATGTCGTTAACCCAGTTGTCGATTAGCGCAACCGTAGGAACCATCCACACCTTTCCATTCTTTGCTTGCTCAACGAGCTGCGGCAATTTGGACTCATCTATCGCGTCAGCTACGTTAAGTCCAAAGAAGCCGGCTTGCTGCGCTGTTAGCGCACCGTTGGTTTGCGCCATTGCTTCTATAATGCCGTCAATGTGATCGATGGTTGAGTAACCGGTTGCAGCTGCATGCGTCCACCCAACTTCTAACGGGACGTGTCCTGCGTACGGAATGCCGAGTTGCTTTGCGGTAGTGGCTAGCGAATCGTAAGCCTCACGCGAGAGACCTGGGTGAATCTTGAGAAGGTCGTATCCAGCAGCCTTTTGCGATCGTACAGAATCTGCTGCGTCCTTCGCTTGTCTTATTGTCGATCCGCTAAACGATGGTCCTGAAGCAAGAATACGCGGTCCAAGTTGTTCTCCACGAACTATCCGGTCACGCATTGCTATGTGCGAAATGTCGCCCAACATGCTACGCGCTGTCGTTACACCGTTCACTACGTAAAGTGTTAGTGTGCGGTCTTTAGTTGATTGCGGTGACGACGCATTTGGGACGTGAGCGTGAAACTCACTTAGACCGGGAATAAGGTACTTGCCACTTCCATTTACTGTTGTAATTCCGGTGGGTACTTGAACTGATGCCGAAGGACCAACGCGAACAATTTTCCCGTTGTTAAAAATTACCGTATGATTTGTAAGTACCTGTTCCCGATCCATCGGGATAACGTTTACGTTGACTATTGCAACGTGCGATTGCGGCGGTGGTGCAACCTGAGCAATAGCAGGTTTCGCAAACGCTATGGCAGTAACAACTGCAAATGCTGAGCGTTTCATGGTGTGTTTTCCTTGACGGATTGTTTTGCGTTAGTGTCGCACTTCGCCTTTGTTGGCGGCGTGCACTTACCACCGTTCTTTGCACATTCGTGAGCCATGACTGTTAGCGTTTCATGAAGTCGCGCTACGGGAACAAGCGTTTCATCTTTCTCCCCCAAACCAATGCCTGCGTTAACAAGTGCGTCCATAAGACGTTTACCAGTCGCTGCATTGTTAACGCTTCTAGCTTTAGCGTTAAGTCTTAGCTGAGCCATATCGTAAACCACCCAATAGTTAACGGCGGTTATCTCGCCGCTGGCTGCTGAATCGGCCATATCACCTGAGCTTAGCCGCGTGGCAATATTAAGCGCAGAGGTAAGAGAGGCGAGTGCGGCAGCTTCGCGCCCCGCTGCTGCCTGAATCGCTGCATTCGCTTGAAACCAGTTCATACTTTCGCGAGTAATCGCTCTGCCCAACCCTTCTACAGATGCGTAGCCTTGATTTAGTACCTCTTGAGCTTCAGCACTTTTTCCGTGTGCTGCGAGCATGCGAACGAGATCGTCGACCGATTGTCTATCGCCGGGCTGGGCTAATTCGGCCGCACGCCTCATAAGGACGAGCGCTGAGTCTCCGCAGCCAATGTACACGTCGTGGACCTGAGCCATTCCGCGTAGGGCTGCCGACATAAGCAATTTGTCGCCAATAGCCTCAGACCTGGTTCTGGCGATCTCGTACATTATGAGCGCCGAGTCAGGTCGTCCAGCAGCGGCGTGTGCACGGGCAGCGTGCCAACTTTGTGACGCACGTTCGTCGTCCCCCTGGGCTTTTATGGCGGAGGGCGCCAGCGCTGAAACTGCCGTAGCAGCAGCGACGATAAAGGCGGAACGAAGCATGAATGGGCTCCGGAAATTGAGTCGCGTTACGGTTAAGACTAGAACAGTTCGACGTTATCACCCGCGCGTGCGCCCCGCTATCCCGGTGATCGGTAAATCGGAGCCATTTTCACGTCGTCGAACGCTTTTGGCGATCTTGGTGTCTACCCTTTACACACGTGACTGCTCCCGAAACGACTCCGATCCTGTCTTTTCACCCCCTTCAGACTCAGCGGCAACAAGAGCAAGAGCTCATTGCCCTAGTGCTAAAGGGCAACCGCGAGGCTGCGCGCGAGTTATATGACGCGCACGTTGGTCGGCTGTTCTCGCTCGCTTTTAGACTTTGCGGAGATCGCGAAGTTGCTCAGGAACTGGTGCAGGAGGCCTTCATTAAGGCCTTTGGGCAGCTCAAGAATTTCCGCGGTGAGGCCGCGTTCTCTAGTTGGATTCATCGCATTCTGGTAACGGTTGAGCTCAATGCACGTAGGCAACGTCGTAGGCGTGAACGGGAAACCGACATTGAGCACGCAGAGCAGGTGGCGGCACACCAGCACTCAGAAAGCGATCCTGTACTAAAGGAAAAATTGTTTACGTCTATAGACGAATTGCCGGAGATATACAGAACTACGTTCATCATGCACGACATAGAGGGATACACCCACGTTGAGATCGCAGAGGCATTGGGTGTAGCTGTTGGCACGTGCAAAGGGCGCCTATCGATAGCGCGTGCAAAACTTAGGGCGGTCCTCGAGCCGTTGGTTAAGGAGTAAGGAAGATGACAGAAGATCAGTTCGACAAGTTGCTGCGCGAAAGCGCATCCGATTACAACAAGCCGCCCGCACTAAATGCGAACGAACTTTGGGCCAACATCGAAGCTCAGGCTTTTGACCAAGCTGAACTGGTGTCTGATAGTGGCGTCATAGATATCAGCAGCCACCGACGAAAGTGGTATCGTTCACCATGGTTAGGTGTTGCAGCTGCACTAATTGTGGGGATCGGTATAGGAAGAACTTCGACTGGTTTAGCTCCTAGTGTGTCGTCGAACGATTCGCCGATCGAGTATGCAGCTGAAGAAGGCGATATCAATAACGATCCAGCGACGCTTAAATACATAGGACAAACCGTGGCGCTTCTGGCTTCGTTTGATGCTCAGGTGCCCACCTTGCGTAGTGATTCATCGATGCATGCTCGCGCAAGCGAACTGCTCTTTACGACTAGGATATTCCTAGATGAAAGGGGAGATACTGATCCAATGGTTCGTTCGCTGCTCGAGGATCTTGAACTTGTTCTCGTTCAGATCGTACAGATGTCACCAAAACACAACCCTTCCGACGTTGACATCATCAAAGAGGCCATGTTGGAACGCGATGTAATGCCGCGGCTAATCGCGGCAGCGACTACACCCTCTTCGATAGAGTGAGAGATCAGTTCATGCGAATAGTACACATCCTGATAGCGGCTTCAGTTGCTGTGGGTAGCGCGTCTGCGCAAGCAACAAAAGACATGCCTCCTGTGCCTCCTGTGCCCCCTGTGCCACCAACGCGGCCAGTGCAGCCAGCACCTCCCATTGCCTCAGTGTTCGGAAAGGGGTGGGCATTCGACTCAACACAGTCTCTTACTTCCGCATTTCGCGAGTTCTCCTACCGGATGAACAATCTCGCATCAGGCTATGGCGAGGTTGCTCAACGGTTAGCGAATAGTAGCACAGAGATGGCGTTACAGTTCAGCGATGTCGCTGTATCAATGGGAGGACTTACGCATTCATTAGGTTCGGTGTTCGACATGGGGAGCTTCGATAGCCAAGATCCTGCCGATAGTCTGTACCGAACGGCTCACGAGGCAATGAATAGAGGCGACTGGCGTCGTGCAGCCGATGTCTTTGGCTCAATAAAGACCCGCTTTCCGCAGTCGAATAGACTTGCACACGCGGCATACTACGAAGCGTTTGCCAACTACAGGATAGGTTCGCTTGAGTCGCTACGAGATGCGTACCGCATTCTTACTGAAAGGGCAAAAAGCAGTAACAGTGCAATGCAGGGAGAGGTAGCAAGTCTTACCACTCGAGTTCGAGGAGCACTTGCGTCGCGCGGTGATGCACAGGCGTCCGCCGACCTCCAACGTACTGCGCAAAACTCCAGCAGATGCGATAGAGAAGATACGCAACTGCGTATTGAGGCGCTAAGCGCCCTAGCTTCGGCTGACCCTGCGTCTGCTTGGCCTACGTTAGAAAGAGTTTTACAAAGACGTGACGAGTGCAGCGCTCTTCGCAGACATGCACTTTCTATTATGCTGAGACGCAATGACTCTGCTGCTACTTCGGTCGCGATATCTATTGCTCGCAACAAGCAGGAAGAAATTTCTTTTAGAAGCAGCGCTATTAGTTATCTCTACAGGTCATCGTCCGATCAAGCAGTAAAAGCGCTCCAAGATATTTTACGAGATGATGGAGATGAGAGGATACAGAGCTCTGCACTTATGGGACTCGCCCATAGCAGTAATGCTCAGGCAAGAACATCGATACGTTCAATTGTAGAGAACTCTAGCGCTAGCGAACGCTTGCGATCGGACGCTATCATGGCAATTTCGGCTAGGTCGTCCTCGCCTGATGACGCAGCCTACCTTCGCTCTGTTTATCCGCGCTTAACGGGGGAGCGTCTTCGTAACTCGGCCATTTCAGCAATTGCTCGCTTAGGTGGTGATGACAACGAGCAGTTCCTGTTGGGGATTGCCCGTTCGGTATCGGAGCCCAGCGAAACACGGTCGTTTGCGATTGGTCGGCTAGCACGTTCAAAAACGATTCCCATTTCCGACTGGCACAAAGTTTACGAAAGTGCCGAATCGAGGAATGTTCGCAGTAGCGTTATAAGCGTTTATCGTGAACGACAGGAGCAAGAGGCTACAGATAGGCTTATCGAGATCATCGAGAAGTCTACCGACCCGTCGCTCCGCTCTGTTGCGATTAACGCTTTACGTCGCAAAGACGACGCACGTGCTCGCAAGGTCCTTCAGGACATCGTCGACAGGAGATAGGAACAATGTCAAGAAGAGGGAGTCTACGTTTCGCCCAAGCGGCGATTGGTTCGATCGCATTACTCGCGTTCGCGACAAGTGGAGATGCGCAGGGGCTTTCGCAACGAGTAGCATCGGCGCCAGATGGAAAAGTCTCGTTTAACTATGCCGCGCGCAGTGGTTCGTGCGGTGACGGGAAGACATTCATTCGCTACGTGAGTGCAGGCGGCAGTACCAACTATTACGGCATGGTTTCTTCTACAGTCACAGATGACAGCTGTGTTAAAGGACCAGTGAGGGTGGTGCTAGATATGTCTGCGAAAGTCGCCGTTGGTGTTCGCAGCTACGTGGGTCCATTGGCGACATCGGAAGTAGAGGGCGTGCGTGACCTAGGATCCGTTTCGGTGCGTGAAGCATCGCAGTTCCTGCTAGACTTGGCATCGCGCGCAGATGGAAGCGTGGCTCGCGATGCAATTATGCCTGCGATGCTAGCGGACAGTGTTGACAACTTTAGTTCGCTACTAGGGATCTCACGTGATAAGACAAGAGCACGTGAAACACGTAGGACTGCTATAAATTGGTTGGCGCGCAGCGGCACAGCCGCGCAACTCATTCAACCATTAGTAGCAATAGTTAACGATCAGAGCGACGCTCAACAGGTACGTTCGCAAGCACTATCATCGTTGGTGCGTCTTGATGGTGGTGCAGGACTAGCGACTGTAGTTCAGATAGCTGATAGCAGAGGTGAGACGTGGTTGCGGAGAAGTGCAGTAAGCGCGCTGGCACAGTCTGGTGATCCACGCGCACGTGACTATCTGCGTCGACTGGTAGAAGCTGGTGACGACAGCGATGAAGTTCTTTCAGTAGCAGTGAACAGTTTGGGGCGACAGTATGCGACGGCGTCCGATTTACAGGTGATTAGGGACGCGTACCCCAGTATGAAAGGTTCGCGCTCGCAGAATGCTGCGATTAGCGCGATCGCTGAGGCTGGTGGAGCGGAGAACGCCAAGTTTTTGCTTAACGTAGCACGCGATCCGGCGCGTAGTGTGTCAACGCGCAGCAACGCTCTACGCAGCGCGTTACGTGGTGGCGCATCGCTTTCGGACGTAATTGGCATGTACGACCAAACAGTCGACTATCAGTTAAAGGAGGCAATCATTACGACGCTTGTGCAAAGCGACGAACGGATTGCAACCGACAAGTTGTTGTCTATCGCGAAGAGCGATGACAACGTTAGCGCTCGCAGGCGTGCGATAGCTGTTCTAGGACGGTCGTCCGATCCTCGCGTTCGCCGCGAGCTGGAACTGATAGCTACGAAGCCGTAAGTACGACGCGAGTCGGGTGGAAGGTGGGCTAGCCTACGACACCATCACTGTCGAGGTCTTGGCCCACCGTCTTTTCAAGTCGTGTAACAACCTGATGCAGAACCTCCTGAGTTTTGCGAAGCTCTTCTTCTAGAGCCATAACGCGTTGCTCGATTTCACCCGAGCGAGTTTCGTTCTCAGAGATTTGTGTTTGCTGCACGAGGTCCCAAAACAAGCCCATCTCCTTCTCCGGTGCTGGTTTACGTCGGCGGAAACCGACTCAACCGTTACGCGCACTATTCTAATGGAAAGGGTCAACTTCTTTGGTGTAATATTTCGGGCTCAGTTTCAGCGCGAGGGGATAGCCGCGCGTAAAGCTGAATAACCCGAAAAAGGAGCTGTCCATGTTGTCACGTCGTGAGTGGATTGGAAGGACACTCGGCGCAGGTGCCTCGCTGGCGTTTGCCCCAGAGTTGCTGCAGGCTTTGGAAGCCGGACTCAGCGATGGAATATTGCCGCAAGGCACGTTGATTCAGCGCGCAATACCGTCTTCAGGCGAGAAGATTCCGGTAATAGGGCTGGGGAGTTCTGCGACATTTTCGGCAGCGGCTCGCAACGACGTTGACGCGCTTCGCGAAGTGCTTAAGACAATGACAGACAGAGGCGCCAGCGTCTTTGATACGGCGCCGAGCTACGGGGCATCAGAGGAAGTCG
This sequence comes from uncultured Gemmatimonadaceae bacterium, assembly GCA_964474535.1. Taxonomy (GTDB): domain Bacteria; phylum Gemmatimonadota; class Gemmatimonadetes; order Gemmatimonadales; family Gemmatimonadaceae; genus Gemmatimonas. Next base: position 363,728 of record CAYYSP010000001.1, read on the forward strand.
CCGGTCAGATTGCCAACGAGTTGGGGATCACGAACAAGCTATTTTGGGCAACTAAAGTGAATGCTGCGAGGGGCGGTCAACCTGCAGACCCAGCCGCTGTAACTGCTCAGCTCGAACAATCTTTTGCGCGGTATAAGCAACCCAAAATTGACCTTATTCAGGTACACAACATAGCTGATATCCCTACTCAGCTTGCAGCTGTTCACAAGCTTAAAAGTGAAGGGAAGGTTCGCTACGTTGGTACTACATCAACTAGCGATCGTCAGTACGACCAGCTTGCAACCATTATGCGCAACGAGCAGCTGGACTTCATTGGTATCGACTACGCAGTAGACAATAGGAACTGCGAAGAGGTGATACTCCCACTTGCAGCCGAACGTAAGATCGGCGTCTTGGTGTACGTACCCTTTGGTCGGACATCGCTGTTTAGGCGTGCAGCAGGAGTTGATGTTCCTGCATGGGCAAGCGAGTTCGATGCAAAAACTTGGGCGCAGTTTTTCCTGAAGTACGTTATTTCGCACCCTGCCGTTACTGCCGTTACGCCTGCTACAAGTAAGCCCACAAACATGATCGATAACATCGGTGGTGGTATCGGGCGCTTGCCAGATGAAGCTATGCGTAAACGTATGGCGGCGTTCGTCGATCAACTGCCGCAACTTCCACCTCCGGGGCGCGGTGGTCGTGGTGGTGGGGCAGGTAGCTACTAACGGTTTTACCTTTGCTGCTTTCTATCGAAGAAATCGTTAGCTAGCAACTCTGTGTAGCGTTACAACAAGGGGGCGCACTGGTTCTGTGCGCCCCCTTCGTGTTTACAACTGGCCTGTAGAGCCCCAATTGGCTAAACGCTGCTGGTATTCGGCGTCGTCGTACCTACTTGGTGAAAAGGCAGTAGCGTACGAAGGTGTGCTATTGCCGCAAATAAGGTTCGCTAATAGCTCGCCTCCAGCGGGAGCAGCCATAAGCCCAAATCCAGAGTATGCCGCACTAATCCACGCACCTTCTAATGGTAGCGCACCAATGAGCGGACGATTCTCAACAGTCTTTGTGTAGTATCCGCCGTCAACGATCCCGTGTGGCATACGATTAACGTACTGCGCTAGTGCCGGAATAAGCTTACTAACTCCACGCATTACGACTTCGGGGTAGAACGGATCTTCAGGGAGTGGGAATTGAGGTTCGTCATAGCGTTCATTGCTGTGATAGTCCCACAGCATTAGAGCTGTCTTACTGTTGCGATAGCCCTCGGGTCTAAAGTGCACACCCGCCGGCATCACACGAGTTAACCATGCTGTGTCTTCACTCGATGCAAGCTCTTCGCGTTCTTCGTCCGTCCAATCAAGCAGCTGAGTGTCGTTAAGAATTACTAGACCAGTGTTCCTATCAATAGCTGCTAACTCGTCTTCGAAAGAAAACTTTAGGTGCATTTCGGAGAACAAAGGAAGTGATACGTCTGTTAACACTCCAACATTCTTCGCAAGCGGTCCGGCCGCATTAACAAAAGATCCGCACGCGAACTCAACGCTTGTACCGTTGTCACAGCCTACCGTTACGGAACTGACCCTTCCGCCTTTCTTACCGACCTCACGCACCTTTCCGCTTACAAACTCTACACCGGCTGCGCGCGCTTCATCAAGAAGCTGCATGCCTAACTGTTGTCCACTTAGCCAACCGCAGCGGCGCGCGTGAACAACAGCAACAATGTCGTCTGCATAGGTGGGGAACACCTTTCTTATTGCATCGGCTCCTAAGAAAACGTCGGCGCCATCTGGGTGATCCTCAAAGCCGAAGTGAGAGCTGTGAGTATACCCATTTGTGTCAGCAGCGGAACGATAAAAGCGAACATCTCCGGCGCCTTGAGTGGCAGCCAATTTGGCTTCTTCAATCATTGCGTCGGCGGTACTTTGATTTGCCGTAGCGTACACATAGCCACGACGATTGAGAAGAATACGGTTGCTCGCTGTTCGGGCGAAATCTTCGAGCAAATCGATATTTCTGTTCATAAAGCTTACCATTGCACTGTCGGGGCCGGGCCACCAGTTGCGGTAGGCCTCCGTCGACTTGTCGCTGGTAAGTGACATGGGTGGACGCTCGTCGACAAGGACGACTCGTTTCACGCCAGTGCGAGTTGCCAGCGCATGGGCGACGCAAATACCAGATATTCCGGCGCCACAAATGACCACGTCGGCGGAGCTATGCATGCAAATTGTCTGTTTACGTGAAACGCGGAGCGTCTCTTCGGAGTAGGAATTGGGAGTACTGGAGCCGGCTGACTACAGAACTGTAGGGAGGCATGGTAGTATCACCATATGGCTCCGATTCGCAAAGCCACTAGGTAAGCCAATCATAGCCCCGGGGTGGGGACCACCCATCCATCAGCACCTTCACCTCTGCGCTCTAGCGACACTTGAATACACCAGTACAACTCCGCTTAGCAGTTGCGGCGATTGCGTGGGCATGCGCGGGTTGCGCGGCGCGCGGTGCTGCACCTGCGGCCCCTTCATCCACTACCGCCAGCCCTTCCGCCGCCAGCTCTTTGGCAGCAGAAGAAGGGCTACGTAGAGCGATTGAGCGTGCTAGAACCGACAGCGCCCATCTCCCCTATACCGCCGCCGACATTCACTTCATGGCAGGAATGATCGGGCATCATGCTCAAGCGGTTGTTATGTCGAAGATGGCCGAAACTCACGGCGCTAACCCCGAAGTTAGGCGTCTTGCGGCGCGCATACTCAATGCGCAGGAAGACGAGATTCAACTCATGCAGGAGTGGCTTCGAGTACGTAATCAGCAGGTGCCGGAGGCAGTTCCTGCTCCAATGAAAATGACCGTAAACGGGCACACGCATGAAATGATGATGCCTGGAATGCTCTCAGATGAGCAGATGGCGAAGCTAGACGCTGCTCGTGGTGCGGAGTTTGATGAACTATTTCTGGACTATATGATTCAGCATCACCGTGGTGCGGTAGACATGGTGCGCGAGCTACTCGAAGAGGGGAACTCGGCGCAGGATCGCACAGTTTTTAGGTTGGCGTCAGACATTAATGTCGACCAAAAGACTGAGATATCGCGTATGCAAAAGATGCTCCTCTTGCTGCGCATAAACAAATAGGTTTAAGCCTACTTTCTCCTTTAAACAACTAGGGTTACTTCATGTCCATCAAGCAGGCGAAGTATCTGATGTCAGTTGCAGCATTGGCTGCTTTCTCTACCGCATGTACGCGCGCTGCGACGACACCGCGTGCGGATGCGGCGCCTTCACGAGACTCACGCGTTGGGTTAGCGGCCGGTAAAGCTGACGCTGCCAAGGCAGTGTGGAACCTCAAAGTTCTTTCAGAAACACCATCGCCTGCTCAGTTCGCAGACGACGTTAACTCCGATATCGCATTCACGGGTAAGTACGCGATACAAGGAAACTTTAGCGGTTTCCAAGTTTGGGATATTTCGAATCCTTCGCGCCCTGACCTTGTAACGGCGTACTACTGCCCAGCGTCGCAAAGTGACGTGTCAGTGTATCGCAACTTGTTGTTCGTTTCTGGCGAAGGCATGGAAGGACGACTCGACTGTAAAGGTGGAGGCGTACAGGGACAGAGCAGTAAGGATCGACTTCGCGGCATTCGTATTTTTGACATAACGGATATTCGTAACCCGAAGTACATCGCCAATGTGCAAACCTGCCGCGGTTCGCATACTCACACGGTTTTAGAAGATCCGAAAGATCGTGAGAACATTTACATTTACGTGTCGGGTTCGGCGCCGGTTAGATCGGCAGACGAATTGCCGGGATGCGTGAATGAGTCACCCGATCGCAATCCTAACTCGTCGCTTTTCAGGATTGAGGTTATAAAAGTACCTCTTTCCGATCCAACAAAGTCTGCGATTGTATCTCAGCCGCGCATCTTTGAGAACCTCACTGCGCCGCCTGTTCACGGTGTTTCTCCTGCGGACGTAGAAGAGGGGAAAAAGTTGATTGAGGCGGCTCGTAGTCGCGGGCAGTTTGTTGCAATGTACGAAGGCAACGCGCTTCCAATTCCTCCACAGTTCGCAACGCGCTTGCTAGACAGTTTAGTAAAAGAGCGGAACGGTACGGGCGCACCGACGGCGGCGGACAGCGCTAAACTACGTGCCACGATAGACGACTTTGTTGCGCGTATGATTTCGGCCCAAAGTGGCGGCGGTGCTGCGGCCAATGCCGGTCCTAACCAATGTCACGACATAACAGTTTATCCAGCTATCGGTTTAGCGGGTGGCGCATGTGAAGGTTACGGCTTGCTTTTGGATATCAAAGACCCTGCCAATCCTAAGCGTGTTGCTGCTGTAGCAGATTCGAACTTCGCGTACTGGCATTCTGCAACATTTAACAACGACGGCACTAAGGTCTTGTTTACCGACGAATGGGGCGGTGGATCATCTGCTAAGTGTCGTGCAGGGGACAAAGCGGAGTGGGGCGCAAACGCTATTTTTGCCGTCAACAATAACTCTTTGGAGTTTCAGAGCTACTACAAGCTTCCTGCTCCCCAAACGGCTGAGGAAAACTGCGTTGCTCACAACGGCTCGCTTATTCCAATACCGGGGCGCGACGTAATGGTGCAGTCGTGGTATCAGGGTGGTATCTCGATTTTCGATTGGACCGACGGTCGTAAACCAGTTGAGATAGCGTACTTCGATCGTGGCCCGATTGATTCAACGCGCTTGGTTATGGGCGGTTCGTGGTCAGTTTACTGGTACAACGGCGCAATCGTTAGCTCTGAGATTGCTCGTGGCTTAGACATCGTCGAGCTGGTACCAAGCCAATTCATTTCGCAGAACGAGATTGATGCAGCGAACACCGTTCGCTACGAGTATCTCAATCCTCAGGGTCAGCCGAAAATGGTGTGGCCGCCGAGTTTTGCGCTGGCTCGTTCGTTTGTCGATCAGCTTGAGCGCAACAAGTGCATGAGCTCCTCGCGAATCGCTTCAGTGCGAACAGCGTTATCTGCTGCAGAGCGTGCATCGGGTGCCGATCGTGGTAGAACACTCCAGCAGTTAGCGTCTCAAATTGATGCGGACGCGGCAAGCTCGTGCGATACGCCGCGCATGCAGAAGCTTTCAGCTGCCGTGAAGGATTTATCGGTTACCATGTAACCGATAAATCGATGTAGCGTGTTTTTAGTTAGGTAGTGCAAAAGATGTCGCCGGTGTTACCGGCGACATCTTTTGGTTTTACGAACTTGCTCCAGCAGCAGCTTCAGCTTCGTTCTTTAGCTTTGTTAGCCCTTTTTCAAAGTCTGTGCCGATAATGTTGTCCATGCTAACAAATACAGAAACTAGTTTAGACAGAAAGTTTGCTTGAGCGTCCATTCGCCAAGTAACCGAAGTCCCGTTCGAGTTTGCGCCTATGTCAAACGTTGTCAAGTTCTTCGATTTCACCGGACGGTAAAAGTCCAAGTCAATAACTACGCGTTCTGGCGCTCTTGCTTCGGCAATCTGCATTCTTCCGGCGCCTACATCCTTGTTTCCGTCCCATTCGTAAACAGCGCCCTGACCACTTTCAGAACCACTGTAACTGCGAGTCATACTTGGATCGAGCTCTTCCCATGGAGACCATGCAGCCCATTTGCGAAAATCGCTAATAAGTGGGTAAACGGTTTCAGGTGGCGCAGCTATTGTGGTTGAACGTTCCACGTGAATCGTATCAGGTTGTCTAAGCGCGAGTGCAACGACAACAAGAACAACGACAGCTAGTCCGATAGCGATTTTTTTTAGCATCTCAGTCCGGTTGGAGGGGTAGCGGCGCTATTTACAGCTGCGGCATGTGAACAGGGATGTGTTCAGCGAACGTACCATGCGATTCGAGTGCCTTTTGCGCAATATTTAGCACAGTGGTTGGGAGCGGATTCTCTCCCGCGCGTTTAGCAGCCTCGACAACCAACGTTAGCGCGCGCGTTTGTTCAGCGAACGCCGCGATTAAGGCACCTCCGGCGCCGGGCGAGTTCACGATATCTCGGGCCAACTGGTCGAGTTGCGACATAAGCGCGCCCGACTGCTGCGTCTCGATGGGACTCTGGGCTTCACTTGCTGAAAATTCGTCATCAAAGAGTCCAGGGAAGCTGGCAGGGGCCAGTGCTTCGTGGACGCGACTGTCCGAACTGGCCAGAGCGGCCAGCCGTCGGCGTGCTATACGTGACGACTCAAAACCCACCTTGATTCTCCGGAAATGCGCCTGTCTTTATTAAAAGACTTGACAGACGCTGGACTGTTGCCTAAATGCGACACGATAGCAACACGCAGCGATCTAGCATGTTGCAGCTTTTTCTTTCCCACCTTCATCGTGTCGCCACTTCGGGCGGCCGACAGGAGAGGCGGGTCTGGTACTCGAAGTGGAGACGGCATGCACGTCCTCACGCCAGCTGTAGAGCGCGACTTCATCTCTCGCGAGCTCGTCGTACTTGCCAAGTCGACGCTCGACGAGCACTGGGCAGTTTCTGCGGTGCCAGCCGAACGGCGAGCGCTTCTTATGGAGCGCGCCGAAGCGGCGGCGCTGAGTGTTGGCGACGGGCTTGGTGAGCCCATCGCTGACGGCTTGGCACTGCTCGGCACCGCCTACGAACTTGCCGCCTTGGGGCAGCTTGAGGCTGCTCTCGACCCCACGCCTTCTGCTAGGCGCGACATGGCCCAAGCGGTGCTGCAAATCGGTGCAGCGCGTGCCTTCCGTTGCGCTGCCGCCCTCAAACCTCCGGTCGACGATGGCGATTCCACGATCCGTTGGGCCTTGCGCTTGGGTGCCCTCGCGCTGGTAGCCAGACAGACCGAGTCGTACGTTCGCTGGTGGGAGGTAAGGAAAGGTGCGAGCGAGACAGTAAGACGTACCGCTCAACTGCTCGACAATGAGCCGTGGGAGCCTTACGCGCGCGGGACCTTGTGGTTGGCTTGGCTGGGCCTTTTGGGGGCTCCTGCGGCCATTCTGCCCTTTGGCGAGCGTGTGAAGAGTGGTGCGGGGAAGGACGGGGACTCCGTTGGTGCTGAGTTCCCAGTTCTCGCTGCCACCAGAAATCGGTTGGCGACCTTCAGAGAACGCCGAGCCGAACATGAACCGCCCAGCGACGGACCGCTTGCTAGCGCCGCTGCTCTGCGTGCTCGCATGACCGAGTTCGCTATTCGCCACTTGGCTGACGCTACAGAGTTGCTCACAGTCGCTGTTTTGCGCCGAACCCTTCCGGACGTTTCCGGAGAGTTCAAGCTGCACATCAGCGCTGCTCGATCGGCCTTGGCGGGAGATCACGGTCAGGACGTTCTTTTGGCTTGGCTACAGGCGGCTGGGGTTACGCTGGCAGGCGGCGTGACCGCGCAGCTCGAACTGCCAGGATTCTAGTCCGTGCGGGGCGGAGGCTTTCGCCCTTACCGCGCCATACTCTGAACACAGTGCGCCCGGTGCTGCCCACCGGGAAGGCGACGCGTCCTGTTCCTAGCGGGATCACGTCGGCCATGAGTGCCCCAATTGCCAGCCTAGCCGATTGTTCTGTAGGCATTGTGTGTTGCGACGCGGACTCCGTCGTCAGGCCATCGAACCGGTACCACTGCACCCCTTGCTCGCCCTCAGCGCGAAGGTAGTAGTCGTCTTCACCCCAGAAAGCGTCGAGTTTCGCGGAATCGGCGAAGGTCGAAGCGGGTAGCGAAGTCATCGGCGCCGGCTCGACGGAACCTTGAGGTGCTGGGCAGGGAACAACGATCATGGGCGTGGCAGGCAAATGGGTAAGGAACGTGACGCCAGTACTTGGCGGCGCTCGCCAACGGGCGGACATTGTATGACGAACAACGTGAACGCGCAATACGTCATGAATTGTGTAAGTTGTTGACATTACTGTGGATAGATGTGGTAAAGACTGTGGATAAGTCGTAAGTGTATATATTTCTACGATATGCGATTATGTGACATGTGGAAAAGTGGCGTTGTACATGTGGCGGCTGTTGTGGCTCGCTGTTCAAGCGTTATCCACACGCGGTGTCGTCACATTTTTGTAACGCGCAACTGAACTTTCTAAGCAAAACTTTCGGCTATACGCTGGCGGAACTGCGTTCCATGAAGCATTCTGACGATTCCCACAAACCCCGTGTCGGAGCACACTCTGGTGACAGACCCACGTATTGGACTGCTCGTTGGGCGGGAATGGTCTTTCCCTCCCGCGTTCCTAGACGCAGTTAAACGCAAGCAGTCGGGCGTTGAAGCTGATTTCATAAAGCTGGACGCCACACGTATGGCGCAGCCCATTCCCTATACCCTCATTATCGATCGTATATCGCATGAGGTAGGCTTCTACAGGACATTTCTTAAGCACGCCACCCGTATGGGGGTAACTGTAGTTAATAACCCATTCATGTGGTCGGCGGACGATAAGTTTTACGACGCGACGCTTGCGATTCAACATGGTGTTGCACACCCCCGCACTATGGTTCTTCCCAATAAGGACTATATCCCGGGGATCAGTCACACCGAGTCGCTGCGCAATCTGGCGTATCCGCTAGACTGGAAGGCTGTCGCCGAATACATAGAGTTCCCTTGCATTCTCAAAGACGCGCATGGTGGCGGTTGGCGCGACGTCTATGTGTGCCATTCCATGGAGGAGCTACTTCACCACTACAACAGCTCAGGGCTGCTTACTATGGTGGTGCAGGAGTTCATTCGCTGGGATCAGTACGTACGGTGTATGGTGCTTGGACGCGAGGAGGTGCTACCAATGCCATACGATCCTAGAGAAAGAAAGTACATCCCCGACGCAGGGTACCTAGACAAGGAGCTCGAAGCGCGATGCGTTAAGGATGCTCTTACTCTTTGTCGTGAACTCGGCTACGACATGAACACCGTAGAGTTTGCAGTACGAGACGGTGTTCCGTACGCTATCGACTTCATGAATCCGGCGCCCGATATGGACATTTACTCACTTACTCCTTCGTACTTCGAATGGGTGGTTGAGCATATGGCCGATCTTGCTATAAAGCTGGCGAAGGCGCCTCGTCCTATCCCTTCTGTGGCGCCGGTACCAGGGATATCCAAGTGACAATCCTCGCGGACGCAATTTCTCGATACCACGACAGTCTTTCTTCGGCGTCGATAGCGGCAGAGTCTGCGGAGAGGTTGGACTCCATGCTAAGAAGCAAAGGGCTTTTCTTTGGAGACAGGCCGCTGTGTAGCGTGTTGCGTCCGCGTTTTATGACTCACTCGCAGTATCGTGATGTTGCTAGGGCGTGCTCCTTGGTTGGGGGCGCGTTTGAGGCGGTGCGGCAGGCTGCTATGCAGGACTCAGCGCTTAGAAGTCAGTTCGGACTAACGTCATGGGAAGAGCAAATTATTCACGACGATCCGGGTTTTGGGGCTGCCAGTCCGACATCCCGGTTAGACGCGTTCTTCGCTGACTCGAATAAGTCCGGCAGCGCGCATCGCCTAGGCGGGTTAAAGTTTACCGAGTTCAATGCTGAAACACCTGCCGGTGCCGCGTACAACGATGCGCTCTCTGATGTGTTTCTTAAGTTGCCGGTAATGCATGAGTTTACCAGATCACATTCCGTGTTTCCCATACCGGCGGCCGCCTCGATAGTTCATGCTTTACTTCATGCATATCACCAGTGGCGTGGTGTGTCGGACAAGCCAGAGGTTTGCATTTTAGATTGGGACGACGTGCCAACTAGAAGTGAATTCGAGCTTTACGAGCAAGAGTTCAAGTCACTTGGCATATCTGTTTTTATTGGTGATCCCAGAAACGCTGAGTTTCGAGATGGTCGGCTGTATGTGGAAAACAGGCCGGTTACTCTTATCTACAAGCGGGTACTAATCGACGAGTTGGTTAATCGTGAGGGGCTGGAATCACCGGTTGTGCGTGCGGTAAGAGAAGATGCCGTGTGTATGGTGAACCCGTTCAGGTGTAAGCTTCTTCATAAGAAGGCGTCACTTGCTGTTGTGAGCGATGAACGTCAGGCGTGGCTACTTTCGCCTGATCAACAAGCTGCCGTTTCGGCTCATGTGCCTTGGACTCGGCTAGTTGAAGAGCGCACGACTAAGTATTCTGGCAAGGACATAGATCTTATTCCGTGGATTGCTGCCAACCGAGATAACCTAGTACTCAAGCCCAACGACGAGTATGGCGGTAAAGGTATCGTGCTGGGGTGGACAGTAACCGACGACGTGTGGCAGGATGCAATTAAGACTGCCCTTGGTGCACCTTACATTGTTCAGGAGCGTGTTGAGATCCCCCATGAACAGTGGCCGGCGATGGTTAACGGCTCTATTCACATCGGAGAGAGGATGCTTGATACAGCTCCTTTCCTTATAGATGGCGTCACGATGCAGGGATGTTTGACTCGTATCGCCACCGATCCGTTGCTAAACGTCACCGCTGGTGGCGGTAGTAACGTACCGACCTTCTTAGTTGAGCCCCGCTGATGCCTTCGGTAAGTCGTCCAGTTATTGGTTTAACCACACAGACCCTTCATTCCATAGACGGAATTCCCCCCGCGTTGCCTGCTTCGTGGGTAATGAACCAACGGTACTTTTTAGCGGCCACAATGGTGGGCGCTGTACCTTGGATGATTCCGTTGTTCGACGATGACCTTTTAACGCTTCGTGAGATATACGAACGTTTAGATGGGTTATTGATTCCCGGAGGTGTGGATATTGATCCAGCACAGTACGGTGAAGAAGTGCGTCCAGAGTGCGGTAACCTTGATCCTGCTCGTGATAGGGTGGAGTTGCAGCTTGTTAGGTGGGCTATTGAGGAGGGGAAGCCTGTGTTCGGGCTTTGTCGCGGACACCAAATTATTAACGTCGCGTGCGGCGGTACACTTTGGCAGGATCTGGCATCGCAAAACGGTGCGTTTCACAAACACGATTTTTTCCCTAACGCTGGTTTTGAACGCGATCACTTGGCGCATCCAATAAGCATCGAGCCAGGTACTCGTCTACATAATTTGCTCGAATCCTCGACAGTTGATGTGAACAGCATGCATCATCAAGGTGTAAAGCGACTTGGCTCGGGGCTTCGCGTTTCCGCTGTTGCTCCGGATGGTTTGATAGAGGCCATCGAAGGTGATGGTGAGGCGTTTCTTGTTGGTGTTCAGTGGCACCCGGAAGTGTTTGAGATGGCAGACCCGCACACGCGACATCTTTTTGGCGGTTTCATAAGGGCCGCGAACGAGTGGTCTGCGCAGAAGGCGGGGCAGGGAACGTACTAGCGTTTAGTAGCAGGAGCGGGATTAACAGTTACGGCCAGATAGGCCGGGAGGCGTAGATGCGGGCGCCGAGCCTGACAGTTGGAATAGAAGAGGAATACCAGATCATCGACCCGGTGACTCGTGATTTGACACCGGGGTTCGATGCGCTGGTTACGAGCAACGATGCTATCCTCGCTGACGTCAAAGCCGAGTTGCACCAGTGCCAAGTTGAGATCGGTACTAAGGTGTGTGGTTCTATTGCTGAGCTTCGCTCCGAGCTCACCAATCTTCGCAGGCTTGTTATACAAGCCGCGGGACAGCATGGGCTAACAATCGCATCGGCCGGCACTCATCCGTTCTCCAACTGGATGAACCAAGAGATGACTCCTAAGGAGCGATATCTTGGGGTGAAGGCGGAGTTACAAGATTTAGCGCATCGACTGCTCATTTTTGGAACGCATGTCCACGTTGGCATCGAAGATCCGGATTTCCGAATCGACTGTCTCAACGCGTCTCGCTATATCCTTCCGCACATTCTATGTCTATCAACCAGTTCGCCATTTTGGTTCGGGCGTAATACTGGGTTGCATTCCTACCGTAGCATTGTTTTTAAGAACTTCCCGCGTACCGGCGTACCCCGAATATTGCAGGGATGGGGTGACTATGCTGACTTAGTAGATACGCTTGTGCGCACCAAGAGCATTCCTGACGGGTCGAAAGTGTGGTGGGATGTTCGTCCTCATCATGCATACCCAACCCTTGAGTTTCGCATATGCGACGTGAATACTCGCGTCGACGAAGCTGTTTGTATTGCTGCGATTCTTCAGGCTGTGGTTGCAAAAATGTGGAAGTTGCGCCGCGACAATCTCACGTTTCGAGTATATGCGCAGGATCTGATCGAAGAGAACAAGTGGCGCGCCGTAAGGTGGGGATTGGGCGGTAAGCTCATAGACTTCGGCAAGCGCACTGAGCTACCTGCACCAGTGCTCATTCGCGAGCTTATCGAATGGTTCCTAGACGATGTGTTAGATGAGCTAGGAACGCGTAAAGAGGTGGAGTACGCGTATCATATTCTGGAACACGGTTCGAGTGCGCAAAGGCAACTCGCAACGTATGCACGCACGGGTGATCTTCGTGCTGTGGTAGATCAACTCATTCGCGAGACAGCTGAAGGTGTTTGTGAGCCGACCGTTGGTCCAACCCTTGAGCCTCGTGCAACAGACGCCGTGTCGGCAGCGATACCGGGAACCATGGCTGTCCCCATCACTGCTCCTCCAACTGGTTCTAGGGGCGCGTCTATTCCGTAAACGGGAATAGTTTAAGACATGCGACTTTTGTAAAACGAAGAGCGCCTGCGCAACGTATACAGTTGTGCAGGCGCTCTTTGCTTATGACTTAGTGAGCTTGCAACTGCTAAGGCAGCTCATCTAATGTCCATGTTGGTTTAGTAAGCTGCAGACTCACTCGAAATCACAACGCGACCAATCGAAACGTTCGTGTTGTTGGTTTTGATGAAGTTGAACTTGTCGCGCGCAAATGGTGCGCTCCAAATTGAACCAGTCGCTTCGTCTCCAGCCGTTGTGTACAGCGCTCTGCTAGATGTCAGAGTAGATCTGTCGTCGCAATTGGCGCTGTTCGCACCCGATGCCCAGAAAACAAGAGCTGCGTTTCCAGATGCACCGCTGGCTAAGTCGAAGCAAACAGTTGATGCGCTCTCAGTGTACAAAGCACCTGACGCGTTCGTAAAGTTGAACTGCGTTGTAGAGCCTGTTCCAAAGCGTAACCAAGTCCAAGAAGCGCCTGAGTTAGAACGTCCACCTGTAAATATCATCTTACCTTCGCCCGCTGCTGGATTACCAGTGGGGCTAGCGTCTTGCCCAAACACGGCGTAGAAGTAGCTGTTATTTGCCGATGCCTGAACGTTCTCAAGACGAACATGTTTTGGAGTACCTACCGCTGGTGTGCACAGCTGTTGCCAGTCAGAGTTTGATTGCCATGTGGTAACGCACTCTGTTGACGCAGCAATAGCTTCTGCCGTAAGCACTGGCGTTGCAGAGAGCGTCACTTTGGGTTCTGTACCACCTGCTGCCGACTGACGGAAGTATGCTGAAGTAATGTTGGAAATGGCACCATTGGCGCCGTTCCAGTTGCTGCGCGCAGCGTAAGCGCTGTTAACAGTTAGCGTGGCAGGTGCGGAGCAGTTGGCTCCTTTCTGGCCGTCGATCCATAAAATAAAGCTCGGCGCAGAGGTAGCTCCGCCATTGTGAATATCAAAGCAAACAGTGGCTCCACCGTTAATAAATGCAGCGTTAGCGTCGAACGCGGCGTCAACAGCTCCAAAGCTTGCCTGAACTAGCGGCGCAGGCGCTGGCGCTCCTCCGCCGTAGAACAGTACGCGGAACTGTCCAGCCGGCACCGCTCCCGAAGATGCAGTGGGGGCGGTTGTTGCGCCGAGTACTATTTGAGCGGAAGCGTGTGTAGCTGGAGCGCGAAGGTTTTCAATGCGTACATGCCGTACCGATTCAGTTAGCTCGCACATTTCTACAAATGTGTCACCTGTAGTAACCGCGGTGCTGCAAGTAGTAACGTCGGTTGGCTCTGGTGGACCTACTGGGTTGTCGTCACCGCATGCTGCAAACACAAGCAGCGACCCTGCTATGGTAGCTGTGCGCGTAAAGGCGCGCGCAGATGTTGGGATATTCACGGTACTCCTCGTAGAGATATCGATTCGTGATTGATACGGACGGAATGCTAGATCACACGTTCGCAGCTTGAACGGCAGCTAGTACTTATACGGTACAAAAAGTCAAACTACGAACTAATACGGATGCCAATTGGTTCATCCGTGAAATAGACTGAACGAATCAGAATTTTCACAACAGATACCGGTTTTCATACAGATGTTTACGCATAGAAGCAGCTTATTTTTGCAGCGCTTTGGCATCAGCGCGCGAAAGTGGGGTTACGCTTTGATAGTTGCAGTTTTTGCAGGCGCTGCATGCGCGGAAGGTGAAAGCTCACCTCTTGGGCCAGATGACGACGGTTCGGGTGGAGCAGGTGAAGCAGCGATGAACGAGATAGTTACAACCGTTCCTCTTAATGCAACTAGCGCTGATACCTTGGTTTATTTCAGCTTTAAGGAAAGGCGTCTTGTTTCACGCAGCTCAGAGTGGGATCTTGCCTTGCGCCGATACGAGATTCGGTTGAACAGCCCTGCTGTAGCTGGGGCTTCAAATAGAGACGTACGTGGTTATTCGGTTGGCAACAATGCTTCCGCAACTGATGCTCAGCTGTTGGCGTTTAGCGCGGCAAGCCAACTTAGTGCATTCGATGCGCTGCGTTCTGAACAGATCCCCTCAGAGAATGAGTTTGCGTCCGACCGATTGGTGGAGAACTCAACTGGCTACTTGAACTTTAGCTCAGTTCCTGTTGCTAATCCGAGTGCTTACTGGAAGGTTAAGCTGTCAAATGGTAGTTACGCACTATTTCGTGTTACGCAGATATCCTTCACTCAAGATGTAAAGGTCTCATCTGTTATACTGGAGTCGAGGATACAGAGTGGCAGCTCACTTGGTCGAGCTCGTTCCCTCACCATTCTTGCTGATGATGACTTTTTTGAGATCAGCCTAACTGATAACGTTGTCGTTACACCTGATGGCTGCAACTGGGATTTACGTTTTAACCCCAATAGCGAATCGTTGGCTATAACTGTTAATGACGCATGTGGAGCTGCCACATACCCGGGCTCTTCATCAACTCCTTTCGCCAGCGCGACTCGCGCCGACGATGCACCGCAGTACTCGCCATATCTTACTCAGTTAGTTGGTCCAATACCGTTTGCTATAACCGATGCAGGAGCGCCTTTCAGGTATAATCTTACCGGTAACAATAGGCTGCACCCATCGTTTAACAGCTATTTGATAGCGGCTGCTGGGCGCGTTTATAAAATGCAGGTGCTTGACTACTACAACAACGTAGGCGCCTCTGGATATCTAACACTAAGATATTCCAGAATTCGATGAGTGCTAGTAGGGCTGGTTTCGGTATGCTTGCGGCTTCTGCAAATAGGACCGTACGATCAGTACTAGCGTTAGCGCTTGTAAGCGCTATACCCCAACTGAGCGCACAAGGTGTTCACGCTCAGTCGCAATCAGAGCCATCGTTAGAAACTGTAACTTCTACGCAGTCTCTTATAGTTCGCGGAAAGGTTGTATCGGATGACGATCGTCCGATCGCATTCGCGGAAGTATTCGCAAACGACGGTGCCTTGCGAGTGCGTGTAGACGAACGAGGTTTGTTCGTTTTGCGCGTTCCGCGCGGTACTGTTCTACGTGCTCGCGCACTCGGCTTCCGAGTTGCAACAGCTGTTGCCGACACCGCGTTGGTTTTTAGATTGGTACCGCTTCCCACAATGTTAACTGAACTTTTAACCACGGCAGGCGCACGGGAGATACGCTCTAGTGAGTCGCCGCGAAGTGTCACGACAATAACTAAGGAAGAGCTAAGTGCTACGGCAAGCGTATCGGTAAACCAAGCACTACGCAACATTCCTGGACTTCAGGAGATTAGTGCACCGCCGAGTAAGACTTCTATTTCGATACGTGGCTTTGATGACAGCAGGGTTCTTGTTTTAGTAGATGGCGAGCCGGTAGCGGGAGGGCTTATAGACAGCAGAGACATTGGTCGACTTTCAACGATTGCAGCTGAACGAATTGAGGTGACAAAGGGACCGTCGGGCGTTGAGTTTGGTAGCGATGCTATTGGAGGAGTGATTAATCTGGTGCAGGCTGCACCCACTAAAGCGTTCACCATTAATGGTCAACTAAGACAGGGTGAGCTTGGGCGACGTGAAGGCGACGTTGGCGTGAGCCAAACGTTGGGTATTGTTGGTTACCGCGTTAGTGGCGGCTGGCGACAATCGGACAGGCTTCCTGGTATAAACAGTACTGGGTCTTCATTTGACCGCGTTTATGATTTGCGTGGTGACGTTAGAGTGAAGCCGCTATCGTTTGTGTCGCTACGCTTTAATGGTACTGGTTCGCAAGAACGTCAGCGCTGGCCA
This sequence comes from uncultured Gemmatimonadaceae bacterium, assembly GCA_964474535.1. Classification (GTDB taxonomy): domain Bacteria; phylum Gemmatimonadota; class Gemmatimonadetes; order Gemmatimonadales; family Gemmatimonadaceae; genus Gemmatimonas. The sequence goes on from CAYYSP010000001.1 coordinate 379,965, forward strand.
GTAGACCAAACGTTTAACGGATTCATTGATAACACAGTAGTACAAGGATTTGCTGAAGCTGTTTTCAATAACGTGGTTGGAGGACCGTTGAGATTGCGCGCGTTCGGTCAACAGTTTCGTTACCAGTATAGACAGTCTCGCGGACTGTTACCGGTTGCGGGAACTGGCGATTCCCTTGAGCAGCGTGAAACGCAGAACAGGTATCTTGCGGCATATACCAGAGCATTTGGTAAACATACAATCGACATAGGCGCTCAACACTCATCGCGATTTGTATTGTCTCCATCTAAGGTTACCGGAGACTCTGCAGAAGACAACATTACAGAATATTTCGCGCGCGAGTCGTGGCAACCTGGGAATTTGCTTTTCACTGCTGGTGTGAGACACAGCAGCAGCTCCCTGTGGGGTAGTGCCACGAACCCATCGGTGGGCGCCGCTTGGCAACTAACTCCGGAGCTACGTTTTCGCGCCAACGTAGCGCGTGGGTTTAGAGCGCCGGGCTTTAAGGACATTAGGTATACATTCGCGAATCCAGGTGCCGGTTATTCTGTTCGTGGAAACCCAGATCTTATTCCTGAACATTCTATAAGCACAGCTACAGGCTTTACTTGGAGTGTGTCGAACGCTCTCACAGTTGACATTGAAGGACACAGAAACGACGTTAGCAATATGATTGAAATGCGTTATGCTGGCGTTAATAATGCGGGACTAATTGAGTATCAGTCGGTGAACATTGGCAACGCACGCACGGGAGGGGTGGAGAGTCAGCTCCGCATGAGCACAGGCGGGTTGGACGTTGTACTTGGCTATGACTGGCTTAGTACCCGCGATATAGAAAGCGGACTTCCTTTGAGCCGTCGTGCATCAAGCACCGCTAGGCTTCAGCTAAGCCACATTTGGAGAGATTTGTTTAGAGGACTGAACAGTGATGTGTCTGTGCGCTATACCGGCGAAGCGCCATTGGTGGGAACGGTTGGTGTTGAGGAGCGTTTAGCTATTGTCGATTATCAAGGAGCATTCCTTAGTGCAGACGCTCAGTTGAGGCTATCAGTTAGCCGTTTCACTGAGTTGTCGGCTGGTGCAAACAACTTGTTTAATCACAAGCCAGCTATGTGGTCACCGGCATTCCATAGGCAGTGGTACGCAGCCGTTAAATTGAGCTATTCGGCAAACTAGCTGTTTACTTAGGACGCACTGCTATGCTTGTGCGGCGTAGAGCGGTAGGAATAATAAATGCAACAGCCTGTCCTTGAACTGTGTGCTCCATACCTCGTTCGCTCCGAGCGATTGTTTCCACAGGCATTCTCCACTCAAGCCTAGCGTTACTGCATAGCGCAATAACTTGTGCGCGTGGTGCGAACGAAAGCTCTACAACGCAAACTGCGTCAACAGGAATGCCAGCATTGTCCCAGCAAATATCGAAAACAATATGACCGTGAGCATTCACCGTGATAGTGCAGGAGTAGTTGGCTGAGCTCATCGCTACAGTTGCGCTTTCATCGGTGTGTGAAACTACTGTTGCTTCAAGCGCAGTACCTGTAAACGATCGAACTGGAATGTACGCCGCATTCTTCCACGTATCCTCGGTTAATGAACCCTCTGCAATTCTCACTTGTAAGAGTGACCGGACATCTAAGTCTGCAACAGGCAGCTCTGCCAGTGTGGTCTCGTGCTCAATATCGTGAATACTCGGCGCGCCGCCATCGCCATCGCCATCTGCTAACTGTGGCTCTCGTTTTGCCGAGTCGTGTAGCGATACCGCGGCATAGTGATAGGATTCGATACGACGTGTCAGTGCGTCAGCGCCGTTCTCTCCCTTATCAAGCCATTGCCACAGCTCCACGGCACCACCTCTGTGGGGAGCAATAACTACCGACGTCTCAGCACTATGAATCCATAGTTCATTGCTGCCATCGCCATCATGATCGGCAATGGTTATTCCAAGTTGTTCGTCCTTGCGTAGTTCGAACTCTGCTTCTGCAAGATTCTTCCATGCAGCTTCACGCAGCCAAGGTAGATAAAGACCGCCAAAGACTCCATGCCAAAGCGGGTCGTTTGATTGTGCTCTACCAATAGCACGTCTTACGTTTGCCGGATCGCCGCGCTCACGACACAGTTTGGATAACGCCAACATGTGTTTGTGTATGCGATTTGCTTCCGGATACTTAACAAGAAAGTGTTTCCAGTGTGCTCCGCGAACAAAAACGCTCTCAGCACTGCCTGCATTCAATTTGCCGACGGAGCTCAGAAAATGATCGTAGTCGCGTCCCAACTCTGGCGGCAACGACCATTGCTCCATTTCTCTATACGATGCGTTGCCAAGGTACGCCATACCGCCGCGTGGCGCACTCTCAAGGACAGCTTCGCCGCGCACAAGTCGAATTTCGCCTTGGTCCTGGAGCTCATGTAGTGAATCAAGAAACTCATTAAGCCACCCTGAACCGTAAACCCACTCGTGAGTTTTAGGCCAGCCTCCAAACTTCTCAGCGTCATCTGCGAACACTGCGAGAGTGCGTCCAGCTTCACGGTAGCCGCGAAGAAAGGAAACGATCTCACTTACTGGGCGAAACGGTATCAAGTACCGAAGCTTTTCATCTATCGGAAGTAAGTCGAGATACTTGCCGTCGTGCTCAGTGCGAAAGATTGCAGATAGTGTGTTATCGCTATGTCCTGAAACAAGGAAGTGTCGATCGTCAACTAACGCGTACTTTACTCCGGCATTAGCTAAGTCGCGCGCCAAATCAGGTTCCCATACTCGTTCTGTCAGCCACAGTCCGCTACCAGTAGCCCCCATGTTCTCTGCAAGCCACTCTTGCATCCATGAGACTTGTGTAAGGCGGTCGGGAACAGGGAGTGAAGCAAGCACTGGTTCGTAAAAACCAGCAAGTAAAAACTCTACTCGGTTATCTACAGCAAGTTTTGCGAGATCGTCAATGAGCTCTCTGTCGTACTGTTCACACCACTCGAGTAGTGCACCTGATACGTGAACAATTACTGGCCAATTGGGGCGTTCTGCGATACTCTTTAAGAGAGGGCGATATACGTGTTCAATGTGGTCTGAGATTACTTCGCCGAAGTTGCCAACCGGTTGATGTAAATGGAAGGCGCAATAAAAGTCGAGAGGAGGAGTGTTATTCATGATTACGTTGTAGCAGCTAAGCGGTAGGCATGTACTAGTTGAACAACGTCTCGGAGTTCGTGTGCTTTAAAAGTACGGAGCGTGACGCAATATCTGGAAGTTCATGTAAAAAGAAGCGTTGGCTGGCCACCGCACCTCCATGAATAGTAACGTTCGTATTAACGCCGTCTTCATTTATCTGTAAGTCAACAGTTGAACTTTCGCCGCTGCGCGAATGGTTTACGGTCACGCGATACTCCAGTGGCGATGTGCTCACGGTAGCAACGAGTGCTGTGTATGCGCCGACACAAATACTGGCGTTATTCACAGTACCATTCTGTAAACTTTTCTCGTGCGCCATGATCGCAGCAGCAGAAGCTGCTTTTAACAAAGGATCTTGGTGAGGTAGCGCCTCGCGAACAAAAATGTCAGCGCCAGTTGGCGGCGGATTGTGCTTCTGCGATACGCTGTTATTTCCAACCGCATGCTCCAAACCTGCTATGAGCTCGTTAGTTAGACGCGCAGCCTTCCCGGAAAGCGAGAGGGCCCGTGCTGCATAACGCAAAACCTGACGAACCTCTATCCTTGCAACATCGTCGAAAAACCAAGCGCACGATGTAAACGTTCTAAGTACTGCACGTTCCATTTCTAATAGAGCCTTTGCATGTTGCAACTGCTCGCTGCTGCTATCGTCGCGAAGTCGAGCCTTGATAAACTGTTCGATACTACCGTCTTCGAATGAAACAACTTCACCGTAGGCATCTCGCACCTCCCATGGATTGTCTGCAAACACATTGGAGCCATGCTGCTCAAACTCGTTGTGGCACTGAGCCGCAAGCTTTTCCAGCGATTCTCTTAGAGGACCGCGCCAACGTTGCGACGTGCTAGCGCTAGAATCAAGCCTACAGCCGCAGTCGCTTCGCCACCGTTCTACACCATGAGCGCAACTCCAAGAGCTGGGAGCTACAAGGTGGGCATCGAGCATAGCTTGCGAGCGTTTTGCTGCGGCTACAACCGATGCTGCGTTCTCAATTCTAATGCCTGCTGCATGCACCTTAGAGAAAGCATCTGCTAATGTACGTATTCCACGAGGGTGGTGGTGACCGAATGTCTCACCATCGGTAGCGAGAGTTGTGCAGCCGCGTTCGCTGTGTGATGAGCTTGCGATAATGCGTTGAGCTAGCAATTCGGAGTTGTTTAGCATTCCTCCGAACGCTACTTCACCTGCAAGTGATCCGTCGTACGGAAGAATTGCGATTTCCTTTCCACCACCAGCTCGCCAGCGCACTGGCGTCCCGTTATGGGATTGTTCAGTGCGAAACTGGTAGGGCGCAAGTATCGTGAATTGTATTCCTTCGATCGCCAGTATCTCGAGTGTCTCCTCGTCTACTGCGCACTCGGGCAGCCACATTCCTTCAGGATTGCGATTGAACCTCCGTTTGAAGTCAGCTATTCCCCAACGCACTTCCGTTATTTTGTCTCTACGCGAAGCAAGCGGCAGTATGATATGGTGAAACGGTGCAGCAATTGCGTTGCCGTGTCCAAGTCGCGCAACGCTCGCTTGGTCTCCTGCCAACATTTTTGCGAATGTATCACTCGACTTATCCATCCATTCGCACAGAGTCGGACCTGCGTCAAATGAACACCATGCGTAGAGGTTTACAATTTTGGATATACCGCCCCGTGCATCGGGGTCGCGAGCCTGCGCTCGTGAATCTACAGCTCGCATTTCTGCAGCTCCGAACGGGCTGTAGCACTCTCTATCAATGCGCGCGTTCCAATCATGATCTGGCAACGCACTTACTTCCGCATCAGTTAACTCAAACCACGGATCTTCACGAGGTGGCTGATAAAAGTGTGCGTGAACTACAAACGGGCGCATTTAGTTGTGCGTTGACACGTGTTAAAAGCGCTGCGGCGTGGCCTTCACAGCGCTTTAGCCGCGACGCGCTCTAGCGATCGCTCGCTTGTATAAATCCGCGTAGCGCTCTGCCGAACGTTCCCAACCGAAATCACGAAGCATCCCTTCTCTCATGCGCGGAGTCCACTGCTTTTTGTCGGAGAAGCGGGCGAGCGCACGTGAAATTGCCCAATCCATGGCGCCTGGTTGGTACTCGTCGAATAGAAAGCCCGATACATCGTCTTCTACTGTGTCAGCTATGCCACCGACGCGTCTCGCAATTGGCAACGAGCCATAACGCTGCGCGCGCATTTGTGTGAGCCCGCACGGTTCATATTGCGATGGCATTAGGAACATATCTGCGCCGGCCATTAGTCGGTGTTCTAGTCGGTCTGTGAAGTCGAGCTGCACACCAACATTTCGCGGCCTAGCTGCTGCCAGTGACGTTAACGCTTTCTCAAACCGCGGCTCGCCAGCACCAAGAAACACAAACTGTGCGTCGAGGTTCCAAACCATGTGGGAATTGAGAATAAGATCAATTCCTTTTTGTGTGACCATGCGTCCTGTGAGGCCGAAAAGCGGAATCCTTCTCCGCTGTGGCAACCCGAACGAACGTTGCAGCGCTGCTTTGCACCGAACTTTGTTGCTGGTATCTTCGACTGAATAGTTGGCAGTAATTTGATCGTCTATTTCAGGATCCCACACTGACTGATCTATGCCGTTGGTAATGCCAGTGAATCTATCGCCGAGTGCTTGGTACATCCCGTGCAACCCAAACCCTCCTCCTGGCGTGCGAAGTTCACCGGAATGTGTAGGGCTGACAGTTACTACCATGTCTGCAAACGCGAGTCCACCCTTTAGGAAATTGAGCCTATCGTACCATTCGAGTTGACGATAGTTGTAAAGCTCAGGTGGGAGACCGCACTCTCCCATAGCGGAAGCAGGGAAGTGCCCTTGGTAGCCGCCATTGTGTACTGAAAGAACGGTGGGTGTATTCTTGTACCGTTCACGCAATTCGGCATAACTGTTCATGTAGACCAGCGCTAGCGATGTATGCCAATCGTGCGCGTGAATTAGTACAGGTCCTTGAATGAGTCTTGGGATGGCGTCAAGAACGGCGCGCGAAAACAGCGCAAAGCGTCTTGCGTTGTCCTCGTAATCGCGTCCGCCTTCGCCGTATAGCCCGTGGCGATTGAAGTAAGTTGGAGCATCAACGAAAACCACTCTGGGGCCGGGAGGTGGTGAAACCTCGCGGAAGAAACGCACATCTTCGCCACGAAACCCCAGTTCTATACGCAGAGGTCTGCCTAGCGGAGCTAAGTCTGGCGCGAAATCGCGTACCGATCTGTATAGCGGTAGGAACACGACAACATTTGCGCCACCTCTAACTTGATAGTTGGCGAGCCCCATTACCGCTTCGGCCAACCCGCCCGTTCGTGCGAACGGGCTGTATTCAGCTGTGAGGTGGACGATCGTTGGAGCGTCAGCGCCTCCAAAGAGCGAACTTGCTGCGTTCTGTGCCTTCTGCGGCATAGATGATGACGTCATCGTGTTCCGTGCAATCGTCAGGGCAACGGCGGATCGTCAGGTAACGCGTCGCCAAGTATCGAAGGTGCATAGTAGCCTCGTGCGTATTGTTCTACCATGCGTCTTGCTGTGAACTTCTGTCCTGCAACTCGAATCGCGTTCTTCATAGTAGCGATCCATTCAAGCGGTAAATCGTTCTTGTCACGATCGTAAAATCGCGGAACTACCTGCTGTTCAAGTACCGTGTATAAAGCGTCAGCAGTAACAGCGCCGTCACGATTGTCTTCAGGATCGCTTACGGCCCAACCGTTGCTACCGTCGTAACCTTCTTCCCACCAGCCGTCGATTGTCGATATCTGCGGAACGCCGTTAAGTGCCGCTTTCATTCCACTTGTACCGGAAGCTTCAAGTGGGACTCTAGGCAGGTTCATCCAAACGTCTACACCCTGAACCAAAAGATGTGCGAGGTGCATCCCGTAGTCTTCAATAAACGCAATCCGCCCTTCAAAAAGTGGATCGCGCGTGAACTTATAAACGTTTTGCAGTACATGCTTACCTGGGCTGTCGGCCGGGTGAGCTTTACCTGCAAATACGATTTGTACAGGCCTAGAATAGTCGGTGACAAGCTTACGTAAACGTTCAACGTCGCGGAACAACAGGTCGGCACGTTTGTAAGTCGCAAAACGACGAGCAAAACCAATCGTTAACACATGAGGATCTAGGAGCGTACCAGCACCAACCAACTGGGGAGCTTCCATTTCTCGCTTGGAGTACGAACGACGAGCTTCTTCGCGCACCAATCTCATAAGAATGTGCTTTAAGCGAAGATGTGTACCCCACAACTTATCGTCATCGATTTCTAGAACCTTCTTCCAGATATCCGGATCGCTTCTGTTTCCCCAAGTTGTACCAATCTCTTGATCAAGAAGCTGCATAACCGGGTTTGCCATCCACGTAGCTAGGTGCACACCGTTGGTTACATGTCCAACTGGTACATCTTCAGCTTTTCTCGCAGACCAAAGTGGCTGACACAACTCTCGCGTTACAACGCCATGTCGTTCGGAAACGCCATTTACACGACGCGACAGCCGAATTGAAGTGGCCGTCATGTGATATTGAGAGTTCCCCGATGTTGGATGATAACCGATACGCAGAAATGCATCGCGATCGATTCCCATGTCTTCCCAAACCGGACCGGTGCATTCTGCGACTTCGCTATTCGCGAACATGTCGTGCCCTGCCGGCACGGGGGTGTGGGTGGTAAAGACACTGTGGTTTCGTACTTCACGAACTGCGTCTTCATACGACATTCCCGAGACGCAAAGCTCTCGAACACGTTCCACCATCATGAACGCAGCGTGTCCTTCATTCGCGTGCCATGCTTCGGGGTTAATACCAAGAGCGCGCAACACTCGTACGCCACCAACGCCAAGTAGCCACTCTTGTCTAAGTCTTAATGCGGGCCCTCCGGCGTATAGCTGTGAGAGCAGAGGCCTATCGTCGGGATGATTCTCTTCGAGGTCTGAGTCGAGGAGATAAACCGGTACACGTCCAACTAGTAAACGCCACACCCTAATATGAACATCGCGTCCGAAGGTGCGCACAGTGGCCATGTGCAGAGCACCATTGGCGCCGGGAAGTGGTGTTAACGGAACTGACGACAGATCGAAGCGAGCGCCCGAGTCTACTTGCCACCCGTCTAACCCCACGCGCTGATCGAAGTAACCGTTGCGGTATAGAATTCCGACTGCGACAACGGGGACGCCCAAATCGGACGCTGTTTTCAAATGATCACCGGCGAGTACTCCAAGACCACCAGAATAAATCGGAACAGAATCGTGCAGCCCAAACTCAGCACAGAAGTAGGCCACAGGTTTGCCGCGTAGCTCTGGGAACGTGCGCGCATACCAAGTTTGGTCGTCTGAGCGCTCACTTACCAGCCACTGCATAACCTTGTCGTACCGCTCACAGAAAGCGCTATCAGCGGCGAGTGTCGCTAGACGCGCGGGAGATATTCTCTGGAGTACACGTACAGGGTTGTGCCGCGTCCGCCGCCACAATACTGGGTCGACATCGTTAAAAAGGGACCGAGCCTCGCGGTTCCAGCTCCAAGCGACATTGTTCGCGATATGAGCAAGTCCGGCCAATCGCTGAGGTAGTACTGGCGCTTGGGTCGGTGTAGATGCGGAGGCTGTCGGTGTCGCCGGTGCTGTCATGGAATCCGATTCAGGTAAAGTCAGGAGCCGAACCAAGTGCCGGCCGCTATTTCTTAAGCTACGCTGTGACACGCAGTAGTAAACAGGGGCTCGCTAAGCGATCATACAGTGTCCCTGAGGTTTGGGAGCTTTTCCACCAAGCCCTCATATAGTACGACGACAGAGCGCGGCAATCGTACCATGCGATCACTAACGGCGAAGCGGTCAGAAACAGTGCATATTTTTCGAAGCGCAGTTGCGTTATTCCTGTTCGTTTCAGCGGCAGCATGCGCATCTGGTCAAAGCCAGGCTCGTGATGAAGGGGCGAGCAGTCGCATAATGAGCCGGTTGTCGGCACTTTCAGCCGATAGCATGGAGGGGCGGCAAGCCGGTACGGTTGGCGGGAAGCGCGCTCGTGCGTGGATTGTTAAAGAGCTACAAACTATTGGTGTAAAACCATACGGCGATAGCTATGAGCACAAGGTGAACCTTATACCGCGCCCAGGCGCTGATTCGGTTGCCGCCAACATTATTGCGATCATCCCAGGCAAACGCTCAGATGGTCCAGTGTTGGTATTAAGTGCGCACTACGATCATTTAGGTGTTCGGAATGGCGAGATTTACAATGGAGCTGACGACGACGCATCTGGCTGTGTAGCGCTACTTACAATTGCCGAAAGACTTTTACGCGAGCCACCGGAACACGACGTTGTGCTCGCGTTCTTCGATGCTGAGGAGATGGGATTGCGCGGCGCGCGCGCATTCGTTGCTGACGAAGTTGTACCACTTTCGCGAATCGCGCTAAACATCAATCTCGACATGGTAGGAAGGCAGGACAACAACGCGCTTTGGGTAGCTGGTTTGAGTCACTACCCATTTATGCGCCCCTTGGCTGAACGCTCGGCTTCACAATCACGCGTGCCGATAAAGTTTGGACACGACACCAAGGGTGATGTGCCAGGTTACGACTGGAGTAGCGCGTCTGATCACGGTGCGTTTCATGCGCGCGGCATTCCATTTCTTTACCTTGGCGTAGAAGATCATCCTGACTACCACAAGCCTGGTGACGACGCAGAAAAAATTGATCCAGTTTTTTACGGCGCCGTAATTGATTTTGCATATGCATTGCTTCGCGAGGCAGATTCGGAGCTTTACGACATAAGCAAGAATCGTCGCCGCTAGAGCTACAGGATAGGTTATAACTCAACGTTGCCGTTAGCGCCAACGTACGCCTGTTCAGCGCCCCCTCCCTCCTCCCCCCTCACTTCCAGCCCATGAGCGCACTATGAAAGCTTCTAAAGGCGCAGCCGTCCTTCTCACAGCATGGATCGTTGCAACCCCGTACATCGCTGATGCACAGCGTGGACGTGGCGGCGGCGGAGGAGGTGCTCCGCCACCGTCTCCGTCGGCAGGGCAGAGCGCTTCTCGCCTCCCTAAAGGGCCGCGCGCCATGATGTTGGGCGATTGGTACCGTATTACTTCCGTGGGTTCGCCCGCGATGTCGCCTGACGGAAAGCGAGTTGCGATGACCGTCACAACGAATCGTGAAGCGGAGAACCGACGGCATAGCGAAGTGTGGGTTGTGAATACTGCTGGTGGAGAACCGCAGCGTTGGACCGCGCCTGGATTTGAGAGCTCCAATCCGCGCTGGTCGCACGACGGCAAGTACCTCTTCTTTAGCTCTAGTCGGCCTGGCGGTGGTGCAGGGACGTGGGCTATCAGATTGGATCAACCCAGCGGAGAGGCCGTTCAGGTATCGAACTACCCCACTGGTTCTATGCCGACAAACAACGCCTTCGCCGTGTGGTCTGAAGCTGGCCGCTCTTCGGCTTCTGCGTCTCCGTCAGCGCCGGCTGGTCCCGATGTGTTCGGACGTATGCAGCCAATGGCACGTCCACCCCTCGATGCCGTTACACTTCCACCCGATCCTGCGCGCTTCGATGGACGTCACGTAGTTGATATGAACTACAAGAACAATGCAGTTGGTTTCGTGCCCGGAAGACGTGTGCCTCAAAGTTGGCGACCAGCACAGCTGTGGCGACAGGCAATGGGAGACACGGTTCGTACTCAAATAACTAACACCAACTATTCGCACCGAAGCGCCGTCGTTTCGCCGGACGGGAAGCAGATTGCATTCGTTGCAGACGCTCGACTGCGCCCTGACTCGGTAGTAGATATTGAGCGCGATTCGTTAGCGAAGCTTCCATACGACAAAGCGCGTGATGAAGCAGTGCGCAACGACGCCGACATTTACATAATCGGCATTGACGGTGGCACGCCACGCAAGCTTACTGAGTGGGCAGGCGTAGAGTCGCAGATTACTTGGTCGCCAGACGGTAAGCAGATCGTTTTCGTTGGACGTCCTTCGCGTACGGAATCGTCGCGCATTTACACTGTGAGCGCGACCGGCGGTACACCTCGCAACATACTCGGCGATTGGCAGTACGAACCCTCAGGTATTACGTGGGTGGGAAATTCGCTTTACTTCAACGCGAGCGTTGGAGGCCGTAGCGCGCTCCTAAAGGCAGACCTAACTGGCAGAACAGCGCCAGCAGAAGTCATTGGTGGGCGTAGAGTGTTGCGTGGCACTTCATTCGATGCAGCTGGTAAACAGGTTGCATTCGTTGCTACGTCGCTAACAAAGCCGACAGAGCTTTTCATCGCCAACGCAGATGGTACTGGTGAGCGAAAACTTACATCATTTAATGACGCTGTTAACGCAGACGTCGTGTGGAGTGATGCAGAACGTTTTACGTATAAGAGCGTCGGTGATGTTGAGATCGAAGCTTGGCTTATGAAACCTTATGGATACCGCGAAGGGCAGAAGTATCCGATGGTTATGTACATACACGGCGGTCCTCACTCGCAGTACGGTGAAGGGTGGTTTGACGAGTTCCAGAACCTAGCTGCTAAAGGGATGTTCGTTTTATTCACCAATCCGCGCGGATCGAGTGGGTACGGTGCTGAGTTCACTTACAGCACTCGCGGACGCTGGGGGCTTGAGGATTATGAAGACCTTATGCTCGCCGTAGACCTAGTTGCTAAGCGTCCAGATGTTGACTCCACACGCATGGGTGTTACAGGTGGTTCGTACGGCGGTTTCATGACCACGTGGATTGCGACGCGTACCGACCGTTTCAAAGCAATACAAACAGATCGAACCATTACCGACTGGACTTACTGGTACGGATCGTCCGATGCACAAAGCCTCACCGAGTTTGAGTTTTATGGCAAGCCTTGGGACAACCAAAAGCTTTACGACTCACTCTCGCCGATTCGTTACGTAAACAAAGTAAAAACACCAACGCTTATTGTTCAGAGCGAAGAGGATCACCGCACACCAATGGGTAGTGCTGAGATCTGGTTTATGTCGCTTAAGAAGCAGGGCGTACCGGTAGAACTAATACGCTATCCACGATCAAACCACGATTTGTCACGCACTGGTGAACCGTGGTTGTTGGTTGATAGGCTAGGAAGACTTCGCCAGTGGTTTGCTTACTGGCTGCAAGACGAGAAGCCATCGACATCGACAAGGTAGTACTGAAGGTAGTACCGCCTGTACAAGAACGTCCCGCACATGGCTGCGGGACGTTTTTTGTTGCACTGTTCTCTTGATAAAAAATCTACCGGCGTCGCGGTTTAAGCTTACGTAGTTGCTCTTAGCGTCCTTGCGATTCGAGCACGTTTAGCATTGCGTGCGCGAACGCTGGTAAATCTTTGGGGACACGGGCGCTAACAATGTTGCCGTCAATAACTGATGGTTCGTCAACCCAGTTGGCGCCAGCGTTCGTTACGTCATCTCGAATACCTACCGTCGAGGTTAGAGTCTTACCGGCAACTATACCGGCTGAAATAAGTACCCATGGTCCGTGGCAAATCGTTGCCACCATTTGGTTCCGTTTATTAACAGCTCGTACGAGATCTAAAACTTCGGGAATTCGTCGAAGCTTATCGGGTGCCCATCCTCCGGGTGCTAACACACCAACAACTGTATCTGTACTCAAATCTGATATCTGGATGTCCACTTTAGCAGGATATCCCCACTTGCCGCGGTAAGAGTCGTCACCAATTCCCACGAGCGGTGCGGAGTAGCCGGCCTCTTCCAGCCGCAGTTTAGGGTACCAAACCTCCAGATCTTCGTACTCCGGCCCTACGAGGATTGCTACGGTTCCTTTTGTCATCGGCTTCTCCTTTAAGCGGTTACCGAAACTTAAATGATGCGACCACTAGCCCAGACAGCCGCTTCGTTTTACAATTCCCGCGAACCTCGTCAACGGAGATTGGAGTCGTGGAAGAGCACGGAGCGTTAGGAACAGCATGGGCCTCACTAGGGATGACTGCCTACTACATGGCTGTCGTCTGGATCAACATTTTGCTTGGCCTATTCCTCTCCCCGCTGTTCCTCATGCCCATGACGTGGATTCAGGACTGGCGTAAGCGTTCCAAGGCGGCTCGTTAAAGAGCTCGAATAGGCTGGTGCCAGCACTATCATAAGGTAGGCCGGACTAATGTCCGGCCTTTTTATTGTTAGCTGTGTCACCATTGTCATCTGCGTCATCTGTGTCATCTGTCAAAAGTGATGCAACTGCTCTTACGAGCTTCACGTGATCTCGAACTACGTTGCATCTGCGAGATTTCTTTTGTAGTCACCTAATAAAGTGCGCGGAGAAGTTGCATTGAAAGGTCGTAGCGTAGGCGCTGCCTGAGTCTTTTGATTAACTTGCAGAGAGTAGCGATAGAGTTTCAAATCGCAGTTAGTCGTGCTTGGTTTGGCTACTGCATCCATACACGACTCACCCCGTTTTTTACGCATAACACGCAAGCCCTGACAACGCTTAGTGCATTCGCGAATTGATCAAAGACTGATGATGCTGGCGACCTCTGACGGTCGTGATCATCTGGTTAGCGACGATGGTACTCCCGGCGGTCGAGTGCTGGGGAGGCGTCGAAGCGATACCCCATCGGTGTCCGCATTACTTCATGCAGCGGTGGAAGTAGCTGCAGAATCGGCGCGTGCGCCTGTAGTGCTTGCAATCAGTGGCGGTTGTGATTCAATGGCGCTGCTTCATGCAATGGCGCGTTGGGCACCTCGTATGATTGCTGCGGTTGCAACATTCGATCACGCAACTGGAGGTGCTGCTACTGAGGCGTCTGCGCTTGTTGCGGCCGAAGCGCGACGCATGGGGCTTACCGTTGTGCGAGAGCGTGCTCGCGGACGACTCGCGCACAACGAATCGACTTGGCGGGCCGCTAGGTGGGATTTCTTACGGCGAGTTGCTAGAGCATACAGGGCGCAGGTCGCAACGGCTCATACGCGCGATGACCAGCTCGAAACTGTTGTGATGAGAGAGCTACGGGGTACGGGCGCGCGCGGACTTGCGGCGCTCGCAGCTCCATCCGATGTGTTAAGGCCTTGGCTTCCAGTTACTCGTAGCGAAGTAGGTGCATGGGCGAGAGAGAACGGCATTTCATTTGTTGAAGACCCGTCAAATCTTGATCGGCGACATTTGCGTGTCCGAGTACGTCTCGATTTGTTGCCGGCGCTTGAATCTTCGCACCCGGGTTTCGCAGAGGAGATGCTGGCAGTTGCAGAACGTGCGGCGACATGGCGTCGCGAAGTAGATGCGTTTTTGGATCAGTCTGATCACGTGTCCTTGGTTGACACACCTAGGGCCGTTAGGGTGAACATGTCGTTCTTCGACGGCATGGCTAGCGAGCCGCGCGCGCTTTTCCTTCAAGCACTGTTCGGTCGTGTTGGTGTTGCGCTCGATGCGAACGGAACTAGGGAGCTAGTTCGGTTTAGCAAAGGCAGCAGGCGTGGAGCAAGGATTTCGCTTGCTGGAGGTGCAACCGCGCTATTGGTACGCGACGATGATGGTAACGGAGTGTTTGAGTTCCGTCCTCCTTACAGGATCGCGCGAATTGGCACTTGGTACGGCGCGGTTGCTCGAATACCTCGTCGGGTAGGTAGTTGGCGTTTTTCGCGGCAGGATCCCGACGCTGAGCCTACGCTTTGGGATATGCCGTTCCCAGCGGACTGCCAAGTAACCGTTCGGAGTTGGCGTCCCGGAGACCGTCTCCAATTGGACGAAAAGTCAGCACAACGCCGAGTAGCACGATACTTTGTAGAGGCGGGCGTTCCCGCCGCTGACCGACAGGAGTGGCCAGTCGTCCTTGTCGATCATGCAGTAGTGTGGGTTCCAGGTGTTTGCCGCAGTCCAGCGGTCCCGTTCCGGCCCGGTCGGTCGGATCTGATCTGGTATCGGTGTGAACGTGAGCTCGGTTGACCCCAGGCTTGATGGACGCGCGGTAAAGCGCATCGTATACGACGCTGATGGAATTCAGAAACGCGTCGAAGAGCTTGGACAAGAAATAACGCAATTCTACGGCGACGGTGATGTACTCGTACTCGGCTTGCTAAAGGGAAGCTTTATTTTCCTTAGCGATCTCGTGCGTTGCATAACACGTCCGCTTCAGGTCGATTTCTTAGTGGCTTCGTCGTATGGCGATGCCATGGAGTCGACGGGGGTTGTGCGGCTGTTGTACGATCCGGAAACGGAACTTGAGGGTAAACACATATTGCTGGTCGAAGATATCATAGACTCAGGGCGAACGCTCAATCGCTTGGTCGAACTTCTTCAAGACAGAAAGCCAGCTTCACTTGAGATATGCGCGCTGTTGCACAAGCATATCGCTACTGAGCTTCGCTATCCCACGCGGTTTATCGGTTTTGATGCGCCGCATGAGTTCTTGGTCGGATACGGTTTGGATCATGCTGAAAACTTCAGGCACCTACCGTACGTCGCTTCACTGCAGTAAGTCGGGAAACAGATGGCACCAAACATGACACCATCACCAAAAAAGCCTTTCAACTGGAGACGCTTCTCCAAGACGCTTTCCTTTTGGATTGTCGTCGTAACCATACCGCTCGCGCTACTTACGTGGACGCGTCCGGAAACTGAAGCGCTCGAGATTTCGTTCTCCGATTATCGCCAACAGCTTAATCAGGGGAATGTTGAGTCTGTTGTATTCAAAGCTGACAACGTTATGGCAGGTGAGTTAAGACAGCCTGTAACGCTAAATCAGAAAAAGTCGGACAAGTTTAAAACCCGTCTAGTTGCGGGCAGAGCGACCGACGAGTCTGATATGCTCGAACAGAAGGGTGTAAAGGTCGATGTCGAGGCATCGCGATTCAGCACCGGAAGTTTCCTTATTACGATGCTTCCGTATTTGCTGCTAATCGGGTTTTGGATTTTCCTGTTCCGTCAAATGCAAGCCGGTGGCAACAAGGCATTTTCGTTTGGTAAGAGTAAAGCCAAGCTTTTAAGTGGCGACACTCCGAAGGTTACGTTCGCCGATGTTGCAGGTGCCGACGAAGCAAAGGTGGAGCTTCAGGAAATCATTGAGTTTCTTAAGGACCCCCAAAAGTACACTCGTTTAGGTGGACGTTTGCCGAAGGGCGCGTTGCTCGTTGGACCTCCTGGTACGGGCAAGACGCTTCTCGCCAAGGCGGTCGCTGGCGAGGCAGGAAGGCCGTTCTTTTCAATGTCCGGATCAGACTTCGTAGAGATGTTCGTGGGCGTTGGTGCTTCGCGTGTTCGTGATCTTTTCGAACAGGGGAAGGCGAATGCTCCGTGTATCATTTTTATCGATGAAATTGATGCCGTGGGTCGTCATCGCGGTGCTGGCTTAGGTGGTGGACACGATGAGCGTGAACAAACGCTTAACCAGTTGCTCGTTGAGATGGACGGCTTCGAGTCCAACGATGGCGTAATTCTTATTGCGGCCACTAACCGCCCTGATGTGCTTGACCCTGCGTTACTGCGTCCTGGGCGTTTCGATAGGCAGATCGTTGTTGATGCGCCCGACTTACGTGGTCGTGAAGGCATTCTCAAAGTTCATTTGCGCAACAAGCCAATGGCGGACGATGTAGACATCACCTCCCTTGCGCGTGGTACTCCGGGGATGGCCGGCGCTGATCTCGCCAACCTCGTTAACGAGGGTGCGTTGTTAGCGGCTCGCAAGAACCATGAGCGCATTTACATGAGCGATCTCGAGGAAGCTAAGGATCGCGTCATGTTGGGTGCTGAGCGTAAGTCGTTGGTTATGAAGGAGGAAGAGAGACGCCTTACTGCGTATCATGAGGCGGGACACGCTGTTTGTGCCATGATCGTTAAGGGGAACGATCCGCTACACAAGGTTACGATCGTTCCTCGCGGTCGTGCACTCGGCATTGCATTCACGCTTCCTGAAGACGATCGCGTGTCGATTACGCGCGAGCAGTTGGAAGCGCGTTTAGTAATGGCGTATGGTGGTCGAGCGGCCGAGGAAATCGTGTTCGGTCATGGCCGCGTTACGACGGGCGCAGCGAGCGACATTCAGCAGGCTACTTCGATTGCTCGTCGCTACGTCACTCAGTGGGGCTTGTCTGAAACAATCGGACCTATCCTTATCGGAGACAACGAGCAGGAGCTTTTCCTTGGACGTGAGATACAGTCGCGTCGAGAGGTTTCTGAGCAGACTGCTCAACTGGTAGATGCGGAAGTGAAGCGAGTAGCGACTGAGGCGCACGCGCATGCAGTGCGGGTGCTAACCGAGCATCGCACTTTGCTTGACGCTGTTGCAGTCGCGCTCCTTGAGCGCGAGACTCTTACGCGCGACGACATTCTAATCCTGAAGGACGGACGAGAATTGCCGCCGCGTCAGCTTCCGCCGCAAGCGCAAGCGGCGCCGACGACGCCCGCGGCGTCGGCAACGCCGCGTCAGGTGCCACCCATGTTGGGTGGCCCTGAGATCGCGCCAGCGTAATACGCCCGCGCCTTAGCGCGGGCTTGCTGTTAGCGCGGGCTTGCTGTTAGCAACGAACCCCGGTTTCATCGCGAACGTTTCGCGCCTGAAACCGGGGTTCGTTTGTATCCTGCATTTGTATTTACGTGTAGCACACGTCCTGTAACTGCGCATTTTTTTTCATCAGGTTGTTAACTGACTCCTTGCATAGCACATGTACATTCGCCATTGTGGCATTCTGTGCAACACAAGCAAAGAGCGCGACGCGCACCAAGAATACGGCTGGGTACACCCACTATTGCCGGCGTCGCCGCCTTCGCAATACTTTTGCCGGCCTACCTCGCTACAGCTGCGCCTGATCTAACATTATGGGATTCGAGTGAGCTAGCGACAGCGGCGCATACACTAGGAATACCACACCCTCCTGGTACACCACTTTGGGTACTTATTGCGAATGTGTTCGGCAAACTGTTTGCTAACACCGGGCCGGCGCGATCAATAACAATGTTTTCGGTGGTCGCTACGGCGCTCGCGTGTTCGTTAGGTGCCGTAATGTCAGCGCGTTGGATTGGTGGTCGAGGTGCCGTAGCTGCTGCGGTAAGCGCAGGCACCATGTTTACAGTGTGGAACAATGCAACCGAAGCTGAGGTTTACGCCGCTGCCTTGCTTGCAAGCGTTGCTATGCTTTACGCAGGAGAACGGGCAGGACGAGTAGATGTCGCAGATACGGAAAGGGAACGTTGGCGTTTAATGTTGGCGTTCCTTTCAGGAATAGCCGTGCCACTTCATTTGAGTGCGCTAGTTGCGTTGCCTGCGGCGCTGACACTTGCATGGCGAGGTAGTCGGCCAAGAATCGCAAACGTTATAGCAATAATAGCGCTGTTTGCAGTTGGTATATCATCAATTGCGTTCCTACCGATTCGCGCGCAGCATGCACCACTCCTTAATAGCGGTAATCCAGAGTCACTGTCTGCAATGCTTGAAGTTCTGCAACGCAAGCAGTTTGATGTTCCCGGCTTATGGCCTCGTAGAGCGCCATTGTGGCTTCAACTCGGTAACGTTTTTCAATGGGCTGATTGGCAAGTAGCGTTTGGATTATCGCCTCAGGTGGGGCCATCGTGGAGACGCACACCACTAACGTTGATTTGGGCTTGGTTTGCGCTACTAGGTATCCGTGCGTTGTTTAGGCATGAGAAACGAATCGGAAGGGGGTTAACTGTACTTGCAATATCCGGGACGGTAGCTGTCGCTCTTTGGCTTAACCTACGGGCTGGACCGAGCTATGGTGCGGGCGTACTTCCAATAGACGCGTTGCATGAGGCTAGAGAGCGAGATTACTTTTTCGCGCTCGGATTTTGGTGCTGGGGGCTACTAGCTGGGATTGGAGTGTCTGCGATAGCTCAAACAGTTGCCAAACGTGTTGCGATAACAAAAGGTGAACGTTTAGCGAACGTCATTGCTATTCCGCTTATCGCGATCGCGGCGCTTCCAATGATTGCAAACGTGAGTGCAACAAACCGTACTGTAGAGCCACTTGCAACACTTCCACGTACATTTGCGAGGCTGTTGCTAGATGCGGTACCAATTAATGGCGTACTAATAACAGCTGGTGATAACGACACCTTCTTACCTTGGTACCTTCAACGTGTTGAAGGCTATCGTAGCGACGTTACGATAGTAGCCGCTCCGCTGCTTGGTGCACGCTGGTATCGTGAAGAGATGAAGAATTCGGGTGTATTTGCAGGTGATATGGTCGCCAATTGGTATGGCACAGGGCAAGCGTTAGCCACTGTTGGTCGTGAAGCATACGTTAGTAATCGAGCGCTCCGTGTGAGCATAATGGTGTCAGCCACGAACAGGACCGCGGTTGATGAAAGTTCCGGCTGGCTCCTTGAAGGCATGGTATACGCTCCGTCGCCTTTAGTCGCTGCTGGCGAGATAGGGCTTAACGTGGGTTCAATGGCGCGTGCGCAAAACGCAATACCGATGGGTGCGCTAACTCCATTACCTGAAAGTGCTGATCCGATGGCGCGCGGGATTCAGCAATACTTGCGGTGCACAGAAGTGCAGGGGGCGGCCGACAGTTTACTTGTCGGCAGATGCAATGGCGGCTAAGTTTATAGGCTATGCCATTTTCGGGTCACTCGGCGGATTCTGGTCGCGCCACTGGCCGATCTGGTTCAGCCGACGCGCGATGGGAGCATGATGTAGCGGCAAGAGTTCGTGATTGTCGTGACCGCATCAAGGAGGCCCAAGCGCGTGGTGGACACGGCCAAGAAGTGGTGCTGGTTGCGGTAACCAAAACTCATGGTATTGAAGCGGTTAACGCCGCATTCAATGCGGGAGTACTCGACATCGGCGAGAATCGCGTTCAGGAAGCCGAGTCTAAGATGTCGCTGTGTGAGTTGCCAGTGCGATGGCATCTTATTGGGCATCTTCAGCGCAATAAGGCTCGCAGTGCGGCTCGCTTTTCGTTGGTGCACGGCGTCGATAGTGAACGTATTTCTGCTGCGCTTCATGATGTGGCCGAAAAGCAGGGACGCAGTGTAGACGTCCTCGTTCAGGTCAATGTCAGTGGTGAGCAGTCGAAGAGCGGTGTGGAGTTTCAACAGCTACAACGTTTCGCCGCTGACTTGCATCGTTACCCTTCGCTAGCTGTGCGTGGCGTGATGACCATGGCGCCGTTCGATGCAGATGAGCAGGTACTGCGTTCCGTTTTTTCAGGTGCGCGTGATGCGCGTACTGTCATGCGAAACGAGGGGCATCCAGCTTCACTGCTATCCATGGGTATGTCTGGAGACTTTGAGATAGCGGTGGAAGAGGGCGCAACACATGTGCGCCTCGGCACCGTCCTGTTTGGAAACCGTTACTGATTTAGCCCAACTTCGAACAGCGAGACAGCGACATGACTGACGAAGCTTTCCACCTAACTGCACTCGATGTACGACGCTACGATTTTGGCACCGCGTTGCGTGGCTACGATCGTGACCGTGTTGAGCAGTTCCGCGAGCAAGTTTCTGAAGAGCTGGAGCGGCTCGCGCGACTTACGCAGGAACTTGAAGCCAAGGCGCGTAGTTTTCACGAACAGTTGCGAGCATTCCGTGATCGAGACAAGGCTCTTAACGATGCGCTTGTGTCGGCCCAACAGCTTCGCGGCGACATAAGGCAGCAGGCAGAACGAGAGGCTCAGCTTATTCTTCGCGAAGCGCAGGCAGAAGCTGATAAAGCATTGGAGCAAGTACGTGGCGACGTTCGCCGCGCTGAAGAAGAGCTTCAGCAACTGTGGCGGCAGCGCAGAGTATTCATCGCGCAGCTTCGCTCCGTTGTAGACCGTCAGCTTACAGAGCTAGATGTGCTTGAAAAGGAGCCGTCGCCAATGCCGACAGAACAGGGCGTGCCAAATGTTTCGGTTGCTTTGCCGACGCCATCTTGGCTTGACGCTACAGATCCTGAGTAATGCGACCCGACTCCATTCCTCAGCTTCAATACACGCAAGAACATCGTGCTGTAGCGCTCGCACACCCGGCACTAGGATTGCACGCAACAGAGCGTGTTCAAGCCTGTGCAGCTGCAGTGCGAGCTCGCTTTGATAAAGTAGCTGACGTTGCGATAATCCTTGGCACTGGGCTGGGCGCTCTTGCTGATCAGATAGATGTGGAAGTTGCAATCGAATACAGCGAATTGCCCAACTTCCCTTTGTCCACTGTTGAGACCCATCGGGGCAGACTGTTATGTGGAACACTTGCTGGTAAAACAGTTATCGCAATGCAGGGAAGGTTTCACCGTTACGAAGGGTATTCGCTGCAACAAGTCACGTTTCCTGTGCGTGTTTTGCGCGCTCTTGGAGCGAAGACGCTAGTGGTAAGTAACGCGTGCGGAGGGATGCATCCTCTTTGGAAAGCCGGCGATCTCGTTTTAATTGCCGACCATCTCAATCTTCTGGGTGATAATCCACTTATAGGTCCTAACGATGACGCGTTAGGCCCGCGTTTCCCAGATATGACCGATGCGTATTGCCCAGAGTTACGCACTATCGCACGAAAGGTGGCGGTTGCTGCAGGCTTGTCTATTCGTGAAGGTGTTTACGCCGCGGTGCAAGGTCCGAGCTTAGAGACACGCGCAGAGTATCGCTTTTTACGTGGTTGTGGTGCTGACGTCGTTGGGATGTCCACGGTGCCGGAAGTTATAGTCGCGAGACATGGTGGTATGCGCGTTTTAGGACTTTCCATAATCACCGATATGTGTTTGCCGGATGCATTACAGCCGGTATCAATCGAAGAGATCGCGCGTGTCACACGTGCGTCTGAACCAGGACTTGCCCGCGTGATACGCGGTGTATTGGAGCAGCTGTGAACAACGAAGTACCTGTAGCAACCGATCTATATCCATTACTTCCTGACGGAGACGCTGACGGTTTTGAGAACGTACTCCTAAACAGATGGCGTGAAGACGGTTTGTTTGAGCAAACTGTCGATGCTCGAAAGGGAGCAGAGCCGTTTGTGTTTTTCGAAGGTCCGCCAACGGCTAACGGCAAGCCGGGTATACACCACGTTTTTGCACGCACTGTAAAGGACTTGATCTGTCGTCATCGTGCTATGCAAGGCCGCTATGTTTATCGCAAGGCTGGATGGGATACGCACGGACTACCAGTTGAAATTGAAGTTGAAAAGCAGCTTCAACGTGAGGAAGCTGAGCGCTTAGGTGTTGAGCTATCAGAAGTTTCCAGCTTAGGCGGTAAGCAGCTAATAGAGAGAGTAGGTGTCGCTGAGTTTAACAGACGTTGTCGCGAGAGTGTGTTTAAGTATCGCGGTGACTGGGAGCAGCTTTCAGAGAGAATTGCATACTGGCTGGATTACAGCGATCCGTATGTAACGTACTCTAACGACTACGTGGAAAGTGTTTGGTGGGCTCTGCGCACTTTGCACGACAAAGGTCTGCTCTTCCGCGGCCATAAGATTCTTCCATATTGCGCGCGTTGCGGCACTGCTCTTTCTAGCCACGAAGTTGCACAAGGCTATGACGACGTTGAGGACCCAAGCGTTTACATAGCGCTTAATTTGGTAAGCGATGGTAGTGACGAGACATCGGAACGCCGTCGTCTTATTGTTTGGACAACAACGCCGTGGACGCTTATTTCGAATACGGCGCTGGCTGTGAACGGCTCGCTTGTTTACGCAGAGTTACGTCGTAAGACTAAGCCAGAAGCGGGAACGATTATTCTTGCCGAAGCGCGAGTACCAGCCGTGCTGGGCGGCGATTGGGCAGACCGATGGGATGTTGTTACATCCCACGAAGGATCATCTCTGGCAGGTAGACGCTACGTTCGTCCACTCGACTGGGTAGAGTTTCCGAACGAAGGGTTGCATGAAGTAATTGTTGCAGAAGATTTCGTTTCTGCCGATGACGGTAGCGGAATTGTTCATATGGCGCCTGCTTTTGGTGCCGATGACTATGCGGCTGGCCAGCGACACGGTTTGGCATTTCTTCAACCGGTAAATGCGCGCGGTGAGTTTGACGAAAGTGTGCCTCACGTTGGCGGCGTTTTCGTTAAAAGTGCAGATGCTAAAATCATTGAACTTCTACGTGAACGCGACGTTTTGTGGAAGGCTTCAACTTTCGTGCACTCGTATCCACATTGCTGGCGCTGTAGAACGCCTCTTTTGTACTACGCTCGCGGATCGTGGTTTGTAAGAACTACAGCTGTACGCGATGATCTTGTTGCGCGCAACGCGCAAGTCGATTGGCATCCGCCTGAAGTTGGTAGCGGCCGGTTTGGTGAGTGGCTGCACAACAACGTCGATTGGGCAATATCGCGCGATAGGTACTGGGGCACACCACTTCCGGTTTGGGTAAACGACGAAGATCCGTCGGAAGTTCAAGTCGTTGGTAGCTTCGCTGAGTTGGCGGAAAAGCTCGGCCGCAATCTGCCAGACGACTTCGATCCGCATAAGCCTTTCATCGACGACTACACATGGCCAGCACCTTCTGGTAACGGTACCATGCGTAGAGTGAGCGAAGTTATCGACACGTGGTTTGACTCAGGTTCGATGCCATTTGCTCAGTGGCATTTCCCATTTGAGAACAAGGACGTAGTTGCGCGCCAGTTCCCAGCAGATTTCATCGCTGAAGGCGTGGACCAAACGCGCGGATGGTTTTACTCGTTGCTAGCAATCGCAACGGGTTTGGGTGATGCATTGCCTAGTAACGCCATGTCGTCTGCGTCTCCCTATCGTTCGGTAGTTGTGAACGATTTGGTACTCGACGCACAGGGTCAGAAAATGTCTAAGAGCCGCGGCAATGTTGTGAATCCTTGGGAGGTACTATCGCGACATGGCGCAGATGCAGTAAGACTGTTCTTAGTTGCCTCTAGTCAGGTATGGGTACCGCGCCGTTTCGACGAAGCTTCAATTCGCGAAACCGCCGGCAGATTTTTAGTCACCTTCCGTAACGTTTATAACGGCATATTTGCTCAGTATGCGAACTTCGGATGGCAGCCCGGAGCTAATGACCCGCCTGTTGCCGAACGCAATGCGCTTGACAGATGGATATTGTCGCGTCTTGCCACGGTCGAAAAGGAAGCCGATCGACTATTAACAGAGTTTGACTCAACGTTGGCGGCACGGCGTATAATGAGCTTTATGGACGAAGACGTATCGAAGTGGTACGTGCGTCTGTCGCGCTCCCGCTTTTACGATGTTGATACGCCGGACAATAGAGCTGCGTTTGCGACGTTACATGAAGTACTTACGGTAACTTGTCGCCTTCTGGCGCCGTTCGCTCCATTCATTTCTGACGCTGTTCACCGCGCCCTAACGGGAACATCTGTACACCTCGCAGCGTATCGACGGAACGACGCAGACGGTGTTTCGCAGAATGCGGAGCTAGAGTCGGCCATGAGCGATATTCGCATGCTTGCTGGGCTAGGCAGAGCGGCCCGCGAGAAAGCAGGAATTAACGTGCGACAGCCGCTGCTTTCGGTTCAGTGCGTAGTTCCGGGAAGTGCGAGCGGTGCATCGCAGCTCGGTTCGCTTTTGGCATCAGAGCTAAACGTTAAGAACGTGGAATTCGTTTCTTCAACCGACGCGCTGGTTACTCTAGAAGCTAAGGCTAACTTTAGGCTGCTGGGTAAGAAGTTCGGGAAAGCAACGCCCACCGTAGCTGCTGCCGTAGCAGAAATGGACATGGAATTACTCCGCACGCTCGCGGCCGGTACTGCTGTAACGATTAATGTCAACGGCGATTCGTGCTTGATCGAACCCGACGATGTGACAATAATCCGACGCGCTTCAGGGGCCGCTGTTGTTGAAGAAGATGCAGGTTATGGGGTAGCCCTTGATCCCACAGTTACGGAGTCACTGAAGCATGAAGGACTCGCGCGCGAAGTCGTTAGTCGTGTGCAGAGGCTGCGCAAAGAAGCGCGGCTTGATGTCAGTGATCGCATTGCTCTAGCGATTACTGGTAGCGAAGAAGTGATTTCCGCTGTGGTGGAACACCGCCGTCACATCGGTGAAGAAGTTCTGGCGCTGCGCATGCTCGTTGGGAACGAAGCAGCGCCGGTACTTGAAGCAAACAGCGACTCTACGTGGACTGCAATTCAGGATGCTGACGTCGAAGGCCGTCACATAAGATTTGCGCTCAGAAAGGAGCCACACTGATGGCCGAGAAAACGAAGAAGCCAAAGCCAATGCCCAAGAAGAAGCTTGCGCATTTCGAGAAGCGTTTGTTGGAAGAGCGCGCACGGGTGCTAAAGGAGCTTGGTCATCATGGCGATACCTTCGGTCCTAACGGCGAAGGTACGGACACTGAGAGTAGCGCCTATTCTTTTCACATGGCAGATCAGGGCACAGACGCTATGGAGCGCGAGAAGGCGTTTCTGTTTGTGTCGCAGGAAGGACGATTTCTATGGCACATAGATCAGGCGCTTCGCAGGCTGTATAAGACTCCTGAAACGTTCGGTAAATGCCACCAGTGTGGCGAAGATATTGCGTTCGATAGACTCGATGCGCTACCACATGCGCGCTTCTGCATTTCCTGTAAGCAACGTGAGGAAGATGCCAAGAAGTGAGTCCGTGTGGCGTGTAGTACTGCCCATCATGGCTGTCATAGTTGCGGCTGACGTCGCAACTAAATGGTGGGCAGTTAACACACTAACAGTTTACGGCCCATCGATAAACGTTATCGGTGAGACGTTTCGTTTCAGCTTGGTTTACAACCGAGGTGCAGCGTTTGGGTTGTCGCTTGGACCGTACTCGCGTTGGCTGTTTATCGCGCTTACCGCCGTAGCGATGTTTATCCTTTGGCGCTTGTTAAGGCAAACAGCAGCGAATCACTACACAAAGCTGATTGCGATAGCGTTAGTTGCAGCTGGAGCGATTGGTAATCTCATAGATCGTGTTCGCTCCGAACTCGGCGTTGTAGACTTCATTGATATAGGTATACCAACGTGGCGTTGGCCTACATTTAATGTCGCAGACATGGCCGTGAGCTGCGGTGCATTTTTGTTAGCTGGTGTGTTGTGGGTTGAAGAAAACCGTGCAGAAGCTGCAGCGAAAGCAGCGCGTGCGGCATCGGCCGATAACTCATCTCAGTAAACCTCGGAGTTTATGTCAATGCAGAACGAGTCACAGGATACGTTGCCGCCAGCGGCTTCTTCAACAGCTAAGTTTTGGCTCGTTGTCGCTGCGATTGTCGCGTTAGATGCTTCGACAAAAGCACTCGCTGTCGCGCATCTCGCGCCGCGCTACTTCCCTCGCGAAATAATTGGAGAGTACGTTAGGTTTACCCTCGCGTACAACCCAGGTGCTGCGTTTGGGATGCACATTGGTCCTAGCTCTCGCTGGTTTTTCGCTGTTACAAGCGTCATCATCGTTTTGGTTTTATTACGACAAACGGCGCAGCTAACTCGCATATCACGTCTTGCTGCTATCGGTGTACCCATCGTAATCGGTGGTGCCTTTGGTAACCTTCTCGATCGTGGTTTGTACCGCGAAGGCGTTGTAGACTTTATCGATATCGGTACAGGTGGTTGGCGTTTCTGGACATTCAACGTGGCCGATATAGCCATTACGATTGGTGCCGCCTGTCTAATTGTTGCGCTATGGCAAACCGATCCAGAGAGGCAAGACAAAGACCTGCAACCTCAATCTGTATTATGACGTTAGCGTACTGTTTTCTTCTGAGCGTTGAATGACCGAAAGCAATGAGCGGTCGGTCGGCGGCGAGAATCATGAGTTCACTGTTGGGGACGACGCGGGCGAACGTCTCGACTTAGTTGTTGCGCGACGCTTGGACATTTCTCGTACGCAAGCTGCAACGCTTATTGCGAACGGCAACGTAGCGGTTAACGCAGTTAACGGTTCTCACAAAGCGTCGTACAGGTGCGAGTTGGGGGACTCGATTCAGGTTATTGTACCGCCCCCACCCGGACGTGACATAACTGCTGAGCAACTTCCGTTAGACGTAGTTTTCGAAGACGACGATTTGCTTGTTGTAAATAAGGCAGCCGGAATGGTTGTTCACCCAGCGCCCGGCAATTGGAGCGGTACTCTCGTGAATGCGCTTTTAGGGCGCGGTGGAGAGCTTTCGCGAGCTGCAGGTGATGAACGTGCTGGCTTGGTTCACCGCCTTGATCGCGATACTTCTGGCCTACTTATAGTTGCTAAGAATGAGCGTTCGCACCGCCTAATGAGTGCAGCCCTAGCTGCGCGTCGAGTGGTGCGTCGCTACGCAGCCATTTGTTGGGGGCATTTGCGCGAAGACCGAATAACTGTTGAAAAGCCAATTGGGCGCGATCCCAACGACAGAACTAGGATGGCCATCGTTGCTGGCGGCAAAAGTGCTAGGACAGACTTCACGCGGTTGGCGCGTTTTGATAGTGGTGATTTGCTCAGAGCTCACTTGTTCACTGGAAGAACTCACCAAATAAGAGTTCATCTAACGTCACTTGGGCATCCAGTCGCAGGTGACGATACCTATGGAGGTGGCGGCGGGCGACGTTTAGCGTCACTTCCACCACGACGTCACTTCCTGCACGCAGCTTGGTTGAGATTCCGTCACCCAGTGACGGGGACAATCGTCGATTTACGTGCGCCGCTGCCGCAGGATTTACACACCTCGTTGGTGGCGATCTCCGGAATGCCGGAGCTTGCAACTCATCCAGACCCGCTTGATGTCTTCGGTTTCTACTCTGGCGACGGGACGGCCCTCGACGCCGACTCAGAACGAAGTTGACCTATTCGACGATGATGCGTCGCGTGAACGCATTATCGTGGTGAAAGTTGCTGGTCGTTTATTGGCTATTCCAGTTTCAAATGTTCGAGAAGTTCACAAGAATCCACGAATTACCAAAGTCCCTGGAGCGCCGCCCGTGCTGCGCGGAATTGCAAATATCCGGGGGGCCATCGTTACAGTCCTAGACTTAGCCGTTGCACTCTCGGCATCCGAGCGCAACAGCGGTAAAGGTGAGTTGACGGGAATGAAACACGAAATGAGTGGCGCGGCTACTGGGTCGGTCGTCCTCGTTGAACATGGTCGCAGTTTGTTTGGCGCAAGCGTCGATATCGTGCAAGATGTTTCAGCACGTGACGAAGCTCCTATGGCGCCAACCGCAGTTGCTGCTGCTTTGCACGCAGACACGTTTCACGATGCACCGCTTGCTGGTGTGGTGCGCGCCGACGGTGCAGACGTCCCCTTGCTAGACGTAGCTGCGCTGTGTTCACAATACCTCACGCTTACGGAGTAACATCATGAGTGCAGCCAACCGCACAGTACTTATCTGCGACGACGCGCTCTTCATGCGCACCATGGTCAAAGACATTCTTGTCCAAGCCGGATTTGAAGTGGTCGGTGAAGCGGAGACTGGAACGCAGGCCGTCGAAAAGTATCGAGAGCTGCGGCCAGCACTGGTCACCATGGATATCGTGATGCCTGACATGGGCGGCATTGATGCGGTGCGTGCAATTACTCAAGAGGATCCTTCTGCGCGTATTCTGATGTGCAGCGCAATGGGGCAGCAAGCTCTTGTTGTCGAGGCAATTCAAGCGGGTGCACGTGATTTTGTGTTGAAACCGTTTCAGCCGAGCAGAGTGGTTGAAGCGATCAATCGCGTGTTGCAGGCTGCGTGAGGATAGGCTAACAGGGGACGGCAATGCTGTCCACTTAGCTCTAGCGTATGCAGCCAATTGACACGTCTCGCTATGCTGAACTGTTTCGTTCGGAATCGCGCGAACACTTGGCAGCAATGGAGGCTTCACTAGCACTGTTACGCACTGATAATCACGCGCAGCAGTTAGAGTGTATTGCAGATTTGTTTCGGTCTACCCATACAATTAAAGGGATGGCCGCAGCAATGGGATATTCCTCAGTTGAACAGATTGCACATGCGCTTGAATCAGTACTCGATCGTGTACGAAGCGATGAAAGACAGATTAATGAAGAGCTGCTGCGCTCCCTTACCGACGGTGCTGATGCACTCGCTTCAGCTGTCGATAACGCTGTAGATGGTAGTGAAAACGAGAGTAACGAAGCAGTAGTATCTACAGCGTTTGCTGTTGCTAGAAGCGACAACATTACTGAGGGAGCGAAGGAGCAGTCGTCGCGAGATAAGGCAGATAGTACTGTTCGTATTGATCTTCAGCGACTGGATAATCTTCTTAACATTGCGGGCGAACTAGTACTCGCGAGAGATCGGCTTAAGCAAGCTGTTGAGGCGATAGCTGCTTCAAGTGCAACTGATGAGCTCAAACGCGCTGTGCACGACGCGGGCGCGCTCATTTCCGCTGTCCAAGATGAGGTGTTAAGCCTCCGAATGGTTCCTGCGCACCAGCTGTTCGATCGCTTTCCGCGTTTGGTACGTGAACTGTCGCGTGACATAGGGAAAGAAGTTCACTTCGCCACAGAAGGGCGCGACATAGAGGTAGACCGTTCCCTGTTAGACGCGCTAGCAGACCCGGTTATGCACCTCCTACGCAATGCGGTCGATCATGGCATTGAGGAGGAGTCCGTACGGCTAGAGCGAGGTAAAAGCCCGCGAGGTTCCCTAATGCTTCGAGCTGTGCGTGATAGAAACGCTGTTGTAATTCAAGTCGAAGATGATGGGAAAGGTATTGATCGTAACGCTGTGCTTGAAAGAGCTAGGTCGCGTGGACTAGTAGATGCATCAACGAATGCGCTTTCTGATGAGAACCTATTGCATCTTATAGCGCATCCCGGCCTGTCTACTGCTCAGGCAGTTACTAGCATTTCGGGACGAGGTGTAGGAATTGACGTAGTGGTTCACAGTGTGAGAGCGTTAGGCGGTACACTAGAACTGGAAACAGTTCCTGGCAGCGGTACACGATTTACGTTGCGACTTCCCGCTGCGCTGGCAATAGCGCGTGCGTTGTTGGTAACCGCTGGAGGGGAGTCCTTTGCGTTTTCTGCGTCGCACGTAATGGAGGTACATGCTTTCGAAGATATTGATCGAGTTTCTGACAGTGATGTCCGAATACGTGACGACGTTCTCCCATTAATTGAGCTGCAGCGGAAATTCGAACTCCCATCCTCATCGGCGGACGATCGTCACGTTGTGGTCGTGGAATCGGGGAGCGGACGACGTGCGGTCCTTGTCGATGCGATTACTGGTCATCAGGACATAGTTGTAAAGCGATTCCATTCAGTTCCGGAGGCGCAACCGTGGTTTAGTGGAGCTACGCTATTAGGTGACGGAAGCCCCGCTCTCATCGTCGATCTTCGGAGCCTCGCATGACCCAAATCTGCCTCATGCGACGGAGTTATTGTCGCTCATGCGCACGCCCCTCGGAGTAACGATGCAGGCCCTCGAAGACCTAAAGTCCTTGCAGCTAGAC
This sequence comes from uncultured Gemmatimonadaceae bacterium, assembly GCA_964474535.1. GTDB lineage: Bacteria > Gemmatimonadota > Gemmatimonadetes > Gemmatimonadales > Gemmatimonadaceae > Gemmatimonas. The sequence goes on from CAYYSP010000001.1 coordinate 410,337, forward strand.
GCCCTTCGCGAAACCGCGAACATTGGCGCAGGTCATGCCGCCACCGCGCTGTCACAAATGACAGGCAGTACGATCATGATAAAGGTCCCGTCGATTGCAATTACCGACGTGTCTGACCTACCGCGTTTTGCTTCCGGTGAGGAACCGGTGGCCGCCGTTTCCATGCAAATGCTCGGCGATTTAACCGGCCGTACCCTGTTGGTTTTCCCGCAGCCAACGGTAGTTAGAATGGCAGAAATGATGCTTCATCGTCCCGTTTCTGCAACAGGAACGTTAGGTGAACTGGAGCAATCTGCAATTAAGGAGGCAGGTAATATCCTTAGCGGCGCCTATATGAATGCATTGAGCGAGTTCCTTGGAGTTCTGCTGCTTCCGTCTCCGCCGTCGCTAGTTATTGACGAGTCAGATAGAGTGTTAAATGATGCGCTCTCAGAATCGTCGGCTGCACCCGAAACGATTCTATGCGTGGAAAGCGAGTTCATTTTTATGAACACCGCAGATCATGTTCGCGGGTTCTTCTTGCTTCTCCCCGACCCGGCGTCGTTGCAGGTAATGCTGCGCGCGCTGCGGCTCGCCTGACAGTTTAAGCGGAGCCATCGCCGTGGCTACGGCGTTCGCCCGCGACTCCGACCTTCTGCGTTCACTCAAGCACCGGATTAATCCCAAAGATCCCGGCGCCTTTAATAACCTTGGTGTCTTATACCACACCAAGGGGATGCACGCAGAAGCGGTTGACGCATTCCTTCAAGCGCTTGCGCTCGATTCAAGGATGCGTACGGCTTCTCGCAATCTCGAGATCGCCGCGCGCGCTCCTGGTGCGTGTGATGCCCGTCTTACTGACCTTTCCAAAAGAATCGAAGTAGACCCGGACGACGTTGAAGCTCGCACAGAGCAGGCGCGACTGTTGCGACTTATTGGACGTTTTGATGAGGCTACTCGAAAGTGCGACTCTCTAATAGCAGAGTTGCCTGACAACAGTGCGGCGCTACTTGAACGCGGAATGTTGGAGCAGAGAAATGGCGATCTAAGACGTGCTCAACGATGGTTTGAGCGAGCACGCAACGCTGCTCCAAATGATGTGATGGCATCACTTCACTTAGCGGAGGTGCTTTATCATAGAGGTTCGAATGAACAGGCTCTTTATGTGCTTGACGAACTTCTTGAGCGCGACAAAAGTATTGCGGATGCACACCTGCTTCGTGGCTTTATCCTTGGTGATATTGGGAAACATGAGGCCGCCGCAGACGCAGCGCGCGAAGCAGCCCGAATAAATCCGGCGCTAGCTACCTTACAAGCCGATCTTTCGTTAGACGCTGGTAACGACATACTGCCCGTTGCCGTTTCTGATAACGGTGAGTTAGCACGATATGGACTGGCGCTCGCTTTTAGACAGCGCGGCTATATGGACGGTGCCAGACGCGAACTCGAGCGCGCAGCGGAAGCTGGTGAGGATAGGAGGCTAGTTGAGCATGCACTAGCCGAATTGGACCTTGTTACCGGACGCACCGAAGACGCAGTTGCACGTTACAGTAGTCTCCTTGCCGACTACGACAACGAACCTCGTCTATGGTGCGAGCATGGCGTAGCATTACACCAAAGTGGCCACATTGATGACGCAGCAGACAGCTATCGTCGTGCACTTCGTGCAGACCCAGGATATTCATTAGCGTACAACAATCTGGGTGTTGCATTGTTTCATTTGGGCGACGCGCTAGCAGCGCGTGAAGCGCTTCTAAGAGCAATGGAACTTGATGCGTCGATGTTACGCCCTAGACTTAACCTAGCGCGATGGTATCGCGAGCAGGGTGATTTGCTAGCCGCTATGGCTCTATTGCGCGAAATGACGTCATTTCGCAAAACTGACTCTGATGCATGGAACGAACTCGGCATTGTAATGAGCTCGTTAGGGAAGTTCACCGAGGCGCAAAGCGCCTTTGTGCGAGCAATTGAACACAATAGCTCCCACGCGGGTGCACGTTATGGACTTGCAGAAGTACTTACAAAGTTGGGGGACAACGACGGCGCGGCCAGAGAAACAAAGAACGCACTTGCGCTAGCATCGTTACGCCCTGAGTCGCGAATGCAGTTAGGGATTGAGCTTCAGACGGAGTGTCCTGAAGCAACCGCCAGTATCGACTTGCTAATGCATACCGCAATGACACCGCTATCCGGAACTGTAGTTTCCGACAGCGATATTGACATGCTACTGGTTGAAACATCGGCCATTCAGAACGTTGGTGAACTAACCACATTTGAGCGAGCGCTAGCGGAGTATGAAGAAGGAGAACGCTATGCGTCGCTGGGGTTGCACGGAGAAGCGGCCGAGAGATACCAGCGCTGCTGCACCATAATTGATAGTGGTGATGAGCAGAACTCAAACAGCGTTGAGTTGTTGGAGAAAGGGCAGGTAGGTGATGCAAGATCGCGTTGTCTAGTTGGACGTGGTCATGAAGTTGTGTCAATGCTTCGTAGGCGGGCCATAGTGGCACCCGACAATGCCGAGATACTGGTGCTACTAGCATCAGCTGAGAGTCAGGCGTCAGCCACTGACGGTGAATCGTTGGGAAATGAACGAGCACTTCGGGTGCTGCGCCATGTTGCTACTATGTCGGTGAGCAGCGCGGCGTTAATGCACTTTGCTGGCGACGCGGCAATAGCTCTTGGTAACACCGAACTCGCAATGGTGTTATACAGGCGCGCTTTAGCGGCAGATCCAACACGCCCAACACCGCGGGTTGCGATAGCACGTATACTTAGGGACCGCAAACAGCTTCTTGCGGCGCAACTTGAACTAACCGCTGCCTTAGCCAAGGTTCCGAGTATGCGAGACGCACAGTACGAGCTAGCGCAAGTGCATCTGCTTCGCGGCGCGTTTCACGATTCTATCGTGCTCCTGAGAACTCTTCTTAATTCGAATCCTACGGATATAGAGGCGCTCGTCCTGCTGGGCGAGGCACTTTTCGCGATAGAGAACTTTAAGGATGCGCGTACCGCGCTTTTGCATGCGAGAAGGCATGATCCTAGTCACGTTCGTGCGACGAAAGTCGAAGGGAATGTATTGGCGGCATTAGGACGCGAGCGTGAAGCGCGCGTGCGTTGGCAGGAGGCCGCGTTACTATGAGCCTCGAAGGACATTTGCGCGATCTTGCACTTTCCGAAGTGCTTCAACTACTTGCGATTGGCAAGAAGTCGGGAGTACTACGTATCAGTTCACCACTTGAGGCGCGCGAAGCGTCTATCGCTGTCGATAACGGTTGGGTCACTGCCGTTACCTTTGGCGGAATCGAAGGAGGAAGTAGAGCCGATGTTCCGTCTATTGAGGAGGCAGTGCTTAGTGTTCTCGATTGGCGTGACGGGAGTTTTCACTTTAAAGCAAATGAGTCGGTGGTCGACACCGCTGGAATACGAGTTTCGGTTGACATGTTGCTCGTTGAAAGTGCTCGCAGATTTGATGCGTGGAACCAATTGGCACCACATGTTAAGGACACCAATACAGTTCCGTCATTCCCAGATGTAGAACCCAAAGAACTGCCGCTTCTTCACTTAGAACCGGATCAATGGGAAATTCTAACGGTGGTTGATGGTACAAGAACAGTTGCGGCAATCGCTGAAGCGTTAGATAAAGACGTCATTGAAGTCGCTGGTACAATTTTTCGTTTAGTAGAAGCTGGCGTTCTCATAACGCACGCAGAGCCTTTGCCGGCACACTCATACGACGCGATAGACATCCCCCCTGTATACTTGCCGGAGACCTCGATCGCAGAGGATGATGACGAGTTAGCTGAGGACTCGCTATTTGACCCCATGCAAGTTGGTGTAATGACACCCGACGGCATGCCGGTAATGAGTGCGGACCCGGAGTACGTTTCATCGGTGGCACGTTCCGTTCCTACGAGCGACGGTGGAGAGCTACAACTCACAACTTCGCCCGAAACTAGTAGCTACGAGGCTGACGCACCAACCGATGCTGAGCGACTGCTTCACGCTGGGGACATTGCTGCGCGTACCGGCAACTTTGCTGCGGCCTGCGAGCTGTGGCAGCAGTGTCTGCTGTTGGCGGCTACAGCCGGTGTTCCTATAGAAGCAGTGCACGAACGCATAGAGTATGCGAAGCGTTTGCACCTGCTGTTAAACTCGTAGAGCGAGAGAGATCGTGCCTATAGTAGATCACGCCACAAGGCTGATCACCTGCAAGCTCGTTTACTGTGGTCCAGGCCGTTCCGGCAAGACCACTAATCTCACGTATCTGCATTCTGCGCTACCCAATGCACAGGTAGGCAACCTCACGTCGCTATCGACGCGCCGCGATCGAACGTTGTTCTTTGACTACATGCCCCTTGAATTGGGTACCGTAGGTGCGTACAAAGTGCGTTTTCAATTATATACAGTTCCGGGACAACCGTATTACAAGGCTATTCGACAGCTAGTGTTGCAGGGTGCAGACGGCGTTGTATTTGTAGCTGATAGTCAACGTCATCGATGGGATGAGAACGTTGAGAGCATGCAAGACATGCATGCAAACTTAGCAGAACATGGTGTAGATGCTCGAGTATTGCCTCTAATTATGCAATACAACAAGCAAGATCTGCCGTCATCGCTTATTGCATCGGTGCAAGAGTTGTCCGACGCATTAAACTTTCGCGCAGTTCCCGAGTTCGCTGCCGATGCTCTAACTGGCGTAGGCGTTTTCGACACGTTGAGAACATTAGGCGTTAGAGTATTACGACGTCTAGGAGCAGCTGCGCCCACGCCCCCTCTATCGTCGGTTGCAGTAGAAGATAGCGTTGGTTCGCACAATGAAGAGTTTGCCGGGAGCTTCGCGTCGTGACGACGCTAGATGGATCTCTTAGTTTTAGCAACTTGGTAGTGGGTGCTCCCAACCGACTTGCGGTAGCCGCAGCTAAGGCTGTAGCAGACGCGCCGGGTGAAGCGTACAATCCTCTATTCGTTTATGGAAATCCCGGCTTAGGCAAAACTCATTTGGCTGCCGCAATTGCGTGGCAGGCACGTGAGTCGCGCCCATCGTTGACAACTGAGATAACTACCGGAGAGGAGCTCGTTGAGGAGCTCAATAGTGCTATCGAGCAACGCACGGTTGATAGCTTTACGAAACGCTATCACGATGTCGATTTACTTGTAATTGATGACGTACAGTTCTTGGCAGGGCAGAGGGAAGTACAATCTGCATTGCTACGTTTGTTTAACGTTATGCAAGGACGCGGACGTCAGCTCGTTATGACATCCGACAGACCACCTGAAGATATACCCGATGTAGATCAGCGCCTTATATCAAGGCTTTCAGGTGGACTTATTGCAGACGTCGGTTCGCCTGACTTTGAAATGCGGCTTGCTATTCTTCAACGTGCAGCTGAAGAAAGAGGTTCTCAGTTTGAGAATGGCGTGTTAGATGAAGTGGCGCGTATGGCGTTCGGCAATGTGCGGGAGCTCAAAGGTGCTCTTAACCGATTGTCAGCCTATAGCTCACTCGATGGCGCGGCAGTTCAGCCACATGACGTTCGCGCGATATTGGGTGATCGAGTAAGAGTTGAACGTGATAGTGGTGCCGTGGGAGTGCTTCGTGCTGATGGCACTATAGCAGAGTATGACGGCTTTCTTGCGGATATCACGCAGGAAGTTGAGCACATGGTTGAACCTTGGCGCGTGCGTATAGGCGAAGCTTGTACGCATTATAGCGCGCAAGGGTATAAGGTTACCGTGCTTGAACGTGCTATGACCTTAAGCCAAGAGCCGGATACCAACGGGCTACTGGAGACGTTCGCATCAGTCGTCCGGCATTTGCGCTATATTGAAGATCGTGCGGTGGCGCTTGATTCGTCCTTAAAAGGGCACTCACTATTTAGAGATCCCGAGAAGGTTGCAGAAGCGGAATCTCTATTGTCGTCCATTGTCGTCGACGTAGACCCGCTACCCGCACCTGATGCGCAACTTACTCGCGACAAGCTTCGCTCTGGCAGCTACAATATGCTTGCGTTGCAGGCATTTGATGAGATTCTTGAATCTCCGGGCGGACGCTACAATCCACTCTTTGTAAGTGGACCTAATGGTTCAGGGAAAACTCATTTTGCGAATGCGCTTGCTAATTCATATTTGCACAGCTATCCGGGTAGATCGGTGGCGTGCGTGTCCGCCAATACGTTCATGCGCGAGCTGGTTACCGCAATGCAGAGCGGAGGAATGGAGAAGTGGCGGGCACGTTACAGAGCGGCCGACTTACTTGTAGTTGATGACATTCAGCTGCTGGCAGCTATGGAAAGGACTCAGGATGAACTATTCCATCTTTTTAATTACTTGTTTGCAAGAGGTGCGCAAATAGTATGCACTAGCGACAGGTCTCCTGCACAACTCCTAGGATTGGCCGATCGTTTGCGCTCCCGACTAGGAGGCGGGCTTGTTGCAGAATTGCGTCCTCCTGTAGAAGTAGAGCCAGCCGTACTTCCTGAATCGTTCGAGAACTCGGTGGCTGTTGCAATGCCGCCTCGCATACGCCCCGGTGAGCTAGACACATCGTTTCTAGATATAGAGAAGATGGTATGGGAGTGGCCAGACTTATCAGGACGTTTAGTTGAGGAGCTCCGCTAATGGCAATACGTGGTAAGCTTAGCGAAGCGAGTCTAGCAGATGTTTTGCAACTTCTCGCTCTTGGTAGAAAGACGGGTTGTTTAAGCATCGCTCGCGACAACAGCTTCGGCGAGATTCACTTCGACGAAGGGCGAGTTGTTCACGCGTTTATTGTGAACAGACGCGAGCGCTTAGGCGATAGGTTGGTGCGCGCAGGACTCGTTGCAGCTGACACGCTTACGCGACTCATTGCTACCGATCAACCGCGCGACGACCGTGTTCTTGCATCGCTGATTGTCGAACGCGGGTACGCTAGTGCTGTAGCAGTTGAACCTCACCAGCGAGCGCTGGTTGAGGAGGCGGTATATCAACTGTTTGGGTGGTCGCACGGCTCCTTTACATTCGAAGCTTTTGGACATAGGGAAGTACCAACATCACTCCTTTCTATTGCGGCCGACGCTCTTTTGCTTGAAGGTGCACGTCGAGTCGACGAGTGGTCGGTAATAGAAAAGAAGATCGCAGGGCTAGACATTATTTTTGAAGCTGATGCGACCAAGGTTGCAGCTCTAGATATTAAGGATGAGAATGAACATCGCATTTTGGCGCTTCTCGATGGAACTATTGATTTGCATGGTGTCGTAGAGCGTTCCGGGCTTAGTGAGTTCGATGTTGGCAAGGCGGTGTTCAGCTTACTCAGCGCAGGCATTGTTCAGCGTGTTGGGCGAAGTGCGGCTCGACATAAGCCTCCTCCAGAAAGCCGCTTAGCAGAGCATAGGAATCTAGGAATTGCCTTTTATAAAACCGGGCTGCTAAACGAAGCAGAGCGCGAGTTTATGCGCGTACTCGAACTTCGTGACGGTGATTCTACTGCTCGTTTTCATTTGGGCTTAGTGCACCTGCGTAGGAAGGACTGGGAAGGCGCAGAGACCACGCTAAAGCTTGCAGCGAGCGAACCCGACGCGCGTTCTGGGATATTCATTAATCTCGCATACGCTTTGGAGATGCAGGGGAAGCTGAGTGAAGCGGAATCTGCACTTGAAGACGCGAAGCAAAGGACGGTGGCACCAGAACCAAGAATTGCGCTCGCGCTCGCCTCAATTGCATTAAGAAGGCAAGATCCTGTTACTGCGCAGCTCCATTTGCAGTTGGCCCGCGAGCAGTGGGGCGACCGCCATCCGACCGCTGCTTGGTACCACTTTGCCGGAATCTCCGCAGCCCTACAAGGTGACATCGTTCAAGCTGCTACGTTGCTTGAGGAGGCGCTTTCCGTACATCCGCATGCAACGGTGCTACACAACAACCTAGCTGTTGTTTACGAACGTAGGGGCAGCTTCGAGTTGGCTTCGCGCACGATACAGCATGCATTGCTTGAAGACTCCGGATTGCCACAGCTTCATAAAAACTTGGGCGACTATTTTTACCGTTCACAACGATACGATGAGGCGCTTGAGTCTTACCTAAGAACCATTAGGCTGGCACCCGAACACGGATGCGACGTGCTGCTGCGAATAGGAAACATTCGTTATAGACGAGGAGACAAAGCAGCTGCCATTGAAGCATGGCATAAGGCAATGTCGCTCGACCCTAACAATCCAATTGTGCGCGGTAACCTAGAAGCAATGGGTGAACCGTTGCATGTAGCTGAAGCCGCCGTTCAAGCGCCGGAAGATGTTTTTGCTGATAGTGGCGAGGAAAACGATGTGCTTCATCAGGTAGTATGACAGCCACTCCGGTCGTTCTGCGAAGAGTACTAGTGGTAGACGATAGTGCTTTCATGCGGAAGCTAATTTCTGACACCATTGCAGACGGCGGTGAGTTTGATGTAGTTGCAACTGCACGTGATGGTGAAGACGCACTACAAAAGATTGCGATGTTCAACCCTGATATTGTTACTCTGGATGTAGCAATGCCAGGCATTGACGGAATTGAGACTTTAAAGCGGATAATGATCGAGTTTCCTAGACCAGTTGTGATGCTAAGCGCTGGTGGTAGCGATCATGGCGCTGAGGTAACGTTACGCGCACTAGAGCTTGGTGCAGTCGACTTCGTACGGAAGCCGTCAGGTCCAATTAGTCTTGACCTCGGCAAAGTGCGTGATCATTTACTAAGCGCTTTGCGCGCTGCTGCTACAGTTCGAGTACCAGTTGCTACCGGCCTTGTAAAACGCAGCGACTATCCTCGTGAGGTAGTTGCGCTTTCGCATTCTGTGCCACGACGAGTCGTTTGTATCGCGTCCTCCACAGGAGGGCCGGCAGCACTCACATGTATTGTTCCGCAGCTCATTCGATTCCCCGATACGTCTTGGATTCTTGTGCAGCATATGCCAAGTACTTTCACGGCATCCTTAGCGCGACGTCTTGATCAGCTCTCGCAAATACCTGTGTTGGAGGTTCAGGATAATATGCCACTCGTTGCGGGCACTGCTTACGTAGCACAAGGTGGGCGCCATCTGGAACTATTGGAATCAAATAGCAGTTCAGGTCATGTAGTGTTCAGGCTTAACGACTCGCCGCCATTGTGGGGAGTTAGGCCGGCCGCAGATCCACTGTTCAATTCTGCGTCTCGTATATTTGGAAGCGACTGCACTGGAGTAGTGCTTACTGGCATGGGGCGCGATGGAGCTGATGGACTGCGAACGATTAGAGAACGCGGTGGTGTAGGCGTTGTGCAGGACAGAGCTAGCAGTATTGTTTACGGAATGCCGCACGCCGCGTTAGAGCGCGCTGGTGCTGATTACAACGTGCCGTTAGCTGCTGTCGCCGAGGTTATGAACGACATTCTAAGTCGAAACATTCAGAGGTCTGCGTGACCAACAACGACTTTGCCGAACGCTTAAAAGAGTTGCTTGCCGAAGTTAAGGCCACGAGTCATAGCCCTAGCGATATGCAAAGGCTTAAGGATAGTATAGTCGCACTTCATAAAGAGATTGACGCTTCGATAGCGCAACTGAATGTCATTAGGAGTGAACTTCGTGATGTCGCTTCGTTATGGAAAGAAAGAAACGCGGCCGTGCATTCGTCCACCCAGCGTGTCGATCACTTAGGTGCTTCGACGTACGTGGAAAAAGGATGGAGCAAATTAAGTGCTGGCAATGCAGTTGAAGCTGAGCAGCCATTGAGAGAAGCGTTGCGCCTTGCGCCCGACAATGTTGAAGCAGGAACGTTGTTAGCTTGGACGTTTGTGTTGCTGTCGCAGTGGGAGTCCGCAAACAAGCTGCTAGAGCGTTTGCTTGTTGTTGCTCCCGACTATGTTTTAGCCACCGCGATACTGGGGCTGCTTAAGGTTAGAACTGGCAAGGGGTCCGAAGGGTTTATACTGTTGGAACAAGCTTCTAGAGCAGTTGCCACGGATAAACGCGCGGAACTGTATAGCCGCTTGTATTTAGCGATGGCGCAACGTGATCGAGGACAGTTCGAGGAGGCTCGTGAAACACTCGCGGAGGCGTTACGGCTTGGTCCTAACTTTCTGGAGGCGGCGTTTGAACTTGGAAACACATTTGCCGCTGAGGGTAACAATACATCTGCTGTAGAGACGTGGCGTTCTGCTGCGCTATCTAACAGGTTCAGTCCATGGGGGAAGCGTTGCGCCGAAGCAGCCGCACAGTTACAACCGGAGGCACAGCCGGTGGTAGGATAGTATCAATAGTTGTTGCTTTGTTTGCAGCTATTGCATTTGTATTGCCGTTTGCCGCTTCCAGTTCTCAACAGTTTCCTGAAGTTGGTCAGAATGAAGTGCGCCTCAATGAGTCGAGATTCACGGTACTCGCTCACAAATCGAATGAGACCTTCGCGAGAGCCATTATTGCGGAGGCAGTAAGGAACGACACGTTTCCAGGCATTAAGCGTCCAGTCGAGGATGTTCTAATTGCGATAGCGCCAGACGAGGCGACGTTTCGTAGCTGGATAGGTTCTGCTGCTCCAGAGTGGAGTGCAGCAGTAGCGTTTCCTTCACTGCGTCGCATTGTAATGCGTGGTGCGCGTGCCTCTGGTCGAGCTGGCAATCCTATGGTGACTCTTCGCCACGAACTCGCTCATCTCGCACTATTCGAAGCTTTGGGGTTTCATCCGCCGAGGTGGTTTGATGAAGGCTACGCTAGCATAGCTGCGGGCGAGTGGAACAGGGAGCAGCTGTTCGAGACGTCGGTAACAATGGTTTGGCGTACTCTACCTAATGTTGATTCACTTGATCGAGGATTTCGTGGTGGCGGAGCAGCAGCGTCATGGCACTACGCGCTTGCACATCGTGCAGTGGCAGAGCTGGAGTTGTTGGGGCGGGAGCGAGGTCTATCTAACTTTCTTGCTTACTGGAGTGAGTCGCGTTCCTTCGAAGCCGCGCTTCGAAATGCGTACGCCATAACGGGTGAACAGTTCGACAAGCATTGGAAATCACAGACGAGACGTCGGTACGGGGCTCTCGCTTTAGTGACCAATATATCGGCGTATATAGGAGTGCTTTTCGTACTGTTCGGCCCATTGATGATTATGCGTCGCAGGCGCGATCGACGGCGTCTTGAAGCCATGCGAATAGCCGAATCTGAGCAAGAGGCGATGGAGCGGGCGATGGCGATGGCGATGGAGGCGACGGCGATGGAGAGAAATGGTGAGGGGGAGGGGACCGATTCAGACGCTAAGTTGAACAGTTCATTTAGCCGTTCGGATGAGCAACAAACGGTCGTTGAGGCCGACAACCGGCGTGCTGGAGGGGACAAAACGGCCATTCCGGAAGGTTTTTCATGAGAAAATGGTGAAGTTCCTTGCCGATTTCGGTCATTGTGCGGTATTGTGCGCGACATGGCAGAGAGCACGTCAAACCGAAACCGCGCCATTTTATGGTGGGGAGCGGCCATCCTAACGTTGTTAGCCGGCTATGCCGACTTATGGCGCGGTGGCGAAACCGTTGCACCGATTCTTTTGGTGATAGGTTACGTGATCCTTGTCCCTGCGGCCATAATTAAGGGTTAGTAGGGAACTGCTTCCTTCCTGCAGTGGTACCTCATGAAAGGTGTCGCTGCACAACACGTTAGGGCGAATAGCTCAGTTGGTTAGAGCGCCTGCTTTACACGCAGGATGTCGGGGGTTCGAGTCCCTCTTCGCCCACTGTCTGATGCAGTGGCACTAACGCAAGCGTTGACTTGCGGGCAGCCAACCGCTCAAGGCAACTTCCCCAGTTCTTCAGGAACCCATGAGCGAGTCGCACGGCTCGTGGGCAGGCACCGCATCTCAGAGCCTGCTTCTGCGATGTCGGTGGTGACTCGTGCGGAGGTCTACACTTTGATGTCACGACATCTACGGCCGTTAGCAAGCTTAGGTTTCGCGGTTTGCTTCCTCTCCTCTGTGCCCAGCGTAGTTGCGGCGCAAAGCTCTCGTGCTCCAGACCCCAACGCCACGCGCGTTATGGTCGACAATTTCCGTACGCCGGGAATGGAGAAGGGGCTTAGCGTACAGGCAGCCGATGCTGTCCGTTCGCGCATGCGCACCGATTTTCCGTTCAAGCAGGTGTATGTACTGCAGCGTGACGAATTAACCGCAATTCTTCAGGCTTCTGGCTTCCCGACCAATGAACCGCTTGCGCCGCATGACGCGAAATTATTGGCGACGCAGCTTCGTGCAGATGAGTACATCCAAGGTACCGCTAGCAAAACACCAACGGGTTTTCGCTTAGAGCCTGTACTCATTCTCACTCGCGACAACTCGCTTATCCAGCCGCTTGGCGTTCATGAAGGCAACAACCTCACGAACGCAGCAACATCCGCTTCTAAAGAGCTCAAAGAAGCTCGTAAGCAAATGGATGGCGAGCGTCAGTGCGTCCAGTTTGCTCGTGAGCAGAAGTATGCAGAAGCTAAGGAAGCTGCTCGCGCCGGCATTACTGCGTATCCCAAGGCTACGATAGCTCGTGTATGCTTGGCCTCAGTGCTGGTGGCTGAGAAAGCAGCACCTGAGTCACTTATGACGGTGGCTCGCGAAATCATCAACATCTACCCGAACAGTAAGCCGGGCCTTCAGTTCTTGGCGCAGTCTTACCAAGACCTGAAAATGAGCGACTCGATGATCGTGACGCTTACAAGGCTTCTGCAAACCGATCCGCAAGACGCGGCAATGGTTTCGCGTATCATTGAGGTCATCGCGGCCGAAGCCAATCCGGGTATCGCCAAGCCAATCATTGATTCGGCCGTTGCACTCAACCCGTCAGACCCTGAGCTCCTAAGGTTGCAGTGGCGTATTCTGTACGCAACTCGCAATTACACCGAAATGCTCACAGCCGGTGAAGAGCTCATTAAGCTAGATACCGCTAACGCTGACACGACGTACTTCATTACGTCAACGATCGCCATGCAACGCGACAGCCAGCCACAGAAGGCGGCTGAGTTCGCTGCTCGCGGCGTCGCCAAGTTCCCTTCTAGTGGTACGCTCGTTGGACTACAACTCGGCGCTTTACGTGCCGCCGGTCAGTCGCAGCAAGCTATCGAAGTGCTCGATCGCGCTACGCAGGGCGGAGTTGATGTCGCTAACGCATCCGCGATTCGCCTTCAGTTGCTGCGAGACTTGGGACGTACTGAGGAAATCCTGCCAGCCGCAAGAGCTCTTATTGCTGGTGGTGACACGACTTCCGCTGTTCGTGCTATCGTAATCAACGCAGCTAATGAACAGCGTTCGAAAGCCGCTGAGGCCAAGTCTATCGACGACTTCCGTACTGCTCTCCAAACCGCTCGTTACGCTGACTCGGTCGCTATTGGCGATCAGAAAGTCCAGTCATCGTTTATTCTAGGCGCGGTTTACGCGCAGCTCGGTCCGATGATTCTTTTCCAGGCGAACGAGAGTCGTTCGTGCGAGCAGACTAAAGAGGCAAACGATATGCTCGTCGAAGCTCAAATATTGTTGCCAAGAGGTGGCGCATTTGCTCCTGATGCCATGCGTGCGCTCATGAACAACACTATGGCTATGAGCCAGAACGCCGACCAGATGCTTAAAGCATTCTGTAAGTAGAGAACATAGTTACACTGTAGTTAAGAGCCCGCCTTTTTAGGCGGGCTCTTTGTTTTCATGCCGGTGTAAGAGAGGCTAAGCAATTGCGGGTTTAGTCGTTCGGTCAATGCGTCATGACAACCGGGCCTATATCACATCTGTTGTCGTGCGCAACATCTCCACAGCGAGCCCCAACGGTTACTTACTTGACGCTAACGTCGGTTGTCCGCTAACTATTGACCCGCCTCGGGCTATCTTTCAAATCCTGCTGCCCTCAAGTGTGACTCCCGTTAAAACATCTTCTCCTGGACGAAGCGCCTCATACCATGTTCCGGTATTACTACCGGAGGTGGAGGTGCTACTTGATGGGGCAGCTACAGTTCTGGATTGCACTTTAGGTGGCGGCGGACATTCTGCTGCGCTATTGGAGCGAGGCGCTAGAGTTACAGGAATCGATCGCGATCCGCGTGCGTTAGCTGCTGCGCGTGAGCGGCTCGTTGAGTTCGAACGTATTGGTAGGTTTCGTGCCTTATTGGGCAACTACGCCTCGTTGGGGGAAGCGGGGTTGGCATACTCGGAGCTTTTCGACGGAATTTTGCTCGATCTTGGCGTCTCATCTCATCAGTTCGATGATCCGTCTCGCGGGTTCACTTTTCGTCAAGGCGCTCCGTTGGATATGCGCATGGGTGACGATGCCGGAATCGACGCTGCAGAGCTTTTGAATACCATAGACGAAATCGATCTGTCCGCCATTCTACGTTCGTATGCAGACGAACCTCGTGCTGCAAGGTTGGCGCGCGAAATATCGCGTAGGCGTGAACGTAGGCCGTTCGCAACCGCAGATGATTTGGTGGACGCTATTAGGGCAGTGTTAGGAGCGCGTAGCGGTCCAACAGATTTCGCACGAATTTTTCAGGCTGTGCGAATTGCGGTTAACGACGAGTTGCAAGGGCTAGAACGTGCGTTGCCTCAGTTGCGCGATAGACTTAAGCCCGGTGGAGTGTTGGCGATTATTAGCTATCACTCAGGGGAAGATAGATTAGTGAAGCATGCGTTCCGTGATTGGAGCACCACCTGCATCTGCCCACCTCGTCAAATGGTGTGTAACTGTAGAGGAAAAGCACTTGGTACAACAGTTACGCGTCGTGCAATTGTAGCAGGCGAAACAGAAGTGGAGCGCAACGTTCGTGCGCGAAGTGCGCGGCTACGTGCATGGAGAAGAGAGAGCTAATGGCGGTGCGCAAACGAAAAGCCGTCAAGCGTAGTACCATAGCGATTGGGCTTGTCGCGTTTTTGGTAATTACCTTTGTTGTTGTTTGGAGACGCAGTGTTGGCGTCGCGAACGGTCGTCAAATAGCGCGCATGGAAACTAGGCGTCGAGAACTTGAGACCGAGATAAAGTCATTGCAGCGGGATATTCGTGATGCGTCCAGCAACCGCGTAGTTGTGTCGGAAGCAGAACGTTCGCTCGGAATGCACGTCGCTACCGATGCTCAAGTAAGGACTGTAACACGTTCAGCGCGTGATAACGAACTGTCCGACCGCACTTCCAAATGACGTTGCCTTACGTCACTGATAACGAAGAAATCGAGAATAAACCGGCACCTGTAAGCCGTTGGCGTTCGGCTGTTGTTCACGGTTCGCTGGTGCTTATAGGACTTGCGATATTGCTTCAGGCAGGGAAGTTACAGTTGGTTGAAGGGAACAGGTGGGCTGAGGTCGCCACCGCTCAACAGTTTCGACGCGATACCGTGCAGCCTCCGCGCGGAACGCTACTTGATTCGCATGAGAACGTTCTAGTCGAAACACGCGAGCTTATTCGTGTAAATATTGTCCCTGCTAACGTCAAGAAAAATCGCAAGTACGATAATCCGCGCGCCGACCTAAGAAAGGAACTTCAACGTTTAGGCGTAAGCGCTGTAACTATCCGTCGCGCTTTGGACACAACGCGCAAATGGGTACCCGTTACCACACTTTTTCTACCTAGTCAGGTTGATAAACTCGCTCCTATTCCTGGAGTGACGTTTGAGCGTGTGCAACGGCGGCAAAACTCTGCGTCTGTTGGTATGCGCAGAATCCTTGGTACGGTGGATAACAGCGGGGTAGCTCGTGGCGGTCTTGAAGAAGAGTTAAACGATTGGCTCAGCGGAACGGTGGGTACGAGCGCGCTAGTTCGAGACCCTCGCGGTGTTCCGGTTGAGTCTCCGCTTATATCGGGTGTAGCTGCGCAGCCTGGGCACAACATTAAGCTTACGCTTAACCAATCGTTGCAAGAAATAGTCGAGCGCGAGTTACACAACGGTATGGTGCGTACGGGCGCATCTGGCGGTGACATAGTAATTGTCGACGCGCGTGACGGCGCTGTGCTAGCAATGGCTGGAGCACGTAACGGGCGTCCAGCCGCTGCAACGACTGCGCTTACTGAGGCGTACGAGCCCGGTTCAGTTATTAAACCATTCCTAGTCGCGAGGCTTCTTGATGAAGGGCGCGCACGTGAAGATGAGGTTATCAATACAGAGAACGGACGTTGGAAATTAGAGGGACGTCGAAATCCTATTACCGACGAACATAAAGACGATTACATGACAGTTCGAGATATCATTAGATACTCGAGCAACATTGGGGCTGTAAAACTTGCATTGCGACTTTCTCCTAGCGAGGAGTATCAAGTACTGCGCGACTTTGGATTTGGCGTCCCGACTGGTGTTTCGTTTACATCAGAGTCGCGCGGCCGCTTACGTCCGCCTCACGAATGGAGCAAACCCACAGCATCTGCATACGCTATGGGTTACGAGCTTTCCGCAACTCCGCTGCAAATCGCGATGGCCTATGGTGCAATCGCGAGTGGTGGAGAGCTGCTTCAGCCATCACTTGTACGAGAAATTCGCGACGCAAACTCAACGCTAATATTTCGTCATGAAAGGCGTCCGGTTAGGCGTGTGCTTTCAACAGAAGGCGCAAAGCAAATTCAAAACATACTCGCGTCTGTCGTAGACAGTGGAACGGCAACCGCTGCTAGACTCGCTACTTTCGATGTCGCAGGTAAAAGTGGAACTGCGCGTAGATGGGAAGGGAATAGCTACGTACCCGGGGGATACAATGCCAGTTTCGCGGGAATGTTTCCTGCACAACAGCCGCAGTTCGTTTTTGTTGCGCGTCTTATTGATCCCAAAGGCGTTTACTTTGGCGGAGTTGTAGCAGCACCAATGGTTAACGCTGTCTTACAGGCAGCTATAGCTGCACGCGATGGTTCGCTCGATAGAATGGCACTGTCAGAGGTTGCCAAAAACGTTGCGCCAATCGCTGCCCGGGATGAATCGCCTGATGCTAATCAGTCTCGTTCTCTTGCTTCGAGGGGTTTAGCTCATGACGAAGCCGATAATGTAAACGACACTGATGCAGTTGCTGCTCCTGTTGAGCCGGTGGTTTCACCAAGCCGTATAGTCGTATCGTTGAAGTCACAAGAGAATAAGGACAACGGTGATGCTACAGTTAGTCGCAGTGCGGCAGACGTACGTGACGTTCCATATGTCGCTGGGCTCAACGTACGTGACGCTGTTCGTACTTTGCGCGCAGCTGGTTTCGAAGTGCGTCTTTCCAAAGGCAGGTCTGGCAAAACTCTACCTGCTGCGGGTGCGCGTGCTCGTGCCGGTTCGGTTGTAGTGCTGGAGATGCTTCCTTGACAGCTACTCCACTTGACCGAGTTATTACCGCGCTTCGAGATGCCGGTCTCTTAGTTTCAATCGAGGGCGAGCTTCCTGATTCTGTTTATGGTTTGACAGATGACAGTCGCACAGTAAAGGTTGAGAGTGGAAGCTGCTTCGTTGCAGTGCGTGGCGCTGTTCAAGATGGGCATGTATGGCTCAACGATGCGCAGAGTAAAGGTGCGGTAATGGCAATAGTTGAGAATGCCAACAGCACTCAGCTGCCGCGCATCGTTGTGCGCGACGGCAGGCGCGCCGCAGCAGTGGCTGCTGCCGCATGGTATAACTGGCCAGCACGCCAACTAAAAATTGTTGGAGTTACCGGCACGAATGGTAAAACAACCACTGTATCTATACTAAGACATTTACTCGAGTGTGGCGGACTGAGTGCCGCTTCCATTGGGACGCTCGGCGTTTTAGTTGGCTCAAATGGCACTGAGTTACCGCTTGGAAGTGGGCTTACAACGCCAGGACCAGTTGCGTTGCAGCACATACTGTCGCAGCTCGTTCAGCGTGGGATAAAGGCCGTTGCAATGGAGGTCTCGTCGCACGCACTAGATCAGCGACGGGTTGAAAGCGTAACCTTTGCTGCCGCGGTGTTTACAAACCTTACTCGCGATCATTTAGACTATCATGGTTCGATGGATAGTTATCTTAGCTCGAAGCTAAGGCTTGCAGCGTTGCTAGCTCGCGAGGGTTCGGCAGTAGTTAACGGCGATGATAGTGCGTGGCATTCAGTTGTTGCGCCATCAGTTGTAACCTTTGGAACAGCTGCGCCCGCAAATGTTATGGCGCGCGATGTAACCTACGGTCCCGAAGGTTGCACCTTCACACTTGTCACGCCGCAGGGTGCTACAAAAGTTAGTGTACCTCTAATCGGCGAGTTTAACGTTTCTAACATACTAGGGGCTGCGGCCGCAGCGCTCACACAAGGCGTTGCGTTGGCATCTGTCGCAGCTGCGTTAAAGAACGTACCTCAAGTGCCTGGTCGATTAGAGCGAATTAGCGATTCTCCTGTTGTGTTACGTGACTATGCGCACACACCTGACGCCTTAGACCGAGCGCTACGTGCAGTTCGCCCTTTTGCGAACGATGGTAGGTTGAGCATTGTGTTTGGGTGTGGTGGCGATCGGGATCGAGGAAAACGCCCCGAGATGGGACGCATAGCAGAGACACTAGCAGACAACGTGATAATTACCAGCGACAATCCGCGCACTGAAAACCCCGACTCGATTCTTGATGATATCGAATCGGGGATGACGCTACCGCATACCCGCATAGTAGACCGAGAAGAGGCTATTCGTTATGCCCTGTCAATGGCTGGCGATAAGGATGTGATATTGCTAGCTGGCAAAGGGCATGAGACATATCAGATTCGCGGTACTACCTCCTATCCATTTGATGAGCGTGAGATAGTTAGCGCTTTGATCGCATCTAACCGAATCAGCACATGAGCAACTCAGTCGTTATTAGGCCGGGAGTTGCATTTGAGGCAATTTCCAACATTGCGCCCGAGCAGCCACACCCTTACTGGACGTTGCATAGGGTCGCGCGCGTATTGGGATGTGGTCCGAGTTCTCACGCGCCACTTGCTGGTGTTTCAACAGATACCAGATCTCTTAGGCGCGGAGAGTTGTTTGTAGCGCTAAGTGGTGAGAATCATGACGCGCACGCGTTTCTTAACCAAGCCAAAGAGGCCGGAGCAGCAGCGTTAGTAGTAAGCAATGCGGAGGCTACTGTTGGGTTGGGACTTCCGGTGTTTGTTGTTCCAGACACATTAAAGGCGCTAGGTAAGCTCGCACGTGCATGGCGTTGCGCGTGGGGAGGTGCGGAAGGCGGTACTGTTATCGCAGTCGCTGGATCTAACGGAAAGACAAGCACGAAAGATCTGTTGCGCGCTGCGTTAGGTGAAACATTCGAAGTACACGCAACGCGCGGTAATTTTAACAACATGATAGGTGTACCACTTTCGTTGCTTGCAATACCGGCACATGCGCAGATTGCAATCATTGAAATTGGCACTAACGCTCCGGGCGAAGTCGCGGCACTGCGAGACCTGGTTAAGCCAGATATAGCAGTTCTTACCGCAATAGGTGAAGAGCATTTAGAAGGGCTGGGTGATATAGACGGCGTGCTTAAGGAGGAAACATCCGTTTTTAGTTCCGTCGCGCTTGCAGTGCTTCCAAGCCGCTACAGCGACGCGGTGGAAATCGCTAAACGCAGTGCCACTGCCGTTATCACTACTGGTTTGTTAAACGCAGACATTACACCTTTAAGCTGGTCGCTCGACGCTGAGGGTTGTCCTGTACTTAACTACCAGGGACAATCGGTGCGAATCCCATTGCGGGGTGAACATCAAGCAGAGAATGCAATGCTCGCATTGGCAGTTGCTGAAGCGCTCGGCGCCCCAATATCGGAGAGCCTCGCTGGGTTGCAGAAAGTATCAGCGGCATCAATGCGCGGGGATTGGCAGAGCATCGGCGAGGCAGTGTTAATTAACGATGCTTATAACGCGAATCCGCCGTCGATGATTGCTGCACTGTCGTTGTTAGATTCCGCAGGTGAAGGGAGACAGAGGGTTGCTGTACTTGGTAGTATGCGCGAACTAGGTGCACAAAGTGCGGTTAAGCACCAAGATGTTGCGAAGGCAGCGCTTACGTCACGTGCTGACATTATCGTGGCGGTAGGCGACTTCGTCGAAGCCTTTAAGATTGTAGCGAGCAATGACAGTAGAGTTATTATGGCGCCTGATCTTGAAGGCGTTTGGGACGCGCTAATGCCTCGTCTTAGCCCTTCTGCGATTATTCTGCTTAAAGCGTCACGAGGTATGCGCTTCGAGAGGTTGGTTCCGTCGATTCATTCCTGGGCTGGTGCCTGATGCTTTATACACTATTGCAGCCGTTTGCACACGACATAAGTGTGTTCAACCTTCTTAACTACATAACCTTTCGTTCTGCGGCAGCGTTTGTAACTGCTTTACTGGTTACCTTCCTGTTCGGACCGATGATGATTCGGCGGCTACGAGCGATGGCTGTGAATCAAGTGGTAAGAGAAGGCACGCCAGAGACTCACGCAGGGAAGGGAACTACGCCAACAATGGGCGGGTTGCTTATTCTAACAGCGATCTTCGTTCCAGTACTGTTATGGTCGAGACTTTCCAATAGGTACATATTGTTCGCACTTGCAGTTACCGCATGGATGGGAGCTATAGGTTTTTTAGACGATTACTTAAAGCTACGTCAACGGAGAGAAGGGAAGAAGAACGAAGGGCTGGTTGAGAGATATAAGCTCGCAGGACAGATAGCATGCGGTGTAGGCTTGGGCGTTGTTCTTTTACTATACCCTGTGTCAACATTGCCGGCTGCCAGCACAACACTTCCGTTTTTTAAATACGTGTTAATCGAGCCAGTCGTATCAATCGCTGCTTTGATATATGTGCCGTGGGTAACTTTTATCATCACAGGTTACTCGAACGCAGTGAATCTTACGGACGGAGTAGATGGTTTAGCGACAGGACTAGTTGCTATTGCGGCGTTGACGTTTGGAGTGTTCGCTTACCTTATGGGTCGTGTGGATACATCAGCGGCACTGCTCATCTTCTATCTTCGTGGAGCTGGTGAGCTTACGGTGTTTTGCGCTGCCTTGGCTGGTGCCACTATAGGTTTTCTTTGGTACAATGCCCATCCAGCCCAAGTGTTTATGGGCGATACCGGCTCGCTCGCATTAGGTGGAGCGTTGGGCGCAATTGCGGTGCTGCTAAAGAGTGAGTTTTTGTTGCTTATAATTGGCGGAGTTTTTGTTGCAGAAACGCTATCGGTGATTGTTCAACGAAATGTTTTCAAGTACCGACGCAAGCGATACGGTTTAGAGTACGCTCAAAAGAATCGTTTCTTTAAAAAGGCGCCGTTACACCATCACTTCGAAATGATGGGGTGGCCAGAATCGCAGGTAGTAGTAAGGTTTTGGATACTCGGCATTTTCTGCGCTATACTTGCCGTGAGCACCCTCAAGCTACGATGAAGCAAATGCCCATGTCTAACGATCCTGCAATGATCGCGTCGGATGTCGCGCGCAAGCTAGCAATGCGCGAGGGCGAGGTTGCTGTACTGGGGCTGGGAAGAAGCGGGTTCGCTGTTGCGAAGCTCTTGCATGCCGCCGGTATGAAGTTGTACGCATCGGATTCCGGTAACACGCCTTTGCTTGCTGCTAACGCGAGTGAGCTACGTGAAATGGGTATAGCCGTGCAGTTGGGCGGTCACGACGAGAAGCGTATATCGAACGCATCAATTCTCGTTGTTAGTCCTGGTATCCCACCTCAGGTAGCTGCTTTAGTGGCGGCGCGTGAGGCGTCGGTTCCTATTGTAAGCGAGGTAGAGATTGCGTTAAGAATGGCGCCGGGTATGCGTGTCATTGCAACCACAGGCACCAATGGGAAGACAACTACCACCTCGTTAATCGGGCATCTGTTGCGCGAACTAGGGCACAATGCGGCAGATATTGGCAACATAGGTATTCCCGTGTCAGAAGTCGTGTTACGGAAGCCTCAGCCAGATTGGGGAGCGTTGGAAATGTCATCGTTTCAACTCCACGATACACCGGGCTTTCATCCTTGGGTTGGCGTATTAACGACGCTTAGCCCCGACCACCTAGATAGATATTATTCTGTAAGCAGCTATTACGATGACAAACGTAAGCTGTTTGCCAACGCTCATCATGGTTCACGTTGGGTTATCAACGGTGATAGCGATTTAGTAGTTGACATGGTTCGAGCTGTTCCAGGGCGCGTGTTTAGGTACTCCGTAACCGACGCTACTGCTGATGCCTATTTAGATAGCGAGTCGCAGATGCTTACTGTGTTCGGCAGTAAAGTTGTGCACCGCGACCAGTTAAAGTTGCAGGGCGTTCATAACTTGTCTAATACGCTAGCTGCTTTGCTTGCCGTAACCGTAGCTGACGCGTCGCACAACACCGAAGGTGCGCGTAAGCTATTAGCAGCAGGAGTTGCAAAGTTCTCACCGTTACCGCACAGGTTAGAGCCGGTGTCGAACAGGAACGGCGTACTGTGGCTCAACGATTCCAAAGCAACGAATGTCGCGTCCACATTGGTAGCGTTACAAGGAATGAGGCAGCCAACAGTGTTGTTGTTAGGCGGGCGTCACAAGGGAGAGCCATACACGGTTTTGTCGCAAGCAATTGCGGATACATGTAAAGCGGTAATTGCATACGGCGAAGCAGCGCATGAAATAGAGAAAGACCTTACGGGCCAGCTTCCAGACAGCGTTAGTCTTGTCGTTATGCCAAATAGTTCATTTGGCGATGTTATTAACGTTGCTCAACAGAAGGCGCAGCAAGGTGATGCCATACTATTGTCACCCGCGTGCTCTAGCTATGACATGTTTGACAACTACGAACAACGTGGTGCTGCTTTTGCTGCGTTGGCGCGGGGAGCAGCGTGATTTGCACCTCTAGTTCATTAGGCCAGCTTATCGATGGGTACCCTGCATGAACAGTTTCGGCACTCCTCTCCCTGTCGCCAGCGTTGCCGATGCTAGCGAGGTAGCGGCTCGGGGCGTTGTCGGGCGAAAGCGCTGGAGGATGACATCTGAAGCGCGCATGTTAGTTCTTGTTACCTCTTTGCTAACGGTGTTTGGACTCGCGGTTTTGTATAGCGCTAGTGCTATCACCGCAACTGCAGAGGGGTATCAAGGGCACCATTACGTGGGCAAGCAGCTAACTGGGCTTTTGGTAGGAGTCATAGCATTTGCTGTTGCAGCCAAGTTCGACGCTGAGTACTTAAAGCGTTTGGCGTGGCCGATTATGGGCGTTAGTCTTTTTTTGATGCTCATTATCGTTTTGCCTTTTACCGAATCTATATCGCGCCCAATTAACGGATCCCGACGTTTCCTCTTTGGCGGAAGCATACAGCCGTCCGAGTTCGCTAAGTTCGCAGTCGTTGTTTGGACATCTATGTTACTTGTTAAAAAGGGAGTTGCTGTTCGCAGGCTTAGCAAAGGGCTAATGCCATTCATCGTTGTGATCGGCACACTTAGCATTTTGGCAATACTGGAACCCGATTTCTCTGTGGCTCTTATGTTTTGTCTTATTATGGGGGTGCTGCTTTTCATAGGTGGAGCAAGGATAGCACACTTTGTGTTTTTGTCGGCTTTAGCGGCTCCTTTACTTTTTCATCAGCTGTCGCAAAACAGTTATGTGCGCGAGCGTGTTCGTAGCTTCCTCGCACACGAAGAGAGTGCGGAGTCGGGTGAGCGAGGTTCGGCGGTTTCCGTACAACAGAGACAGTCACTAATAGCGGTTGGTTCGGGACAGCTACTTGGTGTTGGTTTTGGAGAAGGGAATCAGCAACGTGGTTGGCTGCCTCTCGCATATAACGACTTTATTGCCTCTATAGTGGGCGAGGAACTCGGCTTTGCGGGAATTGCTTTTCTCACTATCGGATTTGCAGCCTACGGTTGGTTAGGCTTCCGTATCGCAAAGAAAGCGAGGTCTCCCTTCACTGCGTTAGTGGCTATAGGCCTAACATTCACAACTGTTTTTACGGCGTTTATTCACATTGGAGTCGTCGTTGGCTTACTCCCAAACACGGGCCTTACGCTGCCGCTGGTGTCGTACGGGAGGACAAATCTTTTAATGACGCTCGCGACTACCGGGGTGTTGGTGAACATAGGTAGCGAGCGAGAGCTTGTGTATAACACGAGCGCTACGAACCCGTTATCTGCGTGAGCAACCGCTCTGAGAAGTCAAAGAGAGAGTCGACGACTCGTGTGGTATTTGCCGGTGGTGGTACAGGTGGGCATTTATATCCAGGACTCGCAATTGCAAAGGCGCTGGTAGAGCGTGCGCCGTTTGTTGAACCGTTCTTTGTGGGTGCTCAACGGGGGATCGAGCGAGACATACTGCCGAGCTCTGGGTTTCCTTACTTGTTACTAGACTTGCACCCGTTGTATCGGCGTTCTCCCCATAAGAATGTGCTAACATTGAAAGGTGCGGTCTCTTCATGGAAGATGCTCGACAGCGCGATGCACGAGAACATGCCGCTAGCTGTAGTTGGCACTGGAGGCTATGCCGCTGGGTTGTCTCTTATGTGGGCTAAGGTAAACAAAGTTCCAATTGCTCTTCACGAGCCAGATAGCTTCCCAGGATTAACCACTCGTCTTTTTGCGCGCTGGGCCGATTTGATTATGCCGGGCTTCCCCGAAGCCATTAATCGGCTAACTACGCGAAGAGATTCAATTGTTAACGCTTTCGGTGCACCGGTGGAGCGTCCAACTACGAATGGTGACTCTAAGTTTGCCTTAAAGCAGAATTGGGGTTTCCCACCGGATTCATTTGTCGTTTTGGTTGTGGGTGGAAGCCAAGGTGCTCGCGCTGTTAACGAAGCGGTTGCCCAGTGGTGTGAGAACGGTTTACCTGCCGGCGTGGCGGTTATTTGGGCCACAGGGAAATCTCAAGTTGAACCGTACTTACGCTATGAATCTGACATGGTGCGAGTGAGACCGTACCTGTCGCCGATCTCTTTGGCGTATGCCGCTTCCGATATGGCGATTGCTCGTGCTGGTGCAATGACCATCGCTGAGCTGTGCGTTTGGGGGATACCGTCAATATTGATTCCGCTTCCTTCTGCAGCGCAGAATCATCAATCTCATAACGCTACCACGGTAGCAGCGGCAGGAGCTGCGGTGCATATGCCGCAATCGCAACTAACGGCGGCGTTGCTTAACGAGTACGTCATGCAGATGCAAAAGGATGGTGAGAAACTTTCACAAATGAGGGAAGCGGCGCTACGGCGTGCACGTCCTAATGCTGCGAACGATATAGCGGAAGCGATCGTTCGTTTAGTTGGCGAAGGCCGATCAACATAAAGGTTAGACTTTACTCCAACAATTCACGAAAAAAGTCGACATATTACAGGTATGCTTCTTTTAGATCAAACCGACATACGTCCAGTTCACTTTATTGGCATTGCAGGTGCCGGTATGAGTGCACTTGCAGAGTTACTAGTTAGTCGCGGAATCCCAGTAACTGGGAGCGATTCTAGCTCTTCTGGCGCCCCCGATTTAACCCGTATGGGTGTTACAGTAACCGGTCATGATCCTGCACTTGTGGTTGGCGCAAGGGCTGTTGTTTTTTCTTCAGCGATACCTCATGGACATCCAGAAATGGTTGCGGCGCGCGCACTAGGTGTCCCTTTAATACGGCGCGCTGAAGCACTTGCTGAAACGATTAGTGGGGGCACTGTTGTAAGCGTTGCAGGAACTCACGGCAAAACGACTACCACTGTAATGACAACTGAAGCGTTTGCGAGCGCTGGTTTAGATCCAGTTGGAGTTGCAGGCGGGCGAGTAGGCAGATGGAACGGCAACTTGCGTCATGGCAATGGTAATACCGTAGTTGTAGAGGCAGATGAATACGATCGTTCATTTCTCGCTCTTGATTCGACGGTCGCGGTAGTACTTAACGTCGAAGCAGATCACTTAGACATTTATCGTGATCTCGATGATATAGAGCGAGCGTTTGAGCAGTTTCTTACTCCTGCGCGAACGGTTATTCGATGTGCCGATGACGCTGGTGCAATGGTGCTGCGTGTCCGTTCCAATCATGATGTAATAGCCTATAGCGCAACTGCGCCCGGTACGTTGCCAGCAGCTACGTCAGATGCGGCGCGCATTTTTGCGCGTGAGGTAACAGCGACAACAAGCGGTATGTCCTACACCGCTATTTTCGACGACAAAGAACTAGGTGTGGTGAAGCTTTCAGTTCCGGGAATCCACAACGTTCGTAATTCACTTGCGGCACTTGCTGCTGGTATTTCCTTAGGAGCACAGTTCGACGCACTTGCAGCTGGTATCGAACAATTCACTGGCGTTGAGCGCAGATTTCAGCGAGTGGGGGTCGAAGGTGGTGTTACGGTAGTAGATGATTACGCCCATCACCCTACAGAGGTAGCGGCTACTTTAGCGGCTGCTCGTTTAGCATTTCCGGAGTCGCGCATTCATGTAGCGTTCCAACCACATTTGTATTCCAGAACACGCGATTTGCAGCGTGAGTTTGCTGAAGCTCTTAGTGCTGCTGACTCGGTTTATCTATGCGACATATACGGCGCACGTGAACAGCCCATTTCACAAGTCACGTCTGCCTTAATTGGCAACAGATTGCGAAACGGAGTGTTAAAGTTTTCAGGCGCGCGCGGTGATGTTGCTGCCGCGATGGTCTCGCACCTTAAGAGTGGCGATGTAGCTATTACAATGGGAGCTGGAGACATTACGCGGTCTGCCGCCGAGTTGTTAGAAATGCTGCGTAGTAACAAATGACTGCTCCAATAGCTACTAGGGATAGGGATAGGGATAGGGGTAGGGGCAGAGCGAAGAAAGTTGATTCTAACGGCTCGGGTAAAACGCGCTGGAAGAGACGTGCAATAGTAGCTTCCGTTATTGCTACGGTTGCCTTGGTGATAAGCATACCGTTTGTAGTACCCGGATTACTCGCGCGAATGGAGTACTTTCGTTTGCGTCAGGTCGAGTTCGAAGGGGTACAGTACATAGCGCCGTCAGAGTTACGAGCACTTATACCAGCCGATAGCACTTGGTCGGTGTGGCAGCCTCTGGATACGATCGCTGCGTCTGTAGAACAACATCCTCTGGTGGCGGGAGCTTCTATCGAGCGGAAGTTCCCGGGGACCGCCATCGTTCGCATAACCGAACGAACGCCAATAGCCCAAGTACAAATGAGCAGGGGGAGGTTGGTACCAATGTCTTCTGACGGCCGCGAACTTCCTATTGAAGCTCTACGTGTGCCGCTGGATCTTCCGGTGGTTCTGTCGCCAGATACTGCTATTCTGCATATTCTGGAGTTGTTGCACAAAGACACCCCCGACTTTTATTCCAAGGTCGTGGCCGCAAGACGCGTCGCATCCGATCATGTACTATTCGATCTTCAGCATGTTGCGATTCGTACACGGGACGACGTGACCCCAGCGCGTTTTATGGACATATTACCAGTGGAGGCCGATCTCGCGCGAAACGGATTGCGTGTGTTAGAGTTCGACCTCCGCTTCCAGAACCAGGTGATCGCCAGACAACCATGACCTCCGAACCAATTGTTGCAGCACTCGATATAGGTGCAGCGTATACGACCGCGGTCGTAGCCGCTGTGCATGGCGAACCACCTCGTGCTCCCATGTTGCGCATTCTTGGCGTTGCTCGCACAAGAACCATGGGATTGAGACGTGGTGTTGTTTCGGATATCGAGGAAGCAACCCGTTCGATTCGGAAAGCAGTTGAAGAGGCCTCACGTTTTGCTGGCGTTACACCAGACTCGTTATATGTTGGAATCGCAGGTGAACATGTGCGTGCCATGTGTTCGGCAGGTGTTGTTGCTATAAGCGGTGACGAAATTTCGCGTGCAGATGTCGAGCGCGTTAATGAAGTCGCGCGCGCGATGGCTATTCCGCAGGATAGAGAGCTGCTGCACGCCATACCACAGGAGTATCGCGTAGATAAAGCTGACGGTATCCGCGATCCTGTTGGTATGATAGGCACACGTCTCGAAACGGAGATGTATTTAATTACCATAGGCAGCTCGCCTGCTATGAACCTGCGCAAAAGTGTCGAACGCGCTGGTTACAAAATACGCGAGTTAGTGCTTGAGCCTCTGGCCAGCGCGCTGGCTGTTCTTACCGAAGACGAGAAAGAGTTGGGTGTCGCGCTTATTGAACTTGGTGCTGGCACTACGGACATAGCTGTATTTCACGAAGGCAAGATACGTCATTTGGGTACAATGCCTTATGGTGGTAACACAGTTACTAGCGATCTCGTTCATGGTTTAGGAATAACGCAAGCCGATGCTGAACAGCTCAAGGATGCGTATGGATGCGCGTATGAACCGCTCGCTGATCCAGATCAACTCATTGAACTTCCGGCCTCTGGTTCGCAGCCCGAGCGACATGTTTCGCGTGATCTCATGACGCACATCATTCATCAACGTATGGATGAGATTTTTGGACGCGTTCAGCGAGATATTCAGACATCAGGATTTCAGGGCAAACTTAACGCGGGGATAGTTCTTACCGGCGGTGGTGCAGCACTTGAGGGTGTGAGTTCGTTAGCAGCTGATGTATTCGGCGTAGCTGTTAGGGTTGGCGTACCTGGTACGAGGTTAAGTGGCTTGAGCGAGCGTGTAGCTGAGCCTGGCTTTGCTACGTCTGCGGGATTGGTTTTATATGGTGCCCATAGAGTAGCGCTTAGTGGCACGGGAGCACGTAGGGGCGGTCGTGCTGGCGCGGGCGTAGACAAGCTCGCCTCCCGTCTAAAAGACTGGGTTCAAGACTTCTTTTAATCGTGCATCGCATCGGCGTCGCATCGTGCATCACGAAAGTTCGCGAAGGTGTCCAATGTGGACATCTTGCCCCGGTGAAACAATGTTGACCAAAGGTGGGTCACATAATGACAAATGCATGGCGTAAAGAGGGTTGCGCACTTACATTGGGCGCGTATTGTAAGACATCGCAGTTTGTCTGCATAACCTCCTACGCAGCAACGGCAGTTAAAAAAACACGTCGCACGCGTTCCATCGCATTAACCAACCCCGCGCCCGTATAGTCCCGATGGAGCTACCACGAATGACCTTCGAGTTCGAAGAGAGTGCCTCGCAGAACGCCCGCATGAAAGTTGTGGGCGTCGGCGGAGGTGGCGGCAACGCCGTCAACCGCATGATCGAGGAGCAGCTGGAAGGTGTCGAGTTCATTTCTGTTAACACAGACGCTCAGGCTCTCCTTAGTTCAAAGGCCGACGTCAAGATTCAAATTGGTAAGAAGCTTACGCGCGGTTTAGGCGCGGGTGCGCGCCCTGAAATAGGACGTCAAGCAGTAGAGGAGAATCGTGAGGACGCCAAGCGCGTACTCGGCAACGCTGACCTCGTTTTCGTTACCTGCGGTATGGGTGGCGGTACCGGAACAGGCGCTGCTCCCGTGCTATGTCAGTTGGCGCGAGAGGCAGGTGCTCTCACGGTTGGTATAGTAACTAGGCCGTTCCTTTTCGAAGGGCGCAAACGTATGCGCCAGGCTGAAGAGGGGATAGCTGAAATGAGGAAGCACGTCGACACGATGATCATCGTGCCGAACGAGCGCCTCTTGGCAGTTGTTGGTAAGGGGATTCCATTTCATGAAGCCCTTAAAAAGGCAGACGAAGTCCTCTTGCATGCAACGCAAGGCATTTCTGTTCTGATTAGTGAAACAGGGCTTGTAAACGTAGACTTTGCTGACGTTAGAACCGTTATGCAAAACGGCGGCTCTGCACTAATGGGAACGGGGATCGGGCGTGGTGAGAACAGAGCAGTTGATGCCGCTCAGCAGGCCATTGCTTCTCCGCTGCTTGATAACGTGAGCATTTCGGGTGCAACTGGTGTTTTGGTTAACATCACCGGTGGTGAAGATCTCACGTTGGGTGAAGTTCACCAGATCAACGAAATCGTTCATGAGGCGGTTGGTGCAGACGCTGAGATTATTTTCGGTGCTGTTCATGAGCCTGCTATGATGGGTGAAATTCGCGTCACAGTTATCGCTACAGGCTTTGACAGGCACGTTCAAGGTGGTGCCACTGGTTACGGACAAGCCGGAGCTGGAGCCAGTGGTGGAATGGGGCAGGGTGGTACCACGGTTGGAGGTGCGCGTACGCCTTCGGTTTTGCCATTTCCTGCGCGCGATCGTGCACCTGTGAGACCTGCTGTTCCACCAGCTCGTCCTTGGGAGACAGGTGCGCCGCCAAAGCTGCCGCCATCCGCTCCTCGTATGCAGCAACCTGGCCCCTCGTCTAACGGTGGCGGCGGTTCTATGGGTGCGGATCTAGACGATATGGAGATCCCCACCTTCATTCGGAGACAGATGGATTGAAACCGTCCGCTCGTAACTTGCTAATCGCCGGTGGCTGTCTTGCCATCGGCGCTCTTGTCGTCAAGTACGGGCGGCCTGTTAACGAGCGTCCTGTCTCGGATGTGCTTCACGCCGCTGAACGCCCCGCGCTTCCTTCGCCTTGGCGTACTCATACCGATACTGTTCACCGAGGTGAGCAGCTTGTAACGGTGTTACAGCGTTCCGGGATGTCACCATCAGATGCTTCGGCTGCGCTAAGCAGTTCGCGGGCAATTGATTTTCGTAGAGTTAAAGCTGGCACCGAGGTTACGACTCGCGTTCACGCTGATTCTGGTGCGGCAGAAGTAACGTTTCAAATGGAAATAGACCGCATTGTTCGTTTACGCAAAGATGACACGCAGTGGACAGAAGAAGAGGTCGTGCTGCCGTGGACTACCGATACTATAGCCGTCGCTGGGATCGTCAACACAACTTTGTCCGATGCAATCGCAAACGGATCGGGTGAGTTCCCTGCGTCAATCAGACTCGAACTTGCTTACGCACTCGCTGATATTCTTGAGTATCGCATAGACCTAAGCAGAGATCTTAGAAAGGGCGATTCAGTATTCGTTTTGTTGGAAAGGAAGCGGGCTCCTAACGGCTTAGTGAAGCCGGGACATATTCTTGCTGCCCGTATGTTTGTCGATGGTCGCGCAGTCGAGGCCGTTCGCTTTGCAGATAGCGATAAGAACGTTTCGTATTATGACGGTGAGGGCAAATCAATGCGCTCTGCCTTCCTTCGTGCGCCACTAGCGTTTCGCCGAATCTCAAGTGTGTTCGGTATGCGTCGCCACCCAATTCTGAATACAATGCGTAAACATTCGGGAATGGATTACGCAGCGGCCGCTGGAACGCCTGTTCGTGCACTCGGCGACGGCGTCGTTGTTTTCGCGGGATGGCGCGGCGGATATGGGAGAACGTTGGAAATTAGACACTCAAACGGCTTCGTAACTCGCTACGCACATTTAAGCGGATTCGCCAGCGGTATTAAGCGCGGAACGAAAGTCTCTATTTCCAGAACAGTCGGTTTTGTTGGTGCAACGGGGCTTGCAACTGCGCCGCATTTGCACTTTGAAGTGCTGGTTAAGGGAGTTCACCGCGATCCTCGTGTGGTGCTTCGCGATGTCGCAGGAGAACCGCTAGGGGGGCGCGACCGTGAGGCCTTTACAAACGTTAAGTCCGCTCTGTTTCGCCAGTTGGATTCTGTTGTAGCCACTCGTCCAGTTTTGGCGTCACTTTCTGTGGGTGATTAGTAGTTCTCTCGCCCGTAAATTGATCTGCGTTTAATTGGGTGCGGTGCTAGCTTTCAGTTGTGATCATATGGACAGCAGCACTGCTAGTTGGTGCAATACTCGCGTGGTTCACCTATAGCCGGTCTCGTGCCCCGCGTTCGTTCGCAGTTTTAGCGCTCGCGCTACTGCGCGCTGCGGTTGTCGCGCTATTGGTTGCTTTAGCTTTTGGAGCGCCGCTTTCACCACCAGTAACTGCTCCGCCTATTCTAGCTGTTGACGCATCGCTTTCAATGCTGCGCGCGCGCGGCCCCGATGGCGAACAGCAGCTTCGTGAAGATATTAAACGTATTGTGCGCAGCTCTGGCGCAGATCAGGTAATTGTTTTCGGTGACTCGGTGCGTGAGGGAGATTTGCCGCTAGTAGACGAAATAGAATGGCACGACTCAAAAACAAATCTGAGGCAAGTAGTAGATAGGGCAAACGCGATTGGTAGGTCGCTTGTGTTGTTTACAGATGGCGAAACCAACGATGCTATAGCTTTCAACGACGCTCAAGCTGGCTCATATGTCGTGCTTGATTCATTCGCAGATACAGATGATGCGGCTGTTGTTGAGCTTCGTGTCCGTACAACGGGCAGAGCTGGCGACACACTACCTGTAGAGGTGCACGTTGCAGCTGGTTCATCGGGTTCTGCCGCGGGCGACGTTAAGCTGTTAGCCGACGGAGCGGTTGTGTCTTCGATAGGCTTAACTGCACTTGGCGCAAATTCTGTGACACGCGTTGCAATGCAATTGCGGCTACCCGCGGGTAAGCAAACAGCTTTGGTTCAGGCCGTTGTAGAAACACCTACAGATGGAGAACGGCGCAACGACACAGTTGGAACGGTGATTGAGATTACCGACAGGCCACCGGTCGTTTTTGTTTCGACATCGCCTGACCTAGATGTTCGCGAGGTTTTGCGTGTACTGCGAGGCACTCTCGATTTGCCAGTAAGCGCCTACCTAAGGCTTGCTCCTCAGCTGTGGCGTGACGAGGCGACTCTTTCGTCCGTTGCAGAAAGCGAAGTTGAGCAACGCGCCAAGCGTGCGGGTATGGTTGTCGTACATGGAGACACTGGTTGGCGCGATGTCAACAAGGTGGCGCGCGGCGCAAGAGCTCTTTGGTCACCAGCATCGCCCTCTCTGCCACCGCGGCCCGGAGAAGTGCAGAGAGAGCAAGAATGGTATGCTGTTCCGGTCGCTACTGGTACAACAGCGCTTGGTAGTGGCCGCGATCATGACTTAGTAACCGCAGCACTTTCTGGGCTGCCATGGGATTCTGTCACACCATTCAGAATGTCTGGTGAAGCACAAGGTTCGTTTCCGCTGTTACAGGCACAGCTATCCCGTTCTGGTAATCGTGTTGCTGTTATAGCAGCCTCTAATAAAGGTGGGGTAAGGACAGTTACTATATCTGGCTCTGGATTTGCTGGCTGGGCGATGCGGGGCGGTAGATCAGCAGAGTTGTTTACAGCACTCTGGGGAACGCTATTTGATTGGCTTGCTGTAGCACGTGGCGATGAACGCGCGGTTCGTCCACTGGTTGAATCACTTCGCGAAGGCGATGCCATAAGGTGGCGTCGCTCTACAGACGACAGCGTTTTTGCGGTCGCGATAGCCAGGCGAGGGAGTAAATCGACAGATACGATTTCGCTATTATTCACAGAAGGGGCTTTAGAAACTCAAAGCTCTCCTCTGCCACAGGGTGTGTATGACGTAACGTCGGCAGGAGGCTCATCGCGTTTAGTTGTTAACGCTTCCAGCGAGTTGCTGCCGGCGGCCGCTTCTTTACGAGGTGATGCGCGCGTTGCTGGTTCGGTGAAGTCGGATGCAAAGCGCCTTAGCGATAAAGCGTGGCCATTTGTACTTACGCTACTGCTACTGTGCGCAGAGTGGGTGTCACGACGCTACGTTGGTTTGCGTTAGACAAAGTTCTTATACGAGCAAGCGATAACCTGCACAAGGATTAACTATACATGTCAAGGCTGTTTAGACGCAAAGATGATGCGCCAAAGAAATCGTTGTGGCAAAGGTTCAAAGACTTTGCGCGCACCGATCTTGACGTACTTATCAAAGGTGTCGATGAAGGTTCGCTGGAGAAACTTGAGACAATGTTGCTCGAAGCAGACTTTGGTGTTCCAACCACACTTAAGCTTGTCGCAGATATTGAGCGTAGATCGCGCATTCGTGAGATTGGTACCGACGAAGAGTTTAGAGACGCGTTGGCAACAAACATTGAACAGGCTTTGCTGTCCGGTAACTCTGATCCGTTACTAAAGCGGGCAAAATCTGGTCCTACTGTAGTACTTATCATTGGCGTTAACGGGGCAGGGAAGACGACATTTATTGGCAAATTGTCTGCGCGTTTAAAGGAAGAGGGTAAGCGGGTGTTAGTTGGAGCGGCCGACACATTTCGTGCGGGCGCTATCGATCAGCTTCGTGTTTGGGCTGAACGTTCGTCAGTTGATTTTGTAGGTGGTGCGGCTGGTGCAGATCCGGCGTCTGTGGCTTACGATGCCGTGGACACTGGGGTAAAACGTGGAGTTGATGTCATCCTCGTAGACACGGCCGGCAGACTCCACACGAGTGACGACCTAATGACAGAGCTTCGTAAGATTGACCGAGTTATACGAAAGCGGATTCCCGAGGCGCCGCATGAAGTACTGCTGGTACTCGACGGCACTATCGGTCAGAACGCACTTTCACAGGCGCGCACCTTTTCTGCGGCCGTTCCTATTACAGGGGTCGTAGTAACCAAACTCGATGGTACTGCAAAGGGAGGTATCGTAGTGGCTGTTCACGAAGCTTTAGATGTCCCCATTAAGTTTGTGGGTGTTGGAGAACAGTTGGGTGATCTTGAGCCATTTAATGCTCGCGACTACGCGCGCGAGCTCCTTAATGTCTAGCTATGTCTGGGCGTGAATCGCGGCGCCGGCCTCAATCTTCCGGCGCCGTTCGCATCACTCCAGAAACATCAGTCGCCTACCTAAAAGGGGTGGGCCCTGCGCGAGCTCAGGCTCTAAACAGACTTGGTATTGCAACCGCAGGCGACCTTTTGCGGCATGTGCCGCACCGCTACGAAGATGCAACAACTGTTACTCCAATTGAAAAGGCTAATGTTGGTGCAGATGTTAGCGTTCTCGGAAAGGTTATAGCGAAGGGGATCGTACCAACGCGAAAAGGATTACGCGTTTTTCAAGCTGTCATTCAAGATGCAACCGGTATGTTGGAGATTGCTTGGCCGGGTCAGCCGTTTCTCGACCGGTCAATTAATAAGGACGATTGGTTGCTATGCACCGGCCCTATAAAGTTTTTCCACGGAAGGCGTTTACAACCGCGAGAGTTTGTTAATCTAGGCGCGGAAGAAGAAGGGACTTCGGGAGGACGAGTTTTGGCGGTGTATCCCGCCACTGAAGGTTTTTCAGTACGGCTTCTAAGATCAATTATTCACCAACACCTCGACGCACTTTTGCCCTTGGTGTCTGAGCCCTTCCCGCCGTCGGTGTTGCGCAAGGCGGGCGTCCCTCAACTAGCAGACGCTCTACGAAAAGTACACCAGCCTAGGTCACTCGCTGACGCAGTTAGCGGGCGCTCTCGGTTGGCATTTGAAGAGCTCTTTTGTGTCCAGTTACTACATAGAAAAGCGAATGCGTTAGCTCGTGCGTCGAGACACGGCACCAGCTTTGCCAACAAAAAGCAGTTCACAAGTCTGTTAAAAGAATCGCTTCCATTTGAGTTAACACATGCGCAGCGCAAAGCAGTGCGTGAAATATTCGGCGACATGACTAGCTCGCGTCGCATGCAACGGTTGTTGCAAGGTGATGTAGGTAGTGGCAAAACTGTAGTTGCCCTCTTTGCTGCCCTGTTGGCGATGGAGAACGACTACCAAGCAGCGTTAATGGCTCCTACAGAACTACTCGCCGAACAGCATGCTCAAACAATAGGGAAGCTGCTTTCACCTCAAGGCATTATTCCTTTGCTTATAACCGGACGCATGGGGGCGCGAGAACGTCGCGAGGTCCAGTCAAGATTGGAGTCGCACGAGCCGGTACTTGCGGTGGGAACACATGCTTTAGTACAAGACAGTTTGACCTTCTCGAAGTTGGGATTGGCAATAATCGACGAACAGCACCGATTTGGCGTTGAGCAACGCGCAGCACTTAGTGATAAAGGCGAAGCTCCAGATGTTTTACTAATGAGCGCTACACCTATTCCTCGATCGCTTGCACTTACGATGTATGGTGATTTAGACGTAAGCATACTAGACGAACGGCCGCCGGGACGTCAGCCTGTATCGACTGTGTTGCGCCCAGAAAGCTCGCGGTTAAAAGTGTTTGAGTTTCTGGTATCTCAGCTAGAGGAAGGACGTCAGGCTTATGTAGTCTACCCACTAATCGAAATATCCGATCGAATTGAACTTCGTGCAGCGACAGCTATGTATGAAGAGCTCATTGAGGGGCCGCTTCGAGATCGTTCTGTTGCACTGCTACACGGTAAGCTTTCGTCAGAAGAGCGTGATACTGTTATGCGCAACTTCCGCGATGGGAAAATACAAGTTCTAGTCGCGACAACGGTAATTGAAGTTGGTATTGACGTGCCTAATGCGTCAGTAATGGTAATCGAGCATCCGGAGCGATTCGGCCTATCGCAGTTGCATCAGCTACGTGGTAGAGTGGGGCGTGGTGCTGCGCAATCGTACTGCGTCCTCCTCGGCAATGTTGGTAACGAAGCATATGAGAGGCTGTCAATGTTCGCTTCGACAGAAGATGGATTTGAGATAGCTAGAGAAGATTTAAGGTTGCGCGGTATGGGAGATTTGTTTGGGCGCAATCAACATGGCCTTCCTGCATTTAAAGTGGCAGATATCAATCGCGACGCTGATCTTAACGAGAGCGCTCGCGTAATAGCCGACACGCTGCTTGCCGACGATCCTGACCTCATGCTTCCTCAGCATGCAGGCATAAAAAAACTGTTGTCTAGCAAGTATGCACGAGCTTTAGAGCTATTCCAGGTAGGATAGTTGAAGCTGGTCTCAAGAGTCGGGCAATAACTTATCCCTTTTTGCGCACCACCTTTAACAACTGCTCCAAATGAGATATGTAACGCTCAAATGCACGTCTTCCCGCTGCTGTAAGGCGGTACGTAGTACGCGGCGCTTTACCAGAGAACTGTTTGCTTGAACTTATGTATCCGGCATCTTCTAGCTTGCCGGCATGAACGCTAAGATTGCCGTCAGTAAGATTTAGTAAATCTCTTAACTCTGTGTGTGAAGTAGCATCACTCGTGACAAGTGCCGAAACTATTGCCAACCTAGCGCGCTCATGAATAACGCCATCTAGCTCAGGCACAGATTCTACTACGTCGCCTTTAACTGCCTTTAGCTTAGCACGACCCGCGCTTTTTACAATAGCGCTCCGTTTCGTCGTAGACCGAGTCGTTGTTGAGCGAGTCGTTGCCGAGCGAGTCGTTGTTGAACTACGCAATTGCGTGGTTGGCTTACGTTTTGGGCTTGCGGCCATTTTATCCTCCGTGTTTCAATGCGATGAGTGCGCCAAACAGAATGTGTATCACTCCGAAGGTAAGCGCCATCCAGTAGTCGCCGAGTGTTGCGGGTGTGGCTATGGATAGCCCACCTGCGATTAGAAAGAGCGCGCCTACCATGCGAACCGCCGGAGCTACCGATGTGGATGCTGCGTTAAGCACCGCCACTCCGTAACTTAGCATCCAAACAGTGGGTAGCAGCGTATAAGTGC
Source organism: uncultured Gemmatimonadaceae bacterium (assembly GCA_964474535.1). GTDB lineage: Bacteria > Gemmatimonadota > Gemmatimonadetes > Gemmatimonadales > Gemmatimonadaceae > Gemmatimonas. The sequence continues at coordinate 447,527 of CAYYSP010000001.1, forward strand.
CATTCAGTACGAGAGCAACCGATAGCGCGGCTCCTGCAAATAGCGATGGGAACAGCGCGGCAAAAAACCTTTTTGACGGCCCTCCTGCTATTGGCAAATTGCGGCGGCGCGCTTTAAGGACAAAAAACAGAACACCAATTGATACGGCGACCGTTGCCTCTATGCACCACACCGTTAGCCAACTGCGCGAATCGGGCTGCCTGTGTGCGAAGTGCCCTGCAACGAGGGCGGAAAAGCCCATTAGAACTCCACCCACACCTGGGACAGCAGTGAAATGCGAACTGCGTTCTACTGCGGCGCGAACGAACGCGAGATCGGCCTCGGCGCGTTCGTGCAAAGACGTGGTTTTGGTGGGGCGATCAGAAGATCTCCCGGTAGCTGGTGGCATTAGCCATCATCACAGAAGCGCAGAGCGCTGTCAAGTACTACGACCGTCACATAAAAACCAGTGCAAATGCGCGTCGCTGACATAGCATGCAGCGCCATCAGTACACTAGCTTGCATAACCTCGGCAACCTATACCTGCTATTCCAGATATACCTGCACAGCTATGAACACTGCAACCGTTCGCATCTCTGATCTCAGCCACCACGTGGGCGGTATTGTTACCGTACGCGGCTGGGTAACTCACCTTCGTTCCTCTGGAAAAGTTGCCTTCGTTGTTGTTCGTGATGGCACAGGCCTAATGCAGTCGGTGCTTGTTAAGTCGCAAGTTCCTGAGGAGTCGTGGAGCGCGTTTGGCACCTTAACTCAAGAAGCTTCGCTTTCTTTAACGGGTGAGGTAAAGGCAGACGCGCGCGCGCCCGGCGGCTTCGAAATGGGGGTGCAGAGTATCGAGGTTATCGGACCAAGTCCTAGTGATTATCCGATCCAACCGAAAGAGCATGGCATAGACTACCTGCTAGATAACCGTCACTTTTGGCTGCGTTCGCAACGACAAGTTGCGATTATGCGCATTCGACATGAGTTGGAGCAGGCTGTTCACGACTTCTTTTACGCGCGCGACTTCATTCGTTGCGATACGCCTATTCTTACAGCAGCTATTGGTGAAAGAGCTGGGCTCTTTAGCACAGAGTACTTTGAAGAGGGCACTGCCTACTTAGCTCAAACGGGGCAGCTCTATGGCGAAGCGCTTGCCGCTGCGATGGGGCGCATTTATACCTTTGGCCCAACATTTCGCGCGGAAAAGTCAAAAACTCGCAGGCATCTTACCGAGTTCTGGATGATTGAGCCGGAAATGGCGTGGTACGATCAGAACGACAATATGGCGCTTCAAGAAGATTTTGTGCGCTACTTGGTAGAGCGGGTTGTAGAACGGCGGGCTGAAGAGTTAAAGGTTCTTGAGCGCGACGTATCAAAGCTCGATTGTGTGAGCCAGCCATTTGTTCGACTAGAGTACTCTGACGCTGTAGCTCTGGCACAATCGAAGGGTAGTGACATTAAGTGGGGTGACGATTTAGGTGCACCTGATGAAGCTCTCATTGTAGAGGTACACCAGCGCCCTGTTTTTGTAATGAACTATCCCAAGGAGGCAAAAGCCTTTTACATGAAGGAGAATCCTGCCGACCCTCGTACTGTTTTGTGCTCTGACCTTCTGGCCCCCGAAGGTAGGGGTGAGATAATCGGTGGTTCGCAGCGTGAGGATGACTATGATCGTATTCTCCACCGTCTAACAGAAGAAGGACTTCCGCTTGATGCCTACGGATGGTATTTGGATTTGAGACGATACGGCACCTTTACGCACTCGGGCTTCGGATTGGGATTAGAACGCACCATCGCCTGGATAGCAGGTATTGAGCACATACGCGAAGTCATCCCATTCCCACGTTTAATGGGAAGGCTCACTCCGTAAACGGCACACGTAAACGGCACACGTAAACCGCACACGTAAACCGCACACGTAAACGGCACACGTAAACGGCACACGTAAACGGCACACGTAAACGGCACATCTACTCGGCGCGACTAAATGGTAACCCTGTTGCCTGCGCTCCTAGCTTGTGTTCCTAGCCTGCGCTCTTCGTCAGCTTCTCTCGTGCTTTTACCGCGTCCCATAGGGCGTCCTGCTCAATAAGAGATAGCGATGCGAACTCAACCCCTTGTTCCTGCGCCATCGCTTCCATAGCGCTGTAACGCGCGACGAACTTCCGGTTGGAGCGGTCGAGTGCGAGGGAAGGGTGAACCCCGGCTTTTCGGCAAAGGTTAACAGCGGCAAATAGAAGATCGCCCAGCTCGCCTTCAAGTGCCTCCTGATCGCGGTCGTTTGCGAGGAGTTGGGCTGCTACTTCGTCGGCTTCCTCTTTTACCTTTGACAGAGGCCCGTCGGTGTCGGGCCAGTCGAAGCCCGCACCTGCAGCCCGATCCTGAAGTCGCTGAGCCCGATGAAGAGAAGACAGTCCTTTGGGGATCCCCTCTTCCAACGACGTGCGGCTTTTGGCTTGAGTCTTCAGCGACTCCCATGAACGTCGGACCCCATCTCCATACAGATGTGGATGACGAGCCCTCATTTTTGACACTAAAGCGCCCGATACATCGCGAATACCGAAGGCCCCGCGCTCCTCTGCTACTACGGCATGGAACAGAACCTGTAACAACAGATCGCCGAGTTCATCTCTGAGCAAGCTGTCATCACCCGTGCTGATAGCTTCATCGACTTCATGAGCCTCCTCTATCAGATACGGACGCAAAGACTCGTGCGTTTGCTCGCGGTCCCATTCGCAACGCGCCCTAAGGTCGCGCATGATTTCGAGCGCGTCATCAAGTGAACGTGGCTCTACCTTTTCCTTATCGCTCATCTTCCTCCAAGCTGTTCCATGCTTAGTAACTTATCGCAATATGCTTCGCCGTACGCTGGTTTGCGTTCGTGGGTAGAAATTGATTTAACCGCTTTGGTCGGAAACGCTGAATACTTGTACACAGTTACAGGAAAACCGATAATGCCAGTGGTTAAGGCCAACGCGTATGGTCACGGTGCAGCAGAAGTGGCAAAGGCGTTGCTTAAATGGGGCGAGCAAAGCGGCAAGTTAAGTGCGTTCGTTGTAGCGACCATGAAAGAGGCCATAGATCTTAAATCGGAGATTGCCGGCTCATCGGTGGCAGTGTTTTGCTGCACCCCGCCGCTGTCAACCGAGATAGACGACGCTTTAAAGTATTCTCTGGTGCCGGCGCTGCATCGCGCAGAGGACATTGAGCGCTGGGGACGCGCTGGAAACCTTCCTTGGCAACTTTCAATTGATACAGGAATGCAGCGTGCTGGGATCAGGTGGGATAGTGTTGGCAATTTGCGCGATGTTGTTGCAGCCTTTCCACCAGCCGGAGTTTTCACTCACTTCTATTCTGCTGAATCAGACGAAGCCAGCATGCACCTTCAAGAGCAGCGGTTCAACTCTGCATGTGATCTTCTTGGGCTGAGTGCCGATACGCCAAGACACATCGACAACAGTGCGGCGATAGCAGCCAAGCTATCGCGAGCTTCTGTAGAGACTAAAGGCAGTAGCGGTGCACATTCAGCAAATGAACTGTCACATTCAGAGTTTGAAAAAGTTAGCTGCAGTCGTCCGGGGGTAGCCTTGTATGGCGGGATGCCGGGACGTGACTTGCCAGTTCGTCATGTGGCATCCGTTCGTGCGCGCGTACTCGATATTCACGAGTTGCAAGCGGGCGACAGTGTGTCTTACGGCGCAACCTTCGTTGCGCGCTCGCAAACTACTGTAGCAACGTTGGCTATTGGCTACGCCGATGGGTTTAGGCGAGCCTTTAGCAATGTTACCCAAGTACTAATGAATGGCGTTCGAGTACCAGTGGTTGGTGTCGTTACTATGGACATGATCATGATCGATATCACTGGTGTTTCGTGCAGCGTCGGCGACGTAGCCACCATTATTGGCTCAGATTCTGGGGAGACTATTCTTCCGGGGGAACTGGCGACGGCTGGCGGACTATCAGTGTACGAACTGTTTATCGGCATGCAAACTCGCATGCCCCGGTTTTATCTGCCCAACTAACAACAGCGTTCACCGTAAAGTGTCATCTCAGGTAAGCAGAGAAGAGTTAGGAAAGGAAGCTGGTCGCGAAGTTTCCGACGCGGCGGTGAGCCAACCGTTAGGCCGAAGGCGCGCTCTTTTGCTTGTGCTTGATGGAGTGGGTTGCGGGGCCGCGCCCGATGCGGCCGACTATTCCGATATCGGTAGCAACACATTGGGCAATACGGCCGATTCGGTTGGCGGGCTATTGTTACCGAATTTGCAGGCTTTGGGATTAGGTAACATTGGCAGCTTCCGTGGCATATCGCCCGTTAGCGACGCTAAAGGTGCATGGGGAACCATGCTACCTGCGTCAGCGGGTAAAGACTCGACCACGGGGCACTGGGAGCTGGCAGGAGTGCATTTAACGCGCCCCTTTCCCGTTTACCCCAATGGCTTTCCGGCCGAAGTGCTGGAGCCATTTATACTGGCCACGGGACGAGATGTAATTGGAAACGTCGCAGCGAGCGGCACTACAATCATCGCTGACCTAGCGCAGCGTCAACTGGAAACCGGTACTTGGATAGTTTACACGTCGGCCGACTCCGTTTTCCAAATCGCGGCGCACGAACAGTTAATCCCTTTAAGCGAGCTCTATGAAGCGTGCGAGCTGGCCCGTGAGCAGTTGGTTGCACCTCACGACGTCTCCCGAGTTATAGCTCGTCCATACGTGGGAGGTGACGGTAACTGGGTCCGCACCTCCAATCGTAGGGACTATTCGGTCGAACCGCACGACGAAACGCTTTTGGATGCTCTGCAAAGCGCTGGTGTTCCCACCAGCGGTGTAGGGAAGGTGGACGACTTATTTGCTGGACGAGGGATAGCTTCGCATCACACGGCAAACAACTCCGAAGGCATTGATGCCATATATTCATGGTTGGCCTCAAACTCACGTGGGCTGTGCTTTGCCAATCTGGTAGATTTCGACACTCTTTACGGACACCGTAATGATGTCGCCGGCTTTGCTGCAGCGCTTACTGCTTTCGACATGGCTCTGCCGCGTCTGCTGTCAGCCATGCGTGAGGACGATCTGCTCATCATTACCGCCGACCATGGGAACGATCCCACAACTGATTCTACAGACCACGCTCGCGAGCAGGTGCCTTTGCTTGTTGTAGGGAGAAACGTCAAAGCGACGACGTTGGGAGTTAGACCAACTTTTTCGGATGCTGGTGCAACCATCGCCGAATGGCTTGGCATTTCCTTTCGCGGTAAAGGCGAATCATTTTTGCCACTCCTTACGGCGTCATGACGGCTAACGGTTCGTCCTTTCCGCTGTCTAACAGAGAACGTGAGCTGTACGAGAAATCGTTGGCTGTGAAACAGCAAGCGTACTGTCCGTACTCCAACTTTCGCGTTGGTGCGGTTGTCGAGACTACGTCGGGCGAGCTGTTTAGCGGTTGCAACGTCGAGAATGCTTCTTACCCCGCCGGTATTTGCGCTGAGCGAGTTGCAATCGGCGCAGCAGTATCTGCGGGACATCGGAAGTTTACACGCATAGTTATTACTTCGGATTCGGACGAGCCAACACCACCCTGCGGCATTTGCCGACAGCTGTTGGTAGAGTTTCCCCCCGATTTTGAAGTAGTTGCTGTTACGAACACAGGAAAATCCGCGCGATGGATGCTCACTCAACTGCTACCCTCGCCGTTCACACCTGCATCACTTAAAGAATGACTGATCGTTTTACCGGAAGGTCGGGTAGCTTTACATCGCAACTGCATACGGCATCACAGAAGTGCAGCCGCTTGCGTTTAACACTAGGTGCGCGTATGCGAACTTTGTTCGCTATTGCAGTGCTACCTTTGTTTGCAGCATGTACCGAGTCTATAGACGGTGGTGGCGCGTGCCCGCTACTTTGCCCCGGACGCGAAAACGAGTTTCGTGATACCGTTTTTGACGCTGTCGTTTTAGACACGACAATCGGGAACTTCCCAACGTCTGGCCTGAATGCGTTAATTCCGATTGCGAGCCGCGGTGACACGTTGCAAACGAGTATGGTGGTTCGCTACGACCGTATTGCTACTGCGTACCGTCCCAATACAACAGGCGACACGGTTCCAATTACCGCGATCGACTCAGTATGGATTCGTCTTTCTTTAGACCCGTCTGGTAGGATCGGTACAGAGCCAGTAACCATCGAGGCGTTCGATGTTGATACAACCGTTGCAGATAGTGTAACAAGCGTGGTCCAATCGTTGTTTCGTGCTGATAGACAGTTGGGATCTGTTACTGTTACACCGTCTCAGGTTGGTGACTCGCTTCGAGTCCCACTCGATGGGGCCAAGGTATTACACAAGGTGCGCAACGGTGCACGCATGCGAGTAGGGCTTCGCATTTCAGGAGCTGGACAGCTGCGCGTAGATGCGTTCACATTTGGCGCAAGCTCTGTTATTCTAAGTTTTGACGCAGTTGGTGATACGGTGTATTCACCGATTCGCACGGTACCGTTCACAACTATTCCAAATACGACAACCGAGCATGAGCTCGCGTATACAGTTTATGGAATAGTAGATCACGCATCTCCGTTGGCAGGTTTTGGGTTACTTCAAATAGGTGGAATGCCAGCGAAGCGAGCGTATTTTGAGTTCTCGCTACCGCGTGCACTGCTGGATTCTGCAACGATTGTTCGTGCAGAGCTGCTGCTTACGCAGGTTCCTACTCCGCATGCGCGCGCAACTGATACTGCCTTCGTAGAAGCGTTGGTTCCTGCCGCTGGCCCCGTAGTAACCGATCTAAGACGATCGCTCGATCTTGCTACACGCGGTTACTTTTTTGGGCTCGATTCAACTAGGGTACTCCCTGCGCAAGCTGGTCAAACGTCTATCAATATTTTAGGAGTTGTCCGTGCATGGCGATTCCTTCCGGATGGCGTCCCTCGCGCAATTGGTTTGAGCTTTTTCGGCGAAGGCTATGATGCGCTCGATATTCGTTTTCTCTCCTCGGAAGGCGCAACGTCTCCATCGTCGCGCCCGCGTCTTCGCATCACCTACCTTCCGCGCGCGGAGTTCTCACGTCCATGAGACTAACCGATATGGTTAAAGTCAGCGTGCTATCTGGCACCCTATTGCTTGGTTTAGTAGCGCCGCTTGCGTTAAACGCTCAGGGTACTCTTTCTACTCAAGGATTTGGATACCCTGTCGGAGCGCTGAGTATTAGAAGCAATGCAACAGGCGGTGCGTTTGGAGAGTTCGATGCTGCCTCAACGCTTAACCCTTCTGCGTTGGGTGGTATGTCTCGTTCGGTTATCTCTGCTCAAATTGAACCCGAGTATCGAACGCTTAGCATCGGCACTCTATCCGAAAAAAACAGGATTCAACGCGTTCCGTTAGTTCTTGTTGCGTTTCCTCTCGTTAAGAACGGAGCGTTTTCAGTAAGCGCTGCGACGTTCCTCGATCGTTCTTTCTCTGCCGTGACAAACGGAAGCGCCAACCTTGGTGATGAGGTGGTAGCGACGAACGACGAGTATCACGTTCGCGGCTCAATGTCCGACTTGCGTGCAGCAGCAGGGTTCAGACTTAATGAGCGACTTGCTGTTGGCGTTGCAGGGCACGTTATCATGGGCTCTAACAATGTTGCCTTTGCTCGTAGGTTTTCCGACTCAGTACGCTTTGGTCCCGTTGTCGACTCCTCGCTACTAACCTTTCAGGGTAACGCAATTACCATTGGAGCAGACGCGCGAATTTTGCGCGATGTTGCAGTTTCAGCATCTTATAGAGTTGGCAACAGCCTCGAAGCAAGCACGAATGGTACGGTGCTTGGTAAGGCAAAGGTGCCATCACGACTCGGCGCTACGCTTAGATACGAAGGTATTCGAGGGTCGGTGTTCGCCGCCGGCGTTGAGCAAATTAGTTGGAGCCAAATGGATGGTTTAGGCACCGCTGCTGTTAACACCCATGACGCCACGAACTATCACGTAGGCGCAGAAGTCGATGGCCCTCAAATCAAACAGCTACCAGTTCAGTTTCGTGCAGGATACGCTAAGGCTGTTCTTCCATTCGGTGTCGCCGGCAACGCAGTAAATGAGCAGCGCATTACTGCAGGCATGGGGTTGCCATTAGACTTTAACTTCGGTGCTTCACTCGACTTCTCAGTGCAACGCGTTTCACGTTCTCTTGCTGGTACATCAGGTATGAAAGAGAACGCGTGGCGTCTAGGCATCGGAGTGCAAATCAGGCCATGACACAAACGATTCAGAAGCCGACGGTTTACATCGAGACGTACGGCTGCCAAATGAACGTCTCCGACTCTGAACTTATGTACGGGAAGCTGGAAGCTAGTGGCTACCTTCCGGTACATGCTCCCGATGGTGCAGACGTAATCCTTGTTAATACCTGCGCGATAAGAGAGAACGCGGAAACAAGGGTTGTGGGGCGGTTGGGAGAGCTAAAACGTTTCATGAAGCCCGATACCGTAGTTGGTGTCACGGGTTGCATGGCGCAGCGTTTGGGACAGAGTTTACTAAAGCAGGCGAAGCATGTATCACTTGTAGTAGGTCCGGATAGCTATCGTGCACTTCCTGAACTCCTTGACGGTGCTCGTCGTGGCGAGAGGTTCACTGCTACCGAGTTCGATCCTGGCGAGCACTACGAAGATGTTGTTGCGCGCAGATTTGAAGGCGTGAAGGCGTGGATACCTGTTCAGCGTGGTTGTAACTACAGGTGTACGTACTGCATTGTGCCTTACACACGCGGTCCGGAACGTAGCAGAAAGCTCGATGACGTTGTTCGCGAAACTGAAGAGGTGGTCGAGCAAGGTATTTCCGAAGTAGTGTTGCTAGGACAAACGGTTAATTCATATACCGACGGTGAACACGACTTCGCCGATTTAATTCGCGCTGTAGGCTCTGTTCCAGGCATTCGTCGCGTTCGCTTTACAAGCCCACATCCCAACGATTTTAGTGATCGCGTAATAGAGGCGTTGGCGCAAGTACCAACTGCTTGTGAACACGTGCACTTGCCGGTTCAGAGTGGCTCAACAGATGTGCTTAAGCGCATGCTGCGACGATATTCGCGCGAAGATTATCTCACTTGTGTCGAGCGTCTTCGGGCTGCTATACCAGGCTTAGCGCTAACCACTGATATCATCGTTGGTTTTCCCGGCGAGAGCGACAACGATTTTGAAGAAACACTTTCGCTGTGCCGCGAAGTTAGGTTCGACGACGCGTTCATGTTTCAGTTCTCTCCGCGCGAGGGTACACCTGCTACACGCATGCCAGAATCGTGGACGATTCCAGAAGATGTAGTATCAGAGCGATTCAACCGTCTAATTACCACAGTGCGAGGCATTTCGCGCGAAAAGAACATCGCTCGTTTGGGAGACGACGTAGAGGTACTCGTTGAAAAAGTCGCGAAAGATGGTGAGTTAATGCAGGGCAGGACTCGCGATTTCAAAACCGTCATGGTGCCGGCGAGTGCTGGTTCAATTGGTACCTACGTAAACGTGCGTCTTACTGGAACAACAGGTGCTACTTTCACGGGATCACCGGCTCGTGAACGAGCGTTAGCACTTCCTGTGCTGTAGAGTCGCCCCAAAGTAGCTACACTGGTTAGTCACACTTATCTACTCAAGCACGAGCACAAAAAAGGCGCCGCATTACTGCGACGCCTTTGTTGCGTTTCATAGCTACAGCTTGTGGTTAGCTCTTGCGTCGTAGAACGCTGTTACGATAACCATAACCGAAGTAAATAAGGAAGCCGAAAATAGTCCACCCGGTCATGAGCTGCCAGTGCTGGCTGAACGGTTGCCAGAACAGATACAAGCACGCCACCACGCCCAGCGGACAAACAATTCCTGCGAGCGGTACGCGGAACGGTCGAGTCAAGTTTGGCTGTGTTTTGCGAAGTACAAGTACGCCAGCTGAAACGGTGGCAAATGCTAGCAGCGTGCCCATTGATACAAGCTCACCAAGCAAACCGATGGGTAGGAAGCCGGCCAGAAGGCATGCACAGATACCCACAAGTGCGGTACCGATGTGCGGCGTCTGATACTTGGGGTGAACCTTACGGAAAATGGGCGGCAACAATCCGTCTTGGGACATGGAGTAGAAAATACGCGGCTGTCCCATGAGCATAACTAGGATCACTGAGCTTAGACCTGCGATGGCACCTAGCTCAACAACACTCTTTAGCCAAGTCAACGACGGGTAAGCTTCTAGTGCGGTTGCAACCGGCTTCGGTGTTCCTAGCTGATCGAACGGAAGCATACCGGTAAGAACCAACGCCACGATGATGTAGATGATTGTACAAATGAACAGCGAACCGAGAATGCCTATGGGCATGTCACGTTGCGGGTTCTTAGCTTCACCAGCGGCCGTTGAAACTGCGTCAAAGCCAATGTAGGCAAAGAACACGACAGCTGCGCCGCGTACCACGCCCTCCATACCATACTTACCAGGTCCTTGGTTCTCAGGAATAAACGGCACCCAGTTGTCGGCATTAACGTACTGAAGTCCGAATGCGACGAACATGAGGATGACGATAACCTTAACTGCAACTATGATCGAGTTAACGAAAGCGGATTGTTGCATGCCTATGAAGCAGAGCACGCTGATTGCCGCTACGATTGCCACGGCCGGCAGGTTAATGAGGCCGCCGGTGTAAACGATAGACCCATCTACGACGTTCAGCGGAGCGTTTGACAGAGCGGCAGGAAGCGCCATTCCCACACTGCCCAACAAGCTGTTGAAGTAGCCCGACCAACCCACTGCTACCGTAGATGCTGCAAAGAGGTACTCAAGAACTAGGTTCCATCCGATAAACCAAGCGACTATTTCGCCGAGTGTTGCGTAAGCATAAGAATACGCACTGCCCGATACTGGCAGCATGGCGGAAAACTCAGCGTAGCACAAACCTGCAAGTGCACAGGCGATACCTGCAATAACAAAGCTTAGTACGATAGCTGGACCCGCATGTTCAGCCGCAGCATGACCGGTTAGAACAAAAATGCCGGCACCGATAACGGCACCAATGCCGAGCATAACTAGCTGCGTTCCGGAAAGCGTACGCTTAAGCGTTGCTTCCCCTTGCAGCGAACCTTCAACAGGTTCACCTGCATCAACGTGCGATGCAGGACCAACAGGTTTCCTGACGAAGAGGCTTACTGACACGGAGACTCCTCAGTTCCTTGAGTGATGAGCAGCAGCCAGGGAGGGAGGAAAATTTGGCTGCCAGCGTCGTGAAGGGGTGAACCTTACAACGGAGTTGGTAACTCGCACAAGCATTAAACTCGTTCTTGTCCCATTATAGTGCATATAAATGTGGTTGGATTGGGGTAATGGGGGCGCTTTTAGGGTAACGGCATACCGCATGACTTAGCGCACGATAGTGTATGCCGTTGCTCGTTCATGTGGTCTTTGCCTGGATCTGTGGGCTTTATACAGCCGCCTGGGCCCACGACGTGGGGAGGCTGGGAGTATTGTACGTACTCGCAGCGACCGCCGCTGCAACTGCTGTACTATCCCTGCTTGTTTTAAGAAGGCGGCTCAGGCTATGTGGCGGTATCGTAACTTTTACATTGGCGCTACTAGCAGGCAATGCACATTGGTCAGAGCAAAGCTTTTGCATTTCGGCAATAGAAGCAGCCTCGCAGCGTTCGGCTAAAGACTCACTGGAACTTCCGTTAATGGTGGTGCTTGATGTGCCACTCAAGCGCGATGGATATGCAAAGGGAGTTGCGCGCGGTACCGGCGAGTTGAAACGATGCAAAGTGAAAGCCTCGGTTAGGGCGAAGGGAGGTGGTGCGCCGGCTGGCGCTGAGCTCCACGTAACTGGAAGTGTAAGATCAACTCGTACCTTACTCGCTATTAACGGCGTAGTTACTCCCACCAAGAAGTCGCCTGAGCTGCTCAAATCATGGCGCAGCAAAGCGGGTAGTGAAATTGACAAGCTATTCCCACAGCGCGCGGCGTTGGTAAGAGCACTACTAATCGCAGATCAAGATGACATAGACGCTGAGCTTCGCGATATGTACGCACAGTCGGGATTAGTTCATTTGCTCTCGGTGTCAGGGTTGCATGTAGCAATAATAGCAGAAGCATTAAAGACGATGGCTCTTGCTCTAAGGCTATCGCGCACTAGCGCTTCGGTTGTATCGCTAGCAGCGGTTGCTATTTACGTACTGTTACTGGGCGCTCCTCCAAGCGCCGTAAGAAGTGCAGTAATGATGGCGACCATTTCGCTGTCAGAGTTACAACAGCGCCCCATTCACTCATGGACCGCGCTTGCATTAGGAGCATGGATACCGACTTTCGATCCGTCAGTCGTTGTGAATCTTGGGTGGCAATTAAGCGTTGCAGGGATGGCGTCGTTAGTTGCTGCCCGAGAGCTGCTTCGACGTTTGCGAAGATTCGAAAGAAGCCAGCAGTTGCCGCGCTTCATGAACGGTGCACTGTGCGCGCTGCGCGACTATGAGGGGATTCGTCGCATAGTAGTTCGAGAAGTAGTCACAGGCATAATTGCTACAGCCGCAACAGCTCCAATTATAGCATGGACATTTGGTAGGCTTAGTATTGTCGCGCCGCTATCAAACATAGTGGCGGGCCCAATAGTAGCCATTCTTCAGCCAGCACTATTTCTAGCACTACTTCTTGCGCCGTTTCCATCTCTCGCCCAGATAGCTGCCTCATCTGCGTCGTTATTCCTAGACCTATTGCATGCAGTAGCGAGAGTTAGTGCAGCTGTCCCTTATGCAGCCGTCTCTGTTGCTCCCGGACTTATAGGCGCGCTGCTTTCAGGTTTAGCATCCCTACTATTTATTCGCGCAACCGCGTCCCAGCATATGATGCCAACAATGATTACAGCGGTTGCCGCAATGACGCTCGCGTTCTGGAGTCCATTCTTCATTCAAAGTAGCCGCTACTTTGAACTTCACATGATAGATGTTGGCCAAGGCGATGCAATCGCGCTGCGTACGCCAAGGGGACGTTGGGTCCTAATGGACGCGGGCCGATCTTGGAACGGAGGCGACGCGGGCCGCCGTACAGTGGTGCCTTATGTAAAACGGAGAGGTGGCGATGTAGCTGCTTTCATTCTTTCGCATGCACATGACGATCATGTTGGAGGTGCGCCGGCTGTGATAGAAGCATTGCGTCCCGAACGTTGGTTTGAACCAGTATTTATTTCAACAACGCCTTCGTACGTTAAAGCGCTTGCCGCCGTTCAAGAATTCGGTATCCCTTGGCGCCGCGTACATCCAGGCGACTTTCTAACAATAGATGATGTAGTAATACGGATACTTGGACCAGATTCTGCTTGGACCGCCGAACAGTCCAATGTGAACGAGGCTAGCGTGGTCGCAATGGCCGAGTATAAAGGTGTGCGTTTTCTATTAACTGGTGACGCGGAGGCGAACGCAGAAAAGTGGATGGTGGATAAGTGGGGGCAAGCACTAGATGCAGACGTTCTAAAACTTGGACACCACGGCAGTAAAACCAGTTCGTCTGCGGAGTTCGTTAACATTGTGACACCACAGCTAGCGTTAGCTTCCGTTGGCGCGGCCAACCGATACGGCCATCCGTCACCTGAAACATTGGCCAGAATGTACGAACACAATGTTCCTGTGCTAAGAACCGATACTGAGGGACATGTGATAGTGCGAACAGACGGCCGAACCATACAGGTGTCTACGAGGGCTGAACGGTGGACAATACCTGTTGGTATAAGGTAGTTTGAGAGCGCAGTGGATTCTGTCCAACAATCCCGCCTGCTGTCTGCCCCGTAAAAGAGGAATGAGCCGTGGTAAACCATACGCCCACGTCGGTTGTAACGATAGAACGCTTCATAATCGAGCAGGAGCGCAACTTCCCGGAGGCAACGGGGGAGCTTTCTGGAATCCTTTATGACATGGCGCTGGCTGGCAAAATGATCGCCAATAAGGTGCGTAGTGCTGGGTTGGCTGACATCCTAGGGGCCACTACCGACACTAATGTTCAGGGTGAAGTCCAACAGAAGTTAGATATCATTGCCAACGAGATAGTTGTAAAAGCCTTCGACCACGGCGGTAGGCTTTGCGCAATGGCAAGCGAAGAAGAGCCGGACATTATACAAATTCCGGAAGGATTTCGGACAGGTAAGTACGTATTGCTGTTCGACCCGTTAGATGGTTCGTCCAATATCGACGTAAACGTTCCTGTAGGGACCATATTCTCGGTGTTCCGTAAGGTTACTCGCGGTTCTCGCGGCGAAATGGAGGACATGCTTCAGCCGGGCCGACGCCAAGTAGCGGCTGGTTATGTCATCTATGGCTCAAGCACAATGCTTGTATACACTACAGGTCAGGGAGCGCACGGCTTCACACTTGATCCATCAATCGGTGAGTTCTTGCTCTCGCATCCAAATATCAGAATTCCAGACAAAGCACGTTATCTGTCTGTAAACGATGCATACGAACAAGCCTGGCCTGAAGCCACTCGTGCACTTATGCGTCGCTACCGTGGATTAGATGGAGAGCGTGACGCACTTAACGTACGCTATGTAGGCTCCCTAGTCGCCGACTTCCATCGCAATCTCTTAGGTGGCGGTGTGTTTTGTTATCCAAGCAACGTTAAGTCGCCACGCGGTAAGTTGCGTCTTTTGTACGAAGCAAACCCTCTCGCGTTTATCGCCGAACAGGCCGGTGGATTGGCTTCCGATGGTTCTCGCAGGATTTTGGATGTCGAACCGTACGAACTGCATCAAAGAACTCCACTCTACATTGGTAGCAAAGCAGAAGTGGAAACGGTTGCCGAGTTTCTTACAGACGAGCCGCCACTAATTGATAGACGAAAAGAGTCGCGTACTACCGCCGCCAATTAAGGGCGCAGGCTGATGTCAGCCAACGAGTACACGACTCCGGCCGGTATCCCTGTACCGCCTGTTATTCGCCCAGAGCAGGGCGAAGAGCAATACCACCAATCACTCGGCGATCCAGGACAGTTTCCCTTTACTCGCGGCGTCCAGCCCACAATGTATCGTGGTCGCTTATGGACAATGCGACAGTATGCAGGGTTCGGTACTGCGCGCGCGACCAACGAAAGATTTAAGCTACTGTTAGACGCAGGTCAAACCGGACTATCGGTGGCGTTTGACCTGCCGACGCAAATGGGAATAGACTCAGACTCTCCTCGCGCACTTGGAGAGGTGGGACGCGTAGGGGTTGCTATTGACACAGTGAACGACATGCACCTGTTGCTAGATGGCATTCCGCTCGACAAGGTTTCGACGAGCATGACCATAAATGCAACTGCAAGTACGCTGCTGGCAATGTACATAGTGGTCGCCGAAGAACGTGGGATAGCTCGAAGCGCGCTATCTGGAACCGTGCAAAACGATATTCTCAAAGAGTACATCGCGCGCGGAACGTACATATATCCGTCATTGCCGTCGCTTGCGCTAACAGCAGAAATGTTCAGGTTCTGCGCGGAAGAGGTTCCGCAGTGGAATCCGATTTCTATTTCTGGCTATCATATTCGGGAAGCAGGTTCAACGGCGGTGCAAGAGATAGCGTTCACGCTAGCGAACGCAATGACCTACACCGACCACGCTGTTTCTGCAGGGCTGTCGGTTAATAGCTTCGCACCACGCCTGTCGTTTTTCTTTGCTGCTCACAACGATCTCTTTGAAGAAGTAGCAAAGTTTCGTGCAGCTAGGCGTATGTGGGCTAGGATAATGCGTGAGAGATATGGTGCTAACGACGCGGGTTGTCGTTTACGATTCCATACACAAACGGGCGGCGTAACGCTAACCGCGCAACAGCCGCTTAACAACGTTGTGCGTGTTACCGTGCAGGCACTCGCTGCCGCTTTAGGTGGAACGCAGTCGCTTCACACCAATGGGTACGATGAAGCGCTCGCACTTCCGTCTGCTACGGCCGCCACGTTGGCATTGCGTACACAACAGGTTGTGGGTTTTGAGTCGGGCGTTGCGGCAACAGCCGATCCATTAGCTGGAAGTTGGTATGTCGAGAAGCTTACCGACGAAATCGAAGAGCGCGCTCTGGCGCTAATTAGTCGAATAGACGAGATGGGTGGTTCGGCAGCGGCTATTCGTAATGGCTTCATGCAAGAGGAGATCGCTCGCAGCGCATACGAGCATCAGTTAAGAGTAGAGGCAGGTAATACAGTAGTCGTAGGAGTGAATAAATTCGCAGATGGCGAAGATCCTCCCATAATCCCTGCGCCTAATTTTTCGGCGTTGGAAAACGAGCAGCGTGCGCTGTTAACTCATACACGCGCCTCGCGAAACAACGAAGCCGTTACCGTTGCACTCGCGAGGCTACGTGCTGCATCTATTGGCTATACAACTGCTGACGGCGAGCGAGAGCCGCTAATGCCCATCATTATTAGCGCGGTTCGTGCACGTGCGTCGGTAGGAGAGATCGCTGATACTCTTGAGTCGGAGTGGAAGAGGTACGTTCCGGAGTCGTAACGGTGCGCGATTGGTATGAGTTACCTCATACCAATCGAGATGCTCCATCCGCTCCGCGAGCCACTAGGTTGGAGGAATGCAGCGGCTACGCTACTTGCAGATGTCTGTTCAGAGCGAACGCTTCCAATTAACGAACGTCCTCTAAATGGTACCGTTGCAGTTATCCAACCCGCTACGGCACGAGCTTCCGATGCGTCGTACGCTAATGACGGCGCTACAAGCTTACTATAGTTAGGACCTTGATCGCTTGGTGTGGGAAGCTTTCCGGCCGGCGACGTTAATGCTGCTGAAAAGCCGACTGCGATTGCAGACGCACCGAATGCTCTCGCGACCTCCATTGCTCCGAATGGAGTGAGCTGCTCTGTCTCCGCGTCTACTGTTACCACGTAATCTCTGCGCGAAGTTGTCACTCGCGTTGCACCAGCAGATATCGCTGTACGCCACCGCGGCGAAATAGTCGTGCGCAAGTCGGCTTCAAAAGCCATTCGAGAGTCGGTTCCGCTTACCGCAAGCCCAGTAAGATCAGATCGCTCACCTTCGCCTTCTAAAGATTCCATGGAGGTTACAACAGTCGCGCGCGATCGCATGCCTAAAGTTCGTTGTACAGCAACTCGCGTTTCATATCCGGTAGCACGCCAACGATCTGTCGGTCTAACAGCGTTTATCGGACTGCGGTTTTGATCTTCGGCCCTCTTGCCCCGTTCATGACTAACAACAATACGATTGCCAGAGAGAGTTAAGTCGACCGATCCACCAATGGCAGACGAACGGCTCTCCACGCGAGCAAGCACCGGCAAGCCAGATACCACTAGACCTTTCGGTTCATCAAATCCCTGAACTAAATAAAGCGTAGTAATCAAAGGATTCGAATTGAGCATGTATGTTTCCACTGGCTCCGACCAGCGATAATAACCACCAACGCGACCATTCAACCATGGCAGCGTGCGTTCCACTCCAGCAGCAATGGCAGGTATGGCTAAGCGTCCTCCTCTCCTTAGTGGGAAATCATGTGTGCTATGCTCACGTGATTCAACGGCAGCGGAAATGCCAACACCAAACTCACCTAGCGCAACTCCTAGCGCACCTTCAAAACGTGCACGAGACCTGCCCATCGGAGGTGAAACTGAATCAGTGTCAATAAATGGCGACGAACGATAGGGTGAGAGATACTCCGAATGAGAGCTCTCGGTAACGTTCTCCTTATCTATGACCGCTTTACCCACAAGTATCACCCGCGACCCAATGGGTGACCACCCATGCGCGGTTACTTGCGAAATACTGCTGTTAGAAACGTCAAGAGGTCGACGGAATTGCCCGCCATCCTTCCCGTATCGAAAGCGTATATCGCTGAAACGCGCTGTGTCTCCCGAAAGCGAGGGAGTCAAATCACGGAACAATGAACCTGGTGCTCCAGCTGTTACAAATGCTCCAATTACTGGCGGTGGAGCATCAAGTATCCCCAAGGAAATCGGAGCTCGTATCATTCCCCTTGGGATGTCTGTTATCGGGCGTATCGGTGACCAAGCTGAAAGCCATGATACGATCGATGACGAAGAAGCTGTGTTGATATCATTCCCACGCCCCCAGCCGCTAGGAGGAGTGTCTTGCGCCGTTAGTATGGAAGGGGGAAATGCCAAAACTAACAGTGCGGGAATACAAAGCCTAAGAAGTGCAGGGGAAACACAGTTCATCGTGGGCCTCCAAAGAGATCATCGAACGGAAGCGTAAGCTCAGCGCCAAATCGCGACGATGGCAATGCTCTCAAACTTCCCGCGGAATTAAACGTTATGAACTTGTCGGTAGCATTAAATATGTAGAACGACATGCGTCCACTCCGACCGAGCGACTTTGCTATTTGTAGCGAAAGGACCCAATCGTCAGGTTGAGTTGTTGTGATGCTGTTAATACCACCACTCATAGCTCGTAAGTCTGCGTACTCTGGATTTCCTCTATCGCTAACAGGCACTGGAACTAAGTTGCCAGCTCTATCTAGGTATCCCTCAAACCATCGTTCTCCGCTCGCGATAGTAGAAACGCGGCGATAACCCAACCGTTGCTGCAGCGTCGTGGTTATCACCAGTCCTACTTCGGGCTGGTGATGTACTAAACGCCAAGTAAGAATGGATTGCTTTGTAGAAGACGTAGCACCGGTTGTATAGCCTACTCGCTTGACTGACGAGTCGGTTTGAAAACCGGACAACAAATTCGGCGCGCCAAAGTGCCTATCATCTGTAGCAAAATCGGTAACGATAGTTGCCCCACTTAGCTCCAATCGGGTTCTTAGCTGCGGGATGAATGGCAGTACAGCAATGAACTCAACGCCGCGACTATCTAGCCGCCCACCGTTCACGTAACGATCGAGAAATATAGGCGCAGGATCGTGGCTTATTGGCGGGTCTACAATTCGTCCAGGTTGTCCTGAACCTGTAGCCGTATCAACAAGTTCGTACCGCGCACGTTCAAGTGAATACGGATCGCGTCTTATCGTTACTGCACCACGAATTCTGTCGTCGAACGCTGTTAAGCTCAACGATCCCCATTTAGAACCACCATCCAGTTCAAAGCCGATCTCGCGTTTCAGTGCTCGAGAAAGACCAAGATCAGAATTGGATGGATCTCTTATGAAAGTAGTAACTACTGCGAGCCTTTCACTCGGTGTAGTTGTAAACCTGTTGACATTCACCAAGTCGAAGTACTGATGAGCAGGATGCAACTGTGCAACCGTTGGTGCTTTGCTTACAACACCTGCGCCACCTCGCAGTCGAGCCCAGGGTCGTGGAGCGACTTGAAGTGTTAAACGTGGTTGCAGTTGAGACGATCTAACTCCCGTGAACGATCCTTGCTCATGTAATGTCTCAAGACGAACACCTGGCTGTAGCTCAGCGAACATTTCGCCGCGACGCAACGAGAATCGCGTGTCAGCATAGATAGCACTAGTGGCGAGCGCCGGGATCGTATCGAAACCTCTAGGACGATCGAAGCCGGCAGTTCCGTTGAACATACTTACCTGCGGCGGTCTGCTGATTGCGAACTTGTAACCTTCGCCAGCGTTCCATTCTCGTCGTACTTCACTTCCAACTCGAAGTTGAGACGCGTTGTAGCCACTGCTTGAGCGTCGTTCATACTCAATTCGTGAATACAAAAGACGCGGTGCTCCTAGCAGTTCGAGTGCGCCGTCGTAAGGTCCCTCGACAAATGTTCCAATGTTACGACCTTCGGTTAATCTATCTGTAAACGGTACCGTCGGACGTATCATTCGTCGATTCTCGCGCGTTTCTTGCGACTGAGCATCGAACGCTGCAGTCCACTCAACCATCCCTTCGCCGACCGCTATTCGCGCACGTTCTCCAATGCGAAAACCTTTATCATCTTGAAAAGAGCTTCGGCCTGGCACTAACTCGGGTCGCTCTGGCGCGTCGTAACTTAGCACGTACCAATCCAAGCGTGTATCCAATGATACTCGAGGAAGTGGAGATAACCCGTCCGGCGTTGTTCTACCATTTACTTGGCCGAGTTGCAACCGATGCGCTATTTGGCTTGCGCCTCGAACTGTTGATGTTGTAGCGAGAGTGCGAGCAGAAGAGGTTCTTGCAACGTTTGCGGCCACTGTAAGCGACTGTTTGTCGCCTTTGAAAGAGCTGCCGCCAACTACGCTCCCTTCAGTAGTTCGCGGGTCGTAGCGACCTTGGAGTTCTGGTGCGGCAGATGCGGCTCTTGTATCGACAACAATTGCACCTTGCGTCAAATCACCCCATCGGGCTGATGGAACTCCTCGAATTACTTCGACGCGTTCTAACGTAGAAGCGGGGATGCGGCGCAAGTCTATTCCGCCGCCAGAAGTTGATGCAGTGGGAACCGCTTCACCACGCGGACCCACCGTTTGCAAGTTTGCATTGTTAGAGAGCGGGATTCCGTCGAGGATAATCAGTGTTCCAGCAGCACCTATTGATGCTGCGCCAGGACCCGAAACTACTCCTCCGGCAGAGTTCGTTCCCAATCCTATTGACCTAAGTGAGAACTGCGACGCTGCGTCGAGACCTGGTGGTTGTATTGCGACACCTGGAACTAGCTCAAGCACACCCTGTAGGCTTGAAGCGACTTGGTTGGCAATCGCATCACGGTCGAGAACGGTTGCTGTGCCAAGCTCACCGCGCGCACGTCCTGACATGTCGCCAGTGACTTTAATCTGGTCCAGCTGCAACGTGCTTGTTGCCATTTTTACTTCTATACTTACGGTGCCAGAGGCTGGTACTGTAACTGCAACTCTGCTTACTGCAAACCCGAGTCTTCGTACAATTAAAACTTGTGGTCCTGGAGGGACGGCTCGTAGTACGAATCTCCCTAGCGAATCGGAACGAGTAGCTAGAGTAGTTCCTTCGAGTTGCACTGTTGCCCCTGACACAGGGGCGTGAGTAGAAACCGCTTGAACTGTTCCAGAGATGCTCCTTACTGTTTGCCCCGAAGCGGATGATATACCTGTTGCGCTTAGGAGAAATAGAGCGAATGCCATGTAGCCGCTTAAGGAGTGCAGCTGAAACAGCCGTTTTGAGTACGAGAGGAGGAGGCAGATCATTCGATTAGTGGCAGAGGTTCCGGGTAGAGGTGCCGTGGCCAAACGGCAATATGCGACACGGTTTTTATTTCGGCTAGTGCTCTCTGTTTTAAGTCAGTGGCGACAAAATTGCGATGCCTACGGCGCTGCCGGCGTGGTTTTTGGTGAACCAATGCTGCGAATATTCGCCGACCAGCCTATTGACAGGCCCCAGAACAGGCTACATACTCGCGAGAGGTTAGGTACTTGGCGCCAACTCATCTGGTCACGATTAAAGGAGGAAACGATGTCACGAATTTCTTATAGAACTACACTTAGCTCGCCCAGTTTACGGGTAGTCACTTCGTTGTCCGCCCTTTTCGCTGTTGGCATGCTGCTTTCTTGCGGCGGTGGAGTGACAGAATCCGATACTCCACCACCATCGTCTGGTGTGCCCGACAGTACTGGTACTACTCCACCAACTGGGGGAGTACAGCGAGCATCTATAACTGTACGAGTGTCATTTAGCTCAGAAGATGCAGGATTAGCGTCATCTGCAGCTGTTACCACTTCCGGTATCAAAGTTCGTCTTCAGCGTAGCTCTGAAGCGCCTCGTGAGGCTGAGACAAGCAGTTTGGGTGTCGCACTGTTCGAGGGTCTTCTTGAAGGCATGTATACGGTGAGCGTAGAGCGAGTGCTTACTGAGTTGGAGCGATCGAGACTACCTTTAGGTAGTGATGCGACGGTATTTGCAGGAGGTAATCAGATAACACTTTCACCTCCCAACTCGCGCACTGTTGATGTTTCGTTAGTGGCATCACGTCGTGGCTCGTTGGTGGTGTCGGAAATATTTTATTACACCAATTCTACGAACCCTGTTTACAATTTGGGGAAATACATAGAGGTATTCAACAACTCTGACACGACCATCTACTTAGATGGAGTAATTCTTTTTAGTACGAGCAGTTTTATGCATAGTGAGTCAATCCCGTGCGGGCAGACTCATTCCTTTAGAGATGACGACACACGGTTATGGATATCTAGCGTTCATACTTTCCCAGGTTCTGGTCGTAACTACCCTATACGAGCTGGTGAAGGGAAGGTGATCGCGACTGACGCACTGAACCATATCACTGCTTCAGGACTTCCACACTTTGTTGACTTGTCGAATGCGCATTTTGAGTTCGTGGGAAATGAATCTGATCCTGATAATCCAGAATCAGCAAATATGGTTAGAGGGTTTGGAGCTAGTGTAGGTGCTTTGGGTAAAGGCGAATTGATGAGGGGTACATACGCGTATGGCCTCGCCCTTCCTCAGGGTGCGGATTTTTTAGCGATAGACTCGGCGCGGTCTCCAGCTACCGGACAAGGTGCTTTCCCTGACGGTCGCTATCATATTTTTGCCAGTATCCGCCGGGAATATGTACTTGACGTGTTTTCAACAGACCTTACTCCCGAACGAGTCGCATTCTTACAGTCGATTAACAACTACGAGCCTCGTTGTAACCCCTGGCTTTCTCACACATTTGAGCGTAGTCCCGCACCTTTGTTCTACGACTTCGAGCCCCGTGCAGTACGGCGTAAGGCTATCGGAACAACAGCATCAGGTAACCCTATACTTCAGCGTACTCGGACAAGCTCACGCGACTTAGAGTACGGCCCGCCGCTTAAAAGGTCGCTAGAGAGGTAAACCCTGTGTGAATATTTTTTGGGCAAACCTATTGACACGCTCCCGAGCCGGCCACATACTCGCGAGAGGTTAGGCATTTTGCACTGACTCACCCGGAGGTGCTGTTTTCAAGGTTCTGTTTCCTTTTACATCCACATTCTAGTTAGAGGACAGGGTGTTCTGTTCTCTTTTCGAAGGCCGGATTCGCCGGCTGAAGTACCCGACCGGATATGTTCGGTAGGGAGTGGTTCTAACTCTAAGAAGGGGGAAGCGAGATGTTGAAGAAGATCGGGAAGTGGGCATTCTACGTGCTCGCAGTATCTTCGCTGACTTTCAGCGGGACTCAAGCCTTTGCCGCACGCGCAGTGCTGTTTACAGCGGATTGTCCTGAACAGGGCAACTGGTGCGCCGCTTCGAGGGGAGGAAATGATAACTGCGAGGAGTGTTGCCAAAGCACGATATTTGTCTGCACCAACTTTGATGAGGATAACGGCATGCCTCAGCAAGGTTGCGTCTGCGGTGCCTAGCAGTTCTTTCTACTTGGTGGCGCCGTCCGGCGCCACCAAGTAGTTACTCTCAACGTCCTCAGATGGTGTGTACATTATGCGTGGAATAGACCAGAAAACTAAGCCTGCCATACGAGTAGTCACTTCGTTATTCGCACTTTTCGCTGTTAGCATGC
The DNA here is from genome assembly GCA_964474535.1 of uncultured Gemmatimonadaceae bacterium. Classification (GTDB taxonomy): domain Bacteria; phylum Gemmatimonadota; class Gemmatimonadetes; order Gemmatimonadales; family Gemmatimonadaceae; genus Gemmatimonas. The sequence continues at coordinate 470,835 of CAYYSP010000001.1, forward strand.
TGCTTTCGTGCGGCGGCGGCGTGACAGAATCCGATACTCCACCACCATCGTCTGGTGTGCCCGACAGTACTGGTACTACTCCACCAACTGGGGGAGTACAGCGAGCATCTATAACTGTACGAGTGTCATTTAGCTCAGAAGATGCAGGATTAGCGTCATCTGCAGCTGTTACCACTTCCGGTATCAAAGTTCGTCTTCAGCGTAGCTCTGAAGCGCCTCGTGAGGCTGAGACAAGCAGTTTGGGTGTCGCACTGTTCGAGGGTCTTCTTGAAGGCATGTATACGGTGAGCGTAGAGCGAGTGCTTACTGAGTTGGAGCGATCGAGACTACCTTTAGGTAGTGATGCGACGGTATTTGCAGGAGGTAATCAGATAACACTTTCACCTCCCAACTCGCGCACTGTTGATGTTTCGTTAGTGGCATCACGTCGTGGCTCGTTGGTGGTGTCGGAAATATTTTATTACACCAATTCTACGAACCCTGTTTACAATTTGGGGAAATACATAGAGGTATTCAACAACTCTGACACGACCATCTACTTAGATGGAGTAATTCTTTTTAGTACGAGCAGTTTTATGCATAGTGAGTCAATCCCGTGCGGGCAGACTCATTCCTTTAGAGATGACGACACACGGTTATGGATATCTAGCGTTCATACTTTCCCAGGTTCTGGTCGTAACTACCCTATACGAGCTGGTGAAGGGAAGGTGATCGCGACTGACGCACTGAACCATATCACTGCTTCAGGACTTCCACACTTTGTTGACTTGTCGAATGCGCATTTTGAGTTCGTGGGAAATGAATCTGATCCTGATAATCCAGAATCAGCAAATATGGTTAGAGGGTTTGGAGCTAGTGTAGGTGCTTTGGGTAAAGGCGAATTGATGAGGGGTACATACGCGTATGGCCTCGCCCTTCCTCAGGGTGCGGATTTTTTAGCGATAGACTCGGCGCGGTCTCCAGCTACCGGACAAGGTGCTTTCCCTGACGGTCGCTATCATATTTTTGCCAGTATCCGCCGGGAATATGTACTTGACGTGTTTTCAACAGACCTTACTCCCGAACGAGTCGCATTCTTACAGTCGATTAACAACTACGAGCCTCGTTGTAACCCCTGGCTTTCTCACACATTTGAGCGTAGTCCCGCACCTTTGTTCTACGACTTCGAGCCCCGTGCAGTACGGCGTAAGGCTATCGGAACAACAGCATCAGGTAACCCTATACTTCAGCGTACTCGGACAAGCTCACGCGACTTAGAGTACGGCCCGCCGCTTAAAAGGTCGCTAGAGAGATAAGCGATCACCGCTTTTATAGTTTCCCTTCAAACGATGAGGTAAGAGATGTCTACAGTAACTATTTCACGGACCCAGGCAACGTCTTTTGTCGTGGCGGTTGTTGTTATCCTAGCGCTGAATGTTGTTGGAGCCTTTCAACTGCGGTTACTAAGAGGCATCGAGAAGGAAGTAAAAATGTTGCGTAGCTTCCCCGCGGTGGGCCAGTGGCTGCCGACCGTAACAACGGTGTCGACTAACGGCGATAGCGTCGTAGTGGGTGAAACAACTCCAGATCGTGCTCAAGTCCTAATTTTCTTCACAACAACGTGTGAGTTTTGCCGCGCTACCTTGCCCGTTTGGAAAAGTATTAGTAGCACAATCGCTGCACAGGCAAATAATAATGTAGACGTCGTTTGGCTCTCTGGTAGCAATATGGATTCTACTAGGGCCTATACAATTGAACATGGCATAACCGATCAAGTCGTAAAGTTCCCAAATGCTAAGTGGGCAAATGTGTTCAAGGTTAGAGGAGTCCCAATCACAGTCGTAATTGATAGATGGGGACGAGTCGCTCACATGAAGGCCGGAACTTTTGATAGCCAACTTGCACAAGATTCGGTAGTTAACGCAGCCTTGTTCGCCACCAAGGCGGACAGCGTTGCCATTGCTGTGCGCGATAGCCTTGCTGCGGTTGCCAATAGGTGATCGCAGCATATAAAGCTAGCGGTGAGCGCACCCGCCAACTGGACCCCCAAGGCCCGCTTAAGGGTATCACTATCGTCTCACACCAGAGGGGTATAGTTGATCAAACCAACAACGAGCTCGAGAGCTCTCTTACTAAAAGCGCTGTTTTCTAACGCCATAATAGCCGTTGCGCTAGTCGTTACCTCGGCATCGTCTATCCTAGCTCACTCTGCCACTAAAGCAGAGCACGCTCATCAAGGACCCACCTTCGGGCAGCTAATAGCAGCGGTAAATAGTCAGCATCAGCACGTTGCAAGACTTGCTGGGATGACAGATTTACAGCCGGCCAATGTTCGAATGGTTGATATCGCTGGCATCACAGCTGGCGCTAATCAGCAGGCTCTGCAAAACGCGCAAGATAGAAACGCTCAAGCGCAGCGAGACATGCGAGTAGCGGTTAACGACAATATTGTTATCATGGGCATGCTTAAAGAAAAACAACTGACTTCGGCAAACGTTATAGCTGTCGATGTTTCCGCTAACGGTACTGTGTGGGTTTTCTTCAAGCAGTAACATTCTAACCTGCTCAACTATAAGCAGGTTAGAATGTTTGCAGCTCAAAGCTTCCTTTACTTAACCGGTGTGAGCCATCCGTAGTCGTCTTTAATTCGCCCATGAACAATGTCGAGAAACTTTGTTTGAATGGTTGTTGTTATCGCACCACGCTTGCCAGAGCCTATTCGTATGCGGTCGACACTTCTCACTGGTGTCACCTCAGATGCCGTACCGGTAAGAAAAATCTCGTCCGCCGAGTACAGCGCCTCCCGTGCAATAGCCTGTTCCCTCACTTCGTACCCAGCGTCGCGAGCAATACGGATTACACTGTTTCTGGTTATACCGCCCAGCAATGTTCCGTCTAATGGGGCTGTGAAAATTACTCCCCCAGACACAACAAAAACGTTCTGGCCAGAACCCTCCGAAACGGTACCAGATGGTGAAAGCGCGATCCCTTCCTGAAACCCGTTTGTAAGCGCTTCCATTTTTATTAACTGACCACTTAGGTAGTTGCCCGCAATTTTTGCCATCGCTGGAATGGTGTTTGGCGATACCCTATGCCAGCTCGTAATGCACGCGTCTACACCTTGCTCAAGAGCTTCGTCTCCCAAGTAGGCGCCCCATGGCCAACATGGAATGTAGACATGCACAGGACTCTCAAATGGTACCATCCCAGCTGCACCATAGCCGCGCACAACCATTGGCCTAATGTAGCAGGCAGGAACATTGTTTTTTACTACGAGCTCTCGAGACGCTTCTATTAGTTGATCTATCGTGTAGTCAAGTTCTATGCGGTAGATACGGACGGAGTTAACAAGGCGCTCTAAATGCTCACGTAATCTAAAAATAGATGGACCGCTCGGGGTTGAGTAGCAACGGATACCCTCAAAAGCCGCCGATCCAAACTGCATTGAATGGCTTAAAACATGTACGGTAGCGTCTGCCCACGGAATGAAGCTGCCGTCGCGCCATATCCATGCTGTTTCCGTTAGTTTGCTCATTGTATGATCGGAAGGAGTGTAAGGGAGTGAGAGGGGAGGGGAGGGGGGGAGCGAAGAAGTGCCGAGTTCTGTATTTCAACTACAAGAGTGAACGTGATGCACCACCGTCTACGCAGATTGCTTGTCCCGTAATGAATGCCGCCTGCTCGGACGCTAGAAAAGCAACTAATGACGCTACCTCAACGGGCGTGCCGATTCGACGAGCTGCCGTTTCAACGCGGTATCGCTCGAACACACTTTCACTGGTAGTTCCAGTACGTTGCGCAGTGGTTTCGGCGAGCTGTTCCAATCGTTCAGTAAGTGTGTAACCTGGCAGCACTGTGTTTACCGTAACTCCGTCTGCAGCAACTTCATTGGCAAGCGTTCTATAAAAGCCGGTAACGGCGGCACGCATGCTGTTAGAAAGAACTAACGAAGGTACGGGCTGTTTAACTGCAAATGATGTTATACCAATTACGCGCCCCCATTTATTGTTCTGCATCGAAGGAACGAATGCTTTCGATAGCTCGACCGCCGAGCGAAGCAGTAGTTGCGATGCCATTTCCCAACTCTCCCACGAGTGACTTAAAGTGCTGCCTACTGGTGGACCGCCTGTGTTGGTTACAAGTATATCAAGCCCGCCGAACTCGCTGCGAGTTTGCGAAACAACGTGTTCGATACCGTCTGTAGTGGCAAGGTCGGCTGCTATTGGGAACACTCTGCTACCGCCAAACTCCAAGTGAGCTGCTGCTGCGTTTACTGAACTCTCGCTGCGCGAAACTATTGCAACGGTAGCCCCTTCACGTACCAACAGTTCTGCCACTGCGAATCCAATTCCGCGGCTGGCACCACATACGAGGGCAACTTTCCCAGAAACGCCGAGTTCCATTATTTACCCATTGTACGAATGTATACGTCGGATCCGTCTAACCAATCTTCGCGAGGTGGGTTAAAGATGTCGAGATCGAGCGTGTCCTCGAGCGCCTCGGCTCGATGTTTAACATTTGCTGGAATAACGAGCACCTCTCCGGCACCGACGTCGGTGTAAATCTCTGCAGGAGTATCCGCATGCTCTCCAACCCAGAAGCGCAATTTGCCACTAAGAATGTAGGTGAATTGCTCGTTGTGGTGCTGGTGAGCAGGAACTATGGCGCCTTTCTTTAGATGAACGTGCGCGATCATTTGGCTCTTACTGTAAATAAGTCTCCTAGATATCTGGTCATTCAGCTGTTCCAGCGGTACTTCTGACCACACATGCTTTGTTGTCGGAGATGGCACAGCGTTGTTCTCCTAGGCGGGAGTGAGTCTAGCTTGAGTAGTTGTGGCTGCCTTCGCGGGCTGGCGTTAGGAATATACTTCCCGCTTTGAGAGCTTGCCGCGCCAGCTAACCAGATTTGCGCGTTGAATGCACCTGCTAGAAATGGTATTTTACGGATTGTCAGCTACCGCCGACGTTACCCCAACAGTTTATGCCAACGTACGAGTTTCGCTGCCCTGATGGCAGCATTGTAGAGCGCGTTTTCAAGATCAGCGAAGTGCCCGATGAGATACCGTCTCCGAATGGAGACGGTATGGCTGTGCGCATCATATCGGGTGGAGCGGGGCTGCTTTTTAAGGGTTCGGGCTTCTACATAACCGATTACGGGAAAGACGGCAAAAAAGATCAGCGCTCTGGAGCTTCGGGTGGCGGATCTGAGTCGAAGGGCGACTCGTCCTCTTCATCTGCGCCGCCGCCAGCCTCCGCCCCGTCGAGCGATAGCTCTTCCTAACCCGCTTGCCACTCTCTTTTCTCTATATAGGCAGCCGTACTGTGAACCATGCCGATGCTCTTCGGAGCGAGATCGCTCGCGCGGTCTCTAAACTGAGTCCTGATACGGTCGTAGAGCCTGTACTGGAACGCCCGCGCGATCCCGCCTTTGGCGACTGGGCAACCAATGTAGCGATGACGCTTGCCAAAGCTCTAAGCGCTAAGCCTAGGGATATCGCCCAATCAATAATTACGGCGATGGATTTGGGGTCGGTTGGTGTCTCTGCCGCCGAGATCGCAGGTCCAGGCTTTATAAACTTTAGGTTAGATCCGGCATTTCAGGCGCGCGGTTTGTTGGAGGTTATTCGTTCGTCCAACGACTACGCGAAGTCGGCTATTGGAAACAACCGGCGAGTGGTGGTGGAGTTTGTATCTGCCAACCCCACAGGGCCGTTACATGTTGGGCATGGCCGGCAAGCAGCGCTGGGCGACGCGATAAGTACGTTGTTGGAGTACACAGGGTGGAAAGTAGATCGTGAGTTCTACTACAATGACGCAGGTGCTCAAATAGCGAATCTCGCTAAATCTGTTCAGGTACGCGTTAAACAGCTTTCGGGTGAGGACGCTGATATTCCCGATGGTGGCTACCACGGTGAGTACATTCGCGAAATTGCTGCGGCTTACCGCGAGCAGAGTTTGACTGATTCCAACGGTGACGATTTAAATGCTCTACGGGTGTTTGCGGTAGCGGCTTTAAGGCGTGAGCAGGATTTAGATCTTCAAGCTTTTGGTGTTCGTTTCGACAACTATTACTTGGAAAGTTCTCTTTACTCTGACGGACGAGTTGAGCGAACTGTTCATGAGTTGCAGCAGTCTGGACACACTTACGAAGAGGAAGGTGCTCTGTTTTTGCGAACTACAGATTTTGGTGACGACAAAGATAGGGTGATGAAGAAAAGCGCTGAGCGCGGCGGCGAGTATACATACTTTCTCCCTGATGTTGCTTATCATGTCACTAAGTGGGAGCGTGGTTACAGTAGAGCTATAAATATTCAGGGTGCCGATCATCACAGCACGACTACTCGCGTAAGAGCGGGATTGCAGGCGCTAGGTATCGGAGTTCCTGTTGGATATCCGGAATATGTTCTTCATCAGATGGTAACAGTTATGAAGAATGGTGAAGAGGTAAAGATATCTAAACGCGCGGGCTCGTACGTTACGGTGCGCGACCTTATCGATGAGGTAGGGCGCGATGCGGTGCGCTACTTCTTCCTTATGCGTAAGGGTGATTCGCAGCTTGTTTTTGATGTTGACCTTGCGCGTAGTCAATCGGAAGAGAATCCGGTGTATTACATACAAATGGCACATGCGCGCATGTGCGGAATTTTTCGAGTCGGCGAAATCGATCCATTATCAGTTACTGGCGATGACGTTGATTTATCCGTTCTATCCGCAGTTGCGGAGCAGGAGCTAATTAAGCAGCTCGTTGATCTCCCCCGCGTTGTAGCGCAGTCAGCTGAGGCTTTGGAGCCGCATCGCGTTGCTGGGTGGTTGTTGGAGACGGCTCGAACTGCACATATGTGGTACCATAAGCATCATGTACTAGGTGAGCCGCCCGAGATTACGAGCGCTCGACTAGTGCTTGCACGTGCGACTCAGCTTGGCATCGCAGCCGGCTTGAGCATCCTTGGTATATCTGCGCCGGAGCGTATGTGACCGTATCAAAAGAAAACGCTGTACTTGTGGTTGGGTCGGTTGCACTCGACTCTGTAGAAACACCTTTTGGCAAGGCTGACGAAGTGTTGGGTGGCTCTGGCACTTACTTTTCGTCATCTGCTTCACATTTCGCGCATGTACAACTAGTGGGCGTAGTTGGTGACGACTATCCCATCGACAAGCTTAGCGCACTTTCCGATCGCGGCGTTGATCTGTCGGGGCTGGAGAAAGCGAGTGGTAAGAGCTTTCGTTGGAGGGGGCGATACAGGCATGATCTTAATTCCGCAGAAACAATTGAGACGCACTTAGGCGTTTTCTCCGACTTCCGTCCCAAGATTCCTGAACAGTTTCGAAGTGCACCATTCGTTTTCTTAGCGAACATAGACCCGCGCTTGCAGCTACAGGTGTTGGAACAAGTTGATCGTCCTAAGCTTGTCGCATGCGACACGATGAACTTTTGGATTGAATCACGTCGTCCCGAGCTAGTTAGTTTGCTAGGGAAAGTAGACCTCATTACGCTTAACGATGGGGAAGCGCGCCAACTAACAGAGCAAGCTAATCTTGTTCATGCTGCTCGCTGGATTATGGAGCGCGGTCCGCGATACGTTGTAATTAAGAAAGGTGAGCACGGTGCTTTAATGTTTAACGGTAACAGCATTTTCTACGCGCCTGCTTATCCTCTTGAGTCTGTGTTCGATCCAACGGGTGCGGGCGATTCATTCGCCGGCGGTTTCATTGGTTATCTCGCCGCGACTAACGATTTAAGCGACCGAGCAATGCGTCGTGCGGTTGTTGTAGGTTCTGCTATGGGTTCCTTCGCCGTCGAGAAGTTCTCGAATGAACGAGTCCTAGAAGTTTCCTCAGATGAGATAGAACGGCGTGTTGAAGAGTTTCGTCAGTTGGTTTCATTCGACGCACAAATCCCATGAGTGTACAAGACGGTTCGGCGCTGAGTTATCGCTCAGCCGGTGTTGATATAGACGCTGCTGATGACGCTAAGCACCGACTAGCTGCGCACGTAAACTCTACCCTTACCGCAGGCGCGCGCGGTGTGTTTGGTGGCTTTGGCGGAATGTTTCGCGTTCCCGATGGTTACGAAGCGCCGCTGTTAGTATCAAGCGCAGATGGTGTTGGTACCAAGATCAAGATCGCGATTGAAAGCGGGCGCAACGATACCATAGGTCACTGTTTAGTTAATCACTGCACCAACGACATTCTTGTTCAAGGTGCGCGTCCGCTCTTTTTTCTTGACTACGTAGCGTTTGGTGCGCTAGTACCGGAAGTTGTCGAAGCGGTTGTTGCAGGGGTGGCTTCAGGGTGTCGAGAGAACGATTGTGCGCTTATTGGTGGCGAAACCGCTGAGATGCCAGGCGTGTATACGCCTCCCGACTACGATCTCGCCGGCTTTATAGTTGGAATAGTAGAAGAATCGAAGGTGCTAGGTGCGGCTCGTGTTAAGGAGGGGGATGTGCTTGTTGGGCTTGCCAGCAACGGCTTGCACACCAACGGCTATTCACTGGCTCGTCGTATTGTCACAGAACGTCTTAGGCTCACAGTTAACGATCCTTTCCCTGACGCAAACGGCGCTTCAACTGCGGACGTGTTGTTGCAGATTCATCGTTCGTATCTTTCGTGCGTAACAGCTGTGCTCGACAAGGTGCATGCGATGGCTCACATAACAGGCGGCGGGTTGCCTGGCAATTTGAATCGCGCGCTTCCTGACAATTTGGACGCCAGCGTCGACAGCTCAACATGGGAAGTGCCGTCGCTGTTTAGGGTTCTTGGCGACGCCGGCAATGTTGATCGCATTGAGCAGTTTCGCGCGTTTAACATGGGAGTAGGTATGGTTGTTATAGCGAATCGGGACAACGTCTCTGCAATTACTAATGCTGCGGCTTTGGCTGGCGTTCACGCTTGGGAAATGGGTGAAGTTGTTAAGGGTGCCGGTAAGGTGAAGATCGACGGTCAGGTCGTCTGACCATTAGTCACCGTTGCTGAATTAGAGATTGTTTTAACTGCAATGGCTGAACAGAACGATGGTTTAGCAAACGACAGCGCTAACGGTGCGTCTCGTGCAACGCGAGACGCCGTTGATGAGCAGTACATGAGAGTTGCACTTGATGCTGCAAAGCGTGGTAGCGGCTTTGTCTCCCCAAATCCGCTGGTTGGTGCGGTAGTGGTTAGTGAAGGTAGCGTTGCGGGGGTTGGATGGCACGCGTTGTACGGCGGTGCGCATGCCGAAGTAAATGCTATACATGCTGCGGGTGATCGAGCGCGTGGTGCCACTCTTTATGTCACATTAGAGCCGTGCAATCACTTTGGAAAAACCGCGCCGTGTACGAATGCAATTTTAGACGCCGGTATTTCGCGAGTCGTATTCGCAACGGCTGATAACAGCGAGTTGGCGAAAGGTGGAGCGCAACGTTTGCGCGAGGCTGGAGTACTGGTTACCGAAGGGGTGTTGGAAGCAGAGGCGAAGGAGTTAAATGCTCCGTTCTTCTTTGTGCAAACGAATTCGAATAGGCCATGGGTAACGATAAAGCTTGCACTCTCACTAGACGGTGCGATTGCCGACTCAACGCGAAAGCCGGGGTGGATAACGGGATCAGAATCACGTGCCGAGGTCCACAGGTTACGGGCTAGTGTTGATGCGATCGCAGTTGGATTGGGCACAGTAAAAGCGGACAACCCTTTATTAACCGTTCGCGAAGCTCCTGCGCCTAGAGTCGCACCTATTCGTGTTGTATTTGATAAAGATGCCAATATCCCGTTGGATTCTGCGCTGGTGGAAAGTGCCAGAGAGCATAGGGTGGTAGTGGTGTCGAGTGGTAAGTCACCAGAGCGCGAAGCAGCGTTGCATGCTAGGGGTGTGACGGTTGTGAATGCGGCTACTTCTGCGCAGGCGTTAGAGACGTTGCGGGGTATGGGAGTTAGGCATTTGCTGGTAGAAGGGGGAGAAAGGCTGGCTTCTGAGCTGATTTCTGCTGGTCTGGCACACCGTCTGATTATCTTTCAAGCCCCCGTCATACTGGGAAATGGCTCGCTTACGGCCTTTACCAGTATGGCTTCTAGAAACGCCGCGTCTGCACCTCGTTTGCGGGTGCTGTCACGAGCCGTATTTGGCGCCGACATTATGACCGTTTACGCACTCTCAGGAGACTTGTAGGATGTTTACCGGCATCGTTACCGATGTGGGTACGATTGCGCATGTGGCCGATACAGCTGCAGGGCGTGAATTGCGCATTCAAACGTCGTACAATTCCCTTGTTGAAGGTGAGAGCATTGCTGTTGAGGGCGTGTGTTTAACGGTACGACTACACGGCACAGATGGCGCGGTTAATTGGTTTGACTGTGCTGCGGTTGTAACCACGGTTAATCGAACTGCAATTGGGAGTTGGGAAGCTGGCCGAAAGGTTAATCTTGAGCGTGCTTTGCGAGCTGGAGACAGGCTCGGCGGGCACATAGTTCAGGGACACGTCGATGCAACTGGAGTAGTTCTTAAAACTGAAACCGTCGGCGATGCACTTTTAATTGATATCGAAGTTCCCAACTCAGTAAGTAGGCTACTCGTACCTCAAGGGTCGATAACGATTAACGGAGTAAGCCTAACCGTTAATTCTGTTTTTTCTAACGGTGTACAACTTTCAATTATTGAGTACACGAGCCGTCACACGACGCTGGGCGAGCTTAAACTCAACGACCATGTTCACATAGAAACAGACGTACTTGCCAGGCATGTTGAGCAGTTGCTGGCACCACACTTGGCGGCGCTTAATGCGCATGCACTATGAACGCAAAAAAAGATTCGTCTGCTACGGCAGAGGATAGACCGATATTTGGTACCGTAGAGCAGGCTTTAGCTGATATCAGGGCTGGGCGCTGCATCGTTGTTGCTGATGATGAAGACCGTGAAAACGAAGGCGATCTTGTTTGCGCAGCCGAGTTGGTTACTCCTGAAATAGTGAACTTCATGCTCGAGGCAAAGGGTATGATATGTCTTGCTATGAACAACCAGCTGGCTGATCATCTTGGGCTGTCGCATCAGGTCGAAGCGAATACGGAGTCTATGAACACCGCGTTTACGGTTAGCATAGACGCAGCGGCGAGCTACGGTGTTACAACTGGTATTAGTGCGCAAGATCGCGCAACAACAATTCGCGTAGCTGTTAATCCGTCGTCTACACGTTCTGATCTGCGCATGCCGGGCCACATCCATCCACTTCGTGCGCGTGATGGCGGGGTCTTACAGCGCGTTGGTCACACAGAAGCAGCGGTTGATATAGCGCGGCTGGCGGGCTTGCGTCCGGCCGGTGTTATTTGCGAGATACTTAACCGCGACGGTACAACTGCACGACGCCCTCAATTGGAAACCTTTGCTCGCGAGCACGGTTTAACGTTTATCACCATCGCGCAGTTGGTGGCTCATAGGTTGGAAACCGAGCGTCTGGTGCATCGAGTGGCAGAGGCACGGTTGCCTACAGAGTTTGGCGAGTGGCGCATAGTGGGGTATTGCAACGATGTAGACTCGCGTGAACACATAGCCTTGGTGTATGGAGATGTGGGGTCGCGTAGCGACATATTGGTGCGCATGCACTCGAAGTGCCTTACCGGCGACGTATTCCATTCCTTACGTTGCGACTGTGGTTGGCAGCTACAAACCGCTATGCAAATGATACAACATGAAGGTGCAGGTATCATTGTTTATCTCGATCAAGAAGGGCGTGGAATCGGGCTGCTTAACAAGCTCAAAGCATACGAACTTCAGGATCATGGAGCCGACACCGTTGAAGCAAACGAGAAGCTGGGTTTCAAGGCCGATCTTCGTAACTACGGAATCGGTGCGCAAATACTAATAGACTTAGGTGCACGTTCAATTCGTGTACTTACTAATAATCCCAGAAAGCTGGTGGGTTTGGATGGTTATGGTCTAACATTATCTGGGCGCGTTAGAATAGAAGCTCCGTCAACCGATGAAAATGCCGGTTATCTGGAGACGAAGCGCGACAAGCTCGGCCACCTTTTTGCCATCTGACGGATACTGATGCCAGAGTTTATGGGGACTCCTCGCGGAGAAGGACGTCGGATCGCAGTTGTTGCGAGTCGTTTTAACGAGAGTATTACGACGCCTCTAGCTGAAGGCGCGGTACAGGCGCTCGTGGAGCGAGGTGTGGGTTTTAACGATGTAGATGTGTTTTGGGTTCCAGGTGCATGGGAACTACCTGCAGCGGTGAGACGCGCGCTAGCAACTGAACGCTACGATGCGGTGGTTGTAGTTGGTGCGGTAGTTCGTGGTGACACGCCACACTTTGATTTCGTGGCGGGTGAAGCGTCGCGCGGACTTATGGAAGCTTCGCGTGATTTTGAAGTTCCGGTTACGCTTGGCTTACTTACTACAGACAACGTTGAACAGGCAATGGCACGAGCAGGCGGATCGCACGGTAACAAAGGCGAAGATGCAGCGTTAGCAGCGCTTGAACTGCTTGACTTGTTCGATCAAGCATTTGCTGACGATTTCTCAGAAGGTGATACAGACGAAGGTGAACTAAATGACTGACCTTCGTAACGACGCTTTCTGGGATGGTCCATCGCAAGTCCCTGCTAAAGTCGGCGGTCGAGCTGCTAATAGCGCTCGTGACTCAGAGCGTGTTGAAACGCGAGGAAGAGCGCGCGCTTTGCAAGCGTTGTATGCTGCCGATCTTCGTGACATACAGCGTTTGCCGCGAATAGCCACGCATGTCTTCGATGATCTTGGGATAGAGCCGAGTGAGCGGGACTTCGCTTCACGTCTAGTTGCTACTGTTGCTGAGTATCTTCCGGAGATAGACGCTGGCTTGGCTTCGGTTACGCAGAATTGGCGTATCGAAAGACTGGGTGCGATTGAGCGAAGCGTACTGCGTCTCGCTGCGGCCGAGTTAAGACGTGGCGATACTCCAGTTCGTGTTGTGCTTCAGGAGTCCGTGCGTCTCGCTGAACGATATGGCACAACTAGGAGTGCACGTTTCGTTAACGGTATACTCGATGCTTATGCGCGCGGCATAGGCAAATTGTGACAGTTTCAGTCGCAGCCCGTACATCTGCACGTGAAGTGTCCGCGACTCGGTCGCATCACGGAAAAGACCGTCTTCGGATTGCGGTGGTTAACTGGCAGTGCAGGGAGAACCCCATGGCTGGCGGCGCCGAAATACACCTTCACGAGATATTCGGAAGGTTAGCTGCGGCTGGCCACGAGGTTGTGTTGCACTGCGGTGGCTGGCAGGGGTGCGAGCCGCGCGTAACGCTGGACGGAATCGAAGTCCACAGAGTAGGTACTAGACAGTCGTGGCCCTTTCTTGCGAAACGTTATTGGAACGAGCATTTGTTTAAGCGCGACTTTGACGTGCTGGTTGAAGATATAAATAAAGTTCCTCTTTACACATCGCGTTGGAATGTCAAACAGGTAGTTGGTCTCGTGCCACATCTTTTCGGCCCAACTGCATTTCGCGAACTTTCGCCGCCGTTGGCGACTGCTGTTTGGCTTGCGGAACGTCCACTTCCGCTAATGTATAAAGGGCTTCCGTTTCAAGCGATTAGTGAGAGCACGCGCGACGACCTCGTTTCGCGCGGTATAGCAAGAGAGCTCATTAAGGTGATTTTTCCGGGGATTGATACTACGCATTACACACCCGACATAACCCACCGGTCGCCGACGCCAGTTTTTGCGTATCTTGGGCGTTTAAAGAAGTATAAAGGTGTGGATATCGTCATACGATCGTTTGCTGCAATGAGAGATGAGAGTGCAACTCTGGAGATTGCGGGCGCTGGCGAGTATCGTGGTGAGTTAGAGCGCCTAACAGCGCAGTTGGGGATAGCGCAGCGCGTTCGGTTCTTGGGCCGTATAGATGAGGCAGCCAAAGTCTCGCTGTTACGGCGCGCATGGGCGACATTGTTTGCTTCACCCAAAGAAGGGTGGGGGATTACCAACCTCGAAGCTGCGTCAAGCGGGACACCTGTAGTGGCATCCAACTCTCCTGGGATAAGAGAATCGGTAAGGCACGAAGAAACAGGATTTCTTGTGCCGCACGGCGATATTCATGCTATGGCGCGCGCTATGGAACGGCTGGCTGAGAATCGTGCGTTGGTTGAGTCATTGGGGATTTCGGCGCGTACATTCGCGTCGCAGTTCACTTGGGAGAATGCGGCGTTGGATACTGCGGACCATCTTAGCGAGGTTGTGGCAGCCTCGCGTTCCCGCAATTTAAAGGTGAAAGGATAATGTCTAACAAACGGCTTACTGTTGGCGGACTGTTTGAACAGATGCGCGAACCATTAGAGCTTGAGTTGCTTTTGGGGGAGGAGATTGGGCTAGCTCGTGAAATTACTAGCCCTGAAGCATCAAGCCCGGGGCTAGTGCTTTCTGGCTACGTTAATCGCTTCCCTTATCAGCGAATTCAAGTTTTAGGTGAAACGGAGATTACATATTTGCGTTCGCTTAATGAACAAGATCGCAGCGCAAATTTGGAGCAGTTTTTTAGTTTCCCGTTGCCATGTGCATTTGTAACCAAGTCGCTCGAGTGTCCTGAGCCACTGTTAGAAATGGCTCAACGTGCAGGCGTTGCAGTTATTCGCTCGCATTTAAAGACAGCGGAGTTCTACCGTCTTATAAAACCATATCTTGCCGATCGTTTTGCACCGACAACAACACTACATGGCTCGCTTGCCGACGTATACGGCGTTGGTGTGTTCTTTACCGGGCGAAGTGGAATAGGTAAGTCGGAGTGCGTGCTTGATCTTGTCGAACGAGGGCATCGGTTGGTTGCTGACGACCTCGTTTTCGTTTCAAGACGAGGAAACGATGTGCTAATTGGCAAAGGGCATGAATTGCAACGTCACTTTATGGAGATACGTGGCGTTGGGTTGCTCGATATACCAGCCATATTCGGCATTCATGCAGTTAGACAGCAGAAGCGAATTGAAGTTGTAGTTGTTCTTGAGGAGTGGGACGGCGAATCACATGTAGAACGCACCGGATTGGATGTTCAAACAACAACCATACTTGGTGTGGAGATTCCGCGAATCACTGTGAATCTCAACCCGGGAAAGAACATAACGGTTATCGGAGAGGTGATTGCGATGAATCATCTTTTGCGATATTACCGGGGCTATGATAGTGCAACAGCGTTTAACGAACGTTTAATTGGGCAGATGCGTCGTACTGCCGACGTCCAACGCTATTTACAGGAAGACGAAGAGTGAGTGACGAGTCGTTAGGTGAGCGATCAGTTGTGCGTGCAATCGTCGCCGGCCATGGATCATTCTCGTCGGGTGTTATTAGTGCCGTTCATCAGATAACCGGTATGGGTGAGTTATTCCTTCCGGTTAGCAATAGCGACTTAGGTGCCGACGGTATCTATCGTATGCTTGACGAAGCGTTAGCGAGCAGCGCGGCTCGTGTAGTGTTTACAGATTTGCCGGCTGGCAGCTGTACTATAGCGGTTAGGCGTTTGTTGGCGCGGCACCCTGGAGTTTTGTTAGTTACCGGATGCAACGTTCCGCTACTTCTTGATTTTGCTATGCAGGATTCGGCTGACAGCGTACAAGCGGCGATGGCGTCACTCGAGCGTGCGAAGGCGGCAATGATGGTTTTCGGCGGGGACAGTTAAGTGATATTGCTTATGCGTATAGACGATCGACTTATTCATGGTCAGGTAGTGGTGGGGTGGGGGCAGCCGTTGGATTTGCAGTTCATCGTTTTGGTTGACGACGATGTTGCGGAATCTGATTGGGAGCAGGAGCTATACAGGTTGGGTGTTCCGCCTGATATGACTGTTTTCTTCCATTCGGTTGAATCTGCTGCCAAGGAGCTTTCAGGTTACGAATTGGACGTTCGCAGAGGCATTGTTTTAACTGGAAGCATTGCGACGATGAAGCGATTGGTTGCGGCATGCAACGGCGTTGCTTTATCTACGCGGTCTAGCTTTGCCGAAGTCACGAGCGGTGGTGCGAGTGCTGGGACTGGAGGCGCTAGCGTCATAAAGGATGGTCGTGTCCGTTCTGTTAACATTGGTGGTGTTCATCATGCACCAGATCGCATTGCTCGTTTGCGCTATGTGTTTTTAACAGAGGCGGAAGAGGAGCTTCTTCGTTCAATAGAGGCAATGGGAGTTGAGGTTTCGGCGCAGGACGTTCCATCGGCGCGTCCGGTTCCTTTAAGCGAACTTCTTAGTTCAACGAGCGACGGTTAGAAGTATTGTGACTGGATTCACGGACCTTTTTCCACTTGCTGTCTTGGCCGGCGTTGCTGGGTTGGACGTGGTGAGTTTCCCCCAAGCGATGATATCGCGACCATTGGTTGCGGCCACGATAGGCGGCACCTTCGCGGGTGCGCCGGTGGCGGGGCTGGTGTGCGGAGCAGCAATGGAGTGCCTAGCACTGGAAGCTTTGCCAGTAGGTGCTTCGCGGTATCCGGAGTGGGGGAGCGCATCGGTAGCGGCCGGTGCAGTGGCTGCGTACGGCGCAGTCGGTGCATCGCCTCCAGCTGCTTCCGACTTAGTTATAGCGCTAATGGTGGGAATAGCCGCGGCTTGGATGGGCGGGTGGACGATGATTTGGCACCGGAAGTTGATTGCTCGAGTTGCTCACCGAAGATTGAATCAGCTCGCTGAGGGTAGTGCGAAGACTGTGGTCGGGCTGCAGATTTTTGGGATGACGGCCGATCTGTTGCGAGGTGCACTGCTCGGCGCTACTGCCCTAGTTGTAGGGTTGTTTGCGGTGGCCTTTGCGCGTGAGGCATGGAGTGTACCAGACAACATTACAAGAGCTTTTGTTGTAACGGCTGTTGCCGCGGTTGCTGCTGCCGCTGTGTGGAAGGACTTTCACTCAATTAGTGGTACTAGACGTCTCTTCCTTGCTGCGTTAGCTGTAGGCACACTGCTGGTGATGCTTCGTGGATAACAGTACTAACGGCCAGAGCGTGGGAAGCTCGCTTAACAGTGGTGTTTCGCACAGTGGTGTTTCGCACAGTGATGGTGTCGGCGATGGTGGTGTTTCGCGTTCTAATGCAACGCAACCGCGAGTTAAGTTGGGTACCGGGTTGGGCGCGTCGATGCTGTTGCGTTCGATGGCGATTCAGGGGTCGTGGAATTACGAGATACTCATTGGTAACGGTATCGGATTTTCTGTTGAGCCGGCGCTTCGTGCGCTTCCTGGCGGCGTAGGTGGGGCTTCTTATCGGGACGCGTTAGCTAGACAAACTTCATATTTTAATGCGCATCCATACTTGGCCGGCTTAGCAATAGGTGCGTTGGCTCGTGTTGAGCTTGATCAAGTTGAGGCTTCGCGTATAGTGCGTTTTCGTACAGCGCTTTGCGGGCCTTTGGGATCGGTTGGTGACAGACTCGTTTGGGCCTCTTGGCTACCGGCCTGTTCGCTGCTGGGCATTTTGCTTTTTGGGGCAGGCTGGGGAGTTTTTGCTGTCGTTGCGGGCTTCTTAGTCGTCTATAACGTGGGGCACCTGTGGCTGCGCATTTGGGCGCTGCGGGCCGGATGGACACACGGGTTGCGAGTGGCAAATGCGCTTGCCAATCCAGTGCTGCAGCATGGACCTCGCTACATTGGTCGTGTCGCAGCTGTTTTGGGTGGTCTTGCGCTGCCTCTGGCGGCGCATCGTGCTATGGGCGGTGGAACGCCCTTAGCTGTGGTTCCAGCGGGGATAGCAATCGCTACGCCGCTCCTCGCTGTTCTTCTGGTCCGTCTGCACGGACGTGCAGAAGGGTGGAAAGTGGTATTCCTGCTGCTTTGCGCCTTGGTCCTCTACTCGGTGGTACGCTGATGGCTGAACGATCGGTTCAAATCGTCAACAAAAACGGACTTCACGCCCGACCGGCTGCTGAAATGGTTAAAGCCGCGGCGCGTTTCAAAAGCGACATTACAATTTCTCGAGACGATCTCGAAGTAAACGGTAAGAGCATCATGGGAGTTATGATGCTCGCCGCAGAGTTCGGCGCGACGATAACATTGCGCGCTTCGGGGCCCGATGAAGACGACGCAGTTGAGGCTTTGGCCGGTTTAGTTAGCTCCCGTTTTGGGGAGACCTAGTGGACGCAGTTCTGCGCGGAATACCTGCGTCACCGGGAATTGTTGTAGGGCCGATCCATCTGTTGCGGTGGGAAGTACCAGATGTAAAACATCGCTTAGTACAAGACAGCGAGAGGGCTTCGGAAGTTGCTCGCTTACATGATGCGCTGGCCAAAGCGCGTGAGCGGCTAATACTTCTTAGAACGCGAGCTGAATCGCAGGCGGGGCCAGAAGAAGCGGCCATATTTGACGTGCAGCTTTCGATTCTCGATGACAGGGAGCTCCACGGCACTGTCGAATCACTTATCCAACAGAACATCGCCGCCGAAAAGGCGTTTGATTTGGCGATGCTCGAATGGCGTCATCAGTTTGCGCGACACACGGCGCCAATGTTGCGAGAAAGAGTTGGTGATTTAACCGACGTGCAAATTCGTGTGCTCTCCATTCTTTTAAGCTTACCAGATCACGATCCCGTAGATGTTCCTCGCGGAGCGGGAGCGATTTTGGTAACCCACGATCTCACGCCGTCGTTAACGCTACAGCTTGATCGCGAATGCATTTCAGCGATCGCTACCGACGCTGGGACAGCAACTGCACACGTTGCCATTTTGGCGCGCTCGTTAGGGCTACCCGCCGTCGTAGGTCTAAGACATTCCGTGAGCCACTTAAAGGGTGGTGAACGAGCGATACTAGATGGTACGCGCGGTATGTTGTTGGTCTCTCCTACCGAGTCGGAGGTAGAGGCAGCGAGAATGAGAATGCAAGAGGACGAAGGACGTGCTGATTTGCTGCGTGAGCTTGCACTGTCGGAACCTGTAACACGCGACTCACATAGGGTAACAATTCGCGCTAACGTTGATATTCCGGAAGATGCGGAACAGGCCGCTGATAGTGGCTCCGATGGCGTTGGCTTAATGCGTACCGAGTTCTTGGTGGTAGGACGTGCCGCAATGCCTGACGAAGACGAGCAGTACCGTTCGTATAGCAAGGTGCTAGCTGCATTTGGTTCACGTCCTGTCGTTGTACGCACATTTGATATCGGCGGCGACAAGCTTCCGGCCGGTGGTTTCCCTGCCGAAGCCAATCCGTTTCTGGGCTGGCGAGCGATACGAATGTGTCTCGATCAGAGCGACGTGTTTAAGGTGCAACTTAGAGCACTGCTAAGGGCCGCAGTACACGGTGACTTGAGAGTTATGTTGCCCCTTATTGTGACAGTAGACGAGGTTCGCGAAACAAGGCAGCTGATTGCAGAAGTTATAGCCGAATTATCAGAGCGAGGTGTGCCATTTAAGGCCGACGTACCGCTGGGCGTTATGATTGAAACACCGGCTGCTGCAATTGCCTGTGATACACTCGTCCGCGACGTTGACTTCTTTAGCATAGGCTCCAACGATCTGGTTCAGTATTCTCTTGCAGTAGACCGTGGGAATGCAAACTTGGCGCCCCGTTTTACTTCGTTACACCCAGCGATATTACGCCTTATAGCGAAAGTGCAAGAAGTAGGTAGCGCGAACGGGATAGACGTTAGCGTATGCGGCGAGATGGCCTCTCAGCCTCTCGCAGTTTTCGCTATGCTCGGTCTAGGAGTCCGTAACCTTTCAGTGTCACCTCGTGCGATAGCAGACGTGAAGCGCGTTATACGTGGCATTCGAATTGAAAGCGCTGTTGCTGCCGCCCAAGAAGCTATGACTGCTGCAACAGCTCGCGAAGCTGAAATAGTGTTACGGCGTAAGCTTCGAGCCGAACTAGATGGCGTGGAACGAGCGGCAGATGGCTTGCCGACTCTGTATTAGCGGGCTAGTCTACGCCGTTGTAGTACGTTACTTCACCTTTACTGGAACCTGCGTTGGCCGACCGTCACCTCTTTACATCGGAATCAGTTACAGAAGGGCATCCCGATAAGATCGCTGATCAAATCTCCGATGCCGTTCTCGATGCAATCCTGACCGAAGATCCAACTGCGCGTGTTGCGTGCGAGACTATGGTTACCACCGGTCTCGCAGTAATAGCCGGCGAGATTACTACATCTGCGTATGTCCACTTACCGGACATTGTTCGTGAAACCATTGAGGACATCGGATATAACGATGCCACATTCGGTTTCGACTCCAAGACATGTGCTGTTATAAGCGCAATTGACAGGCAGTCACCGGATATTGCACAGGGTGTAGATACAGGTGGTGCAGGTGATCAAGGGATGATGTTTGGCTATGCCTCTGATGAAACGCCCGAGCTAATGCCGTTGCCAATCCTTTTGGCGCATCGCCTTACACACACGCTTTCAGCTCGTCGCAAGGATGGCACGTTGCCTTGGCTTCGCCCAGACGGCAAAGCTCAAGTGAGTGTTTTTTATGAGAATAACGAACCAGTAGCGGTAGACACGGTTGTTATCTCAACGCAGCATGACGAGAAGGTATCAAACACGAAGCTGCGCAGAGCTGTAACCAGTGAAATCATAGACGCTGTAATACCAGAAGAGCTTCGTGGTCGTCGAATGAAAACTCATATTAACCCAACGGGGCGTTTTGTTATTGGCGGCCCGCAGGGTGATGCTGGGCTTACGGGGCGTAAGATCATTGTTGACACCTACGGCGGTATGGGACGCCACGGCGGCGGCGCATTTAGCGGAAAGGATCCGTCGAAGGTGGATAGATCGGCTTGTTACGCAGCTCGTTGGGTGGCAAAGAACATCGTTGCTGCTAAGCTAGCTCGACGTTGTGAGGTTCAAGTCGCGTACGCGATCGGTATCGCGGAGCCTGTTTCGGTGTATGTACAAACGTTTGGAACTGGAACGGTCCCCGATCGTGATATCGAAGCAGCGGTCAACGATGTTTTCGATCTCACGCCGCGTGGCATTACTCGCGACTTAGAGCTTAGAAAGCCGATATATCGCGCAACCGCGGCCTACGGCCACTTCGGTAGAACTCCGTATACAGCGGGGCGTGGACGTGGTGCTCGCACTTTCTTCCCGTGGGAACGCACGGATCGCGTTACATCGTTGCGTCGCGCTGTTCGTGGCTGATAACGCGAGCCCGGGTCGTTCTTCTTGTTACTCCAGAGGTCGTATAACGATGGTGGAAGTGACAGTCGCCCGGCTCGGGCTCGACAGCACAACTAATTCATACGTGGTCGTTTTGCGCGAGAAGCAGGGAACCGGTTTGCTCCCTATCTGGATCGGACACGCCGAGGCTCGCGCCATTGCCATGCACATGAATGGCGATGAACTTGACCGCCCGCTTACTCACGATTTGTTCTCAGTTCTTTTGAGTACGGTTGGTGCCTCGCTCGTGCGCGTCAACATAAGTAGAGTGGTACAGGCAACGTATTTCGCTGAGATGTTAATAGATGGTCCTGGTGGTTCTGCCGAACTCGATGCGCGCCCGTCGGATGCTATCGCTATTGCACTGCGCTGTAATGTCCCAATTTTTGTGCACGAGAGCTTGCTGTCGTCGGTAGGTGATAACGACGACTCCGGTGACTCCGACGACGCGTTAGAGGCAAAGGCGCACTTTGAACTACAGCAGTTTTCGCTACAGAAGTTTGCAGCGAATGCAAACGAAGAGCCTGTGCTTAACGCAGAACAATTAAAGAAGCACCTCGAGCGGATGCGCCCAGAAGATTTTGGAAAGTTCAATCCGTGATACAACATTTCTGATGAAACAGTTCGTTAGGTTCGCGTTTTCTTTAGCTGCTATTACAACCACTCTCCTGCACGTTCCCGAGAAGCAGCTGCATGCTCAGTCTGTTCAAATGGCACAGCAGCAGCCGAACGTTGGCGGACAGTTTCGCCGCGTCGTGGGGACAATTGTTAAGCCGAGTTCTGAAGGAGTTGAGCCTACCGGCATAAGGGGTGTAACTGTAACGCTTCACCGAGTGGCTCGTGATTCTGCCGGACCGCTGGATTCGGTGACAACGGATGCAACTGGTGGCTACAGCTTTAGCTTTCGTACGTTCGGTCTCGACGCGGTATACTTTGCGTCGGTTACTTATGGCGGGATTGCTTACTTCACGGCCCCGTTCCGCGATTCAGTAGCTACGGGTGATGCGGCGGTTATCACAGTTTTTGATACAACGTCAACGCAGTTTCCGCTTTCCGTTAGAGGTAGGCACCTAATAGTCGGCGCTATAGATAGCACTAATCATCGTACAGTTATCGAAGTTTTTGAATTAAGCAACGATAGTCTTAGCACTCTTATATCTGCGGACACGATGGAGCAGTCGGCAACATGGTCGACAACCATTCCGGAAACTGCGAAAGACTTTCGTATTAATGAGACGGAGCTATCGGCCGACGCTCTGATTTTTCGAACTGGTCGTGTGTTGGCGTTTTCTCCGTTCTCGCCGGGCTTAAGTCAGGTTTCGTTTTCTTATAGGGTGCCAGCTGCCGACTACCCTATGTCGATAACAACAACACACGCCGTAGATGTGTTGGAGATATTACTTGAAGAGCCCAAGGGAAACGTTGTTGCAGACGGTATAACGCTAGTTGGCAACGTAAATCTTGAGGGGAGAACATTTCGTAGGTTTCTTGCTCAAGACACGCCGCCAAGCTTACGAATCGTTCTAGACGTTCCGTCTGCGCGCCCGTTTGCAGGCAACTTGTATATGGCGGCGCTGCTCATAGTTATTGGTGCCGCGATGTTGTTAGTTCTTATGCGCGCAATGGGGAGACGGCGAGGCACGACGGTCGCATCCCAAATGGCAGCGGCTGCCGCTAAAACGGGAGCCAGTAACCTGCCGCTGCATGAAAGACTAGCGAGCGAGATTGCTCAGCTCGACGATATTTATCAGCGAAATGCCGACCCGTCGGACGAAGTGCGCTTGGCCTACGAAAGACGTAGAAATGAACTTCGCTCTGCGCTAGCTAATGCGCTTGCCCAGAGCGTCGAAAAGCGCTAGGATTTGCATTAGGAATTGTACTGTCGCGCCTTAGGTGCGGCATTTACAGAAGTTTGAGCGCGGATACGGAAACCGGTATAAGTCCGGTGCGGCCCCGCCACTGTAAAGGGCGTTGCTTTGCTGCTCACAGCCACTGGTTGCCATCATATGGCACCGGGAAGGCGAGCAGTTTGCCCTAAGCCAGGAGACGACCAGCGCTCGTGTACAGGATCGAAGACCCTCGAGGGGGGGCTCGCGCCAGCTGTGTCGGCTCTTTTGACATGCAGCGTGAGCATATCTACACTCGGCAAGGCGTCTTCAAAGGAGACGCCTTTTGCATTTCAGATACACGCTAGCATCGTTTCGAGCGATAGCTGCGGCCATAACGGTCGCGGTGGCTACGGCGTGCAGTGTATCTGAAAAGCAGCCAATTGGCATTAATGACACGGCACAGTCGTTAGAGAACGCTTCGACGGCTGTAGCTGAGCGCAACAACGATTGGTTCAACTACTCCGAACTTTACGTTGATGATTTCGGCGACTCACTCCCAATTGATACCACTTACTCAGCGCGAATAGTTTCGCTGAATCCTACAGCAACTGAAATCCTCTTCGCATTGGAACAGCAGGGGAGACTTGTTGGTCGCAGTAGTTACGACGAGTTTCCACGTGAGGTAACTTCTGTTCCTGCAGTTGGGGATGGCATACGTCCGAATTTGGAAACTGTATTGGCAGCAAAGCCGACGTTGGTAATTCTGTATGCAACAGGTGAAAACCGAAACGCTGCAAACGCTCTAAAGCGCGCTGGTGTTCGAACAGTAGCTATTAGAGTAGACAGAATAGCTCATTTCGTTAGACTAACCAAAATCTTGGGCACTGTTACTGCGAGCGAATGGGCTGCTACAAATATTGTCGACAGCGTGACGTCAACTTTAAGCTCCATTCAGCGCGCCACTAGCGCCGAAGAGAACGTGTCGGTTGCATGGCCGCTGTGGCATTCTCCTGTAATGGTTGTAGGAGGTGGCAGCTACTTAAATGAACTGCTAAACATAGCAGGAGCAGATAATGTTTTTGGTAGCGAATCATCGCCGTCACCTCAAGTTACAATCGAGGAAATCGCGCGTAGAGCGCCGAACGTAATACTTGCAGGTGATCAAAGTGTAGGCAGGTTCAACGAGATGCCTGCTTGGCAAGCAGTTGGGGCAGTCCGGTTAGGAAAGGTACTACGGGTAAACACGGAGCTTACCGGTCGTCCGTCCGTAAATCTCGGTATGGCTGCAGCTTCTCTTGCTCGTTTGCTGCATCCGCAACTTGACTCTGCGATAGTGCGCCAATGAACGCACTAGGTAGTTCCCCAAACGTTCAGCGTGTTCCGCTGGTAGCGGTTGCATTGGCTGGCGTCGTACTGCTTGTGGCGTTACTTGCTCTAGCCATTGCAATAGGGGCCGTACCTATACCAATGCGCGACGTAATAGCAGCGCTTTCAGGTGAGGGAGACGAAGCAACTCGTGCTATTATCCGTGACCTGCGTGCACCCAGAGCGCTTCTCGCAGCGTTAGTTGGCGCAGGGCTAGCCGTTAGTGGATGCGCGCTTCAGGGGACTCTTCGCAATGTGCTTGCAGAGCCTTACCTACTTGGCGTCTCTGGAGGAGCTGCGTTTGGTGCTGTTGTAGCTCTCTCCTTAGGAATGAACCCCCAACTTGTAACGATTGCTGCGTTTTTAGGTGCAGCACTCGCGTCCGCTATTGTTCTTGCACTTGCGCGTATTACAGGAAGCTCTGATTCGAGAGTGCTACTTATGGCGGGTGTAGTTGTTGGTGCGTTTACAAACGCTGCGATAATGGTCGCGCTTGCCGACGCGCCTCCAGATCGTATTCGGGGCGCACTGTGGTGGATGATGGGTTCGGCTGCCAGCGCGAGTTGGAATAGTGTTATGTGGCTGGTTGTTTCGTTGGTTGCAATTGGCGGAGTGCTTTTTGTTCGCGCCAGAGATATGGATCTCATGTCACTGGGTGAAGAGTCTGCCGCAGCGCTAGGAGTTAACACAACGATAGCAGGACGACGGATATTCTTGCTGGCATCGTTACTAGCTGCGTCTACAGTTGCTGCAGCCGGTCTTGTTGGTTTTGTCGGTTTGATTATTCCGAACTTGGCTCGCGCAGTTGGTGCTCGACGCCACCGATCAATGATTGTCGTGTCAGCCATACTTGGTGCGTCGCTGCTGGTAGCGGCCGACATAGTTGCGCGCACTGTTCGTTCGCCCGCCGAGTTGCCGCTTGGGGCCGTAACAGCATTGGTTGGCGTGCCATTCTTTCTTTCAAGAATGAAGGCGCTTCGATGAAACGCGCACTCGGCGACATTGAAGTCGCAGGAACGGTTGCAAGCAAAGAAAGTTTTGCTTGGGACAATGAGCAGCATCGTAACAACGTACTTAGCTTCAACAGCCTAACGGTACGCTACTCAGCGCAACAATCAAATGCGCTTACTAACGTATCACTCGCCGTTGGCAAAGGTTCAATAACAGCTGTTGTTGGGCCAAACGGATCAGGGAAAAGTTCGCTTGTCAGAGCGTTATTACGGCTTGTAAAGCCAATAGAGGGGCTAATTACAGTAGGCGGTCGCGATTTGCGGCATATATCGCACCGAGATTTTGCGCGCGAAGTAGCCGTTGTTCCGCAACGGGAAGAACCGTCTGCGCCCTTACTTGTAAGAGAGCTTGTGTCGCTCGGCAGGTACTCGCACATGGGAGTATTTAGCGCCCCTTCTGCGTTAGATGACGTTACAGTTTCTAATGCAATGCAGAGAGCTGGCGTATTGGAGTTAAGTGATAGACGAACCGATGCGCTGTCTGGGGGAGAATGGCAGCGGGTGAGAATTGCACGAGCGCTAGCACAAGGTTGCAGCACTCTCGTTTTAGACGAACCGACAACGTTTTTGGACATCCGCCATGAAATGGCGATTTTCGAGTTAATAGACAGCCTAGCAGCAGACGGTACAGCTGTAATGCTAATAAGCCACCAGCTTAATTTGGTCGCTCGTTTTGCGTCGCATATTGTGCTGTTGAACAAAGGAGAGATAGCAGCTGCTGGTAGCGCTAATGACGTGATGCGCGGAGAGGTACTAGAGCAGGTATATCAGTGGCCATTGGTTATAACGCGCGACCCTGTAGTAGGCGCTCCCGCGCTTTTCCCATTGCGAAGCGGTGGATTACGGCACAGCCCTAGCAAGGTGAACGGCGTGGGAGTGGGCGAGCGTGAGGTCGCAAGTGATAGTTGAACTTTTTGCGGCAGTATTGCTGCAAGCAGACAGCGTGCGCGTTTGTACATTCGATGCGCTTACACAGATGCCGCTATCGTCAGTTACGATACGCACGCGCGATAGTAATGTAGTGAGCACATCAGAGTGCATTAGGCTACCGGCAGGAAATATGGTGTTCATGCGTCCCGGTTACCGGTATCAGTCGGCGACAATTGTTAGCGACACAAGTATACTCATGTCTCCCTTAGCATCACTGTTAAAGGACACCGTGATTGTGCGTGCAGCGTATGACCAGCGCGCGCTAGGTAGCGGGCGAATAACAGCGAGCAAAGCGCTGCAGCAAGGCGCTACCGCTGTGTCAGATATGGTTGCGTTACTGCCATATACTCAGCTTCAAGAAGCACGAGGACGAAGTACATTGTCGCTTAGAGGTGCTAGGCGCGAGCACACGGTAGTAACGTTAGATGGGGTTGTTATGAACGACCCATCAACTGGGATTGCTGACTTAAACGAGTTGCCGCTTGGTGCTATCAGTGCGGCTACAGTGGTTCCGGGCACGGTAGACGGAGCTGTAGGTGGCGTTCTTGCTTTGCAGTCTGCAACGACCCCTTTTGTATTGCTTCGAGCAGGTTCATTTGGCGAACGTGGTGCCGAAGGGAGCGGAAGATTGGTGGCGGGTGGAACAGTTTTTAATGTAGGTGGAGCGGTTAGCAAAATTGTGAACGACTTTGAGTTCGTTAACAGTGCAGGCGCATCAGGGGCCGCCTCAAAGGAAACGCGCGTTAACAGCGATAACTCTAGGTCGTCGTTATTTATGTCTGCGCTTTCGCAACGGTGGCGACTATCTGCCAATGCGTCGCGCACAGATCGCGGAATGGTGGGCGCTATGAATGTAAGAACATACGATAACGATAGAGCGCGTACCGAACGCTTAACTACTACCGGTCAGCTTCAGTTCGGTGATACGTACGTGCACAGTGCTGTGCGCTATCTTCAGTTGCGTTATCGCGATCCCGTTAGACCAGTGCTTAATAGCAACGCAACGGTTCGTACAGCCACGATTGGTGTGTCTACTAGGTGGAGATTGCTTCAGTTTGCTGCTGCTGTAGGTGCTGATGAAATGCACGCAACTGGCGCTATTGAGCAATCGCGAGTTACGGCTAACTCTTCTGTAACTACAGATGTCGAGTTCGTTGGAAATAAGCTAGTGTTGGGTGTGCGTGCAGACGCGGTAACCGACAGCCGCGTGGTGCCTTCTTTTAATGCTGCCGTCGCTCGTAGGCTTCTTTCACCAGAGAATAGTTGGCGCGGCGCGACAGTTGATTTACGTGCGCGCGTGTCGCAAGCAGTGAGAGTACCGACGCTTTATGATTTGTACTTTTCATCGCCGCAGCGAATTACTGTTCGTGCTCTCTCGCCGGAGCGCGTTGACTACAATTTTGAGCTTGGGATGGGAGCATCGCTTCCCGCGAGTCTGTTACCTATAACCGTGGATGTTGCGCTAGTTTCGCGAAGAGTTCGCGACGCAATAATTTGGTTTCCGGGAAACTTTGGCTGGAGCCCTGCGAATGTCGGGCGCGAACATATGCAGGGAGTTGAAGCACGCGCAGCTGTTAAAATGGACAGCGTGAATGTTGACCTCTGGTATTCATGGTATGACAGTGAGCTTACTTCGGGATCGTTGCTTATTCCTGTTCCGTACGTTCCGCGTTCAGCTGGTGGCATTCAAACGGCGGTAAGAGGCAAAGTTGGAACGATATCAGGCAACGCGCGACTAACTGGAGCACGCCCGTTTAGTGCAGGTCCTCGCGATCCCAACTACGAACTTCCTTCTGTGATCCTGCTTGATGCTGCTTGGTCACATCCACTTTCCATTTCACGGTACTCTGCTTCACTCACAATGTCTGTTGAGAACATTGCGAATGTGCGGTGGCAGTCTGTGCGTGGATTTCCCGAGCCGGCTCGACAGTGGTCGATGGCTCTTCATTTCACACCTAGCAAACACTACTGAGTTTCCCTCTATGAAACGTATAAACATCCGATCTACCGCACGCCTTGCAGCTTTCGCCGCTCTTTCTGCGGTGACTTTTACGGCGTGTTCCTCAGATGACGCAGTGGCTCCTACGCCAACTGCGCCAAAGGGAATTATTGTACTCGACGGTTTCATTCAGCCTGGCTTAACACTGCTTGGTGACACCGGTACAGCTACAACTCGCTTGGCCTTTGGGCCGTCGACAGAGTTTGACGCAGCAGTCCTAACTTACGAACGTGATACAGTAGTTTCTGTATCAAGCCGTTTAGCTGGCGACTTGTTGTACATAGCAGATGTACGCGCTGGAACCGTACGTAAGGTTCAGCTCCCCGCAGGAGGGAACGCCTCGCGCGCAAGACTTACGACCGGTGGTAACGGTAGTGCGCGCGTAATCGTTGCGCTCCCCGATTCTCAGATGGTTGTGTACATGACTATCCCTGCATCGGGTTCACCTACAGTTGAGCGAGTTCTTAACGCTGGACAGTGTCCCGCCGACGCATTCCGCTTCGACAACGCCACATGGGTTGTCGACGCAAACGCGAACTGCAGAACCGACTACAGTGCCATTGGTTCGACGCGCCTTATTCGCATTCCAGATGGAGGTGGCAGCCGCGATACTGTGAATCTGCCATCGCTGCGCGGCTCTGGTGTGAGTTCAGAAGTGAGAAACGGTGTTG
The DNA here is from genome assembly GCA_964474535.1 of uncultured Gemmatimonadaceae bacterium. Lineage (GTDB taxonomy): Bacteria > Gemmatimonadota > Gemmatimonadetes > Gemmatimonadales > Gemmatimonadaceae > Gemmatimonas. The sequence continues at coordinate 499,687 of CAYYSP010000001.1, forward strand.
TAACCGTTGCAAATGGCGGAGACGCTGACTTTTCTGCGTTCCCGTACACTTTGCGTTCTGCGGCGGCCATTGCATCAGTCGACTTAAGAAGTCGTCAACTGTTGCAGCAACGTACGCTGCTTCAGGCAGGTTACGGTGCATCGCTGCGTCGCGGTTTAGACAATTATCTGTACGTTGCGCTATACGAAGACCTAGGTTCATTCACGCAGCGTGTTATTCAGTTAAACGACAACCTTACTACGTCAACCGAGAGCCCTGTATCGTCACAGGGATGGCGACTACTACTAGACGAAAGCGATGACGAAGTTGCGTGTGGTAGTGCAACCGCAGATGCACTCGGCCGCTTGCATTGCATATCTAACGGCGCGGGCTCTGCAACGTCGCTCCATGTATTCGACAAGCAGGGGAAGGAAGTACGTAGAGTTGGTGCAGGGCAGGGCGGCGTTGATATGGCAATCAGACCGTAAGGTTTTGTAAATATTGTATGTTTGGGTAGCCAATCTCGCTTTGATTGCGAGATTGGCTACCCAGTTTGATAGAGGTGGCTGGTAACCGGCTGCGAATGGCGATATGCTCAACATATGTCGCCGTTGGTCACTGAAGCGTTGGTATTACATTCTGCCGACTACCTAGAGTCGTCGCTGATATTGCGCGTTTTAACGCGCGATGCTGGCGTGCAGTCAGTTGTAGCACGTGGCGCGAGATCTTCGCGAAAGCGTTTTGGTGCGGCCGTAGGTTTATTCGCACAAGGCATTGCTGAGATTCAGATCAAGTCGGGGCGCGATCTTCATACACTTAACTCTTTTGACGTAAGACGTACGTTCCCTGAGCTGGGGAGCAGCTTAATTCGTTTTGCGGCGTGCGCTGCGGTTGCTGAAGTTGTAATGTTGGTCGTTCACGACGAGCCCGCGGACAGTGTATACGATGTGGTATTACAAACTGTTAATTCCATCGCTCACAGTGCAGAGGAGCGGGTGAATAGCGAGGCCTTAGGTGGCTTATGGCGATTACTGTGTGAAATCGGCGTGGCACCGGTGTTAGGTGCGTGTGCTTATTGCCATGGTGCAACGCAAGACGCAGGTACCGTTCTGTTTAGTCATAGCGCGGGCGGAATTATTTGCGAGAGCTGTGCGGTAACGGCATCTGCTGCACGAAGGCTTCCACACACCGCAGTAGAAACGCTGCGTGCGTGGGTGTCAGCTACTGGAACTGTTAACTGTGATACGGCGACATTGCGATCACACCAGCGCCTGTTTCGTGAGTATTTAGGTCATCATGTGCCGTCTAACCGTGTGCTACAGGCGTACGCACTTTGGGAGCGTGGGCATTTAGACATTTAGGCACATCGTGGCCGTTGTCGTGTATGTAAATAAGTGGGATTAGTTCGGTCTATGTTCGGCTGTCGTACAGCTTGCCGCACTATCATGAGGGAAAACGGAGGTATTCTGGCGATGTTGCTTGACTACCCCGCTAATTCGTCCTATTTTCGCAGGTGCAGGTGAAGCGTAGGCAATCAACTCTAGACCCTCAGTACGGAGAACGACCAAACCACCTGATTCGTCGGAGTAGTACCATGAAACGTTCGTTGGTAGCACTGGTACTGGTGCTTGCCGTCGGCGTCTTCATGCCAGATGTTGCGGCCGCGCAGGATCAAACCATGCGTACAAGCCGACCAGGGATGTCGCTCGGACAAAACTATCCGAACCCGTTCAACCCTGAAACCAACATCCCATTCAGAGTTGGTGACGAGCAGCAATGTTCTGCTAACCCTGGAAAGCTGTACCGTGTAAGTCTCAAGATACTCAATCTGCTCCCGCAGCACGTGGCCACACCGGTCATTAAAGGCGGAGTAGGGGGAGTCACAGGAGGCCAACCGTTGGAAAACCTTTTACTACCATGCGGCGAGTATGTCGCGTTTTGGGATGGAAAGGTACGCGGTACCGGCCGGGATGCCGCATCGGGAACGTATTACTACATACTCGATGTAGATGGCAAACAACTGGTTAGGAAGATGATCGTGGTGAAGTAGCACAGCACCACAAACCAGCAGAGTAGTAAAACAAGAGGCACCTCGGGTGAGCGGACCCGCGGTGCCTTTTGTGTCATGTCGATGTGGCAGTCGAGGTGGCGCCTGCCGCCGATTATGCGCAATTAGTGCGGCACCACTAATGCCTTGTATCCGTACAGATTGAAGTTCAACCCAGAGCCTTTAGACGCATCCCACTTATGATCAATCCGGACCGACTTACCGTTAAGAGCACCGAAGCGCTCAACGATGCCGTCGCAATGGCGCGGAAGGCAGGGAACCCACTTGTTTACGACTTGCACCTGCTGTTGGCACTCCTTGCGCAGGACGAAGGCATTGTTGTTCCTGTTTTGCAACGCAATGGCGTTAATATCACTGCTCTCAAAAAGGCCGCCGAAGAGGAGGCGTCGCGCTACGCTCGACAAAGCGATGCGCAACCCAATGTGAGTCGCGAGCTCGCGCAGGTACTAGATAGTGCCGAAAAAGAGGCGCAAGAGCTGGGCGACGAGTATGTCTCAACCGAACATATGCTGTTAGCTCTGTCCGCCGCTAAGTCCACCGATAGCATGCGCCTAATGAGTGCTGCAGGTGCAAGTCGCGACGGACTGCTGGGGTCACTCAAGCTGGTTCGCGGCGCACATAAGGTTACAGACCAGAATCCCGAACAGCAGTATCAGGCGTTACAGCGCTATACGCGCGACTTAACAGAAGCCGCACGTAAGGGTAAACTCGACCCAGTTATTGGGCGCGACGAAGAGATACGAAGAGTCATTCAGGTCCTTTCTCGTCGTACGAAAAACAACCCAGTTCTAATTGGCGAACCGGGCGTTGGTAAAACTGCGATCGCAGAAGGGCTGGCTCAACGCATCATTAGCGGTGACGTCCCCGAAGGTCTTAGAAATAAGCGCTTGGTTTCGCTCGACCTCGGCGCGCTTATAGCCGGCGCAAAATATAGAGGAGAGTTTGAAGAACGCCTTAAAGCAGTACTAAAAGAAATCACCTCTGCTGAAGGGTTGTTCGTGGTGTTCATTGACGAGATGCACACACTCGTTGGTGCGGGTAAGGCGGAAGGCAGCATGGATGCAGGGAACATGCTTAAGCCAATGCTCGCGCGCGGCGAGTTGCGCGTTGTTGGAGCAACTACACTCGACGAGTACCGTCAACATGTCGAAAAAGATGCAGCACTCGAACGAAGGTTTCAGCCAGTATTTGTGGGCGAGCCGTCGGTTGAAAACACGATCGCAATTTTGCGCGGGTTAAAAGAGAGATACGAAGCACATCACGGTGTTCGTATTACCGACGGTGCGGTTGTTGCGGCTGCTACCCTTTCGCACAGATACATTGGCGACCGCTTCCTTCCTGACAAAGCAATCGATTTAATAGACGAAGCTTCGTCTCGCTTGCGCATTGAAATAGACTCTGTGCCGCAAGAGATTGACGAGGTGGAGCGCCGCATTGTGCAGCTAGAGATTGAGCGGCAAGCGTTGCTTAAAGAAACAGATAGCGCGTCTGTTGAGCGTCGTCAGACAATTGAACGCGAACTTGCAGATGCTCGTGAACGTGTTGCTGGAATGCGCGCGCAGTGGCAGCAAGAAAAGGAAACACTTGGCGCTGTCGGACGCATTAAACAAGAAATAGAACAGGCACGTTTCGAGGCTGAAAAGGCAACGAGAGCTGGAGACCTAAACAAAGCTGCGGAAATCACCTATGGAACAATTCCGTCGCTTGAGCGTGAGATGTCCGCGGCCGAAGAGAAACTTGCTAGTCGCGATGGGCGTGGGCGCGCGCAATTCCTAAAGGAAGAAGTTTCGGCGGACGATGTAGCAGAAGTTGTGGCGCGATGGACCGGCATACCTGTCTCACGCATGTTGGAGTCAGAGCGTGAGCGGTTAACCAAGCTTGAGGACGTTTTGGCGACGCGCGTTATAGGGCAGGGTGAAGCAGTGCGTGCAGTTGCCAACGCGGTGCGTCGTTCGCGTGCTGGTTTGCAGGATCCAAATCGTCCAATAGGCTCGTTCATTTTTCTTGGACCCACGGGCGTTGGAAAAACAGAAACTGCGCGCGCGCTTGCTGAGTTTTTGTTTGACGACGAGCAAGCTATGGTGCGTATCGACATGTCTGAGTACATGGAGAAACACGCCGTTGCTCGTTTAATTGGCGCACCTCCGGGGTATGTAGGATACGAAGAAGGAGGGCAGCTTACTGAGGCTGTTCGTAGGCGTCCATACTCAGTAATTCTGTTTGATGAAATAGAAAAAGCGCACCCAGACGTTTTTAACATTTTGCTTCAGCTGTTGGACGACGGGCGTCTTACCGATTCGCAGGGACGCACGGTTGATTTTCGCAACGCCGTTGTCATTATGACATCCAACGTTGGGAGCCCGCTAATTCTTGAGCGCGGAAGCTCTCCCGACGCATGGGCAGGGATAGAAGCAGACGTTTTGCAAATGCTTCGCGCGGTTTTTAAACCTGAGTTTCTAAACCGTGTCGATGACATTGTCGTGTTTCATCCACTCGGTCGGGAAGAGATCGACCGAATCGTGGAGCTTCAGTTAGGGAAGTTGCGCGAACTACTTTCCGATAGGAAGCTCACACTCGTTTTAACCGAAGGTGCGCAGCACGCAATAGGAGAAGCAGGTTACGATCCTGCGTTTGGTGCACGTCCACTAAAGAGAGCGATTCAGCGCATGCTTCAGAACCCACTTGCACTTGCTGTTCTCGAGGGCGAGTACAAAGAGGGTGATCGAATAATAGTGGAAGCAGGTAGTGGTGAAACACTAAACTTCCGCAAGGAGTCGGGTGACTGAACCGCACGATTCGCTGGCGCGGCTTTCAAGCGCCGACAGAGAGCTATTTGAACAACTCATGCTGGTAGCGCTTAGCGAGGCCAGCGTAGCTGCTTCAGAAGGCGAGGTTCCTGTTGGCGCTGTAGTTGCTCGCGGTACGCAAATACTTGCTCGCGATCACAATCGCATGCGCCAGTTGGGCTGTCATACGGCGCACGCCGAGTTGCTTGCAATAAACGCGGCTATGCGTGAGTGTAGCGTGGATAGTAGTGGCAACAGCGACCGCGATAGCGATAGGGATAGCGATAGCTATCTTTCGCAGCTCACATTGGTGGTGACATTGGAACCATGCGCTATGTGTGCTGGCGCTATCGTATTGTCGCGCGTAGGGCGTTTGGTTTTTGGTGCGTGGGACGATAAGGCTGGCATGTGTGGTTCGGTTGGTGACATCGTGCGCCATCCTCGTCTTAATCATCGTCCCGAGGTTGTAGGGGGCGTGCTGGGAGGAGAATCTTCTGTGTTGTTGAGGGAGTTTTTCGAGCTTCGCCGCTAAAGAGGGTGCTAGATTAGTGCCGTATTTTGGCGGTATTTACGAAGGCAATTGCACCACTACTAGCAGCGGTTTAGGTTGCTGAGTCTGTGCGTTCCATCTTGGACAGGTGGCAGAGCGGTTGAATGCACCGGTCTCGAAAACCGGCATACCGGCAACGGTATCGAGAGTTCGAATCTCTCCCTGTCCGTATAAGTTGTCGTTTTACATCGCGCTCCACGAAAGCCGATCGCATGATTAGTGAGTTGAGTGCCACCGCTTTGAAGCAAGACAGACCGAACGCCACGTTTGCTCCCTATATGGGGTATAACGAGAAGGTTGCAAACACGACGTTGGTTTACTGGTTTCCTCGACAGTCGCTAGGTGACACGAGCGTCAACGGCGATGCACAACTTGAAACAATCACCGCGGCGCGATTGACTGGCGGAGAAATGAAGATTGGCGAGCTGCAAGATAAGAATGTTGCCGACCTCGTACGTCGACTCGGTAAGCCATTGGGTTGTTACCGCTCAGACTCTACGAGTGTTCGTGCTGATTGGAACGTTGGTGACGCTCGTTTTGAGGTGCAGGTTCATCGACAGAAAGACACTGATAGTGCCCGTGTTGTGTACCTGCTCACGTCGAAGCCAATAGGTGCTGAAGTCAGAAGTGAGGAGCCCTTTGAATGCTCGGAGATGGCGAAGTAGGGCCACAATTTTGAGTGAGCCTTCTGAAATCCCGCATCACGTCGTCAGCATATCTCCAGCGCCAATTCGGAATTGATTATCGCCGCCTCGTCGAACGCGCGGTAGGATGGTTCTTGGAGCAGTTAGTGCGTAAGCCATGTCGAATAAGAAAACAGCCTATTCCAACGTTGCTCCGACGTGACCGCGCGTTTAGTTTTCCACGGCTTCGGATGGGTGGCCGAGTGGTTTAAGGCGCACGCCTGGAAAGCGTGTGGGGTCGCAAGGCTCTCGCGGGTTCGAATCCCGCCCCATCCGTTACTCTGTCAGTAATTCGCACCTTTGTAGTCCAATGCTAGTCTCAAGCCGAGTCCTATTTGGTGACCTGTATCACGTCAGTGAACCCCTGCGCGGCCGCGGTGTACCCCATGCCGGCCCTCGTTCGCGGCCGTTCGCGACACTTTCTGTCACTCTAACGTTGCGGTCGGTCCCGTTTTATCGCATAATGGGCTTATGTGGCTGAAGTTCGTTATTCGGCCATTACACCCAGACTCAAACTTCAGGAGTTCACCGATGACGCTGATTCAGCGTTCTGTTCCCGCGCTGTCGCGTGTACGTACGTTCGTTGCACCCGCAATGGCTGTCGTGGCGCTCGCCCTTACTGCCACTGCCTTTACAGCACCGGAAGTTCAGAAGAAGCCTGAACTCAAAGTCGAGGCCTCGCGTGGCTCGCAGGGTGCAAGGCTTGTGTTCCATGGGAAAAACTTCCCAGCTAACGCACGTATCGTTGTTACCGCGACCCGCGCACCGGGCACAAATACGCCACAGAAGTTTGGCGTAATCGATTCAGACTCAACGGGTGCATTTAAGCACACCACGTCTTCGCAGTGCACAACCGATAACATGGACGATGCACGCGAGAACGTAACGTTTACCGCCGCCGACTCTACCACGCCAGCAACGAAAGCTACTGCGCGAGTTGATGGCAGTTCTTGGATGTGCATGTAACACCCTAAGCGCTGCAAGTCTCTTAGTGGCCTTGCAACACTCAAACCTTCAACACGCTGGTGCATGACGCACGCTGTGTTTGTTGCACCATTCTTTTCGCCGGCCGCCTCGCAAATGATCGAGGCGGCCGTGTCGTTCCAGTCCCGGGCGCGCATAGCTGTTATTTCACAGCAGTCTGCGTCTGTTTTGCCTCCTTCTATTCGCGAACGGTTAGTAGGTGCGGTGCAGGTAGGAGACATTACAAATGCCAACGAACTTGAGGGCGCTGTAAGGCACTTAGGTGCCACAGTTTTTAATGGCAAAGTAGATAGCTGTTTTGCTGCCTACGAACAGGCTCAATATCCGCTAGCCATTGTTCGCGAAAGACTCGGCATTCCAGGAATGTCTTCTGAAGCCGCAATGCGATTTCGCGACAAGTCAGTTATGAAAGACGTGTTGCGAGACGCAGGTATTCCCGTAGCTAAGCATTCGCTCGTGCGCTCTTACGAAGAAGCAGAAAGCTTTATTGCAGAAGTGGGTTTCCCGGTGGTTGTTAAACCTCCTGCAGGCGCTGGCGCTCGTTCTACATATCGTTTGTCGTCTGTTAACGACCTAAATGAACTGTTTGGATGGTTAGACTGTTCAGACAGCGAGCCAATGCTTGTCGAAGAGTTTTTGCGAGGGACTGAGCACTCACTCGAAACCGTTTCGATTGGTGGGCAAGCAGTTTGGCATTCGCTCACCACCTACGCGCCAACGCCACTTGAAGTAGTTGAGAATCCGTGGATACAGTGGACGGTTTTGCTACCTGCAGATGTCGGTTCCGAGAAATGGCGAGATATTAGGCGCACTGGTTCGCGTGCTCTAAAAACTCTTGGTATGCAAACGGGAATGTCGCACTGCGAGTGGTTTAGGCGTTCCGACGGTACGCTGGCCATTAGTGAGATCGCGGCCCGCCCGCCCGGCGCCCAGATTACGACTATGATGTCCCGAGCTAATGACACCGACATAGTGCGTGACTGGATGGGGCTAATGCTTTTTGGGGAGTTTTCACCTCCCAAACAACGCTATGCCGTTGGTACAGCGTACCTGCGCGGTCAAAAGGACGACAACAGTCGAAATGGCGCAGGGCGTGTACGCGCCGTCGAGGGGCTCGATGTCGTTCACCGTGAGGTGGGCTCTATTATTTGCGACGCTCGTATCCCCTCGGTTGGCCAAGAACCAACAGGGAGCTACGAGGGGGAGGGCTTTATTGTCCTCAGGCACCCGGATACTGCCGTTGTACAACGCGCGTTGCAGTTGGTAGTGGACACGGTGCGTGTCAGGCTTGCATGATTTAGGGCGCTTTGTTTTTCAAAAACACGTTCAGGTAAATACCATGAGCAGCACCGTTCTCATGTTAACCCCGGGGTTCCCGGGTGAGATGCCGTACTTCACACGCGGCCTGTCGCTTCAAGGAGCGACCGTACTTGGCGTCGCCGACGGGCCGGCGCACGAACTTCCCGAAGTAGCTCGCAAGCATTTAAGCGACTATCTGTCGTTGCCTGGTCTTTTCACGGACGTTAACGCTGTGATGCCGGTGCTAATCAAGTGGCTTGGTTCACGCACCATTGATCACGTTTGCTGTTTATGGGAGCCGGGTGTCGAGGTCGCTGCGGCTATACGCAAGCAATTGGGTATTCCCGGACAAACGCCAGAACAGGCAGCGCGTTTCCGCAACAAAGACTTAATGAAGCAGGCGCTCGCTGAAGCAGGTGTGCGTGTCCCGCGCCACGCAGCAGCTAGCAACACGAACGAAGTGTGGGAGGCCGCCGAAAAAATAGGCTATCCACTTATCATAAAACCGATATCGGGCGCGGGCTCGCAGGACACTTACCGTTGTGACGACAGGGGGATGCTAGAAGACGCTGTCGCCAAGCTCGGTCACATTGACGAAGTGAACGTTGAAGAGTTTATCGACGGTGAGGAATTCACTTTCGATACCGTGTGCACCAACGGAAACATTGATTACTTCCACATTGGTTACTACAAGCCGCGTCCGTTGGTGGCACGTAGTCACGAGTGGATTAGCCCGCAAACTCTTACCTATCGCGACGTCGATGACCCTCGACTTGCAGGCGGTAGGGCGATGGGTGAAGCAGTGTTAAAAGCGCTAGAGTTCGATCGTGGATTCACGCACATGGAGTGGTATTTAAAGCAAGACGGTGAAGCCGTGTTTGGAGAAGTAGCTGCTCGCCCTCCCGGCGCTCGCACTGTCGACCTTATGAACTTCTCTAGCGATATCGATTTGTTCGTTAGTTGGGCAGAAGCAGAGCTGCACGGTACGTTCTCTGCCAAGGTAGAGCGCAAGTACAACTGCGCGTGCATCACCAAACGTGCGCAGGGGCGCGGGCGCATTGTGCGCATTGAAGGGATGGACAGAGTTAGGGCTAGATGCGGAGATGCTATCATGGCAGTCGATCTGCTCCCCATTGGTGCAATGCGACGCGATTGGAAGAGCACTCTGCTTTCCGATGGCTACATATCCATTCGTCATCCTGACTGGCAGGAAACAATGGATATGGCCGATTTTATCGGCTCTGAATTGCGCATGTACGCAGCGTAGTTCACTAGCTGTTGCGCTGGTGCCGCACACTGCCACCTGTGGCGCGGGTGCGGCATTGGCGCTGTAGGCGCGCCACGTTTTCTCGGCTCTAGGTGAGCTAACTATATGTGTATTTAACATTTCCGTGCGGCATGCGCTTTGCCTTCTAACGGGCAGAATCATACTCGCCTTAGCCGCATACCATGTCGAAGATCCTTCCTGAGCCATCTGCCGACCCGGCACGCAACTACTTCTCGCAGCAGTGTGTTTTGCTCTCTGGGCTCGCGTCCGGTGCAGTAAAGCAGCCGGTTACAAGCGAATTGCAGAGCCCCTCGTTCCTTATGGGGCGACGCGACGCTTACCATGTGGTTGTAGCGCACCTCGCTTCAAGTAAATCGCTTCGAGACGCTGCAGAAAAGTGCGCAGCGTTTGGTCGTGGGGTAGGGGAGCGCGCCGAATCTCACCCGTATGGCGCTGAGTGGTGCAGTGGATTCGCACAGGCTGCGTTGGAAGCATCCTCGGACATCACTATGTACGCTGCAACAGGCTCGCTTCCAGTTGTTAACCCGGGGCAGTTGCAAGCCGCACGTGTTGCAGTTCGCAAGCAGACGCCGTTGTTCAGAAATGATTGGATCCAGTCGTCCGCACTTCATGAGCCACCAAATAGCCATCGCGAGTGGTAAAATCGTACTAAAGTGCGGTGGTAGGGAGGACGCCGGATGCTATATTTCCGCGCATGCGCCGAACTCCCGCTACCGTCCTTGATGCGCGTGCCATAGACCGCACGCTGCGCCGCATTGCCGATCAGATCGTCGAACTCAATGGTGGTACAGACGAACTCGTAATTGTAGGTATTCAGCGAAGGGGGGTGCAGCTCGCCGATCGCATCGTCGCATTAATTGAGAAACAGGAAGGAGTAATCGTTGCAAAGGGTGCACTCGATATCACACTCTATCGTGACGACTTACAAACAGTTGGTCCTCGACCAGTTGTTGGCGCAACACATTTGCCTCTCACGCTCGATGGCAAACGCGTCGTAATCGTCGATGATGTTTTGTACACAGGCCGAACTGTTCGCGCTGCACTAGACGAGCTAGCTGATTTCGGTAGGCCGTCACGTATTGCGTTGGCAGTGCTGGTAGATCGTGGTGGCAGAGAGTTGCCCATTCATGCCGACATTGTAGGGCGTAAGGTAGACATTGAATCGGGACAGCGCGTTGACGTATTCGTTCAAGAACTCGATGGACGTGACGCCGTAATTATTGCATCACGCGACGACAAGGAAGTGTAGTGAACGGATCACTCGGCAAGGACCTGCTCGGCCTCGCCGAGCTAAGCGCAGAACAGATACGTTTAGTGTTGGATACGGCGATTCCACTTCGCGAGGTCTCGCTAAGACAGATTAAGAAAGTCCCTACTTTGAGAGGGATGACGATTGTGAATCTGTTTTTTGAACCGTCAACGCGCACACGTATTTCTTTTGAGTTCGCGGAGAAGAGACTCAGTGCAGATACCGTAAACGTTGCTTCGGCTGGCTCTAGTGTTAGCAAAGGTGAGACCCTTGTTGACACAGCCCGCAACTTAGAAGCAATGAAAATCGACATGGTTGTGATTCGTCACGGTGCGTCGGGTGCTGCAAAGTTTCTAGCAGAGAGAATTGAGTCGAACGTTATAAACGCAGGTGACGGAACGCACGAGCATCCTACTCAAGGTTTGCTCGACCTAATGACGTTGCGCGATAGGTTTCCAGATTTAACCGGCAAGCGTATATGCATAGTCGGTGACGTTCTTCATTCTCGTGTCGCACGTTCTAATATATGGGGGCTAATAAAACTTGGAGCGGAGGTTGGGGTTTGTGGTCCCCGTTCACTTTTGCCCGGTGCGATTAGCGAAATGGGTGTAACAGTGTTTAGAAGAATTGAGGAAGCTATTGAGTGGGCAGATGCGCTCAACGTGCTGCGGCTACAGCTAGAGCGAATGCAGGCTGGTTACATCCCATCGCTACGCGAGTACAATCGCGTGTTTGGAGTCACGCGGGCACGTCTGGAGCGCGCACCGCGTGACATCGTCATTTTGCACCCTGGTCCGATGAACCGTGGAGTTGAAATCGATAGTGACGTTGCGGACGGTCCGCACTCAGTCATACTCGATCAGGTCACCAATGGAGTCGCAGTTCGCATGGCAGTGTTGTACCTGCTGGCGGGCGCGCGTCCAGATCTCGCTGACGCTGCACGCAAAGGAGCCGACTGATGTCGCGTGACCTTCTGCTTAAAGGTGGTCGTGTCGTCGACCCTTCGACGGGACGCGACGAGGTTGGTGATGTGTTGCTTCGCGACGGAAAAGTAGAGTCGGTTGGAGGCAACATTAGTGTCCCAGACGGTGCGGAGCTTATCGACTGCGCAGGTCTCGTTGTAGCGCCCGGATTCATTGACGTGCATGTGCATTTGCGCGAGCCGGGACGCGAGGATGTAGAAACTATTGAAAGTGGCGCACACTCTGCTGTTGCCGGTGGTTTTACTGCCGTGTGTGCAATGCCCAACACACGTCCTGTTACAGATAATCAAGCCACTGTTGGCTTTGTAAAGCGTCGTGGTGAAGACGCGGGTTACGCTCGCGTGTATCCGTACGGCGCTATATCAGTAGGTCAAAAGGGCGAAACGCTTGCTGAGTTGGGAGAGATGGTAGCAGCAGGCGCTGTAGCGTTTAGCGACGATGGTAAGCCGGTTGAAAGTGCGCACCTTATGCGCACAGCACTTGAGTATGCACGCACTTTTAACGTCCCCGTCGCGGAGCATTGTGAGGACATGACATTGGCGCGTGGTGGTGCGATGAACGAAGGGCTAATGTCTGCAAAGCTTGGCCTTAAGGGGATACCTTCGGAAGCGGAAGAGATATACGTAATTCGCGATATTCTTCTAGCACGTCGCACCGGTGGGCACATTCATTTATGTCACCTGAGTACACGCGGTTCAGTTGAACTTGTTCGGTGGGGTAAAGAGCGAGGTATCAACGTTACTGCAGAAGTGTGTTCCCATCACATTAGTCTCACTGAAGACGCCGTTGATGGCTATAACACAAATGCGAAAATGAATCCGCCTCTTCGTACTGAAGATGATGTCGCTGCGCTTCAGGAAGGGCTCGCCGACGGCACAATTGATTTGTTGGTAACAGATCATGCGCCTCATCATTACGATGAGAAAGAACGCGAGTTCGCCGATGCGCCTAACGGGATTGTTGGATTAGAGACCGCACTCGGCGTTAACTGCAAATGGCTGTTGCATCGCGACGTCATTTCGTTGAATCGTCTTGTTGATGCGATGAGCTGTCTTCCGGCTAAGGTTTTTCATCTTCCGGGTGGAACGCTGTCGCGCGGTTCTATTGGAGACGTTACCGTATTCGATCCGTCGCTAGCTTGGACGGTTAACCCAACTCAGTTCCGTTCTAAGGGAAGGAACACGCCCTACGGTGGGCATGAGCTCGTAGGAGCACCGCGCGTCACGGTGGTAGGTGGTCGAGTTGTTTTTGACGCAACGAAATAGCGCTGCTGTGATGAGAGTTACATCACGTTAGCTACTAACGGTTGCACTATACGGGAGACTGTCGTCACGATGTGAAGGCTTACGTCGCCGACGGCTGGAAACGGCGAGTATAAACCGGGATTATCCGGTGACTACAAGAGGACGAGATGGAAACATCGACGGTGTCAATCGAAGAGGTACGTTCGCTGGTTGCAGAACGTCAGCGCTACGACGACTGGCTTTCTGCACTAGAGGCTAGACGCGATACTACTCCTGCGCGCGTATATGAACGTGTGGAGCAGGACTATAGCGCTCGCAGAGATGACGTGACTTCGCGGTTAGGGAAGCACGTAGAGATGTTGCGTTCATTGCGCACGCAGCTCGATGAGCGGTTAAGCGCGGCTGACGCGGAGCTTGCGGATCTTGAGGATTCGCGTGCTGAGGCGATGTTGCGCACCGAGGTTGGTGAGTTCGACAACGACCGCTGGGAGCAGGTGCGTCGCGATGTTGAATCATCGATCGAAGAAAAGAGCGCTATTCGGAGTGCGCTGTCGGACGAGTTAAATGAGGTTCGTCAGCTTTTAGACAGTGCTACACCTGCGCCCGACATTGAGGCGGAGGTACCCGCTGACGAGGTGGTAATTGAGCCTGCCGTTGTAGCTCAAGCTGCTGAGCCTTCCAATGGCGCCGGCCTCGACATGTCAGCCGGCTTTTTGATCGACGAGTTGGTAGACGTTGGTGATTTGGGAGTCGATTCTGCCGAAGAATCCACCTTCGATCCGGCCGATTTAATGTCGTCGTGGGATGACAACGGCGATAAGGTTAGCCAAGTCATTGACGGCGAGTCGGCATTTCTGGTTGAGGCAGCTAACGGATTGGTAAACGACGATGTGCTTCCGGTAGTAGAGGGTGCTGTTACGTCGCAGGCGTCTTCCAATGCCGCGTCAGAGACATTTGTGGACAGTGTGCGGCCAATATCGCCAGAGCCAGTTGGATCGACGTCTGCAGACGATTCTTTCGACGATCTGGCCTTTTTGCGTTCGGTTGTCGATTCGGATTCCGGTTCTGCTCCGCAGCGCAACGTAACGGTCGCAGATCAGCAAAAGACGTTGCGTTGCACAGACTGCGGCACTATGAACCTCCCCACCGAGTGGTACTGCGAGCGATGCGGCGGCGAGCTTGCCGCTTTTTAGCAACAAGCGTTTACTGAGTTCGTGTAAGCGAGAAGGTGTGACTCTTAGAGTTTCATAAGAGGACAAAGAGAGGACAAAGCAAAGCGGGGCGGACCCTTAAAGGATCCGCCCCGCTTTAACATTCTGAGCGCGCTAACAGCGGTTAGCGCGCCTTAGCTGTTAGGCCGCAGCTACAGCAGCGCGCTTAGCGATGTTGCTTTTTTGACGAGCGGCCGCATTGCGATGAATGAGCCCCTTGCGTGCTGCACGATCGAGCAGGGATGTGGCGTTGAGCAGTTCATCTGCTGACGCGCCGCCAACCTTTGCTTTTTTGACTGCAGTACGAAGCGCTGAGCGCTGCGCCTTGTTGCGCGTCGCTGCTGCACGGGACCTCCGCAGATCCTTCTTTGCGGACTTAATATTCGGCACGAAGTACTCCGATAGTACGATAGGGCAACGGATAACTGTGCGGGAAATGCACCAGTTCCGGTAGAGCCACGTAAACTACTGTGCTAGGATAATTTGGTCAAGCGGCAAGTTGCAGGCGTTTGTAGCCTCTGAGTGCTTTGACAGTGAGGCGGCCGACTTGTAACTTTGCCTAACTTGCTTGCATTCACGCAACAAAGGGTGCCCCTTTGAGCCTACCGGCCGGACACCGTCGCCTCCCCCCTTCGTTAATCCCACTCGTTTGGACTTTCTTCAGAAGCTGGCGCTTTATGGGCCGCCGTTGCTGTTCGCAATGGTCGCACACGAGTACGCACACGGATACGCCGCAAAAAAGCAGGGCGATCCCACGGCGTGGCAGCTTGGTCGCCTCACGTTCAACCCCATAAAGCACATAGACCCCTTCATGACAATCCTCTTGCCTATCATGCTTATGTGGGCCGGTGGACCTGTTTTTGGAGGAGCTAAGCCAGTTCCTGTTAATCCGCGAAATTATCACAACTACAAAAGGGGAGACATCATCGTTTCCCTAGCAGGCGTAGCAACCAACGTCGCTATCGCCATCATTTCCGTTCCAATAATTATCCTACTCGGCGTAGCAGGTGATGCACTCCCTGGAATCGTTAGACCGCTAAGCATTTTGCAGTACATGATGGCCTTTGGAGTACTACTGAACCTATTTCTCGCGGCCTTCAATCTGTTGCCAATTCCTCCACTTGATGGTTCGCACGTATTCAAGTACTTGCTGCCGCCGAAGTGGGCGTTTCACTATGAACAAGCGGGACGCTACGGGTTGTTCATTCTGTTTGGCGTGTTGTACTTCGCCCGTGGACTGCTAAACATGTGGTTGCTCCCTGCCTATTTGATGCACGGTTTTGCAGAGTCGCTTTATTTTTCTTTCATGCTCCCTAACCCGTTTAGAACGTGATCGCACCTGCTTTTAGAGTGAATGATGCCACCACGTCGACATTCGTGGTGGAGCTTAACCAGTTCACTGGGCCGCTAGACCTCTTACTCACGCTAATACGCGACGAACAGGTTGATATTTACGATATACCAATCGCACGTATCGCCGAGCAGTTTTTGTCACGAATTGGTTCGTTAGGGTTGGACGAGGCCGCAGACTATCTCGAGATGGCTGCGCGGCTTCTGCGCATTAAGGCGCAAATGTTGTTGCCACGCGCTGACGGCGAAGACGGTTGGGAAGATCCGCGCGCCGAGTTGGTGCGACGGTTGCTTGAGTATCAACAGATGCGCGAAGTTGTCGATTTGCTTGAGCACAGAGGAGAAGAACGGAGGCACAGATTTGCTCGCCGCTATATTCAGCAGGCAGCAGAGATCGCTCCAGTTGCGGCGCCGCTAGTCTTGTCGCTAAACGACCTTTTGTCGGCTGTAGACAGAGTACTCCGTGTTTCTAAGGAGCCAGTAATTCATGACGTTGTTCCGCGAGCCCTAGATGTTGCTGGTGCAATGGGAACAATACGTACACTTCTCGCGATGCGTCGTGAAGCGAGATGGGGTGATTTGTTAAGGCGCGACGCAGAGCCTTGGCAGATACTTTCAGTTTTGTTGGCCCTGCTAGAGATGGCAAAGTTAGGCGAGCTGCGAATCGCGCAGCAGCGCCCCTTCGGTTCCGTGGAGATTACAAGTGTCGCCGTTAGCGAAGCTGCTTGAAGCAGCTCTTTTTGCAGCCCCTCGTCCACTTACAACAGAGGCTCTGGCCTCGCTAGATACAGAGTCTTCGCCAGCGGCGGTGGCAGCAGCTCTAGATGAATTGCGCGAGCACTATGATGTCGATGGACATGGCGTGGAGTTAGTAGAGCAAGGTGGCGGTTGGCAGATCCTTACTCGCTCCGAGTATGCTGAAGCGATAGAACGTGCTCAAGTTGCAGTCCGTCCTCAGCGACTATCTGCTGCCGCCCTTGAAACGCTTGCCATTGTTGCTTATCGCCAGCCGATAGGCAGAGCGGAGATAGAAGAGATACGCGGCGTGGCGGTGGGAAGTGTTCTCAAGTCGCTGCACGAGCGCGGGCTTATCGACATTGTTGGACGTAGTGAAGGAATTGGACGTCCTTTGTTGTACGGAACGACGTCTCAGTTCCTAGAGCAGTTTGCATTACGTCATTTAGAAGAACTGCCGCGTGCCGACGAGTTGGCAATTGCGCTTAGAGGTGTGGGAACAACACCGGTTGCAGAGTGACCGATCAACGCGATAATAGTAGCCGCGGTAACTCGTCAGCCAGCGGTGGTAGAGCTGGTGGAGGAAAGACAAGTCCTAAAAGTATTCGTCCCGATCAGCGTAAGAGTCGCAAGGCTGCGGCTGCGCGTATGGACAACGTCAAAGTTGAACCTATGCGAATACAGCGTGCGATTGCGCGCGCTGGAGTGCTGTCTAGAAGACATGCAGAAGCAGCGGTGGTTGAAGGGCGTGTGCAGGTAAACGGCGTTCCGGCAACTATCGGTTTGGTCGTCGATCCACGTGTCGATGTGATTACTGTGGATGGGAAAACGGTTCCGGTTATTGCAGAGACACATCAGTGGGTTGTGCTTCACAAGCCGCCCGCTGTGCTGTCCACGCGAAATGATCCGCAGGGGCGCAAGACTGTGTTTGATATAGTGCCAGATGTACCTGGGCTCGTATATGTAGGACGGCTCGACTACATGACAGAAGGCGTGTTAATTCTCACAACCGACGGTGTGGCAGCAAACAAGCTTATGCATCCGGCTACTGGCGTTGAGCGAACGTACGTTGCTACCGTACGCGGCGACGCTGTTACCGCCGCTAAAGTTGCTAGGCGAGGCGTAGAGTTGGATGACGGTATGGTGTATCCCGTTGACGTTGTTGCTACTCCAGTTGGCAACAGGCGGTGGGAGTTTGAGGTTACGATCGCCGAAGGACGGAAGCATGAGGTTAGACGCCTATGTGACGCTCTTAACCTCGAAGTCGAGCGCTTGGTGAGAACGAGCTTTGGACCCGTGAGACTAGGGCAGCTTGAAGCGGGCGCTTCAAGGCCTTTGCAAAGCCGCGAGCGTGATATACTTGCTGCTCTTATTCGAGAGTCGTAAACAGGCAAGGAGCTTAGCGCAGTACTAGGTGTAAACTACTAGGCGCCAGAATCTCACTCCCCCAAAGGGAACAGCAACGGTAATCAGGAGTTCTCTACTTGACGACGAACGCCACCGCTTCCAACGACGCGGAACTTATTCAAGGAGTTTTGCGCGAGGTTGCGCGAAGGATAGTGGGCCAAGAATACATGGTCGAGCGCTTGCTCATTAGCCTGCTTACCGGAGGACATGTACTTCTAGAGGGTGTCCCTGGGCTTGCCAAGACGCTTACGGTACGCACGCTCGCCGAAACAGTAAGAACAACATTTCAGCGCATTCAGTTTACGCCAGACCTGCTTCCCGCAGACGTTGTGGGAACGCAGATATTCGATCAACAGTCTGGTGAGTTTAGGGTTAAACACGGCCCAATATTCGCAAACATTATTCTTGCTGACGAAATCAATCGTGCTCCCGCGAAAGTTCAGGCGGCGCTGTTAGAAGCTATGCAGGAAAAGCAGGTAACGATTGGCGGTACCACGTATCGATTAGCAGAGCCGTTTCTTGTACTAGCAACACAAAACCCAATCGAACAAGAAGGCACATATCCTTTGCCTGAAGCACAGGTAGACAGGTTTATGATGAAGCTTCGAATTGGGTATCCTTCGCGTGCAGAGGAGAAAGAGATTTTAAGACGCATGGCGGGAGGCGCAACTATTCCGGTTTCGGCGGTTGCATCACCCGAAGCGTTACTAGATGCGAGACGACGTATTGCTGAGCTTTATATGGATGAGCGCATTATCGACTACATAGTCGAGCTCGTACATTCAACTCGTCACCCAGCAGACGCCGGTTGCGCTGAGTTGGTTCCGTTAGTGGAGTTTGGTGCATCTCCTAGGGCGACAATTGCATTGGGACAGGCAGCACGTGCTCATGCTTTTTTGCGTGGCAGAGAGTTCGTTACTCCCGATGACGTAAAGAGCATAGCTCCAGATGTATTGAGGCACCGCATAATTACAACCTTCGAAGCAGACGCAGAAGGCGTCACGAGCGATGCGGTTGTGAGCAAACTTCTTGCAAAAGTAGAAGCACCTTAAACCATGGGCTTCTGGTCGCGTCTCGTCGGTTCAGATAGACGTGCGGCCGCACGCACTGCTAAGTCGCAGGATAGAGGGGCACACGACGCTACTTCGCACGGTGCTAATGTGCACGGTGCTACTTCGCACGGTGCCAAGGCACACGACGCTAGTTCGCAACACGGGAAGTCGAGTTCGGCGCAACAGCATCATGCTCGAGAAAATGCGCCATCGATTGCTGACGTCGCTCCGGCGAATGTTCTGAGGCAGGTAAAACGTTTGGAGTTGCGTACACGTCGTCTCGTTGACTCTCACTTTGCAGGAGAGTATCGGTCGTTGTTTAAAGGGCAGGGCATGGAGTTCTCGGAGGTTAGAGAGTATCAAGCCGGAGACGAAGTACGTGCAATTGACTGGAATGTTACGGCTCGAATGGGGCGCCCGTTTGTAAAACGTTATGTTGAGGAGCGCGAGCTCACAGTGATGCTCGTCGTAGATATGTCTGGGTCATCTAGGTTCGGTACGCGAGCAAAGTTTAAGCACGAAATGGCGGCTGAAATCGCATCGGTATTGGCGCTCGCTGCGACAAGAACTAACGATCGTGCTGGGCTATTGCTGTTTACTGATAGAGTTGAACACGTTTTGCCAGCGAGAAAGGGGCGTAAACATGCGCTTCGCATAATTCGCGATCTGATTGTAGCAAAACCTCAAGGGCAAGGTACCATAATCAGTAACGCCACTGATTACTTGCAGCGTATGCTGCCGCATCGGTCGGTAGTATTCGTACTATCAGATTTTGTAGCAGCGGATGTAGAACGATCACTAAATAGACTTTCACAGCGTCATGATGTTATTGCGGTAACTTTACAGGACCCAGTTGAAAGCATGTTGCCGGATATCGGTTACGCATGGTTCGAAGATCCTGAGACTGGTGAAAGGGTAGTCGTGAACACCTCTGACGAGATTGTTAGAGAAAGCTTCAGTAAAAACATCGCTGCTGCCCAAGCTGTTCGACGCAATATGTTCGCAAAACGCGGCATTGATGAGATAATTGCCAATACAGAGACGGGTTACATTGAGTCGCTTATGTCATTCTTTCGTATGAGAGCTAGGCGCGCTCATGGCGCTGTACGCACCGCGCCACGTTCGGCCAAACATGGTGGTGACAAAGTAGACTTGGGTGGTGCAGCGTGACACCGCAGCTTCCGCAGTCACCAAGAGTTAGAGCAGGCACTGTAGTGCAACCGGAGACGGTTACGGTAGCAGATCCGTTTACACTCACAGTAACTGTTGAAGTGCCGGTAAACGCGCGAGTTGAGTGGCCGGCTTTGGATACTGCCGGCGTGATTACACAGCGCGCTGCAATTCAGATAAGTGACAAAGCTGTGGGCGATGTGCGGCAAGAGACCGCTACCTACAGGCTTTCGGCGTGGGATACAGGCGCAGTAACAATCGCGATGCCAGAGGCGGTAGTTAGGTTCGCTGATTCGCGCGTTGTACGTGTTCCGCTTAACGCTCAGGTTTATGTGGAATCGGTTCTTCCGGGAGATACCACGCAGCATGTGCCTCGTCCTGCTCGTGACCTTTTCCCTAGAGTTATCCCGTGGTGGGAGCAGTGGTGGCCGACAGTTGCGATAGCGTTAGCGTTGGCGCTTATCTTTTGGTTACTGCGTAGAAAGAAGCGTTCCGTTCGTAATAGAGCTGCCGGTGCAGTCGATGCGTATACGCGCGCCATGCAAGATTTCGATAGACTAGACAGATTGGCCTTGGCCGATTCGGGAGAAAGAGGTCGTTATGTTGCGCTTTCCATTGAGATATTAAGAAGCTATTTGGCGAGGCGCGTCGGTACAGTCACACTTTCGCAAACTAGCACAGAAGTAGTTCACGCCGTTCAAAACGATACTAGGGTTCCAGTAACGCGACTTGCTCCACTTTTGCTAGCTACGGATGGCGTAAAGTTTGGCAACGTTTCAGTAAGTAGCACTTATGCCCATTCGCTTGCCGCGGAAGCTCGCGCAATTGTTAGTGAAGTTGAGAAGGCGGAACTCGAACGTGTTGCTGCAGTTCGTGAAGAAGCTAAGCAATCTCGTAAAGAATTGAAGCGAGCAAGAGAGCAGGAGATAGACGAGGCGAAACGAGATTCACGCAGGCGAGGTGCGGCGTGAACATTGTTATCGATTGGCTTTCTCAGCAACTAGAATCGCTACGAGAGCTGTTGTCGTCAGGGGTTGGTTTAAACTTCGGACATCCGGAAGCGCTGCTGTTGCTACTTGTTCTTCCGCTTATTTCGTGGTGGCGTAAAAGAAAGCGTAAGTCGCAGCCTGCTATTCCTTTTTCCGCGGTTTCGTTGTTAGCGAACGCATCTAAGGTGAGAGCAAGCTCAAATGCCTTCGCAGGTTGGTTGCGGACATTAGCAATATCTGCTCTTGTCGTAGCGGTCGCGCAGCCACGTTCTGGAGCGCGAGTTGAGAACATCGCTCGAGAAGGAATCGATATTGCGCTTGCCGTCGATATATCGAGCAGCATGTTGGCAGAAGACTTCCAGCCTCACAATCGTATAGAGGTCGCTAGAGAAGAGGTTAAGCGATTTGTAATGGGAAGACGCTCGGATCGTATTGGTTTGGTGGCATTTTCTGGGGAGGCTCTTACGCAGGTTCCACTTACTACCGATTACCCAGTGGTGCTTTCTGCAATTGACAACCTGCAGGTTGGTCAGCTCGAAGATGGTACCGCAATAGGAACAGCAATAGCAACCACGGCTAACAGGCTGCGTAACGCTCCAGGACGCTCACGCGTTATCGTGTTGTTAACTGACGGTGAGAATAACCGCGGTTCTATTGATCCGCGAACGGCTGCGCAGGCTGCTTCTGCGTTTGGTATTCGCATTTATACTATCGGAGTCGGTAGCGAAGGAATGGCTTCCGTTCCAGTTGGGCGTGGCCTCTTTGGCTTGCGTTACGAGAACCGCCCGGTACGCATCGACGAAAAGTTGTTAACGGAGATAGCCGATGTAACCGGCGGCCGCTATTTCCGAGCGCGTGATGCGCAGTCACTCCAAAGTATTTACGGTCAGATTGATCAGCTAGAGAGATCGGTTGTCCAAGCTCGTTCTTTTGTTCGGTACACTGAGCAGTATCGCTGGCCGTTAGCAGTTTCACTTATGGCCATAGTTGGCGAGCTATGGTTTTTGTCGCGGCGCGGAGTGTTGCCATGATTTTTGCGCAACGTTTGTTCTTTGACTATCCGTGGTTGCTATTATCGGCCGTTGTTTTTCCGTTTGTCGTACTTCTGTTTCGACGCAGTCGTTACCGCAACCGTATAAATCGACTTAGCAGATTTGCCGAACTGTCGGCTTTGCGTCGCCTAGTGGGAGAACCCAACGGAGTTGGTCGGTCGCGAACTGCTTTGCTTATGCTCGTAGTAGCATTGTGCGGCTTAGCGCTTGCGGGGCCTAGGTGGGGTGTAGCAAGTGGACCCACTACGGCACGAGGTATCGATATGGCAATTGCCATCGACGCGTCTCTTTCAATGTTGGCAACAGACGAGCGGCCTTCTAGGCTTGAGCGTGTTAAGCAAGAAGTGCGCAGGCTAAGAGCGATGTCTCGCGCCGATCGCGTTGCGTTAATTGCATTCGCTGGTAGAAGCTACATACTGACTCCACTTACAAGCGACGACGGTGCACTGGAGCTGTTTCTTGATAACCTCGACCCGTCAGTAGTTGGACAGGGAGGTAGCTCCATGTCGCGCACCATAAGACAGGGGATGGAGCTACTGCTTGCCAGCAGCAGCGGCGCTGATAAGGCGCTCGTTATTATGAGCGATGGTGAGGCGTTTGATACGAAAGAAGAAATTGAAGCGGCGGCTGAGGAGGCTGGAAGAAGAGGAGTCAGTATTGTCGCGGTGGGCTTTGGTACAACAGAGGGTTCGACGTTGCCTTCTAGTAGTCGAAGCACTCGCGAAAAGAGAGACGAGAATGGCGACATAGTTGTTTCGAAATACAATCCCGACCTTCTGAAGGCTGCGGCTACCGTTGCAAACGGCACCTTCATTGGAGCTGAAGAGTCGGACAAGGCCTCACGTGTACGTGCTGCACTACGATCGCTAAGAGCAGCTAGGCGTGACATCGAAGTAAGAGATGACAGCATTGCTCGTTTTTTATGGTTGCTCGTACCAGCGCTGGCGTTGCTAATCTACGACACAGCGAGAGGAGAACGTAGGCGCTCAAAGACGCTCTCTAGCATAGGCGAGCTGGCTGGTGTTGCGGCTTCTAAAGGCAGTGTGAAAGCTGTGATGACCTCGTCGGTTTGCCTATTTGCACTGCTGAGTTGTCGTAGCGAAGCCGACCCTGCGACTCTGTTCAACGAAGGCGATGTGAACGGAGCTTTACTCGCGTTGCAAAAGCGAGTAGCTGGCGGCGATTCTTCATCTGTAGTTTTGTACAACTTAGGAAGTGCACTTATGGGAGCAGACTCGCTTACGGCAGCCGCGCAGCTTCTTGAAAACGTTCGACGCAACGCAGACGGTGAAGTAAGAATGCGCGCACGCTTTAACTCAGGGCTTGCGCTTCTAAAGCTGGGACGCGTGCCTGCACAGGGTACAGATGACTTAATGGCGGCCGCGCGAGCTGCCTATCGCGACCTGTTGCAAGAACGTCCGTACGACTTTGACGCGAAGTGGAACTACGAACTTGCATTGCGTAATCCGCCGCAAAGTGGCGGTGGCGGAGGAGGTGATGATGAGAATGAGGACAACGATCAGCAAGAACCAGACGATGAACCGCAATCAACCACTTTAGATCAGAAGCAGGCTGAAGCGTTGCTTAATAGTGCAGCGCGTGAAGAGCGAGATGTTCAGGGGCGCAAGCAGAACAAAGGCCGAGTGCCTCCACAGGGTAAAGATTGGTGAACGTTTCCTGTTCGCTCTTTGCTTTACCCATAAGATGCATCAAAGCCGCTATGCTAATAGCTGTGGCTTTTGCGTCACCTGTATTGCCATTTAAACAAGGAGGTTCTCAAAGAAGCCCAGACATTCTCCCGCCATCAATAGCATCCCAGGTACGAATTGACACACGAAAGCCTATTGATTTTCACGCGACAGTTTGGCCGGACACTGTTTACGTAAACCAACAGCTGTATCATCAGGTTGGAGTGTTCCTCCATAGCTCTGCTCGCGGACGTCTAGCCGGCAACCCCGAGTTTATTCCCCCTGAGTTTAGAGGGATGATCACTTATGAAATGGCTATACCCAGAAACAACACAGAAGCAAATGTAAATGGCACAGGATACGATGCGCATGTGTTTCATCGCGCGATGTTCCCAGTAACATCGGGGAAGCTGTCTATACCTTCACCTCAACTCAATTATAGACTTCGCGCATCGAACAGCTACTTTAGTAGGGAAGTAAGTAGCTTTGTGCGGGCAGAAAGTTTAGCTGTAGTAGTATTGCCGCTTCCAACTGCCGGTAGACCAACAGACTTTTCCGGTGCTGTAGGGCGATACAGAAGCATAACACGAATTGATAGTAGGAGGCTTAAAGTTGGCGACCCTGCGATACTCACGCTTCGTGTTGAGGGATCGGGAAACATTAAACTGTTAACTCGTCCTCCTATTGAAATTCCTTGGGCCACAATTGTAGCAGGAAGCGAGCGCATTTCAGTGGACACTGCTGGAATGCTAGTAAGAGGTGCTCGCGAGTTCGATTGGATTTTCACCCCCACCGTCGCTGGTACCGCCGTTGTACCGCAAGTTAGCTACGTGTATTTCGATCCGTACGCGAAGGCATATGCGGAAGCAAAAAGCGATTCCCTGATAGTTTCGGTAGCCGACGGTGTCTTTGTTTCTGAAGAGGAAGCCGAGTCGGGGTTGCTCTCGCTTTCACGAGATGCGATTGGCGAAACTGGCTTTCAACAGCGAGTTAAAAGTTTCGCTGCGTCCCAGCCGATGGCTCTATGGCCCGCTCTACTTCTATGTGCGCCTATTCCGGCAATTTTACTGCTGCTTTCTAGGCATCGTGTTGCTAAGGCTAGCAAAGAGTTTGCCCGCTCCGCTAAGGCGGTTAACGTTGCCGGTTCAAATGCTCGTTCCCACGATGTGCGTGAATCATCTGCCGCAAGTGCATCGGGTTTAGCCGCTAGCAATGCTCGCGCAGCGCGAAAGCGGGTTCACGAAACGCTTGCCCAAAGGCTTGGCGTTTCGCTTCAAGAGCTAACTAATAGGAATCAGGTAGGGCGACTGCTGCGTAAACGAGGCGCTACGAGGGAAACAACGAAGGTAGCTTTACAGCTTTTGGAAAGACTTGATCGAGCTGCCTTCTCTGAACATGGGTTGAACGACTTCGTCAACGACGCCGTCAACGACAAAGCCGTTGACGATGTACTGACAAAGATTTCACTGGAAACGGTGGAGCCCACTTTTTTGCGAAAGCTTACGCGTCTTTCTCGTGGGGCAATGTTTTTGTTCGCTGCTAACGTTGGTGATGTAGCGACTGTTCAGGATGCACCGTTAACAACAGCTTCGCGTTCGGAGTTCGAAGCTGCTGCGGTTGCTTATCAGCAGCGAAGTTTTGTTGAATCCGCGCTAAGGTTTAGATCTTTGGCAGAGCAGAATCCTGAATCGGTTGATATTCTTGTTAATTGGGGTACAGCTGCTTGGACGCTTGGCGATACAGTCGATGCAGTTGTTGCATGGCACCGAGCGGCTCGACTTAACCCTACTGCGGCAGATATACAGGAACGTATTCAACTCCTTCCTTCTGGTTCTAAAGGTGGTGTAGCAACAGTACCGTTACTAGTTCCAGAGCTTTTACTGGCTACTTCAGTAGGAGTTTGGATTGTGAGTTGGCTGCTACTTGCAGCGATTATTTTTTGGAGTAGTCGCAGCGGCAACGCGGCTAATAGGGTTGCAGTATCAGTTGCTCAGCGCGCGACTCTCGTGGTAGCATTGTTAGCGTTTGTAACAGGTGCTTACGCTTGGAAGGGAGTATACGACAAACCATTAGATACTTTGTATGTCGTATCGCGTCCGGATATTTTAAGAGTTAACAGCTCCATTGACGCAGACGCTATGGGTGGCGTTGCAACAGGTGATATAGTTAAGCGTTCAGCTGTCGACGGTGACAGAGTTCGAGTTACTCACAGTGATGGTCGCACGGGGTGGTTATCCGCATCTCGTATAGTTCCCATCGCATCGCAACATTCGGGAGACTAACGTGATCGCAGTTGCGCTTGCTGTTGCGTTACAACCTGTCTTTGCTACCGTGCTCTTGGAGGACTGTTAACTATGGCTGGCATTGCAGTGCTCGCTCCTGAAGTTGCAGATCAAATTGCTGCCGGTGAAGTGGTTGAACGTCCAGCTTCGGTGGTTAAAGAGTTAGTAGAAAACTCAATAGACGCAGGTGCTACATCTATTGACATTTCTATTGAAGACGGAGGCAGAACTCTTATCAGAGTGGCTGACAACGGTAGTGGAATGCAACGCGACGATGCGGTACTCGCTATCGAGCGACATGCGACATCTAAGCTTTCTAAAGCCGAACAACTCGTTGGTATTTTGAGTTTTGGCTTTAGAGGTGAAGCGCTCCCTGCAATAGCCTCTGTCTCTCAGTTGGAACTTGAAACAGCAGCGCAAGATGGCTCAGGTACTGCGATAAGAGTTCATGGGGGCATTCTTCAAGAAGTGCGAGATGTCGCTCGCAGACAGGGAACGACTGTCAGCGTTTCTCAACTGTTCTACAACACTCCTGCGCGACGCAAGTTTTTGCGTGGGGTGCGCTCTGAGTGGCGAGCCATTCTTGATACTGTGCAGTCTATAGCTGCGCTTCAAAAGGATGTTCACTTTACCTTGCGACACGATGGAAAGGTAGCGCTTGATGTACCTAGCGCCGATTCGCTACGCGCTCGCTTGGCTTCTTTATGGGGGCATAGAGAACTAGATCGGTTTGTTGACGTAGAAGATGTGCATGGAACAGTTCATGTTAGCGGTTTGGCGGAGCGGCCTGCTGACGCCGGTTTGGCGTCTAGGAGAGTTCTACTAATAGTGAACGGAAGAGTCGTACGTGACCACGGCATCGTTAGAGCCGCTGAGAATGCGTATCGGTCTACAATACCCTCGGGCGTGCGACCGTCGTTGGTACTTTCGATTCAACTGTCTGGAGCCGACGTCGATGTCAATGTTCACCCTGCGAAATCTGAGATTCGACTACGTGATAGATGGGGCACGGAACAGGTTATAGAAGCTGCTGTACGTCGTGCACTCGGCTTGTTTGACGCGAGTGCCGGTATTGGTTGGCGCGAGTATACAGTTGGTAGAGCAACAGATAGGCCAAATCAAAGTGAGGGTTTGGGAGCCGTCGAGTTAGATGTGCGTGACCTCACTACAGCAGCGCCAACAGAAGGTCTGTTTGCTGCACAAGATGCTGATGGTGTTAGCGGTGATTTAGCGTCAAAGACAAACTTAGAGGCTGAGTTAGTTGTTCCGCCGCTAACTCAGCTGCGTCGTACCTTCATAATGTATGAGCATGATGAAGGCGTTGTTCTTATTGACCAACACTCTGCGCATGAGCGAGTGCTGTACGAACGTTTTATGACAGCAATGACATCAGGGTCAGTCTCGATTCAACGCTTACTTTTTCCGCTCACACTTCACCTAGACGGTGCAGAGGCAGAAGCGTTTGAAGAAGGGAAGAGTACCTTTGAAGCACTAGGTTTTGAGATAGAGGGTTTTGGAGGCAGATCACTGATTGTTAGTGCAGTACCAATGCCCCATCCGCGCTTTGACGCTGAACGGTGCTTACGTGAAACACTTGCTACCTTAGCTGGTGATAGAAAGGCAGGTGTCCCTGCAACGCATGAACGTTTGGCGATGACCGTTGCATGTAAGTCTGCGCTTAAAGCAGGTGATGCGATGTCTCAAGGTGAAATGCGTGCACTGTATATAGCATTGTCCGCTACTCAGTTACCTGCGCACGATGTTCATGGTCGTGCGACTGTGGTAAGGGTGGGTTGGGACGAGCTTGAAAAGCGTTTTGGGCGTCGTTAGCGATAATGACTAGAACGCTTCATGTTATTATTGGTCCCACAGCTGCCGGGAAATCTGCTTTGGCAATGCAATTGGCCGAAGCTAGATCGCTATCTATTGTGAGCGCGGATTCGCGACAAGTTTATCAGAGGTTCGATATTGGTACTGCAAAGCCTTCGCTTAACGAGCGAGAGCGAGTTAAGCATTACGGCATTGACGTTGTCGCAGCTGAACAGCGGTATTCCGCTGCGGCGTGGGCAGCATCGGCAGAGGACTGGATAAGAGATTCGCTGAGTAAAAGTCAGGGGTCTGTAATTGTGGGCGGCACCGGCTTTTATATTCGTGCGCTAGTTAACCCTCTAAGTAGCATTCCGCTTCTGGATGCTGAACGCCGTGATAAGCTTGCGGTTTGGTTGGAAAGCCAAGACACTGAGCGGCTACGTGCTATTTGCGCGCGTCTTGATCCAAACCGTGCCGCATTGGGACGTACACAACTTATACGAGCTGTTGAGACCGTCCTGTTAACCGGTACCAGAGTTTCCGATAGCTTCGTCGAGAAAGCTGTTACACGCCCGGTTCGCTACTTAGTCGTAGATCCTGGTGATGCAGTAATTCTTGCGAATCAAATAGAACGTCGGGTGCAACAGATGATTGCCAACGGGTGGGTGCAGGAGGTACAGCAGCTTGTTGAAAGCGTGGCTTCTGATGCTCCCGCGTGGCTTGCCAGCGGTTATAAGGCAATTCGGGAGCATGTTACCGGGAGCATATCGCTTGCGGAAGCCGAACGTAGAGTTGTTATTGAAACACGGCAGTATGCGAAACGGCAACGAACTTGGTGCAGGCATCAACTTCTGCATGGCGAGGTTACACACGTCAATCCTCTTAACCCGCTTGCCGCACAACAAACTCTTGCCTGGTGGGACGCGGGGGAACGCAGGGGAACGCACCGATGAGCAGATGTCTCGATAGCTCAGCGCTATTAGGCCGGCTATACGGGCAGTTTTACATGCATTTCCAGCAACAGCGATGAACATAGGTATCACTTGTTATCCGACATACGGTGGATCTGGTGCCGTTGCCACTGAGCTGGGCATTGCTCTCGCGACGCGCGGCCATGAGGTACACTTTATTACATACGAGCAGCCTTTTAGGCTGCCTAACTACCTTCCAAGAGTCTACTTCCATGAGGTAGATGTCGGAAAGTATCCTTTGTTTGAGTATCCGCCTTACGATTTGGCATTGGCGGTGCGCATGCATGAGGTAGTTGTTGATCGTAAGCTAGACATACTTCATTGCCACTACGCCATTCCTCACGCCACTAGCGCATGGATAGCAAAAGAAATGCTACGTGAAAGTGGGCGTGACGTAAAGGTAGTTACTACGCTGCACGGTACCGATATAACAATTGTTGGACAGGATAGATCGTTCCATACGATAACTCGTTTTTCCATTGAACGTTCGGATTCAGTTACTGCTGTTTCGAATTATCTAAGAGACGAGACGTACAACGCATTTGGTTGTGTGGGGTGCGCGGTAGATGTCATCCCAAACTTTATCGATCCATCGTTGTATTGCCGCACGTTGCATTCGTCTCCGTTACCGGTTGACGTGGTAAAGGGACGCAAGGTCCTTATGCACATCTCTAACTTTCGTGCTGTGAAGCGTATTAGGGATGTCGTGAAGGTTTTCGCGCAAGTGAATGCTTCTGTCCCGTCGCTACTCGTAATGGTGGGTGATGGTCCGGAAAGGCAAGATGCCGAACTTGAGGCACGAGAGTTAGGTGTAGCGGATAGTGTTTTATTCTTAGGAAAGATAGATGCAGTTGCTCCTCTACTGGTTGGCGCAGATCTGTTTTTGCTAACCAGCGACAAAGAATCGTTCGGACTTTCCGCACTTGAGGCCTTGGCGAGCGGCGTTCCTGTTATTGGAAGTGACGCTGGTGGGCTTCCAGAAGTCGTTGAGAACGGTGTCACGGGTTTCCTGCATCCGGTAGGTGCTGTTGACGCTATGGCGAGCAGCAGTATCGCTCTGTTACAGGATAATGCACGCTGGCAAGCTATGAGCAGCGCTGCAATAGCAGACTCACGCAAACGGTTTTCAGAGGAAACGATAGTGGCGCAATACGAAGCGTTGTATGAACGTACGTTAGCCATGAGTGCTAACAAGTGACCGTATTTCAAGCTATCATTTTGGGGTTGGTACAAGGGCTCGCCGAGTTCTTGCCTATATCAAGTTCTGCTCACTTAGCACTGACGCCTCATTTCTTGGGATGGGAGGATCCGGGGCTAGCCTTCGACGTGGCTCTTCACGTTGGCACTCTAATCGCGCTATCGTGGTACTTTCGTTCTGATTGGTTAGCACTTATTCGAAGCGGGTTTGAGATAGTTCGCACGCAGCGCATTGAAACGCACGATCAGCGACGGGTTTTGTATTTGGTCGTTGCGACGATTCCTGGCGCTATTGCCGGGTTATTAGTAAATGAGCTCGCTGAAACATCGTTTCGTACACCATTACTCATTGCATGTACATTAATGATTATGGGTGTCCTGCTATGGCTTGCAGACAGTTACGCGCCTAGGTCACGTAAGGAATCTGATATTAAGCTTCGCGATGCGTTTCTCATTGGCTGCGCTCAGATGCTTGCTCTTATTCCTGGTGTGTCTCGCTCTGGAGCAACCATTACGGCGGGTCGTGCGCTGGGTTTGGATAGAGTTGCAGCTGCCAGGTTTAGCTTTCTAATGAGCATGCCTATCGTGTCAGCAGCGGCGGTGCTCAAAGCTCCCGATGCGGTTAGAGAGGTGGGTTTTTCGACACCTTTAATTGCCGGCATTCTTGCGGCTGCTGTAAGTAGCTGGTTGGCGATATCGGTACTGCTGCGTTTCGTAAGTAGAAACAGCTATGGCGTATTCGCGGCTTACCGCATACTGCTTGGTGTTGCAGTTGTGATTTCGTTGTACTGGTGACGATACCATCTGCGCGTCAATTGGGGGTGCCGAGGATTGTGCACCTACCCGTTGTGTCATCGACGATGGATGAAGCGCACAAACTTGCATTGTCTGGTGCTCTATCGGGTACATGCGTGCTTGCTGACGCTCAAACTGCAGGGCGCGGACGTTCTGGAAAGCAGTGGGTGTCGGAGGCTGGGCGTGGTGTCTGGCTAACCATTATTGAGCGCGATTTTGCGTCGCCCGATGCGCTGGCTGGTGTAGAGGTCCTGTCGTTGCGTATAGGAGTCGCAATAGCGAAGGTGCTAGAGAAACACGACACGGAGTCGCGTTTCTCTTTAAAGTGGCCCAATGATGTGTTTAGGAACGGCGAGAAGGTGGCAGGTGTTTTGGTAGAGGCCCGTTGGCGCGAGGGTTACCCGGAGTGGGTTGCGATAGGTGTCGGTATTAATCTTGAGCGCCCGATCGCCTTTAATACGGCAGGCGCACTTGGTGGAGTGAGTAGTGATGCGACCGACGGTGCGGCTACAGCGGCGGGTGGAGTGGACGCAAGATTGGCCAAACGTTTTGAGCTGCTTATGAGTTTGGTTCCAGCACTTAGAGAGGCTGCTTTAACACGAGGAAGCCTAAGCGACGAGGAGCTTTCTGAGTGGAACGACCGCGATATGGCGCTAGGGAAGCGGGTTGTGCTCCCGGTGTCTGGTAGGGTTAGTGGAGTAACTCCTCGGGGCGCATTGCTGGTTGAAATGGCTTCAGGGAGTATTGAGGAGATTCGCAGCGGCTCTTTGGTGTTAGAAGGTTGAGGTAGTTGCCTGTAAGTTGTTGTGAATTAAGGTTATAGATTCGCATTCCTACGGTAACGTTGGGGATAGAAAGAGCATTGACTGTTTGCATGAAAAGTGGTAGAATCATGGGTTAGCACTCACCGTCATAGAGTGCTAATAATTCGCGCTCTACAACCTGAGGGCGTGCTAATTGAAACCGTTTCCCTGAAACATCCTAGGAGATCACCAGACATGGCTCAGAGTGCCGCGAAAGTAGCGCCGCTCGCTGATCGCGTCGTCGTAAAGCCGCTTGAAGAAGCGGAACAGATGCGCGGTGGGCTCTATATCCCGGATACCGCCAAAGAGAAGCCACAGCAGGGTTCAGTGGTTGCTGTAGGCCCGGGTCGTTACGAGAAGGATCAGCGCATTCCGATGGACGTGAAAGTCGGTGACAAGGTGCTTTACGGTAAGTACAGTGGCACTGAAGTCACTATCGATGGCGAGACACTGCTCATTCTTCGCGAGTCAGATGTACTCGCGGTGATGAACTAAGTCGTCCCTTTAACCGCAGAGATGAACAACGATGGCAGCTAAAGAACTCCATTTTAATATCGATGCTCGTGCTGCACTGAAGCGCGGCGTCGATCAGTTGGCAGAAGCAGTTAAGGTCACGCTTGGCCCGAAGGGTCGCAACGTCGTGATCGACAAGAAGTTTGGTGCTCCTACCGTCACGAAAGACGGTGTCACCGTTGCTAAGGAAATCGAACTGAACGACCCGATCGAGAACATGGGTGCTCAGATGGTCAAGGAAGTAGCGACCAAGACATCCGATCTCGCTGGCGACGGTACGACGACAGCCACTGTTCTTGCGCAAGCGATTTTCCGTGAAGGTCTTAAGAACGTTACCGCTGGTTCCAATCCAATGGCGCTTAAGCGCGGCATTGAGAAGGCAGTTGGCGGCATCGTAGAAGAGCTTCGCAAAATCTCAGTTCCGACCAGCGGAAAGAAGGAGATCGCGCAGGTGGGTTCAATTTCGGCCAACAATGATCCCGAAATTGGTAACCTCATTGCCGAAGCAATGGAGAAGGTTGGTAAAGACGGTGTTATCACCGTTGAAGAAGCGAAGGGACTTGAAACCACTCTCGAAACTGTCGACGGTATGCAGTTCGATCGTGGTTATCTGTCGCCTTACTTCGTGACCGATCCAGAGAAGATGGAAGCCGTTCTTGAGAACGCGCTAATTCTCATTCACGACAAGAAGATCAGCGCTATGAAAGATCTTCTTCCTGTGCTTGAGAAGGTTGCTCAGTTAGGCAAGCCACTTCTTATCATCGCAGAAGATGTAGAAGGCGAAGCGCTCGCAACGCTTGTTGTAAACAAGCTGCGTGGCACGTTGCGCATTTGCGCAGTTAAGGCTCCTGGCTTCGGCGATCGTCGTAAGGCCATGTTGCAGGATATCGCAACGCTCACGAAGGGACAGGTCATCTCCGACGAAGTTGGGTTCAAGCTCGAGAACGCTGTTCTTACCGACTTGGGTTCGGCTAAGCGTATTGTCGTAGACAAGGACAACACCACCATCATTGACGGTGCTGGTGAGCAGAAGGATATCGAAGGCCGCGTGAAGGAAATTCGTGCAGCCATCGAAAAGAGCACGTCCGATTACGATCGTGAGAAGCTTCAGGAACGCCTTGCTAAGCTTGCTGGTGGTGTCGCCGTCATTAACGTAGGCGCTGCAACCGAAGCTGAGATGAAGGAAAAGAAGGCTCGAGTCGAAGACGCGCTACACGCAACGCGTGCAGCTGTCGAAGAGGGCATCGTTCCTGGCGGCGGTGTTGCACTTATCCGTGCTCAGCATGCTCTTAAGGACGTCAAGGTCGCTGAGCGTGATGAGCAGATTGGTGTCGATATCGTACGTCGTGCAATCGAAGAACCGCTGCGTATGATTGTTCAGAACGCAGGTGGCGAAGGCTCGATCGTTGTCGAGAAGATTCGCACGGCTAAGGAAAAGAACTTCGGTTACAACGCTCTTACGGACGTATACGAAGATCTCGTTCAGGCCGGTGTAATCGACCCGACGAAGGTAACCCGTACCGCTCTTCAGAACGCCGCTTCAATCGCGGGTCTGTTGTTAACGACGGAAGCCCTTATCGTCGAGAAGAAGGAAGACAAACCTGCTGCGCCGGCTGGCCCGGGCGGCGGCATGGGCGGCATGTACTAAGCCGTTAGTCTCAAGTAGTAAAAAGGGCGCCCTCATAGGGCGCCCTTTTTATGTGTTACGATGCGTGTAATGAGCCGGGTACTGCGGCGTTTTCACTGTTAACGACACCGCGAAGCTCAAGCGCGTGCGCCTCACCATCAACGTTCGAAACCAACTCCTTTAACAAACCATCACGAACGTCATATACAACACCATGAAGAACTGGGCGCGCTCCACGCTCCCATGCGTGCTGCACCGTTGGCGTACGTGACAAGTTAAACACCTGCTCAAGTACGTTTAGTTCAACAAGTCTACGCGCTTGTTCGGCCTGCGTCGCCAAATGATCGATCTCGTCACGATGACGAAAATGAATGTCGCGTACAACTTGCAGCCAATTGTCCACGATACCATGCTTGGGTTTATCCATAGCAGCAAGTACGCCGCCACAGTTGTAGTGGCCGCAAACAATAACGTGCTTAACATCAAGTACGTTTATAGCGTACTCCAATACTGAAAGAACACTTAGGTCGTTTAGGTGAACCTGATTGGCGATGTTACGGTGCGTGAATACTTCACCAGGCTTGGCGCCAGTAAGTAGCTCAAGCGGGACACGCGAGTCGCAGCAACCGATAAACAGAAAGTTCGGTGCCTGTCCCGCGACGTGTCTAGCGAAGTACTCAGGATCGGTGTTCAAGATACTATTTGCCCACCGCTGGTTGTTCTGGAAAATCTCGAGGTACGTTTTCACTCGGTTGTTCCCTCTATCAGGTGTATTCCTGTTAACGCGCTAAACACCTTTATGGCGCAGCGCAAGAAAGTCGCGTGAAACTACAACTACCAATTTCCATCAATTAAACAGAAATACCGGCGCAGCTGTTTGCAACAGTTGGTCTGCAGGTGACAAGAGAACACCGGGCATAACACCCATCCACACGAGAACCATGATCAGTACGACAACAGTGTACCGCTCACGAGGTAGAAGGTCGGGTGCGATCGCTTCACGTCGAGCTCCTGAAAATATGGTCGCATAGCATTTGAGCGCAGCGACTGCTAACGTGGCACTCCCAAGAATTACTGTCGCCGTGCCCCAAACGCTCTCTTCCCAAAGTGCATGAAGAAGTAAATCGTCGGCGATAAAACCAACTGTTCCCGGCATAGCAACTCCCGCACCCGCAAATATTACAAACGCTGCGGCAAGCCTAGGGAAATTGTGAACACGACCACCACCACCTCCTCCTCCACCAGTCGCTCGCAACAGAACAGAGCCTACTCGTTCCTCTAGTGCGTGAACCATCATACCTAACCCAGTCATGGCTGCAGCTGTTGTAATGGCGATAAGGAGTGCCGCGGCCATGTGGCCGCGCCCTGCTGCACCTAACCCAGCGAATACCATGCCACCATGCATTACCGTCGCCGAACGGAAGAAACCACGCAGGTCTCTCTGAACAAGCGCCATTAGCGCTGGAAGCAGTGTAAGGACGGCGCCAATGCCTACCAAAACTGACGCGATGTTATGAGCTAGCGCGCTGTGATCGATGAAACGCAGGTGCGCAAATACTAGCAGTACGGATGTTGCAGCTTGTTGCGACTGTAAAGAGACGTTCTTCTCACATATACTTGCAACACCTGCATGGAAAGGAGCTAGTCCAACGCGCAATGCAATTGCTATGCATGAAGCACCGAACGCAAGAGAAACGATGCCAAATGCTACGCCGACCGCGCATGCAATCGTGGCAATCCCCGATAACGAAAGGTACAACGCCGCCGTTGTCGATGATTCACGCGCACTGTATGCATGCACGAATGTCAGCAATGCTAGCGCGATGAGCGATAATGGTGCGGATGGCGCTGCAACTGAAGCAAAGCCGAGTAGCGTTATGAGGAGTGTGTTGTGTTTGTAATGCGTTGTGTGACCGGCAGCCACCGGCATCCACAACACCATTGTTGAAGCTAGCCAAACTCCGATAAGTGGAAACGAATGTTCAGACATAACTAGCGTTCACCAACGGATGCTACTTTTCTCAAACCAGTCTCTACACGGTTCAGTACGCGTGCAAAAGAAATGACGGGTGCTACAGCCGCGTCGAGTGCATCTTCTATACGCAATCTATGCAGAGCGCTAAGATAGCTTTTTCGTTCAAAATCTGACGGCTCGTTCAAGTTCTCTTCGTGGCTATGGCTTGCTCCGTACCCAAGCCGGTGAGCGTCATGAATGGTGTTTGGCGCGCGTAGGTACTGGAATAGTCTTAGCATCGCATGTCCAGCTATATGAATCACCGCTAAAGTCGTGAATCCCATAGCAATTTCTGCGAGGATTATTCCAACTTGGGACAGGGTGGCGTGTGC
Organism: uncultured Gemmatimonadaceae bacterium; assembly: GCA_964474535.1. GTDB lineage: Bacteria > Gemmatimonadota > Gemmatimonadetes > Gemmatimonadales > Gemmatimonadaceae > Gemmatimonas. The sequence goes on from CAYYSP010000001.1 coordinate 535,797, forward strand.
TAGCGCACCTTTAGCGTCGGTGTGAACCTTCGCAACAGCGGCGCCGTATACAGCAGTTGCAACGCCAATCACAACTGCTAGTGCGCGCACCGGTATCGATACTTCAAACAACGACCAAATGCGAAGAAGCAGAAACAATCCCATGTGAATTGATAGCGCTCCATAGAAAAGAGCGCTCGATGGGGTTGGTCCTTCCATTGCCCTTGGCAACCATCCAGAGAAGGGAAGCATGGCAGACTTACCCATAGCCGCCAGTAGGAAGAGCAGGGCAATAATGCTCACTTCCCACATGGGGAGCGTGTTCGCACTATCCAAAGCCTCAAAAGTTGTGCTCCCCAGCAACTCATGAACCGAAACCAACGCAATCAGAAAGCCCGCATCGCAAAGCCGATAGGTTGTAAACGCACGTACAGATGAGCGCACTGGCTCATCACGCTCGTGAAAGAATCCGATAAAAAATGCCGACGAAATGCCGAGAAGTTCCCAGCCTGCAAAGAACAGATCTAGCGCTCCAGCAAATGCTATGAGCTGCAGTCCGCTCGCAAACATCATTAGCAGTATAAAGAACCTTGCAAAGCCGGGCTCACGATGCAAATAGGTATAAGAGAAGCGGCACACTAGCCATGTTAGTACCGCTCCCAATAACGACAGTACTACGGCTGTCAGATCAATGTGTGCGACAGCTGGTATCCGGTAGCTACCAAGTTGTAACCAACTTCCGTAATCAACTGTTCCTATCAAACGCGTTCCAAACGCTCCGCTCCACGCCAGCATTACCGTGAGCGACGCTAGGAAGGAGCCGATTAGCCCCAAGTTACTGACTGCACGTACTACGCTTTCAGGAAGTCTCTTGTCCTGAAGAAGTGCCAAACCGCCTGTTGCGATAGCTGCTGCAAAGGGAAAGGCCGCTGTTAGTACTATCGATGCGTATGCAAGATCAAGCATGAACGCTGGTTGCAGCGTTAATCAGCGCAGGTGAGACAAACTCGCTGCTGTTCCCGTGCCAATCAAATGAGCGGCTAACTTCGGGGAGAGTTGCTAAGGAAGACGCGTAGGGAACAAATGTCCCATTCTGGAAGACTTGCATGTCACCTGTGACCGGATGAACTGATACGAGCTGAACCCATTCGTTTACCACTAGTTCTTTTACTTCCGCCTGTCGACCTGCGACGTGGAGTAGGGCATCAGTTGTGGCCTCAACAATGAGCAACAATCGCATGGGCTCATGAAGCTCAACCATTTGCAGCGGTAGTCCAGTTCGTAAATCGCCCTGATGTCCGTTCATGACGCCAAGTAATGCCGTTACGTTGTGTGGCAACTTGGTGCCGCAACCGTAGCGTTCGTTGTCTACCGACGAGAAAAAGTACTCTAGGCTTATCCCGGCACCGACGGGGCCAACTGCTGTAAGGATCCTCTCAATAATCGAGTAGTCACCGTCGATAGATGGATCGTAACTAACAAGAAAGGCTCGTCGATCGAGATGCAGTCCACGCGTAAGAGCACGCCGTCCAACTACTGCGATAGCGTTTGTACAGTGACCGTACTCAGGGCGTGGTTGCGCAAGGTGCGAAGCACGTTCCTCTACGTGGATCAGCGCCTGCTGTGGCGACAATCCTTTCTTAGCTGCCTCAAACCTGCGAGCGCGTTCACGAGCACTCTCTCTACGAGCGCGTTCAAGCATAGCGCATGTATCTGCGAACTCTCTAGAAAGGCTACTTGGAACAGCATCAGTGTCGTATAACGTTACCTTGTCGTCGGCAGTATCATGTAAGCCTCCAACAAATACGGTGTCAGTTGGTACGACAATGCCGTGATTAGTAAGCAATGCACGAATGTCAGCTCTATTCGCTAGTTCTGCAAACAAACGCGCATTGGCTCCACCTCTGCGACCGCCGCATGCACCGCAATCGTGAGCCGACTCGTGTGGGTTATTGAGGCTAGTAGATCCGTGGCCTAAAACAATCACAACCGATGCGAAGTCTTGCGTGAGTCCGATGCTACGAAGCAATCCGGCAACCCTTTCAGCAGACTCCTCAATAGAAAACCCGACGTGCTTTCCACGCGTAGAACGCGATTCATCATTGTCTCGAAGCGATGACAGCACTGTTTTAGGACGACGAGCAACACGCCCTCCTAGCTGTTCGCGCAGCGCTAGCGATTGTCTCGGCGCTACAATCCTGCTTGCCGCAGTCGCGCCTGCTAAAGGGCCGAGCAAGAGAGACGCGCCAATTCCACCGGAAAGTGTTCGCGAACTACGCCACGCCATTCGCTCAATTCGGTGCAAACGTTCACGCACTTGAACGCGCTTGTCGTGCTGGATCTTCTCATTGGGATGAGCTTGCTCGTGTACTTCATGTGATGGTGTAACAACGACAGGGCAGTGTGCCGCAGGGTGTCGGTCGTACAATCCCTGATAATCGATGGCAACACCAAAGAAGCCTGCTACACCAAACGTCTCGAAATCTGAACCTTCTTCTTCGATTGCCCTGCGTATAGACTCTTCGCGTTCATCGATGCAGAAGACAATCTGCGCAAGTCGACGTTTGGTAAATGTATGTAGCCCGTGACTACGTCGTACAGCGAGTGCATCTAATGTCTGTCTTCTGTACTGACGTTCGTACGCCTCCTGCCACACTTTTCGCCTTCTCACATCAGGAAAGGTGCAGCATTCGTTCCATAGTTGCTGCAACTGTTCGTCACTGATAGCAGCGATTGCTGCTGTTTCAATGTTGGCGTTGGCTGTAATTCCCCAAAGCAATAGCGCATCAAGCATGGGGTCGCGCTCAGTAGCTTGCGGAGTATGCTTTACAAGCTCGCTCCAGTCTATAGGGAGAGATGCATGGTCACACAGATTCCGAATCGCTCGCGAGTCGAACAGCAAACGAACAGCAATGAAGTCCTCAAGCTTTGCTGGCGCATGTGCGTGCTGTTCCTCTGGATGACGTTCCAATCTGGAGAACATCCCGGCCCACCCTGGAAGGGCGAGCGCAGTGGCCAAAATGTAGCTCTCCTTGTCGCCTTCCTTAACGCCGAGGTCTTCTAGCGTTTGCTCGATAACGGCATGCGCAGTGAGTTTGTTAGCCGCGACTTCTCGAAGGTCGTTCGCTACGCCGCGGCAACCGCGAGGCTCGGAACTGCCATTGAGGTACAACTGTGCGACTGACTGCAAGAAGCCAGCAGCTCTTCCTGGAAGCGCACGCTGAGCCTGTCCTTGGTCGAGAAATCCCGAGCAAAGGCGCGTTAGTTCAGGATGGACAATTAAGTCTGGATCTCCGGCGTCTAGTTCAAACAAGACATCGCGATGTCTAACGTGTTGAACTGTTTCACACGGAGGCATCTTGCTTCTCTGTCCAATGCGATTGACTGCTGCCTCCCAACGCGAAAGGTCCGAACACACCGGCGACTGCCCATGCTTAATGACATACTTAAGGCCATTCACATCTGTGGTATCTAATGGCGACACCATAAGAGTGCGCCACAGTGAAGCCTTGTTAAGCCCTGTAATTATGTCAGAGTTTTCTTCACCACTTCTCTCAAGCTCATCGCCGATAGCTGCATCAACGTCTTCGCTGTGGATACGACCACGACTAAACGCCGATCGGAACTCGTCAGACGACAAGTATGGCGCGGCACTCTTTATTTTAGCACCTTTCTGTACCGCTTCGTGAAAGGGAAGATGCTGTAACGCATGAAGAGTGTTGTGGTGAACAAAGACTCCGATGGGCCCTTGGTCGGGAAGCACGCCCGCAGCAAAGGCGAGCGCGCGGGCGATTGGATTGGTCTCGGAGTGCGTGCTATGATGCACTAGTGACCTGACCCAACGGTGGCGGGAAGCTCTACACCGCGCACTGAAACTGATATACGACGACGCGGGGCTTCATCGACGAATGTTGCTAGTACTTCTTTTACGTCGTGGTCGATGTACTCACCAGTGCCATCAATTACGACATGTTCTCCTTCGGGGATAGACTGAAGTGTGGAGACAATGCCTGGCTTAGAGACAAAAGTACCGTCTCTGCGGAAGCGCACTGTAATGGCACCATCGCTGTCGCGAGCGGTGGTAACGGCACCTCGTGCGTTCTGGTAAAGCACAAATACTACGCCAGAGATAATTCCGACAATAACGCCACGTAAAAGGTCGAGCCCCAAGACCGCTACGATAGTTATTGCAAACGGAAGGTACTGTGTTGCACCTAACTTGTACTGCTGCGTGAATAGCGCTGGCTTACAAAGGTTAAGTCCAACTTGAATCAGCACGGCAGCAAGCGCAGCGAGCGGAATCATGTTGAGCAGGTTGCCGGCAAATATGACTGCAACGATAAGTAGCACTCCATGAAAAAGTGCTGACAATCGTTCGCGTCCTCCTGCTGCGACGTTAGCGCCGCTACGTACTATAACGGCCGTTACTGGAAGCCCGCCAAAGAGCCCGGATACAACATTGGCGGAGCCTTGTGCGAGTAGTTCTCTATCAGGAGGACTTGTGCGCTTTAGAGGATCAATACGGTCGACAGCTTGCACAGAGAGTAGTGTTTCGATGCTCGCGACAATTGCTATTGTTACTGCCGCCATCCACACTGCAGGTTGTGCAATAACGGATAGGTCGGGACGTGGTAGCGCCCCTGCGAGCTCTGCGAATCCACCTAGTGGTACCTGAACGTATTGCGACGCCGTTAGTGCCAGATTGCCGCTGGACTTAAGCAGGGCGGCTACAACGCTTGATAGTACCACCACAAGAAGTGCAGGCGGTAAGAAGGTAATTTTGCCAATCGGGGTGAACTTTATGCCGTAAAGTAGCAAAAGGGATATGGCTGCAATAATAATTGCCCCTATGTGCATATTGCCGGCAATGTCTGTCAGTCCACCATCGACTCCAACCGCAACTGGAATCTGCTTCCAAACGATGAGAATACCAATCGCCGCTAGCATTCCCTTAATAACGGACGACGGAACCAGCGCAGAGAAGCGTCCAGTTCGTAGTAAACCAAACGCAATTTGCAGAACTCCCGCAAGAAGCACCGCTGTAAGGAACGCTTCTAGGCTTCCTAATCGCGCTACTTCAGTGAGAACAATCGCTGTTAACCCCGCTGCGGGTCCGGTTACAGAAAGCGGCGAGCGAGAGATCCAAGGTACAATGAGTCCACCCGCTATTCCGGCGATAAGTCCAGATATAGGTGGAACTCCGCATGCTATGGCTATGCCGAGACAGAGTGGAAGTGCGACCAGAAAGACAACGGTTCCGGCCATTACGTCTTGCTTCGGATAGGCGAACATCGAGTTCGTCTTCATCAGTACCGGTGTTTTGAGGGAGGGCGCATACGTTCTGCTTGCCCGGCGCGTCCTTGCGATTGTTATCGCTGGCGCGCGCGACTGCGATTAAGTGCGCAGTTCGCGCAAGTGTGCAGATTCGCCGTTCAAAACAGTGGTATCAACATCGCAAAATTCCACAAAAGCCCCTGTATAGCTGGGCAAGCTGTGGCATTGTGCCACAATACAGTCTTTTAAAGCGAAAGTTGAAGCTGAACTGCCGCTTTTGATCGCAATGAGCTCCCTGAGAATACTGCAATTGGGCCGGTTAATGAACTGCGATTCGCAACCTCTGGCTGTCCTTTCCACCCTCTCGACGATAGTACAGCGTGAACTGTTTTCGCCGCCAGCTCAGGGCGATTGTTGGTTCTACTTAGATGTAGCAACACAACTTGCTTAAGCTCTCGGTGTACCACAGAAGCCGCAAATGCTCCTGCCGCTTCGTTAGATAGGTGACCTTGGCGCGATGCGATACGTCGCTTTAACGCAAGGGGGTACGGTCCGTTGCGTAGTAGCTCTGTATCATGGTTCGCTTCTACCATTAACATGTCGAGCGAACTAAATGCAGCGGAAAGCTCTTGATGCACGAAACCAAGGTCTGCAGCAATTCCTATTCGTGTGCCGCTAATTCGATCTTCTACTGTGAACGCAACAGGCTCGGCAGCATCATGACTTACCTTGAATGGCGTAATCTCTAACTGCCCAATGTCGTTGCCACCGTAGCTAAGCAGTTCATAGCTGCTAATAGCTGGCTCTGTGTCGCTTACGCTCAACTCATCTGCAGCCTGCTGCTTGGCCTGTTCAAGTATCGCGTCTCCAGTTCCGGCGTTTGCGTACAGCGGCAAACCCCACTGCTTTACGGCCAAGAAGGCACCGCGAGCGTGATCAGAATGCTCGTGTGTGAGAACGATGGCAGAAAGAGAATCGATGGAGTATCCAACAGAGTGCAGGCGACTCTTAATAACTCGGCAGCTTAATCCTGCATCTATAAGCACTCGGGTTTCCCCGTTGTCTATTAACAACGAGTTACCGCTACTTCCACTTCCTAAAATTACAACACGCAGCATTCTAGCGCGCTGATAGTTGCTCTTTTGTGGCTGTAATTCGTTACGCGTACCATTGCTGGAGCCTTTAACGAATTAAGAAGTGGCGTGCTTGTGCATTGTTGAAAGATACTCGCGTGTGCCGCTGTCTGCCTCTATGCCACGTCTGCTCATCATGCGCTCCGCCGTCCTAACGAAACGGTCATGTTCAAAGCGTTCGTACGAAACGCCACTTAACTGCGTACTAGCCGATCCGCCCCATGAGAACGGCGGGACGTACTTAGGAGGCATGGCATCGTAAACATTCGATCCAGCACCAAGAACACAACCTGTGGTTAGGCGAAGACCAATACCCGTTTTTGCGTGATCACCAAATAGTGTTCCCAGAAACTGTAGTCCTGTATTAACGACGCCTTGTGGAGTCCAAAGAGCAACTGAACCATATGTGTTCTTAAGATTGCTAGTAATAGTACCGGCGCCAAGATTGACCCATCGTCCTACAACAGAGTGGCCAACAAAGCCATCGTGACCTTTGTTGGAGTACCCAAAAAAGATGGACGTGGATACCTCGCCATGAACCCGACACACTGGCCCAATCGAGCAGTTCGCTATTTTGTCTCCCATTACTGAACTGTGTTCGCCAATGTAGCAAGGACCAACAACTCGAGTAAATGCCTGTATGCGTGCGCCCTTGCGTAGCATAACTGATCCAGCAGATGTGTCGATTACAACCATAGGCTCAACAACTGCGCCGTCTTCAACATAAACTGCATGGCCGCCTATAATATGTAACTGATCACTAGGTGCGCTTGTTAGACGTTTGAACGTGCCGTTTGTAGCGATCGCTTCAATATCGTCGTTTAACAGCACGTCGAGTTGGCCAATTAAGTCCCATACATTGTTAAGCCATGTCCCATTTAACGATAAGTTGGTAGCAGACGAGCGCGTTGCAGTGGCATCAATTGTTATGTCCTCTATAGCAGCGACTGGAGTATCCTGGGTTACCTTAACTGCCGCTATAGTTCCGTTTAGCACAATGACACTTGTGGCGCTCGTTAAAAGCTCCTGATTGTTTCGCTGTGAGAGTGCAGGGAGCGCGCGGCTATTAATAAGCCAATCTCCGGCCTTAACAATGTCACCCTCTAATAGGCTTTTCGCGGACTGACCTTCACGAAAAGCCGCAAGCCAGTGCGACGATATAAAGCCGCAGTCGCTGCTCCCCAAAAGAAAGCACCATCTTTCGCGCACAGTAACCGCTCCTGCTCGCATCTCGCACAACGGGCGTGATGTTGCAAACGGCTCGAATGTGCGTGCCTTGGAATCGTCAAAGAATATCAGCCTCGGATTGGTGCTCACAGATCGCGCAGTTCCGGTGGGAGTGAGTCTAAAAGAACCTTCAAGTCCGCTGCTCGTTCACGAGTGGTTACCATCGTGAGACCGTCGCGGCTTACAACAACGAGGTCGTCAACCCCATACAAAACGACAGCGTCGCCGTCGGTGTGTACAACGTTGCGGTGCGAATTCAGTGCGTGGACTGTACCATGAACTGCGTTGCCGTTAGGGTCGTGCGATCTTACTCTGTGTAGCGCGGCCCAAGTTCCAACATCGTCCCAACCAAACGATCCTGGAATGACTAGAACTTTGCCGCTGCGCTCTAACACGCCAACATCAATAGCAATCGACTGCACCGATGCAAAAAACTGCTCTGCGCTATTTCTGTGCGCTTCGAGCGCAGGCCATACTTCAGGCGTAAGCTCTCGAATCTCTGAAATTAAGTCGCCTACGCGCCAAGCAAATATTCCAGAGTTCCAGAGGTATCCATCGGTGACCATAGCAAGTGCTCGCTCGGCGTTCGGTTTTTCGACAAAGCGCGCCACCTTACGTACATCGCCGGTAAGAGACTCGCCGGGTTGAATATAGCCGAATCCTGTATCGGGGCGGTCGGGTACAATACCAACTGTAACTAGTGCGCGTTCGCTTGCGGCAACGGCCGCTGCATGCGCAAGTGTTTCGCGAAATTGAGTTGCATTGCCAATGGCCCAGTCGGCGTGCACACAAGTCATAACGGCGTCATCGCCAGATCGTAGCGCAATAACGTTCGCTGCCCACGCTATCGCGGCGCATGTACCGGCAGGTCGGGGTTCGGCGATAATGTTCGCGCTAGGGATGTTTGGAAGTAACTCCAGAACGCGATCTCGCAATGATGCATTGGTTAATACCAACGTTCGTTCAGCAGGCGCTAGTGGTTCTAACCGTTGCATTGTTTCCACCAACATTGGTTCTGCGCCAACGAGTGGTAACAATTGCTTAGGTTGAGCCGGCGTAGATAGCGGCCAAAAGCGTGAGCCTACTCCACCTGCAAGAATTACGTTCCAGCGTATCACGTTGCGTCCGATGTCTCGGGTGTAATGGATGATGTTTCGCCCGAAAGAGTCAGTGCTCGAGCTAGCAAGCGGCGCGGACTGAAGGGCTTAGTCATGAACTCAGTCGCACCCAACTCGAGTGCTGTTTTGTAATGCGAATCTTGCCCTGCAGCCGTTAGTACTATGCAAGGCAGTTCCTTCCACCGCTCTGTCGATCGTAACTTCTGTAAGACGTCGAGCCCACTCATACCTGGCAGCATGAGATCGAGTATTACGAGCCCCAAATCAGGAATCGACTTGACGGCTTCGAGTGCGTCTGGGCCGTTCTCTGCGACGGTAACGTGAAACGGGCCTTGTTCAAGACGCGTGCGGATGATCCGAGAAATATGCGGCTCATCATCTACGACCAAAACGTGGTGAACTTTCACAGAGTATCCGAACAAATCATACAAGCGCGGCGATGTTAGCGCGGTGACGTCTCAAATCGTACAGAAGTGCCGCCAAGTTGGCGTTTGGTGAGCACAGCACCAGAAGCAGCGCATCTTGAGACACCGAAGCTGCAACGGCTACGCCGCCGGCGTACTCCATGACAACCAGCCCGAGTTCTCCGCGCTGAGACGCATGCCCTAGCTCGATTGCTGCGGTTACGAGAGGAGGTGCGTGTGCTGCGAGCCCTTCAGCGTCGAAAGCACTGTCCGTGGCACCATCTATTAGCAGGCCATCCCTGCCAAGAATAATGGCGGCCTGAACGCCGTCGCGACGCCGGAGGGCGCTTACAAGATCACGAATGGTAGCCATGGCTTACCTTTGCCCTATGGTTGGCTGAAGTCAAGCGATGGAACCGCTTGCCATCGCACGAGTTAAACTGTAACCTGATCACTCTTGTTTTCGTCCTGATCCGGCACTTGGAGCTGATAGGCTCCGCTAGGCCGGTATTTATAGACTTCCGCCGAGCCTGTTTTGCCAGCGACCAGTCGTTCTGCCAGTACCTACACACCGCGTGCCATGCTTGAGCGATGGCAGCAGTTAGCCTTATCTCTCATCTTTTTGCCGTTGTTGGCAACGGGCTGTAGCAATGACGATTCTGTCACCGGAATTGCCACTACTTTAAACGTGGAACGCAGCTACTCGGCGTTTGCCATGTCGGGCACTGCGCCGGGCCTTCCAGCTGGTTACTACTTTGTGACCGAGACATTGGTGCGTCCGCAGCAGCTCACGAACGGTAACTTAAACTTCGAGCTAGCGTTCGACATTGAGCCCGACGGCAAGGTGTCGCTCATTCCGGCTTCGAAGGCGGTTCTGGTTCCAGCGGCAGCGGCCCCAACAGTAGGACTTCAGCAGTCTCCGGTGAATTTCGACGAGCTTACTCGTGCGCCAGATCGAAATTATGTCTACGACTCAGTAATGACCGGTCGGGCCGGCGATACGTTTGTAGTACAGCTTTACAATTCCGGCTGCCCGTTTGGCAATCCGTACTATGCCAAGATAGCCTTGGACACGGTTATAACAGCAGAACGTCGTATCGCGTTTCGCACCATTGTAAATCGTAATTGCGGCTTCCGTGGTTTGGTGGTCGGCCTTCCAACCAACTGAGTTTACATGCACGATATACGGATGTTGCGCGATCAACTCGACAATTTGCGCGAGGGGATGGCACGCAGAGGAAAAACAGACGAATTAGCGCCGTTGCTTGACCGCGCCGAAACACTTGAGCGTGAGCGTAGAGTTGCGATTACCGAACTTGAATCGAAGCAGGCGGAGCGCAACAAGATAAGCCAAGAGGTTGCTCGGTTACGCAAATCTGGAGAGGACGCAGCTGGTTTAATAGCGCAGGGGCGCGCTGTTGGTGAGCAAATCGCGTCGCTTGAAGCGCGGAAGAATGAAGTCGAGGCGGAAGTGGGGCAGTTGCTTTATGAGCTGCCCAACATAACGCGCGACGAGGTGCCGGCTGGTGGAGAAGAATCCAACACGGTAGTGCGTTCGTGGGGCGCGCCCCGCGCGCATGACGGCACTGTTCGGCCCCATTGGGAGGTCGGCGAAGAGTTAGGCGTAATTGATTTGCCCCGTGGTGCTAAAATAAGCGGATCGGGGTTTATCGTTTATCGGAAATCCGGTGCACGCCTAGTTCGCGCTCTCATGAACATGATGCTCGATATTCACACCACCGAGCATGGCTACGAAGAAACATGGGTGCCTTTGGTGGTGAACAGAGCGACAATGACCGGAACTGCGCAGTTGCCAAAGTTTGAAGACGACATGTATGCGCTAAGTGAAGAGGACATGTTCCTTATCCCAACCGCAGAAGTGCCGGTCACGAATTTGTTTCGTGATGAGATATTAGACGCTGCTGACTTGCCGCGTGCACTTTGTGCATTCAGTGCTTGCTTTCGCCGCGAAGCAGGATCTGCAGGCAAAGATACTCGCGGGCTTTTAAGGGTTCACGAGTTCGATAAGGTTGAACTTGTGCGCTTTTCGAAAGCTGAAGATTCTGTTCAAGAGCTAGAGAAGCTTACTTCGCATGCAGAAGTGATACTTCAGAGGTTGGAGCTTCCGTACCGTGTGCTTTTACTTGCGGCAGGCGATACCGGTTTTGCGAGTGCTAAGACATACGACTTAGAGGTTTTTGCACCCGGTGTAGGGAAGTGGTTGGAGGTGTCGAGTTGCAGCGTGTTTAACGATTTCCAGGCTCGGCGTGCAAACATTAGATACCGTTCCGCAGCGGGCGATAAGCCACAGTTTGTACACACACTAAACGGTTCTGCGCTTGCTTTTTCGCGCATCATTGCGGCGTTGCTTGAACATGGGCAGCAGCCGGACGGTTCAATCTTGTTACCCAAAGCGTTACACAGCTATATGGGTAGCGATCGACTTCGGTAGTATCCGTATGAACTACACAACAACAAATCAGCGGTCGAATGCGTAGGCGCCGCTGGTCTGTTTTTGTGGTGGTGTGTGGTGTCTTAGTGCTTCTGGGCTGGTACGTTTTGTACACTCAGCAAGTGGTTACCGAGCTACGAAGCGCCGCAGCAACCCAAGTGCGCATGTATTCGCGCATTTATCAAGCACTACTAGATACCAGCGCAGTTCCAGAAGATCGTACGCTGGCGCTTCTAGAACTCGCCGGACATGTAAAAAACTCTGGTGTCCCGCTCGTATTGACAGACAATCTTGGGCAGGTTGCTGACACCGCGAATCTCCCGTTTTCGGCGGCATTCGATGACCCGCGCATGCTGGAGTACGTTAGGAAACTTGATGAAAGAAATCCTCCCATTACGGAACCCGGATTGGGAGGAATCCATTACGGAGATACGGCAATTGTAGAAGGGCTTCGTATCATTCCGCTTTTGCAAGCGGCGGGTATAGGACTTTTACTGCTTATCGGAACGTACGCTCTTGCTGAACGTGGACGTGCAGAGCGTGAGAAGGTATGGGCAGGAATGGCGCGTGAAGCAGCACATCAACTTGGTACACCACTTTCGTCGCTCACCGGATGGGTGGAGTTGTTAGAGGAGAGCGCAGATACGCCGCGTTCGCGTAAAGCGGTTTCATCAATGCAGCAAGACCTCGTGCGTTTGGAGCGAGTCTCGCATCGCTTTGAGCGAATCGGCCGTCCACCGCGCGACGAAGTCGTCGATTGCAACATACTCGCTGACAGGCTGGCCGCCTATTTTGCAGCACGTGCGCCAACATTGGCGAAGCAGGTCAAGGTTATTAGTGAACATCCAAACGAAGCTGTAACCGTACGAGGCGACGCGGTTCTGTTGGAGTGGGTTCTCGAAGTACTTGTGAAGAATGCCATCGATGCATTGGCCGGATCTAATGGTGAGGTACGAATAGAGGTCGCGACCGGAGTAGAGCAGGGCGCGCGCATTCGCGTCGTCGACAATGGCCCCGGGATTCCACGTGCGTTGCGTCGTCGAATCTTCGACGCTGGCTTTAGTACCAAAGAGCGGGGATGGGGGATAGGTCTTTCGCTAGCGCGACGTATTGTCGAGGAGAATCACAACGGCAAATTGTTGCTTGCAGATACTGAACGTGGAGCAGCATTTGACGTTATCTTGAATGGATGACGACAAGATGGACAGAACAAGGAGCAGTTGCTAAGCGCTCGCCGGATATAGCGCGGGATACATTGCCGGATGTAAAGGCGTTGCTGCGCGGCTTGAATGGCGCACAGCACGAAGCGGTTATGCACAACGAAGGTCCAATCCTTGTGCTTGCTGGTGCTGGATCAGGCAAAACGCGCGTGCTTACTACACGTATTGCGCGGTTAATTAGTGAGTGCGGTGTAGCGCCGCATGAAATTCTTGCGGTCACTTTCACCAACAAAGCAGCCGGCGAAATGCGCGACCGAATTGGCCGCATGTTGGGTTACGAGCCTCGGGGAATGTGGTGTGGTACGTTCCATTCACTTGGTGCGAGACTTCTACGAGGGGTGGCGCCTATCGTAGGGCGTGAGGCCAACTTTACCATTTACGACGAAGACGACGCGATTGCTGCTGTAAAGAGAGTAATGGAGCGCCGTAACATAAACCCGAAACAGTGGGCTCCCAAGGCTATACTGGGCGCAATCTCCGATGCGAAGAACGCACTTGTTTCGGCAGCTGAGTATTCGAGTACAGCACGAGATGTTTTTTCGCAGGCTGTATCAGGAGTGTACGCCGATCTTGAAAGTGCGCTTGAGCGTGCAAACGCCGTAACGTTTGATGATTTGTTAGTGCTGCCCGTGCGCGCACTTCAATTAGACTCGAAGCTAAGAGAGCACTATCAGCGTCGGTTTCGCTATGTATTAGTAGATGAGTATCAAGACACCAATGCTGCGCAGTATAAGTTCGTGTCCATAATGGGCGGTGCGTATGGGAACGTAATGGTCGTAGGTGATGATGACCAATCGATTTACGGATGGCGTGGTGCAGATATTAGAAACATTCTTGAGTTCGAGCGAGGATTTCCTGGCGCTGCTGTCGTGCGACTAGAAGATAACTATCGTTCTACACCTGAAATCTTGGCGGTTGCCAATTCGGTAATCGCTGAGAACAGTGAAAGGCGCGGTAAAACGCTCAGAGCAACACGAGGTTCTGGCGAGCGCGTGACAGTTGTAGAAGCCGCCGATGAACGCGACGAAGCGGATTTTATTGCAGATACTGTTGTTGACAGTACAACGAGAGGGAAGTGGGAGCGCAGGGATTGCGCTGTGTTGTACAGAACAAATGCACAGAGTCGTGCGCTTGAAGACAGCTTTCGGCGTCGAGGGATACTATATCGGTTAGTCGGAGCAGTTCGGTTTTACGACAGACGAGAGATTCGTGACCTAATGGCTTATCTCAAACTTGTTGCGAATCCAGCCGACGATGAGGCTTTTAGGCGTGCCGTTAGTTCGCCGAAACGCGGCATTGGTGATGCTGCACTTGCATTGCTTGCCGATATCGCGGCGCGCAATAAAGAGCCGCTACTTGCTGCGGCTGGCCGGTCGAATGAGTTAGAAGTTTTACGTGGCGCTGCGCGCTCGTCTCTCACCGATTTTGTAGCTCTCATAGTGCGGCTCCGTAGTCAGGCAGAGGACAGTGCCGTAGATGAGCTTTTGCGCGACATCGTAGACTCAATTCGGTTCATTGACTCGTTGCGTGCGGAAGGTGAGGAGGGAGTTGAGAGAATTGATAATGTGCGTGAGTTAATTGCTGGAGCGGCGGAAGTCGTAGCTGACGATGGTGGTGAGGTTGGTCTTAGACCACTAGACCACTTTCTTCAGCAGGCTACTCTTGTAACAGGGCTTGATAAGCTTGATCCAAATGCGGACGCTGTAACTATGATGACAATGCACAACGCTAAGGGACTTGAGTTCCCGTTGGTGTTTGTTTCTGGCTTAGAGGACGGGCTTTTTCCGTTAGCGCGTGCTGCCGAAGATCATATGCAACTAGAGGAGGAACGGCGCCTCTTTTATGTGGGCATTACTCGCGCTGAGAGCAAGCTCTATCTCACTTGCGCATCGCAACGTCGGCGCAATGGCGAGTTAATGATCTCAATGCCATCTAGGTTTCTGCGTTCTATTCCACCAGAGATGGCTCGCCGGTCGCAAACCGCTCGTTCAGTTAGCGAAGGTCGTGGACGCAGTCAACGTGGATGCGGTGGAGGTGGAGGTGGAGGTGCGGGTGCGGGTGCGGGAAGCAGCTACTCGTCGGGTCAGTACGGATCGGCGTCTTGGGGGAGCAGAAACGAACCGGAGTTTGGTAAAGCTGTTGTTCCGGGGTGGAGCTCTTCTAAAGCGTCGCGCTCAAGGGTGGAGCCAGAAGATGAGTCGCAGGATATACCGTCGTTTCTTCCGGGCTCAAGAGTACGACATCATAGGTTCGGTTACGGTACTATAGCGGAGCTTACAGGCAGTGGTCGTGATGCCAAAGTACGCGTTGATTTTGACGACGAAGAAGTTGGTCGGAAAACACTCGTTATAGCGCAAGCAAAGTTAGAGCGGGGTGAAGACTAATGTTGGTTTCACGTGATGAAGTGCTGCATATAGCGCGGCTCGCACGACTAACGGTACGTGAACATGAGGTTGCGGCCATTGCTGCGGAACTTGGTGCGATTTTGGAGCATATGAACACGCTTCAAGATATTCCATTGAGTTCGCCAGAAATTGAAGCCATGGGTGGTACCGCACCGTTGCGCGACGACGATTTGTTAAATGAGCACTCTACTTCTGAGCACGTGACGTTTTCTCCGCTGGTACGTGATGGGTTCTTCTTGGTTCCAAGGTTGGAGACACACGGAGCTGAAAGTAGCGATGAAGACGACAAGGAGTCATGAAGCAATGAAGAGCTTAGCTACTGGCACAATAGTTTCTGCGGCTGATATCTCCTCTGCTGTATCAAATGGAGAAATGGAGTTATCTCATGCTACAGATAACGCTCTTCTACGCATTGATTCAACTCATGTTGGCGAGCAGTCGCTCAATGCTGTAGTTCATCGTGACGATGACTATTGCAAGGAGCAGATACTTACCTGGGATAGCGATGTACGTTCCTCTTTAACAGCGAGTACTAAGGAGGGAGAGCGAAGATTGCTTTTCGGCGTGCCTGTGCTGGTAAAGGACAACATTGCTACAACACGCATGCCAACTAGCTGCGGTTCCGCGATGTTGCGCGGATACGTTAGTCCATTTGAAGCGTCGGCAATTACCAAGTTGCGCAACGCTGGTGCGATTGTTGTAGGCAAAACCAACATGGATGAGTTTGGAATGGGGTCATCCACTGAACACAGCGTGTATGGAGCTACTCGCAATCCTCACGATTTAAGTCGTGTACCTGGTGGATCGTCTGGCGGATCTGCTGCTGCTGTTGCTGCTGGTATAGTTACGGTGGCGTTGGGCTCCGAAACAGGAGGCTCTGTTAGACAACCAGCTGCGTTTTGCGGTATAACGGGAATTAAGCCTACATACGGCAGAGTGAGTAGGAAGGGATTAGTTGCTTACGCATCATCGCTCGACCAGATAGGAGTATTTGGTCGCACCGTGCACGATGCAGCGCTGCTCCTTACTGCAATCGCTGGCCACGATGCGTCAGACTCTACGTCGTCGACGGTTAGCTGCGACGATTACACCAGCGCTGTAGTTGCCAAAGATTCCGTCTCGCGTCCGCTAGCTGGTATGGTAGTCGGTGTTCCGCGAGAGTATTTTCCTGCCGGCTTGGACGAAGATATTGCGACTCGTGTGCTCGAAGCTGCACAGCTACTGAAAAGTATGGGTGCTGAGCTTCGCGAGGTAACTTTGCCGCATACGGAGTATGCGATACCAGCGTATTACATCATTGCTCCGGCGGAAGCGTCTAGCAACTTGTCTCGTTACGATGGCGTACGTTTTGGCAGTAGGGTGAATGCTGCCGATGTGAACGCGATGTACGAAGAAACACGTGATGCCGGTTTTGGTGCTGAGGTTAGGCGTCGCATTCTAATTGGCACCTATGCGCTTAGCGCTGGCTACTACGATGCTTACTACAAGCGTGCTCAGGCAGCTAGGCGTTTAATTACAGCAGACTTTATGAACTGCTTTGCCGAAGGTGTAGACGTTCTGCTTACTCCAACTACTCCAACAACTGCGTTTGAGCTGGCCTCTAGAAAAGACCCATATGAGATGTACCTAAGTGACGTCTTTACGGTCTCTGCGAATCTTGCGGGTTTGCCGGCAATGTCTGTTCCCGTTGGTACACTAAACGAACTCCCCGTTGGTGCTCAACTTATAGCCCCGCATTTTGCTGAGAGCACGATGATACGCATCGCGTCAGCGTTGGAGCTACTGTTCCCTCGTTCCGCTGCTTCTGTTGGGAGCGGCAAAGGGTTATCTGGAGGTGGTGGCGAATGAGTGATAACTGGGAGCTTGTTGTCGGCCTAGAGGTCCACGTTCAACTACGCACTCAAACAAAGATTTTCTGTGCATGTAGCACAAAGTTTGGTGCGTCGCCCAATAGTCAAAGTTGTCCTGTGTGCTTAGGGCTTCCTGGATGCTTGCCAGTGTTAAACAAGGAAGCCGTTGCATTGGCAGTACGTGCGGCGGTTGCGCTGGACTGTGAGGTGCATTCGAAGTCAGTGTTCGCGCGCAAACATTACTTCTACCCGGATCTGCCAAAGGGCTACCAGATATCGCAGTTTGACATGCCGCTTGCGACGCATGGTTGCATCGTCATTCCGTCGTCGCTAGGCGGTGAAGCTCGCATAGGGATTACGCGACTACACATGGAAGAGGACGCCGGTAAATCTGTGCACGACCGATTCCCCAGATTCACCGCGATAGACTTGAATAGAGCTGGAACTCCTCTCGCAGAGATAGTCTCGGAGCCCGACATTCGTTCTGCGTCTGATGCAGTGAAGTATTTGCGTACGCTAAAGCAGATAATGGAATACACTCAGGTATCGGACGCAAACATGGAAGAGGGGTCGTTGCGTGCCGACGTCAATATTTCGGTACGCAAGCGTGGTGACAGCTCTCTAGGTATAAAAACAGAGATAAAGAATCTGAATACTTTTTCTGGCATAGAGCGCGCTATTGAAATGGAGTTTGCGCGTCACTGTACTGTGTTAGAATCTGGCGGTGAAATAGTTCAACAGACAATGTTGTGGGATGGCGCGCGCAACGAGATTAGACCTGCGCGTACTAAGGAAGAATCACACGATTATCGCTACCTCCCAGATCCTGACCTTCCCGTTCTAATCGTAAGCGACGAACAAATAGGTAGCACGCGACAAAGTCTTCCTGAACTTCCTGCTCGCAGGCGCGAGCGTTTAATGGCCGACTTTGGCCTTACAGAATTAGAAGCAGATCAGGTCGTTGCGACTAAGGAGTTTGCGGACTACACAGAAAGTGTTATCGCAGCGTGCGTTACTGGAGAGCGTGATACTAATGCCTCTGGTAATGGGCGTAGAGCTGTTAACTGGATGTTGGGAGCCATTACTGCGTCGTTGAATACAAACGGAATCGACATAGATAATTATGTCTTGCCGCCTAAAAGGCTTGCTGAGTTAATAGGGCTCGAGGCGAACGGCACAATTTCTAATGCCGCTGCGCGCACACTGCTCCCGTTTGTCGAAGACGAGCCAAATGTTGAATGTGTTGAACTGGCAAAGAGAGAAGGGTTGTTGCGCGTTTCAGATGAGACACAATTGGATGCTTGGGTGTCCGAAATTCTCGAGTCACATCCAGATGAAGCCACGCGTTTTCTCGCTGGAGAACGTCGACTTCAGGGTGTACTAGTGGGGCTTGTTATGAAGCGTTCAGGCGGAAGCGCAGATCCGCGTATGGTGAACCAGTTGCTAGTTAAACGGCTACCGTCTAGTTAAACGGCTACCGTCTAGTTAAACGGCTACCGTAAATAGCGGCTCAGACATACTCTGCGCATGAGTAAGCGCTGTCGCTGGCATACCGAACATCCTGTCCGCTTCAATGGCAGCGCGAATGTCACCACCTTCGCGGCGTGCACGTCTGCGAACTTTCTTCGCTTCGCGAAGTGGTGCGTCGCCTGAAGGATCAAAGCTAAATGGCTCGCTCAATTCCCAGCGAGATAACGCGTCTACGATATACTCAAACGACCTTGTCATATACCTCGTGACTTCGTGATCGCTTAAGTCCCATCTGCTGTTCTCAGACACCAGCTGGAAAATACGCTGCCACGAATCGGTGTCGGTGACATACACCATACCCCGAAAGATACGTCTGTTTGTCGGAGTACCAAAAAGAGTTGGACTTAGGATCCTATCAAGGTGTGTGTCCGCTCGACTGTTATCCAACAACAAAAGCTCTCTCGCGCGCCGCGGCCAGCTGTCCCCCAAATGCATATCCACTCTACTCTCCCAATAGCTGTGGCCAAGCGCAGTGGTGGAAGACGTGGTTGCAAGCTGTCGCGGTACAAAAAAATTGTGAGCAACAACATCTGCTGCTAAATGTGCCAAGTATCCTAACGAAAAAGACTTTAGCGAGTCGTCGGTTGCTTCTTCGTGAATCTCTAAGCCAATTCGCCATGAATGACAGTGACGTCCAACCTCTGCGTACTTCTTAGCGATGCTCGTATCAGCAGCGATTGATCCGTACAAAAAGCTCGAAGGATACGCCGACACCAACTCCGCAACGCGCAAAGGCAATAGCGACAAGTTTCGAAGGACGGCGTCGCCAAGGAAAACGTGAGTGCCTGGAGTCCACGCCCAAAGCTCGTCTGGTGTTGTGCAAAGCAACAAAGCAACAGCGAGCAACGGTAACCCGAATGACGGCAATCCGAATGACGGCAATCCGCGCTGAAACAGCTTAGACCTTTTAGTCGGTCTCACTATCGAAATCACTCTCGCGGTGCCGCGTGCGCGAAGCGCCTCTCGCGCTTCGCTTCGAACGAGCTTTTCGGGAACCACCCCCTAACGCAGATGCCATCTCCGCTACACCAACACGCATCCCTCGAACCGCTGCCACAGATGAAATGGCTGTTCGCTCAAGTTCGTCTTGGAGTACATCGAGTACTGCGTTCACTTCATCAATTCGTTGTGCGGTGACCTCCGCACCTTCTAAAAGCTGCCCACTTACTTCAGCAGCAGCGTCAGTAACTTTCTCGACATCTGCGCGTAGCTGCGCAATGGTTTCTCTCGCGTCGGACGCAGCGGCCGTGGCATGCTTAAGAATTGGTCGCGCATCATCAACAAGTGTGCGGAGGGTTCGCTCAGCGTGCGATGCAACACGTTGCAACGAGATAAACGACCAAACGAAGGTGGCGAGCGCAATAGCGGCGAGAAATAGTACGACGACCTCGAGTATTCCACTCGCGTACTCAAAAACGCCACGCTCCGGCACGACACGGGTAATTAGCGTGTCCGGGAGTGTCACCTGCTGGAGCAACGTGAGAAACGGCAGTGAACTGGGCATTTCGTGATCGTAAGCGCAGTGGCGGGGCGGGTCAAGCAATACAATGCAGTTAGCTGCTTGACGATGAGCGCGGAAGTCGTGAGCGTTCGGTACGTGCTAAGGGGAAAAATCACACTATTGTGACCGTCGGCACTTAGCTTGTTAAGCCGCAGATAACTTGTTACCCACTCCAGATCAGATGTCCCAGTCTCCAGTTCAGTTTGTTGTAGAAGGTGGTCACCGGCTTCAGGGTTCAATCCGTCCTGCCGGCAACAAGAACGCCGCGCTTCCCATCGTCGCCGCTGCCTTAATCACTGACCAGCCTGTACATCTCACGAACGTTCCTCGCATTAGAGATATTGAGACGCTGGTTGAGCTTGTTAAAACTACCGGTGCCCACTGCGAATGGACGGGTACGAACAGTCTTCATATTCATGCGTCCAACGTAACTAATTCTGATCTTGACCCGGTTTTATGCGCGCGAATTCGCGCGTCAATTCTTTTGGCGGCTCCCCTTTTGGCTCGCACTGGTTCGGTGCGTTTAGCTCCTCCAGGGGGAGACGTAATAGGTCGCAGGCGCCTAGATACTCATTTTCATGTACTCCAAGCACTCGGCGCTGAGTACGAGTTGGGAAACCAAATTGTATTCCGAACCAAAGGACTAAAAGGTGCGGATGTTTTTCTTGACGAGCCGAGTGTTACGGCTACGGAGAACGCCCTAGTGGCTGCGGTGGCAGCGGGTGGTAGGACTACAGTTCTTCGTAACGCCGCAAGTGAGCCTCATGTTCAAGATTTGGCACACTTTCTTGTAGCTCTAGGTGCAAAGATTGAGGGTATCGGCTCAAACGTTTATACCGTACACGGTGGGATGACACTGGGTGGTGCCACTCATGCGATAGGTCCAGACCATATCGAAGTCGGCTCGTTTATTGGACTTGCGGCAGTTACAGAGTCGGCTCTTCGCATTGAAGCGGCCGGAGTTGAGCATTTGCGCAGCACGCTGTTGGGCTTCGAGCGGCTGGGGATACGTTGTGTTGTAGAGGGCGACGACTTGATCGTTCCAGCTGAGCAGGAGCGAGTAATCCAAGCTGATTTGGGTGGCCATGTTCCAAAGCTGGAAGATCAGCCTTGGCCCGCATTCCCAGCCGATCTTATGTCGATCGCGATTGTAACGGCGACACAGTGCGAGGGGATGATCCTCATGCACGAGAAGATGTTTGAGTCGCGTATGTTCTTTGTTGATAAGCTCATCTCTATGGGCGCGCGGATCGTGCTTTGCGACCCCCATCGCGCGATAGTGTCAGGTCCGACGCGACTGCGTGGTCAGAAGGTTGAGTCGCCGGATATTAGGGCGGGGATGGCCGTACTGTTGGCCGCTCTGTGCGCAAATGGCGAGAGTCGAATAGGCAATGCACAACAGATCGAACGTGGCTATGAACACATCGAAGCTCGATTGGGGAGCTTGGGCGCTAGGATTCGCAGGGTGGTGGTTGGCAGTTAATGCGCGACTCTGAGCTTTGGGCCGGGGTGGGGGCGGGGGCGGCGTTTGAGGTTGAGGTAGAGGAATCGGACGGCATTTTCGCGTTCACCTCAACCCGTGCCGCAGGTTCGTTTGGCTTTGTGTCACAGGAGGCAGTTGTAGACGTTATGGAACGGTGGCGGCGATTGCAGGCGCTACTTGGGAGTTTGGGTATTTCGCGGCTCGTTTCGGCACACCAGGTTCATGGCAAGGTTGTTAGTGAGGCGTTAGCGGGGTGGAGCGGGTGGCTGCGGTTAGAAGGGGTGGATGGCCATGTGACCCGCAGTAGGGGGACCGCGCTAGCGGTTACCGTTGCCGATTGCACACCGATATTCATAACTCACCCGTCGGGTGTTGTCGCAGTTCTGCACGCTGGATGGCGTGGCGCCGCAGCGGGGATTTTGGGTGAGGGGTTGAATGCACTTTCAAAGTTGGGTGCTCCAGCAATTGAGTGTTCGGTAAGATTGGGGGCATCAATTTGTGGAAGCTGCTACGAAGTAGGTCCCGAGGTCTTAAGTGAGTTTTCGGGACGAACGGAGATTAACAAAGGCTTACTGGACGTTCGTTCCGCACTTGCAGAAATGGCATACAAGGCGGGTGTTGCTAAAGTGAGTATCTCTGACAGCTGCACATTGTGTCATAATGACCGATTTTTTAGTCATAGAGGGGGAGATATTGGTAGACAGCTGGGTATCGTTGCACTTTTGCCATAATCGGTAGCAGAATCGGCAGACTTAGCGATCTGCCGTCTTGACCGGAGTCGCAATCTGCCATAGGTTGCAGTGCTACTTCGTGACTGCGCCAAGATTGCCGGGGCGCCGGGAGTGTGGGGATGGTCCCCGCACTTTTTTTGTTCTACGGCACTTTTTCGGAGGCGGGGTCTGCATGATCGACGGCGCTGCCATCGAAGCTGTTGTTGCACAAGAGCTAGACGGATTAGGGTTCGACCTCGTTGAGATGCGGCGAGGCGGGTCCAAGAGTCGTCCAGTGCTTGAGTTGCGCATAGACCGTAGAGACGGGGTCAAGATAAGCATAGAGGATTGCACACGTGCTTCACGAGCTATAGAGGCTCGATTAGAAGCCGATTCTCTGGTAGATGAGCGTTATGTGTTGGAAGTTTCGTCGCCGGGTGCCGACAGGCCGCTGAAAAGTGTTGCCGACTGGCGCAGGTTTGCGGGGCAGAAGGCAGTTGTCACCAGCAGTGAGCTGGCAGGGGGCAAGGAAGAAGTCGAGATCCTCGCTGTAGAGGGGGATGTCGGTGCTGAAGCGGTGCGCGTGCGAAACAGAAAGGGAGTGGAGAGCCTTATTCCGCTTTCTGGTGTAAAGCAGGCGCGGCTTGCATTCCACTGGAAACGATAGGGGACTACGGATGATCGGCTCGGCGGAGATACTCGCGGCGTTCCGTGAGCTTTCGAATTCGAAGCAGCTCGATAAGTCTGAGCTGCATCAGCTTTTACAGGACGGCATTCATGCCGCCCTGGCTAAGAAGCATGGTGCAAACGTTCAGGCTGAAATCGAAATTGACGAAGCCAAAGGATCTATTCGGATCGTCCTTCTCAAGACAGTGGTCGAAGAGATTGAGGACGAGTCCCGTGAGGTTCTTCTTGACGAGGCTCGCGTTGAAGACGAGGAGTTCCAAGTTGGTGACATCATGGAAATTCCTGTCGACTTTGCGGAGTTTGGGCGTGCAGCAGTGCAGGCTGCTAAACAGCGCATTATTCAGCGTGTTCGTGAGGGCGAGAGGTCGCGTATTCGCGATGAGTTCTCTGGCCGCGTCGGCGATTTGCTCTCTGGTGAAGTTCAACAGATTGAGCGTGGCAAGTTGGTGGTGCTCATTAACAAGTATCGCGAAGCGGAAGCCATTATTCCGTACCGCGAACAGAATCACCGCGAGCACTATCATCAGGGTGAGCCAGTACGTGCGGTTTTGAAGCGTGTTGAAGACACCCCCAAGGGACCGCGTCTTATTTTAAGCCGTTCGGATACGCTTTTTGTTGAAGCGCTTTTCCGTTTGGAGGTCCCTGAGATTCAGCAGGGTCTTGTAGAGATAAAGTCGTCGGCGAGAGAAGTGGGTAGCCGCAGTAAAATCGCGGTAACGTCGCGTGATGAGGCTATCGATGCTGTTGGTGCGTGCGTTGGTCTTAAGGGTGCGCGTGTTCAGGCCGTTGTGAATGAGCTTGGCGGTGAGCGCATTGATATCGTGCCGTGGTCACCCGATCCTGAACGTTTCGCAAAGCTGGCTTTGGCTCCTGCTCGGGTAGCGCGTGTTTTTAGTGACGCTGCTTCGCGTACGGTTCAGGCTGTAGTTGACGAGGATCAGCTATCGCTCGCCATTGGTCGAAACGGTCAGAACGTTCGTTTGGCGTCGGAGCTTACCGGATGGAAGATTGATCTTTACTCGAGCCGCGAATGGATGGAGAAGGGTGGAGAGGCTCCGCTTTTCGCTCCGCTTCCGGACGAGGACGATGCTGTAGCAGACGTCCCGCTCAACGAGATTGAGGGGCTTGATGTGGCAACCGTTGCGGTGCTAGCGGAGGCCGGATATCGCACGCTCAATGACATCATCGATCTTGACCGTGAGGATTTGCTTCGCCTTCCTGGTATAGCACCGATCGAGGCCGACCGCATTATGGCGATCATCGAAGAGCTGACAACGCTCGACGATGGTGACGGAGAAGATAACGGTTAATGTTGACAGACCGCGTAGGCAGTTTGAGTCTAGCTGGTTCCGATGAAGTCACGCGCCGAAAGGTCGCGGGGCTTATTGGGCTTGGCTTGCGCGGTCGGCTGGTGGTTGTAGGTGCTGAGCGGGTGAAAATTGAGGCCCAAAAGGGCGCTGTTCACTTGGCTATAGTTGCATCCGACGCATCGCACAACACGTTGGACAAGGTTTTGCCGCTGCTTAGAGCGCGGCGTGTAGAGCTGTTGGAGTGGCCGGGTGCGGCCGAGCTAGGTGCAGCTGTTGGGCGGGAAACAACAGCTGCGGTTGGCATTTTGGATCAGGCGTTGGCGCGCGGTATTCGTGGCGCCGTTGCCGGGACTCTCCCGGTAGGCGACGCATCGCGCGATTCGCGGTAGGAGGAAGGGTTGAGCAAGCTTCGAGTTCACGACATGGCGGTTGAGTTTGGCATACCGGCTCCAGAGGTCATCGCGATTTTGCGATCGATGGAGGTGCCGGTACGCAACCACATGTCGCTGCTTACCGACGATCAGGTTTCGCGAGTTCGTGCCCGCTGGGAGCGCGAAAAGCGTTCGCGCGCGGTCGCTGCTCAGCCTGCCGCGCCTGCTGCGGCAACAACGAGACGACGCCGGGCCGGCGCTTCGCCGGCCGCGGACGCGGCCCCAGCGCCTGCTACGGCGGAGGCCGAAGAGGCTCCGGCCGCAGCTGCGCCCGCTGTTAGGCGCCGTCGCCGCGTAGATCAAGAGTCAACAGACGACGCAGAGAGCGCGGTGGAGCAGGCGTCATCTGCTGCTCATGCCGACGACACCGCTTCCGAGGAAGCGACGCCGCGTAGCGCTGAAAGCGCTACGCCGGCCGCCGAGGTTGCAGCGGCAACAGCCGCTCCCGCCATTGAGGACGCGACTCCAGCTGCGGCTGCTAAGGAGGACACTCCTGCAGTCGAAAGCCCCGCAGTCGCAGCTCCGTCGAGCGACGAAAAAGTCGCTCCCGCCGAGCAAGCTTCCGCTGCGGAAGTCGCTAACGTCGTACCACCTCAGGCTGAGCCTGAAGCTTCGCTGGCCCAGCCAGTAGCGAGCGACAAGGGCGAACCCTCGGCTCCCGTCGAAACGCTCGCTACTGCGACGCCAGCGACTCCTGAGGCTCAAACTGAGCCCCAGTCCGTCGCTCCGCCTCAGGCCGCTCCGGTAGCTTCGGCTCCAACCGCGCCCGCGGCTGCTACTCCGGCGCCTGCGGCTCCAGCGCCTGCTACCCCAGCCGCATCGAGCTCCACAGCTACGGGCACTGCTACTCCAACTCCGCCGTCGAACCTTCCGCCAGATCGTCCGCGTCCGCGCCCCATTGTTCCGGGTGCGCCCCGCTTACGTCCGGTTGCAAGCGCGTCGCCCAACTTCGGTTCTGCACGCCCGGTTGCTTCTGCTGCACCAGGCGGTGGTCCAAATCAGGGTCAACGTAGAGACGATAGACGTGGTCCTGCGCCAACTTCAGGCTCACAAGCTGGTGGCGGTGGTGCGTCATCAGGTGGTGCCGCAGCTGCTGCGCCCCAACAGGGTGGCGGACAACAGAGACGTGGTAAGAAGGGAAGACGTGGTGCCGTAGATCAAGAGGCAGTATCCGCGAACATCACGAAGACGATGACCGCTATGCGCGGCGCACCGTCGCGTCGCGGACGTCGCTTTGATTCGGACGCTCGCGAAGAGATGGAAACGCTTCGCGCGGCCGCTGCCGAACGCGAACGCAAAACTGTGCGCGTAAACGAGTTCATTACAGTATCCGAACTCGCTCAAATACTCGGTATATCAGCCACTCAGATCGTTGGCTTTGCGTTTAAAACGCTCGGCCTCATGGTCACCATCAACCAGAGACTCGACTTCGATCAGATCGAACTCATCTCCGGTGAGTTTGGCTTCCAAGCAGTTAAGGAAAGCGACTACGCTGCCGACGTCCCTGACGCCGGCGAAGTCGACAGCGAGACCGATCTACGTCCGCGTCCACCAGTTGTCACAATCATGGGTCACGTCGACCATGGTAAGACATCCTTGCTCGACTACATACGTAAAGCCAACGTCGTTGCAGGCGAAGCTGGCGGTATTACGCAGCACATCGGTGCGTATCACGTTCAGGTCGCCGATGGTCGCCGTATAACCTTCCTCGATACGCCTGGTCACGAAGCGTTCACTGCAATGCGTGCTCGTGGTGCGCAGGTAACCGACGTTGTTGTAATCGTTATCGCGGCTGACGATCAAGTCATGCCGCAAACGGTCGAAGCAATTTCACATGCGCGTAGTGCTGGCGTTCCCATAATCATCGCCATTAACAAGATCGATCTTCCGGCTGCGAATATTCCGAAGGTTAAACAAGACCTTCTGCAGCACGAAGTCGTACTTGAAGAGTTTGGCGGTACGGTATTGCACTCAGAGATATCAGCGAAGAAGGGAACAGGTGTTCCTGAACTTCTCGATCAAATCCTTCTGCAGTCCGATATCCTTGAGCTCAAGGCTAATCCACAACGACGTGCTGTTGGTTCAGTTGTTGAAGCTCAGCTCGATCAGGGGAAAGGTCCGGTTGCTACTGTACTTGTGCAGAACGGAACGCTGCGAGTCGGTGACGACTACATATGCGGTATTTTCTCCGGTCGTGTTCGAGCCATGCTCGACGAACGCGGCAAGCAGGTTAAGGAAGCCGGTCCGGCAATTCCGGTTCAGATTTTAGGTCTCACCGGCGTACCAATGGCGGGCGATCAGTTGCTCGTCGTCGAAGACGCTACGTCTGCACGTGAAATTGCTCAGCGAAGAGAACGACTCGATCGTGAGGCAAGAAGTCGTAGAACATCGCGCGGTATTGTTTCACTCGAAGACTTCATGTCTCAAACCACCGCTGGTGAACGTCGTCAGCTCCGTCTCGTTATTAAGGCCGACCAAGGTGGTCCGGCAGAAGCGCTTGCCGACGCACTCGGTCAGCTATCTAACAGCGAAGTCGCGGTCGAGATTATTCATCGTGGTGTAGGCGCGATTGCTGAGAGCGACATTCTGTTGGCGAAAGCGTCCGGTGCAATCATTATCGGTTTCCATGTTCGTCCCGATAACAATGCACGTTCCGCTGCAGAGCGCGAAGGCGTCGACATCAAGTTGTATCGCATCATTTACGAAGCAGTGGCCGATGTTAAGGCCGCTCTCGAAGGGATGCTACGTCCTGAGGAACGTGAAGTCGTTTACGGTGAAGCCGAGGTTCGTGAAACATTTAAGGTTGCACGCGTCGGTGTTATCGCGGGCTGCATAGTCCGAAGCGGCACCATAAATCGAAAGGGGCGCGTGCGTGTCATTCGCGACGGTGTCGAACTTTACGATGGTGCAATTGCATCTTTACGACGCTTCAAGGACGACACTAACGAAGTTAAGGAAGGATACGAGTGTGGTATCGGTGTCGAGAACTTCAACGACATCAAGATCGGCGACGTGCTTGAGTGCTATCGCACTGAAGAAGTCGCTCGTACACTCGATCAAGCCAGCAGGAACTAAGGAGTTAACATGGCGGAAGCGCGGCGCAATGACCGCGTAGCCGAAGCGATACGCGAAGAGGTTGCAACTTTCCTTGCGGAAGGGGCAAAGGATCCGCGTATCCGCGGCTTCGTAACGGTAACGGCGGTCGACATGACCCGTGACTTAAGACAAGCAACTGTGTTTGTCAGCATCATGGGTAGCGACGAAGACAGAAGAGACACGCAGCAAGGACTCGCAAGTGTTGCATCACATTTGCGTTCACGCCTCGGCAAATCCCTCAGACTGCGTAACGCACCTGAAATCCTTTTTCGTGTCGACGAATCTGTCGCGCACGCAACTCGGATTGAGCAACTGTTGGCACAGGTGCGTCAGGATGACGCAAACGCTAGTTCGGGCGATTCCGAGCGTTGAGCAAACGCTGGAACGCAAATGCAAAGCGGTCTGTTGTATGTCGATAAGCCAGTTGGCGTAACATCGCATGACGTGGTAGCGCGTGTAAGACGCGCTGCACGTTCGCGGCGTGTTGGACATGCGGGAACATTAGATCCGTTTGCCACCGGGCTCCTTGTCGTAGCCGTTGGTAATGCAACTAGACTGCTGCAATTCGTTAACGGTGAACCAAAAGTTTATCTCGCTGATATTCTCTTTGGAAACGAAACCGATACCGATGACTCAACTGGTTCAATAACGCGAAGTGCGCAAATACCGTCGCAACATGACGTTCTGGCGGCTTTGCAATCGCTCACCGGAGAGTTAATGCAAGTCCCTCCGGAGTTTTCTGCCAAGCATGTAAATGGAAAACGTGCGTATGAACTGGCGAGGGCAGGGAAGCAGGTAGAGCTTAAGCCTGTAGCCATTACTGTTTTCAAGTGGGAAGTAGTTCACTTCGAGAATGCAACGCTGCGTGCTCGTATTACCTGCAAAGGCGGCACGTACATTCGTGCTCTTGCTCGAGACTTAGGTAGAGCTGTTGGAAGTGCTGCACACTGCCTTTCACTTAGGCGCGAGAGTAGTGGCAGCGCGAACGTTGACAATGCGTGCGATTTTGAGAGCTTAGCTGTTGGCGCAATCGCTGACGGTGTCGTTTCTCTTATAAATCCAATTAGCGCGCTTCAGCCAATGGAGAGAGTTTGTTTGGCTGAACGCGAGCTTCAGGCAATGCGAAATGGTCGGAGTGTGCCATCCGTTCGTACCAATCATACGCATGCAGTGTTTGTTGACGTTAACGATACAGTTTTGGGAATAGGGGAACATGTGGAGCAGAGCGGAAAGTCGTTCTGGCATCCATCAGTTGTTCTCGCACCAGAACCATCACCATCACCAGATACGTTACCAACACTCGCATTAGCATCACCTGGGGTGCTACCGCGCAGCGAGGACGCACGATGAGCGATGTTATTGGTCGTATCCTAGAGCAACCAGTAACTCATGGGACTGTGGTTACGGTTGGTACATTCGACGGAGTGCACCTTGGTCACCGTGATGTCTTGGCGCGGTTAATCGCGACGGCGAAATCGTTGCAGTTACCGTCACTTGCGGTGACCTTTTCTCCGCATCCACTTGAGATAGTTAATCCGCAATACGCACCTGCTTTACTAACTACTTACGAAGAGAAGCTGGAACTGCTCAGTCAGAGCGGGTTGCAGTACGTCGCGGTTGTTCCTTTTACTCCCGCTCTCGCAGCTCTTGAGGCCGAAGAGTTTGTACGCGTTCTACTCGAACGCTACCGGTTAAAAGAGTTATTGGTAGGGTACGACCATGGGTTCGGACGCGGGCGTTTGGGCGATGCGTCGGTGTTGGTGAGACTCGGCGAAAAATATGGCTTCGGGGTTACCGTGCTTACTCCAGTTCACAGCTCTGACGGCCGCGATATTTCGTCGTCGTCTATTAGGCGTGCGATTTCGGAAGGGGATTTGAAGTCGGCGGAGTTGGGGCTTGGCCGACCCTACTCGGTTTCTGGAAAAGTGGAGGGTGGGGATAAGCGCGGAAGGTTGCTTGGATTCCCAACGCTTAACATTTCACTTCCTGCTGAAAGGAAGCTGCTCCCGCCCGACGGGGTGTACGCGGTTAAGGTGTACACGCGCGGCGGGCCGTTTGCGGGAATGATGAACTTGGGAGGGCGGCCCACCTTTGGTAGCAGTGAGCGGCGCATTGAGGTTCACTTATTCGACGCCGAAGGTGACTGGTACGGTGCGCCTGTAAGAGTAGACTTTGTACAATGGATACGAGAGACTAGGAGCTTTCCTGACGCCAATGCGCTTATAGAGCAGCTAAAATCGGATGAAATGGCTTCACGAAGAGCCCTAATTATGCCTTCCGTGTAGCGGTTGTTTAGTCTAAGTTTAGAGGCTTCGCGCATTTTGCGCGTAACCACAGTGATTTCCGTGCGAGCTACCGGTCGCGTTCCGACTGCATGCATGGTTCCTTCCGTAACCCTCGGTCTCCGGCATCGATGTCGAACCTGAAGTACCGCGTCCTGATAATTGTCGGACTCTTTGCCATATCGGTTTGGGCGCTTTTCCCGCGCACCGTAGTTGAGCGCGTTAAGCGTGATGGCGTCTTTGTTTACGATACTGTTCGTAAGGCCCCACTTAAGCGCGGTCTTGACCTCTCCGGAGGCATGCACCTCACTTTGGAGATTGACGAGTCCAAACAGGCTGTCGCCGATCGCAGTGAGGCGCTCGATCGTGCTATTAAGGTAGTTCGTCAACGTGTCGACGAATTCGGTGTCTCAGAACCTGTAATTCAAAAGGTTGGCGATGATCGAATTATCGTTGAGCTTGCAGGTATCGACGATGCAGAGCGCGCTCAGGACGTGGTTCAAAAAGCTGCGTTTCTCGAGTTCCAAATAGTTGATAAATCGCAAGCGCTTGAACGTGTCGTTTCACGTTTCGACGAAGTTGCACGTCAAGCCGGACTTACGCTTGCTTCAATGCCCGGTGGTGACACCGCCGCAAAAGCTGGTGTGGGCTCTCTATTGTCTTCCGATACATCTGCTCGCACTTCTGATTCTACACGTGCGGACAGTGCTGCCGCAGTTGCATCTGCTGATAGTGCAGCTGGTTCACGCGGAATTTTTTCGTCAAGCCTTCAGCCCGGTCAGATGGCTGGTCAGTACATTGTGACCGAACAAGCAGCGCTCGTGATTGAACGCGCGATGCAGCTGCCTGCGCTACAAGACGCAATGCCGCCGGGCAAGACACTTCGTTGGGGAGTCGATTCGCTAGTTTCGGGTTCGCAGCGTTTCCGCGCTCTGTATATGTTGGATTCGCGCCCGATCATTACTGGTGAAGTGCTTACCGATGCGCGGCCAAGTTCAGATCCAATTGAGGGTAACGTTGTTCAATTTACTCTCAACAATGAAGGTGCTCGCCGTTTTAGAACGGAAACGGGTAAGCACGTAAACGACAACATGGCGATCGTTCTTGATCAACGCGTCGTGACGGCTCCCGTCCTAAACAGTGCTATCGGTCGCAGCGGTCAGATCACGCTTGGTGGTGGTTCTCTTCAAGCTGCTCAGGATCTGGCACTAGTACTTCGTGCTGGCGCGCTGCCGGTACCGTTAAAGGTTGCCGAAGTTCGCAGCATTGGTGCTAGCCTAGGGCAGGATTCTATTAATAAGGGTGTGCTTGCACTCGGCCTTGCACTCGCGCTAATCGTTGTGGTTATGATTGGCTACTACAAGATGTCGGGGATATTTGCTGTTGTCGCGTTGGGGCTATATCTCATTTACACGTTGGCGATGCTCGCAGGCTTTAATGCTGTTCTAACGCTTCCTGGGCTCGCTGGTTTCGTTCTCTCGGTTGGTATCGCGGTTGACGCCAACATCCTCATTTTCGAGCGCATCCGAGAAGAGCTGGATCAAGGCAAGTCTACTCGCTTGGCGATTGACGAAGGGTTCCGTCATGCACTTAGCGCCATTGTCGATACAAGCCTTACAACGATTCTTTCGGGTATCGTTCTGTATCAGTACGGTTCAGGTCCGGTTCGCGGTTTTGCTGTTACGCTTATCGCCGGAATCGTGGCATCGCTGTTCACTGCTATCTTCGTCTGCCGCACGTTCTTCATGCTCTGGCTGAGTCGCGCTCGCAGCAACCAGACACTGAGCATCTGAGACATATATGGTTCGTATCTTTCATAACACGCAGTACCAGTTCGTTCGCTACTGGCG
Source organism: uncultured Gemmatimonadaceae bacterium (assembly GCA_964474535.1). GTDB lineage: Bacteria > Gemmatimonadota > Gemmatimonadetes > Gemmatimonadales > Gemmatimonadaceae > Gemmatimonas. Next base: position 567,739 of record CAYYSP010000001.1, read on the forward strand.
TGCAGCAGTAATAGCCACTGCGGCTTTTATCGGACTAGGTGTTCTATCCTTTGCCGTTACGGGAGGCGTGCCGTATAGCATTGAGTTCACCGGTGGTACGCTAATGCAGCTTCAGTTTAAGGAAGCTCCCGATGTATCGAATATTAGGTCCACGCTGCAAAACGCTGGCATTCCCGGCGTCGAAATACAGCAGTATGGTTCCGACAGAGATTATACCATTCGTGCTCAAGGCGAAGAGCAGGTGCAGTCTCAGGACGAAGGTGCATCGAAAGTTGCCGACCAAATCGATGCGGCGCTCAAAGCAAACTTAGGTGCAGACTCATACACCGTGGTCCGTTCTGAAGCAGTTGGACCGCGTGTAGGTAGTGAACTTCGTACCGGCGCAGCAATCGCTGTCGCACTCGCATCGCTGTTTACTCTCCTGTATCTAGCCATTCGCTTTGACTGGAGATTCGGTCTCGCGGCCGTCATTTCCACCGTTCACGACGTTGTGGTAACACTCGCGTTTATCAAGTTGATGAACCTTGAAGTGTCACTCACCGTTGTCGCAGCTATCCTTACGCTACTCGGTTACTCGTCAAACGACACGATCATTATTTTCGACCGTGTTCGTGAGAACTTGCGTAAGCAGCGCAAAGGCGAATCGTTGCATCAAGTGCTCGACAGGTCTATTAACGAGACACTGCCGCGTTCTATCATGACGCACGCTACAACACTAGCGGCCACTCTGGCACTTCTGATCTTTGCAGGCGACGTGATTCGACCGTTTGCATGGGTTATGTCGTTCGGTATTTTCGTCGCAGTGTTCTCGTCCATGTACGTTGCCGGTCCGTTACTTCTTTGGATTGAGCAGAAGTATCCGCGAAACGTCACCGAAGCGGCTGGACGTGCAGTTAGAGTTGACAATCAGGCGGCCCCCCGTTCGCGCGTCGGCGAAGAGGCTGCAACTAGATAACATTTCAGCCTAGCCGCTCAGTCGGCATGGGTGATCATGTTCGCAGATAGTCATGTCCACCTCGCCGACGATTCGTTCGGCGAAGATGTGGATGAGGTCGTCGCAAGGGCCCGCGCAGCAGGTGCGCAGGCCCTTGTTGCCATTGGAGAGACACCCGACAAGGCTCTACGAGCTAAACGTATTGCAGAGCAGTATCCGGGTTTCGTTTTTTATACGTGTGGAATGCATCCGCATTGTGCCGAAGAGTGGTTAGCAGAACGCGATGCACCACTTATACGTGACGCCGTTCACAGTGGTGCGGTAGCGATAGGTGAGTGCGGATTGGATTTCCATTACGACAACTCCCCACGCGATATACAGCGGCGGGCGCTCTATGATCAGCTCAGCCTTGCCAAAGAACTCAACGTGCCCATTGTGATGCACACACGAGATGCAGAAGAGGACACAGTTGAGTTTCTCGATAAGGCGCACGAACTTTCAGTGTTGGGAGTTTTGCACTGTTTTACTGGTTCGTCGGAGTTGGCTATTCATGCCGTTAATCGCGGTTGGTACGTATCGTTTAGCGGTATAGTTACCTTCAAGAACTGGACAAACGTCGACTTATTACGTGCAGTACCCGACGACAAGATCCTTGTGGAGTCGGACGCGCCGTATTTAGCTCCTGTTCCGTATCGTGGAAAAAGGAACGAGCCTCAGTTTGTTGCCCGCACAGTTGAACAGTTGGCTATAGTCAGAGGTACAACAGCTCATCAGTTTGGAGAACTTACGCTACAAAACACTCAGCGACTGTTCGGGCTTAAGCTGGCACACTAAACCACAACAGACATGACAGTAACTCCTCTTCACACAGATCGTGCACCCAAAGCCATTGGTCCGTACGCACAGGCCGTGCGCGCAAATGGCTTTCTCTTCACGGCCGGCCAGATAGCTCTCGATCCGGTGTCAATGGAAGTAGTCGCCGGTGGTGTGGCCGAGCAAACGGAGCAGGTTATGCAGAACCTTTCGGCAGTTCTTGCGGAAGCTGGAGCAGATTGGACAAAGGTCGTTAAGACAACCGTATTCTTGCGTGATATGAACGACTTTGCGGCTATGAACGAAGTGTACGCGAAGGCAATGGGGAGTGCACGTCCTGCGAGATCGACTGTCGCGGTGGTTGGTCTTCCTAAAGATGTACGTGTAGAGATCGAGTTGGTTGCCTGTCTCGACGGCTAAGCTGGTGCGCACTCCGAGCTTGGTAAGAGGTAAAGTGGTTAAGGTAGTCACATGGTGGCTCGCTGTAGTCATTGCGCCGCTACCAGTGCTAACTGCTCAGGAGGTCGGCCGTACGCAAGACACCTTGCGTCCTATCGTAACTGTTGCACCAAACTTTGTATCGCAAAGTAGTCAGCGAAAGCCACCTCTCACGCCTGCTAGAGCTTTTCTTACCTCGCTTGTTGTGCCGGGATTGGCGCAAGCGCGCTTCGATCGTGGTAGCGCTGGGGCGCTTTTTGTTGCAGTAGAAGTGGGAGCGCTCGCTATGATAAAGCGCTCTGGAGATCAGTTGAAAGAGGCTCGGTCGTTCAGAAACGATTCAATCCCAGACGACTTTAGTGTTGGACCAGATGGAAACCTAGTTGCGACAGGTTTATCGAGTGGAGGATTCAACTCAGATTTAGTTCGCAGACGACGGTTGCATCTAGAGGACTGGATTGCAGTCGTTGCCTTTAACCATTTGCTTTCTGGTGCAGACGCTTTTGTGTCAGCACAGCTATGGGACTTGCCTACTGCTGTTTCAGTTTATCCAACGGCTGGTCGGGGCGCGGTTTTCGTCGCTACAATTAAGTGGTAACAGTTTTTGTGCGCCTCTACTAAGTACCGAATGACTAACAGTGCTCCTATTGGAGTCTTTGATTCGGGAATAGGCGGGTTAACCGTAGCTGCCGCTATTAGAGCGACTCTGCCCTCGGAAAGTCTTATCTACTTTGGCGACACCGCCCGCGTTCCGTACGGCCCCAAGAGTCCAGATACCGTGCGTAGATACGCACGTCAAATTGCGGAATGGCTCGTGGAGCAGGGTGTTAAAGCGGTGGTGGTAGCGTGCAATACTGCTACTGCGCACGCACTCAATGAACTAACTAGTAGTATCAGCGTGCCTGTAATTGGCGTCATCAATCCAGGTGCTCGCGCTGCTGCAAGCACATCGAGAAATTCGCAGATTGCTGTTATTGGCACAGCAGGCACTATTGGATCTGGTGCATACGAACGTGCCATACACAGTTTCAAGATCGATGCCTCGGTTCACTCCGTTTCTTGTCCACTGTTTGTTCCGCTAGTCGAAGAAGGTTGGGTAGACCATCCTGCAACTCGATTGATAGCGGCTGAGTATTTGCGCGACCTCGGGAGCGCCAACGTAGATACGTTGGTACTAGGTTGCACTCACTACCCTCTTTTATCAGCGGTTATCGCTGAAACCATGGGTAGCGCGGTAAAGCTCATTGATAGTGCAAAAGAAACAGCGATCGAGCTAAAGAACGTTCTTGAAGCGGCGTCCTTGACGGCTGCAGCATCTAATAATGGCAACGTTCGATTTGTTGCGTCCGATGATCCTCAGCACTTCCTAAAAATCGGACGACGATTCTTGGGAGATGCGATGAGCAGCGTTGAGCAGGTGACCTTCACTTGACTCGTCCCAACAGCGGCGCTCAAGGACATCATCTTTAAGCAGCAAATACTGTTTGTCTAAGTACCACGCGCCGGCGTTGGCATACCATCCAGAGCCAGCTTGCTGTAGAGTAGGTACATGCGAATGGCCATGAACCACCAAGTTTAAAGAGTTGTCAGCTAGCAGCTGCGCTTGTGCCACTCTCATTAGCCCTCGCCCTTCGTCATTCGCCATGCGATGACGGCTGGTTTTGGAACTCTTTAATGCAATTGCGCTGGCGTGATCTGGATGCAGCCACCCATAAGCACGTATCGCTAATGGGTGTCTAAGAACGTATCTAAGGCGACGATAAGGGGCGTCCTCCTTCTCTCTAAGCCCATCGCCGTGTGCCAGGTGTACCTTCCATGCACCTACGCTACCGGCCCAATCCGTGAGCGTATAAGTCGCGCCTGTAAGCTCTTCTAGCGCCTCACCGCCCCAGCAATCGTGGTTGCCGCCGATCCATAAAATGTCTATCCCCTTATCACGAATATCGGCGAGCGCGGCGAGCACCCTGAAACCAGCGCGCGGCATTACATGCTTCCATGAAAACCAAAAATCGAACAGATCGCCCATTATAACGAGCGAACGTGCGTTCTCCTTCACGTGAGTAAGAAAGTGAAGGAGGGAACGTTCCGCCTCGCTAGGGGCAATCCCCAAGTGAGCGTCGCCGACTATATAGCATGGTGTTTGCAGCACTCCGTTAGTCTAACGCTCTCAGCGCTAGCCGTCCAAGGGGTAGGTGCCTTTCACTTGTTCAACATCGGTACCGGCAGCAACTTGCAACCTCGCTTGCTCGCCACTCTAGACACTCATGACCGAAACTACGTCGTCATTCCGGGTCCGTTACGCCGAAACAGATCAGATGGGAGTCGTTTATCACGCCAATTACCTAGTTTGGTGTGAAATTGGACGTACCGACCTAATTAGAAGCGCTGGCAAGTCGTACGCTCAAATTGAGCAAGATGGAGTGCTGCTTGCAGTTTCTGACGCCAATATTCGGTTTCTGTCGCCGGCACGTTACGATGACCCAATAGTTGTGAGGACGCGATTGGTGGAGCTACGGTCGCGGTCTTTGAAGTTTGCATACCAAATTCGCAACGAAGAGAGCCAGCGAATCCTTGTGACGGCAACAACTTCGTTAGTCTCACTTGATGAGACATCTCGGCCAGTCCGCCTCCCTCAGCAGTTGGTTTCAGTGCTCGAACCGGTTCTTACCAACGAGTTCTCCCGTGATGACTGATAAGATTACAGCAATAGGGCGTAGTTGCTTGCTAGTAGTATTGGCAGTTGTGACTCTGCCAGTATTATCGGCCTGTACAGCTTCCTCGCGTCGAAGCCCTCAGCTTTCTGCTGCTCTTCAACAGGACGCACGTCTTTTAGCGATGCTTGACACGCGCATGCGCGATACGTCGCTAATAGATGAGATGTTGCGCTCCGATGTTAGTAGCGCTCGCTCGCGGGCTGCTGTTGCAGTGGGGCGTGTGAAGATTGACAGTAGGTATGATGAGTTGCGGAAACTTTTGGTTGATGCCGATACGGCGGTTGCTGCCAATGCCGCATTCGCGCTAGGACTTGCTCGTGACAGCGGTTCAATTATTCAACTTGGACGAGCACTCGCTGGCGCCCCCGACGTAGTGGCAGTTGAAGCTGCATGGGCTCTAGGTATGATAGGAGAGCCGGCACGAACAGTCGTATCCGTAGCACTCGGCGAAGCAACTCCTAATCCGCTTGCGACTAGCACAGCGGCACAGCGTTCTGCGGAAGTGCGTGCAGAGTTGCTGCTAGCAGTTGCACGTATTCGGGGCATTAACACGACGGTTTTACTTCCTTGGCTATCTGACAGCAATTCAAACGTTGTAGGAGCTGCGGCATATTCTCTTAGTAGGGCAAGAGTAGCGCGTGGTGTTCGACCCATGCTAGCACTCAGCAAACACAGTGATGAACAGGTTCGGCAATATGTTGCGCGAATGCTTGATCGCGCAGCGGCAGGTGATTCACTGGCCGCACGTGCTCAAGAAGTGCTCAAGGATATGTTAAACGATCAAAGCGAACGCGTTCGAATAAACGCGGTACGATCGCTAATGAGCTACGGGAGCAGCGTTAAGGAGAATTTGCCTACGATACTTCGTGACGGCGCAGCCAACGTGAGAATCGCGGCATTAGATAATATTGTTCCGGTAGTTGATAAAGATGTGGTATTGTGGCGCTCTGCGTGGGACGCAGATACATCTTTCGTGTTTAGAAGCGGTCTTATGCAGGCAGCAGCTAGAGCTGGAACAGATGCTCTCGCTGGCTATGAAGTCGTATGGCAAAAGAACAGCGAATGGCGATACAGGCGTGCCGTTGCGTCAGTTCCAGTTAGAGGGACAGTTACCAACGGCGAGCAAAGAATCGCCACACTTAGGTGGGCTTTAAATGATACCGATGGGCGAGTTAGGTCGGCCGCATATGCAGCTCTTTTTATGGGGCCGCAAGCAGTAACCGATAGTTTGATTCGTTTGGCCGCTCTTGCCGCGCTTAACGACAACGATATACAAGTTCGCGTTTCGGCTGCATCAGCGGTTGGACGTTTTGGTGATGCAACTTCTGTAGCTCACTTGCTCGATTCTTACGATCGTGCGCTCAACGACATAGATGGGGATGCGAGGAATGCGACCATTCGTGCAATCGCGTCTGTGTGGAACAGAGACAGCTCTCGTTTTAGCACCGATAACAAACAGAGGCTCGCGCAGCTCAAGGTACCTTCCGATCCCATTGACCGAGCTGCCGCAGCAAGCCTGACTCCGATGTCTTCATGGAACGAGCAAGGAAGTTCACGTATCGCGCGCTCCACTGCAGAGTACGAACGTATTGCGCAGCAGTATCTGTCACCGAATGCTGCAAATGTTTACGTGACAATGCGAACCGATCGCGGCGACATACGTTTGATCTTGCATGCGAAGGATGCTCCAATGACAGTTGACTCCTTCTTGTCACTGGTACGCAGAGGGTTTTACAAAGACACTCGATTTCACAGAGTTGTTCCTAACTTTGTGGCTCAGGACGGCGATCCACGTGGAGACGGAACTGGCGGAGGTGGCTTTTATCTTCGAGACGAGCATAGCAGAGTTCGACATGCACGAGGGTGCTTAGGCGTAGCAACGTCTGGCCCAGAAACGGGAGGGAGTCAGTTTTACATGTGCCATTCGCCGCAACCGCATTTAGATGGCGGTTATACAGTTTTCGGTACAATCGTAAGCGGCCTTGAAGTACTAGATAAAATAGTTCAAGGCGATCGAATACGAATCATTGAGGCAAGATGAGCTACGCGAGAATACGAGCGTTGGCGTGGTGTGTGTTAGCCATGAGTGCGTCCGCGTGTATTCGATCGGTGAGTCCGCTAAAAGGCGAGGTTGTGCCAACCTCTCTACCAAAGCTCGAGTTACCAACCAAGCATCTTCAGATAACGTTTTCTTGGGTGTACGGTGACGACTCGTTTAGTGCTAACGGAGACGGGGCTATTCGTATTGCTCCGCCAGACAGTGCTAGGCTCGACTTCTTTTTACGAAATGGAAGTGCGGGAGGATACGCAATACTAAACGGCGACTCTCTGCATCTTCCTGGACCTCTCATTGCGGAGAAGTTTATGCCTCCAGCAACAATGTTGTGGGCCGCTTTGAATAGGCTCGCATTGCCACAAATGCGTGACACCGTTGCGCGTAGGAATGGAGATACCGTAACCGCGGATATTGGCAATCTTAGAGGGGGTGACGCGAGAAGTGCTGAAGGGCGCGCTTGGCGAGTCACGCTCACCGATAAACAGATTGTTCGAGTTGATCGCATTGAGAACAAACGATTCATAGAGTCAGTGGTACGTGTGAAGTCGGCACTCGGCGACACAATTAGATACTACCACGAACATGCACACAGACGTCTCACCATAGTTTTCAACGATACCTTATGGGTGGAGGGGGAGGGATTCGATGCGGCAATTTGGCGACGCTAGAATGAGAACGCTTGTTTTGTCGCGTTTCTTCGCGGTGCGCGTTTACAGATTACATGTTTTGCTTTCTGCCGTTTTACTCATGGCAGTTGCAAGTGGCTGTTACACATTCAGTGCCGCTAGTGGAGGGTTGCCCAAGAATTTGCGTACTGTAGCGATACTTCCGTTCGACAACGAAACGGCGTCACCAGAGCTTCAACGGGAGATGTTCGAGCAGTTGAAGCGCACAATGCAAGACAGACTAAACTTGCGTGAAGCTCCAGAAGCTAAAGCAGACGTTTTGGTAAAAGGTGTCTTAAAGCGCTATGACGTCGATCTTTCTGCCGGTGTAAGTGCTGATCCACGACAGACAACATCTACAAGGCGTAGGTTGCAGTTAGTTGTTGATATAGAAATTATTGATCAGACAACTGGACGCTTGCTTTTCACCCGTTCGGGGCTAACACGCGAGGGGCAGTATGCAGAGGGCGGTGAAGCTGCAGGTAGAAAGAACGCAATTGAAGCAATCGTCAACGACCTTATAGAGGGAACCCAATCACAGTGGTAAACAATAACGTGCGCGTTCCTACGGCCAAGATTATGGACGTACAAGCAGCGGTTCGATGGCGCAACGAAGTTAAGGATGCCGTTGTTTTCACTAACGGAGTCTTTGACATAATACATACGGGGCATGTGCAACTCTTACACAATGCTCGCGCACAGGGAACGGCGTTGATAGTTGGAATTAACAGCGACGCATCTGTCAAACGTCTTAAAGGGCCGACTCGCCCAGTGTGTTCCACTATGGAGCGTGCAATAGTCGTTGCTGCGTTAGAGTCTGTCGATGCAGTGGTTGTATTTGAAGAAGATACACCGTACGAACTCGTTCGTGAGATTCAACCAGACGTAATTGTTAAGGGTGGCGATTATACACCTGAAACAGTTGTGGGCGCTGATGTAGTTCGCGCGAGGGGAGGGCGTGTCGTGATTGTTCCAACCGTACAGGGTTTCTCAACAACAAACATCATAGGGAGAATGCGTGGCTGACTCGTCTTTAGTTGTTCGTGCTGGACGTCCATCGGACGCGTTACGAGATGTGAGCTTTGAGCGGGGTGCCGCTCCATACGCAGAAGGTTCCTGCTTAATAAGCTTTGGTGACACTCGCGTACTCTGTGCTGCTTCGGTTGAAGATTCCGTTCCAGGGTGGCGCAAAGGCTCTGGTGAGGGGTGGATAACTGCTGAGTATGCTATGCTTCCGCGTGCTACACGTACACGTTCGTCACGTGAGCGATCACAAACTGGTGGGCGAACACAAGAGATTCAGCGGTTAATAGGGCGAAGCATTCGCGCAATGCTAGACGACTTTCGTTTTGGTGAGTTTACCATTCGCGTAGACTGCGATGTGCTTCAGGCAGATGGTGGGACGCGTACCGCTGCAATTACAGGCGCGTGTGTTGCTGTGACTGACGCATGTGAGTGGCTCGTTAAGTCAGGGCGCGTTGCTGTTTCACCTGCGAAGCGAAGAGTCGCTGCTATAAGTGTTGGCATAGTCGACGGCACACCGATGCTCGATTTGAATTACGACGAGGATGTTCGTGCGGCGGTAGACATGAACGTCGTTATGAGTAGCGAAGGAAAGTTCGTGGAGGTTCAAGGAACTGGCGAGCATGGAACCTTTGATCGTTCTGAACTCAACAGCTTGTTGGACCTAGCTGTAAGTGGAATTACATCACTCGATCGCATGCAGCAAAGCGTGCTGAGTTCTGTTGGTTAATGCCGTGACAACGACCGTTGTAGTTGCTACTCGCAGTTCCGGAAAACTAAGTGAGTTAAGAGCGCTACTTAGCGACCGTTCTACTGAGGTTTTGTCGCTCGACGAAGCCGGAGTATCTGCGCACAGTGGTGAAGAAGGCGTAGAGATATACGAGACATTTGAAGAGAACGCGCAGGCAAAAGCGCGTTACTATGCTTCACTTCTTCCGGGAATGTTGGTTATTGCAGACGATTCCGGACTTGAAGTTGAGGCATTGAACGGTGCTCCAGGCGTTCGCAGTAAGCGCTGGAGTGGAAGAGAAGACATAAGCGGTCGCGAACTCGACTTACACAACAACAGACTGTTGCTGGAGACTCTTGAGAGGGCAGGTAAGACGGAGTCGCATGATAGAGGTGCGCGATACGTTTGTTGTGCTGCTAGTTCGCGTCGTAGTAATACGGGCTACGAATTGGAGTATGTAGTTCGCGGTGAGTGCAGGGGAGAGATCTTGGCATCGGCCCATGGCGAGCAGGGATTTGGCTATGACCCATTGTTTTGGAGTCATGAGTTACAGCGTTCATTTGGCGAAAGCAGCAAGGAGGAGAAAGGGCTTGTTAGCCATCGAGGCCGAGCGTTGCGGCAACTAATTGAGTTGATATTCGCTGTTCCGGGTTGACCAGCGTTCGAGTCTGTTATACGATACTCCGCCGCAGCGGGGCGTAGCGTAGCCCGGTATCGCGCCTGCTTTGGGAGCAGGAGGTCGCCGGTTCGAATCCGGCCGCCCCGATTTGGCGAGCACTAGCTTTTGTTTTGTGTTCGGCCACTACGTTGTGGATGATGTTCTGTCCGAGGTTAGGACAGTTCGTGCGATCATTCGGTTCGAATGGTTAAGCGATCGCCGGCTTGTACCAGAGGCGCCAGTAGCTCAGCTGGATAGAGCGGCAGCCTTCTAAGCTGCGGGTCGGGGGTTCGAGTCCCTCCTGGCGCGCTGTCGCGAGCAAGATAAAGACTCATCGTGGTACCGCGCCGTTAGCTCAATGGTGGAGCAGCTGACTCTTAATCAGTAGGTTCTAGGTTCGAGTCCTAGACGGCGCACTTTTAGGTTAGGAAGTAGGTAAAAAAGGGGCTTGCGTAGGCAAGTGAATAGCGATAACTTCGCGGGCCCTTCAAGAAAGCGGCAGCGATCTAGCGTTCAGTGAGTCGCGCCGAACTTGGTAGGAGAGTGGTGTTTTGCCCGGTCAAACTGGTCAGAAAAAACCTCAAAAAAGTTTTTCAGACCCACTTGACGTTCAAATCACTACGTTGTAAGATAAGAGGCTGCCACTGAAAACGTGGCAACGGTTTGGAAGTTAAGTCGTGCAGCCGCAAGCGGTTGCGAAACGGCGACTCGGCGGAAAAGTGCTGAGAGAAGCATAAAAAACGCTTTTTGACAATCGAGATCGAGAGACAGATGTGCGAGGCGGTTTCTTAGACCTGCGGCTTCTTCAGGGCTGCAGCGAGAAATCAACCTGATGAAATAGTGAACGGCGCTAGATCCTTCGGGATCGCGCTGTAGAGCCTTATCGAACAATCTATTGGAGAGTTTGATCCTGGCTCAGGACGAACGCTGGCGGCGTGCTTAACACATG
>CAYYSP010000002.1:0-577018 GCA_964474535.1 uncultured Gemmatimonadaceae bacterium
AGGGTTTTTTATTTTACCATGCATGGCAACCAATACCGCTTTCGATAATAACGGTCGTTATCCAGGCGCCGTTACCGCAGAAGATCTACGTCGGAATATTGACGAAGTGCGAGGCAAAATAGAGGCTGCGTGCCGGCGATCTTCGCGTGATCCGTTAAGTGTGCGGCTTTTGCCAGTGAGTAAGACGATAGATGAAGAGCGTATACGGCTGTGCTATGCGGTTGGGTGTAGACAGTTTGGTGAGAATAAAGTGCAGGAGGCCTATAATAAGTGGCAGGGGATGAGCGACCTGACAGATATTGAGTGGTCTGTTATTGGTCATTTGCAAACAAACAAGGCTAGACAAGTCGCGAAATTTGCGGGTGAGTTTCAGGCACTGGATAGTGAGCGTGTGGCAGCCGAGCTTGATCGGCGTTTGCAAGCAGAGGGGAGATCAATTGATGTATTTGTTCAGGTGAACACATCTGGTGAGGAGAGCAAGTATGGGCTTTCACCGAGCGATGTTCGATCATTTGTAAAAACGCTTCCTGCGTTCACATCGTTAAAGGTGCGCGGGCTTATGACACTTGCACTATTCTCCGACGACTACGTTCGAGTGCGCGCATGTTTCACCCTATTACGTAGTTTGCGTGACCAATTGCGTGATATTAGCGATGAGTGCGTCGAACTCTCTATGGGAATGTCGGGGGATTATGAAATTGCGGTAGAAGAGGGTGCGACAGTTGTGCGTGTTGGTCAGGCGATATTTGGGGCGCGAGCGCTCCCTGACAGTCACTACTGGCCTACGCGATAAACGATATGAAAAGGCGCTTTATAGCTTTCGTACATCGCTTCTAATCGCAGCAAATAGTTGAGCGAGAAAGTTGTTTTCTTCCTGCTCGACTTTGCCTGCGAAGTCGTTCATTGCTCCGAAACCGAGATTGCCGAGGAAGCGCATAATTGCACTTTCCCTCACGACAAGACTGAGGTTTCGGGAGAACTGAGTTGGGGTGTTGGGTGAATGTTTGAATCCTATCTGGAACTGCACCCCTTGGTTTTCGAACGGACGTTTAAGCGGCGAGCGGAGCAGTCGTTCGGATATTAGAGGTAGATGCCACTGTGGCTCTTTTGTGAACACCAATTTCCAGCCGCGTTCGCGAACGTTCTCGATGTGTATGAACTGCCCTTGCAGTTGAGATACTCCAACTGTGAAAACACCGAGTTTGGCGCGCGCATTAATTTGTACGCCGAGAGTGTCTGGCATTCGGCGTGCGCTTCCGGTTAGTGGCTGGAGTATACCGCGCGCAGATCGGAAGTTAATAAGCATGTTGTAGCTTGAAGACGTTACACGAAACCACTCTGCACCGCTTTTGTCCAAAAGTTTTATCGAAAGAGATGAAGGTCCTACATACTTTTTCACGTACTTGGCGAAGTTCGGGAAGTCTGGTCCGAGGGCATCGCTATCTACGCGCAACGCGACTTTTACAACGGTCGAACCATCAGATTGTGGAGCGGTAATTAGTGAGTCTAGTTTCATTAGCCGCGCCATTGCGATCGTAGTCGCGGGCATTGTGCTGCGATAGTCATTTCTAACGTCCCGCTCTCCGCGTTCTAGTGAAGCGAAAATTGCGTTAAGGATGGGTTCTACGTTAGCAACAGCGATTGAACCCGACGCATGATCTACCTCAGTGCTCCAGTGCCAGTCGTTGTTACCCAGTTCGGAGAGCTTAATAAGGTGGCGTTCGCCGCCGGTTTGGGTTGGAAGTGTTGCACCTCTAGAGGGTTCGAAGATATAACTTCCGTTTCGGAAGTTGGCTGCAAGTTCGAGTGTGCGTACGGTACCGGTAGCTGTGGAAGAAACATGAGTCCAAAGGGCGGTGTCATTGATAAGCTTCGATGGAGCGAAGGCATATCTAGCAAAGCGCATACGGGCGTGGGCATACTTGGGAGCGCGCTCAACGTTGGTGAAGCGGTGCTCAAATGCCATAGCCAAGGAGTCGGCATTGGCTTTACCTTGGCTTAAGGAGCCACCGTGAGCATCTATAACAGCTCTGCAGCCGGCGGCAGCGGTAGTGAGCAAAGAGGATATAGCTACAAACTTCAAAGCAGAGCTAATAGCTCTCCAGCGGGAGTCAAATTTCATATAAACAGATACCCCTGTAACAAAGGACGTGCCGCTAAGGGGGCAAACCTGTTTAACTTTCTACTGATATAGATCACAATACCCACGTCCCTGCAATAAACGTGACAAACACCGAGTCCGCCAAGACATCCGAACCGGCAAACCCGCGCCGCGATTTTATACGTGAGATGGTAGCTGAAGACGTTGCTACCGGAAAGTTTGGGCGTGCGCCTGCTACTAGGTTCCCACCTGAGCCCAATGGTTTCCTACATATAGGGCATGCCAAGTCGATATGTCTTAATTTCGGAATAGCACAGGAGTTTGGTGGCACATGTAATCTCCGCTTTGACGATACCAATCCGTTTACAGAGGATATGAAGTATGTTGAGGCGATTAAGCGAGACGTACAATGGTTAGGCTTTCAGTGGAACAACGAGTACTACGCTAGCGATTACTTCGAGAAGTTATACGAGATTGCGGAGCTTCTTGTAACTAAGGGCAAGGCGTATGTTGACTCACAAACTGAAGAAGAGATTCGAGAGGGGCGCGGAACGGTAACAACTGCAGGTACGCCGTCCCGATATCGTGATCGCAGCGTCGAGGAGAATCTTGATCTTCTGCGCAGAATGCGCGCGGGTGAGTTTGCCGACGGTACGCATGTGTTACGTGCGAAGATTGATATGTCGCACCACAACATGATTATGCGTGATCCTCTGTTACTGCGCATTAGGAATGCACATCATTACCGTCGAGGTAATGATTGGTGCATTTATCCGTTATACGACTTTGCTCACGGATTAAGTGACGCTATCGAAGGGATTACGCGTTCACTTTGCACTTTAGAGTTTAAGGACAACAGAGACATATACGATTGGCTGGTTAATGAAGCCGGTTTTGAGCGGCCTCCGACTCAAGTAGAGTTTGCGCGTCTCGCCCTTGACTACACCGTGTTAAGCAAGCGTAAGCTTCTGCGGCTTGTTAACGAGGGGCATGTAAACGGCTGGGATGATCCACGGATGCCGACAATCGCGGGGTTACGTCGTAGGGGTGTAACTCCGGAGGCAATACGGGCGTTCGCGGAGGAGATAGGAGTTGCTCGCAAGGATGCGAGAATCGAACTTGCGTCATTCGAACACGTTGTTCGTAACGATTTGAATATGAAAGTTCCGCGCGTGTTGTGCGTTCAGAAGCCGTTGAAAGTAGTTCTTACGAACTATCCTGAAGGGCAGGTAGAACAGCTAGATGCGTCGTACTATCCACATGATGTACCGCTAACGGGCACACGCAAAGTCCCGTTTTCGCGCGAGCTTTATGTAGAGCAAGACGATTTTATGGAGGATCCGCCGAAGAAGTTTTACCGCTTAGCGCCTGGTCGTGAGGTGCGTTTGCGGTTTGGCTATCTCATAACTTGCAATGAGGTCGTAAAAAACGAAGCTGGGGAAGTTGTTGAGCTGCGTTGTAGCTACGATCCTGAAACACGGAGTGGCAACGCACCTAACGGGCGTAAAGTTCAGGGTACAATTCATTGGGTTTCTGCGTCACACGCGATCGATTGTGAGGTTAGGCTCTACGATCGTTTGTTTTCGCAACCCGATCCTGATGCGGTTGCTGACGGAGAGGATTTTTTGTCGGCTTTGAACCCGAACTCACTGGTTAGTATCAAAGCCAAGATAGAGCCAAGTGTTGCTGGCGACCCGATAGGGACGCGATATCAGTTTGAGCGGACCGGCTATTTCATGAGCGACGAGTCCGATTCGACGGCGGAAAAGCTGGTTTTTAACCGCATAGTGTCGCTACGCGATAGTTGGGCGAAAGAGGTGCGTAAGGGGTAGGTAATAGCGTTTCGACCGTACGGCCCCCTACCGTCTGCCGCTCGATCGCCTATATTTGGGGCTCACCGGGCGCCAACCCGGGATATATTGCCCCTTAGCTCAACTGGCAGAGCGTCTGACTCTGGATCAGAAGGTTCCTGGTTCGAAACCAGGAGGGGCAACTTGGAGGGAAGATGAATAACGAGTCACTTCGTGCTAGTTTTCGCGCACTAATTTTTGTCGGTCTCGCCGTTGCTGTAAGCGCGTGCAAAGATGGATGGACACCTCCTTTAGGAACTACCGCGGCTATTGCCTACGGTACCGTAACTATAGATAGCACTCCGATTCAAAGTGGTGTTTCTGTAACTTTGCAGTCGTTGCTCTCAGACTGCGAAACTAGGGGTTTAGCTGCTGGTTCCGGCCGAACCAATAGTAATGGTGAGTTTAGAGCATACGTATCAGGGCATGAGCCAACTCGTCCCATATGCGTGCGTGCGACGGTTAAGCTCCCATCTGGAGACTCACTAACTTCAACGCGCACTGTTCATTTCCGTAATAGCGAACCGTATGACAGCGTTCGAATAGATATATCAAACTCTCCCTAATAACGTCTGCTAGGAAAAGTGAACGCATGAACTCGCCAAGTTATCGAAAGCTGCAACCTATCTCGTGGAGGGAAGATGAGTAACGAGTCACTTCGTGCTAGCTCCCGCGCACTTATTTTTGTCGGTCTCGCCGTTGCTGTAAGCGCGTGTAAGGATAAGGAGGGAAGTGGTTTCTCAAAAATTAGCTCGGTTACTGCCTACGGCACCGTAACCGTAGATGGCGTTCCGCTTCAAAGTGGTGTTCCTGTAACTTTGCAGGCGCTGCTCCCAGACTGCCAAACTAGGGGCTTAGCTGATGGTTCAGGCCGAACCAACAGTGAGGGGGGGTATAGAGCATACGTATCAGGGTATGAGCCAACTCGCCTAACGTGCGTGCGAGCTACGGTTATTCTTCCATCTGGAGACTCACTAACTTCAACGCGCACTGTTTATTTTCGTTTTAGCCAACCGTATGACAGCGTTCGAATAGATATATCAAACTCTCCCTAATAACGTCTGCTAGGAAAAGTGAACGCTCTGTTAGCGTTTCTAAGCGTTTTCCCATTTCCTTAACGGCTGCTATTTGCCTCTGCGCGAAAGCTGCATCTCACACGCCAAAATCGCAAATAGCACAGGGGAATTACCGTCCCCCCAAACGCTGCGTTACATTACCTATTAGTCCCAGAAACGTCTTTTCAGTACCACGTACTTCGTTTGCCACTCAACACCGTAACGTGACTCTCTGGCGCCGATCTATAGCGCTGCTGGTTTTTTTCAGCCTAGCCCTCTACTCTGTCGAGGGACTAATTGCGGATGTTCACGATGGCGATGCGCCCGCTTCGGTTATTGAAAATACGATCCACCAACACGAAGCAGAGTTATTTGCAGCACAACACGATTCTGTACACGGCCACCAGTCTTCGTCAACCGACTCTGACCCAGCTCATTCTCAGCACGCTTGCCATTGTCTTCATTCTCATGGTGCAGCTGACGTAGAGCTGATTGCCAGCAATGACGATGCTTCAGGAACTGATTTAGTACCCATTGTAAGAGTTTCCAAAGTGCCGCCGGGCACATCGCTCGAGCCCAAATTCCGCCCTCCAATTGTTGGATGACCTAAGCATCGCCAGACGCTGCTTCTAGCAGCTGACGGTTTTTGCGTGACTGCGACTGCGTCACGCTTTCATAACAACGATTCGCTGACGACACCGCCCGGGAAGCCGAGCCGCTAGTCGTATCGCGCGCGCTCACGATACTCGTTGAGACACGCCGCGTGAAACAGTTTGTATCCCTCACGGTGCTACAGCGAACGCCAAAAAAGGTCATCTCATGCCGTTCGCAAGTATATATCTGCGACGGGTCGGAGTACTCGCATTCATATGTCGCGGGTTCACGATCCATGTCGTTGTAGTAGCCGTACTACTGCTATGTCCCGCCAGCAAGGGGGCCAAAGCGCAGCTAGCGCCCAATGCTAGCTGCAATGTGTCTCCAGTAACGCATTTAGATACGATCGTACTATCTCAAAGGGTCGTTGAACAGTTGGTGCTATCAAAATCACCTGCGTTTCTGGCACAGCTGCAGAATGTTGCAATTGCACGCGGCGAGCTTCGGCAACTGTCCACACCAAACATTTCGCCTGAGCTGTCGTTCATTGCGCCAGGAGCAGGAGCAGGAGCGACTTCGATGCGAAATCCCATGGAGTTAACGCTTACACAAAGCATTGATTGGATGGGAAGACGCACTGCAAACCGCGATGCCGCGAATGCTGCAGTACGTTCTTCATCTCAGTTAGCTCAAGATGACGCACGCGAAAGAGTGGAGCAGGCAACGCGAACTTTGCTTGCACTCGAAGCCGCGGGTCAACGCCTTAATGTAGTAAGAGAGAGTGCAGAGTTAGGACGACGTCTGATGGACGCCGTCCAACAACAGTTTCTAGAGGGAGAAATTAGCGCTCTAGAAGCGAATTTGGCTGGAATAGAAGCAGGCAGGATTAGAGCACGCGTTACAAGTGAGCAGCGCGCATGCGTTGAAATTTCTGCAGGTCTCAAACAGCTATTAGGCGTTAACTCGGCGATAGATATACCAGCCCGTATGAGCGACAGTATCTCCGTTGATGGCATTCAGCTCATTACCGATGGCTCGGACTCATTAGTACTTAACACACATCAGTTTAACGTAGACTCGCTTATTAAAGTTGCCGTAAAGCAACGTGCATCTTTGAAAGCTATTGATGCCATGATCGACGAAGCACGATCACAACAGAAAGTCGCGGTACGTACAGGTCGACCCGATATTAGTGCGGGGATAGTGGTAGAACGAATACCCGGTGAAGCAAGTAGTCGTGTTGGACCAGCAATTGGGATGACAGTCCCACTGTGGAATCGCAATCAAGGTACGCGTGACGCTTGGAGGGCCCGCGAACGTCAACTTCAACTACTACGCAACGCCGAACTGCTGAATGTGCAAGCGGAAGTAACTGCCGCGTCAAGCACGTTACTGCTCGCTATAGAAGAGGTCCAGATACACGCGCGTGAGGTACTGCAACCAGCAAGAAAGAACAGCCTGCTGCTAGAGACAGCATACCGTGCCGGAAAAATTCCGCTTCCAACGCTCTTGCTACTACGAAATCAACTCCTCGATGCAGAGTTGAGCTACTGGGATGCATGGCTCGTTAAGGAACAAGCAATTGTCGGATTGAGGTCAGCTATAGGCACCCTTCTTACCACAAATACGTCACATAGCAACGCGGAGATAGGAAAGTGATACGACATAACAAAGCAGCCGAGTGCCGCGCAAAGTTTGTAGCATTAGCTGTCGCTCTTGCTTTATTACTGCAGACGGCGTGCAACTCAACAGCATCCGACGATCATGATGACGGTCATGATAACGATGAGGGTGCTAGCGTTACCGAGGTGTCTATTGACAGCGCACAGATTAGTGAGGCTGGCATTCGTATATCCGCCGCAACGGCGGTTAAGTACAGTACACTTCGCGTAACTGGCACGATAACGTACGATGCTACTCGTATGAGTCACGCGGGAACACAGTCCGGCGGACGAGTCTCAGATATACATGCAGAACTAGGAGACAGAGTACGTAAAGGACAGATGCTCGCGCTGTTGGAAAGTGTCGAAGTCGGTGCTACTCGTGCCGAACTCAGTGAAGCAGTTGAACTCGCAAAAATTGCAGGTGAGAACTATTCACGAGAGCAACGTTTGGCTGAACAAGGCATATCAAGTCGCAAAGAGTTACTGGACGCGGAAGCGGAATATCGGCGGCAACAGGCTAGAGTAAAAAGTGCCGAAACCAGATTGAAGTTGCTTGGAGCGGGCGGCGGAGCGGGAGGCCAGTTTTCACTCTCATCGCCCATGAGCGGAACAGTTGTAGCTCGTGCAGTAGGTCGCGGAGAGGTTGTATCTGCACAGGATACGCTGTTTACTGTCGCCGACTTAAGTAGAGTGTGGATAGAGTTAAACATTTTCGAACGCGATCTTGGGAAGATTCAGAGAGGACAGCAGGCATCGATAACTACGGTAGCGTATCCTGGGCGAACATTTGATGGCAAAATAGCATTTATTGGCGCAACGTTGGATAGCGACAAAAGAACAGCAGTCGCACGAATTGAGATAGTTAATAGTGATGGCTTACTTAAGCCCGGTATGTTTGCGGAAGCAGCTATTCAAACAGCTGGGTCAGGGGAAGCCATGGTAGTGCTCCCTGTTGACGCAGTGCAGGATGTTGGCGGCAAAACAGTCGTGTTTGTTCCGGGACATGAAGCCGGTCACTTCACTGTTCAAGCTGTTGAAGTAGGTGAGATACTACCGAACGCAACAATTGTCATTCGCAAAGGAATTGCGGAGGGAGCTGCCGTTGTTACACACGGTGCATTTGTTTTGCGCTCTGAGTTGGAGAGAGATAATATTACTGGGCACGGGCACTAGGAGAGTACAATGAATAGACTATTCTCAACGGTACTTAACAGCCGCCTGTTAATCGTCATCTTTATGGTGACTCTTTCTATAGCTGGCGTTTGGTCGGCATTACGTCTTCCAATGGACGCTGTTCCTGACGTGACCAACGTTCAAGTTCAGATTAACACCAACGCAGCTGCCCTTTCGCCACTCGAGGTCGAGCAACAGATAACTTTGCCTGTAGAGCTCGCTATGTCGGGGCTACAGTCGCTAAATGGAATGCGGTCGTTATCAAAGTTTGGACTATCTCAGGTAACTGTAGTATTTGAAGATGGGACAGACATTTACTTTGCACGTCAACAGATACAGGAGCGGCTTCAGCATTTACAGCTCCCCCAGGGAATACCTGCTCCTGAGATGGGGCCAGTTTCTACTGGACTCGGCGAGGTATTTCAGTACGCAGTCGTAGCGGCTGATAGCATGCGCTACACTGCTACGGAATTGCGCACTATTCAAGATTGGATAGTTGCGCCGCAACTAAGAAACGTACGAGGAGTCGCGGAAGTAAATAGTTTTGGCGGTTTCGCAAAACAATATCAGGTAGTAATTCGGCCTGAAGCATTGCAACAGTACAACGTAACACTTCAGCAAGTAGTTAACGCTGTAGAGTCGAGCAGTAGAAATGTTGGCGGTGGCTACATGTCTATGGGAACAGGACAACTATCAATTAGAGGATTGGGGCAGGCGAACAGTGCTGAACAGATACGAGCAATTGCGGTTGATACGCGAGCTGGCACACCGATTCTAATTGGTGACGTAGCAGATGTACGTGAGGGATACGCAATTAGGCAGGGAGCCGTAACAATGAACGGCGAGGGGGAAGCGGTAACAGGGATAGTAATGATGCGTATGGGAGAGAATGCGCGAATGGTTGTTGCGGAGGTGAAGTCGCGCTTCGATGACATCGGCCGCTCTCTCCCTGATGGGGTGGAACTTAGAGCGTTCTACGACAGGACAGAGCTAATATCGCGGACCATTAAGACAGTAAGGAACAATCTTTTCGAAGGCGCCTTACTGGTTATGGCTGTGTTGTTCTTTATGCTGGGAAGTGTAAGAGCTGCTATCGTAGTGGCACTTTCAATCCCACTGTCCATGCTGTTCGCGGTAAGCGCTATGGCGAAAATGGGAATTGCTGGCAGTCTAATGAGTTTGGGAGCTATAGATTTTGGGCTGGTTGTAGATGGCTCTGTAGTAATGGTCGAGAACTCGATGCGACGACTGTCAGCAATGACCGGTGAGAAGTCGCGGAAACAAGTAATTCTTGACGCATGTGTTGAGGTAGGCAAACCTGTTTTGATAGGGGTGGGAATAATAATAGCTGTGTACTTGCCGGTACTTACGCTTGAAGGAGTTGAAGGACGTATGTTCCGGCCGATGGCCTTCACTGTGGTGTTTGCTCTCATAGGGTCGTTATTAGTGACATTCCTAGCGACTCCCGCAATGATACTATTTGCAATAAAGGACAAGATAGAGGAGAAGGAAGTGTGGTTAGTGCGAAAGATTAGGCAATGGTATACACCAGCACTTGAGTGGACAATAGAGAAGCGCAAGACCGTTTTATTCGCGGCAGCGCTACTTGTAGCTTTGGCTGCGGGGACTACACCATTTATGGGAGGCGAGTTTCTACCTCGCTTAGACGAAGGATCGTTTGCTTTGCAGACCATGCGGCTACCAGGTGTATCATTAGAGGAATCAGTTAGGCAAAGCACGATGCTTGAGAGAAAATTGATGCAGGAGTTTCCAGATGAGGTAAGAGATATTGTTTCAAAAACAGGGCGGCCGGAGATCGCAACCGATCCTATGGGTGTAAATATCTCGGACGTGTACATAATGCTTCACCCGCGATCTGAATGGACAAAAGCTCGTAGCAAACAGGAGTTAGAGGCCAAGATGAACAGTACTATATCGTCTGTTCCGGGCCTAGTTTACAGCTTTAGTCAACCGATAGAGCTAAGGGTAAACGAACTAATAGCGGGCGTTAGATCGGATATCGCGATTAAAGTATTTGGTAACAACACGGACAGTCTTCAGGACGCGGCGGATCGAATTGTAAATGCTGTGTCCCGTTTACAAGGAGCCACCGGATTTAAGGCGCAGCAACTCGACGGTTTACCTGAGCTTCAGCTGTCGGTGCTACCCGAACAGCTTTCGCGTTACGGAGTTAGTGCAGACGATGTGATGCAAGCGGTCGAGGCAATTGGTGGTATCTCAGTTTCACAGCTGTTCGAACAGCAAAAGAAATTTGATATTGTTGTACGCTTCGACAGCACAGTTCGCGCGAGCCCGTCAACAGTTGCGGCGATTCCAGTTAGTACATTCTCAGGGGAGAGGATCCCACTAGGCATGCTCGCTTCTGTTGGTATTGTTAGTGGTCCTGCTGAGATAGGCCATGAAAACGGTTCGCGTCTTGCTGTTATAGAGGGCAACGTTCGTGGACGTGATATCGCGAGTTTTGTTAGTGAAGCTCGTGCGTTATTTGAAAGCGGCTCCATAACGCTACCGTCTGGCTACTACACAGATTTCGGTGGACAGTTTGAGAATCTCGAACGTGCATCTGCGCGTCTAATGTTTGTTATCCCATTGGTGCTGCTAGCAATTTTTGTTCTGTTATATGCTGCATTTAACTCTGCACGCCAAGCCATGCTTGTGTACACGGGCATTCCACTTGCGGCAGTTGGAGGTATCGCTTCACTCTTTGTGAGAGGTATGCCATTTAGCATTTCAGCTGGCGTAGGATTTATAGCGCTATTTGGAATTGCGGTATTGAACGGAGTGGTACTTGTAACGCGGATGAACGATTTGCGTGAGCGCGGACATTCATTACAGAAAGCTGTTTTTGAGGGTGCGATGTCGCGTCTTCGTCCGGTCCTCATGACGGCTTTGGTAGCGAGTTTCGGTTTCATTCCTATGGCACTATCTGGAGGTGCTGGTGCCGAAGTACAACGACCGTTGGCGACGGTTGTCGTAGGCGGCCTCATAACAAGCACGTTACTAACGCTATTCGTCCTTCCTGCTGTTTACTTAACAGCAGAAGGTCGAGTTAATACCGACTCGCAGCCCCATTTAGAGCGGCTCTAACGCTGGCTACGAACGCTCCTGCCAGTACCGAACGTCGCTTTGAATTCGGCCACACCGCAACTATCTGTCGCTCAAGCTCCACGTCAGATAGAGGGACCAACGAGCAACCCGGGGTGTTGTGTCTCGCCGCTGCTATTGCCGGTACTATAGACACTCCGGTGTTGGCACCCACAAGCTCGAAAACCGTGGCCAACTGCGAGCTTTTACAAACCACGTATGGCGTGACTTGACGCGCTGAACAAAACCCTGATACTTGAGCGCCTAAGCAGTGGGCTGGGTCAAGCGTTACGGCGGGCGACTCCTGTAGCTCTTCTAGTGTTATGCGGCCGGCGCGCGCCGCAGGATGTTGAGTCGGTACCGCTACAAGTAGTCGATCTACCGCCAAAGGTTCTATATCGAACCTGCCGAAATCATATGGGAGCGCTGCAATAGCAACATCAATAAGCTCGTCTGCAAGTAGGTTGCTTAGTACGGCTGAGTAGTCTTCGCGCAGCTCAATACGTGCGGCCGGGTGACGTAAACGCAAATGCTCTAGCGCTCGGGGTAATACGTATGGTGCAACGGTGGGAATTGCGCCTACCGACAGAGTGCCAAAGCCCTCCGCTATTCCGCGACGTACTGTTTCTTCGGCGGCGCGAAACTCCTCAAGAATACGGTTGGCTCGAGGCAACAGCGCTTTACCGGAATCTGTGAGCGCGACCCCCCGTCCGCGCCGCTCAAATAGTGGAGCGCCTAGCTGTTCTTCTAGCTTTCGCACCCGCACGGTGATGGAAGGTTGCGATATGCCGATCCTTCGTGCCGCTCTGCTAAGGGCACCAGTCTCCGCGGCCGCTACAAAGCTCTCGAGTGCGTCTCTGTCCATAGGTATAAATATAAACTATGGCTTGTATCGGCTGAGGCCGGTTGTTCTCTATAGCTCGGTCCGTAAAGTTACGGTTATCTACCAACGTTCACTTACGAGGAGTTATGTCGCAGGATCCTAAGCTCACCACTCTCAATGGCGCTCCTATCGCTGTTCAGCATGCGCTAACGGCGGGGCCGCGTGGCCCTGTCCTCATGCAAGACGTAACACTGCTGGAACAGATGCAGCACTTTAATCGTGAACGGATTCCGGAGCGTGTTGTGCACGCTAAGGGCTCTGGTGCGTACGGAACGTTTACGGTAACTAACGACGTGTCGCGTTTCACACGCGCTGCGTTCCTTTCAGAGGTTGGTAAAGAAACTTCTGTGTTTCTCCGCTTCTCGACAGTTGCAGGTGAGCGCGGTGCCGCTGATGCTGAGCGCGATGTACGAGGATTTGCGCTCAGATTTTACACGGAAGAAGGAAACTGGGACTTAGTTGGCAATAACACGCCTGTATTCTTTGTGCGTGATCCGTTTAAGTTTGCAAACTTCATTCACACACAGAAGCGTAGCCCGCAGTCGAATCTTCGTGATAACGATATGCAGTGGGATTTCTGGAGTCAGTGCCCGGAATCGTTGCACCAAGTAACTATCCTATTCTCGGATAGAGGTATTCCTGCCAGCTACAGATACTTACATGGTTTTGGCAGCCATACTTACTCCTTTATTAACGACGAAGGAGAACGTGTATGGGTAAAGTTCCATTTCAAATCGCAACAAGGTATTCGCAACCTCACCGATCAGCAGGCAGGTGACATTATTGCCAGCGACCGTGAGAGTCATCAACGAGATTTGTTCACGGCTATTCAGCGCGGAGAGTATCCCCGTTGGTCGTTAAAGATTCAGGTTATGACTCAAGCACAAGCAGAACAGTTCCGTTGGAATCCGTTCGATTTAACGAAGGTGTGGCCGCATGGTGAGTTCCCTCTTATCGAAGTTGGCGTTTTGGAGCTCAACAGAAACCCTGACAACTATCACGCGGAAGTTGAGCAAGCAGCGTTTAAGCCGAGCTCACTTGTTCCCGGCATTGGACCGAGTCCTGATAAAATGCTTCAGGCGCGCCTTATGTCGTACGCAGACACGCATTTATACAGACTTGGCGTTAATCACAGTCAGCTACCGGTAAATCGTCCGCGTTGTCCGGTAATGAATTACTCGCGTGACGGCGCTATGGCGGATGCTGCAAACTACGGTAGTGCTCCAAACTATTGGCCCAACAGCTTACAAGGCACACCTAAGCCAGACCCTTCATACTCCGATCCTGCATGGTCGCTTGGAGAGACTATCGTTGATCGATATGATAGCACAGTCGATCATGATGATTTCACTCAGCCTGGCAACTTGTATCGTTTGTTTGACGAAGGTGAGCGTGATCGTCTTACAACTCGCATAGCGGGCGCGTTGGGACAGGCGCGTCGCGAGATTCAAGTACGCCAAGTATGTCACTTTTGGCGTGCCGACGAGGATTATGGTCGCCGAGTTGCGGAGAAATTGGGGATAGACGTAAGTGCGGTTTTACCAGAAGGACATGCGTCTGCGGGTGCATAAGCACTAGCTGAGAAAAACAGTGGGCCAGCGCATGTAACGTGCGCTGGCCCACTGTTTTTCCTGCTATGAGATCTAACGAAAGCTGCGGCTACTTACGCGTTGCAAGTGCGAGCAAAAGCCAAGCAACTATCCAACAAACTCCACCCAGAGGCGTTACTGCGCCCAGCCAACGTGCACCAGTAAACGTCATGACGTACAGCGATCCTGAGAACAAAACGATGCCCGCAACGAAGAGCCATCCACTGATAGATACGAGTGTACTCGGCCATCGCGAGCATGCGTACGCGACCGCAAGCAGTGCGAGTCCGTGATACATTTGATAGCGCGCAGCCGTTTCAAATACCTCAAGCATGCGCGGTTCTACTCGTTCGCGTAGTGCGTGAGCTCCGAACGCGCCAGCGGCAACTGATAGACCGCTTAGTAGTGCGCCAAGTGAAAAGAAAAGTTTGTCCATGGTATGCTTACGGTGAGTTACGTGGTCCGAGAGGATACTCTTTTGGCGGTGTAGCACCCATAAGATGTTGCACAAAGTAATCCCACCGACGTCGCATCATGTAATACGTGGCGTTGCCAAATCCGTGCGCTTGGTTGGGAAGCATAAGAAGATCGAAATCTTTTCCTGCTTTTATTAGCGCGTCAACAACCAGCAACGTGTTGTAAGGTGGTACGTTGTCGTCCATAGTTCCATGCGCTAGGAGCAGCTTGCCTTTAAGGTTTTTTGCTAGCGTTTGGTTTGCCTCGGCATCGTAGTTGTCGGTTCCATCTGGCTTCCTAGTTAGTAGCCCTTGGTATCGCTCACCCCAATCGTCCTCGTAAACCCTATTGTCGTGGTTCCCCGATTCCGAAATGCCTACTTTGAAAAAGTCGGGATAGCGGAACATCGCGCTTGCAGTGGCAAAGCCTCCACCTGAGTGTCCCCACATACCTGCTTTGTTGATATCAATAAAGCTGTAGCGAAGTGCGAGCTCTTTCATACCAGCAATTTGGTCGGGGATTGTGTTGTCACCCATTCGTCCGTAATAGGCGTCATGAAAAGATTTGGACCGATTTGGTGTGCCCATCCCGTCGATAGCTACTACGATAAATCCTAGTTCAGCAAGCGCTTGGTTGTCTCGAGTTGCTGGAGAGAACTGTCTGCTGCCAACCGATCCCGCCTGTGGTCCAGGATAGATGTAGTTAATGATTGGATACTTTCGCGACGAGTCTAGTTTGGTGGGCGTATACATAAGACCGTAAAGGTCAGTTTTCCCATCGCGAGCCTTCACAGAGATTCTTGTAGGCGGCTTCCATCCGGTTGCAAGTAACTTTGATATGTCGCCCTTTTCTAACGTCACTATCACCTTTCCAGAATAAGCATCTCTAACAACCGCCGTTGGCGCGAGATCTGGACGTGACCAGTTATCAACTAGATACTTGCCTGAGGGTGAAAGTGAAACATTGTGATCGCCATCTTCAGGGGTGATTAGTTGAATTGACTTCCCGTCTAAGCCAGCACGATAAACATGACGGAAGTATGGGTCTCTATCTTTCTCCCTACCCATTCCTATAAACCATATCTCACGTGATTTCTCGTCCACGCGAAGGATACGTGACACATTCCCAACGCCAGTTGTAACCTTTCGCTTTAATAGTCCCGATGTGAGATCGAAGAGATACAACTGCCCCCAATCGTCGCGTTCAGAGAACCAAAGTACTTCGTTGCTTGCTGGCAGTACGCGCCAATTAGGCTCGCCGTCACCGCTTTCGAATTGTGTTGCAACCGTTTCACGCAATACATCGCGTACGGTGCCGTTAATTGCATCAGCGATGCGAAGGGTGGCTACTTTGTGATCACGAGAAGAGGACACGAACGCGAGTTTAGAGCCATCTGAATACCATTGTACATCGGCAAGCTCTCCACCTTCGCAGGTAATATGATCGCACACCGATGAACGATGTGCGTCGGGCGGCATAGCTAAACGAATTACCTTTGGTTGTTGAGCCGATATATCGATTATTACGCGATGGATAGTCGAGACGGTGCTATCACCTGGTAGCGGGTACTTCCATGAGCGCAACTCTGGGTGCCCAACCCGAGTACTGACCAAGTGCATTTCGCCAACGCCACGTTGATCGAGCTGGAAAGTGGCGAGCTTTCGCGAGTCGGGTGACCAAGTGAGGATAGGTCTATCGCTATGAATCCAGCCAGCGTTGTCTGTAGCATACCCGAAATCCTCTATACCATCGGTTGTGAGTTGGACTTCGGCACTGGTCTGATTGTCTCGAACCCAAAGATTCCAATCGCGTATAAACGCGGCTTTTCTACCATCTGGAGATAGTGACTCAGGTGGCGCACTGCGACGTGCTCCGGGCAATGCCGCTGCTGGAGGACGGGCAGGGGGAGGTGGAGGTGGAGTGGGAGGAGTTACTTGAGCGCACGCTTGGCTATTGGTTACGCAATTGGTAACTGATGCGCGCGCAGGATCAACTAGCTTGAGTGGCGAAGTGCCGTCGGCATGTCGAACACGATATGTGAATCTTTCGTCTGCAAGCCAGTTTGGCACCACTCCGCTATTAAAAACCAAAGGAGAGGTATTAAAGCCAAGAAACTTTTCGGCCCGCGCGTAATCATCTGCTGTTACCGCTCCCTGCTGTGCTTGTACACTGGTTGCGGTGAGAAACAGAACTAACAGCAAAGGCGTTGAGCGGGTGGCTTTTGGGGGCAGGAAAGGTTTCTTCATAGGATTGGTGGTTCGGGTGCTCGTAGAGATCACTGTTCAGGCTAAACTGAAGCGCTCGCCTTCGCCATGCATTTACGGCTCTATTCGGTTAATATTCAGGTGCCAGATGCTTAGGCCTAAGCTCCTTTCCACTCTAAAAAATTATGATCGGCGACAGTTTAGCAGAGATGCAGCTGCCGGTGTAATTGTTGGGATCGTAGCATTACCGCTTTCCATAGCATTTGCTATCGCAAGTGGTGTAACGCCTGAGAGGGGGCTTTGGACAGCCATAATCGCAGGTTTTCTTATATCCGTGCTCGGTGGGTCACGTGTACAGATAGGTGGTCCGACTGGCGCTTTTGTTGTAATCATTTTCGGCATTGTCGCCGAATACGGTGTGTCGGGGCTAATAATTGCCACTTTTATAGCTGGCCTAATTCTTATAGCGCTTGGCGTACTCAAACTTGGTGTAATTATACGTTTTATACCGCGTCCAGTTATCACTGGTTTTACGGCGGGAATAGCTGTGCTTATTGCTGTGGGTCAGCTGCGCGATGCTCTAGGTTTGTCGATTGCGAAGATGCCGGGTGAGCTTACAGGGCAGCTTCAAAGCTACGTAGCACACATTGGTACTTTTAACTATCAAGCACTATTGATAGCTGCTTCGTCGCTTGCTTTACTGGCATGGTGGCCGCGAGTTAGCAGACGTATTCCTGGGCCACTGATCGTGCTGATTTTGGCAACCGCCATAGTGCACTTTGCGGGATTGAACGTAGAGACGATTGGCTCGCGGTTTGGAGAGATTAGCGCAAGGCTGCCCAGCCCTCACGTCCCCGATCTTTCGTGGGACGACATTCGCCGACTAATTGGACCCGCGATCACAATTGCACTACTTGGTGCAATCGAATCACTTCTTTCAGCGGTTGTAGCCGACGGAATGATCGGTGCATCGCATCGGTCAAATATGGAACTGGTTGCGCAAGGAGTTGCTAACACGGCTTCTGCTATGTTCGGTGGCATACCTGCAACCGGAGCGATTGCGCGCACAGCAACAAACGTGAAGAACGGCGGTCGCACACCAATAGCTGGCGTTGTTCATGCGTTCACGCTTCTTATCATAACTCTTTTTCTAGGTTCTTTTGCGGCTCTTATTCCGATGGCCGCGCTCTCGGCCATTCTGGTTATGGTCGCATATCATATGAGCGAATGGCGAGCATTTAAGTCAGAGCTGACTTCTCCACGAGAAGACGTTGCGGTAATGCTTGTCTCTTTCCTGCTTACTGTGTTCGTAGATCTAACTGTAGCTATTGAAGTTGGTATGGTGCTGGCGGCCTTCCTTTTCATGAAACGCATGTCTGATGTTGCGGGCGTCGAACTAGTTACAGCCGGCGATCATGGGGAAGAGATAGATGATACCGATGCCATTTCACGCTACGACCTACCTCCACGCGTTGAAGTTTTCGAGATTAACGGTCCGCTTTTCTTTGGAGCTACGTCAGCGTTTCGCGAAACAATAGGACAGATATCGAACAGGCCACGTGTTCTTATTTTGAGAATGCGTTACGTGCCTGTGTTGGACGCTACAGCTCTTCACGCGCTCGCCGACGTTGTGCGTCGTAGTCGAGGTGATGGGACGGTTGTTTTGCTTTCCGGAGTGAGAGCGTCGGTGCGCGAAACAATACGTCGATCGGCGCTAGCCGATGCAATTGGTGACGCGAGCTTTTGCCCTACGTTTGCAGACGCTGTCGCTAGGGCCAGGGCTGTAGTTGAGGAACAGCAGTCTCCGGTGCAGGTGTAGCCGTAGAATTGCACCTTTTGCCTGTCGTTTCGTTAGGCAATGCGCGATGTTGAGATTATGGCAGGTTTTATCCAATCACGTTCAGCACCGGTGGGAGGCAGATTATGAAGCGCAGCGGAAGCGCCGTATGGCGCGGTAGCGGCCTTGAAGGCACAGGCTCACTAACGACACCTAGTGGCGTACTTCAAGGGCAGCCGTACTCAACTAAAATGCGTTTCCAAGACGCGGAAGGCCGTTCTGGAACGAACCCTGAGGAGTTGCTAGCTGCGGCTCACGCAGGGTGTTTTTCCATGGCCCTGTCGTTCGCGCTAACAGGCGCCGGCTTTGTGCCAGACGAACTAGCTACTAAAGCTGAGATAACCATGGAGCAACAAGGGACAGCGTGGTCTATAACGCATATTCTTTTGAGGCTGGATGCGCGTGTCCCTGGCATTGAGGACGCCGAGTTTCAGAAGATAGCTGAACAAGCCAAGGCAAGCTGTCCGGTTTCTCGGGCCTTAAGTGTAACCATCGAACTGGAGGCTCGCCTCAATAGTTAGTCGCGGCGAACGCTTGCGATGTTAGTGACGGCGAAGAGTTTATAAGGATGCTTCGCTTATCACTTCTTTCAGCGCTATTAAGCGCAGCGTCTGTGTTACAGGCTCAGACGTCCGTCACTACATCGCGCATCTCTAACATGATGCGTTCGCATGTTATCCCCAACGCAGCTGGCTGTGCTGTAGGGGTTTCTACTCCTACTGATACCGTTGCATACGGTTTTGGACTGGCTGATTTGGAGCACGAAGTTCCTATCAGTTCAAATACGATCTTCGAGGCAGGTTCGGTATCAAAGCAAGTTACAGCAGCTGCCATTGTACTTCTGGCGCTAGATGGGAAGTTAAGTCTTGAAGATGACGTACGAAAATATGTACCAGAACTTCCCGATTACGGCTCTACCATTAGGCTTCGGCATTTGGTTAACCATACGAGTGGGCTTCGTGATTGGGGTGCGATTTCTTCCTTGGCGGGATGGCCGCGCGGTACTCGTGTGTACAACAATAGGATGGTAGTAGACATAGCTAGCAAACAACGAGAGCTAAACTACCTTCCCGGCATGCATTACTCGTACACCAATACGGGATACAATCTTCTTGCTGTGATTGTCGCTCGCGTTAGTGGCAAGAGTTTTTCCGACTTCACGCGCGAAAGGATTTTTACACCGCTAGGCATGGTTAACAGTTCTTGGCGTGACGATTACACGAGAATTGTTAAGGGGAGAGCGAACGCGTACTCACAGGTAAATGGCGAATGGCATTTAGACATGCCGTTTGAGAACGCGCATGGTAACGGCGCCATGCTTACAACTGTCGCAGATTTAATCCGCTTCACACGCAATCTTGAAACAGGTGAGGTTGGGGGAGCAGCTTTTGTATCCGAAATGCATAAGCAGGCACGGCTTCTTTCGGGAAGGACAATTCCATATGCGGGCGGCCTGTTTGTTGCGAATTGGAAAGGCTTGCGCGAGGTAAATCATAGTGGAGCAACTGCTGGATACCGCGCATTTCTAACGCGAATTCCCGACAGAAAGATTGCTGTAGCTGTTTTGTGTAATTCGCCTAGACACAATCCAACTACGATAGCGCGTCAACTACTTGATTCCTTTGCAAACCCACCGGCTGTTGCTTCGTCGGTCACGCGATCGGTTGATTCACTTACTGTATCGCGGCTGCTAGGCAGGTACAGCAATATGAGAGCGGGGCAAGCAACGCAGCTGGTTTGGCGTTCAGGGCGAATAGTTGTTGGCAATGGCCCGCCTATGTCACCAGACGGCAACGGCAACTACGTGGCTGCGAATGGCGACACGTTCGTGCCAGATAAAACGGCAGAGTCTAATCGTCGTTTGGGATTCTATGTTCTCAACGCAAATGATTCAGTAAGATTTGAACCTGTAGATGTGATGCGTCCTGATACACAAAGGTATGCTGATTACGCTGGAACTTATAACAGCGATGAGGTCGAAGGTGTAATAACTGTGGTTGTTGAGGGTGCCTCTTTGCGTATTCGCGACAGGTACGGAATTGTTAGGCCGACAGTATCGTTGTACCGCGACGCTTTCGCTGCAGGCGGCACGGTGCTGCAGTTTGTGCGCGACAATGAAGGTCGAGTGACGGCTCTTAATGCGCGTGCCGATCGTGCGTGGAAAGTTCGTTTCAACAAGCAGCAATGAGATCGGCGGCGCGTCGTTGCGTCTCTCCCCCTTTTTCATCCCCCCCCTCCCCCCCTCTCTCTCCTTACTTATCTCCTCACAGTACGAGGCTTTCATATGTCCAGCGAACAACCGAGTAGGCGTATACACCGCCAAACCATAAAGGCTGTTGCGACAACGGCTGCTGTTGTTGTTACTGCGTTCTTTGTACCGTCTGATACACACGCTCAGTCTGGTGCAACAACTACTCAGCAGATTGATCAGGAGTACACGGCAAAGATTCGCGAATACCTGCGTGATCCGCGCATTACGACAGAGCTTGTCGACCATTTGCCAGCATCTAGCACAGTCCCGTCGCCATTAAAGTTCCATGGTAGAATTGTGGGTACTCCGGGAGAGCTTACCTACGCTAAAGACATTCATCGTTACATGGAGGCGCTGGCGAAAGCCTCTCCCCGCGCAAAGTATTGGACTATTGGAAAGTCCGAAGAAGGACGCGATATGGTAGCACTCGCAATCGGTGACTCGGCGGCAATTGCAAACCTCGATAAGTACAAAGGCGAGTATGCAGCACTAACGGATCCGCGCAAAACCAGTGAGGCAGATGCGCGGCGCCTTATTGAATCAACAAAGCCCATGTACTGGCTTACAAGCGGGATTCACTCCACTGAGAACGGTGGACCCGAGATGCTTATGGAGCTTGCATACAGACTCATTGTACAAGAGACGCCATTTATACAGGCCATTCGTAACAACATTATTACGGTTATCACCCCCGTGGTCGAAGTAGACGGACGTGAGAAGCAGGTAGATACATACTACTACAACAAGAAGCTTCCTCCTGGTGCGGCACGACTGCCGCTTATGTATTGGGGCAAGTATGTCGCTCACGATAATAATCGCGATGGCATGGGACAGTTTCTTGCACTTACAAAAAACGTCAACCAGTTTTTTTTAGACTGGAAGCCGTTGGTAATGCACGATCTTCATGAATCGGCCACCTATCTGTACTCTTCTACGGGAACTGGGCCGTACAACGAAAGTGTCGACGCTATCACCGTTAACGAGTGGTGGACATTTGCTCAGAACGACGTTCTTGAGTTAACAAAACGCGGCGTGCCGGGCGTATGGACTTACGGCTTCTATGACGGATGGACGCCAAACTACATGTTCTTTATAGCACACACGAAGAATGCGATTGGCCGCTTTTACGAAGTCCAGAGTTACGGTCCAGACAACTATGAAGTCAGGCCGGGTGCAACAACGACAAGCAGGGAGTGGTTTCGTCCGAACCCACCGTTGGCTCAGATTAATTGGGGACCCAGAAACAACACCAATATTCAGCAGTCGGGTGTTTTGTTTTCTTTAAAGCACTTTGCAGACAACCGCGAAAGGTACGTAGAGAACTACTGGATCAAGAACAAGAGGGCGTTAGAGAAAGGGAAAGCGGGCGCACCATATGCGTGGGTAATTCCTGCGGGACAGCGCAGAAAGGCAGATGCTGCTGACGCTGTGAACGAACTAATGAAGCAAGGGCTTGAGATTCACCGCGCCAATAGCGATTTCCGAGTTGGCAATGTGGATGTAAAGTCGGGCGACTACATCGTGCGTGCGGATCAACCATATCGCACGCTGGCTGACATGTACATGTCAATTCAAAACTATTCTCCTAACAATCCGCGCCCCTACGATGACACTGGATGGACATTCCAGTTTATGCGTAACGTGGCAGTCTTTGCAGTAAACGATAAAGCCATTGTAGCGCAACCTATGACAGCAGTAACGGGAGCTGTACGAGCTCCGGGTGGAGTGGAAGGGGCCGGAGCAGTTGTGATTGTTGATCATACAACTGATAACAACCTGATGTCATTCCGGTTTAGGCTCGCGAGCACTCGCATGCAGGCCGCACAAGAACCATTTGAAGCTGGAGGCAAGCAGTTTCGTGCAGGAGCATTCATTATCCCGTCGGGCGATCGTACTCGGATAGATGCGACGTTGAAGGAGCTTGGTCTTAGTGGAGTAGCAGTTGCAGCGTTGCCTTCGGTGAAAACGCATGAGTTGGATATTCCTCGCATCGGATATGTTCATGCGTGGCAGCGAACACAGGACGAAGGTTGGGTGCGCGCGGCTCTTGATCATTACGGCGTCCCGTACACATACTTTGCCGATCAGAAGCTACGTGAGGGGAATCTTCGTGCTAAGTACGACGTAATTATCTGGCCTCATGTGGGTGGTAACGCTCAGGCTCAGGTAAACGGGATCGCAATGTCTGGTGGACCACCGCTTCCGTATAGAAAGACTGCAGAGACACCGCACTTGGGTGCTCAGGACCAATCCGACGATATACGTGGTGGTATGGGTATCGAAGGGTTAATGGAGTTGTATAAGTTCGTCCAAGCTGGCGGTACGCTAATAGTTGAGGGTGCAACGACAAATGTGTTTCCGTCGTACAACCTGACCTCAGGTGTTACGATTGAAAGTCCGTCGGGTCTTTTCGCTCGCGGTTCAATAATGCGGGGTGTGGTTGCAGATCGTCGCAGTCCAATTAGCTACGGCTTTGATGCTCAGCTGCCTGTGTACTTCAACCAAGACCCTGTGCTTGCAGTTGGAAACGTTGGTGGCGGCGCATTCGCGGGTGGCAGGGGCGGTATGTCGGCAACGACTCAGAACGTCACTCCTAACGCTACTCAACTGCGGCTATCGGAGTGGGATTTCAACTCCGCGAACACGCCCGTGCGCAGCAACGGTGTCGGTGGCAGTGGCGTTGGTGGTGGCGCAGCTGCTGGCAACGCAGTTGGCGGCGGTAGAGGAGGTCGTGGCGGGGGCGGGGGCGGGGCGGGAGGCGCGTTTGGCGGCATGGGTGGTGGGAGTTCCACGCAGCCTCGTGTAATCCTAGCATTTCCTTCCAATCCCAACGACATGCTGCTTTCAGGTACGCTCGTCGGCGGCGAAGCTCTGTCCAATAGGGCACAGGTAGTTGATGTGCCAGTTGGTAAGGGACACGTGGTAATGTTTGCCATTCGTCCATTTTGGCGGTGGCAGACCCAAGGGACCTTCTTCCTTGGGTTTAACGCAATCCTAAACTGGAACGATCTCGATGCAGGTCGTGGTGGAGCGAGCGCGGCTGGGAACTGACCGCCGAATGAAACTTTAGTTTGGCGGTAGAAGGGAGTACTGACAGTTCGTCAGTACTCCCTTTGCATTATGGGCACTGCTACGGCGAGAAACGCTTACGGCAATCAGTGCGTCTGCATTCCAAGAAAGAGCGTTTACTGCTGCCGGTACGTGAAGCCCGCACCTTATATTCACAGCCGGTGTAACACGGCCAGCTAGAGTCTGGCACCGCATCCTTTACCTCACCTACGTGGCTTCTAACAAGGTGTGTCCCCGCTGCGGGGACGAGTACGAAGAGTCTACCGCGTTTTGTGCTAAGGACGGCACGCGGTTGGTGTCATTTGCGCCGCAAGGCGACGCTCTAATTGGCACTGTTATCGCCGATCGCTATCGCGTTGAAACGATTCTGGGCGAGGGCGGAATGGGCAAGGTTTACCTTGCCGAACATGTACGAATGAAAAGGAAATCTGCGCTAAAAATCATGCGTTCGGCGCTTGTTGGCGATGTCGAAGCGCTTCAGCGCTTTACTCGTGAAGCTGAAAGTGCAAGCCAAATCGCGCATCCCAACATTGCCTCTATTTACGACTTCGGTGAGACGGACGACGGTGTCGTTTATATAGCGATGGAGTATGTGGACGGCGAGCCGCTTTCTAGCAAACTAGAGCGTGAGCTTGCAATACATCCTGATGCGACCGCCGATGTCTTGGGCCAGGCTGCTGACGCACTGCAAGCCGCGCATGATATGGGTATTCTGCACCGTGATCTCAAGCCCGATAATATCATGCTTGCGCGGCGTCCGGATAACACATACCAAGTGAAGCTTGTTGATTTTGGTATTGCGCGAACAATGGAGTCGGATGATCACAAGCTCACTAGAACTGGGTTCGCTGTCGGTACACCGCAGTATATGTCACCGGAGCAACTTGCCGGCGATCAACTCGACGCGCGCTCAGATCAATACTCTCTTGCACTCGTTGCCTTTGTTGCGCTTACGGGTAAGGATGCCTTCCCAGCAGAGACCTCCAAGGAATCACTTGTAGCGCGATTAACAAGCCGTCCTCAGTCTCTGCAAGAAGCAAAGCAAGATGTGCGTTGGCCTGCTGCACTGCAGCAGATATTTGATAAGGCGCTTTCTCCTGAACCAAACGATCGCTATTTAATGGTGCGCGAGTTTGCTGAAGCTCTTGCCTCAGCAATAAGTACTATGACGCCATCTCAAACTGCGGCTCTATATAGACGCGCGCTTGAGCAAAGGTTGGCGTCTGTTGCAATGCGTACTCCACATTCCGAAATTAGTGTGAGTCGCACGCCAGTAGAGAAGCAGCCGACAGTAGGTACTGGTAGCGGAAGCCAAGTAGTGGTTCAGCCGAGCGAGGCAACGACTGCTGAGTTGGTTCAGCAAGAGGCTGAACGTACTGCGGATGAAATCGTCGCTTCTCGTGTGGCGAATCATTCGTCAAAGTCGCAACGACGTGGAAGCAGAGGCATTCTGGGACGTTTGGTGAAAGCTGTTTTTGTAATGAGTACGGCGTTTGTGTTGGGGATGGTAGGCTGGGTGTATTTACTTAATAAGCCAGTACCTGCGTGGGCCAACCTAGACTTTCTCGACTCACTAAAGAATCGGTTACAATCGCAGATTGCGTCGGATACAGCTAAGAGCCCTAGCGACATACAAGCAGATAGTGTCGCACCGTCTGTTGCTTCGATCGCCGGTGTGGACAGTGTTAAACAAGGGCCTCGTCGTGATAGCAGCGTGCGTCGCGATACCGTTCAACGTGTTGAGAGGCGCCGTACTGATAGCGCAGTAGCTGTTCCCACGGTTGAGCGCTTTCCGGAAGGAGCAATCGCTTCTGGGCGTTCCGTTGCTCCGCGATGGAACGAACGTTCAGTGCGCGGTCGCGATATACGGGCTGTCATTATGACCCCACAAATGAGCGCATGGCGTTTTGATAGAGCTGAACAATGGAAGTCCTCTAACGCTCGTACGGGTTCAGAGATCGCAGATCCAATTGAGCGTTGGAGTTCGTGGAGGAGCATAGTTTCACAGCGTCGTCCGGTGGTTGTGTTAGAGGTAAAGGCGGAACGTGCTCCCAACGACCGAATTGAGACAGACAAGATCATCGATTTTAAGCACGGAGATATTCAAAGCGTGCGATTGTACCGCGATGGTGCGCAACTTCAAATTACTAATGGTGAGCGTATCCCTGCGGTCGTAAATAGTGATGAGCATGCAGGTCAAAGTAAGATTGTTCCATTTACTTTTGTTGCTACGGTGTTGGCTGACGCATTTGCGCCTAACGCTGATGGCAAGTGGCCACGAATTGAACTGTTAATTGTCGACGGCATGAATAATGGCCGCGAGGTGATACTGGAGTTCTCAGAGTCTGCGGTAAAGCGTGTTCATTCTGACTTCGCGCCATATCGCGCGCAGCTTCAGTAACAAAATTGAGATGTCTGCCGGCGATTGCTGGCAGACTCAGCAGTATCGGCGCGATGGCACGCGTTGTGCCTCTTCAGTATGCTACCGACCTAGTCGGTACACTCAATACTAAACATCGGAGAATCCATGAAGCTCAGCAAATTCGTATGCGGCATGGCCGTGATCCTTGCACCTTTTTCACTACAAGCACAGTCTAGCGATTCCCCTCCTAGTATAGGCATCGGGGTTGTAGGCGGTGGTACGATCCCAATGGGCACATATGGAGATGTGGCCTCTACCGGCTTTCACTTTGGCGGTTTCCTCGATTTCGGACGACGATTCGGACCAGCTGGTTTGCGCGCCGATGTCCTTTATCATGGTTTCGGTGATCGCGACATTCTAACCGGCGACCCGTCCTCGGCCCAAGTAACGTTTTCCAATAAGTACAGCATGATAAGCGGCACGCTTAATCTGGTGTTCGGCGTTCCAGTAGAAGCGTCCGCTATACGTCCGTACGTAATCGGTGGTGCAGGTGGCTACTACGTGAAGAACAGCCCGAAGTGTCTAGGCGTAACCTGCGGAACACTCCTAAATGTATCCGATGAGAGCACCACCAAACTCGGCGTTAACGGTGGTGGCGGAGTCGAGTTCGGACTTGGCGGAGCGAACTTCTTCGTTGAAGCTCGGTACCACCACATCTTTTCGGGCACCCCAGACGTGACATGCATAGGGGAAGAGGGATGCAATCGCGCTGCAGCCAAGCTCCTTCCTGTCTCAGTTGGCCTTACGCTTCGTTTCTGAGACTTGCCGTAGTTGCGTTCAAGTTGTGGTAGTGCGCACCGTGGTACTTCACGACTTGCGTTGTTCTTGCTAGCTAACGCGGTATAAAGCATTACGGGCTGTGCGTACCTTCGGTTAAACCCGAAGGTGCGCGCAGGCTATGAGCTATTAGATTGAACATATGGAGAGTCGCACATTGGGTTCATCTCATACAGATGCCGGCACTGCTCTTACGCCAGCTGCCTTTGCAACGCCGTCTCGCAAGCGCATGTTAGTACGCGCGCTCTTGCTTAAGTGTCCGCACTGCGGAGGCGGTAACATATTTAGCAACTTTTTTACACTTCGCGAAACATGCCCCACTTGCTCATTACAGCTTGAGCGAGGCGAAGGAGATTATTTTGTAGGTGCGTACTTGTTCAACTTGATCGCGGTAGAGCTAATTCTGTTCTTCTGCGTTTGTGGTTTTGTGTACGTAACGTGGCCTAGCCCACCATGGGACTTAATTACCTATGTAACAGCGTTTCTTATGTTGTCTGGCTGTTTCATTTGCTACCCGTTTTCGAAAACCACTTGGCTTGCGGTAGACATGTCGATCCGCCCGCTTTCGCAGGCGGAGCTCGACAAGACAGGTAGTGCGGAGTGGTAAGTTTTTAGCTGAACTCCCTATTTCTCAGCGATAATGAGATAGGGAGATGTGCTCCAAAATGCGCGAGGGTCGGTAATGCGAATCGATTCACCACGGAACGAGCCGTCGTTTTCTTTTTTATCGGTTTCGATAAGTGCTACGTCGTGGCGCGAAACAATCTTATAAGGCCTATCGCTTCGTGGAAGTGGAATCGTTAGAGTTTCGCGCCTATCGGCAGCAGTAAACCTAGCGCGATCAAGTGATCTAGAAGGTACGAGAGTCTTGCCAAGTTTGACTATGAGTAAACCGCGCGACCCACCTTCCTCAGACACCACTCCGTCGTCGATCAACTGCTTACGGCTGCCCACAACGTAGTAAACGGTATTCTCACGAACATCCATAGCCTTGACTGTGTCGGTGAGGACGGCCTTCTCACTAGCTAATACGCTATTCTCCGCACGAAGCTTTCTCACTTCGTCTTCGAAAGTCGCTATATCACGATCGCGTGCTACGAGACGCGCGCTTAAGTCCGTGAGCAACGTTGCAGTTGCCGAAGAGTCTGAGCGTAGCGACTTCAACGTGTCTAGTAAGGAACTAACCTGCGCCTGTCGAGCATTAAGGCGCTGACGCATTTGTGCGAGTCTGTCAAGAATATCGCGCTGAGCGTTAGCCGCTTGCTCGCGACCGGATTCGTCTGGGCCAGATACGCCGACGCGCGATGTCAGTCCGCGCACTTGCCTTAACTCTGCGTCTACTTGGTCTGCAAACCTTGTCGCATCAATAACCTGCTGCAATGCTCGATCCTTATCGGAAGTTGCATTTTGAACTAAGCTAGACAGTGAATCGCGCTCTGAGTACAGCGAAGTGACGGTAGCCTCTAGTGAGTCAGCGCGGGCCTGAAGCGTTTTGTCCTGACAGCCGGCGAGCAGTGTAACAGCAAGCAACGTCACTGCTGCAGTAGTGCGGCTAGGAACTGGGGTTGATGACATGGTTGGATTAAAGGAAAAGGTGTTAATAAGAACATATCGAAACGGGCTCACTCAGTGAGTGTCGTGCGTCACAATTTGCGCAACTGAAGCAGTTTATAGCCGTCCGCGAGCGCGATACACCGCTGTTGCTACGTACTCATACAGTATGTCCCCAAAGGCTTTTCGTCGGTTCTCGGGGCGGTATAGGTGGTTAATCGAGTATTCCCGCAAATCGGCGGCATGGCATTCTACAGTTAGCCCGGACTTCTCAAAAACTGCGCATGCTCTCGCTGTGTGTAGTGGCGATGTCACGACTATGACAGATTGCCAGTTGTATGTGCGCGCTAACGCGGCGAAAGCGAGCGCCTCATCGTAGGTGCTATACACGTCGCGGACAAACTTTACTTCTGCGGTGGGAACGCCTAGTTGAATTAGCGCGCGCTGGTCTGCTTCTGAGTCAAAAGATCTTCCTTTGTAACTATCGCTTATAACTGAAAGTGCGATTGTCTGTATCCCACGGTATTTCGCCAATTGCATACCAGAGATGAGTCGAGCTAGCCCTTGACGTGCAATTTTACCTTCGTCGTTCATTCCACCTGATAGAACTATTACTACCTGAGAGTTGTTGCTGGGAGCATCGTTACGTACGAAATGCGATACCAGCGGTTTTACCACAGGAGTGAATGATACAAAAAAGTGTATGCTAGAAAGAGCTAATATCGCAACCCACAGCAAGTACCCCACCGCTGATGGTGCTACTAGAGCTCCAACGACTGCTGCTACAGCTCTAGTTGGAGCAGCAGGTAGCGTTGCGACCGACAAGAGGCCGAGCGATTCAGCAACCAATACAGTTGCAAATGCAACCGCAGCCCCTGCTAATCGTACAACAATTGCGGGGGCGCTAACGCCAACGTTGGCACCGCGCCCCCGACCTCGAAAGAACATGTCTTGCTTTCTCATTAATCGACTTTGATGTAAAGCGACGAAACTAGCTGTGTTCGCTACTGAGTAACCTTAGCAACAGGTGGCTGTTGGTACTTCTCAAACCAACTACGCAGGTATAGCTGAGTACGTAGGAAGTTTGACGGCGTTGAACTAGTGCCGTGCCACTCGTTGTTGAAACGCACCATGGCTGTTGGAACCTTAAGCACCTTAAGGGCTTCGTAGTACTCTTCTGTTTGACCCATAGGTGTACGAAGATCGTTCACGCCGGTCATTAGCATTGTCGGTGTGCGAACATTGCCGACATACATAATTGGTGAGCGCTGCAGGTGTTCGCTTGGATCATCCCATGGGAATTTCTTGAAGTTGTGATACCACGATGCTCCATCTGTAGTGCCTACGAAACTGAACCAGTTTGTAACTGGGCAGTTTGCGCTCGCAGCTGCAAAGCGATTTGTGTGTCCAACTATCCACGATGTGAGTACACCACCACCGGAGCATCCGTATACGTAAAGCCGGTTGGTGTCTATGTATCCGCGGTTGATAACCGAGTCGACACCTGCCATTAGGTCGTCGTAGTCCTTTCCTGGATACGCATTCTTAATGGCGTTCCCAAAGGCTGAACCATAACCGGTAGAGCCGCGCGGATTTGTATAGAGCGTTACGTAGCCGTGAGACGCATGATCTTGGCGCGCGAAGCTAAACCCTGTGTTGTACATGGCGTGCGGACCACCATGTATTTCAAGCATCAGTGGATACTTGCGCGATGGGTCGAAGTCGGGTGGCTTTACTATCCATCCTTGGATACGAAAGCCGTCAACCGATGTGTACCAAATCTCTTCAGTAGACGCGAGTTTCTTGCCCGCAAGAATGTCTGCGTTTACTTCTGTAAGAAACTTTACAGAAGGAGACTTAACGTTGAATGAAACTATGTCGTTGGGCCGTTGCGTGCTGCTTGCCGTGCCAACTGCGACACCATTGCTTCCAATTGCTGCGACGGAAAGCATATGAGTGCCGCTTGTGACCTGCTTTACTTCTCCTTTTAACGAAGCAAAGTAAAGATTGCGCGTGCCTTCGTTGTCTATGTTAAAGTAAACGCCGAGTCCGTCCGCCGACCAAATCATCCCCGACGGCGATCTGTCGAGCTTTTCAGTTAGTACTCTAGCGCTGCTTCCGTCTGCATTCATTACGTACAGCGCGGCGTCTTTCCACGTCGCGTCGGTGCTGTCGTAGCCTGTATAAGCAATGAGGCGCCCATCGGGTGACGGAACCGGATTGTTGTCAGGGCCTTTGCGTTGCGTTAGCCGCTTAATCGTGCCGTTGGACACGTCAACTGAATAGATGTCTGACTCACGCCAAGCGTACTCAGCGTCTGGTATGCGATTGCTTGTAAAGAGAAGTGAACGACCGTCAGGCATCCATGTATTTCCTGCCGCATTCCATTCGCCACTTGTAACCTGTCTAGGCGTACCTCCATCTGCGGGAACTACAAAAATTTGCCGAGTTCCGTCTTCAAGAAATCCTTGTCTGTCAGCTCGATAGCGTAGCTTTGTTACAACGCGCGGCGGTTCTGTCCAACGAGCTCCACGGGGTGCGGCGGGCATAGCGATTCGCCAATTATCTGTGCCGCGCACCAACATCCCAAACGAGATTGTCTTGCTGTCAGGTGACCAACGAATATCGCTTGGCGATTCGGTAAGTCGAGTTATCTGAGTTGCCGTACCTTCTGCATCCATGTAGCGCACCCATAGCTGCTGTCCGCTTGGCTCGCCAGCAGCTATGTAGGCGATTCGCGAACCGTCGGGCGCCCATTGAGCATTGGAGCCTTTAACGAGGAATCGATTGCGCGAGCCATCGGCATCCATCACCCACAACGAAGACTCACGCCTGTCGTTGAGCTTGTCTATCCATGTTCTGGTGTAGATGATCTGCCTACCATCGGGCGATAACGAAGGGTTGGATACATCTTCCCAATCGAGGTAGTCTGCGATGGTGAGTTTATCGCGCTGGGTAGTCGGAGTTTGAGCTTGTGTTGTGTTTACGTATGCAAACGCGAACGCGGCTACTACAACCACCGGCAGTAAACGACGGTGTGACGGGAACAACATGGCGCCTCCGGATTGTGGCGGGTGGGGAGATCCGGTGAAGCTGCAGCTACTTTAGCTGTTACTTATCGAGGTTGCTGGCCAATACCAGTAAGGAATCATTAGCCGGTGAGTTAACCACTCGGCGTACACCTTTCCATTGACGAATAAGCGGGTTGCGAGTTGAAACTGCTGTTTCTAGAACGCGCTTTCCGGTTATGCTCGCATGAACCATGCGCCCGTTACCCACATAAATGCCTATGTGAGTTATTGTCTTCCCTTTGCCAAAGGTGAGGAGGTCGCCCGGCTCAAGTTTGGAAATATCTTTAGGCACTGGTTCTCCCATTGTTGCTTGCTGACGCGCGGTTCGTGGGAGTGAGATATCGAATACACCCATTACGTATTTGACGAACGAACTACAATCAAGAGCGACGCCTGGTTTGTCGGCACCTAACTTGTAGCGAGTTCCAATTTGCGCTCTTGCTGTAGACACAAGTGAATCACGGAGCGCAGACAACGAAGCGCTAAATGCTGCAAACGGCTTAGCAGGGCCCTCTGTTTCAACAGTCTCAACCGAACCCGCCCGTGGTGGCTCTGCTACCGGCTGTGCGTTACTACGTGATGGTATCACGAGCAGTGCAACAAGCGCGAGCACCTTTAAGGGCACGGCAAGAGCAACGCGAAGCGGTAAATGGAGGGGGATGGAGAGGGGGAGGGGGAGGGAACTACGCTTTGACAACCGCTGAACCGAGTGAAGCTAGAAGTTATAAATGAGACACCGGGGAGATCCCGAGCTGAAGTCCTGAAAATACGGCCAATTGTGCAAAGGCGCTACCCTAAAACGAGGTCGATTTCGTTTTGCGTGAGGCTCCAGCTGTTTCGATAGTGGCTGGAGTAGGGAAGGCGTTCAGGCCGGCTGGCCGTTGCGGCTAGGTAGCGTTCTGTCCGTTGCCAGTGGTTCGGATACAAACTGTTGCGGTGCCGCCTGAACCATTGAAGGCAATCGCTACAACTAGCTCAAAAAGGTCGCAGCGTCTTATCGCAGGCCGAGTAGCTTGTGTGACTGCAGAGAGAGCTTCCATTGAGGGTTGGCTAAGCAGTACTCAACGGCAGCACGTGCGTTCGCCGTTACGTCGGGACCGTCCATAGGTTGAAGAAGGAAGTGCTTGAAGTCGAGGTTGGCGAATCGCTCTGGTGGTGCGAGATGTTGGGGGTACACAAGCTTCAGCTCGTCGCCCGACGTTAGGCGTAGCGGAGCGTCGGCTTTGGGGCTAACGCAAATCCAATCCAGTCCGATTGGCGCGGGCTGAGTGCCATTTGTTTCTACAGCTACCTCAAAGCCAGCAGTATGCAAAGCATTTATTGCATCTTCGTCGAGTTGTAACAGCGGTTCGCCGCCGGTACAAACTACGAGTGGACGTGCGGCTGAGGCAGAAGTTGGCCATCGACTTAACACACACTGTGCTAGTTCCGCCGCAGACTTAAAGCGTCCTCCATCTGGTCCCACACCGACAAAATCAGTGTCGCAGAATGTGCACGTTGCATGTGCACGATCCTGCTCGCGTCCCGTCCAGAGGTTGCAGCCACTGAAGCGTAAGAAAACAGCTGCGCGTCCGCTTTGCATTCCTTCGCCTTGTAACGTGTAGAAGCACTCCTTAACAGTATAAGTCATCGTTGCACCGATGCTACGTATGAAATTGGATCATTAATTCCGGCCTCACTAAACCCTTTTAGCCGCAACAAGCACGCGTCACATTCGCC
Organism: uncultured Gemmatimonadaceae bacterium; assembly: GCA_964474535.1. Taxonomy (GTDB): domain Bacteria; phylum Gemmatimonadota; class Gemmatimonadetes; order Gemmatimonadales; family Gemmatimonadaceae; genus Gemmatimonas. The sequence goes on from CAYYSP010000002.1 coordinate 33,372, forward strand.
ACATGCAAGTCCGTTGCTATCTGGGTCGTAGCAGCTAGTTGTAGCGGAGTAGTCAACAGCTAGCGAAGTGCCCAGCGCAACTATCTCACCTTTTGAGAGGTGAAGCAACGGCGCGCGTATCTCGAGTTTCGTGGTACCTTCGACGCCTGTACGCGTTGCTAATCTTGCTAGCTGTTCGAAGGCCGCAATAAACTCCGGCCTACAATCGGGGTATCCGGAGTAGTCGAGCGCATTGACTCCGATGTATATCGCATGCGCATTTAGCACCTCTGCCCACGCGAGCGCGAAAGAAAGAAAGATTGTATTTCGCGCGGGTACATATGTGACAGGTATATCGCTGTTCTTTGCGGTGTCACGGTTCTTTGGAACATCAATATTCGATGTGAGCGCGGAGCCTCCCCACTGTCGCAGGTCGATATCAACAACAACATGACGCGCAACGTTTGCTGCTTGGGCCACTTTACGTGCAGCTTCGATCTCAACGTCATGTCGCTGACCGTATCTGAACGTCATTGCATTAACGGCGAAGCCATCACGCTGTGCGATGGCAAGGATCGTTGTAGAGTCAAGCCCGCCTGACAATAGGACCACAGCTTCTGGATTTTGGGATGAGTGCATTCGGTAAACTTAACTGACATTTAGGCCTACCCAGTAATGTCCCGATCCAAACGGTAGGTGGTCTACCAGCCAACTGCTTTTCAACCTGTTGACAAATGCGGTATCTGAAAACTCCTCTATGCGAAATGGATGCCTGCGTACAAGTAACCATGACGCCTCTGACTCATTGTTCACGGTGCTACTATCCGTCCCAACGGCTAGACCAAAGCCCCACATGTAACAGAGCTCGTGATCGGCAATTCTGTAGGAACTTTGAAATATGTATGGAACGATTTACATATCGCTTGATTCTCTACTCTTCTTTCACACTTCTCCACCAGCTATCTGCACTGAATCCGAAGTGAAGCTCCTTACCGGTATCAAGTACAGGGCGCTTTATCAGGTTGGTGTGCGCCATAATTAAACGTTTCGCGTTGCTTTCAGTAATGTTTGCTTTGTCGCTGCCGGGCAACTCACGGAACGCGGCAGAGTTTTTGTTTAATACTGTCTCCCATCCCACTCGCTTAAACCAATCGCTAACGACGTCGTCGCTAAGAGTAGTTTTACGATAGTCGGTGAACTCGTACGAAATGTTGTTTGAGTCGAGCCACTTTATAGCCTTGCGCACGCTATCGCAGCCCTTAAACCCGTACAACCGGATACTCTGTGACATGACAGGGTGCTAGGCGTAGCGTTCTACCATCTCAGCGATACGTTCTGCCGCTTTAACGGCGGCACTGTGATTCTGAGAGAAGTTGAGACGAATACTATCGCCGCTGTCTGGACTGAATTCAGTGCCCGGGGTTACGGTTACCGATGCTTGAACGCGTAATGCACGTACGAAATCGTGTAGTGTAACGTCGAGTTTAGGTAGCTGCGGAAAAAGGTAGCTCCCTGCTTGAGGTGCACGCACATTTACGCCCGGCACTTTCGTAAACACGTTCAACAAATCGTCGCGTATCGCCTGGTGCGCGACAATGCGGTTTTGCATCCATCCTTCCGGCTCGTTAAACCAGGTTCGCAGAACTGCTTGCGAATAACCTGGTGCCCGGAGTGACACAATGGCTTGGAGTTTTTCCATCCGGTCAACAATGTGTGATGCACCGAATGCAACGCCTAGCCTGTAGCCGCTTAGTGACTCTGTCTTAGATGGTCCCATTATCGTTACAACTTTACTTTGATTCACCAGCGAAGAGGCGCGTAAGTGTGTGTAGCTATTCCCCGTGTATAACAAACGTGAATACAGCTGGTCGACAATAACTGTTACACCGTATGTTTCAGCAAGCGTTGCAATGCTTGCTATTTCCTCAGACGTGTAAACGACGCCTGCTGGATTATTAGGATTCGAAAAGAGAAACGTTTTCACACCAGACTTAAACGCATCTTCGAGTTGATCGAGATTAAGTCCGGCCCCTTCGCTACGCGACAGATAGTCCATGTAAACAGGTACGACAGTACCGCCGAGGAACTCAACGAGTTTTCGATTAGCGAAGTAGTCTGGTCTAACGATTGCTACTCTGTCGCCGCTGTTAACGGTTGCGCCGAGCGCAAGGAAGAGCGCACCCTGAGTACCTGGAGTAATGATGAGCTCGTCGGAAGCCGAAACGGTGTTCCCCGTAAAGTTCGCGAGCCTTGCTGCAACCTTCTCCCTCAGCTCACCTCCACCGCGATACTCGGTGTAGGCCTGCGAACCACCTCTGCCGACTCCCGCGGCGAACTCTTCAAACGCGCCAGGTGTGGGAGCGAAGGCGGTTTCGTTTACATCGCCATGCGAAAAATCGACTGGGGTGCCGGATATATTGTCTCCCCTTAGAGTTACGCCCTGACCAGATTGGTCTTGTCTAACTTCCTGTCCAGGGGCGTGGTCGGTGCCCAGCCTAGCGAATTTTTCGTTGATGGTAAGCATACATGGGATGATATGCGACAATTCATATTCTGCACAGAGTCGAACAGCTACTAAAATTCTAAGCGGTTTCAGATTCCCTTTTCTCGACACCTTATAAACAGCCATATGGACTGGTTTTCAGATCCTAACGCGTGGGTCAGCCTTTTAACGCTGACACTTCTCGAAGTAGTGCTCGGTATCGACAATATCATTTTCATTTCCATACTCAGCTCAAAGTTGGAAGGCGCTGAGGCGCAGGCCAAAGCTCGACGATTAGGGCTAATGGGTGCGTTTGTATCGAGGGTACTATTGCTACTGTCGATAGTGTGGGTAATGCGACTCACCGCACCACTTTTCGATGTTTTAGGACATTCGTTCTCTGGGCGCGACCTGATTTTGCTAGTCGGAGGTCTGTTCCTAATTAGCAAAGCAACACTGGAGATTCACCACAAGCTGGAGGGGGACGCACACGATTCGTCTTCTTCTAAGCGGGTTAAGTCACTGTGGGCAACGGTAGCGCAGATCATGGTAATCGACGTCGTTTTCTCTCTCGACTCGGTAATAACCGCAGTTGGCATGGCTGACGAGGTGTCAATTATGATTGCAGCTAACGTTGTGGCGTTGGGCGTTATGCTTAGTGCGGCTGGGTCAATCGCTCGTTTCGTTGACCGTCATCCGACGGTGAAGATGTTGGCGCTCGCGTTCTTGGTTCTTATCGGTACCAATCTCGTTGCGGAGGGTTTTGGCCAGCATATTCCGAAGGGCTATACGTACGCGGCCATGGCGTTCTCGGTGTTGGTGGAAATGCTCAACATCCGCGCTCGGGCGACCGAAGATGAAGCGGTAAAACTTCGCGGTCCCACTATTATGGGCGCTTCTCCCGATTGATCGCCCTATTTTAACAGCCCCATAGTGTCCTTTATGATGGACACTATGGGGCTGTGTTCGGCTATTGAGTTTGTGTAAGTCTTTATTTCGCAATGGATTGAGGTTTCATGTAAGCGCGGCTCGGAGAGTGCCATGTAAGTCGGTGTCTCTCGTCGGAGGAATCCCATGGTTCGTACTTTCGTTCTCGTCGCATCGGCAGCAGCAAGCGTATTTCTCGCAGCCCCTGCATTAGCGCAGAGTGGCAACGGCGTTGGTGTATCGCTTACTCCTTATGGCGGATACATGGTTACAGGCCGTTGGTACGACGGACCTGTTGGAACAAGTATAGGTACGTCGAACGCGCCAATGGTTGGAGTGAACGCCGGTATACCGCTAACTCGCGGCGTTTCATTGGTGGGGACTGTTGGCTACGCGTCGGGCGATGTGCGCATAGGGTTGCCTATAATTGGAGGTGTTAATGCAGGGAGCGCATCGACGTGGGTTTACGACGTTGGCCTAGAAGTTGGAGGGTTAGCGGGGCGGAATCGTGGTGTCGCTCCTTTTATTACTGGTGGTGTTGGCGCTATGACAACGGACATCGAGAATTCGTTGTTCGCCACGAGCGCTACGAACTTCGTGTACACTGGTGGTGTAGGTTTGGAGGTTGGCGTAACAGAAGCGGTTGCACTACGCGTTCATGCCAAGGATTACATAGGTAGGTTTGATTCACGCGAGGCGGTAGGCTTTGAGGTAAAGGGCAACCTTACTCATAACTGGGCGCTTACCGCTGGTATAAAGCTCGCATTTTGACGTTGCAGGATTAGTTTCGCGAAGGCATCGCGCCGGCGGGCTTTTCCGTTCGGCGCGATGTCGTTCACGGCTACTACATTCCGATACATGCGCTTTCGTTGGTATTCTCTCGTCGCTCTGTTTCTATCGCTGCCACTACACGCACAAGTCGGCACGGGCTCTGATACGTCCCGCGCTGCGGCTGGCAGCCCCTCCGATCCGCTGCTTCGTGATCATGCACAGCTAACGGCTTTGGCCGTCCAAGCTCGTCGTATGCAGGAGGAGTTTGAGAAGAACCGTCGCAACGGACTCCGTTTTTACAATGGCGGTGCCTATGCGAAGTGTGATGTTGAGGTGGGCGGGATTTGTTATTCAGACAACAATGGCGACGTACCTCCTCCATCTGAACGTAACGATGCGCGCGTTGAACGGTTGCAGCTGTTAGAAACGCTCGAGCGTGCGCAGCAAAGTGATCCCACCGATAACTGGGTGAGCGGAATGTTTGTGCGATACGCGGTTGAAGCGAACTTAAATGACATGGCTCTCCGTGCGGCGCGTGCATGCGGTGGTGCTGAGTGGTGGTGCAACGCTCTTCTCGGACTAGCGTATCACGTTGCGAGTGAGCACCAACAGTCGGAGTCTGCATTTGCGCGTTCGATAGGCCAGATGCCTGAAGATCAGAGGTGTTTATGGACTGATCTCACGCCTTGGATGGACACAACTATGCACGCTGACTATCGAGCAACGCCATGTGGTCAACGTGCATCTAACAACGCAAGAATATTTAGGATGGCGAAGCCGCTTTGGATGATTCCCGGTAATGACATCAGCAACGAGTGGTTTTCTCGCTGGACTATAACTCGCATTTACACGCTTGGCAGACTCCCCTACGATTACGGCACTCCAGAAGGGTTAACTCAAATACAGTTGCGTTACGGTTGGCCAACAGCATGGTCAATGCAAGCTGGTTTAATAGTTGGTTCATCGCGATCAATCATAGGACATGAACCAACGCCGAGTTACGACTTTATGCCGCTACCATCAGCGTTGGCGAATCCTGTGGGAGCGGGGGCATCTGATTGGGAGCCGACTCGTGCAAAGGCGCTTATGAGGTATTCTCCGCGCTATGCAAGCGGATTCAGTGTAGTCCCTCATCAGTTCTCTAGGTTTATTCGCAACGGGCAAACAGTGTTGGCAGGTGCTTGGCGATTACAGCGTGAACTTGAAATGGGGGCAGGGCCATACACAGCTGCTCTCTTTACAGATAAACAACCAGGTGCCACAGCAAATCCTTCGGTTGTGCGCTTAGACAGTGCAGGAGCTCATGGTGCGTTGCTTACTACACTAAGTGGCACCGAACGAACTTTGGTTAGTTTGGAGGTAATGGGTACGTCAGCGAAACGTGCGGCTCGTGTGCGTGCAGGAGTATCACCATTGCCGCGTAATACCAATATTTCGGAGATGCTACTACTTCAACGTTGGGACCCCATGGGGTTGCCGCAGCTGGAGACGGTAGCCAAGGATGCATTTGGTTCACTAAACATTGATGTTGGTACAACGGTTGGTCTTTACTGGGAAGTTTACGGAGATGTATCCCCTGAGAAACCTGCTACGATGTCTGTCGTCATGACTCGCACCAAGGTGAGTTTTATGCAGCGGTTTTCTAACGCAGTAAAGATTTCACGTTCTATTACGCCGGTATCAATTCGCTACGTTGATAAAGGGCGTGAAGACGCCGGCGCGGGGCGCGCCATTCAAGTCCCATTCACTGAAGCGATCGCCGGCGAGTACGAGTTAAAAGTGAAAGTGAGCGGTGTCGGTTTTACTGATAGCTCATCGGTATTAGTTACGCTTCGTGAGCGCTAATACTTAACCGGGTTAAACCTTCAACGGGTTAGCCCTTTCCCGTCGAAGGTTTAACTGGTCCCGACTTAATTGCCGCGGAGCTTAACTATTAGCATCCCGACGTGACTTCCAAAGTCATCTGTGCTCAGAGGAAGTCCGGGAGGCGCAACCCAGTGACCGCCGTCGGCTCGCACAACAACGCGATGCATTCCGGGCTGGACTCGCAACTCCGCGCGCCATTTGCCGTCACGCGTACGCGACATTGATGTGACGCTCCACGATGTAGCGTCACCCATAAGTTCGACACTCTCAGCGCGTGGAGCGTCGACCACAAGCAATACTCGTACTAATTCGCGCCCTGTTTCTGTATCAGCGATCGTAAGAGAGTCGTTGGCTATCGTTTCTGCGGTTACCGCATCGATTATGCCAATAGTGCGTGTTTCAAATGCTAATACGCCGCGTGGTTCACCGGTTCTGTTTCGTGCAGAGAACCCGGAAAGTCGAACGCCAAGCGCTACAACGGGGGCGAATTCACGTCTCCTTCCATCAGCTCGCTCGTCGCGTAGTGCGTAGCTGCCGACTGTAGAAGCGTTAGTGCTTGCAGCGCCTACAACAGAAAGCCAAGCAGTAAGCGGCTGCATGAACGCGACAGATGCAACTGTGGGTGTACGCAACGGACGAGGAGCGTTCGAACTGCCGTCATCCCAACTGGCAATGGGAGTAGTAACTGACACTAACCAGTCGGTTGCACCGGTGCGGAAGCTCGCAGACGCGATTCCAGTGGCGAGATCTCTTCGCTCTGAAGCTTGAGAGTACTCAGTTGCGAACGATGAGGGATTAACAACTGGCTCGCTAACGTGAGTTACGCGCTCGGTAGTAACGCGCGTAACCCGTTCGTAAGAAACACCAAAAGCAAACTCCACAGGTCCGGATGTTGTAAGAACTCCAGCTTCTGCTCGCGCGAGTTTTCCAACATCCTCGCGTCGCATAACTGTGCTGTCACTTCTCGATTCAAACAAAAAGTTGACAGGCACGATAGCGTCACCTGAGTTACCGACATGACCTTCGGCTGACGAACGACCGTAACTCACTGCCGTCCACGAACGAACTGGTCCAAGTCTAGCGAGCGCTCTAAGTGCAACGGTTCCCTCGGCGGCGTCACGCGCGCCAACGGTACTAGTAGGACGGTAAAAGCCGGAACCAATAACGTCGAATCGCACTGCTGCAACTCGAGCAACCGGTTGAGTTGCAGCGAACCAGAGAACGTTGCGATTGTCGACAGCAGAACCGGCTTCGGGGAGTGCGGCTACGCCTAGTAGTGATATTGTGGAACTGCTTCTTACAGACCCTAGTGCGCCTGACGGAATAACAGGTGCTTCCTGCAAGGGCTGCGCTGCGAGGGTAGTAATTGGATAAGAAGCGAAAAGCGTTACAGCTAAAGCAATGATAAGAGCACTGTTGGATGTGAGACAAACCGTCCCCTGTCGCCTGTCTATTTTTGACGGGCGTTGCGACGCGCGATAGGGAAGGCGGTCTTGCGTCACGATTCGTTAACTGTCAGGCGGGCGGGAGGCGGAACCGGTTTGAACATCTGGTTTCTCCGGAACGATATCTCGAAGGTAGCGCTGAATCGCGTCTACTGCCATACCTTGGCCGCCACGGGTTGTATTTTTGGCAACCAAGCTCTGCAGCGAATCGAGGGATTCGTCAGAGCGGGGGATTTGCGAAATAGCTATGACAGCGCGGTTAGCGGTCGCAAACGGTATCCCTCTCTGTATGATATCGGTGAGGACGACGCAGGGCTTAATTATTGTGGTTCCAACGCGCGCAGTGCGCAACTGAGACATTGTGCCGCCGTCGACTCCCGCACGCATGGCGGTGGCGCACGCATCTAGCTCAGGTGCCGAGGTGCGGTCGCCGAGTACCCGCCGAACATCTTCCATTGCCGCCGCGTGTGCTTTTACGACTGCAATAATGCGGCTTCCCACGACTCTCCTGGCTGCGCCCTCGAGGGCTCGATTTACCAGCGGTCCGGCCGGAAGCCCTTTTGCCGTTGCGGTATCAAGGATGGCACGGAGCGTTGCGGCCGTTAAACTGTCGAAACGTGTCGCGTCAAACTGCTGGGAAGGACGTATCAGGAAGTCCTCTCCAGGGTGCACGCGAGCCTGCGCATTCGCTAGCGAGGTGGTCGCCGGAAGTGCCAAAACCAATACAAAAAATAGTCTTACCAAGAATTGACGCACTCAAAGGCTCCCAACTACCACCGCGTTCGCGGGTCCGAAGCCGGCATCTGGAAGCTGAGGCGCAAGCGGATCGATCATCCAGCGTGATCCGTCGACTACGAAAGCATACTTATGCACTCCCGGAACGAGTGGGACGCTTGCGATCCACGACCCATCGTTTGATCGCTGAATCATGGGGGTCGCATCACTGTCCCATCCGTTAAAGTCGCCAACTAACGCGACATCGTGTGCCGCAGCTGGTAGGCGAATCTCAAAACGAATAGCGTGTCCGCCGTCTATTACCGTTGTTTTGCCAGTTGGTACCGTAATCGCAGCCGCTATGCTGTCGGTAGCGCGCTTACCACTTTCTGCGATGTTGGAGGGGCGGAAGGTAACCGCGGCCAATAAAGCGGCCGCAGCGGCACCGGTGTACCACCAGCGGTGCGACGCGACACCGAGTGAGAAGCGCTGGGAGATGCCACCAGTTGGTGCCGGCTTAGCAATGGCAGCTTGGATTGCGTTCTGGCACCGCTGTAGCTGTTCCGAGCTAGCGTTGGGGAACTCGCGGTAGGACGCCTTAAGCAATTCGGCGATTTGCTGGTCCTCGCCGTCGGAATTTGGTTTGAGAAAGTGGAGCTTATCAGTCATTGCGCAGATCTCCCAGATGCGACAAAAGAGCACGCAGGCGTTCCGTGCCTCGTTTTACTCGCATCTTAAGGGCTGGTTGGCTAGCGCCAGTTATTTTTGCCATCTGCGGGTAGTCCAGATCTTCGGCGAATCGTAGCAGGAGCGCCTCGCGCTGGAGCGGATCCAGCCGCGATAAGGCGTCCATTAAGGCGAAGTCGTTTGCACCAAAGCTTACAGGAAACTGAGTTGTTGAAGCGCTGCTCAGTACGGTATCGTCTTGAACAAAACGCTGTTTATGGCGGTTCAACGCACGTCGAGCGTTACGACAGTGGTTGGTGAGGATACTGAATAGCCAGCCCCGGAACTGATCACGCTCATCGTACCTGCCTATACCCCGGTAGGCGCGAATTAGACTTTCCTGGACGGCATCTTCTGCCTCAGCACTGTCTCCCAGCATGTGATACGCGTAGCGCAGGCAGGCTCCGTAGTACCGGGAGACAAGGATTCCGAATGCTTCCTGGTCTCCTTCACGAGTCCGCGCGACCAGTTCCGCGTCGGTCATCTATAGAACAACAACGCAATTCGGCAAAAAGTCACCGGATTTTGAAGAATCCTTCAAAATTGGCTCCAGAAACACCCGCTTGGCTTGGCGGGCACAATTACGCACCAGCGGAACAAGCCCGCATAAGGATGGTCGAGGCGAACATGGCCGCCATAAGTGTAGTAAACCACTTGTGGACGCCGCCGAAACGCTCGATTAAATCGTGAAGCTCGGCTTTAGGAAGGTTTTGGGTGGCAATGAAACTGGTAACCGCACGCGCTCTACGAAACAAAAGCCAGTTCCCTGTACCGCCCGCAGCAACCATCCCCGAAAGTGTGAATGAAAACATAATAAGAGCCGTTTTCATGGTCTCGGGATCTGATGGGTCGGCATTAACAGGCAAGCGTACGTCCGGCCCCAAAGCGAAATTGAGCGCGATACCGGGCGCAAACATAAATACGACGAATGGGAAATAGAGCTTGCGATATAGAAACCAAAGTGGAGTCGCAAAGAAGGCGCTCCAATTCCAGGTAGGAACAAACGACGGGTCGTCAAGAAAGGGAGATAGTTTTCTCCTGTACGTTGTTTCCCACTTAGGACCAATGAAAAGTGACATCTGCTCATCCATTGATGAGCCGCCGCCGCTGCCAGTTGCGTTGCGCGCCCACGCAGGAAGTGAGTTGCCGCCGTCGTCGGGACCGTTGTCAGGAGTTGAGTTACTCATGATCGTACTCCGCGTGCTGCAGGTTGTTGCTGTGAAAGGCAATGGAGCGTTCCGAGCCCCCATACTAAGTCCACACTATGTATCCCAGATATCTGATGATTTGGGAACAAGGACGCGATCGTGTTTAGTGCAACTCTGTCGTTTCGATCGTTAAATGTTGGCACAATAACGACGCCGTTTGCTATGTAGAAATTGGCATAGCTTGCGGGTAACCTAACCCCATCCATAACCACTGCTCGCGGGTAAGGTACTGTTACGACACGCAGTGGTTCGCCACGTGCATCATGAGCGAGTTGTAACCGACGTAAGTTGTCGAGCGATCTTTTGTGGTTTTCGTCGGCCGGATCTTCTTCATGCGCTAGTACTACAACGCCGGGCGCAACGAAGCGAGCAATGTCGTCTACGTGACCATGGGTATCGTCGCCGACACACCCTTCGCCGAGCCATATGGTGTGTGTAATGCCAAGCCACTTGGCGAAGTCTCGCTCGTAATCTGCACGTGACATTCCGGGGTTCCGAATCTGCACGTCCGACAATAGCCACTCCTCGGTAACGAGCATAGTGCCCATGCCGTCGGTTTCAATGCCACCACCTTCAAGCACAAGTCGTTCGCCGTTGTCGCTGCGAAACGCTGGAACGCTTTCAAGTGCTGTTAGGTCTGCGATCCGACCTGGAATCTTTACATCGAGCGCGTAATTGTCGTACTTCGCCCACGCGTTGAAGTCCCAGTGAATAAGCGCTACCGAGCCGTCTTCGCGATGAACACCCGTCGGTCCAGAATCGCGAAGCCACACGCGGTCTGACGGTTGGACATGGAGACGGTAGTTTGTGCTACTAACACCGTGCATATCTAAGCACTGTTTTGCACTATCTAGCACTGTCTGATCGTGACATAGAATCTCGACACGTTCGAATGGTGCGAGTGCGCGAACTATTTCTGTGTACACCCAAGGTATAGGCTCCAATTTTCCGGGCCAATCTGGTTCGAAATGAGGCCATCCTATCCACGTTGCGTCATGCCGCTCCCACTCAGCGGGCATGAGGTAAGGCGAGTTGCCTTTAGAGGAGTCGCGCGTGCTCACGAACCCGCGATCCATCGTTGTGTAATAGGAGCATAAGCCTCGACTCTACGGTCACGCAAAAACGGCCAGTTGCGTCGTGTTTCTTCAATAAGCGCTAGATCGCACTGTGCTATCAGTATCGCTGGTTCGCTTTCGGCCTCTGCCAAGTATTGACCAAAGGGGTCACATATGAACGACTTGCCGAAGAACTCTATGCCATCTGTTCCAGCCTCAGCTTCAAAACCGCAGCGATTGGGTGACGCGACAAACACTCCGTTTGCAATAGCATGCGCACGTTGTGCGGTTCGCCAAGCTTCGGTTTGAGCTTTCCCGAAGTGTGATTTTTCAGCGGGGTGCCAACCTATTGCTGTTGGATAGAAAAGAATCTGCGCGCCGAGGAGGCTTGTGATGCGCGCACCTTCCGGGTACCACTGATCCCAACAAATAAGAACGCCGATGTCAGCGTACCTAGTACGCCAAACGCGAAAGCCATTAATACCTGGATGTTTATCATTGCGCAGGTCTGGGCCAACATCGCCGGGCGCGAAATAGTACTTCTCTTCGTAAAGTGGATCGTGCGGTATGTGCATCTTTCTGTACGTTCCCAGTACAGAACCATCCGCATCAACAACGGTAGCGGAGTTACGATATAACCCAGCTGCCTGCCGCTCATAGAACGGTATTACAAGCACAATCTGCAACTCTTTTGCTACTTCGCGCAGCCTGCTAACTGTGGCTCCGTCTACGGGTTCGGCAATATCGAACCTGTCTGCACGAAGGGTTTTGCAAAAGTATGGAGCGTTAAACAGTTCCTGAAGGCAAACGATACGCGCCCCGCGTTCAGCGGCCTGTCGAATCCTCTCGATTGCCTTTTCAAGATTCGCTGCGAGGTCGTTGGTCGCGGTGTCCTGAATAATTCCGACTGTTACGATGTTAGAAGTCATGCTGATCGTATCGAATGCGAGTTGTCGAATGTGAAACTGAAAGATCGCCACTTTGCGCCAAATAACAAACGCAAAGCGGCCTCAAGCGCGATCTATAAGGACAGCTACGACGTCCATGACATTCGTGCCAGTAGGACCGGTGCGTAAGAGAGCATCGGCTCGGTCTAGCGAGAACCAACTTCTTCCTGTTTCTAGATCGCGTTCTGGACTGCGCCTTCGTTTTCTTGCCACTGAAGGCACTGAGGCGTCGACTATGGCTCCGGCAGCGTCTGTTGGTCCGTCTCTACCGTCGGTGCCGGCGGCCAGAATTGTAATACGCCAAGCGGCAATGTCGCGGGTAAGAACGGCGTTCTCAAGCGCGAGGGACGCGGCGAGCGCTAGCACTTGCATACGTCCACCCGACATTGGCTCGTCATCATCTGTTATGCCAAACTCCTCGCGCTCCTCTACATCGGCCCAAGCTTGAGCATACGTTTCACGAAGGTTCACTACCGGTTCACCGCCCATTACATACAATGCGCGTGCGTCCTGAGGCAGTGTGCGTGCCGCTGTGAGAGCCTGATGGGCAATACGATTCCCTAGTACTGCTGCATCGCCTTCGAGCGGCTTGGGGTCGATTATTACGTGCTCAATGCCCGCAGCGCGCGCAGCGTCAGCGAGTGACGCTACTGCGTCGCTGTTGCGCGCAACAAGCGAGTAGTCGACAAGTGAGAATGCATGATGACTCGCCATAGGGACGCTGGGTACTCCGGCATTTCCGTTAAGCCCTAAAAAACGTTCCATTTGCGAGTCTAGCGATCCTCGAACTGCATGCGCATCGAGTAGCGCCAGAAAATAGGTGTCGTCGTTGATATCTGGAGTACAGGGGCCCGAACCTATTATTGCAGGGTCGTCACCTATTACATCCGACATAGCGAAGACGGGTATACTGGTAACGCCACGACTCGCGAGAGCTACGGCTAATCGTCCAGCGCCCCAGCGCAGTACTCGCCTGCGTATCGCGTTCATCTCATGAATTGCCAACCCGGATTCGAGCAGCAGGTCGGCTAGATTCGCGAGTCGCGATTGCGCTAACGACGTATCGCCGAAAAGCTGCGAAAGTTCAGCGACTGGCGCAGCAGCAAGTGCTGTAGTGCCACCTGATAGCAAAACAATTACGCTGTCGCCACTGTGAATGTTCTGCACAGCTTCTTCAATCGCGTCTGCTGCACTCAAAGAACTAGGGCCCGGCACTGGGTGGTCGCCTATGCACAGCACGAGGTGCGCGGGAAGTTTTACACCCTTGCCGCTATCATCGGCTGGCGGAACCGCAATTAAATCGTGAGCGCTTACTACAATTCCTTCTGGATCGGGCAGTCCTAGACTAGTGATAGCATTGCAAGCACCTGCCGCCATTGCGCCGGAAGCTTTGCCCAGCGCTATGATGTGAATAACGCCCGACGATAGCTTCGCGTCGGATTGTAAATAGTCTCTTACTGCATCGCGTGTTCTTCCAAATGGAGATGCTCCCCTTACCGCGGCAGCGTGCAGCGCGGTAAGGAGGGTACGATCGTCAGACACGGTCGTTCTTAGCGTACAGTAGACGCAGCTTCTACTGCCTTCCCAAGATCGGTATAAGCGTCTGCAGCCATCTGAGCGAATGGAGTGGCAACATAGCTAATTTCGCCGCGCGGATTGATTACGTAGAGGTGGCGCTTATGAAAACCTGCGCCATTGCTAGCACCAAAAGCCTTGCCAGTTTCTCTCGATTCGTCACTGCCGAAAAGGAACGGGAACTTTGCATCACGCGCCCAAGCAATAAGCGAGCTGTCGGCGTCCGTGCTAACGCCAATTAACACCACATCCTTGCCGTCACGGAACAGAGTGGCGAATTGATCGCGGTACGACTCCATTTGAACCGTACAACCTGCTGTTCTAGCCTTAGGGAAGAAGGCTAGGACTACAGTTTTTCCACGATGTTCGGATAGACGAAACGGCTTTGCGGTGCGTCCTTCTGCGGACACAGTAGTAAGCGTGAAATCAGGTGCGATACTTCCAACTGTCAGTGGCTGTGGAGCAGTACCTGTGGACGCTTGAGCGCTGATGCTAGTTGTTGGTGAAACAACAAGCGCAGCTACAATGCCCGCCGCAACTGCCGGCGTAATGTTTCGGCTAAAAAATGAGCGAAGTGCGTTCAGCATTTGTTCGGCCCAGTGTAGGTCATGGTTTATGCGCGTTACGTGCGAAGCGCATATATACACCGAATACTACCACGTTGGTGCACTCTGCGGATAGCTTCGCGCCTTCTTGTTTACGGGCGCTGTTCGGCGAAAATGCGGACCGCCGATGGTAGCAACGACACGTTAACAACGTGAGACGAGGCGAGCGCTAGTTCCCCATCGCACTGAAACACAGGTGGCTCGTCGAATTCAATGTCGAAGCTGGCGCTGCGGCTCGTTGCTACCAAAGCCGAACGCACATGCTTTCCTTTTACGGCTCGCGCAAAAAGGGACATCCTTGCGTAGGCTGACGCATCTGAAATCGCTATGCAGTCTAGCAGGCCGTCATTCGCACGAGCTTCAGGTGCGATATGAAAAACTCCGCCAAACCAACTTCCGTTGGCGAATACTATAGTCAGGTAACGTTGCTTAGAACGCGAAACAATAGAATCTTCACTCTTGTTAATGACTGTAGCTTTAACGCCTGAATAGGATAAGAGCATCGGAATAGCAGCGGCTGCGTAACGAGCGGCTCCAGATAGCAGCGCTTTCTTCGAATGAAGTTTCTTCAAAACCTGTGCGTCAAATCCAAAGCCAGCAGAGTTAATGAACACCTTTCCGTCGGCGATTCCAACATCAATGTGATGCGCGTTTCCCGAGTCTATTAGCTGAACGGTACGGCCTATGTCACCAACTGGTACTCCAATGCTCTTCACAAAATCGTTTCCCGTTCCAGTAGCTATTACCGCGATTGGTGTGTCGCATTTGCTTTCGATTACACCACGCACCGCATGAGAAAGAGAGCCGTCTCCGCCAACTATTACAATTGCACGCGCGTTATTACGTGCTTCCGTAGAAGCAAGCTCGGCTTCATGGCCAGAATACTGCGATTCTAAAACTTTAACAGCTGCTACAGTAGACAAAGCAGCCGTTGCGCGGATGACTGTTTCGTTGGCTCGGGCGCGCCCAGCGACGGGGTTTACGATTAATGATATATGCCGAGTCATTAGGTAAAGATGCTACATAAGTAGAGTGGATGCACAACGGGGTGTGACCTGCTGCCGGACACACCCCGTTGTGTAATCAAAGACGAATGTACTACGACGAATGTACTACGCTTTCGCTAGCAGTCCGCGCAACACGTACTGCAGAATGCCGCCATGTCTGTAGTAGCGCATTTCTTCGGGCGTGTCGATACAACAACGCGCTGAGAAAGTTCTTTGGTTACCGACGCTATCGGTTACACGCACCGAGAGAACATGACGCGGCTGAAGGGAGTCGTCTAACCCTTCAATGCTGTAGGTCTCGAATCCGGTAAGACCAAGTGACTGGCGTGTTTCGCCGTTGATAAACTCAAGTGGCAAAATCCCCATTCCAACCAAGTTGGAGCGATGGATTCTTTCGAAGCTTTCTGCGATTACGGCGCGGACGCCTAAAAGCATGGTGCCCTTTGCAGCCCAATCGCGCGATGACCCAGTGCCGTACTCTTTGCCAGCGATAACTATCTGCGCGATACCCTTAGCCTGACGAGCCATAGCGACGTCGTAAATGGGCTGTGGTTCTGCGCCTGGCTCAACTGCTGTCCACCAACCTTCCTTGCCACCTACCAGCTCGTTCTTAAGGCGGATGTTGGCAAAAGTGCCTCGCATCATAACCTCGTGATTACCGCGTCTTGCCCCGTATGAATTGAAGTCTTTGCGGTCGACACCGAGTGATTCTAACCAGCGTCCAGCAGGCGAAGCACCTGCAATTGAACCGGCAGGTGATATGTGGTCAGTCGTTATTGAATCACCAAACATCCCCAAGACTCGCGCATTCTCGATTGCGCGTACACCCGGCGGTGTCATGGTCATGCCGTCAAAGTACGGAGGGTTCTTTACGTAGGTGGAATCGTTGCTCCATTCGAACTGATCACCCGTTGGTGCTTCGATTTGCTGCCAATGTTCATCACCTGTGAACACCGAAGCGTACTGCTTCTCAAACTGCTCGCGCTTCACCGAAGTCATGATTGTGTCTTCGACTTCCTGCGGCGATGGCCAAATATCTCTTAAGAAGACAGGGCCATCATTTCCCACTCCGAGAGGTTCGGTCGCGAGGTCAATGTCCATGCGGCCTGCTAGCGCGTAAGCAACAACTAGAGGTGGAGACGCTAGGTAGTTAAACCTAGTTTGTGGATTGATACGTCCTTCGAAGTTTCGATTTCCTGAGAGCACAGCTGCGACGTTGAGCTTCCCGTTATCGATGGCTTCGCTGATTTCCGTAGGCAGTGGTCCTGAATTTCCGATACAGGTTGTGCATCCGTAGCCGACAACGTGGAAGCCGAGTGCTTCAAGCGAAGGCATAAGTTGCGCTTTCTCGAAGTATTCGGTGGCAACCTTAGAACCCGGTGCCATTGAGGTCTTAACCCACGGTTTGGTTCTCAGCCCTTTGCTTACTGCATTTCTCGCTAGCAGTCCAGCAGCGAGCATTACGCTTGGGTTTGAAGTGTTCGTGCACGATGTAATAGCAGCGAGCACAACGTGACCGTGTTGAAGCGTAAACTCTTCACCACGATGTGTGCAAAGAACTCCGGTTTCAGTAGCTACGGGGCTTCCCTCTGCCACCATTGCACGTTCTGCGCTTCCCGGAGCGCCCTTAGCTGCAATTGGCGTTGCTGTAGCCGCATCTTGAGACGCTAACTGCGCAGCAAGCGCGTCTCTAAACATTTGTTTCGACTGCGAAAGCGGGACACGGTCTTGAGGGCGCTTCGGACCGGCGAGCGATGGTACGACCGTCGAAAGGTCGAGTTCTAATGTGTCGGAGAAGATAGGATCTGCGGTGCTATCGTCTCTAAACAGCCCCTGAGTTTTGCAGTACGCCTCTACGAGAGCAACCTGTTCCTCACTCCTACCACTTAATCGCAAATACTTAAGCGTTTCGGCATCTACTGGGAAAAAGCCCATCGTGGCACCGTATTCCGGCGCCATGTTTGCGATCGTTGCGCGGTCTGCTAGTGCAAGTGAGTTAAGCCCTGAACCGTAAAACTCTACAAACTTTCCTACCACTTTCTTTTTACGCAGCATTTCGGTGCAGGTTAACACTAGGTCGGTTGCAGTGGCGCCTGCTGGTAACTTGCCGACCAGCTTGAACCCAACTACGTCTGGTATAAGCATGCTTACCGGCTGTCCTAGCATTGCAGCTTCAGCTTCAATGCCACCTACACCCCATCCTAGTACACCTAGCCCATTAATCATGGTGGTATGGGAGTCGGTACCAACCAACGAGTCGCAGTACGCAACTGTTTCGCTGTCGCCCTTTGACGTAAAGACGACTTGGCCTAAGTACTCCAGATTTACTTGGTGACAGATGCCTGTTCCTGGCGGAACAACTCTGAAGTTGTGAAGTGCTTCCTGTCCCCATTTTAAGAACTCATACCGTTCGATGTTACGTTCGATTTCAATGTTGGTGTTGATAAGTAGCGCGGCTTCCGATCCGTACTCATCGACTTGTACGGAGTGGTCGATAACTAAATCGACTGGTTGTAACGGATTAATGCGCGATGGGTCGCCTCCCAGTCGCACCATTGCATCACGCATTGCAGCGAGATCTACTACGCACGGTACACCTGTAAAATCTTGCAGCAGCACACGGGCCGTTCGGAACGCGATTTCCTTGTCTACGCGTTTAGCAACGTCCCATCTGCCGAGAGCTTCGATATCTGAGCGTTTCACGAATGCGTTGTCTTCGCAGCGCAGCAGATTCTCGAGCAGAATTTTAAGTGAGAAGGGCAGAGATGCTGCTGTACTTCCAGCAAGCGAGTTGAGCGCTGAGAGGCGATAATACGTGTACTCACGATCGCCTACTTTGAGCGTATCGCGACTGTCAAACGAATTGGGATGTGTCATGATATCGTGGGGCTGCGCAATCGGTCGAGGCCGGCGCGTTCCGGAGAGAGCCACTCAGGCAACGCGAAGGCTCTTACTATGAAAAGCTCGCGCTATCCTGAGGCTTATTCAATATATCGTCAGATCGTCTGATTGTGCGGAGTTAGTGCGTCTACGGCATTGGCGGCGTTGGCGCCTGAAACGGCGCGCTCATCTTTCCCCGACTCAAGCGTGGTTAGCGTAGAAACGGAGATGGCATCTACCGGGCAAACCCGCACGAAGGCACCATCTGCCGGGCTCCAGTCGTGAACTCTGGAGATCGGATAAGCCTTGCGTTGCTCGTCGAGTGCCATAGTGTCGGGAGCTCGTGCAACGCACATCGCACACCCGGTGCATTTGTCGCGGTCAACAATAATCTGGATAGGGCGACGAGGCCAAATACCGCCTGGCGCTTTTAGGAGAGCATCGGTTTCCCTAAGCGCGTCACGAGTCGCTTCGTAGCCAACATCGATTAGCTCGCGGGTATGAGAGAAGCTAAACCATCCAACGTGGCTAACCTTAGGGCGCACCAGAAGCATTGGCGGTGATGTCCATCGTTCCAGCGCCTGCTGTTGCTGCTGGTGCATCATGAGCGTGGCTGCTCTCATGAATACAGATGCGAACCCTTGGGCTGCGACTCCGCGTGCGAGCGGTACGTCAGCAATTCCTACGTCTACTGCAATAATGGCGTCGACCCCCATTGCCGCGATCGCAACTGGGAGATTGTCCGTTGTTCCGCCGTCAATGCACGTACGATTGCCAACAACGCCCGGCGGGAAGAAACCCGGCAGCGCGCACGATGCGTAAACTGCGTCGCGAACGCGAACGTCGCGCAGTCCGGGGCGTCCGAACACCACGGGCGTTCCTCGCTCGACGTCAACTGCGGTAACCAAGAGAGCGGTATCGAGCGAATCGAAGTTTCCTTCTGCGACTAACTCGTCGCAAAGCTCACGTAGCGGTGCTTCGAGATAAATGGAGCGAGAGAGCATGCGTTCCATTAGCATGCCCACGTGATTTATTCGGAAAAGGTCGCGACGGCGGAAGCCGATTGCGCGCTTTTCGAGTTCGTCAGGTGAACGTCCGGAAGCAGCGGCCGCCGCGATCATAGCGCCTATGCTTGTACCTGCATAGAGCCGCGGTCGTATACCGGCTTCTTCGAGTGCGCGGAGCGCGCCAATGTGGGCAAGCCCTTTTAATGCGCCGCCACCAAGAACTACCCCTACTCTAGGGCGTATTCTGGGCGTTACGACGGTCGATTCGGACATCGGGGCTGGCTTGCTTCAAGTGCTAGAGACATAGTCGCTATGAAGATGGCTGAATTGTCGCGTGCAGTCATCCCCCATTGCCCGTGTCCCGTTCCCCGTCCACATTCCCATTTGGGCATCTAAGCACGAATGGAAGTGCGAGCGAACGTCATTTCGCCACCGTGTTACTCAGTTTTGGAATTCGTTACAACGAACTGCTAAGACGGAAGCAGAAGCGACTGGGCGGAGACCTGAATTCTTGCCGACTTTTCGCGTGATGGTTCGTTGTACTCAGATGCTGACTTCCAAGCGCCGCGGAGAGCGGCTAGGCATCTGGCAGCGGCGTCGTAGTCGCCGCGATCGATAGCACGCTCACACCACCGAAAGAGCGAATCGAAGGCACGGGAGGCTTCAGTATCAAGCGCTAGGGCGGCTCTTAGCACACCGATTGCGCGGTGAGAGCCGGCGAAGTCCCTTGCATTACATGCAAGTAGGCCACGATCGTAGGCCCGCAGGAGTAGTGGGAGAGGTTCATTGTTGTTCACGTTCATTTCATCGGCCTTGATGTCGCTATACTTGAGTGTTGTGCTGTCACTTTCCCGGTAGTCATTCACTCATAGATCGCTATCCCAACACGCAATGAAGGATTCAGATCAGCTGCTGCATTTTCGTGAGGAGTTTCCGATACTCCAACGGTCCACTTATCTGGTTTCCAACTCGCTGGGCGCGATGCCGCGCGCGGTGCCTCGCCTGCTGGCGCGATACAGTACGGAGTGGGCGGAACGAGGTGTAAGAGCTTGGGCTGAGGGTTGGTGGGAAATGCCTGCCAAAGTGGGCGATGTCATTGCCCCACTTATAGGGGCGGAGTCTGCTGAGGTAGTAATGGTGCCAACAGTTACTCATGCGATGTCGCAGGTCTTAAGCGCGGTTCCTATTACTGCTGAACGAAATGAGATAGTAATGACCGCGCTCGATTTTCCTTCGGTGCGATACGCTTATGACGCGCTCGCGCCTCAAAGAGGAGCCGTTGTTAAAGTCGTTCCTTCGGACGATGGAATAGGTATAGACACGCAACGCGTAATAGACTCAATAACTGAGCGCACAGCACTTGTTGCAATATCGCACGTACTGTTTCGTTCCGCATACATCATGGACGCTGCGGCTATATGCGAGGCTGCGCGGTCAGTTGGTGCAAGAGTTGTTCTCGACGCTTATCACAGTGTTGGAGTAATACCTGTTGACGTTCATGCACTTGGTGTCGACTTCCTTTGCGGGGGGGTACTGAAGTGGCTTTGTGGTGGTCCGGGCGGCTGTTTTCTCTATTCGTCATCAACTGCGCGGCGCGAGCTACAGCCAGCGCTTACAGGATGGCAGGCGCATAACAGTCCATTCGCCTTCTCCGACTCAATGGACTTTGCTAGTAGCGCTTGGCGGTGGCTGGGCGGAACACCAGTGGTGCCCGCGCTTTACGCCGCAATGGCCGGTCCTCAAATATTGGCAGACGCAGGCATTGCAGAAGTAAGAGCGAAGAGCGTGCGACAAACGGCCAAGCTTGTTGCCGCAGCTGATAGCAGAGGTTGGGCCGTTCATGCTCCGAAAGAGCCGGCGCGACGCGGCGGGACTGTTGCCTTTAACGTCCCAGAGGCGGCATCAGTTGCGCGTGCTCTTTTGGCGGAAAACATAATAGTCGACTACCGACCAAATGCGGGCATTCGGGTAGCTCCTCACTTCTACACAACCGACAGTGAGATCGATAGCTGCATCGACGCAATCGACGAAGTACTTCGTAGTGGCAGGTGGAAACAGTGGGAGGGTATTACGAGTACAGTAACATGAGCGCGCGAGTATTGAGAAACTATTAAGCTGCGTCAGTTGATCTAGCGCGCTCGCGTTCGTAAGGGCAGTTTCCGATAGCTCTTTCCACCTTCGACCTCTTTCCACGCACAGATGAATTTGCCTACAGGTCAGCCACCTAAAAAACTGCGCAAGCAGTACACGAACTCGCAGTACCCGCTGATCATTATGCGTTTCGAAGACGGCCATGAGATAAAGGTTTATCAGAACACCGGCAAAGTGTTCGATGCATGGTCTGGTGAGACGGTAAAGCTCATGGCACTATACGATCCTACTTCCAAGGATTGGGAGTTAGTTGAAGCGCGTAAAGTCGACCAGTTCGAGGACGCGCCTCCGGGGCTATAGTAGTTATCTGGCACGTCGCGCGACCAATGCGCTCGCGCGGCGTGGCGGCAACATATTTCATTTCGATACGTGTCAGAACGCACGCTGCGTTTCCGTAGTACTGCACCGGTGCGTAAGGCCATTGAGCAAGGCTACCCAGTAGTCGCGCTTGAAAGCTCAGTGTTAGCACAGGGGCTTTTGCCTCCTTACAACCGTGAAGCTGCCGTCCGAATGGTCGCGGCGGTCGAATCGAGTGGTGCAATTCCAGCAATTACTGCAATCGACCAAGGCGAACCAGTACTGGGGCTAAGTAACGACACGCTTGAGCGATTTCTCGCGCGCGATGGAGTGCGTAAAGTTTCCTCTCGTGACCTCGCGCTTGCTATGGCGCAGGGTGCCGACGGAGCCACCACAGTTGCCGCCTCACTTGCTCTTTGTCAGTTGGCAGGAATTGGGACCTTTGCCACAGGTGGGATAGGGGGCGTTCACAGAAACGCACCTTTCGACGAGTCGGCCGACTTGGTAGAGCTCGCTCGCTGTCGCGTGATAGCTGTATGTGCCGGAGCGAAGTCGATACTTGACTTGCCTGCTACACTTGAACGTTTGGAGACGCTCGGCGTCACAGTTGTTGGGTATCGCACCGACGAGCTTCCTGGCTTTTTCTGTGCGAGAACTGGGCTAAAAGTAGGTGCCGTAGTACAAAGCCCAGAAGAAATTGCAGAACTGTGGCGAAAGCATCTTTCGTTGCGTCGTTCCGGCGCAATATTGATCATGCAGCCACCGCCACAGGAGTTTGCGCTTTCCGAAGCTCTCGTGGAGCAAGCGACCTTGGCAGCTGTTGAACGTGCAAGCAGGGAAGGGATTCGTTATAACGCCGTTACGCCTTTTCTGTTGGCGGAAGTTATGGAGCGCACAGAAGGAAGATCGGTGCAAACGAATCTTGCTCTTTTGGAGTCCAACGCTAGGCTTGCCGCGCAAATTGCGGTAGCCGTGCACGAAGGTGACACGAAGGTGATACAAACTCACAAAACGGGGGTATAATTCATCAGTCTGCTTAACGCAATCAACACATACGCAGGCAACATGGTCTTACGATCGGTTGCACTATATCGTACAGGTAACAGTTGAACCTAGCAGGAAGCGCTCGGTACAATCCGGTAACCCGCTCGCTCCGGAGGTTGACACAAAAATGACGAACCCGTTCCTTAGCTCAGAAGAGTATGACGAACGTGCCCACGCTTTTTACAACGAGGCGCGGTACGACGAGGCACTCGATCTGTTACGTGAAGGATTGAAGCTGTACCCCAACGCAGTAGAACTGCATGTGGGTGCAGGTTATGCACGACTAGCCCGCGATGAATACGCATGGGCGCGCCGTAGCTTTGAAGAGGCGCTTGTTCTCGATCCAGAGCATGAGGACGCGTTGGCGGGACTTGGTGAAATACTGCTGAAGTTCGGCGCCGTAGAGCAGGGAATTAGAGTTTTTGACCGAACTATCGCACTCGGCTACGCCGACGATGTGGATCTGATGCTTCAGATCGGACGGTCGCTGTTCCGCGAGGGGCTCGTAGAGCAGGCCCTGACGTTCTTTGAGCGTGGTGCTCAGCAGGCGGAAGACTCTGCCGAAGCACGTGCGTGTATTGGATACGCGCTTCACAGACTCGGCAAAGACGACGAAGCAATGGATGCGTTAAAACGGGCGTTAGAAATAGATCCATCGCTTTCAGAGGCGCGTATCTATTTAGCCAACTTGCTTTACGATGCTGGAAAACAGCCGGAAGCGCTCGTTGAATTCGATCGTACTGTACCAGACGATCACTGGGACGAGCTCGGCATTTGGCGCCTTATAGAGCTTCGAAAGGAAGCAGGCGTAGTAGACGAGAACAGCGATCAGCTCAAAGAGTGGGAAGAACGTCTCGTCGCCATAGCTGGAGAGCCAGACGAGATCGACGAGCTGTTCGCTGATATCGAACAGCGCATGATGCTACGAGAGGAGTCGGGAACTGGCGAGGTACACTCCAACCACTTGGAGTCGCTAGGATCACTTCTAGCGGAGTTGGCGCAGCAACAGCAGCCCGACCCTGTGCGCACAGAAGTACTCGATAGACACGATGCACATCTCATTCAGATGCAGGATGGCAACATTCTCGAGGGTACGTGGGACGAGATAGTATCAGCTTTACGTGATGCTAACGCTGCAGGACGCACCGTCGAAGAGTTCATGGCACATGAGTCGCGCATGCACTACGGTGCTACTGGCGTAAGAATCGCAACGCATGGTGCAGAAGCGTTTATTCGCGATAGCGCCGATGCTGGCTTGTTAAGGATCGTTCGGTGATACGTGAGTAGCCATTTGGAGGCTGTCAGCTTGCAAAGCACTTCGCGCTGCAAGCTGACGGTTCCATTGGCGTCGAAATATTATTGAAAGTGCTTCTGCCTCGCGATGTAAAACGTTTCGTTTTACCTAACGGTCTTACGCTATTAGTTAGACATGACGTTACTGCGCCAGTTGTTGCGATAGTCACACATGTTCGTGCAGGCTATTTCGACGAGTCTGATAATGTCGTAGGTATTTCGCATGTGCTTGAGCATATGTATTTCAAAGGCACTGTTACGCGCGGTGTTGGCGAGATCGCACGTGAAACAAAGGCCGCAGGTGGCTATCTAAATGCGCACACGATATACGATCACACTAGCTACTTCACCGTACTTCCTGCTCGTTCGTTTGTTAAAGGGCTAGAGATTCAGTTTGATGCATATGCGAACTCGGTCATAGATGAAAACGAACTGGAGCGCGAACTAGAGGTCATAGTTCAAGAAACCAAGCGAAAACGCGACACGCCAACGGCAGTAGCAATAGAATCATTGTATGCGTTGCTGTACGACAAGCACCGTATTCGGCGCTGGCGTATCGGTAACGAGGACGCACTTCGCACGTTCACTCGCGCGCAGGTAAATGCTTTCTATCGCAATTGGTATACGCCTAGCAACACTATCCTGTCGGTTGTAGGAGACGTTCATCCCGACATCGTTGTCAAGGAAGTGGCATCGCGTTATGGAACTCTTTCGCAAGGTTCGCCTCGTCATTCTCCAGGCGAAGGCGAGATAGCTGAGCCGACATTCCGTGTGCGCGAATGGGCCGGTGATATCGCGCACCAACACACCGTGTTTGGTTGGAGAACGCCGTCGTTTGCTCACACCGATACCGCAGCGCTAGATGTTGCTGCTGTGGCAATTGGTTCAGGGCGTGCGTCTCGTTTGTACAAAGCTGTTCGCGATAAACAGTTGGCATCATCGGTGTCAGCGTGGAATTTCACGGCAAGAGACGTTGGAGTTTTCGCGGTTAGCTGTGATGGACCGTCGGTCACTGCGTCTGTTGCTGCAAAGAGCGCATGGGACGAAGTAATCGCTGTTTGTAACGACAAACTTGCGCAACGAGAGATCGTTCGGGCGCAGCGTATCATGGAGGCGCGATGGTTGCGCCGTATGGAGTCTGCCGACGGGCAAGCAACAATGTTTGCAATGTGGGAGGCAGAGGGCGGTTTGTCGCTTGCAGAAGATTACGCTGAGCAAATAATGTCGCTAAGTGCAGAGGATGTTCGAGACGCAATGCAACGGCACATTAGGCCGCTGCAAGCATCGATTATTAGCTACCGACCAAACTTATCTTTACCGCTTGGAGAGAGTTCGGAGCAAATTAGAGAGCTGCTTTCTTCATCGCTACCTGTCGCTAACAATGTCGGTGAAGTCTCTGAGAGCACTTGTGCCAATAGCAGTAGCGAACAACGCGCGCCTGCGATTTCGCATTCCGTTGCTGAAGAGCAGCACGTAAATGGCATTAAAGTTTATAGGACACGCAACGGGATACCTGTTGTAGTATTTCGTAGGCATGGAGCGCCGTTAGTTCATCTCGGCGTTTTTCAGAGAGGAGGCGCCAGTTTAGAGAGCACGCAACAAGAGGGGCTCGTGCGGCTAATGGTGCAATCCACGCTTAAGGGAGCAGGGAGAAGAACAGGTAGTGAGATCGCTGAGGCAATAGAGGAGCTAGGTTCGGCTATTTCTGTTGGCGCTTCACTAGACTCATTGTCGTGGTCTCTATCTGTTCCCGCAAAGTATTTATCGGATGCGTCGGGAATACTGGCAGACGTTGTACAACGTCCTGCGTTTCTCAATGACAGTGTTGAAGTTGAACGTCAGCTTGCGATCGCCGAGCTAACTAAGTCACGCGATGATATGTATCGTTGGCCGATGCGTTTAGCTTATCGCGCAGCATTTGGAGAACACCCTTATGCGCGTTCGGTCCAAGGCAACGAGCATTCACTTAGCTCTCTGTCAGTCGGAGATATTAGCTCCTTTCATGCCGATAAGGTTATGACGGGAGCAACTGTAGTATGTATTACTGGCGATGTTAACGAGAGTGACGCCGCAGCAATTTTGGCTCGCGATTTCAGCGCTCTTAGCTGGGGTGAAGACGAAGCTCCATCTCGTGCTATTAGGCAAGCTCCGACAACGATTGCGGAGAATCGTGAGCGTAAGCAGACTGCAATTGCACTCTTGTACGGTGGTGCGTCTCGCAATGATAACTCTCGTTTTGCAGCTCTCGTACTTGCAGCAATAGCGAGCGGCCTTGGAGGTCGCTTTTTCGAGCAGTTACGCGATCGTCAGTCGCTGGCATACTCAGTGCTCGCTGCTCCAGTTGCGCGGCGTTCTGGAGGTGCGTTTGCCGCGTACATTGCAACATCACCAGAGCGTGAGGATGAAGCACGAAACGGCTTGCTTATGGAGTTTGGCAAGTTTGTTGACAAAGAGCCGAGTGGTGAAGAAATGGACCGAGCTATACAGCATCTGATTGGCAACCGTGAGCTTGCCCAACAAAGTGGCGCTACAGTTTTAGGAGATTTAGCTGATGCGTGGTTGTTTGGCTCTCTTCAAGAGCTGCAAACATTTGCCGGCAGTATTGAGTCGGTTACCAGTAAAGATGTGCTTAATTTTGCACGCGAGCATTTTTACGGCACACTTCCGTCGGAAGGGATAGTTCGCGGCGTTAAGGGGTAGCGCGCGAATCGCGCATAACCTGAACAAGCCTACCCGCTGTAGCGACTGCAGCGCGATGTCGTCCGTTTGATGCTCGCAAGCCTGTGCGGCCAGTGTAGTCTGCGGGCTCGCCCACAATAATTGCGTTAACCCACTGGCGCCGCGAGCCCCATGCTGCAGCGTGCAAAATAGATGCGCTTTGCGATACGTCTCCATGTGCTTGCGGTAGTCCTCCAGCAATTGCAATCCAATGCGGGCGCGAAACAGCATCGTTGTTAAGCGCTGTGTTTCTCCATCGATCTACAGCACGCAATCGCGCGTCAATAGCTGACAATCCATAGAACGAGGGAAAGGAAACAACTCCTACGATATCAACCGTCGATCTAGGAGAGACGGCCCATGCATAAATGCTACTATCAACGCCATCTACACGACTGGCTGCCCATGCTACCTTAGTGCGAGGGCGAACACGTTCAACTGTGCGGGCTCCTTCTACTAAAGCAGTTCGCCACCAGGCTATGTCGGGCGTGCGCGAAGGAAGTGCATACGGTATTGGTGGAGCAAATGCAGGGAAGAAAACGTCAGGGCGTATGGTTTGTAGGATTCTTTCAATGGCGAGTGCGCGCGATGCAGCAGCGGGATCGCCAAGTTCGCGTTTATTAACAAGCGCGGCAGCGACTATAACTGAATCGCTACGAATTAGTTCGAGCGAACGAGCAAGTGAATCGAGTGCAGCCGCACGCGTCCCTTCGCTGTCAATCAGTAGAAAAACTATGTCGGGCTTAATCGAGTCAACGATGGCCAGATCTGCTGACGCAGAATGCGCTGGAGGTGGGCCACGTAGAACGGGGAAGAGCCGCACGCCAACAAGAAAGTCGCCAGACGGGCGCGCCATAGGAAGGTTCTGCGCGCGGCTGTAGCTGCTTACTGCGCCGAAGCCACGAGGCCATTCTATTACAAGAAGTGTAGCTATAGCAGTTGCTCCGAGCACTGCTATAGCGCGCACTACGCTACTAACGCGCCATCTCGCCTCGTATGCAGGAACTATCATAGGTACGAGAAGGGCGAGTGGCGAGACAAGTGCGACGCGGCCTGCAGAAAAACCGATTACAACATCGCGTGCCGCTACCATTGCTTGAAGTGCAGCTGGTGCATGTCCGCGAGACGATACCAAGTAATCGCCAGCTGCTGCTAACGCGACCGCTATGTTGTACAGCAGAACTGGAAGCGCTAGCACTGGCGATACGATTCTCATCACGATCGCCATTGCAACTTGTAAAACAAAAATCATGGAGAGTACGGGAACTATCCATGTGATGCCAACTATTGTTCTGGCTCCGGCCTCAGTGCCGCTTGCGACGGCAATAACAACCGCTGGCGCCACCATCATTCCGCAAATGGCGGTGACTGTGTTGAACGGCTTTGGTCCTTCGTTTCGAGAAGTAATCCACCCCGAGATCACCACATTCCAAACAATGACGGCAAGAGCCATTGCGGGTGCTATTAGGGCGGCTGAGGCGAAGGAGTTCATAATGAGGACGTTAACCGCGGGCAAAGGTCGCTGGCACCGTTAGGTGCCTGTTGGGTACCTTTCACTAATGTCTCAGTCGTCGATCCTAACGTTACCGAACATTATTTCGGGGTCGCGCATCGCTCTTGCGGTGGGCTTCTTTGCAATGGAGGCTACTCCAGCTAGGCTGGCGCTCATTGGGATCGCATCGTTCACCGACTTTTTAGACGGATGGCTGGCGCGGCGTTCTCGTGTCCACAGCCGGTTCGGCGCACTCATCGACCCTATCGCCGACCGATTCTTCATGCTTTCGGTGGTCGTTAGCTACGTTGCTGGCGGTTACCTTAGCGTTATACAGGCCGTAGCTCTAATGTTTCGCGACGTAATGTCGGTGATTGGTTTCTTTGTTGCTCGAAGCGTTTCGTGGCTGCGCCCGATTCAGTTCAAGGCTCGGTTTACAGGCAAGATCGTGACTGTTCTGCAGCTGACAACTTTCATTGCTGTGCTACTCAAGCCTTCGCTGGTACCGGGGCTTGTGATTCTGGTATTTGTGGTGGGCTTTGCTGCCTCTGTCGACTACACACTAATGCTTTGGCGTGAACGAGTCCGTTCCTAACAATTTTTTGGGGGAACAATAAAGAGAGGGCGCCCTGTTAAAGGGCGCCCTCTCTTTTATATGTGTTCGTCAAACGGCTGTTGCAGACTTCGGCGGCTGCGCAAAGCGCTCGCCAAGAGTACGCAGTTCCTTTAGTTCCTTCTGGCCGAGTTCGGGATACCGCTCGGTAAAGTACGTCAGCGTGTTGTCAAACCATTCTTTCTGGTCGTCTGGGTGACACCCTACAACACCGCACTGCATGATATGCTGGAACAGCTCGTCACGGGCTTCCTGATAAGGCGTAGGCACCGAGACGTCACGACGCGAACGAGTTCTGGATCTAACCATTTCCTCTGGGTAATACGGTCGAAACTGCCACAACGGAATAACATGGCAGCCTGTTGAAGATAACGTCCCGAAGCGCCGCTTCATAGTGGGCGGCAACCTCCACGTACTGCTCCGCAAGTTATTGCCCTAAGTGATCTTGTCTTGAACTGGCGCGGCTAAATAGTCGAGCAAATTGGAAACTAGATAAGAGGGCGAATCTTCTGCGATCAAGTAACCTGTGTCAGGAAGCGTAACTATTTGCGCCTGAGTGCGCCCCATCCATCTCGCGATCCTCGTTGCCGTCCCTGGGGGTGTCCAATTATCTGCCTCCCCAACCACAATCAGTGTCTGAGCCATTACGTTGGCTTGCATCATAGCTTTGACGTTCTCAAGCTCACAGGCGCGTGCGAGCATTAATAAATGCGAAACACCGTCGCTCCCCACAAATGGCGCGGCGTATCGAGCAACGTGGCGTTCGGTCATATTTTCCGGTTTTGCGACCGACGCAGATAGCATTGAGCGGATCAGCGGAAATGCGCCGAACAGTTCATTAGACGATATCACCGCTCGAGCAGAGCTACGCTGCAAGGAGCGAACGCTTTCCGGAGGCAGATTCTCTAGCTCCGGAGGGCTGAGCATTACGAGCTTTCCTATTTGGCGCGGACGTCGTATTGCCAACAACAGCGAGACCACACCACCTATATCTTGGCCTACGCAGGTTGCAGTGGGAATCCTGAGGGCTGTAAGAGCCCTCTCTAAAAGCTCTGCCTGGTACTCTAGGGCGTATTCTCCGCTCTCAGAGCGATCTGATTCGCCATGTCCCAGCAAATCAACCGCAAGAGCTGTGTAGCCGGCATTCGCGAGCTCTGGTGCCACATTTCGCCACAGAAACGAGCTACTGCCAAAGCCGTGCACCAAAACAACGGGAGGGCCGCCGCGGCCTACCCGTTCTACATGCAAATGCCCCGCTCCAACAGGAACTCGAAGATGCTCGGTGTACACAAAGGAATTATGCAACGGCTGCGGGATATATGCTCACCGATAGCGCACCCCATGTTCAGCAAGATAGCTTTCCGAGCAACAACGAACCCCAAGGTTGCGACGGCCAACAGAGCGGCCGGCAAACTGATTGCCATTTCAGTTGCGTAACCTGAACCAGACGCGCGGGCGTCAGACAACGAGGTAAACAAGTGGCGAAGAAGAAATCAAACGTATCTCAGCAGAAGTCTCGTACTCCGTTGTACGCGCTGATGGGACTAATACTGGTCGCAGGTCTAGCCGGTATTTGGTACACTATGAACGGCAACAAGCAGGCGCCAATCGTTCTTGATCCCAACATTCAGTTGCCTGAAGCCAGCGGCTACGTACTCGGCGATGCGAACGCTCCTGTGCAAATCATTGAGTACGGAGATTTCGAGTGCCCAGGCTGTATGCAGTTCGCAACTATGATCGAACCTGATCTGCGTAAGAACCTCGTCGAGACGGGGCTCGCCAGTTTCCACTATTTCGACTTCCCGCTTAGCGAGGCTCATCCCAATTCAATGTCCGCATCGCTCGCTGCTGCGTGCGCAGACGAACAAGGAAAGTTTTGGGAAATGCACGACGCGATTTTTCACGGCTTTTACGATTGGATCGCACAAAAAACGTCAAACCCGAAAAAGGTGTTTGCGGGATACGCTGAGCGCATGGGTTTAAACACTCAGCAGTGGGGACAGTGTTTTGATGATCAGAAGTATGTCGCGAGGATCATGGCTAACAGGAACTCGGGCACTGCACGCGGAGTTTCAGGAACTCCTACGTTCATTATCAACGGCGCGATCTATGACTCGCGCGGACTGTCTTACGATCGCTTCAAACAGATCGTGGATTCGTTAACAGCACTATCAAAAACAGCTAACTGATGTAAGAACGCCGAGATGTAGAGGCGATAACCTACAATTCAGCGGCGTTTCTTGCCCTGCTACTTTTTTCTAAGTAGCAGGGCATTTTGTCATTATTAAGTAGTGATTGGCGCGTTGTTAAGCGGGGCGCTTGCGGGCGCTAGCTTGATCTAGGCGTAACTTGGGAAGCGTTGACGTTTCTTGCAGATCGCCTTGTTGCTGCGACGCAGAGGGCTGAACAAGAGCATCGCCAAGTGCCACAAGCGCACGTGTCGCAACGACGGTCGCTAGTGGCTCGGGAACGCTTAGCTCACGCACGTAAATATCAAGCGCACGTTCGTAGCCAGCTTCGGGCGCGAGAACGTCTACGAACATAAGTGCGTTCTCGACGTGAGTGCGAATTAACGATTCTTCCGCGCGCGCCTGCGCGAGCCGCAGACGCTGCTCAGCATCGTCTGAAAGCTTGCGAGGAAATAACGTTTCCGGGAAGAGCTTGCCGAGTATCGACATGACAGAAGTATAGACGTTAACGGACGACTACATGTTTCGTTCATGGCAACCTTCATGCCGTGACAAGCATCACCGGTTTGTCTTCTTACGACTCTTGCGACTCGTACTGATCTTTGAGGCTTGCGACTACTGCTGGATCTGCGAGGGTAGTTGTGTCGCCCAGCGCGCGTCCTTCTGCGATGTCTCTTAGCAGTCTTCGCATGATTTTCCCACTTCTGGTTTTAGGAAGATCGGCGCTGAAAAGAATGTCGTCTGGGCGAGCTAGCGCGCCGATTTTTGTGGCCACATGATCGCGCAACTCATCACGTAATCCGGCGGAGGGGGAATGGCCTGCACGCAGAGTGACAAATGCCGCTATTGCTTGTCCCTTAATGTCGTGCGACTTGCCAACAACTGCGGCCTCAGCAACTGCGTGGTGATCTACAAGCGCACTTTCAACTTCCATCGTGCCGATACGATGTCCAGAGACGTTGAGCACATCGTCAACGCGTCCAAGAATCCATAGGTAACCGTCGCTATCTCGCTTTGCGCCGTCTCCGGGAAAGTACAAGTCTGGGCGTCCCTTCCAGCGTGAGAAATAGGTCTGCACGTACCGTTCATCGTCGCCCCAGATAGTGCGTGCAATAGACGGCCACGGACGTGTAATGGCTAACAGTCCGCCACCTGTTTGAATTTCGTTGGCTTCGGAATCAAGGAGAGCAACTGATATTCCAGGATAAGGAACGGTTGCAGAGCCAGGCTTGGTTTCGGTGATAGCAGGGAGAGGAGTGATCATGATCGCTCCAGTTTCTGTTTGCCACCATGTGTCAACAACAGGGCATCGCTCGTTACCGACGACTTTGTGGTACCATACCCAGGCTTCGGGGTTAATTGGTTCTCCAACAGAACCCAACAAGCGCAAACGCGAAAGGTCGTACGGTTTGACATAGTCTTCGCCCCACTTCATGAATGCTCTAATTGCGGTAGGGGCTGTGTAAAAAACGGTTACACCATGTCTCTCGCAAAGCTGCCAGAAGCGGTCCTTCTCAGGCCAGTCGGGTGCACCCTCGTATAAGAAACAGGTTGCACCAACTGCAAGTGGTCCGTAAACAACGTACGAGTGTCCTGTTACCCAGCCGATATCTGCTGTACACCAGTAAACATCTTCGTCATGCAAATCAAAAACATTACGTGTAGTACTTACCACGCCAGTCATGTAACCACCTGTTGTGTGAACGAGCCCTTTCGGCTTACCGGTGGTACCTGATGTGTAGAGAATGTAGAGCGGATCTTCAGAATCCAAGGCTTCAGGTTCGCACACCTTATCGACCTGACGTTTTAGTCGGTGCCACCATACATCACGTCCTTCGGTCATTTCGGCGAACGTTTCATCGCCAACTCCTGAGCGTCGTCTCTGAACAACCAGCACTCGTTCGATCGTTGGACATTCCGCGAGTGCTTTGTCGGCATTTCGCTTAAGTGGCACCATTTGACCGCGCCTATATCCGCCGTCAGAGGTGATAAGCACTTTGCACTGACAGTCGTTGATTCGGTCACGCAGCGATTCCGGGGAGAAACCACCGAAAACGACGGTATGGACTGCCCCGATTCGTGCGCACGCGAGCATCGCGAACACCGCTTCTGGAATCATCGGCAAATAAATGGCGACACGATCGCCACGTTTCACGCCGAGTTTCCGCAGCATGTTGGCCGCCAGATTTACTTCGCGATAAAGGTCAAAGTAGGTAAATGTGCGGCGATCACCGGGCTCGCCTTCCCAAATAATCGCAGCCTTATTCCTTCGCGGAGTAGCGAGATGGCGGTCTACGCAGTTCACGCTTGCATTGAGTTTCCCGCCAACGAACCATCGAGACCGTGGCGGCTGCCAGTCGAGCAACTGGGTCCAGGGCTCCATCCAATCGAGTTCTGCGGCTTCACGTGCCCAGAATGCGTCCGGATCACTGGCGGCATCTTCGAGAAGGCGCGGGTCTTGGACTCGTGCGCGAGCAATAAACTCAGGGGGCGGCACGAACCGCCTATCTTCCTGTAGGAGGACGTCGATATCGGTCATGAACGGCAAATTGGTTCAAGTGATCGTCGCGGGCAACCGGGCGTTACGCTAAGCTTGAAATATGAACGAAACTGTTCCATCGCTGCGAGGGCGCGGGCTAACAAAAAAATTCGGTTCTAGGTTGGCCGTGGCCGACGTGTCGCTGACGCTTAACTCCGGCGATTGTCTTGCCCTTTTCGGTCCCAATGGCGCGGGGAAATCGACGTTGCTACGAATGCTTGGCGGTTTGCAGCAGCCCACGCGTGGTGACGTTGAGGTACAAGGCCAAGCTGTAGGAGGCGCCGCAGCACGCAGAATGGTCGGACTAATTTCTCACCACACGTTGCTTTACGCGGCGCTGACTGCCAAAGAGAATGTGCGATTTGCGGCAGAGTGTCATGGTATCGTTAACGCCGACGCGATGGCCGCGCAGGCGCTTAACCTTTTGCAAATAGCAGACCGAGCTGACACAGCAGTGCGCATGCTAAGTCGCGGAATGCAACAGCGCGTGTCGATTGCGCGCGCGCTTGTGCATTCTCCGCGAGTTGTACTGTTGGATGAACCTTATACTGGCTTAGACGACAGCGGTGCTCGCGCGCTCACTAGCGCTTTACAAGAGCTTCGCGACAACGGAGCAACGTTAGTTCTAGTAACTCATCAAATTGGCGAAGGGCTTGCCCTTGCTAATCACGCAGCAGTTATGGTTTCAGGGCGCATCGTATCGCACGAAACACGCGCGTTCGGTGCTTTTGACAACGAGAGTTTTACAGACATGTATAGAAGTCATGCGAGAGGTTCTGCTGCATGACGACCAACACTCCGGTTTTCCGCGAGCCGTCGCTTCTTCGTGACTCATTGATTCTCGCGCGTAAAGATTTGCTAATTGAGTTTCGTACACGCAGCGCTTTTCTTGCCGCTACGGTATTCGCCTTGCTTTCGGTCGCAATTTTCCGCTTCACATGGGATCCAACCGCGATACCTTCTATAGATCTTGCTCCAGGAGTGTTGTGGGTGATTTTTACCTTCAGCGGCATACTGGGGTTAAATCGTTCGTTCGCTCTTGAGCACGCAGATCGCGCTTTCGACGGGGTGCTGGCATCATCGGTTAGCAGGGAAGCTGTTTTTGCCGGTAAAGCAATTGCAAATCTTGTATTTGTGCTTGCTGTTCAGGCGCTCACGGTACCTGCGATCGAGCTATTTTTTAACCTGCCATCGGATGCCAACTGGCAGTGGGTAGCACTAGTAGCACTTTTGGCGGCAATAGGGTTTAGCGCAGTAGGGACTTTATTTTCCTCAATTGCGTCGAACACCCGCATGGCGGAGTTGTTGCTGCCGATGCTCGCGCTTCCGTTTTTCATTCCGGTAGTAATCCCGGCAGCTCAAGCTACGTCGATCTTTCTTTCGACGCGTCCACCTGAAGACGCCATGGGATGGCTACGCATGCTGATGGCGTTCGACCTAGTATTTGCAGCGGCCTGTACGGTCGCGTTTCCATATACACTCGAGGATTAGCGATGGGATCATCGCCCGCCACGTCTACTGACGTTTCATCAAACGGCAGAAAAATGCCGAGTTTGGATGTTGGCTTCGGATGGCTACTGCCAGTCGCAGTTGTTGCGATGGCGGCAACGATTGTTCGTGCGCTTTTTTTTACTCCAGCTGATAGTATGCAGGGGCTGGCACAGAAGATTTTCTATCTTCACGTACCGGCTGCTATAGTAGCGTTATACGTAGCCGTAACTGTGTTGGCTGTTACGAGTGCGGTGTATCTGTGGCTAAAAGACGATCGTTTAGATAGGATCGCAGAGTCGTCTGCAGAAGTTGGATTGGTGTTTTTGTCTGTGGTTCTACTTACAGGACCATTGTGGGGGAAGCCCGTTTGGGGAACATGGTGGGACTGGGACGCTAGACTTACATCTACGTTGTTCCTTTGGTTCTTAATGTTGTCGTACACCGTACTTCGTGGAGCGATTGAGGAGCCTCGTGCGCGCGCTAGGTTGTCTGCCGTGGTGGGCGTACTTATGGCGCCACTTACCCCATTTATTCACTTAACGGTGTACATGTTTCGCACGCTCCATCCGGAGCCGGTTGTACTTAAACCGTCGGCTCCTTCAATGCCTCCAGAGATGCTCACGACGTTTCTTTTTTCGTTCGCTGCAACGTTCTTGCTATATCTAGCGTTTTTGAGAGCTCGCTATAGGTGGGCTACGGCCCGCGATGTTGTCGCGGCAATGGAGGACCGTTAATGGAACAGATGCTTCCGGATAACGCACGTTTTATGTACGCTGCGTACGTGATTGTGGGCTTAGCTTACTTCGGCTACGCGCTTGTACTGTGGCGCCGAAACACGCATATCAAAAAGCGACTTCGCGAGTTGAGCTTTTCAGATAGTTCGCATTTGGAGTAGCGCCTTAAGCATTAGTGCATCTAGCTAACACGAGCGCTCATGCGAAAGAGGCTTAGCGTTGCAGTGTAGCGTAGCCACTTCGGTAGTACAGGAGTGGCGTTCCTTCGTGAGCTACTGCGTTCTCGACTTTACCAATAAGAATTACGTGGTCACCGGCGGGATGTCGTTCGACTATGCGGCATTCGAGCCATGCCAATGCATCGTCAATTAATGCGCATCCGGACATTCCTTCCGTGTATCCTATTCCAGCGAAGCGGTTACCTAACTGTTCAGCAAAACGCCTCGAAAGTTCTTCTTGTTCGTTAGTTAAAATACTCACCGCAAAATGCGATGCCGCTTTAGTGTGAGGCGCCATAGTTGCTCGGTTGTCCACACATACCAGAACGAGTGGTGGGTCCAAGCTAAGCGAAGAGAAGGCGCTTACGGTCATGCCGTAAGGCTGGTCATCGGTTCCGCGAACGGTGACTATGGTAACGCCCGTTGCAAAGCGGCCGAGTACGGATCGAAATTGAGCAGCGTTCAGACTCATAGGTGAAATATGGCATAAAATTGTTGCGTGGGGGGACTTAGTATTTGGGTGAAAAAAGCAGTAATGTTATGGAGGAAGCAACGCCAGCCTTGTAGTAGTGATGCATGATGCATTAGCTTCGCGAACCGTGTCTCACGTCATAGATCACCCAGTCTCTCGTCCAACTCCTGCCGGTTTTCCCGCGCTTCTTCCACTAAGCGGCGGGCAACTGGACGCACGTCTGCCATTGGCTTTGCTGGAGGCTGTGCGCACAATTGACACTCCAGAGTCTGGATTAGACGCCGAACTTGTGCATGAACTGCGTAATAAGCGGTTAGGTCTTAGCGAGACTGTGTATATGCAAATTCGTCGTTATACGGATTCCGTGCGTCGTTCTCAAAAGGTCGGTTACGACGAGGTGCTTGCGCTTGCTCGCCTTATTGGTCGTCGCCCAGACGCCGATTTGGCATTTAGAGAAGCAGGCCGACGTTGGGCGCGCTCTATGGTGTCTACCGTAAGCTCGTTAAACAGAAGCGCCTCTTCGCTGCCTGCGTTTTTCGGTCGTCCGATCGCGTTAAGACAGCTGCGAAGACTTGCAGTACGCCACTTTGATGGTAGCATCGTTCGCCAAGGAAGCACATTGTTGCTTGAGGTTAAATCTCCAGTATCCGCGGACTCTGCGCCAAACTTTGCTGGTTGTGGATTGTATGAAGCGGCTTTCCGCGAGGCGTTACTGCTTCTTTGCGGCGCCGAAGGAGCTGTTGATCATGTTATGTGTGCAGCACGCGGAGACAGCAGCTGTCAGTGGCGCGCAGACTGGCGCAGACGCTGAACCAGCTATTCGAACAATCCTTGCAGTAACGCAGATGCTCACACCTGAATCACTCCCCGCACTGCAGCAGCTGCTGCGTGATTCGTCTCTCGACGGTTGGTTGCTTTTCGACTTTCGTCGCACTAACGCTATAGCTGCAGGACTTCTAGGCTTTGAGGGGATGGCTACACGTAGAATATTTGCATTCATTCCGCGCGAAGGGCTGCCATCTGGTATTGCTCATGCAATTGAACCTGGCCCTTGGAAGAACTGGCCTCGCGAATGGCCACTGGAGACATACAGTGGATGGAAGGAGTTGGAAGCAGCATTATCTCGCATGGTTTCCGGTAAGCGTGTTGCAATGGAGTACTCTCCTGGTGACGCCATTCCGTATCTTGATCGTGTTCCGGCTGGCGTTCTTGAGATGGTTCGTAGCACTGGAGCAGAAGTTGTAACGTCCGGCGATTTGGTGTCACAGGTTTATGCAACGTGGTCAGATTCTGATCGCGCGTCACATGAACGTGCGGCCGAAGTAATTGCAACTGTAGCTCGCGATATGTTGGTTTATGCTGGTGCGATGGCACAACGTGGGACACCAGTACATGAGCACGAAGTGCAGGCTCGTATACTTGAAGCTTTTGCACGTGCAGGGTTGGAAACAGACCACGGTCCTGATGTCGCGGCTTCCGAGAATGCTGCGAACCCTCACTATGTTCCGTCTGCAGCTGCGCCACGTGCCATAGTAACGGGCGACACTTTGCTTATCGATTTGTGGGCGAAGGAGCCAAACGGTGTTTACGCCGATCAGACATGGATGGCGTCGTTGGGCTCGCCTTCTGAACGTGTTGTAACGATATGGGAAGCAGTTCGCGACGCTCGTGACGCCGCACTAGCTCTTCTTAGCGAACGAATTGCTGCCGGCGTAGCTGTTTGCGGTGGCGAAGCAGACGATGCTGCTCGCAATGTTATTGTATCGCGCGGTTTTGGTGATGCGTTCTGGCACCGAACAGGTCACAGCATTGATTCGCGCGAGCTGCATGGCTCAGGACCGCAAATAGATAATCTCGAATCACGCGACTCAAGGTTGCTCATTCCCGGAGTTGGTTTTTCAATCGAACCGGGCATTTACATAAATGGAGAAATCGGGGTACGCTCGGAGGTAAACTGTTTAGTCACCTCAAACTCGCTTCTAATTACCCCGCGCGAGATTCAGAAAGAACTGATGATCGTGTAGAGGTGACTTTTGCTACAACAGTAAAGGCTACGGGAGTTATCGCTGTCGCCGCGTTGTTCAACGCATGTGGTGGTGATAGTGAGACGTCAGCCCAGAGCCCCATACGAGCGTTCACATCAGCGGCAGTTGAGTCACCTGAGGCCGCTGCGCTGTCAACTATAAACAGTCCGCTTAGTGTCGACTATGTGGGCGATATGAAAAATGCTGGCTTCAAGCTCGAAGGTTTCATTGTGGCGGACGAGAGTATACGAGGGGATTCATTGGTTCGACCCAATAATGATACGAATGTATGTAAGCAGTTTCGTGATCAGTTTATGCCGCGAGATGACGATGGCGTTGGCGGTGCAATTGTATGGCTTAGCGGTGTCAAAAGAGGGAAGCCTAACAACCTGAGAATGCGTGCATCTGCTCGCTTAAATGATTGCAGGCTTGAACCGCGTGTGCAAATTGTGAGGCAAGGAGCAACAGTAATGCTTGGTTCGCACGATGCCGTTGAGTCGAAATTACGCGTGTTTGAGACTGAGGTTGGTAGTTTGTCTGATCCGCGCGCACTTGTACCGTTGTTCGATTTTGGGCAGGTGGTTCCCGTGCCAAACATTGCGCGAGAGCCGGGAATACTTGAGGTGCGTGATGATTTGCATCCTTGGGTACGCGGCTTTATCGCTGTTGTTGGCCACCCCTATATAGCTATAACCGATAAAACGGGACGCTTTGTTATGGATAGTGTGCCCAGCGGTGAGTACGAGATAATTGTGTTTAGTGAAGCACTCGGTATTAAACGCGAAACTATTCGCGTTCCACTTGATTCGACCATACTACTGCGACTCGAAAAGAAATCGCAGTAGTATCTGTTTATTGAGACGCGTAAAGCTTCGCGTACAGGCCGTCGCCACGAGCCAAATCACTCGGCGAGCCGGTTTCAACAACCTTACCATCATCAAGAACAAGTATTCTATCTGCCCTACGCACAGTGCTTAGCCTGTGCGCGATTATTAATGTGGTCCTCCCCTTTAGTAGTTCAACAAGGGCCGACTCTATTAGGCGTTCGCTTTCACTATCGAGGCTCGATGTCGCTTCATCCAGCAACACGACGGCAGGGTCTTTGAGAAAAATACGCGCTATTGCAACGCGCTGTCGTTGGCCACCCGACAACTTAACGCCGCGCTCACCAACGCGGGTGTCCCACCCATCGTGAAGCTTTTCAATAAACTCTAGAGCGTGCGCCGCCTTTGCAGCATCTCGTAACTCCTGTTCCGACGCGCCTGGTCGCGCGTAAGCGATGTTCTCGCGAATAGTGCCGCTGAAAAGAACAGGCTCTTGCGGCACTATTCCAATTGCACCTCGCAGCTCCCTCAGCGACAGTGTGCGCACGTCTTTGCCGTCGAGCGTTATTGTGCCTTCAGATACGTCCCAGAATCTTGGAAGCAGGCTAGCAATTGTTGTTTTCCCTGCGCCGGAACGGCCTACAAGTGCCACTACTTCACCGGGTGAAAGCGCTAGTGACAGGTCGCTAACGACTTCCGGAAGGTCGTGACCGTATCTGAAAGAGACGCGATCGTACTTAATAGCGCCACGAACAGGTTGTGCCAACGGGATAGGTTGCGCTGGCTCTTCTACGTCAGCGCGCGAATCTAGTAACTCAAATACGCGCGTTGCTGCACCGATGGCTTCTTGGAAGTGGCCAAATAGTGTGGCAAGTGAACCAACCGCGGCCGCTACGAACATCGCATAAAAAAGGAATGCTACTAGGGCGCCAGCCGTAAGGCGTCCGTCAAGTACCTGCACGCCACCTTGCCACATAACTGCTGCAACGGCACCAAACGCGATGAATCCGACAACGCTGAAAAACAGCGCACGCATACGCGCTCTAGTAACCGCAGCGTTAACAACCCCTGCTAATAACTCAGAAAAGCGAGAAATCTCTTCGCGTTCGCGCGTAAAGCTTTGAACTGTGCGGATTGCACCAAACGATTCGTCCGCTACACCCATAGCTTCCGCAACACGGTCTTGAACACCGGTGCTGGCAGATCTGAGCGCGCGCCCAAATATTATTGCTGCCCCGACGACTAGAGGCACAACTGCAAGCGTTGTAAGTGTTAGACGAGGGTTTGTAACGGACAACATTACAACGCCGCCAATCAAAAACAGGCTCTGTCTAGACAGTTCCGAAAGCCATGTCGAGAAGAAGGACTGCAGAACAGACAGGTCGCTTGAAAGCCTGCTCGTGAGCTCTCCAGAACGTCTGTCTGCAAAGAAGGCCGGAGACAGAAAAACCAAATGCTCGTAAGTGCGTAGCCTGAGTGTGGCGATTATTCGTTCTGTTGTCGATGAAAGCAGAAATACTTGTGTGAAGTTCATTAACGCTTGAGTGGCGAAAATAGCTATTAGCAGTATCGCTGATTTATCGAGGGCGCTTTTGTCTTTAAGAACAAATGCAGCATCTAGCAAAAACTGAAGTACCAGCGGGAAAACAAGTCCGCCTGCGGCCGCGATTACCAAGCAAATAACTGCAACTACCAAGCGAGCGCGATAGGGCGCTAGCAATGGCAGCAGTCGCATAAGCGGACGCGGCGAAGAGACTTTACGCTTCTGTTTTTGTCCCGTTACTGTCACCGACTGTTTGATTATATGTCGTTAGATACTGAATTCAGCTTGTCACTGCTCTGTCGACCGCCATCGCGACGAATAGCAGCGCAAGGTAGAGTAGCGAATACTTGTAAACCCACCACGCGGGACCAGTCCAAGGCTGCTTTTTGCCGGCAAGCAACCGTACTCTAACCACACCCCACATTA
Source organism: uncultured Gemmatimonadaceae bacterium (assembly GCA_964474535.1). Classification (GTDB taxonomy): domain Bacteria; phylum Gemmatimonadota; class Gemmatimonadetes; order Gemmatimonadales; family Gemmatimonadaceae; genus Gemmatimonas. Next base: position 74,634 of record CAYYSP010000002.1, read on the forward strand.
GAATTGCGCCCAAAACCAAAGCGCTAATGAGGTATAAGAGTCCGAACGCGCCGAATATCCAAGGGAGCACCGTAAGCGCCAAAAGGATAACGGTATACCAGATCATTTGGTGCATGGTTTCCAGTTCGCCCCAAACCAACGGCGCCATCGGCACTCTCGCGCGGCCGTAGTCGTGCTGTTTTAGTAGGGCCAGCGCCCAAAAGTGAGGTGGCGTCCAATAGAAGACTATGAGGAACATGCAGAGCGCTGCGGTATCAAGCGATCCGTTAACAGCCGCCCATCCCACAAGCGGTGGGAACGCACCGGCAGCACCACCAATGACTATGTTCTGCGGCGACGAACGCTTTAGCCATCTAGTGTAGATGAACACGTAGAAGTAAAAGCCCGCAAGTGCTAGTAGTGCCGTTAATACGTTTACAAATCGCGCAAGAAGAAATGTCGCGAACGTTGCGCATGCCACTCCAAACGCTAGCACCTGAATAGGCGTCATTCTGCCGCTTGGAATTGGGCGCAGTCGAGTGCGCGCCATTACATCGTCGATGTCACGGTCTATGTACATGTTAACCGCGTTGGCGCCACCGGCCATTAAATAGCCACCAATCGTAACTAGTACCACAGTAAGCCATGTTGGCGAACCAGCCGCATACATTGGTGCGACAGTAGTTACTAGCAACAAGGAAATAATGCGCGGTTTTGTAAGAGCTATAAGATCGCGTGACAACCGCGGAGTCGCTGCTTTCTCGGCTACTTCAGCTTTGCTAGGTGTGTCGCGAGTCGTTGCCACTTTACTAGCGCGTGCTATCAGGTGCTATGTCGCGCGACATAGCGATATCACGCATTGGATGGGTGAGCACGCTGCGTCCAGCCGCGATTCGCGCGTGATATGCCATAGCAAATGTCACCGACCAGAGCAGAATACCAGTGGCCTGATGCAGCGAACGAACCAGAGGCGGGAAGCCTCCTAGCACCATCCACGCAGCCCAACCGATTTGTGCAACTACAAGAACAAGCGCTAGAGTCGCAGAGCGAACTAATACCTGAGGTTCACGACGTCTGGGGAAAACGATTGCCAGAGACAGCAGATGCAACGCGAGCCCGTAAGCGAGCACTCTATGAGTGAGCTGAATGTGCTGAGCACCGCCTCCAAGTGATCCTTCGCCACATAGTGGGAAGCCAGCACACGCAACGGCTGCGCCCGGAACTTTGGCTGTCAATCCGCCCAGTATAATCGCGACCAGAGTAATCGTTGCTGCTATCGCTGTCGAGTTAACGGCTCGAAGCGATCCTTTAGACATGCGCCCTGCAATAACTGAAGACTCGCCGCCGAGTCCACCAGAACGGATGACCGCGATAAGGAGTACTGCAAGAAGCATTGCCGCTAAGATTTTGTGCACCACCGTTGCCCACGCGGGGTTCGTAAGGAACACGGTTATAGCGCCAAAAATTGCCGGTGCGAACCACAAAACGAGTGAGCTTACCGCAATAGGCCACACTCCTCCGCGACCACGTACACCTGCTAAATGTCTAGATGTCCAAGCGATACGAACGAATAGAACGATCGCTAAAAGAAGTACAATCGCCAAATATCTGTGGGTGGTTTCGATTATCAGGTCAGGACGATCCCAAGACGGGAACCACTGTCCGTGACACTTTGGCCAATGCTCCCCACACCCCATCCCCGAACCAGTAATTCGTACTATCGCGCCGAAAATAATGTGAATCAGCGAAACTATCAGGGCTACGAAGGCCGCCCTCCGTACCGATGCCGGCACGTTACCTGACGAAACACTCATGGGGTTTCCGGGTGCATCAGACGCCACGCGCCTGTAAAAGCTGCAATCATGAGAACAACTGGAAGGATTGCCCAGAATATCTCGACTGAGCGTCGCGGAGTTGGTAAAGGCCCACGGTCGCTGCTGTCGGCGTCGACAACAATAGCGCCCTCATCATTTCCTGTTGACGAGGACGGTGGAGACGACGGACGGGAGGCCGTTTGGACCGCCGCGCGGATGATGAACAGTTGTGAAACTGCACAGGATGCAACTGCGATCCAGAAAATCGCGTCGCGAAGTGCACTCGACATGTCGACGAAGCAAGGCCGGCAGGAGTGGATAACCCATCAAAGGGTGGAACCCTCGCAATATAGTCGGTTGTGCACGATCGGACATTGCTCACCTCGTCTAACGATGCCGGCAACGCTTGAAGCGACAGAAACTATCATGAAAATTGTACCTTTCGGCGCTCAACCCCGTGCGAGATCGCAGGTTTTGTTGTAGCATTGCGCCCTATGACGAATTCATCCCAAACGACGGCCTCTTCGGGTGAAGGGCTCCCGCGCCGACTTGGCCTCTGGAGCGCTATCGCTGTTCTGGTAGGTACGACTATTGGCTCGGGGATCTTTCGATCACCCGCAGGAATCGCAGATAAGCTTCCGGGGCCGCTGCCGCTTATGGTGGTGTGGCTAACCGGTGGGCTATTCGCCCTTTGTGGTGCGTTAACTCTCGCAGAAATATCGGGTGCGCTCCCAAAAACCGGTGGCTACTATGTGTTTATTCGCGAGGGGTGGGGACGGTTACCGGCGTTCCTGTATGGATGGGGTGAGCTCGTAATTATTAGAGCAGCAGCGCTAGGTGGGATTTCTCTAACATTCGCAGAGTATCTAGTTCGAGCGCTTGGGTTTGACCCTTCATTGGCGCCTTATGATAGTTACGCGCACTACATCGCGGCGGCTGCATTGGCAACGATGGCGACGATTAACATTTTGGGAGTAAAGTGGGGAGCGTTCGTTCAGAACGTCACTACGATCGCTAAGTACGGAGGCTTGCTAATCATCGTACTCCTAGCGTTTGCAATTGGTCTTCCCAAAACTGGTGGCTCAAACTTTACGCCCGCAATTCCGCCAGGAAGTTTTTCCGTAAGTGCTTTCGGTTTGGCGCTCGTTTCTGTCCTATGGGCATTCGACGGTTGGGGCGATTTAACGAAGGTCGGTGGCGAAGTGGAGAATCCACGTCGAAACATGCCGCGCGCAATCATTATCGGTACGCTGCTCGTAATTTTTATTTACATGCTCGCGAACCTCGCGTACTTATCTGTTTTAAGCGTTGATGAAATTCGCGGGGCTCGACTCGTTGCTGCAGACGTTGCTCTTAATATCGTCGGACCTATCGGCGTAACTCTTGTTTCGCTCACAGTACTTATTTCGACATTTGGTTCTGTGAACGGTTCGCTGCTAACAGGTCCTCGAATTTTCTTCGCAATGGCAGACGACGGTTTGTTCTTTAAAAAGGTAGCAGAGGTTCACCCACGTTACCAAACCCCTTATGTCGCGATCCTGTTGGCGGCTGTAATAGGTATAGCGTTCGTGCTACTTCGTACCTTCGAACAGTTGGCGGATATTTTCGTTACAGCGTCTCTGGTGTTCTACATTATGAGTGTGGGCGCAATTTTCCGCCTACGTAGACGACCTGACTGGAATCCTCCTGTCCGCGTACCACTTTATCCTCTCGTTCCCGCTCTTTTTGTGCTGGCAACGATGTTCCTTTTGGTTAACGCACTGGCTAATCCTGCGCAGCGTGCAGCAACCATTGGTGTGTTCGGAGTCATCGCACTCGGCATTCCGGTTTACTACCTAACGGTTGGTCGTAAAGGTGCAGCGACGGAGAAAAAGGAGTAGAAAAGTTTTACTGCCTAAGAATTATTGCTTACAAACCCGTCTGTACGTTAAACGTGCAGACGGGTTTGTAACTTCAAGCTTGTAGTGCAGCTTCAACGTGCGCTAGGTGATGCTCACCATGCCACGAGTATATAGCTAACAACTCGTCAACTGTAAGTTTGTGCTCGTGGTCTGGGTGTATTACGTCGCGAAGGAAGTCGCTCTCTGACATGCCGTCAAACAGCACCGTCCAGCGTACGTGCACAAGTTCAAGCAGCTTAAGTGACACATCGATTGGGACAATGCTAACGTCGCGCATATTCGCCCAATCATTCTCGTTATATGGTTTAACTGTTGGCGTGCGCTCACTCAAAGCTAGCTTGCATCGTATGTATCCATTCATATGACTGTCCGGCAGGTGATGCAGAAGCTGTCGGACGTTCCAGCTATCTTTACGGTATGTACGTAGCAAGGCCTTCTCATCTAAACCAGACGCGACTCGATTTAGCTTGTAAGGAAGGTCACGCATGCTTTCAATGCGCACGCTTCGCGTTTCGCTATTGCCTGGAGTGTACTTGAACTGGCCGATAGGGTACCTAGGGTCTTTCACTGTTAGAATATCCTCAAGTTGATGTACTTACGTGGATTCTTCTTTAAGTCTTGAGTGATGGTATCTACTCTAGCTAATACGGTGTCCAACCTAGAGAATAGGGTGGGGTCGTTTAACAATCTCGCGACTGTTCCGTTGCCATTTGCGGCAAGGTCTACAACTTTTTGCAACTGTTTGTTTGTCTCGCGAATCTCACCAGCGAGAAGGTCGAGTTGCGCTACTGCTGCGCGCGTGCTTTGCATGGTCGAATCTAAGCGTGATGAATCGACCGCTGCCAAGGACTTACGTACCTGTGCCTGCGTTAAAGACAGCTGTCTCGATTGTTCACCGGCAATTGCAGACAACTGGGCAACTAGCTTGGTAAGATCTGCAACAACTTTCCGGGTGTCGCTTATTCCTCCACCGTCTACGTATTCTGACCGAACCTCGTCGGTAAGAGCTTTAATGTTTCCAGCTACCGAATCCCCTTTTTGTAGCAGTTCGTCCAGTCCTGTAGCACCCGGTCCGGTGGGGATCGTATCTCCCTTGGGCAGGTATGTTGTAGATGCTACAACTGGTGACAACGCAATTAGCTGATCACCAAAAATTCCGTTCGGCTCCACCGATGCCGTAGTCCCGACAGGGATGTTGAACTGTTCGTGAACCGAAATCTTCACTGTAATCGTTCCGTCAGGAATTAGTTCAACTCCATCAACGTATCCAACCTGCACACCTGCAAGTAGTACCTGCTGTCCTGGTTTGAGTCCAGCTCCCCAAGGGAAGCGAGCGTACATGGGATAGCTGCTCTTTAAACCGCCTCGTGCTATCCAGAGTGCTCCGCCGAGTGCTATGACAACTGCAACAAGAAGCAGAAGTCCTACGAGTAGTTCGTCGCGTTTTTTCATATTTATGTGAAGGCTTTATGCCTGAATGAAGGGCGCCAGTACGGCAGCCACGATGGCGTCGAGAACGAGGATGAAAATGGAGGAGATGACAACGGCAACTGCAGTCGATCGACCGACTCCCTCTGCGCCTGCTTCTGTTACGTATCCTTCGTAGGAACAAACAAACGCAATCGCACCGCCAAAAAGTGTGGCCTTGATTAGCGAATAGACTACTTGAAAGTAGGTGAAGGAAAGTCTCAAACCGTCTACGAAGTCGCTTGTGCGAACATCTGTTGCCAGCACGAGTATGGCCCATGCTGAGAAAATGGCAGTCGCATTTGCGATAACTACGAGAGCGGGCATCATGACTAACGCAGCGATAACGCGCGGGAGTCCTAGGTATGCAACGGGGTCGAATGACAGGGTTTCGAGCGCGTCGATCTGTTCGGTAACGCGCATTGTTCCTATTTCGGCTGTCATACGCGCGCCAACGCGTCCAGTTAACACGAGCGCTGTAAGTAGCGGGCCCAGCTCAAGTACAATTGACTGTCGGATGATAAGACCCACTACTGAAAGCTGCACACCGGGGAATAGCTGAAAGCGTGTTTGAAACGCAGTAACTCCTCCGAGGAACGCAGCTACGATTACTGCAATTGGGACTGACTCGACGCCGATATTTCGCATTTGGCGAATCGTTTCCCGGAACCATGTATCTGGTTCGCGAAGCGCTCGTACTATATCGCGCGCGTAATAGGCTCGTTTCCCGACTCCGCGCAGAAACGAACTTGTCCGTCCGTCTGCTAGCAAAGAGTATCCGCTTGGTCGGGCCATTAAGTTCGAACCCTTATAAGTAGGACGGCCGCGAGCATGCCTACTACCGCGTTGGGTATCCAGGCTGCTATCTCAGGATTAACGATACCTTTTCCACCGATGGCTTTTGTCATCTGTATCATGACAAGGAAAACAATGGTGGTGGCAAGGCTTACCGCAATACCGAAGGCGGCACCTCCGCGCTGGGAGCTGGTTGCAAGTGGCGCCCCAAAGAGCGCAATTATGATGCAGGTCACAGGAATGGCGACCTTTAGCATACGGTCTACTTTAAGGGTGTTGACGTCGGTCCCGGATCTTTCTAACGCAGAAACGAACCTTGTTAATTGCCCGAATGTCATTTCTTCGGGTTTGCGCTCTGTTGCCTGAAGTTCCGGCGGTGTTTCCACCATATCGCGATCGCTTAAAGAATCGAACGCAATAGCGATGTTTCTGTTCTCATCGGGAGTGACGTGTAAAAAGCCAGATCGAAGCATCCAACCGTTTTCGGCGCGCCATTCGGCGGATCTGGCCGACGTAAGCATGCCGGGACGCTTATCGGAGCCACGTTCTTCTACTTCGATAAACTCCATTGTTTTGGCTGGCACATCTAGCGATTGGACTTTGTATACTCTGCCAACTTCGTTGGTGTAAACAAAGTTAAACCGCTGAGTACGCGACGTCGCAGCGGTGCCTTCGAGAAGTTCGAGCCGCTTCTTGTTTGCGGGTGGCGCGAGTTCACCTAGCGTAAGACCGAGCAGTGCCGCGCCAACCGACATGAATGCAACTGGCAGGATGAAACGGTAGAAGCTAATTCCGCTCGCCTTCGCTGCTGTTATTTCGGAGTGCCGTGTAAACGCTCCTACTGAGAAGACTGTAGCGAATAGAGTTGCCGCAGGCATAATCATGAACAGTGTATCTGGGATTCCGTATAGGTATCCCAGCGCTATGTCAGCCATAGGGATGTTACGGTCCTGATACTTACGCAAGTTGTCGACTAAATCGATTACTATGACGAGAACTGGAGAGCCGAGTGCGGTCGCAAAGAATATGCGAATAAACTCTCGTGCGACGTAGCCATCTAGCGGTGTGATAAATGAGCGTCTGCCTTTACTCACGCTGCACCAGCCGTTGCAGCTAGCCGCGCCTTCTGTTCTGCCTTTTTCATTGCTTTGTTTGCCTTACGATCTGCCCACCAGTCGGCAATTCCTCCGCCTCGTGAAGTGTCGGTAGTGCGTTCGATTCGCAGTAGCAGTACTAGCCCTGTTATGCCAAAGATGACGTTAGCGATCCACATTGCGATGAAAGGCGGCAGCTTGCCGTTATCGGCCAGAGCTTCGCCGCCCATAAGGAATATGTAGTAGATGCCGAACACTACGATACTCACACCAATTGTTACTCCTACCCCTCCTCGTGGGAAGCGTAGCGCGATTGGTGGTCCAAACAAAACGAATACTAGGCATGCAAAGGAAAGAGCAAACTTCTTGTGAATTTCGACTGCGACTTGGTCGAGCGTTGTACGTTGGTCAACGAGTCGTGTGGTCGTCGATAAAAACATGCTAGTAATGAAAGCCGAGTCGCCAGTAACGGCAGTAGTCGCTGGAGCAGGTGGTGCTATTGGCGGCGGCGGTTGCACTACCTGTTGCAATTGGCTGTCTGGTAGGGTACTCAAAGTACCCCCTTGGAGTACGCTATCCTGAACAACGACGGAGTCTATGGAGGTGGCAGACGCGGAAATTTGCTGTTGTTGTGACTCTTGCCCCCCATTCGATTGTTGATACATGGTAGCAGCATGCGCCTCCTTAGGTGCGGCTAGGTTACCTAGCGCCGCAAGCGCTCCGCAGTAGAGAGTCGCAATCGTTTGCTGTTCCGGGCGGGTTCTTGGGTTCCTAAGAACGTGGTGAGCAACTTCGCGTTTATCCGCAAACGACAGATACTCTGTTCTTAGGCGAGTATACTCTTTACCGGCGGCTTTATAGCGGTCGTGCAACTCGCAGACAGACATCTCTCTGTCGCTCTTGTAGTTGTCCGATCCAGAAAGTTGGAACCCCTGGCTGATGCCGCGAACTTTCACGTACTGCTCGCGAAAGAACGTACGTTGCAGCCGCTGACCATTCCCTTTTACAAACTCCTGCACATGTCCATCTCTCAGTTCCAGCTGCAGGTCTCTGCCGTTAGGTGCAAGAGAAATGCGGCCGCTGTCGGCGTAGATGGTTTTACGTTCGAAGGGGTTGGAGAGGTCGTAAATGACGACATCATGTATTTCTCCGGTGCCGGCATTGCTGCGCGACACTTTCATTACAAACTGTTCAGTGATGGTGTTAAGCACCTGTTCGCGGAGGGCAAGCGCAGGCTTGGTTCGCGCGATATCATGCTGAAGGACTCGCAGCTTATGATTTGCGCGGGGGAGCACTTGGTCGTTAAACAGCACCATCGTGAGGGAGATGCCAAGTGCCGCGACCAAAACTGGCGCCATGAGTGTGCGCACACGAACACCACTAGCTTTGAACGCAGTTATCTCATGTTCGGAGGCCATTCGGCCAAACGCGTGGAGCGTTGCGACCAGAACTGCCATTGGCATGGTCATCGCTACCGTAAATGGGAGCGACAGCAAGAAGAACTTTCCTATAGCCGACCAAGGAAGTCCTTTTCCGGCCAAATTCGCGAGCTGACGAGCTACATACTGGAGCATGAGAAGCGATGTGGCCGCCGTAAGTGCAAAGACGAGCGGGCCGAGGTGCTCACGCAAGACGTAGCGGGTGACAATCCTCACGTAGTTGTGCCTGGATGGTGTGGAAACTGGAAGTAATGGTTACCCTCCATAGGAGCTATACTGATCACGTAAATTCCTCGTTGCTTACCCGCAGAATCAAGGGCGCTCTTTTTAGGTCGCCTTCAACTTATACGGTCTCGTGTGGCGACGTAGTGCCACTCGTACCCCACTACTGGAGTTCGGTGCGTCGTTTGTTAAACCGGTGTTCTCTCGGGCTGGTTAAAGCAGCAGCCTGTCTTACGCTGGTTGCAGGGCTAGTTGTTCCTTTTTCGTCTGGCGCTGCTCAGCTGCCAGTCGGCGGTCGCGTGCCTGTAGGATCCGACTCCAGCGTTGTTCAGGATAGCATCCGCCGCTTCGATCCGCTTGCCCGTGCCGGCCGGCTGGCTCAGGACACGCTTATGCTCAGGCGTCCTCCGTTTTTTGGGGTTTTGAGCCGGATTAACCCGTTTCGTTACGATCCCGGCATTTTAGCAAGAAATTTTGTGGAAGCGGTGCGCGCCGGGACTGCTGCGCGTGAACGTGCGAGATTTGAAGAAGCAATTGTTCAGGCTATTACAGCTCCGTTTTCTACTGATACTGTTCAGCAGGTAGCCGACACCATTCCGAAGCCCGCCTTAGTGCCTGTTAGACCCGATAGTGTTGTCATGGCGGGTCGAGGAGCCATGGAGACAATAGATGGGGTGGCGGACTACGGTATTAATGTGCAGTCGCGCTTGGAGTCCAAGTTCCAGCGTACAAGGAATGAACGCTGTACTGCGTCGCAACTCACTGTCGTTGGTAATAACTGCTTCGGCACCTTCCAACCTGCGTTCGACTACCAGTTCTCGGTTAGGTCCGGAGGAGTCATCGCAGACCGTGTTCACGTCAATGTCGATTATGAATCAACACGTGAATTTGATGCGAGCAATAATATCTCGGTGTTTTACCAGGGCAAATCAGACGAAATGATTCAGCGGCTTGAAGCTGGCAACGTTTCGCTGCAAGCTCCTGCGTCAAGGTATCTCACGTCGGGTATCCCGTCAGGAAACTACGGCGTTCAAATGACTGGGCAGTTGGGGCCCATGAGGTTCACTTCAATTTTTGCAAACCAAAAGGGTAACGTTTCAAAGGACAACGTTTTTACAGTTGGTGAGCGCACGTTTCAAGAAGTAGAACGCAGCATCGAAGATATTCAGATCGAATCGCGCCGGTTCTTTTTTACGGTAGATCCGCGCCAATTTCAGGGGTATCCTAATGTTGATGTCCTTAACAGACAGCAAATGCAGCAGCTCGCGGCTGCTCTCCCAGACTCAATACGACCGAAAAGATTGTATGTATACCGGCAGCTAATTGGGGCCCAAAACCAAAATCCAAGAGGGCCACAATTTTCAGTTCGCGGTGCACAGAATCCAGCACGTCAGATTTACCAACTGCTGCGCGAGAATGTTGACTATTACTTAGACCCTTCGCAGCTATGGATCTCGCTAGTCGTTCCACTTAATCAGAATACCGAACGCCTTGCAATCGCGTACGAAGTTACCGTTGATGGCGTAACCGGTCGCAACGTAAACACAGGTGGTACTCCCGACCTCGAGTTTACTGAGGAGATGCAGTACGCAAACCTTCTATGGGAGCCCGAGCTTCAGCCTTCCAACCCCGAATACTTTCTACGCGAAATCAAGTCGTTCTACAGGTTGGGCGGCGACGATTTACGGTTAGAATCAATTCGGGTTAAGCTGGTAACAGGTTTAAGTGGTGACCAAGAAAAGCCAGCTGATCCTTCTAGCGGCGAAACGTATTTGCAGGTGTTTGGCCTGTCTCAGGCAACCAATCCGAACCAGTTTGACGTAGAAAACCGTGTATGGCCAAGGCAGAACGATCCAAATTTTAACGCCTCTGGTGGCGCTGCCAATCAAAAGTTGATTCGGGATTATTTCATAGCGTTCCCTTCAGTGCAGCCGTTCTCCCGGGCTGGCTTAGCTCGACCGGAAGCCAATCCAGCTAACGATACGTTGTACAGCTATCCCAATGAGTACTTATACTCTGCTCAACGCCCGCAATCCATTTACCGCATGATGGCAACATACATGTCGGAGGGGGGCGCGCGTGACGGGTCGGTATCTCTCGGATCATTGCAGATACGTCCGAATTCTGAACGCGTAGTTATTGATGGGCGCATCCTTGAGCGTGAAAAGGACTACGAAATAAGCTACGACATTGGACGCATAACATTTAACCGTCCTGATACACTTTTTATAACGCCCAAGCAGGTATCGGTGCGTTATGAAGAGAATCCGTTATTCACAGCTGCACCTACTTCTATCTTTGGGTTCACGTCACTTTTTCCGCTAGAAAGAGGGCAGTTCACCTTTACTGCGATCTCGCAACAACAACGTTCGGGGTTAAACCGACCACCACTTGGCTTTGAACCAAACGGATCGTTGGTAGCAGGCATGACTGGCAGCTTTAATTGGGAAGCGCCGCAGATATCTAAATTGGTTGGGAAGCTTCCAATAGGGCAGAGAAATGCACGATCGGCTGTATCGCTGCAAACAGAGTTTGCGATGAGTAAGCCGCAACCTAACTCTGCTGGGCAAGCGTACATTGAATCGTTTGAAGCTGATGCTGGCATTACTATATCACTTCAAGAGAACAGCTGGTACTTTAGTTCGCGCCCCGTTACGGGTACAGTGCTGTCTCCTATGGTTGGTGCTGATCCGTTTACTGTTAATAGGGCAAGTACATTGGTGTTCCAAAACAATGCGTTCGACGTTGCTGGTAACGTAAGAACTTTCACGCCGGAACAGATCGACCCTGCAGTCCGCATACAAGGGTCAGGTATCCAGTCTCCAGAACAGATTTTATGGATGACGCTCTATCCGTTACGTACTGGCGGTGTGTTTGACTTTGATCCATCAAATGGTCAACGCAGATTTGCATGGACCATCGGTGAAAACACAATGGTTGGTGAAACACCAACAGGGAGACGTTGGCGTTCACTACGTACTATTCTAAACCCCAGTGGTGCAGACTTGTCGAGAATAGAGAACGTCGAGTTTTTCGTTCTACTCAATGTCGAAAGAGACAAGCGGCGACGTAACCCGTCTCTCGTATTCGACTTCGGCGACGTAAGCGAGAATAGTCTGGTTTTTGCACCAGAAACTTTAACAGTAAATCGCCCCTCACGCGCTGGTCTTCCGCCAGACACAACGTATAAAGGAAAGCGATTAGTAGGTTATGATCGGTTCGATTCTGAACGTGATCCGTTCTCTCGTGCGTTTAATGCGGCGACTAACGACGTGGGCCTCCCTGGTGATAGAGCTGACACAATTATCGTTGTAGACAACACTAAAGATGTTCCTACGGTTACCATGGAGCACAACGTACCACTTTGTGTTGTAAGTGCGAGTGTTTTGCCAGTCCTAAGTGACAGCAGGGCTAACTGCACCCGTTCCAACAATAGGTTAGACGAAGAGGATATCGATTTAGATGGTCAGTTGAATATGCGAGATGGAGAGGTCGGTCGCGAACAGCTAAAACGATTTGTGGTAGACCTTGCCGACAGTTCTACTTGGACGCGCAGAGGACGCTGCACTGTTCAGCACGACTCAACGGATTTCGGAGTTGTAACTGATTCTCTTTGCTGGGTACAGGTTCGTATGAACTGGCGTGCACCCGCCGAGGAAATAAATAATCCGAATGATCGACGCATGCGCGCGCTTCGCATGACGATGATATCCAACGCGTCTAGTCAAGAGACAGACTTCCCACGTATTGCACTCGCTCAGCTAAAGCTTGTAGGCGCTCCGTGGTTAAAGAGAAGCGAGCGCCCGCTCGCCGGCATTGCTGGTGATTCAACATCGCCAGGCAATGGTTTTGTCATAGCGTCAGTAATAGGTACGCTCGACTCCTCTTCTCAGACTCCGTATACATCGCCTCCCGGTGTCGTCGAAGAACCAGAGAACAGACAGGCCGATTATCAGAATACGCGAATCCAAGTGAACGAACGATCGATGCGTTTGCAGGCCGGTGCATCTGGTTTAGGATTCCAACCGTTTAATCGAGCTGAAACGTATTTCCGCTTCGCTGAAGGTACCAAATCGTTTATGGGTTATCGCACGTTACGTCTATGGCTACGTGGACGTGGTAATGGTTGGGGACATCAGGGCGAACTTAACGGCTACATAAAGTTGGGGCGCGATGAGAACAATTTTTATATGTACCGCACGTCGGTTAATTCTGGTGAAACTCAAAGCGCGTGGGAGCCGGAAGTAAATGTCGATCTAACTCGTTTCCAGTTTCTGCGGTCGCAGTTGGAGAACGCATATCTAAGCGGGTCGGCAGACTCGCTGCAATGCGAAGGCGTAGATCTCGAGTTGGTAAAGCGGTCTGCATTGCCGCGAGCACAGGTATCACGTCGATACGCCGTTTGCCAAGATGGCTACATCGTTTACACAACAGATCCCGCAATTACGCCGCCTAACCTAGCCGGTGTTCAGGAGCTTGCAGTTGGTATAATTCGCGTGGACAGCGTACCATCGGGAGGTAATGCCGTATTACCAAACGATACTCTCGAGCTTTGGATTGATGATATTCGACTACTCGATGTGGTCGATGATATAGGTTTTGCAGGCGAGGTTGGCCTTTCGTTTAACGCTGCTGATTTAGCTGATTTCAGAGTTAACCTGAGTAGACGCGATCCTAACTTCAGGCAGTTAGGTGAAACCCCGTCGTTTCTTTCCGCTAATGGCGTCAATGTCGGTACAACGCTACATCTTGAACGTATGTTGCCTGCCAGACTCGGCATCGTTATGCCATTGGTAATCGATTACAACGGCAGCGGCGCAGAGCAGCTTTTCCTTAATAGAAGTGACATTAGGGCTAGCGGAATCGAAGGGCTGCGTAATCCCAGAGAGCGACGAACCAATTACTCTCTATCGTTGAGAAAGGCGATTCCAATTGATAAAGGCTGGTATGCGCCGTTCGTTAACGGTCTAGCATTAAATGGCACGTGGGGAGGCAGTGGCGTTCAATCTCCGTTCCAAGAGCTGAAAAGTAGCAACTATGCTACCACTGCATCACTCGTTCTATCAGATGATGCTCGCCACGATCGCTTACCGTCTGTGGTAGACTGGCTCTTTTCACTCCTGCCAAACAGGGTTCAACGTCTTGGTGCTATAGAAGGGTTTAGATCTCAAAACTTTAGGTGGGCTCCAACAAGTTTCAGATTGTCTAGCTCGCTCGCACGGACATCCTCAGCAACAACGTCCTATACTAAAGCAGCGCAGTCGCTAACTGACACTGGTCAGATGGTCAATGCGCTCACTCATGTGTGGCGTAACGCGGCGTCTATGGAGTTGCGCCCAACTCTGTCGCTTAGTGGACGCATCGACGCCGCTCAACTGCTTGATCTACGTGACTACACGCGTAGTCATGTAACTGTTCGCGATAGTCTAGACAGACGCATAGCGGCAAATGCTGAACGTTTGCAACTTCTAGGGACTGATCTTGGGCTAGAGCGCGAGCGGTCGCTTAACACTTCCATCAGTTATCAACCTTCGTTCGGAACATGGTTCCGTCCAAATCTCAGCTGGAACACTAACTTTTCTTTAGTGCGTGATCCCAACGCACGCGCACTGCTACGTTCTGCTGATACTTCTGGCGTCTTCAGACTCCCCAGCAGAATCGGTGCTATCCAATCGTTAAATGCGTCGACGTCGTTAGACCTAGGTCGCTATGTAAGCGCCCGCACCGCCGACAGCAGTTTTCTACGTAAGCTTGGCAGTATACTCGGGCCTGCTGACATTTCATGGGTCAAGAGTCTCACCGCGAATCACGACAATACTATTTTCAGCCCCGGCACTGGAATGCAGTTTGGTTTCGGTGACGTTGATGATTTCAGAGGTATAGGTAACCATCTTGCTGCTAACGCAGGTCGTGTAAGACGTTTCACTCTTAACAATCAGTTTAATCTCCCACTAGGTATCGCGCTCTCGTCGCGATATGAAGAAGGCACTTCGGAAACGTGGACTCGTCGCTCACTTGACGGATTCCAAGCGCTTATTACTTCCGAGCAACGTAGGTTTCCGGATGTTCAAGCTCGCATGCTTCTAAGACCTCGCTTTTTAAGCATGGTTTTTAGCTCGCTATCACTTGATGTAGGCTACCAACAGCAGCGGCAAGGTACTTTCGTTCCTAACGAGACAGGTGGTATCGCCGACCAAAGCCGAACATTGTCGCGCAGTACTCCGGTCGGTACGTCTATTACGTGGGCGTTCCTTGGTAACTTGGTAACGAATGCTCGTTTCAGTCGAGATATCCGAGAGGACCAAAGGCCAGGTTCTATAACGGAGGGCACAACTGAACGTCTCTCCGTTGACATGAGCAGATCGTGGCGTCTCCCTCAAAGATGGAAAACGCGCGGCAATATGCGCACGTCTGTTTCATATAACCAAGAAGGTGGCGTTTCGTCTGTCGGAAGTCTCAACTCTGACACGACTTCCTCGCCATCTAATATTCTTCCGCCCAGTATTCTCGCAAATACGGGGCGTCGCGCGTTCAATTTTAATGCAGGAACTGATTTGTCCGAAACAACTACGTTCCAACTCACCGGCAGCCAAATCGTAACGTTCGATAGAACTCGCAATTCACAAGTAGCTCAGACTGTTTTCAGTGTTGTTCTCCAGGTTCGTTTCTTTGCGGGCGAGTTAAAGTAAACGTTATTGAGTAGCGCTAACCAAGCATCGACGTAACGCCGCTATGTGAGGTGCCCACGTCGCCAGAATCTCTCGCACACCGTACACGCTTTTCGCACGCATTGTAATGATAGTTCGCTAGTGATTTCGATGATGCTTTACACTCGCAATCCCGTATCATGCACCCATGCCAACTGTAGCCGAACGGAAAGCTCTCCTATTCCTCGCCGCCGTCGCTATCACTGGGGTCGCTGTTCGCTCCACTTCGGTGGCACGTTTCTCAAAAGAAGTATCAACCGGCGATAGCCGCAGCAACATCAAAGGAGCAGAGCTCGCTCTAGAACGACAAATGAAGGCTGTCGACTCCGCTGTAGAAGCAAAAGCAAAAAAAGATGCAGCAAAAAAGAAGAATCCCACCAAACAGCCGTCCTCACGTTCCAATCGCCGCACGCCGACACTAAAAGCAGCAAAGGAACAACCCCAGTTCCCCATCGATGTCGACCTAGCAACCGAAGAAGAACTCGATAATCTCCCGCGCGTCGGGCCAGGAATGGCCAAACGCATAGTCGCTAACCGCGATTCGTTCGGATCCTTTGGGTCACTACAAGCGCTCGAGTATCACATTCGTGGCATAGGACCCTCCACAGCTGCCATGTTGGCACCTCTGGTGACGTTTTCAGGAAGGCCACGTCCATTACCCAGTGACACTCAACGGTCCACTAAACGTAAAGTAGTCCCGCGAAGAACTGGCTCAAGAAACGATACTAATATCCCATGGCCGCACCAGCTGTTGCTACCAATAAGTCGACTCTACGACTCGGCGATCTCCTCCTGAGAGAAGGGCTGCTCACACGCGAGCAACTCGCAGGGGCGCTCCATGAGCAGCAACAAAACCCAGGAACGCTGCTCGGCGTTGTTATTGTCAAATCAGGAATCGTCGCTGAAACTGATGTCGTCAGGACGCTCGCTAGGCAATACAGAATGCCTGCCGTCGATCTGTCACGCTTTGAAGTAGATACCAAACTGCTAAAACTCATACCCGCTGAGCTAGCAGTGAAACACACAGTCCTACCACTCAAAAGAGACGGACGACAACTCACCGTTGCTATCAGTGATCCGACTAACTTAGTCGTTATTGACGACCTGAAGTTCATTACTAGATACGACATCGTTCCCGTTCTGGCCGGCGAATACTCCATGCGCGCCGCCATCGAGAAACACTACGAGTCAAACGAAGTACAAATGCAGTCGCTACTGCAAGACCTCGTAGCAGAAGACGATGAAGATATTGAAATCCTAGAAGACCAACAGGAAGCAATCGATGCAAACGTACTCGCAGCCCAAGTCGACGAAGCTCCAGTTGTTAAACTTATTAATGCAATACTCGTTGACGCCGTACACAAAGGAGCGTCAGATATTCACTTCGAATGCTTTGAACACGAACTACGCGTAAGATATCGCATCGACGGCGCACTCCAGGAGGTTATGAAACCACCCCTCAAAATGCGCGCTGCTCTTATCTCACGTTTCAAAATTATGGCGTCGCTCAACATTGCCGAACGTCGCGTACCGCAAGATGGACGAATAAAGCTAAAAGTAGGCAGAAAGGTCATCGACTTTCGTGTCAGTACGCTGCCAACGCTGTTCGGCGAAAAAGTAGTGCTACGTATTCTCGATAAAGGGAACCTTACACTCGAACTGGAAAAGTTCGGAATAGAACCGCGAGCAGAACAAGAGCTCATGGAGGCTATCTCCAACCCCTACGGAATGGTGCTAGTTACAGGGCCAACTGGGTCAGGAAAAACCACCACCCTCTATTCCGCACTGTCTAAGATCAATACGGGCGACACTAATATCATGACCGCCGAAGATCCCGTTGAGTACAATCTCTTCGGTATCAATCAGGTGCAGGTGCGCACTGATATCGGAATGAGCTTCGCAGCAGCACTGAAAGCCTTCCTAAGGCAAGATCCCAATGTCATCATGGTCGGCGAAATTCGTGACCTAGAAACCGGTGGTATTGCCATCAAAGCAGCCCTCACAGGTCACATGGTGATGAGTACGCTGCATACAAACTCAGCACCAGAAACGATCGTTCGCCTTCTCGATATGGGACTCGAACCGTTCAATGTCGCCTCCGCACTCAATCTCATCCTCGCACAACGACTCGTAAGACGCATCTGCAGCAAATGCAAAGTGCGCTACGAACCGGAAATCGCTGAACTCTCAGGGGCGAAGGTCAGCCGAACAACAACACTCGGCGATCTCAAGTTCACAGAAGAAGCACTCATAAACGCTAAGGCAAAAGCAACCGTCGAAGCTCTCCCATATCTCAACGATCTGTCGTTGAACACTACCATAGGAGATATCCCGTTCTTTCGCGGGAAAGGGTGCGAGCACTGTGGCGGAACGGGACTCAAAGGAAGACAAGGCGTTTACGAAGTCATGTTCATGACAGCGTCACTAAAGAAACTCGTCATGCAAAACGCAGACGTACAAGTACTGCGCGATGCGGCAATCGCTGAAGGGATGCTCACACTTCGCATGGATGGATGGCTCAAAGTTCTTAAGGGACTTACAACGCTCGAGCAGGTTATTCGCGAAACGTCAGCGTAATGTCACAGCACCGGAACACGCAGTTTCCAACTCGTCGTCTACGGTTTCGTCGGTGCTGGTGGCTCGTCTCTAACCCGGAATCCCTCTTGGTTCCTCAACTTGGCTATGCTCGCTGATCGATGACTGCTCCGGTTTCACAATCCACGATCTCGTTGCGCACGCTACTCGATGAAATGATCGAGCGCGATGCTTCAGATCTACACATCACCGCAGGCGATCGGCCCAAATTGCGAATCGATGGCGATATCCAAAACTCCATCGTAGATCAGCCGCTCACTCCGCGCGATACACTACAACTCGCGTACTCTGTCCTCACTGAGAATCAGAAGAAACGATTCGAAATGGAGGACGAACTCGATTTCTCGTTCGGTATCCAGAACCTATCGCGATTCCGCGGCAATGTTTTTAAACAGCGCGGATGCGTTAGCATGGTTATTCGTCAAATCCCGTTCCAGATCAAGTCGTTCGCTGATCTGCAATTGCCGCCGGTTATCGCAGGGTTCGCAGAACGACCGCGCGGTCTGGTGCTGGTTACAGGTCCTACTGGATCAGGCAAGAGCACAACGCTCGCTGCTATGATCGACAAAATCAACACCGAACGACGCGGCCATATTATCACGGTTGAAGATCCTATCGAGTTCATTCACCGTCACCGAAGCTGCATTATTAATCAGCGAGAGGTCGGCGCTGACACAAAAAGTTTCGCCTCTGCTCTCAAATACGCACTACGAGAAGACCCGGATGTAATTCTCATCGGCGAAATGCGAGATCTCGAAACTATTCAGGCTGCACTCACAATCGCGGAAACCGGCCACTTGGTTTTCGCAACTCTGCATACTAACAGCGCAGCTGAAGCAATCAACCGCATTATTGACGTATTCCCCAGTCACCAACAAAGCCAAGTACGCGCTCAGTTAGCGTTCGTACTAGAGGGCATTATTACTCAAACACTGTTGCCTAAGCTAACTGGCAGAGGACGCGCTATGGCGGCGGAGATCCTCGTGGTGACACCCGCTATTCGAGCGCTAGTTCGCGACGATAAGGTGCATCAGATCTATTCGCTAATGCAGTCAGGAAAGAAGTTCGGCATGCAAACACTCGCTGACTCTCTCTATCAATTGTACGTGACACGACAGGTAAGCGCCGACGAATGCGTTCGCGCTGCAAGTGATGCGAATGAGTTTCTGCGCATGATCGGAAAAACGATGAGTGAAGACGGAATCACTTCGGCGCAGCCGCAACGTAATGGTGAACGCTCGCTCGCTCTCAAGCGCTAACAGTACTTTCTGCTCACTAACCACCTCGCTCGATACTCATGCCTACTTTCGCCTACACCGCTCGCAATACCAACGGTGAGCTTCGTTCGGCGACGATTGATGCTCCATCACGCGATGAAGCCGTAAATCTGCTCCGAAGGCAGCGCCTCACGATTGTTAAAGTCGATGAAGAACGCGCCAAGCCCAAGAAGGCATCCGGATCTATCAAGATGCGTGATATTGTTATTTTCACGCGTCAGTTCTCAACTATGATCAATGCCGGACTACCGTTGGTCCAAGCGTTAGACATACTTGCAAAACAAAGTGAGAATAAGGCACTCGCTGCTGTTGTTAGGGAAACTGTTTTCGACGTAGAATCTGGCAACACTGTTGCTGACGCTATGCGCAAACACCCCAAAGCTTTCTCCGACCTGTACACGAATATGGTCGCGGCCGGTGAAGCTGGTGGTATCCTAGACGTCATCCTGAACCGACTCGCAGTGTTCATGGAAAAGAATGACGCCCTAGTACGTAAGGTTAAAGGCGCAATGATTTACCCCGTAGTAATCATGTGCGTCGCCGCTCTTTGCGTCGTTATCCTCCTATGGAAGGTCATTCCAGTCTTCGCATCCATGTTCGGAAGTGTTGGTATGGAACTGCCTCTCCCAACCAAGATTGTCATTGGTCTATCAGGCTTTATTAATGGTTACTGGTGGCTTGTGCTGGGTTCCACCGCAGCCGCGGCATTCGCCATTAAAAAGTTTTACGGCACGGTTCAAGGACAGCGCACCATTGATGCGCTACTACTTCGAGTACCGGTATTAGGCGACGTTCTTCGAAAGAGTGCAGTCTCACGCTTCACCAGAACACTCGGCACTCTCATTTCATCAGGCGTTTCCATTCTGGACGGCCTTGAGATAACGGCACGAACGGCAGGCAATAGGGTCGTGCAAGACGCCATCATGGGAAGTCGCGCAAGCATTGCTGGCGGTGAAACGATCGCTGCGCCTCTCCAAAAGAGTAATGTCTTCCCCCCAATGGTCATAAGCATGATTGCCGTCGGTGAACAAACCGGCGGACTCGACGAAATGCTAACCAAAATCGCCGATTTCTACGACGATGAGGTCGATGCAGCCGTCAGTGCACTACTCTCACTGCTAGAGCCCATCATGATCGTATTCCTCGGCGTTGTCGTCGGCGGCATGATCGTAGCCATGTACCTCCCAATCTTCGACATGGTTAACGCGGTCCAATAAGTAAAGCCCGAAGCAAAGGAAGGGGGCGGTTGTCTACTCGACAACCGCCCCCTCTTGCTTTGTATCGCAAGCCAGCCGGCTGTCCCCCCCCGCCCCAAGTCCCCGCCCCAAGCCCCCGCCCCAAGCCCACCCCCCAAGCCCAACCGGACTCGGCTGTAAGTCCTTGCCGCCTACCCCCCCACGCCCCCGGACCCCGATGTTACCAGCCTGTTATGCTCGGAGTTCGCGTACGACTCCGCGACGAATTAAAATCAACCCTTCGGGCTTAGGTACTATTTCCTACTCCACGACGCTTGAACTCCAGATCACTGGTTCATGTCCAACAACCGTTTCATTCCTGCGACGCAACATGCCGCTGAATCGAGATTGGTATTGCCCACGCTAAGGGCACTATCTCTCAGAATTGCAGCAGGCGTTGGTGCAGTCGCTTTCCTGGCCGCATGCGGCGAAGCAACCGCTCCTGCTGGCCCGAACGTAGATGTAACCGTGCGCGCGTATGTTGATGCTGACAACAGCGGCGCCTTCTCCGACGGAGATCAAGGGATCTCTGGGCTCCCTCTAGCCCTAACTGATCTCAACTCCGGCGCATCAACCGCTCAAGCAACAACAGACGCAAGCGGGAACGCTGTCTTTCAAGGTGTCGCACCCGGCTCTTATTCCGTTGCAGCTGCCGACGCACCTGCCGGAACGGTACTCACAACTGGAACTCAGTCGCGAGTAACTGTCAGCTACACCGGAAGCGTTCGCGCAGATGATCTCCGCTATGCCTTCCTCCCGGGAACCGTAACAGGACGTATCTACCGCGACGACAACACCAATGGTAGCTACGACGAGTCGGACACCCCGGGCGCAGGATTGTCGGTAACTCTGCGTAAGGGCTCTCAGAAGGTGGATTCTGTTGTCACCAATGATGACGGTATCTTCCGCTTCCGCTTTCTAGCACCGGGTGATTACAGCGTTTCGCTTGAAAACCCCGGCACTATTTCCTACGGAGATGCGGGCGCCACTCGTAATGTGTCCGTTGACGCAGGAAGCGAAGCGTCTCTTACCGGTGTGTTCACAGGCTCCCTCATTATCAGTGTTGCTGATGTCCGCACCAAAGCATCAGGAAGCCTAGTCGCTATACTCGGACGCCTTACCGTTAAGCCAGGTCAGTTTGTTAGTGGTGTTAATTCCGAGCTATGGGTTCAAGACGCAACTGGCGGTATGGCCGTGTTCTCAGTACCAACAGCCGACAGCAATAGCTACGCGCTAGGCGATACACTCGAAGTCTCCGGTAACATCGGTGTCTTCAGTGGGCAAATGCAGTTGTCCGGTTCGGCGCTTCGCATTGTCAAGCGTGGTCGCGGCGCCGCTGTTTCGCCACTCGCGCAAACCGTTCCGCAGGCACGATCACTCGCCAATGAAGGCCGCCTAGTAACGATTCCCAATGTGAGAGTCGCTTCAGTGCCCACTGGTACAGGGGCCGCCTTCACTGTGCTCGTTCACACTGGTGACGACACGTTGCAAGTAAGAGTAGCGAGCAATCTATCTGGTCTCTCAAGAGCCAGCTTCATAGTTGGAGATAGATACAGCATCACCGGTGTTCTCACTCAGTTCAATGGGACCGCACAGGTGAAGATTCGTAGCTCTGCAGATCTCCAGTCTGCGGTTACACCCATCGGCACTCTCAGAGAGCAAGAGTCGGGTACCGTTGCAACTGTTACTGGTAACATCACGGTACGCCCTGGGTTGTTCACCTCGGGAACCAATGGTGTTAATAGCGAAATCTGGATACAAGACGCAACCGGCGGTATCGCGGTGTTCGCTATGCCAACTGCTGATACAACCATCTACAAGACTGGTGATCGCGTCGAGATTACCGGAACCCTCGGTGGATTTAACGGACAGTTGCAGCTCGCTACTCCCACGTTCACACGTATTGGCGCAGGATCTGCACCCGCACCAATCGTTCTTACCGGTCCGCAAGTTAAGTCGCTGGATGAAGACGGTAAGCTCGTAACGCTGAACGGATTCACGGTGACATCTGTTCCGACTGGTAGCGGTGCTGCGTTTACGGTGGCTGGTACTGCCGACGGTGAATCCATTCAAGTTCGCGTCGCAGCAGCAACAGGCGGAATTACACGCGCGAACTTCACCGTAGGAAATACCTACTCAATCACAGGCGTTCTTACGCAGTTCAACGGAACAGCGCAAATCAAAGTGCGCCAGAGCAGCGACGTGACACCATGATCATACATACAACTCATAAACTCGCGCGGCTCGCGTTAACTGCCGCTGTTGCGACGATGACAGTGGCGTGCGCAGAAGATCCCGCTCCCGTTTCACCAATTAGCGAAATCGGAACAGCTGCAGGTATTGTGTTCTACGACCGTGATAACAACGGCGTGTACACACCGACAGCAGGCGATTCCGCTATGGCCAACGTTACGGTTCAGTTGAAGCTGCGTGGAACTGATTCCACCATCGCTTCATCAGTAACTGATGCCAACGGCCGATGGAGCAACGAAGTCACAGTGGGAACCCACGATGTGGTCGTCGTAAGGAACTCCTCGCTTCTCGCAGCTGGCTTCGTTTGGTGCGGAGCAAGGACAAGCGTTTACAAAGCAGAGCAAACCTTCGTGCCAACGCCGGTTAAGTTCGGCTGCGTTATTCGTATCGTTGAAGCAGAAGCACAACCTGTCGCTTCAACCGTTACCATCGCCGGAATAGTTACAGCACAACCCGGTCGTTATAGAAACGACAATCTATATCTGCAAGACCCGTCAGGCGGTGTGCAGGTTTTCGGTGTGTCAGCTGCGTTAGGACTAGTCGAAGGTGACTCAATCGAAGTCACCGGCGAAATAGGAACTTTCAATCAGCAGGTACAGATCGTTAGCCCACGCATTGCGCAGAACGTGAAGCACGGTGTTGCATTGCCTGCTTCTATTGTTCGTACAACTGCACAGTTGGGAGCAACAAGCAATCCTCTCGCTGCTGACGTCGGAAAGCTCGTTACAGTTCAAAAGGTAGCTGTTACGGGTGCTCCAACTGGAACAGCAGCTGGAAACGCAACTGTCAACGATGGATCTGGCGCTTCGCAGATGAGACTAGACGGTAGCGCTGCTACCAATATCGGTTGGGCTGCCTTCCAAGCCGGCAAGTGCTACGACATCACAGGAATTCTTGGATTCTTCAACGGGACGACGCAGCTTCAACCGCGTTCGTCAGCAGACGTTTCGGAGGTTGCGTGCAACTGACTACCAAAGGACGCGCACTTATGCGCTCGACTAAGCGTTTACTCAGCTCTGCTGTTGTTTTGCTCGTCGCAGCTACTACACCAGTAGCTGCCCAGGTTACAACAGGTGCCATTCGCGGTACTGTAACCGGTACACAGGGCGCAATGGCAGGTACTCAGGTTACTGCGGTCAACGCGGAAACCGGTTTGTCTCGTTCAGCAATCGCTAACGATGACGGTATCTATACCATTCGCCTCCTTCCGTCAGGAACCTACCGCGTTACCGCGCGCCGACTGGGTTCGACACCTGAAACGCGAGATTCAATCAGAGTCTCCGTTGGTGCAACTGCTACGGTCAACTTCACTCTAAAAGACGCAGCGATTCAACTCGCTACAGTCCAAGTATCAGCTGCTCAACGCATCGATACGCGTGACGGCGGACTCAAGCAGTCTGTTTCAAACGAGGAAATTCAGAACCTTCCGACACTCGGCAGAGACTTTACGGATTTTATTAATCTGTCCGGTCTAGTGAGCCCCAATCCTGAAACTACAACAGGTGGTCAGTTCTCAATCGCCGGTGCGCGTCCTTCGCAAACCAACATTCAAATGGATGGCGTAGACGCGAACAATTCGTTCTTCGGTGAGAATCGAGGCGGAAGCAGAATCCCCTTCAACTTCTCCATCGAGTCGGTAAAGGAGTTCCAGATAGTTACTAACGGCTTTGACGTTGAATATGGTAACTACGCTGGCGGCGTTATCAATATCATCTCGAAGAGCGGTACCAACCGCTTTAAAGCTACTGCCTACGGTAACTACCGCGGTGAAGCGCTGACTTCAAGCAACTTCGACGGAACACGTCCACGCGACTTCAATGTGCAGCAAGGTGCATTGCAGGTTGAAGGCCCGCTTGTACGTGACAAGCTTTTCTATGTCGCGTCAATCGACGCGCAACGTAGACGCGAACCGTTCACGCCTGTCTCGCCAACCACACTTCGCAAGCAAGCCGAAGAGAACGCGCAGAAGGCCGCAGGATTTGCTGATCCAGATTCTGTTGCGCGCTACGAACGCTTCGCTGCAACTGACAACGCAACTGCAGACTCGCTCTCACGCTTCTTCTCAATTCTTGAGAACACATATGGCGTAGGAAACCCGTCTGCATCGTACGATCCTTTCTTTACGCGCAATGACGTAATCACTGCATTCGCGCGCATCGATTGGAACATCAACAACCGTAATCGCCTTTCAGTTCGCAACAACTACTCACGTTACGACAACGGTAACGAGACATTTGCTGCGACAACAACAGGCGGTCTATCAAAAGTTGAAGATTTTGAGAACACCACCAACTCACTCGTTGGAGAGTTGACCAGCACCATAGGAAGCAGAATCGGAAACGTGTTGCGCATGCAGTACAGCATGGAAGATCGTCCGCGTAATGCATCCGACCGTAAGCCGGAACTTCGTGTAGCAAACATCAACGATGGTCGTGCGTTTGCATGGGGCGGTGCCAACATCTCATTCCGTAACCTCATGGTTGAGAACAAGGCACAGCTAGTAAACAACACAACCGTTGACCTCGGCCAACACACGTTGAAGTTCGGTACAAACAACATGTTCTCATGGTACCGCAACGATTTCTGGTTAAACGGCTCTGGTTTCTACACGTTTGATAATCTTCAAGCGCTCGAAGAAGGCCGTCCGTCACGCTATACGCGAAACGTTCGGGCAGACGGCACGCCTCCAACTACGAGCTTCTCTACTCAAGAGTACTCCGTATACGGACAAGACGAATGGCGTGTAACTCACAACGTCACCGCAACACTTGGTGTTCGCTACGACGTTTCGCGATATGGGAAAACGCCTGGTCGCGTAGTTGATGCTGAACGTGCTTTCGGTATCGAAACCGGAATTGCTCCAGTCGATAAGGACAACATTTCACCCCGCGTGTCACTTGCTTGGGATCGCAACGGTGATGCCAGTGAAGTCTTCCGTATTGGCGGCGGTCTATTCTACGGTCGTCTTCCTGCAGTACTCGGCTCAAACGTCGGAATAACCGACGTACCGCTACTTGCTCTCGACTGCTCTGGCTCAATAGCAGACGGAGATGCCAACGCGCCTCCTCCGCTCACTGGCTACCGCACGTTGCCGACCGACGGTCTTAGCAACCCCACGAACTGCGCCGGTGCGGCGGGGATTGGTGGACTTCCCGAGTACAGCTTCTGGACGCAGGGCTTTGAGATTCCAGAAACTCTGCGTGGAAACGTAGGCTACGAGCGCGCACTTGGTGATCGTACGCGTATGTCGGTGGACTACTTGCTTACCAGCACGACAAACCTGTACTCGGTTCGTAACGCGAATCTCCGTCCCGCTCTGTTCTCACTAACAAGTGAGGGCGGCCGTCAGGTTTTTGTACCTGCTGAACGCTTCTCTCCTTCGCAGGCTGGTGGAAACGATCGCTTACTGAATACTGATTTCGGTAACGTGTTCACCAACTACTACGACGGTCGATCGATGTCGCAAGCCGTTACGGTTAACCTCGATCGTCGCATTGGCTCAGCGTCGTCATTGCGCGGTTCCTACACATGGCAAAGCGCGCACGACAATACATCCTTCTCGTGCTGCACAAGCTTCGAGGGATGGCAGAACGCTCGTATCGGTGCAATGGGTCCCAACGACCTTGGTGGTATCGGTGATACCGACAAAGGCTGGGGACCGTCTGGTTTCGTGCGTAACCATACGTTCATTCTCTCGGGCTTTACCAGCTTGCCATGGGGCTTCAAGGTTAGCGGAATCTGGCGTTTGCAAAGCGGTACGCCGTGGGGACCGGAGCAAAGCGGCGATCTGAATGGTGACGGCCTTTCGTTCAACGATCGTCCGTACATCTATGCCGCTGAAGACCTGCCAGTGTTTGTTGCGGCAAACGTGGATCCCGCTCGTCGCGATTCAATTGTTACTGCAACGCGTGATGCATACGGACAGATCCTTAAGGACAACGCATGTATCGGCGATTACGTCGGACAGATCATTCCACGTAACACTTGCCGTCAGCCTTGGTTTAATAGGCTTGATCTGTCGCTTCGTAAGCAAATCGGCGTTACGAGCGGTGGACAGCGAGTCGAGTTGCAGGCCGACCTCTTCAACGTACTGAACGGTCTTAACAGCAAGTGGGGTCGTTACGAGGCAGTTACTACTAGCAATCGTAACCTGCTTGCTCCGCAAGCCTACAATCCGTCAACGCAGCAAATCGAATACACGGTTCCCGCATCATCATTTGGTAGGGAATCGACACTTGGTGCTGCACTTCTTCTGCAGTTCAGCGCACAGTTGGGTATTAGATACTCGTTCTAACAGCTGTGATATCAAGAATAAGAAAGGGCGCCCAATGGGCGCCCTTTCTTATTCTACATAACGCTTTTAAAACTTTAGTCGAACGTACCAATCGCAGTTACAAACTCAGGCCAATCTATGAATGGATTTCGGTTTCCCTGTGCACGGTATACTGCTGCATTCCTTGCGCGCTCGTAAGCGTCTGGCGGATCTTCCGCGTGCCAAGCTAACAGAAGCGCACGTTCCTTATTAAAGTTTTGCAAAGAGAAGCCAGAGGGTGCTTGAGTCTTGTAACGAACATGGAAGTAAAGCAGTGCTCGAGCGATATCTCCACGCTTAGATGCGCGCGGTTCAAAAACAATTCCGCCTGACGCATCTCGACCTACTCGCGACACCTCCGACTGAGAGCCAGACGAAGTCCAGCTAACTGTACCAGTTACGATGCCGTATGGATGATTTGACCTGCTGGAATTTGCCGTTGAGTCAGCAGTGAAAATGTGGTTGAGATCAGAAAGAGCAGGATCATTCTCTGCTCCTCGACTGCGTGGCCAGCTGTGTTCTGTATTAAAACCAAACTGCAACGCTGTAGCTCTCGAATTAACTCCGGTTGCCAAGCGCCCCGCGTAAATATCTACGATGGTTTCAAGGTTCCCGCGATCTACAAACGCATACAGTGAGTCTCGGGCAGAGGTGTAGCCGAGTACTCGCTGGACACGCACGATCTGATGGAGGACCGCGGAGAGTTCGGCTCCACATTTTGCGCGAGCTGCACTGTAGTAGCCGTCGGGTAATCCAGCGATACTACCATTAGCTGGTACTGTAGTTTGACAGGAAGGCGGAGGAGCCGGAGGTGGCGGTGGTGTAATTGTTCCAGAACCACCACCCCCGCAGGCGGCGGAAACTAACAGCAACAGCAGTGAGCGTGGTATCACGTTTGCTTCGTTGGAAAAAACCTTCATGGGCTAGATGGGATTACGAGTGCTTGGCCGGGCCATATGACTTCGCCGTCCAGTTCGTTTGCGTCAGCTATTGCATCAACCGTTGTATCGTGCGCGCGTGCAATCTGCCATAGCGTATCACCGGGGCGCACGGTGTATTTGCTACTTACTGTTACAGCAACCGTAGTCGCAGGCTTGCGTGTGATAGTTGCTAGATACGACTTATACCGTGTTGGGAAAACGGCAACGTGAAAGTGCGCTGGTGAACGTTCTTCCGTTGCCTCGAGCACATTCGACTTCTCTAGCGCTAGTAGCGTTTTGCGTAACCATTGAAGGCATTTCGGATTCTGAGGTTTGCGCAGGTCAATCGCCATTCCCGTCGGATGCACTGACTTGTCCGTGCTGTTAGATGGTTGGCGAGATGCAGGACGAACCGCACTTGTGACGACCAACATTTCGCCACACGCCGACGAATACTGAGAGGCTATTCGTTCGACAAATGTTCTTACCTGAGGACGGACATAGGGATAACTAACGCGGTGCAACAGGTAGTGCTCGGTTGGTTCGAGTTCAACGAGCAGTCCGGCTGATACGAACTTTCGTACATTGGAAGACTTTTCAAGGAACGTGAAGTCTTCAGCAACTGCCTGTCGGTACATCTTGTCAACGCTGGCTCGGGAGCCTCGCAAAGACTGGGCGCCTGCATTCGCTCCATATAGGAAACACAGGCATGAGGCAACTGCCAATAGGTACAGCGAGCGTTGTGTTGGTGGTGTCACTTCTCTGAGTTCCCCTATGCCGGCGTCATCGCGCCTTTGCTTTCCAGGTTCAGTCCGTACGCACATTGTACACTGTCCGACTGTCACGATCCACCTCAAAGTTGAAAAAATGTTTGCATGCATCTGCATACAGGTGCCTGCAGTGCGCTATTTTTATTGACATCGGCAACAGGATGGCTATCCAAGAGGCTTCTGTCCTTCAGCCGGCGAAATTTCAGTGTTGCGGCCATTCGTGGCTTGCCGCATGATTGCAGCTCTACCTCCGGCTATGGGAGTTTCTGCGGAAGCTGCCCAGTCGGGACTCTATCAACGCTGTCACCCACAGGTGCCGATGCATCACGACACCATTCTCATCGCTACAATTGCCGCAGGTCTTGGGCTCGCCTTCCTACTCGGTTTGTTGGCAACACGTTTCAAGTTGCCGCCCATCCTCGGGTATCTTTTAGCAGGCGTTGCCGTTGGACCTTTTACTCCAGGTTTTGTTGCTGACGGGAGTATTGCGCAACAGTTAGCTGAGCTCGGTGTTATCCTCCTGATGTTTGGTGTTGGCATTCATTTCTCAATTGCAGATCTGTGGGCGGTACGCCGAATTGCTATTCCGGGCGCGTTGGGGCAGATCGCTGCTGCCACAGTTCTGGGAGCCGCTGTTTCTCACTTGTGGGGGTGGTCGTGGACGACCGGACTTGTATTTGGCTTGGCGCTGTCCGTTGCGAGTACTGTAGTGCTCCTACGAGCGCTTGAAGATCGAGGAGTTCTGGATTCGGCAGACGGAAATATTGCCGTAGGTTGGCTAATCGTAGAAGACATTGTAACAGTTGTTGCGTTGGTGTTCTTACCAGCGATGGCCGCTGGTGGTGATAGCATTGGGTCGACTTTGGGGATCACTTTTATCAAGGTCGCAGCTTTCGTAGCGCTAATGCTTGTCGTTGGACGGCGTGCTGTACCGTGGCTGCTAGGACGAGTGGTACGCACAGGTTCGCGTGAGCTGTTCACGCTGGCAGTCCTCGCGGTTGCGCTTGGTATAGCCTTTGGCGCTGCAACATGGTTTGGCGTGTCGTTTGCGCTCGGTGCGTTCCTCGCCGGCGTCATCGTTAACGAGTCGGACTTTAGTCACGAGGCAGCGACAAACGCATTGCCGCTACAGGACGCCTTCGCTGTTCTATTCTTCGTTTCGGTCGGAATGCTCTTCGACCCAATGATCATTATTCGCGAACCGCTACAAGTTCTCGCGGTAGTGTTAATTGTTATGGTCGGAAAGGCGATAGCGTCATTCGTTATCGTTTTGCTGTTCCGATACACGATTCGCACAGCTTTAATTATTTCCGCCAGTCTAGCGCAAATCGGTGAGTTTTCATTTATAGTTGCTGCATTGGCGGTATCTCTAAATCTCATTCCGATAGAAGCGCAGGGGCTTATTGTCGCAGGTGCTCTCCTGTCCATCACGCTCAATCCATTCGTGTTTAACACGGTTGAACCACTAGAGCGTTGGATGCGTCGTCAGAAGTTCATAACGATGATGGAGCGTCCAAGCGGCGAGATATCTGAACTCCCGGAATCGGTTGATTCAAATCGGATGCGTGATCACGTCGTGTTAATAGGGCACGGTCGAGTTGGTGCTCCGATAGCCGCTGAGTTAACGTCACATGCGATACCGTACGTGATAGTTGAGCAGAGCAGGGAGCGTGCTGAAGCTTTACGTGAGCGTGGGCTTCCTGTGATATACGGTGACGCATCACGTCCTGCGGTGCTCGAACACGCCAGATTGGCCGATGCGTCATTGGTTCTAGTGGCTGCGCCCGATGCATATCAAACGCGTGCAATATTGGCGTTGGCGCGTCAGCTCAACCCTGATGTGCATATAGTTGTCCGCACTCACAGCGATCAAGAACGCGACTTCTTGGAACGTCACGGCGCTCGCTATGCAATCGTGGGCGAACGGGAGCTCGCTATCACGCTAACCCGCCATGCTTTGCGCCATCTGGGCGTAATGCACGATATGGGTGAGGTTGCGGAGCGGATATCGCGTGCGGGCATCTCTGAGGACCTTTCAGAGCACTGACGCGATTCCTTTGACAGAACAAAAAAGCGATCGGGCTTGCGCAATAAGTATCTCAGTACTAAGATAAATATAGAAACCAAGCCTGGAGGGGCTATGAATAGCAGGGAACGCACTCTTACCGGAATTCATCACGTCAGCACCCTAAGCGCCAATATCGCTAGGTCTCATGACTTTTATACACGAATACTGGGGCTGAGGCTGCTTATCAAAACTGTGAATCAGGACGCGCCGAGTATGTACCATCTGTTCTTCGGTGACGGAGTAGGCACTCCCGGCTCAGATATCACGGTGTTCGACCTGCCGCATGCCGCGCCAGAGCTTAGAGGCAACAACGCAATCACGAAAACCACTTTTCGCGTGTCGGGCGCTGACTCTTTCAGCTTTTGGAAGACGCGCTTTGAGTCGCTCAACGTTCCTCATGGCGAGCTTTATTCACGTGATAACCGCACGGTTCTGGACTTTGAGGATTTCGAAGGAACGCAGCTATCACTCGTAGACGATGGTGGCATAGGCGACGCGTTTCCTTGGACCGACAGTCCGGTACCTGCGCAGCATCAGCTACGTGGGCTGGGCTACGTGATGATTACGGTGCCCTCACTAGAGGAAACGGATCTGTTCCTTACTGAGGCTTTGGGGCTCGTTCATGCGCGCCAATACGCGCATGAAGAGGCGCCAGAGTTTCAGGTACACGTTTACCAAATAGGTGAAGGCGGTGCACACGCCGAAGTGCACGTAATCGTTCGCGACGATCTTCCACGTACACGGTACGGCGCAGGAGGCGTTCACCATTTAGCGCTTCGCGTGCCCGAAGGGCAGACAATAGCAGAGTGGGAACAACGCATAACTCAAAGCGGCTATGGAAACAGCGGACTCGTAGATAGGCACTACTTTCGCTCGCTCTATGTGCGCGAACGTAACGGCGTTCTCTTTGAGCTAGCCACAGATGGACCAGGGTTTGATGTAGATCACCCTATTAGCGGCGAGTTACTATCATTACCACCGTTTCTAGAGCCTCGTCGTTCTGATATAGAAGCGATGCTTGTTCCGCTAAACACAGCGCAATAAAAACGGCTTCGCGAAATGCGCGACTGCTAACGAACAGCAGTCGCGCATTTCGAGTTAACATAAGTAGGCAAATAAAATGCTTTCACTTAAAAGCTGCTTCGCCTTACGTCCCCCTTACTCTACGAAAGTGCAACCTTCGACCAGTAGATGGTTCGACAATAACTAGCTCGTCGTCGATACGTTCACCGGTTGTACTCACGCTGGCCGACGTAGTCGAGTCGCGAGTTAAAAGCACATGGCCAGCTCGCCCTGGCTCCCAGCCACCACGTAACTCAGATGGATGCGCGTATTCCATTTCTTGCGCAACCCCATTCTCGTTCAAAGTTGTAACGCGTGTAATAAGCACCATGCGGTAAGTACGCGGCTTGCGCGATATATCCAGCCACGCGTTCATTAGTTCGCGGCGAACGTTCCCACTGTCGCCACTAACTTGCGATAGCGCGATAGGTAACGGTGCTCCGTCAACTCGAGCGAGCACGTATGAACCGCTAAAGTCTGGTGATTTTGCAATAGGCCGTAAATCAAACTGCCATCCAGCAGAAAGTTGCCAGCCGCTCAAGTCTATTTGGCGAGGCCATTTGTTTCCAATTGGTTCGTCAAAGCCGTAACCAACGCTAGCAAAAGTACGTGCGCGGTACCCTGCTTCTAACAACATACGACCATTCGTGCGTGAAGGTCGTACTGCAAGCCCTAGAGATACTCCATACTCAAAAGTAGAAGCCTTCAGCTCTGCTTGACGCCCAGACGAGTTGTGTGCCCTACCGTTCCAAATGTCAACCAAACCAAACGACGCATGAAAATAGGGATGAACGTATCGACTTGCGAGCCAAGTAGCTTGTGTAGAAACGACGGGAAGCGATCGCAACGCTCCGCGAATGTCTAGTGAGTCATCTGAACTCCCTTGAAGCGCGCGCAGATAGCTAGCACCCAAGCCGAGTTCCAATTCCATATTGTCTGCTCTAGTATCAAGATCGATCATCACTTTAACACCAGCTCCGCACAGAGAGAGCGTAATACATCCTTTGCCAGTCCGATCAAGTATCGGTGCCTCTTTCGGATCTAGCGCCAAAACGAACAGCGAAACGCGGTGAACGCGATTGAAAACACTGTTCAAAAAACCTAGGTCTTGTGCTGATAAAGCAGCGGGCAGAAGTGCTAACGCCGCAACTGCTAACAGGGAGCGCGATTTGTTGTCCATGACTGTATGAGACTGTGATGTCTATCTAAAAGCGTGTTCGTAACTCTTGTGGCACCAACCAGTAGAGCAAACCATTTAAGTCAGCAAGTCCAAATGTTAGCGCCCATGTTTCTCTGTTTCTTCCAGTGAACCTCGTAGTTGTAACACCTACTGTGAATCGTGACGCCATCAAGTCGCAGGACATGCGGTATAGATGACGTTCGTTAGGCATAACCTGCGTTTCCTTGCTAAACGATGTTCGCCACGACATGCTAACAAAGCATGAGTTCACCATTATCGAGTGGTTACGCCACTCTATGCCGAGTCCAGCAGATCCCCACGGTTGCCTAGCCGGTGCTCCGTCTTTAACCGGGGTGAGATTGTTAACTCTGCCGTAGTGAACACTTAGCGGCATTACAAGACTGACTTCTGCGTCTGCGTGATAGCTGGGACGCACTCCTGTTTCAAAGCTTATCGCACCTATTCCACCCGTCGCGTAGTATGGTACGAGGCCGCGAAAGGCACTTTGCACAACGCCGCACCACCCGAGCTTGGGATATAGATTGCCGTCTGGGCACTCACGCGGAACCGAAGATCGATCCCATTCCCAACTGCTGCGAGTTGGCCTTCCAATGATGTTTCGTAGAATCGCGTTCGCGACTCCGAGTCTTGCGTCGCTGAATCCCGCTTGTTCCATCCGTTGCCCGACTCGTTCTACCGCTGCGGCTCTTTCAAGTCCTGAGAATGTTAGGCGTTTCAGAAAATCATTGGGTGTCTCAAGCAAACGAATAACGAAGTCATCAGCGAAGCAAGCAGCAGATATGGAGTCTACGCTTGTGTAGCTCACACTGCATTCGGGGTGAACACGAACGTATTCGCGCATCTCTCGGGTGAGCCCTTCGCTAACTGCAAGATGCGCGAACTTCAGCAAGCCGCTTTCGCATACGACGTTCTCAATAGCGCTATAGCTTTTTACGCACTTCGTATCCGTGAGGTAGCTCTTTTCATACAAATCGGCAGTTAGCAGAAGCATACGCACGCGGCTGTCACTTACGCCGAAGCGCAAACACTCTTCGTCACCATCACCAAGCTCTGGTGTTACGGCGTGTTCACGAAAGTAGAATCTCGAAACCATTAAGCGGCCGGTACAACCAACATCGACCCTGTGTGTAAGCGAAGCAAGTGTGTTAACGTGGCATTCTGCTAATACTGTAGCATGGGATTGGTCTGGAAGAGCTGTCACTCTGCCGCACAGTCTGTCGGCCGCGAAATGCAACGCGTCATAAACTCCCACGTAGAAGTCATGCTCGCGAAATGGTCTAGCGAGAAAGGCACCAAAGTTCTTTAATGTCTCACCAAAAATTGGAAGCGCGCGACTTGTTACCTCTACTGTATCTGCGACGGCCACAACGTGTCCTGTATCAATCGAGCGGTTACGTGAGTACGCATGAAGTTCGTATGCCGACGCAGCTCCCCACATGTTTCCCAATACTTGTGTTACAAGCGAACTACCTCCAACGCGCTCGCTTGCAGTATCCGGTGCGGCTAGAACTTCTGTACGCCGCGCCGATGGAACAATGAAGATTGTATGCAGAAGAGTGGGGCGTGTTGGAGGCTCTGCGTCTCGAGAAGTGGCTAACAGTCTGTCAGCAACGCCAATAGGACGGTTATCAAACGCACCTCCGTCTACAAACCGCGCACTAAATGGTTTTGCACAACCAACTGCGTTAGGGCGTGCCATTGGACACACCCCTGTTTGATCTAGTGCGTCAGACCTGTAGTAGTCTAAAAGAATCGGTGCAAACACGAACGGTATTGAGCTTGATGCTTTTGCTAACTCGAAAACTTGATCAACAGACAGTTCGTTGTCAGGGCGAGGGCTTGCGAGTGATATCTGAAACCCTACTGAGCCGTCGCGTCGAAGCAGAGGTGAGGCTTGTTGAAGCTTCATTTTCTGTGAAGCGCTGTCTACTGCTATTGCGTAGGTTCCGACATGACGTTGTACCGCTATCGATACTCTGTCAAACACTTCTTCTTTCGCTGATAGTTGCTTTGTAAGCGATGCTGCGACTTGTACTGAGCAACCTGGTCGCCCTGGTAGCGACAGGTCAGACCGCAAACGCTCTAGGAGTACATCGGAGAAGTACGCACGATCAATTAGTCCGTATTCAGGTGGTTGAACTTTACTACCATACGGCATGAGTTCGCGCCAACCTACATCGACCCATGTGCGCCAGAATAACGACTCTTCAGGGAGTACACGACCGCCGTCGCGGCAGTAGTGCATTGCCGACATGATGGAGTTAATCGTCCCTGCCGAAGCACCACTAAGTCCCACTATACGAGGCGTCGCCATTCCCGAACGCGCTATCTGGCTGCGCAATGTGTCGTCCATTTGCGCACGCCTGAGTAGTTCAACAAGCCCCCAGTTAACACCAGCTTGATAGCTCCCAAGTGATATACCTCCACTAGTCGCAATCACAACTCGCGCCTCACGGTCACTCTGATCTTCAGGAACTGTCGTAACGTTGGATGCAGTCGCTGTTTGTTGTGAGTATGCTGGTAGCGAAGCTATGCACAACGCTAATGCTGCAGTTAAAAAGAATCTCACAACGACTCCGCCGCGCGTTTAATCTGAGGAAGGAAAAGCTGAAGTAGTATTCCCGTAACCATCAATGGCACCAACAACGCCACAGCTGCGCGTGTCTTAGACGGCTTTTTGAGATCGTAGTATTTAGCAATTAGCGGAATAAAACCGCCGAATGTAAAAATCATCGTAACGGAGTAAGCGAACAGCGAGTTAATTGTGAAGAACACAAGATCGCTGCTACTCATGCCCTGTATTATGGCATCTATCTCTTCTTGAGTCCCACCAAAGTAAAGTTTTGATCCGAAACGGAAGCCAATTGGGTAGCTAAGTATTATGAATACCAGCCCTTGAAACCCTACTATGTACGAGTAGAGTCCTACAGATGTCCCCATTGGAGTCGGACGTGCACGCACAACCTTTAACATCATGTGCATTAGCGCACCTGTGAAAAAGGCGATTCCTGCAAAGAGAAACCCAACTGCCGTTTGAGAAATTGGACGCCCATGTATGACATGGACTGGCAGTAGTAATAGAAAAACGGCAGGTACTGTTCCAAGCAGAAAACGAGTACCGTGAACTAATAGGTTGCCGTCGTTAAGGTCTAGTCTGTCTGGAAAGTCGCGAGGATGTTTCACAATCGCTACGCCCTCAAGCATTACCTCTTTTACTGCGCGAATAAGTCTGCTTATCGGATCGTGTGCCGTCGGTGTAAACGGATCAGGAGATCTTTGTCGCAGGTCGCGTAAAGTGGGCGATGGAGACTGAGGAGATTGAGACGAAGAGCTAGACGAGTATTGCGATTGCGTAGGCGCGTGTGAGTGCGGATACGCAGACGGCGCGTTCCCTGACGAAGCAGATTGTGCCGACTGTGCACCTGCCAGCGTTCGTGGCTCGAACTCTCTTGTTGGTGCCAGTGGTATACCTACTTCACGTGTCACCCCCGCCGCAGGTGCGGCGGGGATCTCTCGTGTCGGTGCAGGATCGTCAGGGCGCATCTGTCCTACCAGAGACCGATTGCAACGCCAGCGCGAAGTACCAAGTTCTTACCGGTGCCTGATGAGCCGTTAACTGTTTCCGTTTGCCCTAGATAGGTCACCTCAATGTCGGAAAAGTTGATTGATCCGTAGGTGACTCCAACGTCAAAGTTCACGCGTGGTGACATGCGCATTAGTAGTCCACCGCCAATGTTCATTTGAGTGCCTGAGGCACTCGCTTTGATGGTCTCAACCGTAAGGGCTTGCTCTAAGAACGCGATTCTAGCAGATCCGTACGGCGCAAAACGATCGCTACCGACATCGAAAACGATGCGTGGCTCAATAAAGCCACCGGCAAGCGTTGCGTCTTCTTTGCCGAACTCCCCTAAATCGACCTGGTGCGTTGATGACTGGACACCAACACCAATGGAAAGCCTGCCGGGAGTGAATCGCAGCTGCAATTCGGCTCCCACCCCGCCAGCCATCCCTTCATAGGCCTCACCCATCGTTCCAACGTGGATCGCGGAGCCTTGAAGCGACCAACGTTGAGCCGATTGGGCGTGGACCGAGTTAGAGGTTACCGCGAGTGAAGCAACGAGTGCTGCTACCGCCGCAAACTTGGGGGTGGGGAAGGGAAAACGGTTTCGATCTGTGTACATATGAATCTCCGGGAGGTGAGGTTGGGTCACCATCAGTCGCGCAGGAACTGGCCGGATAGGCTCATCATTGGGACAAAAAGTGCTCAGGCTCTTCCCGAGTTACGATTAAAGGTCCAGTTTCAATGTGACTCATCAGTTCAGCGCCCTACGGAGCAAACGTACTAAATGGACGTTACACCCCCTCCCCCTCCGACACAGCACGAGGTTACGAGGCTGCTGCATGCTCTTCGCGACGGTGAAGAAGATGCGGCGGAATTGTTGGCGCGCGTTGTTTACGACGAACTACACGTAATTGCAGAACATGCGATGCGGCGTGAGAGCGGTGGCCATACGCTGCAGCCAACCATATTAGTGCACGAGGCATTCCTCAGGCTTATAGATCAGCACGAAGTTAACTGGCAGGGGCGCGCGCACTTCTTTGCTTTGGCAGCCCAGGCTATCCGTCGCATTCTTGTTGATCACGCACGCAGAAGAAATGCAATTAAGCGAGACGGTGGCGCACGTATTACGCTCGAAGACGCCGCAATTGAGTCGAGCACCGATTCTATAGATCTAATTGCAATTGACGACGCGCTTAAGCGTCTCGCCTCTCTTGATGAAAGGCAGGCACGCGTTGTAGAGCTACGCTTTTTTACTGGCCTAGGTGTTAAAGAAACGGCCGAAGCACTTGGCATTTCTCCAGCAACAGTTAAACGAGACTGGACCTTCGCGAAGGCGTTTTTGCAGCGTGAGTTAGAGGGGCGCGCGGTTCGCGATTAGTAGTATGGCGGCAGTATTCGGCTGCTGATTTGGTCTAATGTTTGGGGCCGCATGAGCCATTCCGGTCGGCTTCTGCGCGTGAGCGGATGAACCGTCATGCCTCTAATCGGCGACCGGTGAGTACCGGAAGCTACGGGCATCCTCCACGAGACCGTTATGGAACGCATCATCCTCCGCCACCTCAAAGGTTCCAAAGCCAGTCAGGTAGAAGAGTTTCCAGCCGCCCAGTTTGCTGAACTTACATTTGGGCGCGACCCCTCTTCACAGGTAAAATTTGAGCCTGAGAAAGACGACCTTGTCGGACGTCAGCACGCTAGAATCGCGCGCGATCCTAGCGATCAGTCCAAGTTCACCCTAATGGATCTGAACTCGCGCAACGGAACGTTTCTTAACAAGTCGCGCATCGTAGGATCGATGCCACTTAACCCGGGCGACGTAATTCAGTTAGGTGCAGGTGGCCCCGAAATTGAATTTGACCTCGATCCTAGGCCGGCTGGTCAGGTGAAAGCAACACGCATTGCTTTTACCGCAGCACCCGCTGACGCAGGACATGCACCAGCGACAGCAGCCGCTACCGCTTCTGCATCCGGTGCCGTTGGTAAGGCTACGGTTGAGCGCATGATCACTGAAACTAAGAAAGATGGTCGACGCAATCTTCTCTTAGTTGGATCGGCAATAGTTGTTGTTGCGGCACTAGGCGCAACATGGCTTCGCAAAGACGCCAAAAACGCCTCTGAGGAGCAGGCTAACATTGCGCTTGCTGAAGCTCGCAATGCTGCCGATTCCGCTCGCGCCATAGCAGATGCTGCAACGCAAGCCCTTGCTAGTCGCAACGAGCTAACGCCCGCTCAAATCGGCGAGAAGAACACGCAGAGTGTCGTAATGATCGAGGTCGCTTGGCGACTGATCGACAAACAGTCGGGTGAGCAAGTCTATCGTCGCATGGTACAGAACAGGTACAAAGGAGGCGACGGTAAAGAGTATGTATTCATCGACAACGGTAAGCAGTGGGTGCCAGCGTATTATCAAGTCGATCAAGGAATCATCGAGCCCGACCTTACAACTGATCCAGCACAAGGTATCCCCATTGGCGGGGTTGGACGTGGTAGTGGCTTTGTCGTTACAGACGACGGTTTCATCATTACCAACAGACATGTAGGTGCACCATGGAGATCACAGTTCCAGCAACTCGATCCGAATGGTGATGCCGGTCCTCTTGTGAATAACCAGGGGCAGTTCGTGACAGACGCGCAAGGAGCGCCTGTCATTGTTCAAGCTCCTTTTAACTGGGTGCCGTCCGACACCAAGCAGTTTGGACCGAAAGGCTTATCTTCGCGCTACGAAGGTCGTCTTGATGAGCTTCAGGTTGCGTTCCCCAACAACACTTTACGCATCCCTGCTCAGCTAGCACGCGTGTCGGATAGACATGATGTCGCGCTGTTAAAAATCAGTTCGCCGCAAAAACTTCAGCCCGTCGAACTCCACGACAACTACTCAGCTATCTCAATCGGCGATCCCGCTGTTGTTATGGGATATCCAGGACTAGCTGGCTTTAAGGTTGAGCGTATCGGGCAGAAGCTAGGTGGTTTGGCAGACATACAAGTGCGTGAAGTTCCAGAGCCGACACTCACAGTTGGTAACGTTGGAAAAATCCTGCGTGAAAGCGATCCAAGTAATCAGTTCAGCATTCATGGTGATTCGTATCAGCTTACGCTGAACGCGGGCGCAGGAAACTCAGGTGGGCCGATGTTCGACGGTAACGGACGTGCTATTGGTGTGTTCGCGTCCGGCAAGGTCGATCAACAAGCGTACACGATCACTTTTGCAGTTCCGATCAAGTACGCCATAGAGCTCATGACAATATCTGGATCACGTTAGTACTCGGTAATCAGCGTGTCCTCTGAAAACACACCAAACGGCCGCGGGCGCCATCGCTTCGCGATGGCGCTAGACCGCCTCTTCGGCAGAAAAAGTAGTGTTGATGTCGTAGATGCGAGCGTTGTCACGCAGGTAGACATGCCCGCGGCTAGCGAACCCCCTGTTGCTGAATCATCGATAATAGTTGCAACAGCAACTGACACAGGGTGCATTCGTGAGTTGAATGAGGATGCGGTGCAGGTAGTTCGTGACAACAACGAATCCAGTTCGCATGGTCTTCTAGCTGTAGTTTGCGACGGCATGGGAGGCCACGCTGCTGGAGAAGTGGCAAGTCGAATAGCCATCGACACAATTGCACGCGAGTGGCGAGCAACATCAGACCCAGCAGTCTCGCTACGGCAAGCTGTGCTAGCTGCTAATCGCGCGATACTTGCTGTTTCTGCAACTAATCGTGGATACGCTGGCATGGGTACCACCGTCATCGCGGTCATCATCCGGGAGGGTATGGCCTGGTGCGCTCATGTCGGCGATTCACGTTGCTATCTGCTGCGCGACAATCAACTGTTCCTAATGACGGAAGACCATTCTGCGGTAATGGAGTTGGTAAAGCGGGGTCACATCACCGCCGACGCAGCACGTGCTCACCCTGACAAGAATGTCATTAGTCGCGCGCTTGGTGCTCGACGCGACGTTGATGTTACCGTGTGGCCAAGGCCTTTCCGTGTCCGTTCTGGCGACCACTTTTTGTTGTGTAGCGATGGTCTATACGACGTGGTAAGCGATGAACGCATGCGTGAGATACTATCTAGCTATGAACCGGACGAAGCTTGTGAGCAACTCATCGCAAACGCGCGTGCAAACGGAGCACCAGACAACGTGACTGTAGCAATTCTAGCAGCTCCGAGTGTTAAGTCTCAAAACGAGGTGCAGCGCGAAGTTGGTATAACGCGCGCAGTCGGCATGCCTGTTGTTTCGTCCGCACCTGCAGCGGAGGATGTCGCGTGATTGACACAATGCTTGGTAAGTACCGCATACTTCAGCGGTTGGGCGAAGGAGGTATGGGCACAGTTTACAAAGCGCGCGATGAGTTAATCGACCGAATTGTAGCAATTAAAGTTTTGCGCCCAGAGCTAACGGGTAATCCTCAGCTGCTTGACAGATTCCGCGCGGAAGCGGTCGCGCTTGCGCGTCTAAATCATCCGAAGATCGCGATTCTTCATGGGCTAGAGCAGAACGGTTCTGAGCTGTACATGGTTATGGAGTTTCTTCCCGG
The DNA here is from genome assembly GCA_964474535.1 of uncultured Gemmatimonadaceae bacterium. GTDB lineage: Bacteria > Gemmatimonadota > Gemmatimonadetes > Gemmatimonadales > Gemmatimonadaceae > Gemmatimonas. Next base: position 115,836 of record CAYYSP010000002.1, read on the forward strand.
CGAGACTGTCGAGAAGATGATTAAGAACATGGGGCGCATACCGTGGCCCCGCGCTGTTGAAATAGCTGCTGAAGTTTTGTCTGCACTCGATCACGCTCACGACATGGGCGTTGTTCACCGCGATATTAAGCCAGCTAACGTGATGGTTTCAGCAGCGGGCGTAAAGGTCATGGATTTCGGAATTGCTCGAATCACGGGGCGTGATCGAAATACTCGTGTAGGGCACACTGTGGGGACGCCGGTATACATGTCGCCCGAGCAGTTGCGCGGTGAAGAGGTAGACGGTCGGGCGGATCTATACGCAGTAGGTGGGATGTTGTATGAGATGGTGACAGGAGCTGTCACCTTCGAAGCAGAGAGTGACTATGACTTAATGATGAAACAGCTAAACGATCCGCCTCCAGTTGCGGGTTCGGTGGTTGCCGATTTACCTCCTACACTTGACGACATAATTCAGCGAGCGCTTGCGAAGCGCCGCGAAGATAGGTTCGTGAGTTCCGCTGCTATGCAGGCGTCTTTGCTTGCAACTTTAGCCAGCAGGGGAGCGTCTTCACCGGCATCGGCGGTTTCCTCTTCCGACGCGATGAAAGCAACGCGAGTTGTAGGATCTTCAGTCGCCGAGGGTTTATCGGCGGCGGCAGCTTCGACCGCGTCGTCATCAGAGTCGGGGTTTCAAACGCGCGTCGCAAACCAAACTTCGCACAGCGTTCCGCTGCATCGGGATTGGCGCGCATGGGTCGCTGCGGCGAGCGTTGTTGTGGCAATTGGGATAGTTGTAACTCGCGACGGAGATAAGTCGGACGTATCTCCAGTTGCCGACACTACGGCAGTTGTTGCGACAGACAATAGAGAGTCGCAAGCTGTACCGCGACCTGTGTCTAGCAACACGGCGCACAACGAAGCGTCGTCTGGTTCATCTGTGGTTGCGCAGCCGCCAGTTTCAGTTGGTGGAACGTCTATGGCGCCGCCTTCAGTACCAACGAATGTTCCAGTTTCGGCGCCCGCGAATGGGGGGCCAACATCCTCAGACTCCGATAACGCGGCTCAGCGCGAACCAGTGCGCACACCAACGCGAGCACGAGAGAGTACGCCTCCTCGCCGTACTAGTACGTCAGCTGAGAATGCAGCACGTCCATCACAAACAAATAGTCCGCCTGCGAAGCGCGATACGGCCACAGCGAGCGAAAGCTCTTCGCGCGCGACGGCTCCACGCGTTAATACTGCGTCTCGCTCTGATGCAACGGATGCTGCGAATCAATTTTTGTCTTTACTCCGAGCGCGAAACGCGGATGCCTTCTCTGCGGCTGTTGGTGGGGCTGGCGTAAACGGTTCGTTTATGACAGCGATTAAAGAGGGGCGAGTAAGTGCAGAAGCGCCATCTTCTGTTTCGCTTGATGGGAACAACGTTTCTTTCAGTACAACCGTCACTTGGCGAAACCCTTTTGGCTCGAATCGAAGGGGAAATATGCGAGTATCTGGATCTCTCGTTCCTAGCGGTGGCACATGGAGGCTCGCTAGAGCAAGATTACTGGAGGTCCCGGACGTTAAGTAATCCGGGGCGTCCACCCTGCAACGAGAGTAAGACATGCGGTATCCCGTGTTTGTACTGGCAGCTGCGCTATCAATGGGGACTGAGTCGCTTGTAGCACAGCAGTCGGCTTCGATTCCAGAACGTGCTGTTCGCCGCGATATCCCCATGACGAACGCAATTAAACGCGCGTTTGAAGCAGGCACGCGTGATTCCACGGGTCGCCCGGGAAAGAACTACTGGCAACTGCGCACCGATTATTCGATTGACGTTTCGCTAGATACAGTAACGTCGCGACTCACAGGTAAGGCAGTGGTAACAGTTCACAACAATAGCCCTGATTCTCTTCCCGCTATTGTTCTGAGGCTTAATCCGAATCACTTCATTGCCACAAATCCAAGGGCCACTCCATGGGTTCCCGCGGAGCTTACAGACGGAATGCGAATTACTAAGCTCACAGTTAACGGTGCGATTGCCAATTTATCTCCGTCGGCTGCAGAAGTCAGAGAAGCCCAATCGCGTGCTCCATCGGCACCTTTGCTGTTAAACGCAATGTCAACGCGTGCCACAGTATTCCTTCCAACTCCTGTCCGTTCGAAGAGTAAAGCGACCGTTGAAATTGAGTGGAATCACAAGCTCCCCGGTGGCCCAGGTTCTGGTCATCGCATGACACAACGGTGGGGTGATTCTCTTTATCAGCCTACGCAGTGGTTTCCGCGCGTCGCAATGTACGACGATTTACGCGGCTGGGATCCTGAACTATACCTCGGTCCTTCGGAGTTCTTTAATCCGTTCGGAAGCTACGATGTGAGGATCGATGTGCCAGCTGGATGGCTAGTAAGTGGCACTGGCCTACTGCAAAACTCTGGTGAGGTGTTAACGGCAAAGGCGCGTGAACAACTCGCAAAAGTCGCTGCGACTAACGAGATTACTACTATTGTTGGTGTTGATGAAGTTGGCCCAGGCAAGGCTACTGCGCTTGGGAATGCCAACGGTCGGCTTGTGTGGCATTATCATGCAGATTCGGTGAACGATTTTGCGTGGGCGACGGCGCGCAAGTATGTGTGGACGGCAACGCGCGCAACTATTCCTAACAAGGGAATTGTTCCTATTCACATGCTGTATCTCCCGGGGCGTGCGAATCTTTTTGAACGAGCTGGTGAAGTATCTCGTCACGCGCTGGAGTACTACTCATCGCTTTGGTTTCCGTATGAGTTCCCGCAGTTAACCATGCAAGATGGACCAAGCGCCGGTATGGAGTATCCAATGGTTATTAACTCCAACATAGGTGCGGCCGACCACGAGGTAGCACATATGTGGTGGCCAATGGTTGTCGCAACGAACGAAACGTGGTACGGATGGATGGACGAAGGGTTTAATCAGTACATGAATATCCTATCGGCGGCGCACGCAGCTGGTCGTGAGCCCGTACTCGACGGTTTAGGTCAACGTTACGGTCAACGTAGCGGTGAAGAGTCCGAACCACCAATGATGTGGAACGCGAACTACGCAGGTCCAGCATCATACAGCTTCACTACCTATCAGAAAGGACCATTAGTGCTTTCCTCGTTAGGAGGAATAGTTGGAGATAGCGCTGTTCAGCGAGCTCATAGAGAGTGGGCGTATGCGTGGATGTATAAACACCCGTCGCCGTGGGACTACATGTTCTTCATGAACAAAGCGCTTGGCCGTGACCTAAGCTGGTTTTGGCACTACTGGCTTTTCACCACTGAAAGCGTCGACGGCAAAATCGAGAACGTCACAACAAGTAGTGGCACGACAACCGTTGTCGTACGTCAAGATGGACAGATGCCGTCGCCAGTCATACTTGAAGTAAAGTTTGCTCCAACTGGCGCTCCCATTAAGACCGTACCGGGTATGGTAATGAAAGACAGCGTTACCGCTGTAGTTACATATCCGGTAGATGAATGGTTTGGTGGTAGTCGGACATTCACTGTTCGTTTGGGTACGGGGCGTGCCATACAGCAAATCACTCTAGATCCGCAACGACGTTTCCCAGATCGAAATCCAACAGACAATGTTTGGAAGGCCGCCGGCCAATAGTTACACTTTAGTCAATTGTAAAACAAAGAGAGGTGTGGCAATTGCCACACCTCTCTTTGTTTAGCGCACCTACTGTTAATTGGAAGCACGTGTCGGATAGATGTCGAACAGTGCTTCGTCGAAAAGTTTCTGCATACGGCGTTGTGAGTCGCGACGGGCCCAAATTGTTTGCCATCCATGTTGGTCTACAGGATAGGTGACAAACTCGAAGTCTTTACCCAACTCCATAAGGCGTTGCACAAGACGCACCGCGTCTTGATACTGCACGTTGCCGTCGATTAGACCGTGTTGGAGCAACAACCTATCGCGCAATCCTTCAGCGTAGTAGATAGGCGAAGAGGCTTTATACGCTGTAGAGTCATCAGCAGGTGAGCCGTTTAAGATTCTGGCAGTATAGCCGTGGTTGTAGTGTGCCCAATCAGTAACAGAGCACTGCGCAACACCTGCTTTAAATGTGCCCGGATGTTTGAACAGTGCCATTAGCGTGTAGAAGCCGCCGTAGCTGCATCCAAAGAGACCAACACGATCTGGATTGACGTTGTAATCCTTTTGGAGAACCGGAATAAGCGACACGGCGCTTGCTACATCTCGATCGCCCATTGAGCGGTATACATCTGTTCTATAATCGCGTCCGTACCCTGCTGAACCTCTATAGTCCAACTGGACATAAACGCCGCCGCGGGCTGCAATCTGCTGAGCGTACAACATTCCTCCGTGCGCGCTCGACCCGCCAAACTGTTTCCAGACACCTTGTGTGTAGCCAGCACCGTGTATTTCTAGTACCGCTGGGCGAGAGGAATGCTGTTGCCCGATAGGCTTGAAAACTCTGGCGTAAACTGGCTTACCCTTGTCGTCGTTGAAACGAATGAAATCTTGTGCCGGCCATGCAGTGCGCCAGTATGCGTCAGAACCACCACGCGTAACCTGAATAGGTGCTGCCTTACCAGCAACAGGTTGTATATAAATGTCTGAAATGCGTGTCGGCGACGATACACTCATAGCAAGCACAGCATCATCTGGTGAGCGATATGCTTGCGTAACTCCTTCGCCTGTTCTGTCTACACGTTGGGGAACACCTCCCGACATTGGTACAAGGTAAAGATGAAGTTCTGCCGGATGTTCTATACCAGCCGTTATCCACAACTGCTCGCCATCACGGTGCAGAGAAATGCTACGTACTTCCCAGTCACCGGACGTGATCTGTCGCTGTTGTCCCGATACAACGTCGACAGCGTATACGTGAGCGTAACCACTCTTCTCTGACGTGATAAGGAGTTCCTGCGAACCTTGTCTCCAGGCGGCAAATGATGGGCCATGCCAACCCTCAGCCAATCCTGCTCCTCCAAACCACGCATCGTCGTGATCGTGGAAAAGCGTACGAGTTACTTTCCCTGTAGCCGGATCTATTAAAAGGAACCAGCGGTCCTTGTAGTCAACAGATTGATACTCCGCTACTAAATGTTTCCCGTCTGTACTGCTAAGTATTTGTACAGCCATTGCAGCCTTTCCAAACACAGATGTATCTACCGCGACGGCTTTCACACTATCCGGCACTGCAAGTGAGTCTGCAGGTACTAACATGACACGTCTGTTCGCCAACGCTTGACCAACTTTGGGACGAGATTGCCTTTGAAACACGAACCCTGAGTCGTTTACATAGTCAGAGTATGTAGTAGAAGTCGTGGTGACCCGCGGACTAACTATGTAGGCGACCCATCCGCCTTCTCCACTATACTGAATTTGCGAAATAGTCTCGTTCAGTTTCGTTGGCGTTGTAACGGGCCTCGCATCGCGAGTGAGGAGTGCACGAGCGGCCGCCGTGTCGCGAGCCTCCTTACTGCGTTTAACAAAATCAAACAAATCTTGCTGTGCCTTTCTCATGGCAGCTACGTTCTTGTCTACACGAGGTTCATCGCGGGCGACAAATGGTGCAGTGAGTTGGCGCACTACTCCGTCTTCTGGCGTCATCGAGAAAAGCGAGTTCTCTGACGTCCAGCGTGCTTCGTTGTTGTCACGGTGCCATTGCGGAAATCCGCGAACGATTCCCGAACCAAAAGCCAATAGCCTAGGTGTTGAGCCTCGTTTCCAGTAGAATGTTCGCTGCCCTTGCTGGTACAGCGCTTTAGTACCATCGGTGGTGTACCTAACATTTGAGGGCAGCTTGGCCATGTCAGCCGCTGCTACACTTTCAACTTTCTTACCGTCCCTTGAAATGCGCCACCACGTTGCGCTGGGCATCGGGTCGCTTACTTGGTTTAGTGTATCGAAGCTAAAGTAGAACCACGCGCCATCTAGGTCCCATCGGGAAGGTTGCGCTCGTCCTCCAAGCCAGCGTCCATCGACTGTGCTGTCTAACGGAATCTTGAAGTTGATATCGCGCGCCGTCGAATCAAGGCGAGATTGCTTAAGGGGTAATGATGGCCCCTTCTGCGCTGTTGCGCTTTGAGCAAACGCTAGGACAGCCGCTATAGCAAGAGTAGGTATCCACAAGAAGGAGCTCCGGCGCTGGGCCGATGCTGGTGGGACGAAGCTACGGCGCATGCGCGCTCTCCTTAACTATCAAAGGTGTTGGCACCCGTCGGGATGTACGGGAAGCCAACACAACAATGTCACTATAAACGAGAAATTGCACCTGCCTAGGGATCAGGCGACGGACGATGTGCCGCCCCCAACGCTAGGAGCTATTTGTTGCCGCTAGCTGTAAGCGAGTTTATCAGTGCTCGAGCCATAGAGCGTACGTTCGGGTCTCCGTCCTCAAGCATGGCTCTTAGAAACGGAACCGCTGCTTGACCTCGAGCAGTTGTAAGCGCCTCGGCGGCGGCAATACGAAAGTTCCCCGTCGCAACGCGTGCTGTTGGCGAGCAAAGACGTATCAGCTTCTGTACGGCGTCGGGAGAGCGTACTCTCCCCATAGCATACAGAATCTCAACTTGTACTTCTGGATCGTTCTCAAGCTCAAGTGCTCGCAGAAGCGATGCGCTTGACACTCCACCCTGTTCATTTGAAAAGCCACGTAGAGCGCGCCTGCGCACTTCGGAGCTTTCGTCGCGCAGCGCTTGCTGCAACGCCACACGAGCTGTTGGCGTTAGTATCTGAGAAAGGGCGGTACTTGCAGCAATGCGAACGCGCTCATCCACATGTGTTAGGAGTTCTGCCAGCGCACCGTCAGCCTCAACGGCGCGCATCTCGCCGAGTAGTAGCGCAGCGTTTCTAACAGCATACCATTGAGGATGCCGGAGCATGTCAATTAACAAAGGTATGCCCGCACGAAGCTCAATCACTGCGTCGAAATACGCGCGTCGAGTTTCGATTCTGTCAGCGGACATGAGCAGGTTTATAAGTGCGTTCGCTCCTGCACTGCCTGCACGTCTTAGTAACGCAATTAGCGCGAGACGGTCGTCTCCAGCAGTTGGCAATGCGGCGGCGACCATCTTTAACGCAGGTCCTGCTATAACTTCATCGAATGCCTCTGACCAACGTTTACGTACGGGAGCTTCCGTGACACGTTCGGCATCCATTAACAAGCGCATTAACGCGGTAGCACGAATGTCGTTGTTTGACTGAACAGCATCGGCTATCTGCTGTATGAGCTCAGTGGCTTTGATATTTGCTTGCTCAGTGGACAACGCTGCCAGCTCAAGTGCGCCGGTTGTAACGTGACCGCTGTCGTCTTGCTGGACGGGAAACAAGCGGACAAACCAAAGCGCCATTTCGCGAACTTCATCGAAAATATTCGCTTCGCCTGGCGACGCAGGTTTGCGACCTAACAGTACACTTATTTGGAGCAGCTCTTTAGGGCTAGCTCCTTCGGTAATCGTTATGCGAGCAACTCCGTGATCGCGCATAGCTTCGGTGAGCGCTTCAAAGCCACCGTTGCTCGTGTTTACGCTGCGGCCGTCAATATGCAGATCGCTATTGCGGATCTCAATACAAAGTCCCGCAGCGCGCGAGTATCCTCGCGCACGAATAAGAAGACTCTTGAGCGCTTCGGCACTAGCCTGCGCTTTGATCTCCTGAATCAACATCGACAACGATTTTGCGTACAGGACGCTTTCTTCCATGATCCGGCTGAAGTCGAACGAAGGTACTATACTTGAAGGCAACCCCGATCATTGGAGCTGCAACTGGTTATAAGACGAAGGAATGGCTCAGCTAGTCACTCAGGCGGCACAGCCTCTCACTTGTGCCCAAGCCTTTACCCCTTGTCTTCTCTCCCATAGGACACCAGTGGCATCAGCTAGGCGTAACAGTGCTCCAATGGCTATGGGTCGAATCTGAGGCGTTGTTCTGGCGTCGGAAGTAGGCAGGAGGTATCGCTCCCAAACAGGCTATATCGGGAAGCTGCAACGATGTCGTAACCCATGTCTCGCAAAAGCTTTGGAATGGCACTTAACACACGCGCTACTGTCCGCCAGCGCCCTCCCATATAGCCGAGTATCCCCACAACTGCATCTGATTTTAGTAGGACTTCAGGGGCCGAGTTACTTCCTATACGGTAAAGTACTATTGAGTCCGTTTTCAGAGCCTCGGAATGCTGTGCTCGAATAACTGAGGCAGTTACACCATCTAGCGGCGCAAATCGGATAACCGAGGCTGATTCGTTTCGAAGTATGAACTGCACGGTCCTTGCGCAAAGGCCACAAGATCCGTCGAACAGTAGGGTAACTGTTTTATCTTCCAACTCACGTTCGCTGATGTCCGACGAATATTCGGACCTTTTAGCTTGCAGCGGTTTCATTTCTATTCAACAGGATCGCAGATGACGAAGGTAGCGGTACTCGGCGCCGGCCTGCTGGGCCAAGCTTTTGCGGAAGGGCTGCTGTCGCGCGGCGGAAGTGACGTTTCCATATGGAACAGAACGAGATCGAAAGCTGAACGTCTTACCGCGTTCGGCGCATTCGTTGCGGATACCGTCGCAGAGGCTGTTCGCGATGCGGATAGAGTTCATATCGTGTTGCTCGATGATGATACCGTCGATGTCGTGACCGATGAACTGAAAGGTAAACTGCGCGCTGGAACGGTCGTGGTCGACCATACTACAACTCGCCCTGATAGGACTGCCGCTAGAATGTTGTCTCTTGAGCAGGCCGGCGTAGAGTATCTGCATGCTCCTGTCATGATGGGACCTCCCGCCGCCCGCAATGCAACAGGGACTATGTTGGTTTCCGGTCCTAAAGTGAGATTTGAAAAGGTTCGCGCCGAGTTAGAAAGAATGACTGACATGGTTTGGTACTTAGGAGAACGTCCGGATATAGCCGCTGTATTTAAGCTTTGTGGGAACGCGGCAATTCTTTCGATGGTTGGAGTTTTAGCCGACGTGTTTCATTTAGCGGATGCTGCGAATGTTGATCGCGCTGAGATTATCCGGCTATTCGATCGTGTTAACGCACAGGGCGTAGTGAGTTCACGAGGAGTCAAGATGGTCGAAGGCGACTATTCGCCCAGTTTCCATCTTGAAGTCGCCCGTAAAGACCTGCGTCTTATGCAAGAGACTGCGGGCGCCGTACCTGTTCCAATGTTAGACGCACTTGCAGAGCATATGGAAGTGTGTTTGGCAGAAGGCCGTGCGAAAGACGATGTTGCTGTGTTAGCGCGAAAGCTTGCATAGTTAGTTACAGCGGAGTAGCCGGCTCAGAACATGTAGGCTGTCGGCTACTCCTTAAATTACGGAACTCAGAATATAGAACTCAGCTTGAGTAGTAAGCTGCGTTCTCTTCGATGTAGCCCTTAGTAAGATCGCAGCCGTACGCACGAGCCGTTTCCTCTCCTACACCTAGGTGTACTTCTAGATCGACCGTTTCGCGTGAAAGAGTCTCTCTAACAATTGAGTCTTCGAAGAAGAGACGCTCGCCTGCGCGCACTACAGGGAATCCGTTAATCCAAGCGTCAGTAGTTAGCGGGTCTATTTTGCAGTCGAAGCATTTGCCAACAGCCATAAGCAGTCTGCCCACATTGGGATCTGCTCCATGCACCATTGTTTTAACGAGCGGCGAGTTCACAATTGATTTTGCAACAGTGCGGGCGTCGTGTACTGTAGCTGCTCCCTTAACGGTTACACGCATCATGCGAGTTGCACCCTCGCCGTCGCGCGCAATGATTTCTGTCATTCGTAAGCAGCCTGCGGTAAGTGCGTCTGCAAACGATTGCTCGTTCACCTTTCCTGCCATTCCGTTTGCCATGATAACGCAAGTGTCCGAAGTGCTCGTGTCGCTATCAACAGACAACATGTTGAAGGTAGATGCAACAGAATCACGTAGCATCCGGTTTAATGTAGATGCGTCGAGTTCTGCATCGGTGAAAATGTACACCAACATTGTGGCCATATTCGGTTCGATCATCCCTGAACCTTTTGCGACCCAAGTAATGGTTGCGTTATCCACCGAAAGAGAAAGCGCCTTGGGGTGACTATCAGTAGTCATAATCCCCTCGGCACCGACCATAGGGTTGTTCTGTAGCTCGCCTGCGATACCAACAATCCCGTGCTCAATCTTTTCGATAGGTAGTTGTACGCCTATCACCCCCGTAGAGCTAACTAAAACCGACTCAGGTAAAGTCCCGAGCTCGACAGCGGCAGCGCGTGCCATTCGTCGTGCGTTCTCAATGCCCTTGGAGCCCGTCGCAACATTACTGACTTTGCTGTTTGCAACGATAGCTCTTAAAACAGCAGCGCGAATAGTTTCCTTCCCGACGATTACGGGAGCGCCGGGAAAGTGATTTCTAGTGAAAACCGCAGCGGCAGTTGCGTCACGTTCGCTGGCGAAAAGCGTTAAGTCCCGGGCAGAGGGCTTTAGCCCTACATTGCGCGACGCGCAGGTAAAGCCCAGAGGGAAGCGAGGTTGAGTGTGAAACATGCTGCACGCTACACGCGAGCGCTCTCCTAAACAACGGCGGAACGCCTTTGATTACGGTGATTTGGCCTTGAAAAGAGTGGCCGACGTACGTCGAAATTGGGCCACCGCTGTAACAACAATGCCAAATGCGGCATATTGCAACCCTTGGTTTCTCATTATCGTGGCTTCATGGCTGGAACTACACCTCGGGCAGGGGCTCAACAACGTCGCAATGCAGGCGAAAGCAAGTTTGTTTTTGTCGTCTGCGGAGCGTTTATTGGCGTAGTGCTCGCACTATCGGCGATGCAGGCGCAGGCAATGATGACTAAGTCCAAGTCTCGTGAAGCTATGGGCGGGACACTGGAGCAGGTTAGTAAGCATCAAGCAGACTTCCGGATTGTTTATGGGCGGTATGCCACGTGGCAGCAGCTAGAGGAGCGCGGTGAGAAGCTGGACCCCGGAATTAGGGTCACCCGATCGAATGCCACAGAATCGCACTGGTATCTCCAACTGTTCGATCCCGGCTCCGGTTTGGTTTGCGATAAGATTCACGAGCTTACTACCGTAGATGCATCGCCCGCCAAAGAGCAGTGCAGGGAGGCGTCTACGTACTAGTTTTGGCGTATGCCTACATCTCGCGTGTGGTGTCGCCGATTTGTGTTCGTTCCCCTCTGGTTAACGCTTCTAAGTGAAGACGCGTTTGCTCAGCAGGGCGACAGTGTAGCTAGCCTGCCCCCCCTATCGGTATCTGCTACTAGGTCCGGGAAACGCTCTCCTTTTGAGCTTCCGGTCTCTTCCACTCGTATTGTTTCGGACTCTGCACGGAATGGAATTAGACGCAATGCTATTGGCGAGATCCTTTTTGGCGTACCTGGCGTTCAAGTCCAAGAGCGCTCGAATCCGTCGCAGGACCCGAGGTTGTCAATAAGAGGATTTGGAGCACGTAGCGCATTCGGTGTTCGAGGCGTACGCGTGCTGCGTGATGGCGTCCCCCTTTCGCTTCCGGATGGACAAACGCCTCTGGATATGCTTGACGTCGAAACTGTTGGTACAATCGAAGTTATTCGGGGCACAGCGGCTGCCCTGTTTGGTAACGCCGCCGGTGGCGTAGTTGAATTCAAATCGCGAGACATTCCTGACAATATCAATTGGCGTGCATTCAGCTCATCGGGGGGCGGCGTGATGCGTGCTAATGGAACGCTATCTGCTTCGTACTCTGACACAGAGAGACGCAGGAAGCGAGCAGCCATGCTATCGATAACGCGAACTTGGGGAGACGGATGGCGTGACTGGTCTTCGCTAAACGCGACATCGTTGTTCGCACGTGCAGAGCTTCAATTTAACGACACAAAACTTAGTGTTTTCGGATCACACTACGATAACGCACGTGCAGATAACAGTGGCGCGCTTACCGAATTAGAACTGAAAGGTGCTCCGACGCTTTCTGATCCTCTTAACGTTCAGAAGCAATCACTAAAGGCGGTTGCCCATTCTCAGCTCGCTATTTCAGTATCGCGAGATGTAGGAGACAGTGAGATCAGCGCGACCATTTTTGGTTCAGTACGCGAGCTTGACAATCCTCTGCCGTTTTCAGTTGTTGGCGTGAGTCGAGGTGCAGCAGGCTTTGCGGTTAGTGCTAGCGACAAATGGAAGCTTCCCTCGTCAAACGTTTCTTTTCGAAGCACTATAGGAGTAGACGGACAGCTACAAAGGGACAAACGAAGCAACTGGGAAAACTGCACTGCGATAGCAGCCATTAGCGCGCAGTGCCCAAGTTTAAACGAAGCGCGCGGGACCTTAAGACTTTCTCAACGCGAAGCGGTTAACGGCATAGGTAGTTATTTACGCTCAGAGGTACAACTTCCTGTTTCACTGCTAATAAGCAGTGCAGTGCGATACGACGACGTTCGTTTCCGTGTTCGAGATGGTTACGTCACCACCGATAACCCAGACGACTCCGGTGAGCGCTCAATGAGTGCTGTAACTCCCATGGCTGGAATAGTGTGGCGAGTTAGGCCCCTAGTTTCATTGTTTAGCAATTGGTCTGTCGCATTCGAAACTCCTGCGATTACCGAGTTAACAAATAAAAGCGATGGTAGTGCAGGATTAAACGACGCAATACTGCCTCAGAAGACGCGAACAACTGAGGTAGGAGTGCGTAGTTTCACCTCTACGAGCTGGATGCTAGAGGCTTCTGCATTTGCTTCGACAGCTAACGACGAACTAATCCCATTCGATGTGCCAGAATCTCCCGGACGTCGCGCCTTTAGAAACGCTGGCAAGACGTCGCGTCGTGGAGTGGAGTTAGCTGCAAACGGATCACTAGGAATTACAGACGTTGGCATAGGATACAGTTGGAGTCGGTTCCGCTTCATCGATTATTTAAGCAATGGTGTCAATTTCGCGGGTAATAGTATTCCGGGTGTGCCAGATCATCAACTCCAGCTACAAGTAGCTCCACACTTTGGCGCTGTGAAAGGTGCAATTGAGGCCCGTGTGGTTTCTAGCGTATGGGCAGACGACGCCAACACAGTACGAGCTTCGGGTTATTCCGTGTGGAACGTTCGCTCGTCATTTCTTGTAATGCGAGGCAACCCTGGAGTCGTGACACTATCAACAGGTATTGATAACGTGCTTGACCACCGATATGCGTCTTCTGTTGTTACCAACGCGACAAGAGGGCGCTATTTCGAGCCAGGCAGCGTACGTACAATCTGGGTGGGTATAGAACTAAAATCGCAAAGCAGATAGAATCGTCGCTATCTGCTTTACGATTGAATGTCCTGCCTTAGCGAACGTTCAAAATGAAACTCATTCTCGCATAGCTGTTACGAGGATCGTTGAACGTCAGCACAGCATTAAGCTCGTTTAGAATGCTTCCAGCGATAGACCGAAGCTGTGTGTTCCCCACCGGTATGCGCAGCGATTCGCCCGCAACAGGAGGTGCGTTACGTTCAAACATCTCGGTAAGCAACTCTGCAGCTCCTTTATGCTTGGGGTACTCCACAATTGTATAATCTCCAGTTAAAGATGCGAGCGATGCCGCACTCTTTATGGCGTCGTCGAGCCCACCAATGGAGTCTACAAGACCTATCCGCAGTGCGTCTTCGCCCGACCAAACGCGCCCTTCGGCAATAACACGTACGCTGTCTTGTGACAGCTTGCGCGCGGTAGCTACACGCTCAATGAATGCGTCGTAAACTACGTCTACACTGCGCTGAATGACCGCTAGCTCCGCACTATTCCGTGGGCGAGAAAGCGAGAATAGATCGGCATACTTACCCGTTTTTACCGTATCGAATGTGATACCGTGATTATTTGCGAGGCGCTGCAAGTTCGGCATCAAACCGAAAACACCTATCGAGCCTGTAATTGTGTTTGGTTGCGCAAAAATTCTTGTCGCGGCTGTTGAAATCCAATAGCCGCCGCTCGCAGCTACATTGCCCATTGAAACTACCACCGGTCTGTTAGCGGCAAGCAATACCAATTCACGTTGCATCGTTTCCGATGCGACAGCGCTGCCACCAGGACTGTTTACTCTCAGCACTACAGCCTTGACTTCGCTATCGTTGCGTATCTTGCGCAAATCACGCGCGAGCGCGTCGCCACCTATAAGACCAGTTCCACCTTCACCATCGACTATATCACCAGTCGCGTATACAATGGCTATTTTCTGGTCGGCACTAATAGTGAAATCGCTATTGGCAGCAATTATCGCGTAGTCGGAAAGTGATACCTGCGGAAGTGATGCTGGGGATAGTTTGCGTGAAGTTCTCGTAGTCCTAGTCGCAGTTGTGCTCGCGCTTACGCTGCTCGAGTCTCCTGCAACCACTGAATCCGAACTCGCCGCGCTATCACTTTCATTCGCAGCCGTTGCAACTGAAGAAGAGGAGTCGCTAACAGAGGCAACCAGCAACAGATCTGATAGCACCACATCCCAGTAACCCACGCGGTCTACCAGATTCGCAGATCGCGCTACTTCCGGCGTAATAATGCCGTGATCATCTACGATTTGTTGAAAGGCTACTGTGTCTAGTCCGCGGCTTAATGAAACCGCGCTTTTCACTTCTGACCAAATCGCACCCACATAACGCTTGGTTTGCTCACGATTCTCAGGGCTCATTGTTGTACGAGTAAGCGGCTCAACAGCAGCCTTAAATCTTCCTACTCGCGTAACCTGAACACCGATCCCGTACTTCTCTAGGAATCCAGATAAGAAAACCGCCTCTGCGGAAATTCCCGGAACGTACATTGTGCCGAAAGGATCAATAGTAATGTTGGATGCCGCGGACGCTACGTAGTAGTCCCTAGTTTCGGGATTCACTAGAAATGCGTATACCGGCTTGGACGACTTTGTACGGAAGTCCGATATTGCTCCTCGAAGCTCTCTAAGCGCACCGTATCCTGTTCCTACTGCACCGCCTCGAATAAGAATGCCGCTTATACGGTCGTCGTCTGCCGCCGCGCGTACCGCTCGAAGTGCAGCTCTTAAACTAAGACCAGCATCACCACCGCTTATCGCGTCGTCGAATGCGCTGCGTTTAGTAGCGTCAGCCGGTGCATCCACAAGTGTTTCATCAAGGTCGATAACGAGTACCGCGTTCTGTTCGACAAGAATAGGGGAAGACTTGCCGATAAGTGACGCTAACCCAATAACGACAACAAAGAAGCCAACGACCAGAATAGCGATCGTGACAAAGTTGGCAGCTAGCGATACGAAAAACTGCTTCACGCAATGACTCCGGAAAAGGGTAATGAAAGTTACAGCGGTTGCTCGCACTTGTCGCGCCCCGCTTATGGGGCCAGTTTCAAAAGGGGAAAGTGACTCACTCTAAACGCTGCTCACTGGGAGAATACGCGCATGCCGGTATACAAAGCGCCGCTGGATGATATCCGCTTCCTACTTCACGATGTCCATGATGTGTCTCAACTGGCCAATCTTCCTGGATTCGAGGAGGCGACCCCAGAAATAATCGATGCCGTACTTACCGAGGGCGCTTCGCTGTGTGAGACGGTCCTATTCCCTCTTAATCAGGTAGGCGACGAAGTTGGCTGCACCTTTAATGATGGTGAAGTAACCACCCCTCCCGGCTTTAAAGAGGCATATGCGCAGTACGCAAACGGCGGATGGACTGGAATTGCGGCAAGCTCAGAGTTCGGCGGGCAAGGACTTCCTGAAGCGGTGCGTTTCGTAATGGAAGAGATGCTCTGTTCGGCAAATCTTTCGTTTAGTATGTACCCCGGTTTATCACACGGAGCATACGGCGCACTTAGCATGTACGGCTCTGAAGAGCTTAAGTCGTTGTATCTGCCCAGGCTCGTTAATGGGACGTGGACAGGAACCATGTGCCTAACAGAAGCCCATGCTGGCACCGACTTAGGGATCATAACAACGCGTGCGATTCCGCAAGATGATGGTTCGTATCGATTATCTGGTTCAAAGATCTTTATTTCGGCCGGCGAGCACGATCTAGCCGAAAACATTGTTCACCTAGTGCTCGCACGCCTCCCAGACGCCCCAGCGGGAACTAGAGGTATATCGCTGTTCGTAGTGCCCAAGTTTTTACCAGAATCGGGCTCTTTGTCTTCACAGCGTAACGGCGTTGAGTGCGGTTCGATAGAACACAAAATGGGGATTAAGGGCTCGTCTACATGCGTGATTAACTTTGACAACGCGCAAGGATGGATTGTCGGTGAACCTCATAAGGGGATGCGTGCAATGTTTGTAATGATGAACGGTGCGCGACTCGCAGTTGGAATGCAGGGGCTAGGGCTCGCAGAGGTCGCCTACCAGAACGCTCTTGCCTATGCCAAGGAAAGACTTCAGGGGCGGGCTCTTACAGGTGCTGTAAATCCTAAGGAGCCTGCTGATCCGATTATCGTTCACCCCGATGTGCGTAAATCGCTGCTACAACAAAAGGCTTTCAACGAGGGGATGCGTTCACTCGCCTATTGGGTTGGAATTCAAATTGACGTGTCGCATCGCCACCCCGACGCTGATGTACGTGAAGCCGCCGACGACATAGTAGCTCTCATGACGCCGGTAATTAAATCGTTCCTTACCGACGTGGGTTTCACTAACACCAACCTCGCCTTACAAACACTCGGCGGGCATGGTTACATAAGAGAGTACGGTATCGAGCAGTACGTACGCGATGCTCGAATTGCGCAGATCTACGAAGGTACCAACGGAGTTCAGGCACTCGATCTTGTAGGTAGAAAGCTTCCCATGGAAGGCGGCAGGCTGGTTCGTCGTTTCCTTGCGATGGTTCGGAGCGACGTGGATGCGGCACTAAAAGATGCAAACGTCGAAGAGTTTGCTAAGCCGGTTGCTGAATCGCTTTTGCGGTTACAAAAGGCAACCATGTTTATTTCAGAGCGAGGTTCCGCCGACCCCAACGAGGCGGCTGCGGCTGCCTCGGATTATCTGCTCTTAATGGGCTATACGGCGGTGGCTTGGCAATGGATGAAGATGGTAATAGCGGCTCAAAAGAAGCTTGCGGCCGGTGGTGACAACGCCGCCCTATTAAAGGCCAAAGTGCTTACCGCGCGGTTTTTCATGCAGCGCCTACTTCCCGATACTGCGCGACTTCTTTTGGCCATTCAGGCCGGAAGCTCGTCAATTATGGCGCACTCAGTAGAGGAGTTTTAATCGACTAGGCGCGCTTTGTAACGATCCGTGCTTGGCTGCGAACGGAATTAAACAGGTAAGCGTGATCTGCCGACATTAGAGGGAACACACCCTCCTAACAGACTCCATGTTTTTCAAGAGATTCAAGGAGAATACCCCCTCCGCCGAGCGACGTGGCTCGGAGAGCGCAAATTCTCCTACGCCGCCGGTGCTTAAGGCGATCCCCGGTGGTAAGCAAGGTAAGGCGCCAACTCCTCTCAGAACTGCAGCGATCTCCAGTCGCGATTCTGCAGACACTGTCGGGCTTGTAATCGACGCAATCGGCGGCGTTCTCGCGGCGTTGTCGCGGTACCCTATTGATTTGCCTCAGCGTAACGCCGACGAGAGTGCGGACGTGTTCGGGGCTTGGCAACGTCATGCGACACTCGGCATACCAGTTTCGGCATCCGAAGGAAAAAGTGCGGTTGGAGTGGGAGATCGCGATTGGACAGGACTAATTCGCGCCGTTGCGCAGCAGAGACGAGACGAGCATCACTACGTTGACGCCGCGATTGGTGAGCTGCGTGAAGCGCTTTGGGCATGCGTTGAAACTGTGCACAAAGCCGTGCGTGTCGAGCATACTACTGATACGCTAGCAGAACAACAAATGGAACGTGCGCGTCATGCAATTACACGTTTACAAACCGGCTCCATAAAGCAGGAAGTACTAGGAGCAGTACACGCTATTGAATCCGCGTTGGAAACACGCCGCGAGCATCATCGCGAACAATACGCATCGCTCGCCACCAAGTTGGACAAACTTGGTCGTCAGCTCGAAGACGCACGCCGCGAAACTACAACAGATCAGCTCACAGGTGTTGGCAACAGAAAACTATTTGATGTGATGGCGCCACGTTCGATTCAGCTATTCTCGTTGGGTGGAGCGCCGGTCGCTCTGCTAATGATTGACTGTGACAAACTAAAAATGGTTAACGACATGTATGGCCACCTCGCGGGCGATGCTTTTATAAGCAACGTCGCAAAATGCCTAAGCAAAGTTTTCCTTCGTCAAACTGACGTGGTGTGTAGATACGGCGGTGACGAGTTCGCGGTGATACTAAACAACACCGACGAGAAGGTTGCGCAAACATTAGGCATGAGGCTCATGGAACAGGTTGCTGAAATGCCAGCGCCTCACCCTGCAATGGAGTTTCAGGTTGGTGTATCGGTTGGTATAGCTGAACTTTCGCGGCACGAGGAGTTGGAGCAGTGGGTTGAACGTGCAGATAAGGCGCTGTATAAAGCAAAGCAAAGCGGTAACGTCCGAGTCTGCGTCTCCTAGCAAGATTTTCGCTGTCGTGTAACTTTCGACAGCGATATGCCAACAGCACATACACCCAACGCGCCGGTAGCTGCACAGAAGCATTCACATGCTGCGCTATCGGCAATTATCGATATTTCGGCAGATGCGATTATTGCGTTAGATGACACATTTCGCATTGTTCGATACAATCGCGGAGCTGAGTCGATTTTTGGATGGACCGAAAACGAAATGTTGGGGCAGCCGCTTGATCGCCTTTTGCCTATGGTCGCTAGAGCCGCACACCGCGGGCATCTGCGAACCTTTGCTGAAGGGCCGCAGGAAGCAAGGCGGATGGGCGAACGGCGTGCGATAGCTGGCCTTCGTAAAACTGGGGAAGAGTTCCCGGCCGAAGCTTCGATATCACGAGTTACAGTTGATGGCGAGCGCACATTCATGGTAATGCTGCGCGACATAAGCGAACGTCAGCGAACTGAAGAACGTCAACGCTTGCTAGCTATGGCGGGTTGGGTACTCGCTGCCTCGCTAGATGTCGATTCGACGCTCGCGACTATCGCAGAAATACCGCTGCCAGTGCTCGGTGAGTGGAGTATGCTGGAGCTAATTACAACTGAAGGGTCAATGCGCAGAGTTGCGGCGGCACATCGTGATCCGACTGTAACAGAGTTAGCGCAGATAGTATCGCGTGAGACTGTTGTTTATACAGACATGCCGCCTGCGTCGAGCGGTGCTAGAATTGCACACGAGGGCGAACCACAGCGTATTTCAGATGTCGAAAAGTGGGTTGACGATAACTTTACCGATGCTGATGATCGTGCATTGGTAAACTCGTTAGGTGCGTCAGCAATTCTCCTCGTCCCGCTGCGTGCGCGAGGACGAACGATTGGAGCACTGCATATTGTACGCACTCGTTCGGTAGAGCACTCAGCTGAAGAGGTTCACGTTGCAGAGCAGTTCGCTGGCCTCGCGGCGCTCGCGCTAGAGAACGCGCGGCTCTATCAGGAAGCGAGGCAAGCGGTACGAGAGCGTGAAGAGATGTTGGCGATTGTTTCACACGACCTTCGAAATCCAGTTAATGCTATTGTCATGCTAACAGGTGCGTTGCTGTCGCAAGACGAGGACGCACGAACGATATCGGTAGAGCGTGAACAGTTAGAAGCAGTGAGGTCGGCCGCAAGGCAAGCAGATCGTCTTATTCAGGACCTACAAGATGTTACCCGAATAAGCGCGTCACGTTTGCGAATCGATGCACGGCCTGAGCCTTTGGAGTCAATTCTGTTGGAAGCAACGGACATTTTTGGTCACCACATGCATGCTGCTTCGATTGAGTTTAACGCAGTCATTCCAGACCAACTGCCCATCGTTGTTGCTGACAGAGCGCGTGTTTTGCAGGTACTGTCAAACCTGCTCGGCAACGCCGTTAGGTACACACCATCAGGTGGTGAGGTGCAGTTAACGGTAAAGGTGTTAGACAATACAGAAGTGAAAATTCAAGTTGCTGATTCCGGGCCGGGCATTGAGAATGATGACCTACCGCGACTGTTCGAACGCTATTGGCAAGCGCCGAGGCTACTGCGCGCTGGATCGGGCCTCGGCTTGTACATAGCTAAGGGAATTGTAGAAGCGCACGGCGGGACCATTGGAGTAGACAGTACTCCAGGGGAAGGGAGCTGCTTCTGGTTTACCCTTAGGGTAGCAAAAAACTAAAAGGTGCGGGGGGGGGACGCCTAGTGGCCGCCGCCATGTGACGCGTCAGCCGCATTGGCTGCGTCGCGTTCATGGTAAACCTGCTTGGCCATCGGGTCGCGAGGATGCCTGTACGTGTTAGTGTGAATTGTATAGGCAGTAAAGGCCATCGCAGCAGTGATAATGCATACCACTGAGGCAAAGCCCCATCCTTCGCGATTCGGGTTGTATGTTTTGCTCATGTAGGCTCCATCGGTTACTCTCAGCGCGTCTGCCCAAGCATCTTTAGCTAGGGCGGACGGAAAGAAGCTAAGGCCCATCGCGCCTCGCTGGTAGTGGAGCGCCCTATTCTTCGACTCTAGGACCCGGTTCGTTACCGGTTTCGAGAAGACGCGCAGGGATAATGGAGCCGGCACCGTAGCGGCCACGAATTCGGTCAAGTGCCTTAGTAAGTGCTAAGTCGCGTACCCCTTCAATTGGGTCGGGGTCAATAGAGGCTACCTTGGTTTCTGGAAATAACGCCAACTGAGTGTCGCGACCGGGACCCGCATCGGTCTCGAAGTGAGACAATGTTATTCCAAGGAGACGCACCGGAACACGACGTTCGGCCCGAAGTTTGGCAAGTAGTTTTCGCGCAGTCGAAACGACCGATCGCTCTGTTTCTACAGGTGCTAGAAGAGTTCGTCGTGCGGACCGCGTCCTGAAGTCTTTATCGCGGAGCTTGACCGTGATCGTGCGCGCACGTAGCCCCAGTTTGCGCAAGTCAGCTGAAACTCGTACTGCCAAACGAAGCAGTTCGCGCTCAATTACATCGTTATCCGTAATATCAACTGCAAATGTGTCTTCTCTACTAACCTGTTTTTGCGCATCGCGTGGTGAGACCGCGCTTTCGTCGATGCCACGTACGCGACGGTATAGCCAGCTTCCTGCTCGACTACCGAACCTAGAAACTAAACGCTCCTCAGACCATTGTTGGGCTTCAGCTATCGTTACAAGTCCTGAACGTTCAAGTGATGCTGCGAAACGCGGGCCAACCATTGGTAAATCGGATAGGCGGAATGTAGAAAGGAACGGTTCTTCGTCGCCGGGATCAACGCACAAAACTCCGTTACCATTTGTACCAGGTTTAGGCTTTGCACGCTCGACTGCAACTTTCGCTACCAACCTAGACGTTCCGCCTCCAATCGAAACATTTAGTCCGGTGGCCTTAAAAACGGCGTTTCGCATTTTGTGAGCCGTTTCACTAAGAGACTCGTTGTGATATAAATCCTCTGTACCACTCATATCACAGTACCATTCATCTATACTCGCCGCTTGGACAACCGGAGAGAAGATCGACAGCACGTCGCGAATTTCGCGGCTTCGCTTAGAGCACGCATGGCGGGGTACTGGAATGCACAGGGCTTCAGGGCATAGCCTCAAGGCTTGAGATACAGGCATCGCAGAGCGCACGCCAAACGCTCTGCACTCGTATGAGGCACTACAAACTATTCCACGTGACCCTGGACGCCCGCCAACAATAAGGTATGGCGCTTTGCCCGCGACCTCAGGGTCTTCGAGACGCGCAACGGCAACAAAGAATGCGTCCGCGTCGACAAGTAGAATACGACGTGTTGGCACTGCGCCAGTGAAGCTCACCGAACGTGGGGGGCAGGTGGTGGTGGCGGCGGCGGTGGTCACACAACGCGCGGGCGTTGCGGTGTGTGATTGTGATTAATAATGTCGCCGGCTCCTCCACGACCACGTGCTGCAACGGGCCACCTCGTTTCTACAGTTTCACCACGAACGCCAACTATTTCATCGAAAAGATGAACGACTATGCAAACGTGGTTCGGTACGATCCGTACGCGATCCCCGATACGCGGGCGCCACTCGGTGCGCGACAGATCCAAAACTCCATGCTCTTCTGACATTCGAGCAACAGTTACTTCGGGTCGGTCCAGCAGAGCACCATACCCATCCCCGTCTGCGCGCAGCGGCTCTCTACCAAGTGCTTTTACCCCTGCATCTACCACGGCTTGTCCTTCAACAGCCGTACTAACAACTGTTGCAAGAACTGTTAAGGCGCAGTCGTCCCAATCGCACGCACCAATCTGAGCAGTCGTCCTATCGTTGTATACGTATGTGCCGGGGCGCACCTCGTTCACTCCAGTTATCTCATGCATTCTCCACGCAGCAGGCGTAGATCCACCGCTTACGATTTGCGGCGGAAGTCCGGCGTTGGTAAGTGTACCAATGTAGTCGCCAAGTCGCGCCGTTAGATCTGCGAGCGCGCCACCTTGCTCAGCAACATTTGCACGGATATGACCGGGATAAAAAAGTAGCCCTGCATAACGCAACGACGATGTCTCAGTAATGTGCTGCGCAATTCGAACTGCTTCCTGCGGTGTCGCGACACCGACACGTTTCATTCCCATGTCCACTTCCACGTAAACATCGAAGTCTCTGCGGGCCAGACGTGCGGCAATCGAGAGCGCCGACAAAGCCTCAGCACTATCAGTGGCGACGCCCACTGTGACATCGGGATCTAGTTTCATTAGTCGCTCTAGCCTTGCTGCTCCAACAGGCGGATAAGCAATGAGTATATCATCGGATACTTCCGACATTACTTCCGCTTCCCGTAAGGTTGCACAAGTTACGCCCGCTGCACCGCGCCTCAACTGTTCGGCAGCTATGCGCGGAGACTTATGAGTTTTCACATGTGGCCTCAAACGCAGCCCGTGAAGGGTTGCATATGCGGCCATACGGTCGAGATTTACCGATAGTCGATCCATGTCGACAATCGGAACCGGCGTTTCAAGCTGGTCGAGAAGCAACGTCATCACCTAACCTCACCTTACCGGAACTATGAGCGAATCTGATCGGTCGTGGACACCAGTTGTACTCCCGGACCTGCCTCCACCTGCTGGAGCCTACTCGCCGGGAGTACGGGCAGGCAACCTTATCTTCGTCTCCGGACAAACGCCCCGCGATCCAGCTACAAGAGAGATTATAGGCTCGACCTTCGAGGAGCAAACTAGATTCACAATTGCCAACTTGGAGCGCGTGCTGAATGTAGCCAATTCGTCGCTACGCGATATCGTTTCTGTCACGGTATACCTAGAGGACGAGAAAAACTGGGGAGAGTTTGATCGCATTTATCGAACGATCTTCGAAGCGCCTTTTCCGGCTCGTGCGGTGGTTGGAGCGTCGCTTAGGGGAATAATGGTAGAGATCTCTGCTGTGGCGTTGGTTGCCGGAGAAGAGAGCTGAGCGACGAAAGTAGCAGTATCGAGACAGTATTCCGTCAAACCGTAAAAACGGGGCGGTATCACTGGGCCGGTACTCACCCAACGTACGCGAGTCATGTTTGCTTCGCACTCCACGGATACGGGCAGCTTGCTGCATCATTTCTTAAACCGTTTGATGGACTTATCCCAAACGGTATGTGCGTTGTTGCTCCAGAAGCACTAAACAGGTTCTACTTGGCGCCAGTCACTCCCGACCGGCGCCACATGGATCGAATCGGCGCCGCTTGGCTTACACGTGAAGATCGCGAGCACGAGATCATTGATGCGAATCTTTGGCTTGATGCGGTTCATCGAGACGTAGTAGAAGAATCAGGATCGTCTTCACGCCCGCAAACGACTGTTCTGGCGTTTTCGCAAGGCGTTGCAACCGCGATGCGTTGGATCATGAAGGGGGCGGTACGTCCGAGACACGTGGTGTTTTGGGCAGGAGGTACTGCAACGGACATAGATCAGAGTGCGTTCGCGGCAGTCGTTAAGCATTCATCTTTTACATACGTAGCTGGCGATCGCGATGAGTTTCTTCCGCCAGCAATCATCGCAAAAATTATTGACGGCTTTACCTCCAGTGGTGTTACGCCAGAGTTTCGTTCATTCTCAGGCGGGCATCAATTAAATAGGGAGCTACTCGCCGAGCTGATAAGTTCGTTTATCTCTGCGTCACCGTAACAATGGTTGACGATAGTTCGCGACTAGCTTCTAAGGGGAGAGTCCTCGTTATATGCCCAGATAGTCGCGTTAGACGCGAAGCTACCTCGCTGTTCAACTCATGCGGAATAAACGCACATTCTGCGTCAACGATGGCGGAGGCGGCGAAACAGCTTAAAGCTCGCTACGAGTTTAACATTGTTGTTGTAGCTGGCGAGAGTCACTCAAATGCAGAGAAGCTTGTGGAACGTATTCGAGAGCTGAATTCAGATGTTCCTATCGTGTCACTTTCATACAGAGTCGAAGGCACTACATACGTAGAAATGAATGGTTCAGCTGTACAAGAGGCGCTGCACGATGTCGTACAACGCCTCTTGATAGAGCATACTAACCCGCCCGAAAGTTAAGCAGACAGCTTATAGCCTGTTCCGCGAACGGTACGCACGTCAGCCTTGCTTCCTGCTTCTCTCAAACGTTTGCGAAGTTGAGCGACATGTACATCTACCACGTTAGAGCCGGGATCGTAATTAATCTTCCACACCTGCTCTAATAGCTCTGTTCGGTTAACGGGTTCACCTGAGCGCATTGCTAAGTATTCGAGTAGTGAATACTGACGAGCAGTAAGAGAGACTACTTCGTCGTTGCACCGCACTTCGTGCCGTAGGCGATCGATGATAAGGTCGGCAACCGTAATTTTGTTTAAACGGTGCAGCTGAGCTCGCCTAGTAACAGCACGGACTCGCGCTGCAAGCACTTCTTTAGGTACTGGCCGCTGAATAAAGTCATCAGCACCTGCATCTAATAGGCGAACAACTTCTGCTGGCGCTGAGTTGTCTGAGCTAACAATTACAGGAGTACTGACTCCAGAGTTGCTTAGCTCATGCAGTACGGAAATGGCACCAGTGCCGCCTTGGCGGCTCTCCAGAATGATAGCGTCGTAGCTATCCTCGCTTACGCCTGAAATGCTCTGCGCTCCATCGTAGGCAGCCTCGACTGTATATCCTTCATCGACAAGCATCTGTCGCACGAGCTCAGCAACGGCTTTATCGTCGTTTATGACCAGTATCCGCATATGTGTTGGGCTATGGTAGCAGGAGTCGCGGCTTCAATATCGGCTGACAACACAGCCTCCGCATCGCTCCATCTGATACACTGAACAAGCAATGCGTGTGCCGGATTTAATCCGTTAACCAAATTTAAATCACATCTACCTCCATTTTCTCGCACATTTTGTTACACAGATCACACTTTGATCACGCTTTGACTAAAAATCCCCCTTCATCTTCCTAATGGCCCTCCGGTCGCGCTTGCCCGGCTTGCTGTCACCATACGCAAATATTCGAGGTTGACTTTTCAGCTGTTCTTCGATTTCCCGACGCCTCTGTAAGCTTTCCGCACTTTCCGTGTAGAAAGCCTGCGCCAACTGTGCACTTACGCGCCTCATGGCTGCTTCCACAACGGTGACATGCCACACAAACGGGCCGTTTCGAACCTCAATGCGATCACCGGCCTGAACTATTCGAGAGCGTTTAGCGCGGTCGCCATTTACGTCGATCTTCCCGCCATCTATTGCCTCAGCAGCAAGATTCCTCGTCTTGTAGAAACGCGCGGCCCACAGCCATTTGTCTAGGCGAACTTTCCCTGTAGGCTGGTCACCCATTGTTATTGGTTGCTGCCGCCTTCGATGTTGGAGCCGGATACCTTCGCCGCCTTCTGGTCGGCGTCAATTACATGCATAACACGCGTCGCCGCGCCTGCGTATACAGCTTTAACCGCAGGCACCGAGCTGTTCTTGGTTGCCAACGAGTTCAGCGTCTCAATAAGTTCACGAAGACGCTCAGAGATATTGTCAGAGCTGCTAGGAATAGTAGCAACCAGCCCTATAACAACTTCGCATGCGTCTGCCATCTGTAATGACGTTTTGGCATCGGGACCTCCGGCCGCCTTTCCCGCACCAACGCTCGACGCGCGCTCGCGCAACGCCTCTGCGTCGGCGGCAAAACGTTCTTCGAGATAGCTAAGTGCGTGAGAAGACATTCCTAATACGTAACCATTTCTACGATGAAAGCAATGCGAGATCCTCACGCGCTCTTCGCCAAGCCTCTCTGTATGCATCCGACACCACCGACAGAGCTATCCCGGAAGAGCTAGTTCGTTGACGAAGATCTGACCACCATCCGTAGTCAATAGCATCGGCCATGTCGAGCATTTGACCGAGTGGTTGGGTTCTGCCAACTAACGACTCGCGTACAATCATCGCACTGTCGCCAAAATGAGAGTGCGCTAACACGGATGGCGATTCGGCCAGAGCAAACTCTGTCATAGAAAGCAACGCTACGGCAACACGCGCACGCGGGTGCGGAGCTGGATCTAGGCTCGCACCAATCTGGTCGCAGAAGTACACACGTCTAAGAGCTGCTAATGCGAAGTCCGGATCGTGCATCGCTTCCCCCAGCAGTCGACACGCTGAGATGGCCAAGTTGTCTAGTACTACATCGCGGCCGAGCACGGAGATAGCGTGAGTTACCGACCGCGCATTGCGTACGCCTACAGCTGCGGACGATGCTGCGCGAAGCAGCATGGCGCTCATGCGTTCATCATTTTCTACGTAACGATCGAATGTGCTGTCAGCAGGGCGGCCGTCTGCAAGGAGAGCCAAAATTTTTATTGCTCCTACTATGCTGTTTAAAGCACTAGTATCCTCGCGAACAGACGCACCACGCGCGAGTTGACGACCGCTAATAAGCGATGCGCCATGTGCCAGTGAGTGCAGTCGTGCTGCTCTATCATCTACTCCGCGCAGCATAGGTCTAAGTCCCGCATCAGCGAGCGTTCGTATGCGGCGCGCCAGTACATCGCGTGCTACGCGCTTAGAGTCGATAGCGACAATGGCTCCTGACATCGAAGACGGCAGTGGATCGCCGTCTGGGAAACCGTCAAGCGCAACCCTAGTACCATTGCCAATAATTCTTTCTACAGCACGCCTAGTTGCAGAATCGTCAAGCGCTTCTGTTGCTACAAGTAGGGTGACATCTAGCGAAGCAAAACGTGCGAGCGAAACATCGCGAAGTACCGCCGGCGTAACTGGCACAAGTAAAGATCTACCACATAGCCTAGAGTATGCGGGAACTAGATCAAGCGTACTGCGTGCGTGAACGTCGGCTTCCGACGCCGAATCGGCGTCTGCTGCGGGAGCAGTCGAAAGTTCGAACCCAGCGATTCGTTCGCGGCGGTCACGAATCGGTAGCAGCGATACCAGCAGTGTCATTCCTTTGCGTTCTGCTTCGAATCAGTAGTTTCAGCGCGCGCCATCCGCGAGTTCACGTACATTGGGTCACCTGTAACTTCGCGCACAAGGTAAGGGGTGAGCCAAGATGGCATTTGTACTGGTTCGGTTTCATAGCGAAGTTCTACCTCAGCCAAAATCAATTCGCGATCACAAAACACGTCGACTTCCCAGTCGTGTATCCTGTCGCGTAGCACATGCCTATGTTTGCGAATACGAGCACTAGACGTAAGCGGCCACATCGTGCTGAAAATGCTGTCGTCGGTGTCCTCTTCGATCTCAATGCGTGCCTCTGACCTACCAAGTTTAACAGTCCTAGTAAAGGACACACGACCGTCAGGATACTCAGTGCGGCGTAACCTTTCACGTAAAGTTCTCCCCGGAACCCATCCCTGTTCTATATACATCGGTGACACATCAGCTACTTCCGGCGGGATGCTTCTTAGCAAGAACTTTCGTTCGTACTCCATAGGCAAGCCATTGTTGTGCTGACGCGCAATCGCAGTAGCCTGCGCTTCATCTGCAATGGTTTGAAGTGCAATAACGGCATCTTGATGCAGTTTCACCAAATCAGCGGTGCCTGCGTTCCCCCACTCAGTTAGAAACAGCTCTGTGTTCGCATTCTCTATATGGCGTAGTACCTCAGCCAACTCCAAAAACTCGCTGCGTTCGGAAATAACTGCAAGCTGTTCGGCATCTCGCATTGCACCCAATGTGTCTTGAGCGCCAGTCGAAGAGTGATAGAGAGCAGCCAACACTTCATTCCTCTGCATTACAGGAGCAAGTAACGCTCGCTGTCTCTTTATGCGCAAGCGAATTCGATGCAAGCGGTCTTGTAACTGTTCGCCAGAGCGCGATGCCTTAACACGCTTCGCCCTCGTAGAAAGTGATTCGATATCACTGTGGATCTTCTCACCATTCAACTCCAAACGTTCTGCTACCGCGTTTGCATATCGGGGGGAAGCAGATCTTCGCTGTCCAATTCGTAGATCACAATGATACTGTGACAAGCGTTGATGAAGTTTCGAAGAAACTGTGTCAAAATAGCTAACGAAGTGATCTTCTATGCGCGCGATGTACTTGTCCGAGTCGGCTGATAGCCGCGATTTGAGTTGTACCGCTTGCTCTCTGGCTGCTTCCGGTAATGTATCAATTTCTGCGTCAAGCCACTCTAGTTGGACATCTGTGTCGCGCAACATGCTAGTCGCGCGGTGTAGCGATCGAAGTGCGTTCTGCACGCGAGTTGTAAACACGCCATCGAGTTCTAGCTTATGCTCCTTACCGATAGCTCTAAGCCGCCTAAGTGCAACGCGCGTTTTGTGTAGGCAGCTACGCGACTCCGAAAGTCTCGCGGCGTTACTAGATGTATCTGCTTCGCTCTCAGATGCCTCCGCGATCTGTTTCCACAGATTGCGCTGTTCCGAAAGCTGATGGAACCAATGTAATGCCACTACATGCGCGCCTTCTTCTGCAGGAAGATCCAGTACCTTTGGCAACAGCTCTACTATTTCACCTGCTTCGACAGGAACTGAGAGATCTATAGTTTTCTGTGTCAGGGGTGTCATATGCCGGTTTCTCTGGACCACGCTGTCATGTGCGGAATAGGCCTGTGCGAAGGTGATAGAAACTAGAGGCTGGCGGTGAAAGTGTTATCCAACAGGCTGCAAGTGTACGCAGCAAACCTCTACTACTGCATACTACTAATGTCACCACCGCTGGACGACCGTTTGTCACAATGCTGATACATACTTCTGTAACCCGATATGTATATTCGTACGTATATTCATGGCCTGCAACTACTTGCGCGCACGACGTCAGTGGTCTGAATTATGCCTCACACGGTCTCAAGCGGCAACAATCACTGTTACGCGGCCCACGTTTCCATAGCAAGGTATCCTTTATGCTTAACAGGCTAGGCGCCCCAAACTGTTCGCTGGCACTTTCATCGCTTGCTATTTTGGCAGCCTTCACGCTGTCACCGGTGCAGGCTCGTGCCCAAGAGCGCATTCCGACCGGCGTGGTTAGTACACATGGCAATTTGCAGGTTACTCGTCCTCAGGGCACGTTTGGTGAGAACACGGGCACAGGCTATGGCGTCGGAGCGGGCTTCTTACTACGCATGGAGCCCTCGTCTACGCTGAATTGGCGTACTGACTTAGGTGTGGTCACCTACGGTAGCAGTAGCCGCAGAATCCCGCTCTCGGGCACGGGCGGTTTGATTCAATTGGAACTGAACACTACGAGCAGCATATTCTCCTTCGTTACTGGGCCTCAACTGCTGGGACCAACTGGGCGCATTATGCCGTATGTATCGTTGCTCGGAGGTTTCTCCGTTTTTTGGACGTCCAGTTCTGTTGAAGGTAGTAACAACGAAAACGATCCGTTTGCTAGTTCTACTAACTCCAGCGACGTGGTTATGGCGTATGGCGCCGCCGCTGGGCTTTACATAAAAGTTAAGGACGGACGTCACCCAGTAAGGCTCGAGTTAGGGGCACGTGCGTTGAGGCATGATAACGCGAGCTACCTCAATAACGATCGCGTGCGTGACGCTTTCGAGAATGACCGCCCGCCCGTACCTATTCGCGGGCGCGCAGATTTTGTCACGTACTTTGCGGGCGTATCAGTTGTGACCTTCTAGACAACAATCGCCTCAGTTGAAAACAGCCAGAGTAAGTTCTCGGTGTAAGCCTCGCATTGCACCGAGAACACTCTCAGTGGTACGCGCACTCCTCAGTCTTCAATACGCCTCATACGTTTCTTTTCAGAATGTTTCTGCTTGTCGTTTAACCTGCGTTCCACAGATGCTTTTGTAGGGCGCGTAGCAAGCCTTTTACGCGGGACGATCAGCGCTCGTGCCAAGAGTTTCGCTAGGCGCTCACGTGCCGCCTTTCGATTTTGGTGCTGACTTCGGAAGTCACCCGATACAATTCGTATCCATCCATCGCTGTCAATTCGCGTAGAAAGCGAAGTTTGAATTTGTGAACGTTGCTCATCTGAAACTGACCTAGAGCGCAGCACATTCCACCGCAGCGCAATGCGTGTCGCGCTACGGTTCACATGCTGACCACCTGGTCCGCTGCCTGTTATCGCTTGTACATCGAGCTCACTGGCAGCGATGCGCACACCGACAGCTACGTCGAGTGCGTCATCGCTATCAGCGATAGCTAAATCAGCCATTCTAGTTGCTAGCCGGTGACGCCGACTCGGTGCGTTTGTGAACGCGAACAGCTGCTACGCGACGGCCGTCCATTGCTACTACCTCAAGCTCTCCTCCAGAGTAGGCAACACGATCGCCTACATGGGGAAGCCTGCCGAGTACTCCGAATACGTAGCCGCCCAAGGTAGACCAATCCCCTTCGGGGAGAGGAATGTGATGGTCGGAGCGCACGTCGACGAGTGACATAGAACCTGCCAACTCCAAAATGCCGTCGAATAGAAGAGCGTCACGCGAAAATGGATCGTACTCGTCCGCGATGTCTCCCACTACCTCTTCTACCAAGTCTTCCATAGTGACTATTCCGGCGGTTCCACCATACTCGTCTAGAACAACCGCGAGGTGTGCACGTGTTTTACGTAAATCGTCCAGCACACGCTCCGCTGAGCGAGTCGCAGGAATAAACAATGGATCGCGAAGATGTTCGCTTAACACAAACTCACTTGGATTCTCATGTAACCAAAAATCCTTAGCGAGAAATACGCCCACGATATCGTCAAATGTTTCTCGGTACACCGGATAACGCGAATAGCGCTCGCTGCGGAGCGTTTCAACAAGTTCCTCGTTGTCGATATCAACTGAGATAGCCACCATCTCTGTACGAGGACGCATTACATCGTGCGCCTTCTTGTTGTGAAAGTCGAATACACCTGCAAGCATCTGAGAATCGCTTTCAGCAAGCGTTCCGTGTGCGCGTGCTTGCATTACTAGTAAACGAAGCTCCTCAGGTGAGTGAACGTGTCCGCTCTCGCCAACCGGCTCAATATCCACAATTTTTAGAAGCCTATTTGCCGTACCGTTCAAAAACGCAATGAACGGCGACATAATCCGCGAGAATAAAATCAAGGGAGAGGCGATAACACGGCTTACCCCTTCCGGCTTGGCGAGTGCAACCGATTTAGGTGCAAGTTCACCAAACACGATGTGAAGGAATGTGATCGTCAAAAATGCCACAGCGATGGCCGCACCCGTATGTACGGCACCCGGCTTCGGATTTATCCCAACCTTTTGTAGCAGATGGTCTACCAAGCCGGCAACCGCTGGTTCACCAATCCAACCAAGAGCAAGCGACGCGAGTGTTATGCCTAGCTGAGTAGCTGAGATGTACCTGTCGAGTTGTGTAAGTGCCTTTTGTACGACAACAGCTTTCTTGTCACCTTCCAATACCATCTGCTCGACCTTGCTGCGCCGCGCCGCAACGAGCGCAAACTCGGACGCAACAAAAAAGCCGTTAAGAAGGACTAGGAAAAGAACTGCACCCAACATGAATGCACTTCCACCTACGGTGATCTCGTGAGTTGTTGCGGGGTCTATGGGCATATAAGTAGGAAACGGACGGGCGTCTTGCTCGTCTCAACAATGCAATCTGCAAGACTGTCGAGCATTTCGCCTCTCTTGCGTTTTCTCGGGCCACCCATATTGCCTGTCAGCCCTTTAGCGACCGGTTCCTAGACAGTTGCGTTACACTCCGGCATTATCGTCACCTACGCTCCCCTTTTCGGTAGATCCGCAGCGCGTTTTGCGCTGGGTCTGGCTGGGCAGGGGGGTGCTTGTGTGCGCGATACTTGTAGCAGCCTCGTTTGCTTGGACTAAGGCCGATCCGGCCCAAACACTCGTAGCTACACTGGCGTTCGCTGCAGCCGCGTCAGTAACCGCCGTATCGGCCGTCTATTCAGAATTCTACCGTAAGCCGTTGAATGAGTTTTACTTCGCTGTCCAGACTGGCGTGGATTTGCTACTGGTTACGGCAATTGTTCACATCACTGGGGGGTGGAGCTCTCAGTTTGCGGCCCTCTACGTACTTGTAATTGCGTCATCCGCCCTCATGCTCGGCCGTCGTAGTGGCTACGTGGTCGCTGCCCTATCCTGCGCACTGTACCTGACCGACTTGCTGGTGATACGTGGGGAAGAGCCACATTTAGTTATGGCCGTACAAACCGCCCTTTTCCTAACCGTAGGAATAGGTGCGGAAGCTATTGCGGCACGACTTCGTAGTGTGGGGCCCACCGGAGAGCTCCTAGCTGCAAAGCTGGTGAAAGTTCAGTTGGAAGCAGCCGACATATTACGTACGATTCGTTCCGGTATCGTAACGGTCGATTCGAATGGGCGGCTACTATATGCAAACCCAGCGGCAGCCGACCTACTCGGGATAAACCTTAGAAGCTTGGTTGGAAGGCCCGTGCTTTCCACTCTTGGACAAATCTCTCCCGAGATAGCGACGCTGCTTGAACGTTCCGCGCGCGAAGGTAAACGCACGACACGAGCAGAAGGGACGATTCGCAAAGGTGACGATATTATTTCGATTGGTGTTACTACGACGACCATTGAGCATGACACCAACGGACATGGCCAAACCGCAACTGCAATTTTCCAGGACATATCAGATACCAAGCGCGTTCAGGAGCTACATGTTCGGACTGAACGTTTACAGGCCGTTACTGCGCTCAGCGCATCGCTAGCGCACGAGATAAGAAATCCGCTTGCATCTATTCGTTCTGCAACTGAACAGCTAGCATCACGCCGACTGCAGCTCTCCGATGTAGACGACGATGAGCGGACGCTTTACAACCTAACGGTACGTGAAGCGGATAGACTCGACAGGCTGTTAAGCGAGTTTTTAGACTTTGCACGTGCACGAGTTACGCGAACATCTGCGGTAGATATATCGGCAGTCGCTCACGCTGCGTCCGCATCCGTCGGTGCACATCCATCTCGGTCGCCCGATATTGAGCTCGTGGTGCGTTGTGACACGCCTCTGTTGGTAGAGGGCGATGAAGACCTGTTGCACAGGGCTCTGTTTAACCTCATGCTGAATGCGGTACAGGCTATTGGAACAACCTGCGCGGGTAGCGTTACAGTAGTGGCAACAACTGACATATCTAGTGAAAGTGCGGCTCCGGGCGCTGTCTCAGTTGCTCCGACGATCCGAATAACAGTTACAGACGACGGCACCGGCGTTCCCCTCGAAGTACGCGAAAGCTTATTCGATCCATTTGTTACCGGACGTGTTGGTGGTTCGGGGCTCGGTCTTTCGGTGGTACATCGTGCCGTCGAAGCGCACAACGGCGCCGTGTATGTAGATCACCTAGACAAGGGGACACGCTTCACTGTGTTGCTCCCCGCCGTTGTATCAGGCTATGAGGATACCGACACAGATGTCTTCCCTGACATTGCCATGAGAGCAGATAGTATCGAAAGCAGAGTCGTGAACGCTCAGGTCCAAGGAGCTTCGGTGTGATTTCAACGATGGAGAACAAGCCGAGCATTCTTGTAGTTGACGATGAGTCTGGCATTCTCGAATCATTACGTATCCTTTTGCGCACTGAAGGCTTTAACCCGTACACAGCGCAAAGTGGGAAACAGGGAATTGAACGGTTGCAAGAGATTCGTCCGGATCTTGTGCTTACCGATGTGCGCATGCCGGACGCCGGTGGTGTTCAAGTACTTTCTGCCTCCAAAGCCATTGATGCAGAGGTGCCGGTTATTCTTATGACTGCGCAGGCATCGTTACAGTCTGCTGTGCAGGCCGTAAACGAAGGTGCGTTTCATTACATACAGAAGCCATTTCGTAACGAAGAGCTACTTACCATTCTCCGACGCGCGTTAGAACATCGCAAGCTACGCGCTGAGAATCAGGTGTTGCGACAGGAGATAAAGCGCAGAGAACGTTCTATTTCCGGTCGCCCCATTGGTCGTAGTAAATCGTGGATAGAAGTTCTACGTCTTACCGAAATGGTTGCACCGACTGATTCTACGGTTCTAATAACAGGTGAGTCTGGCACTGGTAAAGAAGTAATTGCACGATACGTGCACGAACTTTCAACTCGTACTGACAATCCATTCCAGTCTATTAACTGCGGTGCATTGCCAGAGTCGCTGTTGGAGAGCGAACTCTTCGGTCACGTTAAAGGTTCTTTCACCGGTGCTGTAAAGGACAAGGCGGGCCTATTCGCTGCAGCCGGCTCGGGTACGTTCTTCCTAGACGAAATAGGTGAGACTACAGCAGCTACGCAGGTGAAGCTGCTTCGAGTATTGCAGCAGCGAGAAGTTATACCAGTTGGAGCAACCGACGCGATTGCGATTGACGCGCGTGTTATAGCAGCGACCAACAGAGATTTAGAAGAGGAAATTAAACGCGGACGTTTCCGCGCAGATCTTTTCTATAGACTTAACGTTATCGCTATTCATCTTCCACCACTTCGTCATCGCAGCGACGACATTCCTGTATTGGCAGAGTCATTTCTGCAGCGCACAGCGTCGTTGCGGAAGGAGGATGTGAAGACACTTTCTGAGGACGCCCGTGACGTTCTAATGGCGTATCAGTGGCCAGGAAACGTGCGTGAGCTAGAGAACGCATTAGAACGAGCGGTAATACTCTCGGATGGACCGGTAATTGATGTGACGGCGTTGCCCGAACGTGTAACGCAGCGACGAGGCGAGGCATTGGTGACAGAGAAAACTCCAACTACGCCAACGTTGGAGGCAATAGAGCGTGCGTACATTCAATGGGTGTTATCTAACGAAGGTGGGAACAAGAGCCGCGCTGCAGAGACACTTGGTATTGACCCATCGACATTGTATCGCAAGTTAGCGCGCTACGGCGAGTAACTTTATTGAAGGCAAGAGCGGCAGCACATGTATAAGGCATGTGCTGCCGCTTTATTGTTAACGTTGCTTTAAACGTTAGTTGATTGCTGTGAGGAATAGTTTGGTTTTGGCACAACGAGTAAAGCGTAAAAGCAAATGAAAAGTGTATGCGTATCACATGAAATGCCGCACTGTTTTACAGGCGGAAGTGTGACAAAAAGGCCATTTCGCAAAGCACGATGCTTTTTGCAGAACGCGCTATGCATAACGCCGAGTGTCGGTGCAATAGAATAACACAAGTCATTGTGTCACAATGAGTTTGCTTGTTGGTGCAAGCGTGGCCCGCACGTTGCCAATTGCCATGGTGTCGCGAGGCCTCCTGCCTGAGACCTCGTAGAACGTCCCCTACTTACGGAGAGTTGTAAACATGAAGCGTACTCGCAAGGGTTTTACCCTCATCGAACTCCTGATCGTTGTCGTGATCATCGGTATTCTTGCTGCAATCGCTATCCCGAAGTTCTCGGATACGAAGGAAAAGGCGTACATCACCGCCATGAAGTCAGATCTTAAGAACATGGTTTCAGCAGCAGAAGCATACTTTTCAGACAACAATAGCTACGCTGGCTACACAGCTCCGCAGGGTTCATCGGGCGTTGCCCTCACTTTCAATGGCACCGCTACGGGTTGGAGTGCAGGCGCTACTCATAGTGGCACAAGCCAGACATGCACCATCGCAGTTGGTTCCGCAGTAACAGCTGGCGCCGAAGGCGAGCCAGTCTGTAACTAATGTGATCTAAGGCGCCGGTCCTCTCCGGACCGGGGCGGTGGGGGGTCGAGCAAGCGCTCGGCCCCTCTTTGCATTCATAGCCATAATGTCTACCCTCATTTACTATCTACGAAATAGTTCACTTTCGCATCTTCGCGTCTTCGCGCGACCAACTATACCACAACCAAACTCACAATTACCTCATGATACCACGCTTGCGGTTCGCACTAAATCTGGCCGCACTCTCCACTCTTACCGCTTGCTTAGCTTCGACACCATCGCGTGACCCATCGAACCAGCCCGCACGGGAAATAGCGAAGCCTACAGTCGCTACTAAGCCGCCCATGTTCCTAATCGGCGCGTTCACAGACGACTACGGCAACAGCTACCAAATTGACTCCGCGAGCTGGACCCAACTACCTCACGGTAGGTTTAACGTCCTTTACTGGAACACAGACAGCAGCTACCTAATTGCAAAAAACGATAGCTCAAACACATTCGCACCCGGGCTCTATACAAGAATAGATTGGGTTGCTCTTAAAGACATGTCGCCGTGGAAGTGGGCCTACTGTCTAAGCGCTTATCAAGCCAGGTCAAAAGCCGAAGCAGAATCTACATCCGTGGCTATTAAGGCCAATCCGCGAAACGGATGCAACGGCTATCCATTTTCAAGAATGCGGAAAGCCACGCAATAGCCGGCATCGTTTCCCATAATACGGGAAGTACACGCAACAACCAGCATCGTTAACAAACAAAAAAGCAAACCCAGCTAAATTTCGAGTGCAAGAAGTTAGCTTGCTACCCTATACACGATTACTCTCTTAATTGTTGGCTGCAACGCGACACTCAAAATGAATCCATCGATAGGGCGGACAGTATGAACAGAGTAGTCGCACAACGCACTAGCGATTGAATCCCCAACGCGACCTCCCAAGGCCTTAATTAGCGACTCGTAATGAGTCCATTTGCGGAAAAAAAACTGTTCTATACTCTCTTCGCGAGCCGGTGCGTCATTCACGAAGTATTCATTAATAAGGTCTTGCATACCGCTAAACGTGCGCACCTTCTCAATGTCCACTCCAGTTCTCACTAAACTCACAGATAGCGCGTACATACTGTCGCTGTGCGATACGCTGAAGTGAAAATTTGCATAAGGCGGCAATAACTCTGGCTTGCCAGCCGCTCCATACTTAAAACTCAGAGAAGCTGGTGAAACTGAACAATACAAAGCCAGTAGCTGGCGAGTGATTCCGCGACCCGCTATAAACCGATGACGCAATCGCTCACCAGCCAGCCGTTCGGCGCGCGCGACTTCGTCAGCAGAGAGAGTCGCACGCATCGCGACAAGCTCCTCGTCGGGCAGATCTAGCGACCCAACCCAAACATGAGCGGTAGAATTGTCTAATTCATTTAGTGCGAAGTGCGACACCGGACTACATTGACTAGCGTCAGTGTTAGGTGATCGCTCGTGCGGTCCGTTTGGTCGGAAAGGCCACATGGCCCTATCACAGATCTCCACTGCTTTAGAAGACGTCACGGCTAGATAATACGACAGCGAACAGCGTTTTACCACAGCATACATGTCACCGGAACCTCAGCCTTCGGCGCAACCCATTACCGTGATCAACGAGACAAAGGTGCTTGCCGATTACCGCGCGCTACATGCGCGGCGACTGGCAATGCTTTTATTGCTGACTACGGGAATAGTTGTGGCCTTTATTGCAGACATAGTTACGGGACCATCTGGGTTGTCTATTGGCGACGCTGTTCGAGGTTTACTTGGCAACGCGCAGGACGAAACGACCGGTATAATTGTTAGGGAAGTAAGATTGCCGTCTGCGCTATTAGCGTTGCTAGCTGGTGGTGCACTTGGCTTAGCTGGCGCAGAGATGCAAACAACTCTGAATAATCCACTCGCCAGTCCATTTACATTGGGACTTTCGTCGTGGGCGGTTTTCGGTGCTGCTTTAGCGATTGTCGCCGGAGTTACAATCCCGGCGGTACCGCCAGATAGCGTGCTTCCTATAAGCGCATTCATTTTTGCGGCACTCGCTGTTGGAATGCTTCAAATAGCTGCACGCTTTGGCAACGGCGGTGTTGAATCACTAGTCCTTTTTGGCACTGCGCTCTTCTTTAGTGGCAACGCCGCGGTTGCGTTAATGCAGTTCACTGCGGGAGAACAAGCCCTGCAGCAGCTAGTGTTTTGGACTATGGGTAGCGTATCAAGAGCGACTCCACTGCGATTGCTTTTTATAGCGGCAGTTGTAGTAGCTATTGTCCCTTTCACGATGAAAGCATCGTGGAAGCTAACCGCTTTAAGATTGGGCGATGATCGTGCTCGCGCCTTTGGAGTAAACGTTGCTTCATTGCGCAGGTGGAGCCTGCTTAGAGTCGCGCTACTTACTGCGACCGCGGTAGCATTTACAGGTACTATTCCATTTGTTGGACTAGTCGGTCCTCACATTGGACGGCTGTTAACAGGTGAAGACCACCGGTTTTTCTTACCTGCAAGCGCATTGTCGGGTGCGCTGGTTATGTCGCTTGCATCTGTCGCTAGCAAAACGATACTTCCAGGTGTGGTGGTGCCAGTTGGTATTGTTACAGCGCTCGTTGGTGTTCCGTTTTTCGTTGCTTTACTAGTAACGCGTGGGCGGAGCAAATGAGCAATATGCGACAGATGTTAGAGTCGGAAGCTAATAGCAGCTTCGCGCGCGAGCTGCGCGTTGAGAATATTACAACCGGTTATCGAAACAAGAGCGTTATTAACGCTCTTACGCTCGCTCCAATACAATCAGGTCATATAACTGTTTTAGCAGGTCCAAACGGAGCCGGTAAGTCAACACTGCTTAGAGCTTTAGCAGGTTTGCTTTCTTCAACTGGTAAGCTCGAGTTAGATGGCGCAGAGGTAAACTCTTTAAGCGCAGCGTCTCGTGCCGATAAGCTTTGTTTTATTCCTCAGTCACTTCCTCCGGGTGTTGCGCTTACAGTTTTTGAAACGGTACTCGGCGCGTTGAAAGTTGTTGGTCGTGGTTCGCAGCTCTCTTCCAGCGCCGCCGAATCGGCAGCTTTTACAGCGCTAAAAACAGTGGGTATGGAATCGCATGCGATGACGCCACTAGACCGCCTTTCTGGTGGTGAGCGGCAGTTGGCAGGAATTGCGCAAGCGCTTGTTCGAAACCCTTCTGTTTTGTTGCTGGATGAACCTACGAGCGCATTAGATCTTAGACACCAAGTCGTTGTAATGGATACTGTGCGTAAGCTCGCGTTAGAGGGGCGTATAGTCGTCGCAGTCCTTCACGATTTAGCGCTCGCTGCACGGTGGGCAGATAGAATAGTACTTCTGGCTAAAGGCAAGCTTGTTGCTGACGGAGCACCAGAAGCAGCGCTGTCTCCATCGGTGCTAGCACAGGTGTATGGTGTTAACGCTCGTGTCGAAAAGTGTAGTTTGGGTTACTTGCAAGTTTTGGTAGACGGGATTGCCAATGAAACAGCTAAAGGTGAGGCGATCGATTGAGCGACAACAACTTTGCAGTTAGTAGCGAATGCATACCAAACGCTATTCGCTTTAAACTGGACACGACTTATGCTGCCATTGATGTTAGGGCTGCGCTACCATTGGGTGACATGCCAGTAGGCGGGTGGCCTGTACTATGGTTGCTCGACCCTGAGAACTATTTCGCTGCTGCGGTCGATACAATGAACGCATGCAGCGTGCGCGCAGATGCAACCGGTATTGTGCCGTCGGTAATAGTCGGTATTGGTTTGGATGCTGGAAATGGTGGTGCAACTACCTACGAAGCCCGCCGGCTTTTGCGAGAGAGGTTCTTCTTTGGTGAAGCGCGAAACGAATTGTCTACTTTGATTCGTAAAGACATAAGTGAGCGTGTACAGCAATTACTAAGCAAACACTTGGGGCGCGAAGTTCGATTTAATAACGGCCGTCATGTAATCGCGGGCCATTCGTTAAGCGGAGTCGCGGCACTTCGCGCGGCATTGGCTTCTCCTACTCTATTCTCGGGCGTCGCTGCGATATCGCCGTCGTTGTGGCGTGAAAGCGAGGAGTTGTTGCAATTAGCGCGGTCCTTTGTAGCTACAAACGCCAAGCTTTCTGTGTTACTAGCTGTTGGCGAGTATGAGCAAGGATTGGCGCCGTGGGAGGAGGAGGAGAGGGGGAGGGGGAGGGGGAGGGAGGGAGTTGAAGTGATCTTAATGCGTCGTCAGCAGCGCCGTATGGTCGACCATCTTAAAGAGTTCGGCGCAGAACTAAATTCGTCCGTGAGTGAGAGCGGTTTAACTGTAGATACCCGCATTTTGGCGGATTCCGATCATGCGTCGGCGCGCGTGGTGGCTTTACCTTTGACGCTGAGGTTACTTCGCGGCAAAGGCGAGTGATGGTCGGCGGGTCGTAGTCTAGTCAGATCATAGTGGGTTCATAGTTCACTGCGGCGTACCTAGTCTAGTTGGGTAATAGTGAGGTCATGGAGACGTCTGCAGAACGACATAGCAGACGCATTAATTGAGGATAACTGTAAGCTGGATTCAGCATTCCGTGCGGCCGTTCCGTATCTATACGGGACTTGACTTGTCGGGATTAAACGGCGTATGTAACGGTCTGTCCAATATAACATAGACACACACCCGTTTTCATGCGTCAAGCCGTCGCCATTCGTAACATTAGACCCCTGCGGGCCGGGGCGCTCCTAGCAGGGCTGCTGGTAGTGGCCGCTGGTAATGCGGGCGCTTTGAGTGGTGGCCTCCATGGCAACGCGGCCGCTACTACTGGCGCGACGGTTGGCGATTCGGATGTTACG
The DNA here is from genome assembly GCA_964474535.1 of uncultured Gemmatimonadaceae bacterium. GTDB lineage: Bacteria > Gemmatimonadota > Gemmatimonadetes > Gemmatimonadales > Gemmatimonadaceae > Gemmatimonas. Next base: position 156,474 of record CAYYSP010000002.1, read on the forward strand.
ACTGTTGCTATTAAAGTCACCGATGTGAAAGGGCGTACAGTCGAGATTCCGGCGCCTGCCAAGAAGCTTTTAATCGACGATGGGCGTTTCCTTATTGCGCTGTCGCTGCTTCATGCAGATCCGGTCTCAATGATTGCAGCGTGGCCTCGCGACACGGCTCGTATCGGAGAACAGCTGTGGTCTGGCTATAGGAAGCAGTTTCCTCGGCTTGCTGGTTTACCTGCTATACCAAGTTCTGCGGCCCCATTTTCTCTTGAGCGAGTAATCTCAGTCCGCCCCGATGTCGCCGTCTTTTCTCTAGGTCACGGTCCTTCAGATACAGAGATTCGGCAGTTGGAACGAGCGGGTATAGCGGTGGTGTTCATCGACTTCTTTCGTAGCCCACTGGCAAACCTTGAGTCTAGTGTAAAGCTACTTGGTGCGATTACTGGTGCAGAGAAGCGTGCGTCGGAGTTTGTAGCGTATCGAAAGCAACATCTCGATCGCATACAAAAAGTTCTTTCATCTAACGTTTCTGTTGAGCGCCCAGCTGTACTCTTAGAAGCACACGCAGGAATATCACCGGAGTGTTGTTTTGCTCCGGGCAAAGGCAACATTGGAGACTATCTAACAGTAGCTGGCGGCAAGAATATCGGTGCTCAGGTAATTCCTGGAGCGTCGGGGCGTTTGCACATTGAGTATATAATTTCGCAAAACCCTAGCGTTTACATAGCAACTGGCGGTGCTCATCTGGAGAAAGCCGGTGGGGTTGTGGTAGGTCCGGGCTATACCGAAGCGCAAACGCGTGCTTCGTTGCAGCGTATGACATCTCGTTCTGGCTTTGATCGTTTGCGTGCTGTTCGTGATAAGCGAGTTCATGCCTTATCACATCAACTATTAAACTCGCCGCTTGATATCGTAGCGCTCGAAGTTCTTGCAACATGGCTACATCCCGCTTTGTTTAGCGACGTAAATCCTGAGCAAACGCTGAAGGAGTTGAATGAGCGATTCTTAGCTGTCCCTCTTACGGGCACTTGGTGGAGTAGTGTCAAATGACGTTGTCCCAATGTGATTTGTATATACGGTCAACCACAACCTGCAACGTATCACGGAGTTTTCCGGTGAGTATCATACAAAAGCTTAAGATCGCGTCGTTCTCAGCGATTGCCCTCGCGCCTCTTTCACTAACAGCTCAGCACGCGAATCATTCAGCGCCGTCGGTTGCCGCATCTGCGGCCGCGGGTCCGGGTGTTTACGAGTTGGCGTCAGATGGTAAGGGTTCACTCTACGTTGCGTATGCTGGTTCGCGCGACAAGCCTGGCGGCGGACTTATAGAGTTTGACGCAACAACGCTAAAGGAAAAGCGCCGCATCGCGTTACCTGATGCTGCGCCCTATGGCGTTGGAATGAACACAAAAACCGGCGTGATTTATACGACTAACACACGCGCTGGAAACGTTACCGCAGTAGAAGCGGCAACCGGGAAGGTTCTTGCTACTATATCGGATCCACTCGATCCAAAGGCACACCTCTTTCGTGTGTTTGTTGACGAAGCGACAAACACCATCTACACGTCGGTGACGGGTGGTAGGATCTGGGTAATCGATGGTAAGACAAACGCTATCTCACGCATTTATGAGAATATCGGTGCGACAACAATAGGTTTGGCGCTAGATCGCGCTAACAATCAGCTGTTCGCTGCCAATATGGGTCACAATCAGATTGCAGTGGTTGATCTTACGTCGGGACGGGTTGTTCGCCGCATTAATACCGACGGCGTTCGCTCAAGCATTGTCGCCTTCGATTCTGCATCATCGCGTCTGTTCGTCACTAACCAGCAAACAGGCAACTTGTCGGTAATTGACGTAAAGGAAAACGTGGTCGAGAAGGTTATTCCAACTGGCGGTGGTGCGCTTGGCGTATCATTTGAGCCCAAGCAGGGACGCCTCTACGTTACTAATCGCCAAGCAGGCACAGTGTCAGTTATCGACTCAAAATCGCTTGAGAAGATTGCTGACATACCTGTAGCTGGCTATCCGAATACGGTTACAGTTGATGCAACAGGTGCCGTGTTCGTAACTTCCAAGCTTAAATCGGCCGAAGGAAGTACTCCGGCTGGCGACACTGTGTCACGACTTAAGCCCTGATCTCAACGCGGCCGCATATGCCGTCTTTTGTACTCGCCGGCCCCCGGGAGAAGTTGTTTGCCTGGGGGGTGCGCGCTGCGCTATCGGAATCTTTATCGGTTCCCGTAGCGGAGCGCGCTTTGGCGTTTCTTAAGGACTCAGATCCAGAACTGCCGCAGCTGCTAGTGGGAGCGCTCCCGTTCTCGCAAAGCCGACCTGCGTACCTGTTCCAGCCTGAGCGCATCTCTGCCGCGTCTGCCGATTATCCGGAGTTCTCTCCTACCTCGGTTGCGTCGTTGAACACTGCGTGCGTTATGGAATGTCACGCTGTGCCCTCGCCGCATGCATACGCATGCGCAGTTCGCGAAGCGCTTGACCGAATGGACAATCGAGATGATCAGTTACATAAGGTTGTTTTGTCACGCAGCCTGCGTCTGCGTTGCCTAAATGAAATCGATCCGCGCGCGGTGCTATGTAGACTTGCACGCGATCCGGCAGCAACGGTGTTCTCTGTTGCATTGCCTCAAGCTGGTGAAGTAACCGCGTCGCCAAGGAGACTAGTAGGCGGAACTCCCGAACTGTTGGTGTCGAAGAGTGGAGGCGCTGTAGTATCTCACCCGCTTGCAGGTTCCGCGCGCCGTCGGCCCGACAAAGTAGAAGATGACGATGTAGCCGCCCAACTGCTCGCGTCGGACAAGAATCGTCGTGAGCACGCTACTGTTGCTGAATGGGTTGCAGATAGACTTGCACCGTACTGTAAGGAGCTGCATGTACCAGACGCACCTTCGCTTGTACAAACAGCAACGTTATGGCATCTAGGCACCGAAGTCCGCGGTGTTCTCAAGGACAGCGACATGCCGTCTCTTGAACTTGCGTCACTCTTGCACCCCACTCCAGCAGTGTGCGGCACGCCAGAGCGAGCGGCCACCGCGTTGCTCACAGAGCTCGAAGGTTTTGATCGAGGCTTTTTTACAGGCGCTGTTGGTTGGACGAATGCAGACGGAGACGGATCGTGGTACTTGGCAATTCGTTGCGCAGAGCTGTCGGGTACAACGGCACAGCTATATGCCGGTGCAGGAATTGTAAGAGGTTCAGAAGCGGATGCCGAAGTAGCTGAGACTGATGCAAAGTTGGGCGTTATGATGTCTGCACTCACCGGCGACACTGCCGTTCCCACTCCGGTATGAGTGATTCGATTCTTAACGGAATCGGAGAAAGAGCTGATCGCTACCGCAGAGAAGGATGGTGGAACGGCGAACGCTTTGATGCTGTGCTACGCGCCCACGCAGATCGTTCGCCAAACCGCATCGCAGTTATTGATTCATGCGAACAACGTCTGACGTATGCCGATCTAAACTCGCGTGTCGATACTCTCGCCGCTGGCCTCCTAACAATGGGGCTAACGGTTGGTGACAGAGTTCTCGTTCAGCTCCCTAATCGCGCATCGTTTCTTACAGTCACCTTTGCATTGTTGCGCGCAGGCTTAGTTCCAGTATTCTGCCTTCCGGCGCACAGAATATCCGAGCTGGAGCATTTCGCCGTAGCGTCTAGTGCAAGGGCGTACATAGCTGCCGACTTCGCAGAAGGTTACGACTATCGCGATTTGGCACGATCGCTTACCAGCAAGGTTGCAACCGTCAGGCACGTGTTAATCGATGGCGATGCTCAAGAGTTCACACCTCTAGCCGCCGTCGATGATGTCCCTAAAGAGTTTGCGCTTAAACCAACTGATTCTCTCGCACTAATTCAGCTGTCTGGAGGAAGTGGAGGTCGTTCGAAGCTAATTCCGCGCGCCACAGACGACTACATGTACTCAGTTCGCGCGAGCATCGACGTGTCAGGAGTAACTGGCGAGAGCGTATTCATGCCAATGATTCCAATAGCTCATAACTTCCCTATGAGCTCACCCGGATTTCTTGGTGTTGTTTATGCCGGCGGCACAACAGTGTTGCTTGAATCTCGCGACCCGCACGTTGCGTTTCAAACAATTGCGCGTGAACGTGTGACCCACGTTTGTATGGTTCCTCCGCTGGCGTTGCTGTGGCTTGACGCTGTTGCTGCTAACACGGAAGACTTGTCTAGCCTGCAGCTGTTCCAAGTCGGTGGACAGAAGCTTAAGGAAGAAGCTGCTCGCAAAATAATGCCTGCATTTGGTTGCACTTTGCAGCAAGTGTTTGGTATGGCAGAAGGGTTGGTGAACTACACGCGCCTAGACGACCCGGTCGACGTGATATGTCAGACGCAGGGAAGACCTGTTTCCGTCGGTGATGAAATACGCGTGGTTGATGAGTACGACAACCCAGTCGGTATAGCTGTTGCTGGCCGATTGTTAACGCGTGGCCCATACACGATTCACGGTTACCTTAACGACACTGAAGCCAATGCTTCAGCGTTTACAGACGACGGTTTTTACCGCACTGGTGACATCGTAATTGTGCGCCAAGATGGCAACTTGGTTGTAGAGGGCCGCGTTACCGATCAGATTAACCGTGGCGGAGAGAAAATTTCCGCAGACGAAGTAGAGGCGCATTTGTTAGCCATACCCAACGTGTACGATGCCGCGGTTGTTGGTATGGGCGACGAATGGCTAGGCGAGAAAAGCTGTGCCTACATTATTGTGAAGGGAGAGAAGCCAACGGTTTCTGCTATTAAGGACTGGCTAAGAATGCGTGGATTGGCCACCTACAAGATTCCTGATAAGATAAGGTTCTTGGACACGTTTCCGGAAACAGGTGTTGGAAAAATTTCGCGACGCGAGCTTCGCGAACAGCTTAAAGAGCTTAAGTGAGCTTACCTCAAGTCGCTAACTACTCGCTCCCGTCGCTGCATGAGCTACCACCTTCGCGCGTTGCCTGGACCGTAAGTGCGAAACGTGCAGTGCTGCTTGTTCACGACATGCAGCAATACTTCGTTCGGCCATTTGGGAGTTCACATGACGCTTTCACTGAAGCGACATCAAATATTCGCGCCCTTATTAGCTCGTGTAAGGCGCAAGGTGTTCCTGTGGTGTACACAGCCCAGAACGGTAGCCAAGATCAACTTTTGCGCGGATTGCAACGTGACTTTTGGGGTGAAGGAATGCCCGCCGATGGTATAGCACCGCTAATAGTTCGCGAGTTGATGCCAGCGGTTGGAGATACGGTTTATGTTAAGCACCGCTACAGCGCCTTTCAGAAGAGTGATCTAGAGTTGGACATGAGACAAATGGAAAGGGACCAGATAATAATTACCGGTGTGTATGCGCATATCGGCTGCTTTATGACGGCTGCAGACGCTTTTATGCGAGACATTCAGCCGTTTCTGGTAGCTGACGCCATCGCCGACTTTTCGCGCCCTCTGCACGATGTAGCGTTGTCACATGCTGCAGCTTGTTGCGCTAACATAGCAACTACACAACAGTTACAGGAGTCGTTGTGATTATTCCGAAGAACATAGAAGAACTCCGCGCGCTAATCGCTGAGGTAATTGGCGAGGATGTTTCGTACATCACGGACAACGATAGCCTAGTAGATCTTGGACTAGATTCCATTCGTGCAATGGCGCTACTTTCCGAGTGGCGCGCAAACGGACTCGAGTTTGAAACCTCGCAGTTTTTAGAAGAGCCCACGTTAATCGAGTGGTATAGACTACTAGATTCTTCAATAAGTAGAAAGTTTGGAGAAAGCGCAGGTTAATGAGATACCCGCTTCCGGAAGCTCAACGCGGCCTATGGTATGCTCAATGCATTGAACCTGAGAACGCGTCTTTTAACACAGGTGAATACTACACACTCCGGGGCGAGCTTAACCGCGATGCATTCATTGGAGCAGTAAACAGTGCTTTTGTAGAGGCAGATGGTTTTGCGGTGCGCGTTCATGACGCCGCGCTTGGTCCGGAAATTGAAATGGCTACGGCGTACGCGCCTGTATTAGAGGTCTTTGACTGCTTCGATAATGGAGAAAGCTATGCGCACAACGTTATGCGTTCAGATTTGGCAACTCCGATTGACTTGTCTATGCAATCAGCGGTGCGTTCGATCCTTTTTGTTGTTAATGAGCAGCATCATATCTGGTACATACGAGCACATCATGTTGTAACCGATGGCTACGCAATGCGCCTAATCGCCGATCGAGCTGCAGACCTCTATAGCTCGCGACTTCGCGGGTTGACACCTGTGTCGCGTGAGCTCGTGTCATATAAAGCGACATTAGAAGCAGAAGCCGCCTATGCTTCTAGCAATAGGTCGCTCGAAGCGAAGCAGTACTGGCGTGAACTACTAGAGCCACACGTTCCAGCAAAAACTTTAGTTAATGGCAATGCCGCAGCTAGCGGCTATCATATTGAAGCCGACCTGCTATTAAGTGCACAAACCTGCGAAGTACTAAGACAGGTTGCAAACGGTGCACGGGTAGCATGGCCAGATGTTGTAACTGCTATTTTTGCTCTGTGGATTGAACGGCATACTGGCGGAGCTGTTGCTGTGCCGGCAGTCGCTTCTATGCAACGAGTAGCTACTGCGAATGCGCGCGTTGCTACCATGCTTATGAACGTGGTGCCGTGCCCAATTGAGATAGACGACAGCGTAGCGATGAGCGAGTTCTACAAAGCAGTAGCTCGCAGGTTGCGAGATGTTAGAAAGAATGCTCACTATCGTGGCGAACAGATTCGCAGAGACCTTGCGATGTTGGGTGGCGATAATCGCATACAAGGGCCTCTAATTAACATTCTTCCCTTCGGCGATGCACCAATATTTGGATCTCTTGAAGCGGAACACACTGTTATCGCCCCCGGTCCCGTAGACGACTTAACACTCGAAGTACGTGGAGCCGCCGATGGTACATCGTTGAGCATGTGTTTTCAGGCTAATCCGGCGCTATACTCACCCAACGAACTCGCGATTCTTGCTCGAAGGTTTGAGGTTTTCTTCGCAGCAGCGTTAGCCGCTGATAGCCCATCAGATATTCCGACTGTTACTCCCACTGAACAAGCCGAACTAGTTCAATTTTCTTACGGACGAGCTGTTAAAGTAGACGACGTTACTCTCTGCGATCTGGCCGCAACTACAGTGTCAAATTGCGCGGATGACATTGCACTTAGCGACGGCAACGTAAGCATTACTTGGGGCGAGTGGGATAAGATAACTGCCGCTTCCGCTCGAATGCTCGCGGCTCGCGGCGTGAAGCCTGAAAGCATTGTATCCGTAAGAATGCGACGTTCGGTAGAGCAGGTTCTTGCTATACATTCGATAGTGCGTGCAGGCGGCGCGTGGCTGCCTCTCGATCCAGATGACCCTAAGTCGCGTATCAGTGCTATAACGGCAGCGGCGTCACCAACCGTGATGATTGTCAATGACGAAGCGCATGTTGAGAAAGACGGAGGCTTCGCAACTATTTCTGCTGCCGAGTTGCTTTCGGCTGTTGATAGTCGCGAGTTTAGCGATAGCTCAGATTATTTCCCGCAGCCACCTTCGCTAGACGGCGCGGCATATGTCATCTACACCTCTGGTTCGACGGGTGCTCCAAAAGGTGTGGTTGTAACGCATCGCGCAATTGTGAACCGTTTGCTTTGGATGGCAAACGAGTACAGCATTAAGAACACCGATAGGTTGTTGTTAAAAACACCAGTCACGTTCGATGTGTCTGTCTGGGAGCTGGCACTTCCATTGGTTACTGGCGCTTCGTTAACGGTTGCACCCGATGGCGCGCATAGAGATCCAGAAGCACTGGCTACCTGTATTCGTAGCGCGGACATCACAGTCGCGCACTTCGTACCATCAATGCTAGCAGCGTTTCTTGATGAACCGTCCGCAGTTGGTCTTCCTTGGAAAAAGGTAATAGTTAGCGGTGAGGCGCTCTCGGCTTCTCTAAGAGATCGTTTTCATTCCATACATAGTGCTGAGCTACACAATTTGTATGGTCCCACGGAAGCTGCAATTGATGTGACGAATTGGAGCGCTGCTGCAACCGACACATCAGATCCTGTGCCGATAGGACGTCCTGTTTGGAACGTTTCCACGCTGGTGTTGGATAGGGCTATGCGTATGGTACCAGCTGGTGTTGAGGGCGATCTCTATTTGGGAGGGGTGCAACTTGCACGTGAGTATCTTGCGCGCCCCGATCTAACCGAGAAGTCGTTTGTAGATTCACAGTACGGACGAGTTTACAGAACCGGCGATCGTGCAGTATGGAGAAACGATGGCGCGCTTCTGTATCTGGGTAGAGACGATGATCAGGTGAAGCTGCGCGGGCAGCGTATTGAACCTGCTGAGATCGAGCATGCTGTAAGAGGCATTAGTGGCATTCACGATGTGGCTGTTATTGTTAGGGAGGACGTTCCCAATGATAAACGTTTAGTTGCGTACGTAGTTATGGGCACTAACGTCGAACTTAGTACAGAGGCTATACGTGATGTGCTGATGAGAGTTTTACCTGCTCACTATGTACCATCTGCTATAGTCGAGGTAGAAGAGTTCCCAGTAACGCGGCACGGGAAGCTCGATAGGAAACGGTTGCCCATACCGTCATACGCCAACGTCGTAGCTGGAAGAACAAGTCTTACTGCGGTTGAAAGTATAGTCGCCAAACACTTTCGAGAGTTGCTACTTCCCGATAGCGACGACATGTTGGCGGCAGAATCTGATTTCTTTTCACTTGGCGGTCATTCACTATTGGCCGTGCGGCTGGTTCACGCTCTGCGGCGCGACGGATACAACGTATCACTCGGCTCTGTCTTTGCAAACTCCACGATTCAAGCGATTGCGAGCTGCATCGATACTAATGGAGCCGAGGTAGGTGAGAACGATCGCGATGGCCTTGGCGTAATGTTCCCATTTACTCAGTATGCGACCGGCGCTATCCCACTCTTTTGCATTCACCCTGCTGGTGGACTTGCATGGTGCTACCGCCCACTTGCGTCTCGTTTGCAAAACGTTGCCGATGTAATAGGCATTCAATCGCGTGGATTGAATGCCAACGCGACAATGCCAGCTTCACTTAGCGATCTCGCATCTGACTATCTCGGTGTTATGAGATCTATTCAATCGAGCGGTCCGCTCTATCTGCTTGGCTGGTCGATTGGTGGGGTGATTGCTCACGAAATCGGAGTCCAACTTGAGCGCGCAGGCGAAGAAGTGGGCGGTGTAGTTATGCTTGACGCGTTCCCAGCTGATAGGTGGCGCAATGCTAGTGAGCCAGACGAAGCAGAGGCGCTCCGTGCACTGTTGCTAATAGCCGGTGTCGATCCGACTGGGATACCAAGTGAACATCGTGGATCACGCGTCGCCGTTCGCAAATTGCTGGAAAGTAGAAATCATCCGTTAGCGGCGATGTCTCCTGACGCGTTCGACGGCATTGTTCGATCGGTTCTGCACAATAATAGACTGGTTAGATCGCACCGTCATGGCGTTCTTGCTAGCGGCATTACTTACTTCCGAGCCGATCTTGAACACGATACAAATGGTCCGTCGCCATACGAATGGCAGCCGTATGTAAAGGGAGCTATCGACGTGCACAACGTAACTGCGAAGCACTCAGATATGTGCGGCGATCGAGTCTCTGCTATAGTAGCTGAGCACATCTTAGCGTCGCGAGGAGTATGAACTTCGAGAACAGGGTGGCTGTAGTCACCGGAGCTGCTGGTGGTATTGGTTCGGCGGTAGCTGCATTGCTTGCGAAGCACGGTGCGCGTGTAGTTGCGTGGGACGTTGCCGCAGCTGATAGTGCCGGGACGGTATTGCGTCATGAACGCATTTCATACCGTCGAGTCGATGTTTCCGATGAAGACGCTGTGATAGCTGCTGTGTCGGAGACAGAGTTTGAGTTTGGTCCCATCGACATTCTTGTCAACGTTGCTGGCGTTCTTGAGAAGTCAGATGCCGCACTTACCAAACTTGAGTCTTGGCAACGCATGCTTACGGTTAACGCAACAGGCGTGTTCTTGGTATCGCGAGCGGTTGCGGCGCCAATGATAAGCCGCAAGCGAGGTGCAATTGTGACTGTTTCGTCCAACGCAGCTGCGGTGCCACGTGCTGGATTGGCAGCATACGGGGCATCGAAAGCAGCTGCGTCAATGTTCACCTTAAGTCTTGGCCTAGAACTGGCTCAGCACGGCATTCGCTGCAACGTTGTTGCCCCGGGATCGACGCGTACAAGCATGTTGAACACTACGATTGGTAGTACGGGCACCATCGATGATGTGATAAAAGGTTCTCTTGACACTCATCGTTTGGGCATTCCATTAGGACGTGTCGCTGAGCCTGAGGACGTGGCGAACGTTGTTTGCTTTTTGCTATCAGACCAAGCTCGTCACATTACCTTAGAAACAGTATATGTCGACGGAGGAGCAACGTTACATGGTCGATAGCTCAGAAGTAGGCAGGCGCACGCCGTTGCCGGCTCCAATCGATGTTGCTCAACGTTTTCCGTTACCCGAAAGTGTGGTACGTGAAATTGGTAAGTTTAGAGGCGACATAGCCGCAATTCTGGCCGGACGTGACAATCGTCTTATTGTCGTTACGGGACCGTGCTCAATTCACGACCGTAGCTCTGCGCTGGAATACGCGCGCTGGCTATCCAGTCAGCAAGCTCAGTTTCGTGATACTCTGCTGCTTGTAATGCGCTGTTACGTCGATAAGCCTCGTACTCGCCATGGATGGGCGGGGTATGTCCACGACCCCTTACTAAACGGCAGCGTCGGGTTTGAACACGGCATTGTGGCGGCGCGCGAGTTACTGTGCGAGATTGCTGAAATGGGTGTCCCCATTGCTACAGAGTTCGTTGAACCAGCAGTCACTGCCTATATAGGCGACCTTATATCATGGTCGGCGGTAGGTGCGCGTACTGTAGAAAGCCCAGTTCATCGTCGTATGGCTTCAGGTTTTAACTTCCCAGTTGCCTTTAAGAACAGCACGTCTGGGATGCTTCAAACGGCACTCGATGCTATGCACACGGCGTCAGTTCCGCATGTTGTCTTTGGAATTGATGATGATGGAAGAGCTTGCACGTATCGCTCTTCTGGCTTGCGGCAGTCGCATTTAATTCTGCGTGGCGGCAACGGGACATCGAATTGCACAGCACAAGATGTTGAAGGCGCGCAAGCGCAGTTAACCGCGCAAGGGCTATCTTCATCGATAATGGTAGATTGTGGGCACGGGAACAGCGATGGCACTGTCCAGGGGATGCTCGCAACCGCGAAGCACGTTGCCTCTTTGCTTAGCCATAGGCCTTCACTGCTTATTGGAACGATGATAGAGAGCCACATTAAGCCTGGTAAGCAGCTTCTTCAGCAAGGCGTAAAGCCCGCTCCCGATGTGAGCATAACAGATGCTTGTATCGGACTAGACGACTCACACGAGTTGTTTAGTCTGTTTGCGAGTTCACGGAAAAGGTAGCGGCTAACAGTGAGACCGCCGAGCGTAAGTAGAAGCTTGTTGATGTCCATAGTGTTTGCAAGCGTTGCTGCGTTCATCGCCATTGTTGCCTCAATGTGGTTTACAGAGGGCTTAAACCAAACAGCTAGGTGGTCGTTGAGAGGTGCACTATTTGCCCTCATTGCTGTGGTATGGGTACGCGTGTTGCGACGTCGCATTTCGGAGTTGGTAGATGCCCCGCTACAGTCGGTAATTGCCTCTGCAGAGTCGATTGCGGCTGGCGATACGACCAAGCGGGTAGACTCGGGAAGTACACTTGAGTTTGACGCGCTTTCAGTGAGCATAAACAGAATGACAGAACAGTTGCTGGAAGCAGACAAAATGCGAATGCGCGTTGAGAAGCTTGCTACTATGGGCCGTTTGGCCGCTGGCATATCTCACGAGATAGGGAACCCGCTTGCGGCGCTCGCAAATTACGTTCACGTAGCGCGAATGAGGTCTTCGGCATCACAGAGTATCGAAGAACCACTTGATGCGATGGAACGTGAAATCGGACGCATTGATCGTATTGTCCGCAGTTTGCTGGATTATTCGCGTCCGCGCCGGTTAACTCCTAAGCCGATCGTTATTGATGAGGTAATAAAGGACGTCCTTGTTTTTCTCAAAGATCAGGGCGTTCTACGAAGAGTTGACGTTAGAAGTGAGCTCGACGCACCACGCGCGGCCGTTTATGGCGAGAAGCACTATATAGAGCAGGTGTTCGTTAATCTCATACTCAATGCAGTGGATGCAGCTGATAAGGGTGGCGTTATTGTTGTGAGTTCGCGCTCTGTTCCTACCGACCAGATTGGCTTGACAGCGCCGGCCCGTAGAAGTGATACGACCGACGAACACTGGGCCCATCGCCCCAGCAGTAGAGCGCTCGCTTGGCTCTCTAAAAGAGACAGACCTGACGCTGTGTTGCAACTTGTTGTAGCTGACAGTGGTACCGGCGTAGCACGGGAGGACGAAGAACGTATTTTCGAGCCCTTCTTTACAACCAAAGTTCCGGGTAAAGGAACGGGGCTTGGGCTTGCAATTGTAGCCAACACTATTGAGAACTTAGGAGGGACTATTTGGGTACAGCGTGCACGCGAGGGTGGCGCTGCTTTCGTAATCCTGTTGCCATTGCACTCGGTGCTCGCTGGCGTGGCTGCGATACGCAAGCAAAACGGCGCTAATCCCTGAAGAAATACGGTTACGGTGTATTGTAAGGAGCATTGCATGTTGATGCATGCTCACACCACAAGTCTATCCATGTGCGTCGAATAGAATAACTCGACGCAGGTCGCGCCTAGGGAAGGTACTCGCAGAGTGCATTCTAGCGCTTGCTCTCTCAGCGATAGCAGTCCCTGCAATGCTTTCGCTATCGCGGTCAGCAATGCAACTGACAAGCGAAGCAGTCGCGCTGTCCCTTGCTGGCACCACTGCAAGCTCTACTGCGGAAAGAGCCACACTGGCCGCCTGCGCTACCCACACCATGTCGGGTTCAAGCAGTTCGGCGCGCGTTACAACAAACTGGAATGACAACGAGATTGTTCGAGATAGCCAGGTAGTTCGTTCTCGTGATGTAACGTCGGCAGTTAAGCTTTCGCCATTGTCTATACGCGATTCAGCAGTCGTACGTATTCAAGGCGCAGGGTTGTGCCCATGGTAGCCAATAGTCGTTGTCGTCGACTGCCAAGAACGGGTATGACGGTCGTAGAGCTACTCGCTGCTATTCCGCTAATTGCCGTCATAGGGATTGTGGCCGTCATGCTGCTGTTTAACGGCCAACGAGTTCTTCGTAAAGTCGAAGGGCAAACCGGTCGCATTAGGGAAATGAGACACGCGGCGGCGGCGTTAAGTGCTGTTCTTAGAAATACGCACAGCAACGATCTACACGCCTGGAACGACACGCTCATAGAACTTAGCACAACAATAGGAGTAGCGTTTGTATGTGGGCAGTACTCTAGCAATAGTTTGGCCGTGCTTCCATCAAATGGTACTCTACCTACGCGGTCAACATGGATGGATGCGCCTGAACCGAACGATGCAGTTCATGTGGCAGTGTATGAAGCAGGTACCGTAAACTCGCGTAGATTCAGTGGTACCATATCAGGGATTGCTAGCTCCGACACAGTTTGTGCTTCGTCCGCACTTAAATCGGGTATGGTTGGTAAGGCAACAAAGATCGAGTTACAACAAAGTGTAGTAGGACATGTGATAATTGGCGCGCCTCTTATAGTAACTAGGCGTGCTCGTCTTTCATTATACAAAGCTGGTGATAACAAGTGGTACATAGGAATGCGATATCTGCGAGCTTCTGGATGGGAAGGGACGCAACCGATTGCAGGCCCATTCGAAAGCTCAACGCAAGAAGGGATGCGCATTCAGGTGATAGCAAGAAATGGCGCTGTACTTCCAGCCCGCGTTGTCGAAATGCCAGTAGATACGCTAACACAAAATGCTCCGGTACTAGTCGCTGTTACACTTCGTGCTACCGCAGATTGGAAGAATACAGATGGTAGGAGTGACTCTGATTCGTTGTTGTTCTCCGTCGCACTTCGCAATAGGTAGCTATGAGACCGGTTCGCGTTAGACCTCTACATGTATCTGGCTTTGTACTACCAGTTGTCGTGGTCGCTATAACTGTCGCAACCGCTATAGCCGGTGCCCTAGTAACAGCGACATTGCGATCGCTGCACGGCGCGCGCGCATCTGTTGGTAGCGAGCAAGTTCTTCATACGGCCGACGCAGCACTAACTAGCGCAGTGCTCGCTCTTAAGCCAGAAGTTGTAGCAAACTCACCAATTGGGGAGCAACAAGTGAGCAATAGCTATGTCGGGTCTATCGCTATAGAGGTCACAACGGTGCGCACTACACCGTTAACTGTTCTCATTAATGCAAAGGCTTCTGAAACAGGAGCACAGAATAGGGCAGCGAAGGAGCTATCGCGCATTGTTTCACTAGATGCGTCCTCCGTACCCATTAGCGCAGCCGCCACATTGCTTGGTGAGTCTAATGGTTCACCGCAAGTACTTTCATCGGGCGTCAGCACTGGCAATGAAAACGGCTGCGGCTCTACGATCGACACTGCGTCAACAACGGCGCTTGCGATAACATCACCAGTTACACTAGACACGTTTGCAGTAAGCGGTGACCCTTCTATTAGGAGAGTGTCTAGCGCTGCTGCAGACTCACTACGAGCGCTGTTGCAGCAACGGATATCGTCACTTTCTCTTTTGCCGGAAGTCGCTGTTTCTGCAGTAACGTTGTATCCAGAAGCAATTGGCGGCAGCTGTGTTAGCAAATCTGGAGAGCCACGACGATCTGGTGGCGTGGTGATTCCTTGCACCTCACAGTGGCCGGTTAGGTTAATCGCGCCGCAAGGAACTGCCGTCACTATTAACAGTTCAAGACACCAAGGGTTGTTAGTAATAAATGGCGACCTCGTTGTTGCAGGACACCTAGAAGTTAGAGGCGCGCTGATCGTGAACGGAACGATCGATGCCAGCGGCGGAACGGTAGATGTAACCGGAGCGCTGTTTGTGGCCAATAGCCAAGGTGGTACGTCCAAGTTGGGAAACACAAGTCGGGTTATGTGGTCACGCTGTGCACTGCTACAGGCCGTTACACCGCTGGCAACGTTTGCGTCACCACCGGTGCTGTCTTGGGCGCAACGGTGGTGAAAAGGGGCAAAATGAGTGAAAAAGCATTCAATGGAAGCAACGACTGTCACAACGTTGGTATTCTCGCCACGTCACGCCCATGGAGTGAGCGTTACTTCGTAAGAGGCAGGTCGTTAGAAGGAGGAATCGTCCGCAATGGTCGGGCTGTCTGCATTCGTGCGTTACGCGAGCGCATCCGAACGACACCTGATCTTTCACACGCGCAACTACGCTGAGCCATGCAGCTCTTCGGTCGAAAGAAGTCAACCCTGGGAATAGACGTAGGCTCAGGCCTAGTCAAAGCAGTCGTCATAGATCATGGCGGCTCATCACCAGTTCTATCCAAAGTGGTCATTACTCCAATCCATGAGACAGCAATCGTTGATGGCGAGATCATGGATCATGGAATGGTGGTAGACGCCATCCGGCAAACAATCGAAGCGGCCGGCGTAAAGACCAAACACATCGTAGCCGCCGTAGGTGGACGCGATGTGATTATCAAGAAGATCTCAGTCGAGCGCGTTAAAGAGGCGCAGGCTCGCGAACTAATGCGATGGGAAGCAGAGCAGCACGTCCCATTCGACATGGAATCGGTTGAGCTAGACTTTCAGATCCTCGATCCTGACGCTGAAGGATTTGAGATGAGTGTCCTATTGGTTGCTGCCAAACGCGACTTAGTAGACGCTCGACGTCAGTTGCTCGAAGATGGAAGCGCTAGTCCGGCAGTTATGGACGTTGACGCGTTTGCACTGCACAACGCGTTCGAGACGAATCATCCGGACGCAGTGAATGGCACTGTCGCGCTTCTAAACATCGGTCATGACAACACAACGTTGAATATCATAGAGTATGGTATACCAGTTCTTACGCGCGACCTCGCCGTTGGAACACGACGTTTTAGAGAAGACTTGCAGCGTGATCACGGTGTGTCGGCTGACGACGCAGAAACAATGATTCGTGGATTTGACATCACGCCTGAACTAGAAGCTGTGATTCCAGATCGAGGCGAAGAGATAGCGGTCGGCGTTGAGCGTGCACAAACATTCCTCAGCACTGCATCGCGTAACTCAACACCAGTAAGAACGGTATTCGTCTGTGGCGGTGGCTCGCGTATCCCCGGACTCCTGCACTGGTTAGGTGACAGACTCCGTGTCCCCGTACAGCAAGCCAATCCGCTTGCACGCTTGACTGTTAAAGAAGGTGCTATGGAGTTCCTGCCAACCGATGAGATCGCTCCGCTGCTTATGCTGCCGGTTGGTCTCGCACTTCGCGCTGCCTAAGGAAATACGATCATGATTCGTATCAATTTGCTTCCTGGCGCCAGAAAGTCTGTCTCTGCCGCCAAGTTCTCTATCGGCTCAGTTGGCTCCCTGCGCGACCAGATACGCGACCCTTGGATGCTTGGCGCAACCGCCACTGTAGCCGTTGCCGTCGCGGTTGTTAGCCTGCTGTTCACGGGACAACAAGCACGCGCAACTGAACTGGCGGAGAGAGTTGACCGTGCCCAGCGCGACTCGACGCGCCTTTCGGGTGTTCTGGCGGCTCGGCATAAGGTGCTCGCTGAGCGCGATTCTATTGGACGCCAGCTAGACGTTATTCGCTCTATCGATGACGCTAGGTACCAGTGGGCGCACATACTAGATGAAGTAAGCAGCGCACTGCCAGCGTACACTTGGCTAACGGTCATTGAACAAACTAGCAAAGCACCACTGCCGTTAACCGCAGCAGCAGACACTGCCAAGCCTGTTCCCGGTAAGAGCGGTGCATCGAGAGCGCGCGATAGAGAGATAGCAAAAGCAAAGGCCGATTCAATCGCTAATGCTACACCTGCCGAACTGCGCTTTAGAATCGTTGGCCAAACAGTCGATATACAAGCGTTGACGCTGTATATGAGACAGCTCGAAGCGTCGCCATTCATAGAGAAAGTGTCGCTCACACGCTCTGAAATAGTTGTGAATGACGGTAAGGATGTAACTGAATTCGAGCTTACCGCTTCGTTTGAACCACCAGCTCCGGGGGTCACAACGACAACCGAGCTAGTTATCCCCGTGCGCTGAAAGCAGCGAGTCAAACATGGCACTACTACCAAGTAATCAGCGCGATCAAATCAAGTTCTTTGCCGGCTTCGCCGCTATAGCACTTGCGATCGCTTACTACATGTACCCATACGCAGCTCGCGAGGAGCAGCTCGCCGCAGACCTTGAGCGCGTTGAATCACTCGAGTCCGCCAACCAGATGGCGGCGATTGAGTTCAAGAAGGGAAACCTAAAGGAACTGCGTGAGGGGGCCGCACAAATGCGATCTACCCTTGGCGTTATGCGTCGACTTGTTCCTACCAGCAACGAGGTGCCTGCTCTTCTTGAGGAGGTTTCAACTGCAGCTCGACGCGCAGGGCTCGACGTTGGTGGCGTTACGCCAGAGCCAGTAATTAGCGGCGAACACTTTGACACTTATCGCTACACAGTAACGATCATCGGCGGCTATCACGCTACCGGTGCGTTCCTAGCAAACGTTGGTTCGTTGCCTCGCATAGTTGCACCTGTTCATGTGACACTTGCCAGCGCATCTGCCGGACGAATGAGCAACCGGCCGCAAATCAAAACTTCAAACAAAGCGGCGCTAGCGTCGACAATAATGCTGCAAACATACGTAGAACGCACCTCACCACCGAAGGCTGAATCAAACGAATCGGAGCGTACTTCATGAGCCGCTATCTCATCTCTGCTCTGTCTGCAACAGCACTAATGCTGTTTGCCGATACCAGCGCCGCACAGTCGCAAGTGCGAGCGACACCGGTTGCTACCGACACGAAGTCGACGGCTTCAGATGTCGTTATACAACGCGAGGTGTTCTCGTATGTTAGCGCGGGAAGACGCGATCCGTATCTCTCGCTAATGACAACTTCGGACTTACGGCCTCTACTCTCCGATTTGCGAGCAACAGCAATCGCATGGGATCCAACCGGACGCAACTCAGTCGCAATTCTCCGCGATTCATTCTCTGGTGCGCAGTATCGCGCGCGAGTCGGACAGCAGTTGGGACGCATGCGAGTCTCAGCTATCACCGCAAAGACTGTGCAGTTCACGATTGAAGAATATGGCTTCAATCGCACCGAAACCCTAAAGGTTATGAGCGATTCGACGACAGTGAGGAATCCATGATGCTACAACTAGTCACCGCGATGATGTCAGCAAGCCTTGTGCATGCTGCCTCTCTATTTGTGTTGCCAGAACGCGAACACGACACAACGAACAAGAGCGCCGAACGTCAGGTAGTTGCGAGAAGCCAGGTTACTGGACTCGCCGTTACAGCACGTAGCAACGGCGTCGATGTAGTAGTTCAAGTCGATTCGTCTAGCATCATTAAGCACTTCAGCCTAGATGGACCGTCACGAGTCGTACTTGATGTTGCCGGCGCATCGCTTGCAATAGGCAAACACTCGTACGACGGCGTTGCACGCGGCCCCGTACGCAACATCCGAGTTGCTCAGTTCAGAAACGATACTGTTAGAGTCGTTGTTGAACTCAGTTCAAATCAACAGTACCGCGTTGTAAGAAGCGGCAACATAGCTAGGTTGGTGATAGACGGACCGGCTACCAACTTCGCTAGCTGGGAGGCAGGCGATATCAATGCGTACGAGTCTACTGTCGCAGCTTCGGCTCCTACGCAGGGCGCTGCTACTCAGGAGTCTACTGCTGTCGAAGTACCAGTGGTAGCGCAGCAGGCATCAGCAACTGCCGCAGCTACACCGGTTTCAACTCCAACAACAGTTACGCCTCGTACAGAGGCATCGCAGGTTACCACTGAATCTGCTGCTGCCCGACTCGACGCTTCGACATCACTCGCCGAGGCGCCTGCACCGTTTGCTAACGCCCCTCGACGTCAGCAACAGCAGAAGCCGCGGATCGCGGTAACATTTGATGGAACCGATATCCGCGACGTGATTGCAACATTTGCAAGCTTCTCCGGACGTACGATTGTCGTTGGTAAGAACGTTACTGGCGCAGTTACCGCAGAGATCTCTGACAAGCCTTGGGATCTTGCGTTCCAGGCGATTCTTCAGGCGCAGGGGCTTGCCGCCACTGAAGATGCTAGCGGAATCATCACAGTCGATACCTACCAAGCGCTGGCTTCAAATCAAGCGTTAGAGCCGCTTGTTACGCAGATCCTTGATATCAATTACGCGAAAGCAACCGCGCTGCGCCAAACAGTACAGGCACTACTCGCCCGTGACTGCACCGGCTTATCGATGCTAAGCACGGGTCGCGAAATGGGAATGCCTATGCAGCAACAGCAGGGCAATCAGAATCAGATGGGCGGGCAGGGTTGTGTGGTTAGAGGCTCAGTAACGGCAGATAGCGCTACCAACAAGCTCATTATTTCTGAAGTCCCATCGAGAATTCCAGAAATTATTGCACGAATTCAAGAGCTGGATATCAGAACACAACAGGTCGCTATTAAGGCGAAGATTGTGTTCGTCAACCGCACTGGAATCCAAGATATTGGACTAGCCTACGACTTGGGTACGGGAACAAAGCAGTTCTTCCAACAGCTTGTTCCACGTGTCGACCCATCAACGCTGCAGCGCACAGATACTGATGGCGACGGTGTACCAGATGCGTTGGGCGGAGGCACTCCGTTCCAAGGGCCGGCGCGTATTGCGCTTGGCGGAAATGCGCTTGCAGGTATCGCCAACGCTAACAACGCTATCAAGCCGAACGCGCTGAACCTTATTTACTCAACAGCATTGGGTAAGTATCAGCTGACAGCGTTCTTGAACGCGCTGCAAACTTCGTCGCTTGCAGATGTACAGTCAGAGCCGAGCGTTACGATTCTCAACAATCGTACGGCAACGATCTTCGTAGGTCAGGAGATTCCTATCCGCGTAATTGACGCAAGTTCTGGCGGCCAGGGTGGTGGTATGCAAGGTGGCGGCGGAGGAGGTGGCGGTGGCATGGGTCAGCCCAACGCTGCTGCGTTCTTCCCACGCGCAACTGTTTCTAAAGAAGAAGCTGGTATCAAGCTTACAGTCACGCCGCAGATCACCAACAACCGTATGGTACTCCTTGAGATCGAAGCTGAGAACTCAAGTGCAGAGATCGCGAACACTGATGTAGGCGTGGTGTTCAATCGCCAACGTGCTGATTCCAAGGTCTTGGTGGCAGATGGCGAGGCAGCTGTAATTGGCGGCCTTACAGTTACTGAGCGTACGAAGTTTAGAAGCGGCATTCCTATATTGATGAACATCCCTCTAATAGGGCGCCTCTTCTCGCAGAACACTACGAATGAGACAAAGAGAGATCTGCTCATTCTGGTAACACCGCACATTCTTGAAGACGGCACAGCACCGGCACGTGATCGCTGACGCAACGGAACTCACGACCATGCATACATCAAAAACACGCCGCACTACTGCGCGTCTCGGGAGCGCGCGCCCGTCAAGTATTGTTGCTCTGCTTGCAGTTGCAATGCTGGCTAGCGCGTGCGACGGAGATGAACTAGTTGATCCTCCTTTTCGTGACGAAATCAAGCCGCGCGTTACGCTAGCTAAGGGCAACTACACGGCAGACTCTCTGCTGCCACTTTCTCTTAACGCTCAAGACAACATTGGGCTTAAGACAGTCCGAGTCACACTAAGTGGTGGCCTAACAGCAACGTTTGATACTACGTTCAACACGTCGGTTCAGGCGTTCGATTTGGGCCTTACATTCACCGTACCTGCGGGTGCGGCGCTAGGATCTACTGTAATCGCACGCGCTATCGTATCTGATGGAGCAAACAACACATCCGATACTGCGCGCCTAGTACTTACTGTTGGCAACCTAACGCCCCCAATCGCAGAAATCACAAGTCCTACCGCCGGCTCCCCTGTTGTCGTCGGTAAATCGCTTGTGATCTCGTTAAGTGGTAGAGCGAGATACAAAGTAAGATCGCTCGGCTACGTCGTAAGCGGAGCCTGGAGCTACGCAGATTCTGCGTTGTTTACAGGCGGAATGCGCGATTCAGTGGCGTTTCTTGATACGCTCACTATTCCCGACACAGTTTCCGGCAACCAGATAACAGTTACTCCCTTCGTTACTGACTCACTAAACCAACGTGTCGACGGTAACCCGTCGGTGTACACCGTGCAATCGGTTTCGTCGGTTAGTAGTGTGCCAGTAGTACGCACGGGTGTGACTGCTAGGTTAGAAGTCACCGATACAGTGTTTGTAGAGGCAAGCGATCCAGTTGGAATCACAACAATCGGGTACGAAGTACGAAGCCTATCGGGCGTGCTAATCACTGCCGACTCGATTCCTTCAGACGGGAACTTCTCGACGCTGTTACGGACATTCACGGCTCGTATTCCGATAGACGTGTATCCGACTTCAGTAACTGTGGCCGGATTCGCACGCAATTCTAACGGGCGCAGAGATGTGGCGCGCTTCTCGTCGGGCGCTATGCGACTTGATACTGTTCAAGTAGTCGCTGGCTACACCAATCCTCTTCCGTCAGGCGGACATGTAGCAGACGCGATTTACTTCCCGCGTACCGACCGGCTATACCTGTCAAACATTGAGCGCAATCAGCTCGAGGTTTACAACCTAGCTGACTCTGCGTTTAAATCGCCCGTACTAGTGGGTTCGAGGCCATGGGGTATTGCTGCATGGCCACGTAATAGAGATGGTACGATGGCTGATACGCTTCTCGTAGCTAACTCAGGTGGTACAAACATTTCCTATGTCGATCTCACACGAGGTTCGACAGGCCAGGAAGTGTATCGATACCCGCTTCCGAACATCATTGTGTACCGCGTTACAACGGTACGTGCTGCTGAAACCGATCAGCCGATGAGACAGAGAACTGTGTTCGATTTCAGCGATCGCCCGCAGTACATAGCAACGTCATGTAAGGGAGCACTTTCTGGTACATCGCCATGCGGTGAGGTGGTGCTTACATACTCAACAACACCTACACCTGGCCAAACAGGACAGTTTGCAAATCAGGGAACGGTTCGTTGGGAGAACCTTACTACGAAGATGTCGCATTTCTTCTACGAGCATGCGATAGGTCAATCGGAAGGTAGAGCCGATACGCTCGAGATTGAGCGCTTCGCCGCTGGTGGTGTAGGAGCCGACTCGATTCTAGTTCCGTTCCAGCAAGACATCGGAGGTTTCGGTTACTCAATCATCGCCAGACTCGATCGGATTGCTTTCCGTGATACAACATACGTTCGAAACTCAGGTAACTTCCGTCGGGTCGTTGTTGGTGAAGGCGGCCCAGTATTAGGAAGTAGAGCGCTTACATACGACGTGACACGCGGTTTTGATATGACACCGCCGTTACCAGTTATCGATAGGGGCATTTCTCGACCAATCGATGTAAGCGACTTTGTTTCTAACAGTTTTGCCAGAGTTCAAGGTGTTGGTATAAACTTTGACGGCGAGCTCGCGGCGCTCAAGGGCGATTCAACGTACGTATTCGACTCCAACCTTCGACTTCAGGGTATTCTGCAGTCTAGGTCAAGCGGTGGCGGTCTAGACTTTCATCCACTTAACTCAGGGATGAACATGACGGAGCTCAATGCACGCCTTGCCTTCGTAGCTTCTAGCGAGCCGGTTATCGATGTGTTTGACACGTGGTGCTACAAGCGTATAGCATCGGTACCCATTCGCGACCCCATAGTTGGTCCTGTGCGAGCGTCGGTACGTTCGAATGGACAGATAGTGTTAGTTGGTGCTACGCTACGCGGTGTAACACTTGTAGCGCTGCCTGACACCTTCACATCTACCTGCATGTAACCGCATTTGCGGTAAGCAAAGAAGGGAGTGGCATCGCAGTTCGGATGCCACTCCCTTCTTGTTTACGTTGTGAGAGGAATTGGATGTCTCAGAGTGTTCATTTAATTGTCACGGTGATCGCCTCTCGCACTTGCAGCCCGCTCTTCGCAATAGTGCTAACTTGCAAATCGTACTTCCCTACAGGTAACCCCTTGGTAGATAGCACAACTGTGTTTAACGATATACGATGCCTTCCATCATTTATTACACGTGTGTTCTCGGAATCGTCTCGCCACCGTATCTGAGTGGACACGCTAGCTTGCTTGCCAAAACCCAAAAGTTCTCCTAAACGCCTAATCGCAGACGTTCTAGGATCCACAGCCTCCATTCTCACCGCAGTTTCCGCTGAGTCATTGTTTCCATACACCTCCCAGTATATGGTTAGCGGCGAGCCTCGTTCTACTGTAAGCGATGTGCTAATAAGTTCCTTAATACCTTCTACACTCGCTGTGCTTTCTATGGAGTTTGGAGTACGTCGCAATAATATTGGCTTAGATACGGCTATAGAGTCGTGCGATGTAGAGTCCAGTACCCGCGGTAACGTGATACCAAAGCGTGTCCTCCATAGCGCCGTCTTGCTTGGTTCAGTACTCTCTATGCCAAGCAGAGTTTGTGGAAGTGTTAGCGCTGCTGCCAGCGCAATACGGCCGCTGCTGTCAGTTCGTTGCTTGTCTAACGTGTTAGACGACTCAGGTGAATCGCTAGAAATGAGCGTGAAACTGCCATGCCCGTTAGCGTCTTCAATGCTAGTTGCGTGCGCAACAATTACAGCATTTGCACGTCGTAACATAGCAGTCTGTCCTTCGTTGGCAATCTGATATAAGCGCTGCTCTCTAGGATAATGCTCCTGCGGCCACCATAGTACATGCTTCTGGTAGTGCGGGTATTGTCTCATTATAAATGCGTACTCCACTGCGGTGTTCTCTCTAAACAATCGCGTCTTCACATCCGTTGCGAGATTGCGTTCAATAGTGTGTGGTAAAGTGAAGTGCAGCACCGTATCCCCTCCAGGCGTAGACATTAGCGACCAGTCGCTGGCCAGCGCCTGAAATGGTCCCCAAAGTGCTCTCATGTCTGGCACAGAGTGTACGCGTCCAGCAGAGTACTCATATGATACAAACGGTGCGTTTGGCGGAGGCTTTACTCCTGTATGCTTGGACTGAAGAGCAAGACCTTGCTCACGTATGCTGTCTTCAGTTATACCTCTCCAAAATGAGAACGAGGGCCAGCCATATCTAACCAGCATCTCGCGTCGCGCATCTCCTCCCGCAATAGGTCGCCAGTCGAAACGCTCATCTCTAACCGCTGACAATTTGAGATGCGCAAGTACTTTGCGTGCGAAATGTTCAGCTCTCCTGTCGTTACCAGCCGAAGTCCAAGCGGGATCCGACAGCCACCAAAAATGTTTGTTAACAGAGTCTTGCGCACTGCACGGTAGCTTAAGGTATTGCTCCTTAAAGGCGCCTGTAAGCAGTAGCGACACATCAGACCATGCACACCTTTGCGTAGTAGTCATTGCAACGAGTGCACTATCAAAAGCATACTCGGCTTCTAACATGTTACTTAGCTTAGCTGCAACAAAGCCCTTAAGAAGGAAGCACCACACTTGCTCAGCTCTACAGGCATTGACGATAGTTTGCGCACTGTCTAGCTGCTGTTGCTCAGCTAGCAATAAGACTAGCTGACCAAGTATGAAGTCGTCTGAGGGATTGGCATTGTGAGCGCTAAGGAAGCCGGCAATAACATGACTTCTAGCGGTGCGCACCGCGTTCTGTCTATCACTGACAATAGCTGCGTCAACTGAGAGCCTCTCATCCCATGGCGGTAGTGAGTCGGTGCCGAGGTACCACGCTGGACATAGATTAGAATAGCTTGCCGAACTCATGATTATTGTACGACGATAAGAGTACAAAGGGTCAAGTGACTCTGATTTAGGATTCTGTTTAACGCGTTCCTCGTATTGCGGCCCTACACCTGGAGACCTAATGTGGTCCACCCTTCGGCATTCACTAATTGCCTGATGACGACTCTTTGGATGACTGTACAGTAGCAAAACGCTGTCCCCTGCAGCGCCATTTCCTGATACCCTGAAGGTAATGGTGCCATCGGTGTTGTACTTACGTCCGCTTAGTATGCTGTAAGTGTTGACTACCGGATGACGGCTCGATTCGCTAAGCACCCATTCTCTTAACCAAAAGTCATAGAAGCTCCGCTGCAACCTAACGAGTGAGTCTGGCGATGGCTGCGCGTGTAGTGGTAGCGAAGTGGCAAGCAGTACAGCAACAAAGAAGCTGATACGCCAGCGCCAGCGTACGTGGGCATTCGAATTACTCGATGGCGTGCAGAAACCTAAAAAAGTCGCTACCATAGCCAGCCCTCAAGTTGGCGTACCGCTAATGGGAGGAGTGTATCGTTCGCTTTGCTCGACCAACTTGAGTACTAACGCTTTTTTAGTGCCTCGTCAACCAACGAATCTAGCGTATACTCAAACGGAACTCCCGTAATTCGAGAACCGTTAGCGAGAAGAGTTGGAGTACCTGAGATATTGAGGCGTGCCGAGGCACGTTCATCTGCGCTGACCGCCGCTGCGACACTTGAGTCGCTCAAGCAGGAATTGTAGGAAACTGTATCTTCAATCCCCGCCTTCAAAGCAAATTGGCTCCACGCGAGAGTCCCTATAGCCTTTTGGTCGCCAAATAGCGCGTCATGCATTTCCTCAAAACGGCCAAACCTTTGTGCGCACTCTGCTGCTATTGCAGATGCGCGCGCAAAGGGGTGAGTTGGCAGAGGAAGATGTCGATAAAGGATGCGCACATCCTTCGGCCTGCGCTCAAGCAAGTCTGCGAGGCGCTCACTTAGTACCCGACATGCAGGGCACTGAAAGTCTCCGAACTCTATGAATAGAACCGGTGCAGTAGAATCTCCTAAGTTGTTTCCTCTTTCAGCGTAGTCCAACCAATCCTTCTGGGGGTAGAATTCACCGCTCGCCGTAGGGGGCACCGGATCAAAGAGGTACGACTTCACTACGAGGGCCGTCATAGTAAGAGCGCATGCCACCATGATCAGGTTCCCTACGGCGGATATATCGAACGGCTTTTTCATATGTTGTGGAGCTGAAAGAGTGTATATCGCACGAGGATACCTAGCCTGTTACCCGCACGGTTGTATGATCATACAGTCGTGTGGTCCGTTGTTAACACAGTCGTGCATCCATGTTACGATGCGACCTTGGTGGTTATAGGTGACAAAGCAACCGTAATTCATTGTGCAATAGCGATCGTTGCCGTCCCTCATGCACTCTTGTCCTGCGGGCGTTACACACTGCATAAACTCTTCATCTTCAAGTGTACACTGTTCAGCAGCGGCAGCCCTATCGGTCTGCATGAGCAACGCGCCGCCAGCGATAGTTACCATGGCGGCCAACTTCCCGGTAAGTCCCAACATACTGCCTCCAGTCATGTGTGTTGTTGAGGTACTCTGACATCACTAAGGCTATTATTCGTCAAACTAAACGAGTCATCAAGAGTAAAAACCCGACAAATCGCAGAATGTCGCCTATTTAAGAAGAAAGCGTAGCAGGTCGCTTGATGTAGCGAACGAGGTAGCTGCCGCTTCCACGGTTATACTAGATTCTGCGCCTTCATATGCCTTAAGTATGGGAGCAAAGCGCCGAAGCCTTTGAAATGATCTTGCTCCAAAACGTACGTAAAGTCGGTGCGCGAGTAAAAACCGCGTAGCCATTATCACTTCTTTCGGGTGCGCTCGCCTTTCCTTGATAAGTAAACGCTGAAGTGTTCTCTCTCCGTATCCGCAGATCATTGCTAGCTCCGCAACCGATACAGCAGTAGCTGAAAGTTGGATAGCTGCGCCAAGAACGGCATGAGATGCCTTTTCCCAAGAATCAGTAGATTCAACAGTTGACCATAACGAAACGGCCTCCGCTCTACATATCGCACGGGCAACGGATTCTTCCGACAGATCGGATAATACAGATAGTGAAACATCAGGTTGCGTCGGAGATCGAAGAGTCTGATCGGCGATCATTGTGCAGGGACTCTCTAAATGCGCAACAAGTCCAATATTCGCCTTTGATCGTGTAAACAATGTGGCCACATGCCACAGTTCTAAGGGAGACATGCGGTAACAGTAACTACTGCGCCTCATGCGCTTGACTTTGTACCGCAAAGCACTTCATAATAAAAAGCCATTTAGTACATCCAGCTAATCCAAGAGGAAACCGTGCGCTTCCAGTTCTCCGCCAATCTGCTCTCGTCTATCGCCATCATGGTCGTTGGCGTACTTCTCGCTGTTGCTGGTATAATGGTCGGCGAGGCCGACGATGCGCCGGGTGCAGCATTCATTGGACTAGTGCTAATGGCGGCGTCTATATATTGGGGGACAAAGCGATTACGTAAATGAAGCGGACATTCTGCTAAGGGGTAGCCGAACAAGCTCGACAACAGTCGGGGGGGCAGTGGTCGTGCCACGCACGCATTGTGCCAACGGAACGACGAATCAAACCTACACCGTTAACGCGCTCCTCAATAAGGTCGCCAACCGTCGAAACAAACAGGTCGCATGTGCCAACTGTCGCAACTCGGTGAAAGCGTATACCCGCAGTTTCGGCGGTTACACGCGCCTCGTGATCGAGATCGTACGCAACCTCTAAATGATCAGAAAGAAAACCTATTGGAAGTACAACGGCATCTTTCACACCGGTCTTTGCTAGTGACCTGATATGCTCGTTTATGTCGGGGCCTAGCCAAGAAACATTAGCGGGGCCACTCCTACTTTGGTACGCAATGCTATAGTTAGTAGCACCTGCGGAGGTCGCAACTAAAGCGCTTGATTCGGAAATCTGTGATTCGTATGCACAGCTTCTGGCCATGGAGGTCGGTATGCTGTGTGCAGTGAATACAACATGCGCACTGTCACGGTCAACTGCAGGCAACTTCAGCAAAGCGCTCCTTAACCGTGTTGCATTCGCTTCGATGAATCCCGGGTGATTAAAGAAGACGCGAATCTTGTCGATCTCTGGTGCTCCGGTTCCGATTGCACTTCTCGCCCCACTTATGTCTTCCAGGTACTGCCTGCACCCCGAGTAACTACTAAACGCAGATGTTACAAATGCCAGCGCACGTTGTACACCGTCTTTCCTCATTTCTAGCAGCGTATCTTCTAGTAGCGGGTTGCTGTTTCTGTTGCCAAAGTAAATCGGAAGCGAATGTCCTCGCAGCATAAGCTCTTTCTTGAGCGCTTCGATTAACGCTCTATTCTGCGCGTTAATGGGGCTAATACCTTGAAAGAGCATATAGTGCTCGGCGACTTTCAAGAGCCGCTGTCGAGGGACGTTACGCCCGCGCGTTGCCCGTTCAAGAAAGGGAATGACTTCGTCTTCTCCCTCGGGGCCGCCATATGAAAGCAGTAAAACGGCATCGTACATCACTGCGCTTTCCTCATATACTCTGCTTCCGTTGCGAACGCTATCGCAAACGCATTCAATGTATGCGACAGCTCAGTTTCGCTGTGCAACACTGAAGTAAAGGCAGACTCAAACTGTGATGGCACCCAGTACACACCGTTGCTTATTAGGGTGCGAAACACGCGGGCAAAGCGATCAGTGTCGCAGCGCGCAGCATCGCTCCAAGAGTAAACTGGAGTATCGGTGAAGAACAGCGTTAGCATTGTCCCTGCGCGTTGAACTACTACCGGAATGTTTGCGTGTCGAGCGGCGCTTACTATGCCAGCGTCAAGTTGCTCTGCGTAACTCGCGGCGCGTGCCCAAAGCTCACCCGACTGCAAAAGCGATAGAGTCGCAATAGCTGCTGCCATTGTTAACGGATTCCCAGAGAATGTACCAGCTTGGTAAACCGGACCCTGTGGAGCTACTAGTTGCATGATCTCAGCCTTACCACCGTACACGCCTATAGGAAGACCACCGCCAACGACCTTTCCAAGCGTTGTAATATCAGGCACTACTCCATAGAGCTCTTGGGCAGTTCGTGCATGCGCACGAAAACCACACATAATCTCATCAAAGATAAGAATCGATCCATGCTGCGAAGTAAGCTCGCGCAGCTCTGAAAGAAAATCACTCTTTGGTGCTACGACACCCATGTTCCCCGCAACTGGCTCTACTAAGACTGCCGCGATTCTATCTCCGTGAAACGCGAATAGCTGTCTTATATAGTCCGCGTCATTAAAGGGAGCGACCAAGGTGTTAGACACCGCGGATTGCGGTACGCCAGGTGAGTCAGGGAGCCCAAGTGTAGCGACACCAGAGCCTGCACGCACTAGCAACGCATCAGCATGTCCATGATAACAGCCTTCGAACTTCACGATTAGTTCGCGTTTGGTAAACGCACGAGCAACTCTAATAGCGCTCATTGTTGCTTCGGTGCCCGAGTTTACAAACCGAAGTTTCTGGATAGACGGAACTGCCTGCTTTACTAGTACAGCAAGTTCATTCTCATGAGGATTGGGAGCACCGAAAATCACGCCTTTCGCGGCACAATCTGCGATAGCTCGTACTACCTCTTTGTGCGCGTGCCCTAAAAGTAGTGGACCCCAAGCCAACATGTGGTCTACGTAACTATTGCCGTCTACACTTGTTAGCCACGCGCCAGCACCGCTGGAAAAGAAAATCGGGTCGCCGCCTACTGCGCGGAAAGCACGCACTGGCGAACCGACGCCCCCTGGGAAGTGCTCGTTGGCCTGCGCGTATAACTCGCGCGATGTTACGAAGCTTGGCATGGTGTTTTAGCCTCTGATAAAGATGTCAGTACCAAGTCAGCGGCGTTCCATCCCGAACGAATGCAGTCGGGTATTCCAACGCCATCGTATGACGCTCCAGCAACCGCAATCTTGGATTGCGATATGTGGGAAAGCTGCGTTCGTACTGAGCTAACTAAGTCGTTGTGCCCAACCGCGTACTGCGGCAAAGCATCAATCCACCTCGAAACGTGCGAAAAGATGGCGGGTACTTTCACTCCATTTGTAGACCCAAACTCGCGCTCTGCTACACGCAAAAGGGTATCGTCGCTTTCGGAAACGACTGAGTCAAAGCCATCCCTGCCAAAGTACATTCTCACTAAAAGTACTCCAGCCGGAGCACGATTCGCGTACTTTCGAGAGCTGTATGTACAAGCAATAATGGGACTCGCACCTTTAACGTTCTCGACGTTAGTACGGGCGCTTGAGTTACTATTCCTAAAGTACTCATCTTTAGGCACGAGATACCCGCGCCCTTTTACTATGTCGGTAAAATCGCCTTCTCTAAAAGCAGCCGTAACAGTAGCAGCAGAGGAAGAGCGAAAGGTCGACAGAGTATTAGAGGCAGGCGGTGACACTGTTTGCAGCATTCTTGCAGCTCCATTTGCTGGAATTGCCAGCACTACTGCCGATGCTGTTAGCTGTTCGTTATTACGCATACGCAACGAGTAGTAACCGCTAGTATTGTTTATCTCGATAACTTCGCAGTTAGTGCGAATTTCGCAGCTTGGCATCGACTTCAGCAATGATGTCACCAAAACGCTCATTCCGCTAGAAAACGATACAAACCCCGATTGAGTCGACGTTTTAGCAGAGCGCTTTGACTGCCCCTTGCGATGCCCTTTTAGAACGCTGCCGTAGTCTGATTCGTAGCGACGGAGATGGGGAAAGGTCGCAAGTAAACTCATTCTATTAGCGTCACCGCCGTATATGCCCCCTAAAAGTGGCTCAAAAAGATGCTGGTAGGCTTCAGCGCCAAATCTCCTACGTATAAAGGCGCCAACTGATTCATCGTCTGTTCTACTTGAGCGCGCAACGAACTGCTCTAAAGCAAATCTTGCTCGTCCACGATGCGAAAGCAGAGAGCTTCGCATAACTGGCGTAAGCTTACCTGGTACCAATCCAGATAGGCCATCAGGAATAGGGTAAAGATTATCGCGAAGTTTTATGTATGCACTTCGGTGGTTTGAGTCTGGCGATATAAGCAGGTCGGTGATTCCCAGTTGCTCGCACAAAGCAATTCCCTCAG
The DNA here is from genome assembly GCA_964474535.1 of uncultured Gemmatimonadaceae bacterium. Taxonomy (GTDB): domain Bacteria; phylum Gemmatimonadota; class Gemmatimonadetes; order Gemmatimonadales; family Gemmatimonadaceae; genus Gemmatimonas. The sequence continues at coordinate 187,454 of CAYYSP010000002.1, forward strand.
GCTTAGACGCGAGAAACGAGTCTGCACCCTCTTCACAAAGGTAGTCTCCCTTTTGTACTGTCTGAATCTTCCCACCGCATTTATCGGTACGTTCGACAATCACCACCCTCAACGTCGGTGCCTCAATAGAAATGCGATGAGCCGCGGCTAGCCCCGAAATGCCACCGCCAACGACTACGACGTCTGCAAGTGGCCGCGTACTCATTTGCTCGTTATCTCGCGCACCTGCTCAACCACTCGGCATATTGAATCAACGGGCGTGTCTGGGCGAACTCCATGACCCAAATTGAATACATGACCAACTCGTCCGGCCGCTCTAATTAGTACATCGTTTACAGCGCGCTCAAGATCGTTCTTCTGTAGGAAAAGCGCGGCTGGATCAAGGTTGCCTTGAACGGCGCAATCGTACCCAACTTTACTCCAGCCGTCATCGATCCCGATTCTCCAGTCAATTCCGACTACTTCTGCGCCAGCGCTACGCATGTCGCTAAGCAAGTGCGAAGCACCAGTTCCAAAGTGAATACGCGGAACCATACCTTTCACTCGATCTGAAAGAGCCTTTGAGTACGGAAGCGCGAAAGTTTGATACTCATAGTTAGTGAGTGTTCCTGCCCAACTGTCAAACAGCTGAACTGCTTGTGCCCCAGCCTCAACCTGCGCTACAAGAAAGTCACCCAAAACAGTTGTGAGCCTGCTCATTAAAGCGTGCCAAACATCAGGTGCTTCGTACATCATTTGCTTTGTGAGTGCGTGCGTATCCGACCGCCCGCCCTCTATAACGTAGGTTGCAACAGTAAAAGGGCAACCTACGAAACCAATAAGTGCTACAGATGCGGGCAACGCGGCCCGTAGCATTTTAACGGTTTCAACTGTCGTACCTAACTCTTCATAAACATTCACAGTGCGTAGCGACTGTACGTCGCCAATGGTGCGCACTGGATTGCCTATTACCGGACCTTCTCCTGCAGCGAAGGACAGCTGTAGCCCCATGTGAGGCAAAGGTAGCAGTATATCAGCAAAGAGTATTGCTGCGTCAACGCCAAATCTTCGCACCGGCTGCAACGTGACTTCGGTAGCAAGATCAGGGTTCGCGCAAATATCAAGAAGTGAGTACTTCTTTCTAATCTCACGGTACTCCGGCAGACAGCGTCCGGCCTGACGCATAAACCACACCGGTGTTCTGTCAACCGGAGTACGTGCAGCTGCCTTAAGCAATAATGGTATATCGAGAGTCGACATGTTTAGAGCCACTCAAGAACATCTTCCGTTGTTGCTAAGTAACGACCGGTTCTAAGTGGCGCGTCACGCTCGGTGTATGGTCTAGCTGCTGTACCTCTTAGCTCCTGAACTAGCGCAGAGAAGCGTCGTAAGTCTTGTGTCTCATACACTACTACGAACTCTTGGTCCTGTACGCCAAACGAATACAATAGAAGCTGATGGATGTCCTTGTACTGCATCCCAACACGGATATGATCGGCCATTAACTCTCTGCGCTGAATCATATCCAACTGGTACCAGTCCGCAGTTTTAACAAATGGGTACGCCACCAGAAACGGCATGCGATCTTCGCCAAAAGGCTCGATCTCTTGAGCGGATCGCGATTTGGTGTACTGAGAAGGGTGTGTAAACCCCCACCTTACTTCAGTAACGGAGATAAGGCCGGCCATTTCACTCTCAGCAGCCGCCCAACTCTTAAAGAAGTGTGCTAGCTGAGTCGGTTCCGACGATTTGCATGCGCTCCATACAAGTAGGTCGCCCTCACTATCAAAACCACGTAACTGGTAAAGATGCACGTAATCGGACGCCTTTCTAAGGCTTGTTATCCATGAAACCGTGCGTGACTGCCTCTCACCTTTGGGCAGCGCGTAAAAAGCTTCGTTAAATCGAACTACAGCAAAGTGCTGGACCGTTTCAGGTGTTTGATCGGGCATGACTTATGAGTTAAGCCAACGTGCGGCTTCTTTAGCGTGATATGTGATTACTCGGTCAGCGCCAGCGCGGCGGATCGAACCAAGTACTTCCAAAACTGTTGATCGCAAATCAATAAGCCCTTTGTCGGCTGCGGCATGCAACATTGCGTACTCACCACTAACGTTATAAGCAACGAGTGGAACGTCGTGAAAGCGGCGATGTGTTTGTTGAATTACATCTAAGTAGGCAAGCGCTGGCTTCACCATTATTACATCCGCACCCTCCGCAACGTCGGCTTCATGTTCGCGCATAGCCTCACGAACATTGCCCGTTTGCATTTGGTGCGACGCACGATCGCCAAAGTGTGGAGCTCCGTCGGTGGCGGCTCTAAACGGGCCGTAGAATGACGATGCGTACTTCACTGAGTACGACATTATCGGAGTGTGCAAAAAGTTGTTTGCATCTAGCTGCGATCGAATCCCAGCTATCATTCCATCAAGCATGGCTGACGGAGCGACCATGTCCGCACCGGCTCTCGCATGAGAGAGAGCGATATTGCCTAATAGCTCCACGCTTTCATCGTTTAGCAAGTAGCCGTCTGGCAATGATGAAATCATGCCGCTACTTCTATGCAGCAAGCCGCAATGGCCGTGGCTCGTATAGGCGCAAAGGCAAACGTCTGTAATAACAATTAGCTGAGGAACCGCCGCTTTAATCGCAGCGATAGCTTTTTGCACTATTCCGTCACTACATGCGGCAGAGCTTCCTCGTTCATCTTTGCTAACAGGAACTCCAAACAATAGAACTGCCGGTACTCCTAAGTCGAAAAGCTCTCTAGCCTCTTGCGCGACCTCAGCTATCGGGTATCGCTTTACATTTGGCATAGAATCAATTGGAGTAGCCGCAACCGCTGCCTCATCCACGAATACTGGAGCTATAAAGTCAGAAACTGAAAGACGAGTCTCTAACGACCATTCCCTCAGCGAGCTGTTTAGTCTAAGTCTGCGATATCGACTAATCATGTGCCTGTCCTCAACTGTTCTATTCTTTGGAAATGTTGATCAAGTGCGCCAATAAGTGACTCCATTGTAGCGGAAGGGGCCACTATATGCGACGCGCACTCAATTAACGCTGCCTTTGCAGCGGACGTTTCGCCGATGCTAGCCACAACGGCGTTCGCTAATATGGCTCTAGCTTTCTGCGACGAGCTGAACGACACCACGGATGATGGAGACGCAAACAGAATAGCGTCGACTCCATTATTCATCGCAGCGAACGTCGATTCGTCTAGCTCAACAGGTGTGGTGTCGTATACTGAGATATCGGTGACTAAGGCACCCGCATTGGCAAGGGCGTTGTAGACGTACCTCGAGGCAATGCGTGAACGAGGGAAAAGAACATTTGCACCGTTTATATTTGACAGCGCTTTAGTTAGCTCGGCGCCGTTATAAACAGTTGGAATCACGTTAACGTTAAGATCGTACTTGCGAACGACCCTAGCGGTTGTAGCGCCGACCGCCGCAATCTTCAACGTTTTCGGAACAGTAATACCAAGTTCACGTATACGGCCGCAGGTGATACTAACCGCGTTAGTGCTGGTGAATACGAGCCAGTCAAATAAGCTAAGACTGCTGATCAGCTCATCCAGACGTTCGGATATCACTGGCTGTATCGCAATTGTTGGACACGAAATTGCCACTGCGCCACGAGCCTCTAGCATTCGTATAGTAGCAAGCTGATTTTGCTTCGCTCGTGTCACAACGACTCGTTTTCCAAGTAAGCCGCTCATTGAAGGAGCTCTCCTGCACCTTGGTGAATAGCTTCAATTGCCAAGCTAATGCCAAGTGCTTTGGCTTCACTGCAATCGGACACCCCCACTACTTCTATTTGTTTGCTTCCGTCCGGAGCAGATATACGTCCGGTAAGATGGCAGCTGTTTCCACTTATGGTTGCCAGTGCAGATACTGGCGTAGCGCACCCTCCTCCTAACTCTTTTAGAAAGGAGCGTTCAGCGGTTACAGAGGCAGTCGTTGCCGCGCTACTTAGCAATGAACAAACATTGTACGCCTCGTAGTCATCGCTTCTGTAGTGTACAGCAAGCGCGCCTTGCGCAGGAGCCGGCAAAAGAATTTGAGGTGATATGTACTCGCTTATAACTGACTCTAAGCCGAGTCTATGAATACCAGCGGCAGCCAAAACAATCGCATCGTATTTACCTTCATGAAGGCGAGCGATACGTGTTTCAATGTTTCCTCGCAACGGGGCAATTGTAAGGTCAGGGCGGACGCGTAAGATCTGAGCGGTACGTCTAGTACTGCACGTACCTACTCGCGCTGCAAAGGGAAGTGAATCCAACGTCCACTCCTCTCGAGCGATTAGTACGTCACGCGGATCTTCTCGAATTGGTAAAATCGATAGTCCTATCCCACTAGAACCTGTTACCGGTACGTCTTTCAGCGAGTGAACAGCGAAATCTATTGTTTTGTTACTAAGAGCTCGTTCAAGTGCTGCCGTAAATACGCCTTCTCCGCCCATTGCAGGAAGTGGTGTGACGCGGTCGTGGTCGCCAGCAGTGTCAACGGTAATGCTATTAATGCGTATACTGCGATCTGCCGACCTTATTGCGTCGATCCAATAGTTACTTTGGAAAATCGCCAAGCTTGATGATCGCGATCCCGCAATAAAGATCCTACTGTGGGGTATATTGTGGGTCATGATGGCTGCCTTCTTTGCTGCAACGACCTAGATGGTGATTCTAAGAACAGTTCTTTGGCGGCGTCAGCAATTTCTGTTAATCGCTGCGGATCGCGTTCTTCGCGTAAACGGCGCGATGGAGCATCAAGCAGCTTTTTTACCAACCTATTGGAGAACGCTTCGATCTCGTTTTTTGTTCGCTCGTCCATCCAAGGGTGACGTTGTAGCAGTTTGCTGTACTCAGACTGTCGTAGGCGTTCAGCACCTGCGTGAATGTCAGCAAGTACGGGGCGTACTTCCGATGCTGTACACCATGCGTCGAATGCCGCTAACTCCTGCTCAATAACCTCTTCCACGTGTGGTATGTGCTGCGCACGTTCATCCACGTTGTTGCGCAATCGCTTCTGCAAATCATCTAGGTTATGAAGCTCGATTCCTGCGATCGTTGCAACGCTAGGGTGTACATCTCGAGGGAGAGCGATATCCACAACTAAAAGCGGCTCGGCGTTCTCACTCCGCAGGCTCATTGCGTATTGCGCCATTTCAGTATCTATAACGTAGCTTGACGCAGCTGTTGAAGTTATAACAGCATGGGATGTTGCTAGTACATTCGACAACTTCTCCCACGGTTTGACCTGCATCCCATAATGATTTGCGAGCGCTACGGCGTTTTCTGCTGTTCGTCCAACTATCGTCACGTTGTGTTTACGCGACGCCAACAAAGTGCACGCTAACTTGCTCATTTTTCCAGTACCAACAATTGCGATATTCGTATCTGCGTTTGGAAATCTTTCTAGAACTAGTTGTATGCTTTCCGATACAACGCTAACCGCTTTGCGACTGATTCCTGTTTCCGCACGGGCACGTCGTCCTGCTCGAATAGCCGCGTGAAACAATTCGTCGGTTATAGGTCCGGTATTCTCTTCGCGTTCAGCGTCCCTGTGCGCAGCTACAACTTGACCAAGCACCTCAGTTTCTCCAATTACCAACGACTCCAGGCCGCATGCTACTCTACATAGGTGGCGTACTGCCGAACGTCCCTCGTATCCGTAAAGCGCTGAAGCAAGCTGCTGACTATGATCACTAAGTACTCGTATAAATACGGACATGGCGCCCTGCAGCGCGCTACCGTTAAGCGATCGTTCCGCAAAATAGAACTCCGTGCGATTGCACGTAGACAGCACGATGTGTTCGCCAATACCTGCTTCGGCCATTTCTGCACGCAAACGTTCGTAAACAGGTGCCGGAGCTGAGCCACGGTACGTCCGACTCCCAATGTGAAGCTGTTCACGCAGTTCTACATTGGCGGTGTTGTGACTTATACCTATGCAGGCTATAAGCACGACGTATCGCCTTGTAAGTCTTTGTTGCGGCTCTCGTTATTTAACTGATTTAACTGCTTGGGCACGGTTGGTGGGCGCGACATGCCGGTGAAACTAAGAGCGGCCACGTCTCTGCGCCTTCCGTTCTATTGCCAACTTGTCAACGAGGAGAACATCTATTTATACAGTAAACCCCCTTTATTGCATTTCACTTTGGCCTATGCTCTGTTTCCACGCAGCACGGTGTGTTACAGTCAGAAATGATCCGTATTACTACCGCCGGCGAATCGCACGGCAAGGCGCTCGTTTCTATAGTAGAGAACATCCCTGCGGGGCTACCACTGCTGGCCGCCGATATAGACACCGAACTCGTGCGTCGTCAGCAGGGTTATGGTCGTGGGCGTCGCATGCAAATAGAAACCGACCACGTTGAATTGCTATCGGGCGTTAGGGCAGGCGAAACCATCGGTTCTCCGATCGCGATGCTTATACCGAATCGAGATTGGAAGAACTGGTCGGAGATTATGGACGCGGCCCCTATCCCTTCTGATGAGTCTTCGCTTCGCAAGCGTGCGGTGACGCGCGTAAGGCCGGGCCACGCCGACCTTACCGGAATTCTTAAGTACGACCGTGAGGATGCTCGCGACATTCTCGAGCGAGCTTCGGCGCGGGAGACCACAGCGCGTGTAGCAGCTGGCGCTGTTTGTAAGACGCTGCTGGCGCAGTTTTCGATTAGCATCGGTTCCCACTTGGTTCACTTGGGTGGCATAGATGCTTCGGTCCCAGAGAGTCTTCCAGACGATGTCAACAGTGCCGCCGACGGCTCTCCGTTGCGCACGCTAGACAGTGAAGCCGAACAACGTATGATTGCGCTCATCGATCAGTCGAAACGCTCCGGCGACACGCTGGGCGGCATATGCGAAGTTGTTGTACGCAACCTGCCAGTTGGACTCGGCTCGCATGTTTCGTGGGAGCGGCGTCTTGACGGTAGGCTGGCTCAGGCTGCGTTGTCTATCCCCGCGGTTAAGGGCGTCGAGATAGGGATGGGTTTTGAGAGCGCGAGAAGGGTTGGCTCCAAAGTCCACGATGAGATACACCCCGATCGCGGACGTACACGTGCCGGCCATGTTCGACGTAGCTCTAACAATGCTGGTGGAACAGAGGGTGGAATGACCACAGGCGAACCACTTGTTATTCGTGTAGCTATGAAACCCATATCTACTCTCATGAAGCCGCTTGGTACCGTAGACGTCGCGACGGGCGAGACTGCTTCTGCGGTAGCTGAAAGAAGCGACGTGACGGCTGTTGCTGCGATGGGTGTGATAGCTGAGGCGATGACAGCTTTTGTTTTGGCGGACGCAATGGTGGAGAAGTTCGGTGGCGATTCATTAGGTGAAATGCATCGCAACTTAGATGCTTACCTGAGTCGTCTGGACGAACGTTTAGGTTGAGCTCGATGCCGAGTGCTCACATTGTACTGGTAGGTCTCCCGGGCGTAGGTAAGTCGACAATCGGTGCCGCGCTTTCACATCGGCTGCGCCGCGCATTTCTTGACTTCGATGTCGAGATATCGCGACGTGAAGGGAAGTCAATCTCCGAGATATTTGCCGAAGAGGGTGAAGCTGCATTTCGAGAGTATGAAATGCAGCTAACGCGCGAGCTGGCGGGACAAAGAGGACGTCCCATGATTTTGTCGCCCGGTGGCGGTTGGGTGACAAATGAAGGGGCGATAGAGTTACTTCGTCCGCCTTCAGTTCTAGTTCATTTGCGCGCTACAGCTGAGTTTGCTACTGGTCGTGTCCTCCGTTCGCCCAAGCTTCGACCACTGCTTAATCAAGGTGATCCTTTGGAAGCAATGGAGAGGCTTTGGAATGCCCGCCGCGAGCTGTTTGAACGGGCCGATTTTGCCGTTGATGTGGAAGCTCTTGACATTCAAGGAGTTACGGACAGGGTGGTCGAACTTGCAGGGCAGGGCTCCTCCGGACTAGGTTAGGCTATGAATCGTCGCTGGACCCCTGTCGTTAACGAGCTCAAGAGAATCTTCCCCACAGACACGGAAAGGGGGGTGATTGACGCATATCTTGAAGCTCAGGGGTATGACGTAAAGCAGATTAGCGAGATTCTCGCACTACTATATGAAGACGGTTCGAGTTCGCTCTTTTATAACAGCGATAACGTTAAAGAGCACCCCATTAGGGTTCAGGGTCCGCATGAGCGAGGGAGATTTCAGCCTGAAGCATGGGGATTCCTTATCGGCTTACTCAGTAGCGGCGCGATTTCTCTTCACGATTTCGAACACCTGGTCGAGCGCGCTTTCGTGCATATGGACGGACGTATATCGATATCCGATGTCCATATGCTGTTGGAAGAACACGGCGTGGATGCGTCTGGTTATGGCCCCGATCGTTCCCAGGTTCACTAATTCCTGATGCCAGCAAAGAAGTCAGCCGCCAAGAAGGTGGCAAAGAAAGCAACGACCAAGGTTGCGAAGAAAGCGGCCACAAAGACGGCCCGAAAGACGGCTGCTAAGAAAACTGCCGCCGCGAAAACTGCTAGGAAAACGTCTGCTGCGAAAACCGCCAGAAAGACGTCGGCCTCAAAAGCAGCGCGCGGATCGCGCACAACGAGAGCTCGCGAAGTTCTTCCACCACCGCCCGATGGTACAGCGCTAGTAATTGTTGAGTCGCCAGCTAAAGCCAAAACTATTGGCAAGTATTTAGGACGTGACTATACAGTTCGCGCTACAGTGGGGCATGTTCGCGATCTACCAGCCAAGAAACTTGGTATCGACATCGATAACGGCTTTGCACCCGAATACGTCACCATTGAAGGGAAGGAAGAAGTACTCGGCGATCTCAAGAAAATCGCCAAGAATGCGCGCGAAGTTTTTATCGCTACTGACCCTGATCGCGAGGGAGAAGCGATTGGTTGGCATGTTGAGCAGTTCTTTACATCACCGAAGCGGACGGGTGTAACTGCGCCGATTCGTCGTGTGATGTTCCATGAGATTACTAAGGACGCCGTCCGTAACTCGATGGCTCAGCCGCGCGACATAGATACTCGAAAAGTTGAGGCACAGCAGGCAAGGAGAGTGCTAGATCGACTAGTCGGGTATAAAGCGAGTCCCGTTCTTTGGAAGACAGTTAAGAAAGGACTGTCTGCTGGACGAGTCCAAACGGTAGCGCTGCGATTGATTGTAGAACGTGAACGCGAAATACGCGCGTTTACTCCGGTAGAATACTGGAGCGTTGCCGCGGAGTTGCAGAAAGGTGCTCAACGTTTTGCGGCGAAGCTACATCAGATAGATGGGAAAAAAGCAGATATTCCCAATGGAGAGCAGGCGGACCGCATTCTCTCCGACCTTAAGTCGTACAAGCAGTTCACTGTAACAGAGGTAAAGCGAAGGGAACGCAGGAAGAATCCGTCCGCACCGTTTACAACATCAACGTTGCAACAAGAGGCTGCTAAGAAGCTCGGTTTTGGTTCTAAGCGGACAATGCGACTCGCACAAGATTTGTACGAAGGTTTGGATGTCGGTGAAGACGGCGCAGTTGGTCTTATTACGTATATGAGAACAGACTCTACGCGCGTTTCCGAAGAGTCGGCAAACCAGGCTCGTGCAACGATACGCGACGTCCTTTCAAAACGTAGCGATCTAAAAGGAAACGTCGACAGCTATCTCGCCGCTTCTCCACAGCTTTATCCTAGCGGTAAGGCAAATGCACAAGATGCGCACGAAGGCGTACGTCCAACCGATCCGTCGCGCACCCCGGAGCGCATCCAGAAATACCTTACTGCAGATCAGTACAAACTCTATCAGCTCATTTGGCAGCGCTTTATGGCGTCGCAAATGGCGCCTGCGGTATTCGACACAACAACTGTCGACTTCGATGTTCTTGCCGGTGAGCGTTCCTATCTGTTCCGCGCAACCGGATCAGTAGTAAAGTTCGAAGGTTTCCTAGCGCTTTATCGTGAAGCGCGAGAAGAAGGGGATGGGAAAGCTCTTGAAGACGAGCAGGCACTCCCGTTGCTCGAGGTCAAAGAGAGCGTGCCAGTCAATTCAATTACCAGCGCTCAACATTTTACAGAGCCGCCTCCGCGTTTTTCTGAAGCATCGCTGGTTAAAGAGTTGGAGCGACTGGGCATTGGACGTCCTTCGACATACGCCTCAATTATTTCCGTGTTGGCAGAAAGGAGATACGTTCAACTTGAGCAGCGGCGCTTCTTTCCAACATCACTTGGCGAAACAGTTGAGAAGGTGATGGTGAAGAAGTTTCCTGACGTTTTTAACGTCGGGTTTACTGCGCTCATGGAAGAAGAACTTGATCGTATTGCCGAAGGTGAGCTCGACTGGCAGCGTGCGCTCGGTGATTTTTGGACACCATTCCATAGAACACTTAACGACGATGACCTTGATTCACTAATAGCTGTTGCTCACGACCTAAGCGCACTTGAGACAGAGAAGTGTCCGGAGTGTGGAGGCAAGCTTGTTGCTAAAGGCGGTTTCTTTGGGCCATTTGTAGCGTGCGAGAATCACCCAAAGGTGTGCAAGTATACGCGCCCCATTAAAGGTGAACGCAAGCCCGCTGAGCTTACCAACTACATGTGTCAGGAGTGTGGTGCACCTATGGTGGTACGCCACGGACGTTCTGGTGATTTCTTGGGTTGTAGCAAGTTTCCGAAATGTCGCGGCACTCGAAGCATGCCAACGGGCATTAAGTGTCCTAAAGACGGCGGAGAGATCGCAGAACGAAGAAGCAAAACAAGGGGCAAAGCGTTTTACGGATGCGAGAACTATCCGTCGTGCGACTTCGTTATTTGGGACAAGCCAGTTCCAGAAAAGTGCGCCGAATGTGGATACGTAGGCGCAGAAGCGAAGCACAACAAATCGCGTGGCAACTGGCGAAAGTGTATAAGTTGCGGCAACGAGTGGGACGTACCTTCTGTTGACGAAGCAGAAGTAGCCTGACTCCAAACGTTACGATGATACAACCTATACATATAGTCGGAGGCGGCCTTGCGGGATCGGAGGCCGCTTGGCAGTTGGCTCAGCGTGGATACGATGTCGTTATTCACGAGATGCGACCTGTTCGTGGTACCGCGGCGCATAAAACCGAACGACTTGCCGAACTAGTTTGCTCCAACACCTTCAAGAGTACTGAGCCTTCAAACGCGCATGGTTTACTGAAGGCAGAGATGCGTTTACTCGGCTCGTTAATTCTTGAGTGCGCTGATGCGGCCAGAGTTCCAGGCGGTTCTGCCCTCGCTGTTGACCGAGACATATTTTCGCAGGGAGTGCACGACCGTATTCATGCGCACCCTCGCATAACTGTCACCCGCGAAGAGGTTACCGACATCCCTGAAGTCGGTATCATCGCGACTGGTCCACTTACATCGGATAAGTTGGCTGAAGCGATTCGTTCTCGACTAGGAGTTGAGTCGTTGGCGTTTTACGATGCGATTGCTCCGGTTATTTCAGTTGAAAGCATTGATATGGACGTGGTTTTCCGCGCTTCCCGTTGGGACAAGGAAACGATGGAAGGCGCAGGAGAGCATGGTGCGGGTGCGTATCTCAACTGCCCGTTCACGCGTGACGAGTACGACGCGTTTATCGATGCGCTTTGCAGTGCAGACCAGTTTACGGCACGCGAGTTTGATAAGGTGCCGTATTTCGAGGGGTGCATGCCTGCAGAAGAGCTTGCACAGCGTGGTCGGGAGACACTCCGTTTTGGCGCTATGAAGCCGATTGGTCTTCGTGATCCTTTAACAGGTAACAAGCCTTGGGCAGTGGTTCAATTAAGGCAAGAGGATCGCGCTGGACGTATGTGGAACTTGGTGGGCTTTCAAACACGTTTGCGGATACCAGAACAACAGCGTGTATTTCGTATGATTCCGGGGCTCGCAAACGCAGAGTTTTTACGTTTTGGTTCGATTCACCGTAACTCATACGTTAACGCACCTGCCACTCTTACTTCGCATTTGTCGCTCAAAGACAGCGCGACCACCATGTTCGCTGGCCAAATAACTGGCGTTGAGGGGTACACAGAGAGCAGCGCTACCGGTTTGATGGCGGGCTTGAACCTCGCTCGTTTGTTAAGCGGAGAAGATCCAGTAGTTCCGCCTACTACAACAATGTTAGGGGCGTTATACAGGTATTTGCGCGAAGCAGATCCAAAGCATTTTCAGCCCATGAATGCAAACTTTGGTTTGCTTGATGAGCTAGTTGGATTAAGCAAAGAAGAGCAGCGCGATAAGGCGGCCAAACGTGAGAAGTTTGCAGAAAGGTCACTTACCGATTTTGGCGAGTGGCTTAGTACCCATGAGTTGGTGGGCACCGTCAAGTGAGTGAGGTAAACGAGGACGGCGCGTTACTTCCGTTGGAAGTACAAGAGTTTCTCGTTTACATCACTAAAGAACGCGATCTTTCGTCCAATACGATCGCAGCGTATAAGCGTGACTTGCGTAGCTTCTGCACCTACTTAGTTGAGATAAGGCGTATATCGCAACCAGATTGGAATGCGATAGACAGAAGTGAGATGCGCGGTTGGCTTGCGTTCATGACAAGACAGGGGCTCGCGAAACGTTCGATAGCGCGAAGCTTGTCGGCCGTTCGCAGTTTCTATCGCTGGATGCATCGCGATGAGCGAGTAGAAGTGAATCCTGCGCGCGCTGTGGGTTCTCCGAAACTTCCGCGTTCACTTCCCCATTATTTAGATCAACCGCAGCTACAAACACTTTTCGAACTTGCTGAAACGCGAGCTCATTCAGGTGATTTCACCGACGTAAGAAACTTTGCGATGCTTGAGCTGTTTTATTCCAGCGGTTTGCGACTGTCAGAGCTTCGCGGCATCGATTTGAATGATCTAGATATTGTATCACAACAAGTGAAGGTTCGCGGAAAGGGGCGTAAGGAGCGTATTGTTCCATTGGGTGATCATGCACAGTTGGCACTTCGCAACTACTTGAGCACTAGGGATAGGCTCCTCTCGCAGCTTAAAGATCGCGACAGCTCCAGCGGAAGGTCGTCGCGCGGTGCTGTGTTCCTTAGCAAGAGAGGAACGAGAATGAGCGCGCGTGCGATTCAGCATGCGATGGTCAAGCTAATTGATGCGGTCGCTGAAGGAGGCGATTTGAGTACTCACTCGCTAAGACATACCTTCGCTACTCACATGGTGGATGGCGGAGCGGACCTTCGCGCAGTGCAGGAACTGCTTGGGCACGCCAGTATTAGCACCACGCAGATATACACACACACGAGTGTTGAACGCCTTAGGAAAGTGTATCGGCAAGCCCATCCTCGAGCCTAGCTGATCTGTGGGCAGCCATTTGGCTGCACTGGCACCAATCTCGCATAGACAGAAATTGCGCTAGCGTGCCCACTACGAGCGGGCAGTTGGCCTACGGCCCCGACTATCGAGAGCAATTATGACCTCAATCCCAGAAATAGCGCATCTGCGCGAACAGCTAGCTGAGCGTGAACTGCGAGTTGAGCAGCTCGAGGAGCAGCTCATGCAGTCCAGCCGTCGCATGGACGACTTCCTTGCAACGGTTGCCCATGAGTTACGCAATCCTTTGGCACCGGCGCGAAATGCTCTTCATATTTTGCGAGTACTAGACCCCGCAGCACCAGAGGCTTCGCAGGCCTACGATATTATTGAGCGACAGGTCGAACAGATGACACGCATCGTCGATGACATGCTTGATATAAGCCGAATGTCGCGCGGACAGATCGTTCTTAATAGTGAGCATATCGACCTCGCGAGCGTCGTCGAAGCGGCCGTTGAGTCGAGCGAGTCACTTATAGCTTCGCGCGATCTGAACGTCGAAGTGTCGTTGCCGCTACAAGCAATTATGTTGGACGCCGATTTCGGAAGACTTGCTCAAGCACTAGGAAACCTTATTGACAACGCTGCTCGACATTCGAGTCATGGCGGGAACGTTGCAGTTTCGGCTCAGTTAAATGGTGACAAGGTGATGGTGTCCGTTCGAGACGACGGTGCCGGCATGAGCGACGAACAGTTGCGTCACGTGTTTGAGATGCGTCCGTATGGTGTCTCCAATATCGAGGCGCCCGCGGGACTAGGAGTTGGGTTGGCTCTCGCAAAACAGTTGCTATCATTGCACAATGCGGAAGTAGCGGCGTTCAGCGACGGAATGGGGCTTGGTAGCGAGTTTGTCGTGCAGCTGCCAGTAGTGGGTGTTGAAGAGTTAGATGCAGCAATCACCGATGTGGATTTGTTCGAAGGCTCCAACGATCTCGCATCGTCACCCGTGCGTGTTCTACTTGCGGAAGACGACGAAGATAGCGCGCTGAGCCTTGCTTTACTTCTCGAACATTATGGTTGCACCACTAGAGTCGTGCACGACGGACTAACGGCACTTAGGGTAGGTGCTGAGTTCCATCCGCAGGTAGTGTTGCTTGACATAGGCATGCCAGGAATCGACGGCTGGGAAACATGTAGGAGAATGCGTCGTGAAGAGTGGGGTCAAAGAGCGCTCGCTATAGCGCTCACGGGTTGGGATCAGGACGAAGACCGGCAGCGGACCATGGAAGCAGGTTTCGATCATCACATTGTAAAGCCAGTTCGTGTTGCGTCTCTGTTAGATCTTTTCGCGGGTAGAGCAACGGTTAGCGCAAATCAGTAGCACTTACGTGAGCGGTTACGTGAACAGGCACGTTCGCAGCTCTTAAACAGCTACGTGAACAGCTTTATGGAATAACAGTAGTTAGTATTTATGTATGCCACTACCTGAAATACGCGCGACAACAATCCTTGCCGTTCGCCGGAACGGCAAACTGGCACTTGGCGGCGACGGTCAAGTGACCATGGGTAATACAATCGCTAAGTCTCGGGCCGTTAAGGTCCGGATTCTTAAAGGCGGTAGGGTATTGGCCGGTTTTGCTGGTTCTGCTGCGGACGCGCTTACCTTGTTCGAAAAATTCGAAGAGAAACTTGAGCGTTACCCTGGCAACCTCCCTAAAGCCACGGTCGAGTTGGCTAAAGAATGGCGATCTGATCGTGTGCTGCGAAGACTCGAAGCGTTGCTTATAGTTGCTGATGCCGAACATGGTTTTATTATCTCAGGTAACGGCGAAATTATTGAGCCAGACGATGGCGTACTTGCAATAGGTTCTGGTGGCCCGTACGCGCTAGCAGCGGCTCAAGCTTTGGTGCGCGAAACAGAGCTTCCGCCACGAGCCATTGTCGAAAAGGCACTAACTATTGCAGGTGAGATTTGCATTTACACAAATACTAACATAACCGTACTAGAACCCACGGCTTAGGGGAAATAGTTAGGTGGCCTCATCTTTCGAAAGGCCACCTAACCAACTTGAGCATGATTTAGTTAGCTACAGATTCCCAGAAGTAACTAGCCTTAATAAAGAAGCCGTCAGTTGTGCGCTGTAATCCGTTGAAGGCAAGCGCCCGCTCTTCAGTCATACTGCTTCCATATCCAGCAAAAAACACGGTGCCTGGGCGCGGACGGTAGGAAAACAACCAATCGGTGCGGAGTAAGTTGGAACGGTTTCGTACTGACGGCACCCAACCGCCATCGCTGTTTCTAGTAACAAGAACTCTTCCGGATTCCCAATGCACCATAGGTTCGCGCCGGCTTGCCTCGTACTGCGATACAACGCGAACAAATATCGGCCTTGCAACTTGATACTCAACCCTAATGCGTGGGACAGATGTAGCAAATGACGAGAGCCCATCAACTCGTCGCATTAGTGCGTTGCTGGCATAGGTTGCACCAACTCGTAAACGATCCGTTGGTCGAAGATCTAGACTAGCAGACCAAGCTTCTCGGTTGACCTTCGTAGTTTCTAAAAAATCTACATCGTTGCCTTTAGTAAACGACGCAGATGCGTTGAATCGTCTGTACTGTGGTGTACTAGCACTTAATGCAACGGTAGCGGTGGATACTCTTGGCGACGGTGTAAACTGGACGGGTTCCTCGTTAACGTCTGCTTGATATCCAAGCCTCCCAAAAGCAGCAGGATCAAATGCATACGACCCAACCGTCGGAGTTACGGAGAACGACCAGCCTCCGCGAAAGGTAAATGAATTGCTCGCGTTGATTCGCCCTTCTAGAATACTCTTACGATCAAAGAAATCGTCGTATTTCCAAAGAGCGTTTGTTGACAGGAATATGTTATAGCGCTCAAATAGCGCTCCGCGCTCGCCGAACAGGGTAAGCCTGTTTGTAAAACTCGGCTGCACGAAACCTGTACGCGCAACGTACCCGTTGTCGCTGGAGAAGCCAGGCGAGACAGCAAGCAATCCGTAGTTAAAACCTATAGCGCGTCCCGTGCGATCTATAGCAGCATTCCACAGCACGCCTGTAGATGATTCACCGTTGTCGCGCGTGTTGCTTCCAGCCACCTGAAACTGCGAGAAATACAGTCCAAATACATGTCGCATATCCGCACTAAATGTTCTGTTCTTGCGGTCTGATGCTAGTCGTTCACTGTAGAGCATACCAATAGTACTTTGTCGTGCAAAGTCTCGTGATAGTCTAAGTATGTCTACCAATGGACGATCCTTCTCTCCGTTGCTGCTTGTTTCAACATCCAATGCTGAGAGAAGCGCAACGTTCGTTCGCCCCACTCGTCCGGTAAGCTTAAGCGCGGCATCTGGTTGAACAATTCTGCGCGTATAGACGAGTGTATTGGGAACGTTGAACTGATCTGACCCTTCGACGAAAAATGGTCGCCTTTCAGGGTAAAAGAGTGCGAAGCGCTGATCGGCGGCAACTTGAGTCGCATCTGCTTCTACTTGTGAGAAGTCCGGTCGAACTGTTCCGTTTAACACGAAATTACTGCCTAGCCCCGCGCGTATGTTGCCGCCAATTCTTGGGGTAGAGGAATACTTCCATGATTCATCTCCTCCTTCGCAGCACGGAGTACCCGAAATCGTATTTGTTATCTCAGGATTGACGGCGATATTGAGGCCATGTTGCATACCTGAAAGGCCTTCAAGAAAGCCTTGTTGTCCAATAAACGACGCGGAGGCTCTACGCGCTGGCGTCCATGTAAGTTCGTAGCCTGAGTGTTGCACATGCCTCACAACTTGCAACCCCCACTTTTGAACATTCGTTGAAGGAAAGCGAAGACTACTGAAAGGAATCCGTACCTCTACTTCGTAGCCGTAGTCGGTGAGACGTCCCCGTGATTGCCATTGGAAGTCGGGGCTCAAGTCGTTCTGACCCGGCGAGATGTTCGAACCAGGAATAAAGCCACCGCCTTCACTTTTCGTTCCATCAGCCTGGACCCCGAACGGATTGACAATGAAAACGAAGGCGCGACGGCTCTCTAGGAACGTGTCTAAATGCAACTCAACACGGTCGTCGCTACCTATGCGATCTCGGTCTGCAAGCGTTGCACGTACCTCACCATGAGCCTCAAAGGCACGTATGCCAAAGTGAATAGCTGTTGATGAGTACCACACCAATACTTCGGTTGAGTCGGGCGCGGGACGCTGATCTGCAGGCGCGTACTGTGAAAAGCCCGTTAGCAAACGGGCGGAGCCCCAAATTGGCTCATTCAGGTATCCGTCTACCTCGATATCCGCGTTCACAGCCGCTGGCATCGCCACTGAAGTTCGACCGTTTCGCGCGTGATGCACGCGGTCAAGTGAATCTGTCGGTGCCGCGGTAGCTTGTAGCGCAAACGCTAGGCCCAGTGTAATTAGCATGGCACGAAACATAGTGGAGCAGCCGTAATTTCAGTGCTACAAGGTCGCAATGTAGCTAACTTTAGGAATGGCATCTCAGCGTACAGAACAGGCGGTCGCACGACTTGCTGAACTAACCCCAAAGCAAATTGTAGCCGAACTAGATCGCTACATAGTCGGCCAGCAAAAGGCTAAAAGATCGGTTGCTATAGCTCTTCGAAATCGGTGGCGCAGGCAACGCACTCCTGAGTCGATTCGTGACGAGATATCGCCCAACAATATCATACTCATTGGTTCCACCGGCGTTGGAAAAACCGAAGTAGCTCGCCGTTTGGCACGTTTGGCAGGTGCGCCGTTCGTCAAAGTCGAGGCCTCCAAGTTTACTGAAGTTGGCTATGTCGGACGAGACGTTGAGTCCATGGTTCGCGACCTCATTGAAAGCGCAATTTCCATGGTAAGAACCGAGCGCGAACAGGAGGTAGAAGGCGTCGCACGCGAGCGCGTTGTAGAAAGACTGCTCGACTTGTTACTGCCTCCACCACCGTCAGTTCGGGCTGCTGAAAACCCAACATCAACAGCATCAACGTCAGCGACCGAATCCAAGAACGAATCCAAGGCCGATTCAAGGACCGACGCAAACATTTTCACTGTCTCGTCATCTGGGGATGTAAAGCTCGAAGTCGACGCCGGCGAGACGGCCGCTGATAGATATCAGCGCACTCGTGACAAGTTTCGGAAGTTGCTGCTAGATGGTCAGCTCGACGAACGAGAGGTCGAGGTAGAAGTCGCGCGAAACGCGCCGGCATTCCCCGAGATGGTTACTCAGGGTGGTAGTGAAGGGATGACTGGCATAGCTGACTGGTTCCGCGACATCATGCCGAAGCGCCTTAAACCGCGCACTGTGAAGGTGAGCGAAGCACGCCGAATACTTCAGGATGAGGAGTTGGCCAAGCTTGTTGATAAGGACGACATAACTTCGGACGCACTTGATCGAGTTGAAAAGATGGGGATCATCTTTCTTGATGAGATCGACAAAATCGCAGGTGAGCGCGGTAAAGGAGCGGGTCCCGACGTCTCGCGTGAGGGGGTACAGCGCGACCTGCTTCCCATTGTCGAAGGTTCAAATGTTCAGACAAAGTATGGTGTGGTTAAAACAGACCATGTTTTGTTTATCGCAGCCGGCGCATTTCATGTGTCGAAGCCAGGCGACTTGATCCCCGAGTTGCAAGGGCGTTTCCCAATTCGTGTCGAGCTCGACTCGTTAACTGAGGCAGACTTCGTTCGCATTATGACGGAGCCGGAGAACTCGTTAACCAAACAGTATTCGGCGTTAGTCGCTGCAGAGGGCGCGACGCTTGAGTTCACATCTGACGGCGTTGCGGAAATTGCACGCTTCGCTGCTCGTGTTAACGAAAGCCTTGAGAACATTGGCGCCAGACGGCTTCATACGGTTATGTCGACGCTACTCGACGATGTTTTGTTCTCTCTCCCTGACGAAGGTCCGCGTGTAGTCGTGATCGACCGAGACACAGTTCGTAGTAAATTGCAGCATATCATCGAAGACGAAGATCTTCGTAAGTACATGCTTTGACCATCCCATCATAGCGTTCGCATAGCTGTCTCACTTCCAACGTCTACCCCTACCCCTCGACGCGTTGCCACTTCAATTGCGCGTCGAGGGTTCATAGCTTCCTTCGATGACCGACTACATAAACCATCGCGATTTCTTGGATATCAGCGATTTCTCAGCAGCCGAAACCGATGGCATTCTGAATCTTGCTGAACGTATGCGTTTAAAGCGCTATACGGAGCGTCCGCTTTCAGGGATGGCGCTTGCCATGATATTTATGAAGTCGAGCACCCGTACAAGGATGTCGTTTGAAGTCGGCGCGACCCAATTGGGTGGTACTGCACACTTCCTTTCGCCGCGCGATGTACAGATTGGGCGTGGCGAGCCGATCGAAGACACTGCGCGTGTTCTCTCACGGTACGCTCACGGAATAATGATTCGTACTTACGCACACTCGGATGTTGTGCAACTCGCTAAGTACGCTACTGTACCAGTAATAAACGGCCTTACCGATGATTCTCATCCATGTCAGATACTGGCTGACATTCTTACTATCAAACAGCACTTAGGTGACTACAGCGGACGACGAGTCGCTTGGATCGGAGATGGTAATAACATGGCCAACTCTTGGATCGAGGCTGCTGCGTTACTTGGTTTTAGTCTGAGGCTTGCTTGTCCAGAAGGATACGATCCGTCGCAACGTTATCTGAGTAGAGCGTCCAGTGCAGACATTCAGCTGCTTCGCGATCCTCATGAAGCGGCCGATGGCGCAGACGTGGTAACTACCGATGTGTGGGCATCAATGGGGCAAGAGGAGGAACAAAAGCAACGCGAGTCTGCATTTGCCGCATTCCAAGTAAACTCACGTTTAATGGAACGCGCGCGCAGTAGCGCCATATTTCTTCACTGCCTGCCTGCGCACAGGGGTGAAGAGGTTACTTCAGAAGTTATCGACGGTCCGCAAAGCGTCGTTTGGGACGAAGCAGAGAACCGACTCCATGTTCAAAAGGCGATTATGGCGGCTTTAATGGGGCGTGTTGACGTTGGATAGCAAATGACCCGAAATGTAGAGGTAGGAAAAGCCGCTCCACTTTTCACTCTACAGTCAGAAAGTGGCAGCGACGTTTCGTTGAAGTCGTTTCGCGGAAAGTGGGTAGTGCTGTATTTCTACCCTCGTGACTCGACTCCTGTGTGCACAGTTCAGGCGTGTAGTATGCGCGATATGCATACGGAGTTTGAGTCGGTCAATGCAGTGGTGTTGGGCGTTTCCGCAGACAGTACCCAATCGCACAGCCGCTTCAGCGTCCGCCATAGTCTCACCTTTCCACTGCTCGCCGATGCCAATGGCGAAGTGTCGCAGCGCTACGGAGTTTGGAAACTGAAATCTCTTTTTGGTCATAAGTACATGGGTATTGAACGTACCACTTTCGTCATAAATCCTTCAGGAAAGATCGCCGCCATTTTTTCGAAGGTGAAAGTTCGCGGTCACGGCGCAGCGCTCCTCAGTGCGATTCAAAAGGCGTCCCAAGCGGTATAGGGACAAGATTCTTCATTGAACTGTGCTGCCAGAGTGGCACACCAAGGCAGGATTCGTCATCTTTAGATGATGGCCCGTAAGCTACGATGTCAGGCAGGATACTGCGCGCTGACGCAGTGGCGTATGGACATGGCCTTCCCCTGAACCAATTCACGTCATGACCGTAACAACATCAGGCGCGCTTCACCGCACGCCACTGCACGATATCCACGTTGCTCTGGGCGCTAAGATCGTTCCTTTTGCCGGCTTCGAAATGCCTGTTCAGTATCCGGCGGGAATCACTGTGGAGCACAAAGCAGTGCGAGAAGCATGCGGAATGTTCGACGTGAGTCACATGGGAGAAGTAATTGTTCGCGGCCCAGACGCGATTCGATTCGTGTCTAGTGTTACCAGCAATGATGTCGATGCTCTTGCTGTTAATCAGGTTCACTACTCCACGTTACTTCGTGCCGACGGAACAATTGTTGACGACTTACTTGTGTACAAGTATGCCGACCATCTCATGCTTGTTATTAACGCCAGTAACAAAGACAAAGACATTGCTCACATGCGTGAACATTTAAGCGGCTTTGATTGCACCCTCACGGACATCTCAGATCAAACCGCGTTAATCGCGATTCAAGGGCCAAACGCAGAAAAGCTGCTGCAAACTTTTACGCCCGTCGATCTTTCGTCGATACGCTACTACCGTTTTGACGTAGGTGAAGTTGGCGGCATGCACTGCACCGTATCGCGTACCGGCTATACAGGCGAAGAAGGTTTCGAGCTTTATCTCGATTCTAAGCTAGCGGTAAAAATGTGGGAGCTGCTAATGGCAACGGGCGAGATCACTCCCTGTGGTCTTGGTTGCCGCGACACACTAAGGTTGGAAGCAGGGCTCTGCCTATATGGCAACGAGTTGGACGACGAAACCACTCCGCTTGAGGCGGGCCTTTCCTGGCTCGTGAAGCTTGGCAAACAGGGTGACTTCCTTGGACGTGACGTGCTTTCGCGACAGCACACTGAAGGCACAGATAGAAAGCTCGCAGGGTTTACGCTCGACGAGCGAGCGATTCCTCGGCATGGATATCCCGTTTACTACGGCGATGTTCAGGTAGGGGATGTTAAGAGCGGTACAATGAGCCCAACGTTAGGAATCCCCATTGGCACTTGCTACTTACCCACAGCAGCAGCGGTGGAAGGAACAAGGTTTGAGATAGAAATACGTGGCAAGAGAATCCCCGCGCGCGTTGTAAAACTTCCGTTCTATAAGCGACCAGGTAAGAGCAAGTGACCGGTGTTGTTCGGCAAGCTGCCGCGACGCGTCGCGGCAGCAGGGAGGACAATAATGCGGGAGTCATCGCTATTTTGATGACAGATGTGGAGCCCGCGGTGCGCTTAAATGCTGCACTAGAAGCGGAGGGTTTCACCACATTTACAATCTCACCGATGGACGACGTTCGCGGTGATATACGTCGTGCTAAACCCGATATACTTGTTCTAACTGGAGCACTTCTCGACGCAAATAATATTTCGCTTGTTCGCCATCTGCTTTGGGATGGCGTGCCAGTAATTGGTTTTACTGATGTGTCAGACCCGTCAACTACCGAGCGACTTCGTGAAATTGGATATGCGGAGCTTGCTGCTAAACCAGTAGACACGCAGGACGTAGTAGACACTGTTCGCCGTCGCATGGACCGCAAACGCTTAACGCGAGTAACGGGACTAATTGGCGAATCTGCACCAATCCACGAAGTGCTTGTGAAGATTGAGCAAATAGCGCCTGTATCGAGCACAGTATTAATCGAAGGCGAAAGCGGGACCGGTAAGGAATTAGTCGCGCGCGCTATTCACAAGCTAAGCCCGCGCAGGGCGCGTCCATTTATTGCCGTGAACGTTGGCGCGCTTCCAGAGACGCTTCTTGAGAGCGAGCTGTTCGGACATGAGAAAGGTTCATTC
Organism: uncultured Gemmatimonadaceae bacterium; assembly: GCA_964474535.1. Taxonomy (GTDB): domain Bacteria; phylum Gemmatimonadota; class Gemmatimonadetes; order Gemmatimonadales; family Gemmatimonadaceae; genus Gemmatimonas. Next base: position 210,101 of record CAYYSP010000002.1, read on the forward strand.
ACGGGTGCTGCAGAGCGTCGTCTTGGGCGCTTCGAACTCGCTGATAGTGGAACACTTTTCCTCGACGAGATAGGTGAGATTCCGCAGTCTACTCAGGTAAAGCTTTTACGCGTTCTTGAAGAACGTGAGATAACTAGGGTAGGTGGTACAGCTACCATACCGGTTGACGTACGAGTCGTTGCGGCTACTAACCGTCCGCTTCGCGAGCATGTAGAAAGCGGCCAGTTCCGCGCTGACTTGTTTTATCGGTTGAATGTTTTGAGCATGTATTTACCGCCGCTTCGTGAGCGACGCGAAGATATTGCGTTACTTGTTAGGCGCTACGTAACGGAGTTCTCGCAACAGCACGATCGTGAGTTTCATGGGATCAGTGGCGAGGCCATGCACCTGCTCGAGGAGTATGCTTGGCCTGGCAACGTGCGAGAACTAAGGAATCTCATCGAGAGCATGGTAGTACTTGCTCCCGGACGCGAGATAATAGCGGACGATATTCCACGTTCGATCAAAGAGCAGGGCAGTGCACGATTGCTACCTGTCCCATTCGGAATGGCTTCTCGCGACGGCGATCGTTCATCGGGCGCCGGCATTCCTGGCGGCGGAGTTGGAAGCGGTGGAGGGGTGGGAGGGGGGGGAGGTCGCGAGTTCGAATTCATTATTCGTTCGCTTGTGGACCTTAAGCTTCAGGTTGAGGAGTTACGTCGTAGGTTGGACAGCGAAGGCGCTGACGATGTCGCAGGACAGTGGGTTGGCGAGGTTCGTGATGCGCACGTTTTGCCGAACGTGGGATTCCGTGCTCAGGAGGTGCATCATCGTTCACCCGTCCGCGGCATAGAGCCACGTGATACATCGTCTCCGCCAGAGGTAATCGCGATCGGTCCTGGCATCACCATGGCTGAGATAGAGCGCCGTGCGATTGAGGCCGCCCTTCGAGAAACTGATGGCAATCGCAGGAAGGCCGCTGACATGTTAGGTATTGGGGAACGCACACTTTATCGGAAGCTTAGAGAGTACGACGTCGAAAGCATTGGCTACTCGGGGGAGCAGGCGGACGAGGATGGGGACAGCGACTAACAGCTGAGCATTTTTCTGTTGCATCGTTACAGAGCGTATTGCTGTATCGTCGAACGATCGCGAGTTCGCATAAATAAGGATAATCTCAGAAAAACCTTGCCAATATGCGTGATAACACACATATTCGGGCCGCGGCGATGTCGCTGACGTAGTTTGCTCCGGAGTGCTAACGATTTCCCAACAGCTTTAAGGGTCATCGCGATGCGCTTTATTACCGGGGCACCCGAATCATGGAAGATTCGGTTTTGCAATGTTCTCCTGGAGCATATCCTGTCGATTCCCGCTAACCTCGGCATGACCTCTCCCCATACGCCATCGGGCGCAATCGCTGGGAGCGTCCTCCCTATCCGACGCGCCGAGGAGTTGATAGCCACCCTTCAGGGTGTGCTGTCGGTGCGAATAGTCCCCAACGATCATGGATCGATTGACGAGATCCATGTGTTAACGACCAATGCCGTTCTGCCGAAGCAGACAGTTCGCAACATTGAGAGCGCCCTAATCGCGCAGCTCGGGTGGCGAGTTAACCATCGTAAAATATCTATCGCAACGACTTTGGATCCAGAGCGAGCGGTCGATACTCCTACTCCAGTGACCCCTGTATCGGCGGTGCATGGCGTGGGTATGGGCGGTGGCGGGTCCGGGGCCGGGGCCGCAACAGTTCAGCATGTATACGGCCCTCCGCCTCAAACCCCATTGTCGGTTCAGGGCGTTACTGTGGCAGCTAGCGCTACAGCGACAGAGCCTCCGGTTGGCGAGTCAAACACGAATACGAAGGTTGAGATAAACGAGTCGCCAGAGTTATCCACAGTCACGGAGTCCGTGTCTACTGGTAGCGCTGCAACGTTTGCGGGAACCAAATCGTCCGTATCCGGTGGCATTAGCCGCAGTCGTTTATCTACGGAAGCAGATTCCTCGCGTAGGGTGGTTCTTTTCGAGGACCTTGAGGTAAGGCGTTCACGGACGCGGGGCGTAACGTGCAAGGTTACACTGAGCCGCGACGGTGAGGAGTTCTACGGCGAGGCCGAGGGGCAGGACAGCGAGCGATCGCGCATAGAGTTAGCGGCGCGGGCAGCGGTTCTAGCAATACTTGGATCCTCGCGTGGCACTGGTGGCGACAGGGCGCTTTCACTTGAAGGTGCTAAGCAGCTATCAGCCTTTGATCGCGAGTTCATATTCGTGAGCATAGGCGCTCGAATAGGTCGTGAGACGATGGTTTTAACGGGGAGTTGCGAAGTTCGCGAGAGCACAGAGACCAGCTCTGTGTTAGCGGTACTAGACGCGACCAACCGTTGGATGAACCTTGATCGATAGCAATTAGCAGGACACGGAGTAGGCGACGTCGCCTACCTGTGCAACAACGCAACTCAACGTTTCACTAGACGAAACACAAGAACACGTCCCCCGTCTCCGGCTAGAGCGAAGCTGAGCGGGCAGGCCCTGAGAAGTAGGAGCGGAGCCAACCTTTGGATGAAGCACGTGTGAATCGCGAGCGCGATGCATGTGACTGACTTATGGGAGGTGACGCAAAGATGGCATTCGTGGCCCAGCTCGTTAACGCGATTGTTTCGGCAGTTATGGCCGAAGATCTGACTTGGGCGTAACGCCGTAGTCGGGGGACAGTCTAAACATGCCGACAAGAATCATCGCTTACGTCGTGTCAGTCGTAGCTACTGCTATCGTTGTAGCTGTAGCTCTGTCCGTCGTCGCCCCCCCCTTCGATTTTGCGCTTGCGGCAGGCGCTTTGGCTTTCTCAATGTTGGGGCTTGTTGCCCAAAAATTGGCACATTCTGCGAATGCTCAGTCGAGGGGATCAATCGCATTTCTCCCTTTCCTTGCCGGTATGATGCTCTACCCTTCATGGGTTACCGTCGTGCTGGTGGCTGCAGCCATGATTGTTGGAGAGCTGACACAGAAAAAGGCGTGGATCAAAAGAGTCTTCAATGTTGCGCAGTACTCGCTTGCGATAGGAGTGTCTGCACTTGTTTACCTACTTCTAGATGGGAGACCACTGCAACTTGATGATTCTTTCCGGATCATTCCGCATACTGCGTCGGTTGTAACCTTCCTCGTCCTCAATACTGCATTAGTTGCCGTGGTAATCGCTTTATCGACGGGCAGAACTATTTGGGATGTATGGAGGCAGAACGGACGGGGCAGTGTAGCTTACGACCTATTCGCTGTTCCGGTAGTCTACTGGTGCGCCCTCTTTTACCTAAAGCTAGGGTGGGCTGGAGTCGCTTTCGGTTTTGTCGCGCTTGGTGGCGCCCGACAGCTTTACATGAAGAATCGCCTATTAGAGAAAGCGTATGAAGAGACGCTCGAAATTCTAGTTGGCGCAGTTGAACTAAGAGATCCGTACACTTCGGGCCATTCTCAACGCGTTAGAAAGTACTCTCAGATTATTGCTGCTGCTCTTGAACTACCCAATAAGGAGATCGAACGCATCGGTCGTGCAGCGCTGCTCCACGATGTAGGCAAAATTGATGGAATGTTTGTACCCATTCTTCAGAAACCGGGGAAACTAACTGACGAAGAACGCGCGATTATGGAACTGCACCCGATCAAGAGTGCAGAGTTAGTTTCTCGGGCATCGCAGCTTGCAGACGTTGTTGATATTGTCCGTCATCATCATGAGAACTGGGATGGTACAGGTTATCCATCCCAGCTAGCGGGCAAGGATATCCCACTTGGTTCACGTATCATCATGTTCGCGGATACAATTGATGCTATGACAAGTGATCGTCCCTATAGGAAGGCGCTTGGCGAAGCCGAAGTTCGGTCTGAGCTTCAAAAATTTCGTGGGAGACAGTTCGATCCAGAGATATGCGACATTTTAGTCGCATCTCCTCAATTCGCTCGAATCTTTGATTCGTCAGATTCGGGACGCGTACAGTCTCTTACTCAGATATTCGACCGTGTGAGGCGTAAGGCTAGGACTCCCGCTGTGGCTTAGCAGATCTTCTAACCCTAGTTTGTGCGCGTTCCATGGCGGACTGAAGTCGGAAGGACATTGGTGAGCTCTCTCTACGATATTTTTTTACTTCGGAAGTCACCCGCGTTATATCGTCTACTGCTCCCGCCTTACTCAGCCCAGTTAGCAGTGCCGCGTAATAAAAATCATTACCTGGTTGAGACTTGCTACTAGACAATAGGTCAAGCGACTGTTTTAAGGATCGTTCGTTTAGTGTACTGTCGCGCTGTTGATTGGTTGTTTCCATTTGTAATGCGGTTGCATAGATTCTCTGGCGCAAACTGTAGGTAGAACTATGGCTAACACGGCGTGCTGCGGCAATTAGCTCAGACGCGCGATATGCATCGTTATTCTCTAAGGAGATTCTAACTTGATGGTACGCGGATGTAACTAGGTACTGAGGCTCTTGAAGGTGATCCACCATTCGTAGCATCAAATGATTCCAACGTTGAGATTCTAAAAGATCATTCGATCTGTCGAGCGCGATAAGCGATAATTGGTAAGCGCAAAAGCAAGCAACTGCATGATGCTCGATGTCTTCAGCTTCTTCAAATGCTCGCTCAAAAACTGCAACAGATTCGTTCCAGTCGCCTGAGAACCGCAAAGAGTATGCGCAAGTCCGAAGAAGAGGCACTCTCTCATGTGGGTTTTGTACATCATTGCTAAGAAGCAGCAAGCGTTTAGCGCATTTGTGAGCAAGGTTCAGATTGCCAAAGAAGGTGTTGTAGGTTACATCGATTCTCGTAGCAGTAATATCAGAGAGCGCATCTCTAATGCCTGAAAGGCTCCTGTACGCCACGGAAGCAGTTCTCTTGTCGACGGCGTCACACGCTAAGCGAATGATCAGCTCTACCGCTTCCGCGCGTTGCTTTACATCCGCCTGCTTAGACTTAGCTATCTCTAGGAGCTTACGGTTGACCTGTAGTATATTGCCTCGATCAACATAGGACTCTGCCCTAATAGATCTTAATAGATTGCCTATATCGTTAATCTCCTTCGTTTCACGTATGGTCTCAACATGGTTGCTTTTTTCTAGATCAAGAATGCGAACGTATTTTCCGCACTGGTATAGAGCGTCCGAATAGATGCGGACAATGTGATCGTCTTTTCTGGTATCCTCGTAACGCTCAAACAGTTCATCGAGGAGGTGCACTAACCTGTGTGAATCTCCTCGTTGATAAAGGTGACTGGCTGCCTCAATAGTTAGCTCAACAGTTCTGGTCTTGTCGCCGGACAGTAGGATGTGACGCAACGTGCTCACGTTCCAGTAGCCACTATCCTTATCGAGCGCGATTAGCTGCTCGCCTATTCTACCATGAAGGAGACTGGCGGTCGCTTGACTTATCGTGACTCTAACTCGGGCTGAGACCAACGCATGACATGTCACGTTGGCTTCTGCAGAAATGTCGATCAGATCGTGCGCTGTCAATTCATCAAGGGCGCTGGCTACTTCGATAAAAGGTATGTTTAGCACACCTTCGATGTTTATCGCTTGTGCACGAGGTTGCATCAACGTGATGACCTGCAAAGTGCGCATCGCCGTGGCCGATAAAATCTCTATCTTTCTATCAAAGATTTGAGTGATATCTGTCGGGTATTCCTCATCGGAGCCAAATTCGATGAAGTGCTTGACCATGCCATGCACAAAAAGTGGAACACCATCACAGCATTGAACTATATGAACTGCCTGCTCTGACGAATCGCAATCCAAATCACTCGCAATCCTCTTCGCGAGCTCGACCGCCTCTTCACTACTCAACCGTTTCAACTCCTTCACGCGCAAACGACTCGTTATCCGCTCAGGACGCTCGTGGCACGCATGAGGAGCCCTGGACGTGATTACTATACTCACCCGAGTACCATCTGTTCGCTCTATCACATCGGCCAGCGCGTCCCAGCTCTGACGGTCAAGCCAGTGTGCATCGTCTACAACTATGAACACCGGCTTCTCCTCACTAACTGCTGCAACGAGTTCCGCGATACCACGACGAATTGTTGCAGGGCCAGGGAGTGGTTCACGTGGCTCGGGTAGACCGTCTGCACCAAGTGGTAAGTGCACGTCGCCTACTAAACGACGAAGGTTGCGTAATGTCTCTGGCGAAACTCCTAATGCTCCCGGAGCTTCCAATAAATCCGAGATTAGATCAAGTGCCATTGAAAGATGACGCATGCTGTCACTCTCATGACATGAGTATCTAAACTGGATAAGGCCCTCGATAGACGCCACTTTTGATAGTTCATAGGTAAGACGCGTTTTGCCCATGCCGGGAGGACCGTAAATGAGATAGGCGCTGCCGTCATGCCACCGCGTACGACGCATTGCTAGTGTTAGCTCCGCAATTTCCTCTGCGCGGCCAATGAAGTGTCGCTCGGTTGGCGCTATTGGTATTTTGCGCGGACCGGGATCTATTAAACGTCTACGTAATGTTGTGGCAGGGATGCGAATGTCACCAGCATCGCTTCCAAGCTCCTCTAAATATCGATCGATCATTTCGATCGCCTGTGCTTTACCTCCATTGAGTGCAACGCACTCGGCGAGCGTTAATGTCGCTTCTTCATTGAGCGGATCGAACTGTAATAGCCAACGACACAATGTTTCTGCGGTGCGCCAATCTACTCGCTCTCTACTCTTACGAAGCTCTGCAACAAGGACGCGTCTAACGTCAGAATGAATTACCTCACGGATGTCGTTTAGCCACTCACTCAACTGTTCGCTGCGAGGTTCGTACCCAGGAAGAAAAGCACCGAATGGTTCGTGCTCCTGAAGAACGTCGCGCTCGAAGTTCTCTACCGTGCGCTCAATAGAAAACGTAAGCGATACTTGGTTTTGATCGAGCCTTACTGTATCGCCGCTTAACTCCATAAATAGGTCCATTCGGCGAAGTTTGTATAACGCTTGACGTAGGTTGCCGCGTTGCCGACTCTCCGCCTGACCTGGCCACAATGTTGACATTAGAAGATCGCGCGAAAGCTGCATCCCGGAGGAGTACACCAAACGCATAACTAGTGCGAACAATGTCCCGGACGACGGCGATAGTCGCTCGTTCCCAATTTGAACTTGGCACGCGCCGAGTGCTTGCACATGAACGCGGGCACCCTGTAGAGGTGACCAAGATGTGTCTGGTAGTTCGTTTTTAGCGCGCGCCATCGGAAATCTCCTCATCGAAAGGGTGGTGACTTGGCACTTATCCTATAGTTGTGCCGTCATCGCACCGTCATTCGTACATGGCTACTGTACGGGACGGCTGACGCTTGCGCAATATCAAAGCTCGTAAACTGTTGGGCTTGGCGGTGATAAGGCGTTATTCTACCTAATGCGCCGTACCCACTGTGTCCGCCCTAGCCGATTCGCCGCCAACCTTCGCTCTTATGCCGCCGCCGCCGGTATCCTAGCTGCTATCGCAGCTGCCCAGCCGCAGGCGCTCATGGCACAGGCCGCTAACACCAAATGGAACGGATCTGCAGAGGCCAGCGGCAATATTCTGTATGGCGCGGTAAATCAGCGCATTGGGTCGATGTCTGCCATGATGCAAAGGGTAAACCATTCCGCTCTATACAAGTTCGAAGTGCAGGCCGGATACGGCGACGGTAAAAAGACATCGGAAGCGCGCCGGAGTGTGGTTGTACGCAATGTCAGATTCGGTACGACTATCGACCTCAGACGACGCGATAGGGTCTCACCCTACACGTTCGCCACAGCGTTAACGAGTTTGCAGCAGCGCATTGCAAGCCGAGTCGATGCAGGCGCAGGTGCGCGTATTACCGTATGGCGTCCCGATACTGTGAGAAATGGTTTCGCTGAGGAGGCCACTTTAAGCGCTTCGATGCTCGGCGAGCAAACGCGACCCATATCCGTAAATAATGCTCCGGTGGACGTGAACACGCGGCTGCGGTGGTCGCTTCGTGCTAATTACAGGAAGCGTCTTTCCACTGCGCTTCGTCTTACCCACGTAACGTTGTACCAGCCGTCTGTTCAGGAGCCAAGTAGGCTTACACTGGAGGCGACGACTGTGTTGGCGGCTCCCGTGTACGCGCGCACAGAGCTCACGGTTACGCACCGTGAACGCATTGATAGTGAAGCGGTCGAGCGCGGCGCTCCGAGCAGACGCGACGGGCAGATACTATTCGGGGTCCGCACGTCATTTTGATCCTGCTCGACTATTAAGCTCTTAACCCGCGTTTTTTATTGCCGTATGCCTTGACCATTAAAGGGGATAATTTTACTCTGGATTGTTCCATCTTGCTAACTCTTTACACGGTCACACGATGCACGCTCATCGCTCGCGCTCGGCGCGCTACTCAGTAACGGTACGTTCGGTACTTTTGACCGCTAGCGCGGTCCTGATTTCTACTTTGGGTGCGGCAGCAGCCGGTGCTCAGAAGACTGGTTTGATCGTAGTTGCGCACGGATCCGACAGCGCGTGGAATGCTGGTGTTCGTAAGACCGTTGATCAGGTGAGATGGACGCACGGGCCGGTAAAGACTGCTTGGCTTATGGGGGATGATTCTAAAGTTGAGTCGTGGGACAATGCCGTAAATGAGCTACAGAAGGCGGGAGTGGACCGCATTGTGGCAGTCCCATTTATGGTTTCTACTCACGGAAGCCATGTCCGTCAGGTGGAGTTTTACGCAGGGGTTCGTAAGGAGCTCCCTCCTGAACTGGAAAGTATGATGGCAATGATGGGTCACAATCACTCCTCGCACGTCACTCTTACGGTTCCCGTTTCCGTTACAACTGCGCTAGACGATGCGCCCGAATTGGGTGAAGCGCTTGCCGCCAGATGGAATATTTTGCCAGCATCGGACAAGCGTAGGCCGCTTATGCTAATTGCTCATGGTCCTCAAGACAGTACGGATGCTGTTTTATGGGAGAGGAATATTTCTGCAGTTGTCTCCGAGTTGGCTCGTCAGATTGCTCCGCACCCGGTTTCAGTTGGACTACTTCGTGATGACGCGGATCCTGAAGTCAGGGCTGCTTCTGTTGCCTCATTTAGAGCGGAGATAGAGCGGGTGTCAGGAGTTACGCGGGACTCTGTACTCGTGCTCCCTGTGCTTATTTCCACTGGTTCAATAAATCATGCGAAAATACCAGCGGATATTGCTGGCCTTCCGGTGAGATACTCTCCGGTAGGATTAACACCTAGCAGTTCGCTTGCGCGTTGGGTCGAACGAATTGCTGAAAGTGCTCTGCAGAGACAGAAGGTGGAACCACAAAGGTAGTTCCACCTACCGACCTAGTTACGTAGCCGGAATATCGATGATTTGTTCTACAGGCACGTTATCGGCTTCGGCTTGGAAGTTCACTACAAGCCTATGTCTCAAAACAGCGTTCGCGACTGATCGAACGTCGTCGATATCCGGCATTGCGCGACCGTCCATCGCTGCCCGCGACTTAGCGCCAAGTACTAGGTATTGGGATGCTCGCGGTCCGGCCCCCCAACTCACGTAACGTTTCACGTTCGCTGTTGCGAGTGGATCTTCAGGACGTGTACTCCTGGCGAGTCTAACAGCGTAGTTCACAAGCGATGGCGGTGCAGGCAAACGTCTAACTAGACGCTGCATCTCCAGCAACTCGTCTGCTTGCAGCACCGCTTTCACTTGAGACTCGGTTGATCCGGTCGTGGTGTTAACGATCTGTTCTTCTTCTTCGAGCGTAGGATATCCAATACGCAATTCGAACATGAATCGATCGAGCTGTGCTTCAGGAAGCGAATACGTCCCCTCTTGCTCGATAGGATTTTGCGTGGCGAGTACGAAGAACGGACGCGGTAAATCGTAAGTTTGGCCGGCGACAGTGACATTGCGCTCTTGCATCGCTTGTAGAAGTGCAGCCTGTGTTTTCGGAGGCGCTCTATTGATTTCGTCAGCGAGAACAATGTTACCAAAGATCGGTCCTGCTGCGAATCTAAATATGCGTTTACCCGAGCCGCTTTCTTCTTCCATGAGTTCAGTACCAGTGATATCACTCGGCATGAGATCAGGAGTGAACTGCACTCTAGAGAAAGAAAGATCAAGCGCTTGAGCTACGGTTTGAACAAGTAAAGTCTTTGCTAAACCAGGTGCGCCAACTAGGACAACGTGACCACCTGCAAGTAGTGCTGCGACTAAGTCATCAACGACGTGCGACTGTCCAACGATACGTTGACCGATTTGATGAGCTAGAGCTTTACGCGCATCCGATAAGCGTTCGAGCAGTGCGAGGTCGCTGGACTGTGTGGTAGCTGTCACAATCGTTAAACGAAGGTGGGATGTAAGAGAGTGCCGTTAAACAAATCGCACGGTACTACATACGGCAGCGTGGTGTGTACGGAAGCTAACGGCTGAAAGTGCTGCACCGCTGACGCGCTGTTCAATTTACATTACGTGTACAACTAAACAGTTGACCATGGGCAACTGCTTAGTGCAACGAGAATGGAACTAGCTGTTTTACGGGGTGGTTATCGCTATTGAGAACAGCGACAAGAGTGTAGTCGCCGGCTTTAGCAGTGCGCCACTGTTCATCGAATCGAACACTATCTAATGAAGCGAGCAATCTGTTTTGCACCGACTGTGTGAACATTTTGCCTTCGCTCCATTTCCAAATTTCGCGTCCGGCGCTATCGATTACGACGAAATCGTGTGTTAGACCATTAGGGAAGCTTAGTTCTACACTTTTGCGAGTTCCGTTGAGGATAGCAATCGCAAAGCGAACGTTACCTGCGGTGGTGTCAATGGATACGTGTGCGGCAACGACTGTATCAGCGCCGGCGCGGGTTTTTGCTTTCCCAACGACGGACTGAGCGCGTGGACCACACGCGAAAACCAGAACAGCGGCTGCCAGAAGTGCGACAGTGATGCGCGCGAGCATCAGATACAGTGAGTAATAGTGAACCCGGATGTCTGCGCCACGTTTAGTGCGGCGTGACAATGAGTTGTGCGCCGTCGAGTCACATTTTCGGCACGTCGGCATGTTATCAACGACCGAGCAATAAGTCAAGCAACAAAAGGGGTGTAAGTATGGATTACGTCAGCACTTCCGTGATTCCGGATAAGTGGAAATGCGCGAGTCGACGCCAAGCCATCTCGGTGCCGGCTTATGTTCGGTATTCTGTTTCACTTTTCGCTTGCGAAAAATTTCACAAGCGCTAACTTCAGCCCCGAAAGCGGGACGTTCTGCGAATCGTCGAACTCAGTCCAACGCCATGTCGGGTACACGCTCGATTATTCGTTTTTCACTAGTGCAGGCGGCTTTAGTTGTGCTGCTTGCTTTCGCGTTGACCCAAACGGTCTGGACTTCTTCACCTGCGTCCAACGCAGTGTGGGGTAGTGCTTGGCTGGCAATCGTGGTTCAGGTTATGACGTTTTCCATAGCGCGCATGGTGGCGCGCGAAAACGTTATGGCTGGTTGGGGACTAGGCATGCTGCTTCGCTTCGCCACGGTTGGCGTGTGGGCGTTTCTTGGTATCAAGGCACTCGGCTATCCGTCTGGCCCCGCTCTGCTTTCGCTGGTTGGTTTCTACTTTGTTTCGACGCTTGTTGAACCGCTCTTTCTGAACGGATAACCGGATGCACCTGAAGTTCCGCACGATGATCGGCGCAATTCTCATCGCGCTTCCTGCATACGCAGGGGCGCAGGATAACGCGCACGCGAACGCATTTGCAGTTGCTGCTGCAGCGCCACTTTCTGACGCAACCGCTCCGATACAAGAGCAGGGCGCAGCACCGGCAGCTCAGTCTGCTCCAGTCGATTTCATTACTCCGCACATTACCGATGGCCCGCATTTGGAGGTGCCATCGTTTAGGGCTCCGTTTTATACGGAAGTTCATTTGCCCACCGGGTGGATCGTTAACATTGGTAGTATCGCAATTGATATGTCGCCCACTAAGCATGTCATCTTCATGCTGCTGGCCTCGACTATGGCTGCGATCATTCTTATTAGCGCCGCCAACTCCAGTCGGCGCATGCACAACACAATTGGCAGACCGCGTGGCTTTGCTGCCGGTATAGAAGCCGTTGCTTTGTACCTGCGTAACGAGGTTGTACTGCCAAACGTAGGACATAATGGGCAACCGTTTGTTCCGTATCTCGTAACGCTCTTCTTCTTTATTCTTTGCTGTAACCTGTTCGGTCTCATTCCGTTCGGCTCAACGGCAACTGGAAATATTTCTGTTACGGCTGCGCTCGCAATCATGACGTTCTTCGTCGTCGAGATTGCAGGTATTCGTGCCAACGGATTGGGGTACCTTAGCACCATGTTCTACTGGAATAAGGATCTACCAATTCTTATGCGCATACCGATGTTCATCCTCATGAGTCCAATTGAGATGATCGGTAAGCTTACGAAGCCGTTCGCGCTTGCGATCCGTTTGTTCGCCAACATGACAGCAGGTCATATCGTTGTACTGGCGATAATCGGTCTAATCTTCGCTTTTGGTAGCATCTACATTGCGGCCGCTCCGGTCCTAATGGCGACCGCTATCATGTTGCTAGAGATTTTTGTGTCGTTCCTCCAAGCGTTCATTTTCACGCTACTGGCTAGCGTGTTTATCGGACAGATTCGCGAGGCGCACCACTAGCATAGCATCGCTCTAGTGTTGCTGCAGTTAGCTGCAACACTTTCACATCCCGAAGGACTGATGCAGCGCGGCTCCCGCAGCATCAGGCAAGTAACCGGCCGGTTGGTCGGCGAATCCCGTTGAGCTTTGGCTCGTTGACGGGGAGCGCAACTGCGCAGGAGCGTCACGACTCACTTCGTTTTCAGGAGTTTCATCATGGTTGAGTTTCTTCCACTCATCGCCGAAGTCGCTGGCAGCTCTGATAAGGGCCTTGCCGCAATTGGCGCAGGTATCGCAGCTGGTGGTGCAGTAATTGGTGCCGGTATCGGCATCGGTATGATCGGTGGTCGCGCAGTCGAAGGTATGGCACGTCAGCCAGAAGCTGCTGGCCGTATTCAGACGGCCGCGCTGATTCTTGCTGCACTTGTTGAAGGCGCAGCACTTTTCGGTGTTGTTATCGGCTTCCAGATCCAGGGCAAGCTCACGTTCTGATTCGGTGCTGCCGGAACGTTCCACCTGGACGTTCCGGCACGCTGTTCCTCTCTGCACATCGCGGAATTTCCATGCACGCTTCGTTACGCTTCATTTCGATTTCTGGCACATCAGCCATGCTCACGCTGCTGGCTGCTTCGCCATTGCTCGCGCAGGACCACGCTAGTGAGCCGGTAAACCTGCTTCAGCCGCGTGGTGGGCTGATGGTATGGACAGTGGCGATTTTTGTAATCCTCATGTTCATACTGTCCAAGTTTGCATTTAAGCCGCTTTTTGCTGCTGTCGAAGCGCGCGAAAAGGCACTTGAAGATGCGGTCGAAGGTGCACGTAAGGACCGTGCGCTTGCCGAGCAGTATTTGGCGCAGCAGCGCGAGCAACTTGACGCTGCTCGTGCGGAGGCGCAGAAGATTATTGCAGATAGCAGAGCAACTGGCGAGAAGCTGCGTGGCGATATGGTAGAAGCAACTAAGCAGCAGCAGCATGACATGATTGAGCAGGCACGTCGTACCATCGAAGGCGAGCGTGACGCTGCGGTTGCTCAGATGCACCGCGAGACAATCGAACTTGCCATTGCATCGGCGTCGCGTGTCATCGAAAGCAACCTCGATAGCGATTCTAACCGTCGCATTGTCGAGACGTATCTCGCATCAATCGGCAGCAAGGCTCGGCACTAATGGCTTCCGTCGAGCAGGGCACTACGGTCGCGCGCAACTACGCAGAAGCGCTACTCGCTTTGGCACGTAAAGCTGACGATGCCAAGGGTTGGGGTGCGATGATTAGACAGGTCGCTGATGTTATCAATAGCGATGTCACCCTGCGTCGTTTCCTTGAATCGCCGAGGATTGCGGGCGAGGCAAAAGGAAGAGTCTTAACAGCAGCACTCGCCGATCAGGTTCCGCGCACGTTTTTACGTTTTATACAGACGCTCGTACATAACAGACGTCAGGGTATGATTCCGCGTATTGCTGACGAGTACGAAACCTTGCTGGACGAATCACTCAATATCGTCCATGCCAAAGTCACTGTTGCGAAGCCAATCGATGACGCGCAGCGTGAGATCATAGCTGCCAACATTGCGAAAGCGGTTGGACGTCAGGTTGTGCCTCATTTTGAAGTCGATCCGCGTATTTTAGGCGGCGTAGTCGTTCGTATGGGTGACACGGTGATGGACGGCTCGTTGCGTCGCAGACTAGCTTCCATTAAGCGTAAAATGTCGGCACGCTAACAAATCGCACGCCGATAGCTGTCACTACAGAGGTGGCCTCAAAGGGGGCTACCTCTTTTGTTTTGCTGCCACACGAATGCGATGTAGCGCGTTTAGTACTGTCGAAAGTGCCTGCAAGGATGCATAATGTCGATATAGTGCACTACTTCGACACCACACTTCGGACACGGCGATGAAAGGTTTTCGCACACAGGTGCTGCTGCTTTCGGTTTCGGCTGCGACTATTCAAGCCCAATTGCCTGGGCAAGGGGCTCGCATTCCTGCAGTACCTGCCAACGCTGCGACAACTCCGCGCAACGGTGATACAGTGGGCTATTGGCAGCAGCGTGCAGACTACACGATTGTTGCCACGCTTGACGAAGCGGAGAACCGCGTTCGTTCTACTGGTACGTTGCGCTACGTGAACAATAGCCCCGATGTTATTAGGGAGCTTTGGCTTCACCAGCATTTGAATGCATTCCGGCCCGGCTCTAGATGGTCAGACACCGACGCACGTGAACAGCGAGTTCGCTTTCAGAATCTTTCTGATCCCGATTACGGTTACGAGCGCTTTACGTCGCCTATCCGTGTTGGTTCAGCAGTGGTTACAGCGGAGTATCCGCTTGCGCCGGACAGTTCGGTTGTACGCATTCAGCTTCCATCGGCGCTCCGTTCAGGAGATTCGGTAGACGTCCACATGTCTTGGGACGCTCGACCATCTACGGTGCCGCGGCGTCAGGGGCGCAGGGGGCGTAGCTACGATTTTGCGCAGTGGTACCCAAGAATTGCGGTATATGATCGCGGCGGTTGGCGTCCTAACGCACTAGTGCCCGCAGGTGAGTTTTACGGTGAGTTCGGCACTTTCGATGTCACCTTTGTTCTCCCCAACGATCAGGTCGTTGGTGCAACCGGTGTTCCTGTTTCTGGAGATCCCGGTTGGGAGCGAGTTAAGCGTGCTGGAACTGAATCTCCTCGACTGGCATCGAATGCATACGGCACTGTTCCGCCAGCACCGGCTGCTACAGTTGCCAACGGTTTCCGTTCAGTTCGTTTCATTGCGAAGAACGTACATCACTTTGCGTGGAGCGCATCACCTGGCTTCACATATGAAGGGACGTCGTATGTGCGCGCACCATTCGGCGGCTACAGATTCCGAGCATGGGACACGGTAGCTGTGCACGCCCTTTATCGCGGAGACGCTGAAGAAGATTGCACGTTGTTTGCGCAGTCTGTTGCTGCCGAGCGACGCGAGGCGCAGAAACGCAGTTGCGTGGGTAGTTCACTCACTCAGTGGGAAAACGGTCGCGCGCTCAATTTCGGTATTGAGAGCCTGAAATGGCTCGAACAGGTTTTCGGTGACTACCCGTATCCTCAAATGACGATGCTTAAGCGCCTAGACGGCGGAGGAACGGAGTTTCCAATGATGATGCAAAATGGTTCAGCCTCGATGGGGCTAACGTTGCATGAAGCGGGACATATTTATGTGCACGGCATTCTTGCTAACAACGAATGGCAGTCAGGCTGGCTTGATGAAGGGCTTACCTCGTACCAAACGGCAATGCACAGTGGTACCGTGCGTCCTTTGGTTTCAGCGCGAATACTTGCGGCGAGTGGCCGAGATCCTTCTACGCTTTCTGACTCATCTTTAGTTCGTTTACGAAATTCGCTAGACCTGACTGCTCGCAATCATGCGCGAATGGTTGAAAGCGGCAATATGCAGCCTATTGGAACACGTGGCGACCTGTTTAACACATTCCAAGTGTATAACAGTGCTGTTTACGCACGTGCGCAGCTCATGTATCAGGCGCTTCACGATGTAATGGGCGAAGAGCGTTTTCAGGATTTTCTTCGCGAGTACTACGCGCGTTGGCAGTTCAGACATGTAGACCGATGGGCAATGCAGAGCTCCGCTGAACGTGTATACGGAAGCTCACTTGAATGGTTCTTCGATCAATGGGTGGAGGATGTCGGAAGTATCGACTACGCCCTCCGTTCCCCTTCAGTGCAGCGTGTATCAAACGGCTACCGCACTACCGTTCGTCTTGAGAAGGTTGGCGGTTACCGTCACCCTATGCCTGTAGGGGTAAGGACGGCATCCGGTTGGATAGTGGTGCGCGGTAACCCACTGGCAGACGGCGAGGTTTTGAGAATCGATACCGCCGAACCTCCCGATGCGATATGGCTCGACCCGTTTAGCGCAACTGATAGCCCGTCTACTGCGAACCATCGTATCACGTTATCGCCCCCGTCTCGTTGACTTCGCAGGCGAGTGGTCGTCCTACTGTGAGTACCACGAGCATCAAAGTAGAGGTAAGCGGGTACTCATCAGTTGGCGAAATCCGACATTGTGTTGGACGGCCACTCCTTTTTTATACGTCATGAGCGGACGAGCAGAAGTAAGACGCGTTGAGAAGCCTTGGGGCTACGAAATTATTTGGGCGCACACAGACCGATATGTCGGCAAGATTCTGCACGTAAATGCGGGACAGGCGCTTTCGGTGCAGTATCATGAGCGTAAAGATGAAACCGTGTACTTGCTGGCTGGTGAGATGAAGTATTGGGTGCAGCTCCCAGGCGACTCCGAGCTTCGCGACCAGCATCTTGTAGCTGGCCAATCGTTTCGTATTACCCCTGGGACGGTTCACTACATGGAAGCGATCACCGACTGTGATGTGCTGGAGGCCAGCACTCCCGAGTTAGACGACGTGGTGCGTTTAAAAGATCGTTATGGCCGCGAGGGGACGAGCGCTCCGTAATAATCTCATTCCTGTTGTGAGGTCGGCGCGTCCCTACAGTTTCACACGCTACGGGCGCGCTGACCAGTTTTCGATGAGAGCTATCGGCGATATGTAGTGGTACGTGAGATGGCTTATACTAGGGTCTGATATTGAGATTGTTTTTCGCAGTGGGGAGTGATTTCGTAGCTGCTGTTCGTTGCGACTAACGCGACTCTCTGCCATCATTCGTACATACAGCGCGCGCCTTCGCGCCTGCGCATTCCATCGGCGACTACCGCTCGCCATTCACCCTGGCAGCCACGGAAACGATGAAGGTTATCATCCCGCTTGCAGGAAAGGGCACGCGACTGCGCCCACATACCCACGTAACGCCCAAACCAATGCTCAAGGTCGCTGGTCGACCCGTTATGAGCTATGTAATGGACGACGTGAAACGGCTGGGCAATGTAGATCAGGTTATCTACATCACCGGTCACCTTCGTGAGAAGGTCGAAGATTATGCGCGTAGCGCGTATGACATGCCGTCGGTGTTTGTAGAACAGAAAGTTCAGGACGGTACAGCTGGTGCAGTGAACCTTGCTCGTAATTATGTCGATCAGCCGGTGTTAATAATTTTTGTCGATACCATTTTCGACGCCGATCTGTCGGTTATTCACTCGTCTACTGCAGACGGTATAATTTGGACCAAGGAAGTAGAGGACTACCAGCGATTTGGTGTAGTTGTCACCGATGATAGCGGTAACATGACGCGCATTGTTGAGAAGCCGAGTGAGCCGATATCAAAGCGTGCAAACATTGGGCTTTACTACATCCGCAATTGGAAGCTGTTGTACGAAGGCATCGATCACGTGCTGAAGTCTGCGCCAAACAAAGGCGAATGGTATCTCACCGACGCATTTCAGTACATGATCGATCATGGTGCGCGCATCCAGGTTGAGAATGTCGATGGTTGGTACGATGCTGGACAGGTCGATACGATCCTTGATACGAATCAGACGATGTTGCTCAAGGGGCGGGCACGACAGCCTTCCAGTATTGGTGAAGGCGTAAAGGTTATAGAGCCTGTGTACATCGAAGACGGTGTCGTTCTTGAGGACGCTACCATAGGCCCTAACGTTTCACTCGGTAGCGGCAGTAGCGTGATCGGATCTGTGGTCGAGCATTCGATTGTAGGTTCTTCTACTAGCATACGTGATTCGCACCTTAGTCGTGCGATCGTTGGCGATAGTGTGAAGATCGCTCGTTTTAGCGGCAGCGGTTCATTTGGTGATCACAGCGAACTGGAAGGGAGGAGCGTGTAATGTCGGCCGATAGCAACGATAAATGTGAACATGGTAACGGTCGCGGTCTTTCACGCAGACAGCTGCTTTCTGGTGCAGCAGCGGCTATTGCTGCGTCATCAATGGCGGCTCCTGCGCGCTTATTCGCCTCTACTGAAGACTGGCGTGTAGATCTATACGCTCCTGAGAGCGCTGGCAAAGGTAGCATGCTTGGGGTGCCGTTTGAGAAACACGATACAGTACGTATTGCAATCGTGGGCACCGGCTTACGCGGGCGTTCAGTGCTGCGCGAGCTCTTGGCCATCGAAGGTGTGCGTGTAACGGCGCTAGCGGACATTGTCCCCGAAAAGGCGCAGCGTGCAGCCCAGATGGTAACCAACGCTGGACAGCCGGCTCCTGTGTTGTACACAAACGGTGAGCGCGACTACGAGCGTTTGGTTTTACGCGACGATATCGATTTTGTATATACCGCGACGCCGTGGGAGTGGCACACACCTGTGTGTGTGTCTGCAATGAGAGCAGGTAAGCACGTTGGTAGCGAAGTCCCGATATCGCTAACGGTAGACGAATCTTGGGAGTTAGTTGAGACGTCGGAGAAAACTCGTCGACACTGTCTCATGCTTGAGAACTGCTGCTACGGCAACAGTGAGCTGACCGTGTTGCGCATGGTTCGCGAGGGTGTTTTTGGTACGTTATTGCACGCGGAGGCAGCATATCTTCACGATTTGCGCGGCATTCTATTCGAGGACAAAGACGAGGGCTTGTGGCGTCGTGCGCCGCACACTGAGCGCGATACCAATTTTTATCCCACTCACGGACTTGGTCCTGTAGCGCAGTATCTGGGAATACATCGCGGCGACCGTTTCGAATACATGGTGTCTATGTCGTCCCCGGAGGCTGGACTTTCGGAGTGGCGTGAGGCCAAGGTTCCGCGTGAGAGTCCGAAATGGAAGGAGAGATACAAAGCAGGCGATGTTAATTCGTCGCTTATCAAGACGGCTATGGGACGTACTATTCTTTTACAACACGACGTTGTGAACCCACGTCCGTATTCGCGTTTAAACAACCTCCAAGGTTCGAAAGCGATTTTTAACGACTATCCTGCACGGGTGTATATCGAAGGTACACCTGGTGGTGAACGATGGACTGCACTCGCCGATTTGAAAGGAAAGTACGAGCACCCGTTATGGACAGCTGTTGGCGAAATCGCGCGCGCAACAGGCGGTCATGGTGGCATGGACTTTATCATGTGCTATCGACTGGTGCAGTGCCTGCGTGAAGGTTTAGTCCCCGATTTCGACGTTTATGACTCGGTCGCTTGGAGCGTTCCATACGCACTTGCGGAACAGTCAGTTCGTAAGAAGAGTGCTCCTGTAAAGTTCCCCGACTTTACACGTGGCGCATGGCGTAGCACTTCAGCAACGAAGGGCGCCTGAGCACTGCGATTACAACTGCAGCTATTCTTGCGCGCGGTTTAGGCAGTCGCATGAGAAGTAACGATGCGACTGCCCGTGTAAGTGCAGAGCAAGATGCGGTGGCGTCTACAGGTGTGAAGGGGATGATTCCTATCGGTCGTCCTTTTCTTGAGTATGCTGTGTCAGCACTCGCTGACGCAGGTATTACTGATGTTGTGTTAGTTACCGGACCAGAGCATGAAGCAGTTCGAGATCATTTCTCCAACGGTGTGAAACTATCGCGTGTATCTGTGCGGCATGCGATACAGAAGGAGCCACGTGGAACCGCCGACGCAGTGTGCGCCGCCGCAGACGTTATTGGTTTAGAACCGTTCCTTGTTGTAAACGCAGACAACTACTACCCCCCCGAAGCACTTCGTATTCTTTCCAGTAGAAGAGTCGCTGCAACGATTGCATTTGATAGAGACGCTCTAGTAAAAGAGGGCAATATTACTGCAGAGCGAGTTCGCGCGTTTGCTGTGCTTGACGTTAGCGACGACGATCGCTTAATGGGGATAGTGGAGAAGCCTGGCGAGTCGTTGGACTTAACTTCTGAACGTGCTCGCTGGGTGGGAATGAACTGTTGGGCTATTACAGCAGAAGTGGTTAGCGCGTGTAGACGAGTTCCACTTTCTGCGCGCGGAGAGTTCGAACTTCCTGAAGCAGTCGCGCTAGCGATAAGGGAGGGAACTGATGTTCGAGTTTCCCGAATAGAAGCAGGCGTACTCGATCTCTCTCATAGAAGCGATATTGATAAAGTAGCTGCTGCATTGTCGGCAGTTACGCCCAGCTTATGAGCCCGCGTTACACGAGTCTGGAGGCTAGCGGACTACGTGAAGAGGCAGTAGTCGCTTACAGCAGCCTTATTGCTCTCGCTAATGAAATGCTAAACGAAGGTAAGGCAGGTTTAGATAGACGCACATGGATTGCGCCGGGACGCATTGAACTATTCGGCAAACATGTCGATTACGCTGGTGGGAGATCGCTGTTGTGCGCGATTGATCGCGGTATCGCGATTGTTGCAGCACCGCGAAGTGATCGGTTGTTGGTGGTACGTGACGCTGTACGAAGAGAGGCGCTGTCTATCCCGCTTGACGGGAGTGCGGCTCCGATGCGGCAGTTGCCGTGGGCGGTGTATCCTGAAACGGTAGCACGCAGGTTGGTTAGGAACTTTGGTGATGCCGTTCGTGGATGTGACATAGCTATTGCTAGCAATCTCCCTCCTGCGGCAGGAGTCTCATCTTCAAGTGCGTTAATCGTCGGGCTAATGATTGCGGTAGCTTCGGTTAGCGATTTGCAGTCGGAACAAAAATGGCGTGAGTTACTCCCTAATCGCATATCGCTTGCAGGCTATGCAGGCGCTTTAGAAAACGGCACTGGCTACGGTTTACTTGATGGAGAAGCCGGAGTTGGAACGATGGGTGGAGCTCAAGATCAAACAGCGATCTTGAACTGCCAAGCTAACCAACTCGATCGATTTTCTTGGCGTCCAGTGTGTCATGAGGGATCGATACCGTTTCCAGAATCACTTCGTTTAGTAGTTGGAGTTAGTGGAGTAGTAGCAGCGAAAACAGGTGCTGCGCGGGCTCTATACAATCGTGCCGCCCGCACTGTGCATAGAATTGTCGATGGTTGGAACAGCACGCTTTCACCGAGCGCTACAAAAGCTGAGAGTTTGCGCGAGGCGTTCGAACAAGCATGGGGTTACAGTGCAATCGGTGGCACAGGCGGAAGCGGTTCGGAAAGTGATGACACTTTTGTCAGAACGATTCCGGAAGCTTTGTTGAGCTCGGCTAAGAATGCTGCGAACGAGGAGTTCTCAGCCGATCATTTAATTCGCAGATTACATCAGTTTCATGAAGAGACGTGGCGAATAGTTCCGGCCGCTACGCTTGCGGTTGCAGAAGGAGACATGGTCGCACTCGGCGAAGCAGCGGAGCATTCTATGCGCGGTGCTACGGAATCCCTTGAGAACCAAATTGCTGAGACCCTTGAGTTGGTGCGAAGTGCGAGATCATTGGGTGCTGTGGCCGCGAGTGCTTTCGGCGCTGGATTTGGTGGCGCTGTGTGGGCGCTTGTAGAAGACGATGGAACCACTCGCGATTTTGATGAAAAATGGATAGGTGGCTATCGCTCGGTCGCAGGATTGATGTCTAGCCGCTCTCAAGTTTTTAGTACTGTACCGTCACCGGGCGCTTTTGAAATAGGTTAGTCCTGCTACGTGTGCTTGAGCTCGATGGTGCAGCGAGTATTTTATCAGAGCTACTTTCACTCCAATCGAACATCCCATGATTCGTATCAGCCGTTTCCCGATTGCGCTTCTTCTTTTAGTTACGCTCGCAGCCTGCTCAGGCGGAGAGAGCACTGGGCCGCGTACTCCGTCTGCGCTTGCGGCGTCTACAGCAGCCTCTTTTTCCGCAGCTGTGGCTTCGGCGGTGTCACCTGTTCCCGCTGTTGAAGTTAAAGACGCGTCAGGGCAAGGCGTTCCGAACGTTCTTGTTAACTGGCGCATCGTTTCTGGTAACGGAACAATACAAAACGATACATCGCGCTCGAGTGCATCTGGAGTTGCCAGTGTGGGCAGATGGACTCTAGGTACCGCGGCCGGCATTCAAGAACTCGAAGCGTCTGTTAGCGGCGCTGGGACATTGAGGTTCACTGCTACGGCCACAGCTGGTGCAGTGAGTAGGCTGGTTAGAACAACAGCTGAAGCGCAAAACGGTCGTGTAGGTGAGGCTGTGGCAGTTGCGCCTGCTGTCCGTGTAGAAGATGCACACGGGAATCGAGTCGCGAATATCAACGTAAGCTTCTCGGCGATTAGTGGCGGAGGAACGGCCATTGGAAGTCCCAAAGTCACCAATGCTAACGGCGAAGCCGCAATAGATGCGTGGGAGTTGGGGCCGACTATTGGGCAGCAATTACTTCGCGCTGCTGTTGGAACAGTTATTACTACATTCTCTGCGACAGCAGAAGCTGGTGCACCGGTATCTATGGAAATCGTGGCGGGCAATAATCAAGAAGGCGTGAGTGGCATCGCTCTCAATGCTGCTCCAGTTGTTCGTGTACTTGATGAGTTTTCCAATCCTGTAGGAGGAGTTACAGTTGAGTTTATTCCCGGTAGTAATTCTGGGACTGTAGGATCAACTACCGCCGTTACTACTCAACCAGCAGGTACTGCTAACCCAACATCCTGGACGCTAGGTGACGCTGACTCGCAGACACTAAGAGCGCAGGTGCAGGGCTCTCCTTCTATAGGCGTTACTTTTAACGCAACTGCTACCGTATCGCTGTTCAAGATCACAGTACGTTGGATTGGTGGTGAGCCACCTGCTCGCGTTCAGCAAGCGGTAGGGCGCGCAGTCGACAGATGGCGCAAAGTTCTTGTAGGGAGATCGGGTGTATCCAGCGTCGTAACCAATTCAGGTTACTGTCGCTCGTGGGCACCGGCAATTAATGAAGTGGTCGACGGCATTCTTCTTATTGCGCAGGTCGGTGCCATCGATGGTTCTGGCTCTGTACTCGCGAACGCGAACTTTTGTGCAGTACACGCAGAGACTGGACTACCTGCGTATGGAAGCATGCTCGTTGATGAAGCTGACGTTGCAAATATGTCTGCAAACACAGCGATCGATAACGTTCTCGCTCACGAAATGGGGCATTCGATAGGCTTTCATAGTGGGTTCTTTGGTGCGCCACGATTCCCAACTTTCGTTCAGTTTGTAACGTCGTTAGATCCACGCTTCTACGGACCAGAGGCAGTAGCTCAGTTTTTAAGTGCAGGTGGAGGCGTTCTTTCTGCTAACTCCGTACCACTTCAATCCACGGCCGCAAACGTTGCAGGCGGGCATTGGAGTGAGGGAGCGCTGACGATAGAGCTTATGACGCCGTCGATATCGTTAAGCAATCCGAATACGCCTCTAAGCAGGATTACTGTCGGACTGATGCGAGATATCGGCTATCAGGTGAGATACGAAGGCGCAGATCCGTTCAGTATTTCATCGGCACTTTATCAGCAGGGTACGTCGCCGCGAATCCCACTCGGCCATGATGTCGCGCCAATTGTCGGTGGCGAGTTGAAAGTTGCGCCTACGGTTAGACGTGTTAGGTAGTTGTTTGCGATAGTTACGTATGCAAAGAGAGAGCACGTCGCGTTTGCGACGTGCTCTCTCTTTAAGGTTATTTCTTACACGGCTACATCTTACTTAGCTTTGCTTCCGTTGGGTCCGATGGTGCGATCGAACAGCTCAAGAATGCGTCGGTATTCATCTGTCCAAGAGCTTGGGCGTGTAAATCCGTGATCTTCAACTGGGTATACGGCCATCTCCCAATCTGTTTTGCCCAGCTCTATAAGTCGCTGTGCTAGACGAACCACGTCTTGGAAGTGGACGTTCGTGTCGATCATTCCGTGAGCAATTAAAAGCGGGTCTTCAAGCCCCTGCGCGAAGAAAATCGGAGAAGATCTGCGATACGCTAGTGTATCGTTTTGGGGAAGGTTAAGGATCGCGCCAGTATAGCCATGATTGTAGTGAGCCCAATCTGTAACTGAACGCAGTGCTGCGCCTGCCCCGAAATCTTTGGGAGCGTTAAACAGTGCCATGAGCGTCATGAAGCCGCCGTAACTTCCGCCGTATATACCAATGCGTTCGGCGTTGATGTTGTGTTCTTTCTGTAACCAACGTGACGCATCAACGTGATCCGCTAGATCTCGTCCGCCCATCCATCTGTAAATTGCAGTGCGCCAGTCGCGGCCGTATCCTGCCGAAGCACGGTAGTCGACATCAAGAACTATGTAGCCTTTCGAAGCAAGCAGATGATGGAACATGTACTCGCGCGAATATGTTGACCAATAGTCGTGTACGTTATGCAGGTATCCTGCACCATGAACAAAGATTACAGCTGCTCCATTAGGTTGAGCTTTCATGTCCGACGGTTTGTAAATACGAGCTGGTACTTTTACTCCGTCGCTTGCGGTAATGTGCACGATCTCAGGCTTGATCCACGGACCGCGTCTAAACTCTTCCGATGTGGAAGTCGTGAGCCTGATTGAGTTGGAACCGTCTGCATTGGAGACAAACAGTTCTGGCGGCATGTTGGCGGTGGAGAAGACATTGGCGAGTCGGCGTCCATCTGGACTCACGACGATATTGTGTCCGCCATGCTCACGGGTGATTTTTGTGCGTGCGCCGCCGGTGATGGGCATGCGGTAGAAGTGACGTACGAAAGGTGACTCTTCACTGGTGTGTAACTGAAACGAGCGCTTGTCTGGTGCTAGTGCTGCGTCGAGGACTTCCCAGTTGCCGCTTGTTAGCGCGCGGGTATCGCTACCGTCAGCATTTGCGGAGTAGAGGTGGGCGTATCCAGAGGCTTCGGACGCGTACCAAACCTTTCCATCGGGAAGCCATCCTGAGCAACCGCCGCACGGACCACCTACCCATGCTGTGTCGTTAAGCGCGTGAACGGTGCGAACGGTTCCACCGTCTGTGACGCTCATGAAGTAGCGCCATTTGAAATCGGGCGTTGCAGTTTGAATGAGAGCTGTGTTGCCTGCGTCGTTCCATCCAACAACGCGAATCTGTGATGCCATTTTCGTGCTGTCGCCACCAACCACTGCAATTGAACGCAACTGGTTAGACGAGAGGTCTAACAGGTATGCGCGCATGCGCATGGTGTTATCGCCAACTTTTGAGCGTGTGTTAATGTTTTCGGTGTAGCCGCTAGCGGTTACGTAGTTAGGTACTTGAGCAACTCTTGCTTGGCCTGGCGGGCTACTGGCTGCGACTACAACGGCTGCCTTGAGTGAAGGAGCCATGCTAATCGAAACGACGCGCTCACCTGCGCGCATAAACAACGGCCTAAGCCGTTCTCTGTTGGCAGCGGCGTTTCGGAGTGTCTGTTGAATGGAATCGGATACTCCCTGATCGCGAACAACCTCTAGCAGATCGCGCTGATCGCGTTCTAGCGCACCCCGCATGCCTGTAGCGCGCATGGAATCGCGCGGTGCAGCTCCTGTGCGAATGTCTGTGAGTTGAGTTATTGCAGCGGTGGCGAGATCGAGAGCGTATACGTTGCCGTCGCGTGAAAACAGCAAGCTCTTTTCGTCTGCAGAAAACTGAGGACTTCCTTCGTTGTCGCGAGTATCGGTAAGTCTACGAACTGAAAGTTTCTTTTGATCGATAAGGAACAGATCACCGCGTGCGGCCACGACTTTGGTTAACCCGTTCTTAGTTGTGACGCCGGGAGCAAGAAGAGCTGAGAGTGTGTCGTCAACTGCTTCGGTAACCAATTCCGGGGTAGCGCCGGATACTGGTTTAATGCGATACATTTGCGTTCTACCGTCCCAAGCGGTACCGGCCGGCGCCCATTGGAAGTAAATCCATTGTCCATCCGGGCTCCAACGTACGTTTCCAGGAGCGCGACCATAGTGCTCTGGTCCGCGCATGATATTTGGAATGGTTAGTTCGAATCCTGAGCCCTGTGCATGGATGCTGTTCTGTGCGGGAAGCGCTGAAATGATAGCGCCTGCTGCGACGACGGCGATTGTAGATCGGGTTGGTAAATGCATATTGCGTTGATGTAATGCGCGAGTAAGTGGTTTAGCAGCAGCGCGAACCTGGGCGGCTGTATCTATCGTGAAGCCGCTGCTTTTCGAACTCACGCCGGGTGAGTGGGACGGCATCGGGGCGGCAACGTTTCGAATGCTCGACGTATGTCTGATAATCGGGTGCCCCTATGATTCTTCTTAGCACCATCGCTAGCTGTATAAAGCTACGACGTAATACATGGAATACGGGAGTGCCTTTCGTGCGACTTAACTGTGTCGTACTGGTAGTTGCGTGAATTACTTGTTTCATGCTGCCAGCCTGCTTTCAACGAATGGGGCTTCCGAACTACGTGCTTCTTTCTTACCACTGAGTACAGCGGTCCATTCGCGAACTGAATCGGCCATAATAACCACTACGCTAATAAGAAAGAACGCTGCAACAGCGGTGTTGAGATAGTCATTGAAGATCATTCGTTCTGCGCTAGCAATGCTAATTGACGCGGGTAGAGTATTCGCCGCGATTTGATCTTTCAGCATACGTGCGTGAGAAAGAAACCCTAAACGTGGGTCGGCGGAAAAGATTTTCAGCAAGCCTGCGCTTCCGGTAACTATCACAAGCCATGTCAGTGGTATGGCGGTTACAAACGCATAGCGTGCTTTCCCCATCTTAATAATGATGGTAGTGCCTACGCACAGAGCGACTGCGGCCAGCAATTGGTTTGATATCCCGAATAGTGGCCATAGGCTGTTAATACCGCCTAATGGGTCTGTAACTCCTTGGTACAGAAAATAGCCCCACATTGCAACGAACAGTGCGCTTGCTGTTACTACTGCTGGATACCAAGACACGCGTCCCATGGGCGACCAAAGTTGTCCAAAAAGATCTTGCAGCATAAAGCGTCCTACGCGTGTACCGGCGTCGACGGTTGTAAGAATGAATAGTGCTTCGAACATAATGGCGAAGTGGTACCACAGGGCCATTGCCGTTTCACCGCCAAGTACTTGTGAGAATATGTGCGCCATTCCTACTGCTAGGCTGGGCGCGCCTCCAGTGCGTGAAAGCAGGGAGCTTTCTCCGACTTGAGCTGCGAGTGCTTGGATCTCTTCTGGCGTCACGGTAAAGCCCCAGTTTGCGATTGCTTCTGCGGCGGTCGCAGCTGTGGCTCCGATGGCAGCGACTGGTGCATTAATCGCAAAGTACAGTCCTGGTGTTAGGACACACGCGGCGATCAATGCCATAACTGCAACTAGTGATTCGGTGAGCATTGCACCGTATCCGATTAATCGCGCGTCTTTCTCCTTTCTCACCAGTTTCGGAGTGGTCCCTGACGATATGAGTGCATGGAATCCGGATATAGCTCCACAAGCGATGGTTACGAAAACGAAGGGGAACAGTTTTCCGGCGAACACTGGTCCAGTGCCGTCAACAAATTGTGTAACGGCAGGCATTTGCATTTCGGGTCTTAGCAAAATAATGCCGAGTGCTAGTGCTATGACGACACCAATCTTGACGAAAGCTGAGAGATAGTCTCGTGGTGCTAGCAGTAGCCAAACGGGTGTTACGGACGCGATGAAGCCGTAGGCCATAATTGACCAGGCCAGTGTAGTGCCGTTAAGTGTGAAGATAGGAGCTAGAGTTTCAGATTCTGCGACCCATTTACCGGCATAGAGTGAGAGAACGAGTAGCAGCAGTCCGATAGCTGTAGCTTCGAGTACATTTCCGGGCCTAATCCAGCGCATGTACACTCCCATGAGCATCGCGATTGGTACAGTGAGTGCGATGGTAACGGTTCCCCAGGGGCTATCGCGAAGTGCGTTAACTACAACTAGTGCGAGCACTGACAGCAGGATCACCATTATCCCCATTACTGATACGAGTGCAGTGGTTCCAGCTATCGGGCCTATTTCTTCTTTAGCCATTTGGCCGAGCGACTTACCATTCCGTCGCAAAGAAGCAGCGAGGATAACGAAATCCTGAACTGCGCCACCGATTACGACACCGACGACGATCCATAGGAAGCCGGGTAGGAAACCGAACTGAGCGGCGAGCGTGGGTCCTACGAGCGGTCCGGGTCCTGCGATGGCGGCGAAATGGTGTCCGAAGACGATCCATTTATTGGTGGGTACAAAATCTCGTCCATCCTCGAGCCGTTCGGCAGGCGTGGCTCTTTGATCGTTGAGTTTAAAGATTTTGTGGGCGATGATTCGGCTGTAGAACCTGTAGCCTATCAGATAGAAGCAGATAGCGGCCGTTAGAAGCCATATGGCTCCGATTTTCTCGCCTCGAGCGACTGCTACTGAGCCGAGTGCGATTGCGGCTAGCAGGGCGACGCCGATCCAGGGAAGGAGGCGTAGAGATTTTGCGTATATAGCTGTCATGGACTCTCGTAGTGCGCTCTCGGACACCATTGTGTCAATAGTTGCGCATATGCCGCTTCAACAACCGTGAGCAGGTTACGACATTTAATAGCATGTCAACGACAGTTACGCTTATTCCCGGCGACGGCATAGGGCCGTCTATCGCCGACGCGACCGTTCGTGTGTTTGAGGCCGCAGGTGCCGATATCGAGTGGGATCGTCAGGTCGCGGGTCAGGCGGGCGTTGCTCGCTGGAACGACCCGATTCCTGAGGCGACACTCGACTCTATTCGCCGAACCCGTTGTGCGCTAAAAGGTCCGCTGGAGACACCCGTTGGTGAGGGCTTTCGGTCGATTAACGTTGCGCTGCGTAAGGCGTTCGATTTGTACGCGAACATTCGTCCTGCGCGCACCATCATTCCTGGCAGATTCGACGACGTCGACATAGTGATGGTTCGCGAGAACACCGAAGGGCTTTATGTGGGTATAGAGCATTACGTTCGTATTGGCGACGACCCCAAAGCTGCTGCGGAGTCCGTTGCCTTGATTACGCGAGAAGGTTCCGAGCGAATTGTTCGTTACGCATTTGAGTATGCGCTGGCGCACGGGCGCGAGAAGGTCACTTTGGTACACAAGGCAAACATCCTCAAGTTCT
This sequence comes from uncultured Gemmatimonadaceae bacterium, assembly GCA_964474535.1. Taxonomy (GTDB): domain Bacteria; phylum Gemmatimonadota; class Gemmatimonadetes; order Gemmatimonadales; family Gemmatimonadaceae; genus Gemmatimonas. Next base: position 239,399 of record CAYYSP010000002.1, read on the forward strand.
CTCAGGGTTTGTTTTTGGAGGCGGGGCGAATGGTTGCTCGTGAGTACGAGGGGCGCATAAAGTTTGAGGACAAGATCATCGACGCGATGGCGATGCATTTGGTGATGCGTCCTGAGACATTCGACGTAGTAGTAACGACGAATATGTTTGGCGACATCCTTTCGGACGAAATTTCCGGTCTTGTTGGCGGACTCGGTCTTGCGCCGGGCGCCAACATTGGAAAATCTGCGGCGATATTTGAGGCGGTGCATGGTACGGCTCCAGATATAGCTGGTAAGGGCGTAGCCAACCCGGGAGCGCTCATTCTTGCTGGTTGCATGATGCTAGATCATTTAGGAGACGGCGTGCGTGCGGACGCTATTAGAGGCGCGCTTCACACAACGATTAGGAGTGGTAAAGACCTAACGAGAGACCTGGGGGGTACGGCGTCGACGGACCAGTTTACAGACGCGCTCATCTCCAACCTCGGATGATACAACAGCAGGTAAAGCTGCTGCACCTATCAGACATACACTGCGGGCGGCCGTACACAGAAAGGCATGTGGAGGCCGCGATTGCAGTTGCACAATCGCGCGAATTCAATGCGATCATTGTTTCGGGTGACTTTTCGCAACGTGCGCGTGCTAAGGAGTTCAAAAAGGCGCGCATAATTATTGATAGGCTAAATGCGATAGCACCGGTGCTAGTAGTTCCTGGTAATCACGACGCGCAGTGGTGGCGTTCTCCTTTTGGATTCGGCGATCCAGCGTCAGTTAACGAGCGCTATCGAGAGTTTATTCAACAGGAGTTGGAGCCTGAGCTTCGAGTTCCGGGGGCAACCATTGTAGGAGTTAACTCGGCGCCCGGGGTTATGCCGTGGACACTTACGTGGAATCCTCGCGATTTGCGCGTAAAAGGGGGACTAACCGATGCTCAGCTTTACGGAGCGAAACAACGACTCGCTGCCGCTCCGGTAGGCGATTTGAGAGTGCTTGTGGTGCATCACAACGTTGTGCGCGGTAGACTTTCCAATAGGTGGGGAATGGCGCAGCCGCAACGTATTTTGGATGGCATTGCAGATATGAAGGCGCACATAGTTTGTTCAGGCCACGACCATGAAGAGCGAATTGAGATAATAGAGCGACGCGGTAGAAAGTTTATGGTTAGTACATCGAACACATTGTCCAGCAGAATGCGTGGGCACAGACCTTCAGCATTTAATACCATTTCATTTTGTAATGGTGAACTTTCTGCAAAATCGTGGACATTTGATTCGGAGTCGTCGTCGTTTGTTGAAGGTGATGCGGTGAGTATGCATTGTCCCGATTAGGAGCAGTGTAACCTTTGAATTTCTGCTAACGTCGCAGGTAATGCTAATTACACGTTGACGCGTATACGGAAAGCGGCCATAGTTAGCGAGTGAAGACGAACATAGAAGTGCAGCTAGGTTTTGACCTTGATGTTGAGCCGAAGCGAGAGGAACTCGCGCCGGTTACTTTTGTGCCGTTCCGGGGCGAAGATACAAAGCGCACAGACTATTCTGATCGATTTACATTGTTGCCGGAAGATGGGCGTCGAACAGTTGGACGGGCGGCGCTACGAGCTAGGGCGGCAGTATTGTTCACTCGTCTTCAAGATATGGGACTTCAAAACGTCGAGTCGCTTGTTCTAATGCGCACTCGCACCGTAATGTTGTCGTTAATTGGGCGCACGCTTCGCGTTAACGAAGGCTATGTGGACGCTCCAGACAGCGTGCTGCGTGCGATTGTCGCGTTCTCCTTAGCGAGGACTCGAGCAGCTAGGGCCACCGCCCGCGACACAATACTCGGCTACGAAGTCGATCGGCCCGCTAAGGCTAGACGTTTAGAGAAGATGCGGGCCGGCGACCCAGCGATGATCGCGCAGTTGAAGCTTGTTCATGGACAGCTCAATGTTAAGCATTTTGATGGCAAGCTTACGGACATAGTTATCAGAGTTTCTGGTAAGATGGCAACCAGACTGGGACACTTCGATCCGGGGACTCGCCGCACCCCATCAGAGATAGTGATATCTCGAAGGCATATTAGCAGGCACGGCTGGAAAGAGGCAATTCACACCCTTTTGCACGAAATGGTACATCAATGGCAGCACGAAAGCGGGATCGTAGTTGACCATGGCGCAGAGTTTAGAAGGAAGGCCCGTGAAGTAGGAATTACGGCAGCCGCCAAACGAGAATTGCCTTCTGCGGCTTTGGGGCGGCGAACGGGCTACGGGAATGATGCGGCCGGTGGATTCTTAGAGTCGCTCGCCGGTTAAGTCGACAAAAATCTTTCGTTTTGCCTCTCATACCGAGGGTGCTGCAGATACATTTCGTGCTGACGCTGCGTTAACCACGACCTTTGACGTTCCGGTGTGCATCCATGGCAACTGAGGCTTCGTACTCGATTCCTGCTCTCCCGTCGGCAGATCTTACAGCTCATGCTGCAGATCTGTTTAATATCGACGCTGCCCTTACCGAAGAAGAGCGCGCGATTAAGCAAACGATTCGCGCATATGTAGACGAAAAGATCCTTCCGGTAATCGGATCTTGCTATGTAGAAGGGCGTTTCCCTGTTGAACTAATCCCGGAAATGGCGGAGTTGGGGGTATTGGGAGCGTCATTGCCAGAAGAGTACGGTTGCGCCGGCCTTTCCAGTGTCGCGTATGGGCTCATCATGCAAGAGCTTGAGCGCGGCGATTCGGGAATTCGATCCTTTGCGTCGGTACAGGGTGCGCTCGTCATGTACCCAATATTTGCGTTCGGCTCTGAGGAGCAAAAGAAACACTATCTACCGAAGCTCGCTAAGGCCGAGTTAATCGGTTGCTTTGGTCTCACCGAACCCGATTTCGGTTCTAATCCTTCGGGGATGATCACGCGTGCACGCGAGCAGCAAGACGGAAGTTGGGTAATCAACGGTGCGAAGATGTGGATTACTAATGGTTCAATGGCGGATATCGCCATTGTTTGGGCGAAGACTGGAGACGACGATAGTGATTCCTCGATTCGTGGTTTTATCGTAGACACGAAAACGAAAGGTTTTACGGCGCGAGATCAGAAGGGCAAGTTGTCACTGCGTGCAAGTGATACTTCAGAGCTTGTGCTAGCCGACGTGCACGTTCCTGCCGACGCGCTCCTTCCGCTATCGAAAGGCCTTAAGAGTCCTTTGATGTGTCTCACACAGGCGCGCTATGGTATTTCGTGGGGCGTGCTTGGAGCTGCCATTGCTTGTTTCGAGGAGGCGGTTGCTTACTCGCAAAACAGAGTGATGTTCGACAAGCCAATCGGTGGTTTTCAGATTCAGCAGGTACGATTGGCGGACATGCTTACAGAGATAGTGAAGGGTCAACTAGTTGCTCTTCATCTTGGTAGACTAAAGGACGCTGGCAATTTCACGCCTGTTCAAGTTTCACTTGCAAAACGCAATAACGTGGACATTGCTACCAACATTGCTCGCGAGGCGCGCAGATTGTTGGGTGCTAATGGCATTTTGGCCGAGTATTCGGCGTTGCGGCATATGGCCAACCTTGAGAGCGTGTACACATATGAAGGAACGCACGATGTACACTCTCTAGTGTTAGGGCAGGCCATTACAGGGTTGGGCGCGTTTCGTTAGTGTGAGTATAGGAAATGGCTACACTCAGCGCTGTCCGGCTCTTAGCTTCCCTCGTACAGGGATACAACCTTTTCAGACTTAATACGGAGCGTTCGCGGTGAAAATCGCGGTGTGTATCAAGCGCGTCCCGGTGATGGAAGTAAAGTTTGCCATCGCTGCAGACGGCACCCGGGTTGACGAGACCGGTTTAAAGTACGACGTCAACGATTTCGACCTATGGGCGGTTGAAGCAGCGCTTCAGCTCAAGGAGAAGAACGGCAATAGCGGTGAGGTGACCGTTATTACATTAGGCCCAGATGCTGCGCAGGAACAGTTGCGTAAGACACTCGCGATGGGCGCTGATAAGGCTGTTCTGCTTAAGGCCGATGTTGTCCCTGCAGACGGTTTAGCTGTGGCAGACGCATTGGCTGCGGAACTACGTGCAGGTGGCTACGACCTAATTCTATTCGGACGAATCGCTATTGATTCGTCGAACCAGATGACGGGTCCTATGGTCGCGGAATTGCTCGACCTACCGTGCGTTACAAACGTTTCGCGCTTAGAGATAGCTGGCGGTAAGGGGACTGCACACAGAACGCTAGAAGGAGCAATAGAAGTAGTTGAGTTCCCACTTCCTGCGGTTCTCACAGTTGACGAAGGGCTAAACAAAGAGCGTCTCCCTTCGCTGAAAGGCATTATGGCTGCTAAGAAAAAGCAACTAGATGTAAAAGCAGCAGCCGTTGGTGACTCCAAGGTGACAATAACAAAAATGGCGCTCCCTGCGGAACGTGCCGCCGGTCGAATTGTAGGCGAAGGTGCTGCTGCAGTACCTGAACTCGTGAGACTTCTTCAGACAGAGGCGAAGGTACTCTAATGTCAAACGTACTTGTTATAGCAGAAGTCCGAGCAGGCGAGCTACGAAAGGTCGCATTAGAGGCAGTTACTGCTGGGCGAAAGTTGGCAGACGTTGTAGGTGGACAAGTGCATGTGTTACTAGCAGGTGCGTCCGGTATTTCTGGTAAAGCAGACGCGCTAGCACAGCACGGTGCTGATCTTGTTTTAGTGCTGGAGCACGAAGGCTTTGCGCAGTATAACGCCGAAGCGCTAACAGCTACGGTGGCAAGTAGAGTTGCAAGTGGAGGTTATGGTTACGCGATTTTTAGTGCGTCTGCGCAAGGTCGCGATCTATCTCCTCGCGTTGCAGCACGCTTAAGGGCTGCTCTCGCTGCCGACGTTACTGACTTTTCAGTCGAAGGTGGCAGTGTTGTCGTTCAACACCCGGTTAACACTGGGAAAGTCATTTCGACGGCGAAGCTATCGGGGTCGCCGTCGTTAGTATCGGTACGCCCATCGGCTTTTCAGCCGGTTATTAACGCAAAGCCGCTTGCAACAGAAGCTATTACTTCTGCTGCCGATCCTTTGGCTTCTCGTGTGAAGGTGACAGAGCTAAAGCAAGGCAACAGCGGTAAGCTTGATTTGGGTGATGCACCAGTCGTCATTGCCGGTGGTAGAGGCCTCAAGGCGCCTGAGAACTTCAAACTTTGCGAAGATCTTGCCGACGCGTTCGGCAATGCCGCAGTGGGTGCAACAAGAGCGGTAACAGACGAAGGCTGGCGTCCTCACTCCGACCAGATCGGTCAAACGGGGCGCAATGTTAGCCCAGACCTCTATATTGCGCTCGGCATTTCAGGTGCGATACAACATCTTGCCGGTATGCGCACATCGCGGACGATCGTTGCGGTTAACAAAGATAAAGACGCTCCGATCTTCAAAGTCGCAGACTATGGTGTCGTCGGTGACGTATTCGAGATAGCGCCTGCGCTGACGGAAGAAATACGTAAGGTTCGCTCGCAAGGGTAACTGCAGTAAATCCTACGCACTACAACCGGCCTCCTCACTGCAGGAGGCCTCGGGTTCGCTAGCATGTCACTCGAAAACATCATCTTCGCGCTTGTACTCGCCGTCGCGATCGGCTTTTTCGTACGTAGCGCACTCCGTCTTGTGCGGTGGCTCAGGATTGCTAAACGTCCTGACCCACGCACAAACGAGCCCGCTGTTCGAACGCTCAATTTTCTGACTATAGGAATCGGCCAGTCAAAAATTCTGCGTGACCCGATTGGCGGAATGATGCATGCGTTGGTGTTTTGGGGCTTCTTAGTGTTGGGGGCTGGCACGGTTGAAATCGTAATTCAGGGGTTGGTGTCCGGTTTTACATGGGACTTGATACTGCCACGGTTTTTGTATCTGCCGTATGTAGCATCGCAAGAGATTTTCGCAGTCTTCGTGTTAGGCGCAGTGGCGTATTTGCTTTATCGCAGATTGATAATTCGTCCGCGACGTTTTCACGTAGATCCTGTGCATGGAGGCGATGCTGTCTTCATTCTGAGCATGATCGCAGTTTTAATGGTCACGCTACTGCTGCTATTTGTAATGGAGTTGAGAACAGGGGTCAGCGCTGACGGAAGATTAATCTCTTCTCTGTTCTTACCCTTAGTCTCGGGGGTGTCAACAGAAACTGCGCATATAGTAGCGCGGGTATCTTGGTGGTTGCACGCGCTTCTTCTTCTCTACTTTCTGAATCACCTACCAGGCTCTAAACATCTCCACGTACTGACGTCGTTAATCAACGTTTGGTTCTCCAATACAAGTGGACCTGGCAGAATCGGTGCGATGCCTGCAATGGACCTTGAGGCGGAGGACGCAGAACAGTTCGGTGCGGCCGATGTTGAACATCTGTCATGGAAGAACTTGCTCGATGGTTATTCATGCACTGAGTGTGGCCGATGCACTGCTGCCTGTCCTGCGAACATAACAGGCAAGGAGCTTTCACCGCGCATGATCGTTGTGAAAACACGAGCGCGGCTTACCGAGAAAGCGACCGTTCTTGATGCGATAGGTGCCGGTGAGGCTACAGAAGAACAACAAGCGGTACTCGATCTCAATCTGCTTGACGACTACATAACGGAAGAAGAGTTGTGGGCTTGTACGAGCTGTCGTGCTTGCGTACAAGAGTGTCCAGTCTCAATAGATCAACTGGAGATCATTAACGAGTTGCGCCGCGATCTCATGCTAATGGAATCGCGGTTCCCAGAGGAGTTGCAGCCGGCTCTCACGTCACTTGAACGCAACGGAAGCCCGTGGGCCTTTAGTCCGTCAGATCGCGCTCAGTGGTCTGAAGGAATGAACATACCAACTGTAGCTGAAATGGCGGCTGCAGGAGAGAAACCAGATATACTATTCTGGGTGGGTTGTATGGGTTCATTCGACGACAGAGCTAAGAAAATTACCGTTGCATTTGCACGAATACTTCAGGCAGCGAATGTGCGCTTCGCAATACTGGGGCAAGAAGAAAGTTGTCACGGCGATCCTGCACGTCGTATGGGCAACGAATACCTATATCAGACACTAGCGCGCGGTGTCATTGATACACTAAACGGATACGAGATCAAAACTATCGTTACGTTTTGTCCGCACTGTTTCCACCAAATGGGAAGCGAATTCCCGGATTTTGGTGGTCACTATGAAGTAATTCACCATACCGAATACATCGAACGCTTGCTTGCTGAGGGCAAAGTTCCCTTAGATACCGACCACGGGCAACGTCTAAAAATTGCATATCACGATTCCTGCTACTTAGGTAGGTACAACGATATTTATGACGCACCGCGTGCAACACTGAAGCGAGCACTGCCGGTTGTAGAAATCGTTGAACCAGAGCGTACTCGTAGCAGAGGCATGTGTTGCGGTGCCGGCGGTGGGCGTATGTGGATGGAAGAGAACACAGGTAAGCGAGTAAATGTAGAAAGAAGCGAAGAGCTACTCGCTACAGGTGCCGACCAGATAGCTGTCGCATGTCCGTTCTGTATGACGATGATATCGGACGGTGTATCGGGAGCGGGGCGTGACGTTCCCGTTTTAGATGTGGCAGAAGTAGTGTCAGCTCGACTAAGTAGTAAGGCAGCTACCGTCTCCTAGTATCATCCTACTGCGGATTCGGCACCGCTTTGTGTCGGATCCGCATGACTTGAATCTTTTGTGTAACTCCGCCATGAGCTTGCCAGTCGAAAAGTGTCGTGTCAGATATGTACAAGCCATTTGCGGTAACGGCCTGACGAAAATCGGGAAGTGCGAGTCGACCAGGATCTGCTATCATAGCGGTACCGGTGGGTGCCAGCGCTCTTGAAATGCACTCGGCGACTAGAGTCGCGTACTCCTTTTCGTATAGCACATCTGCTGCAGTTATGGTGTCAAAGAGGCCCAGATCGTTTGGCCATTGACGCCAGTTCACGAGTCTCGTTTCCGGTTCACGAGCGAGGTTTCTCCAAGCGTTTGCTCGTGTCATATGTATTGCGTCTGTGTAATAATCAGAAGCAACTACATTGAAGCCGGCTTCCATCGCAGCAATTGTGGCAAGACCAAGACCGCATCCCATTTCTAGCAGCCGCCTATTATTGCCCTTCTCTCCAAGTAAGGCCGTAGCGAGGATGCGAGAACTTGGCCAAAGATCTGCCCAATATGGGAGTCGTTCGTCCATTACATAGTCTGCCTCTGATATAAGGTGATCAGAGTTAGATGGTTTTTTCAGAACGTATGTATAATTGCCTACCGTGACTTCTTCAGTAGCAACGGTAAAATGGCGCGCTAGCTCTTCGTCGAGAGCATCACCGTGAAGCGCGCTTATATTGTCACTCATTGTTGTCTAGCCCGTATTCGAGTGCGTTTACGTACGACACCGTGCCGTAGTGTTGTGAAGGGAGCATGATTACGTCGTACATCTCGCCGATATTCACACTGTTTACAGATTCAGACACGATAAGCAGCGCGTTTGCTTTGGCGAGAACGCTTAGTAGGTTTGAGCCTTGATTACCAGCAAGCGTTGCTTCAGCTAAGCCATTCGCGTTGCGTTGAACAAGAACACGAAGGAAGTAAGTGAGCGGCAGTGAAGTATCCGCTTGATTTAACATGCGAGCCTGAAAAGTGAAGTGATGAACGTTCGTATGCCCTCCTAACGCCTTTATTAGAGGCCACGCAAACAAATACGCCGTAACCATCGATGAAACTGGATTGCCAGGTAACCCCAGCCAAACTTTATCGTGAATAGTTCCTGCGGCTATGGGACCGCCTGGGCGTATGCGCGAGCCAGGAACAGTTACAACACCGCCAGCGCTAACGACCGCGTTTCGAGTGTAATCGTGGAGTCCTACTGACACGCCGCCTGTTGTTATTATGACGTCGAAGTCGCTACCTGCGGTTTTCTCAATTGAACGCGCTAAATCGTTGTGGCTGTCGCTTACAATAGGAAGTACGGTTACGTCAGCACCTGCCATTGCCAATAGTGTAGGCAACGAGTAACTGGTTGACGAAACTACCTTCTCGCCATCACGTACCAACTGAATGTGGTTAAGCAGCGCCAGTTCGTTACCGCTTGATATCAGAGCTATCCTGGGCGCTCGGTGAATCGGAATCAATGAGTGCCCAGCGCTTGCAAGCGCACCCATATGCGAGCTAGAAACCGTTGTTCCTTGAGGGAAGAGCAGTTCTCCTTCTCTAATGTCTTCACCTTTAGGGCGCACATTCCCCCTTCCTAGTGTGTCTCTGCCCGAGTACACAGTAATCGTATCTGAAGTGGCATTGGTGTCTTCTACGCGCACTACACAATCGGCACCGATCGGTATCGGTGCGCCCGTCATTATTTGAATGCACGTACCCTCGTTTGCAGGGAGCGAGCGTACAGGGTCGCCTGCGGCAATCGTTCCTGCAAGCTTTAGCGAGATTGGGTTCTCTGAGCTTACGCCAGCTAAGTAGGCACGTTTGGTCGCGTAGCCATCCATAGCTGAGTTGTCCCACGGTGGAACGTTAATAGTGCTGTATATAGGCGTTGCGAGCGCTTTTCCGTTTGCGTCAAGAACGTTAGTGTGAATCACTTCAAGCGGGTTAGCGGCGCTCAAGATAGCAGCTAGCGTTTCAGCGTACGACAGAGATTGTCTTTTACTATTCATAGACAGTTACGTGCTAGGGAAGAGAAAAGTTACTGATCGCGCACAATCGATGAAAGCAACATGTCGAATGCAGAATCAACGTTGCTCGAAGTAATAAGGAAGTTGTTTACCATGAACGAGAACGCAATCTCTTTCCCGCTGGCAGTGGTAACGTATCCTGACAAAGTGCGCACGCGGCTTTGCGATCCAGTTTTTGCCGCGACATTGCCTTGCAATGCGCTACCCCTCATGCGATTGCGTAACGTGCCGTCTATTCCTGCAACTGGGAGCGATTCACGAAATATGCTTGCGTACGGTGACTTGTCTGCAAAACGCAACAGGTGAATAACCGCAGACGTAGTTAGCAAATTGTGCCTCGACATACCGCTGCCGTCACGTATCACAAATAGCGACGAGTCAATGCCTATTTCGCTCAGTACCCTACTCGCATTGGCAGACGCGCTATCCCATGTACCGCTCGTTGTTGCGTGGAGTCCCGACGTACGGAAAATGCTCTCGGCGATTTGGTTCTGGGAAGGTTTCTGCATGTGACTCAATACTTCTTGCAAGCGCACGGACTGAAGCACAACAAGCGTATCAGCTGCAACCAATGACGAGCTTGTCCTCACTGGGCTATCGCCAAGCGAAATGCCGTTGTCACGTAAGTACTGAATGAGTGCAGCGCGCGCAGCGTCGTTAGGGTGTCTGAATGCCATTGTAATACGCGCCTGCTCGTTTGAGAGCGGTGGTCCGGCTACAATTACCGTTGTGTTCGTACTATCGTAGCGAGCGCTAAATACATTCGGGCGCGTATCAAAAGCCGAGTCAACGACGGCAGTTGGAGGGTAACCTCGAACCGGATGAGTGCGAACTGTTGCCTTTGCGCGTGCATTTCCTGCTCCGACTATGTGCAGCGTGAATGATCCATTGTTGAACATGAGTTCGTCCACCGCTGCTCCGTATGAAGCATCAAAATCATCCGCTTCCCAGCCGGGCCCGGTGGTTTTTCCAGGGAAGGCGTCGCCGAGCGCTCTGATGCTCCCAGTAACTCGCACAATGCCTCGTGCGCGGAGTGCTGCAACAATTGGTGAGAAAGCGGAGAAAGCGTTTCCGTTTGGGTTGCCAACTGAGCGCTGCAGCGAATCCGACCACGACGGATCACCGCTGCCGATCAATATGATATCACCATTAAGTGTGGTGCCACTAACTGTTCCGTCGAGCAACACCGGCGTCCGCCATTGGAAGTTGGCACCTAATGTTTCCATCGCGACTACTGCTGTGAGTAGCTTTTGATTGGACGCAGGGATCATTAGTTGGTTGGTGTTGCGAGCAACAATCGTATCACCAGTCCCTAGGTCGATCGCGAGTAAAGAGTGCGATGCTCCGATCCAAGAGCGCGATGAGAATATGGAATCAGCAAGCTGTGATACGGCGTTGTCGTTGCCGTTGTCATTGCCGGGGAGAGGAGCGGTAATAATAGGTGCAGGTGAGGTAGTTGGCGTGCGGTTAGCCTGCGACACAGATTCAGTTGCCGTTGTGTGCGCAGGTGCCGCTGTTCGCTCAGGCGGCGCTCCTTGCACCAATTTCCCGCTGCATGCGCTAGCTGTTGCGATAGTAATAGCTAGCGCAACAGCTATCGAGCGCATGTGCTTCGTTGTGCGTAACGTCCTAGAAGCAGGACGCAGCACGGCAATCAACTGTCTATCTCGTAGCTACTGCTTAGTGTTGAGTCCTCTGAAAGCGTGACTCTTACAACTAGAGCCGTTGTGTGAGCTAAGGAGCCCTGAACACGATGCGCAATAAACTTTGCGAGATTCTCGCCGGTTGGTATTAGCTTACCGTCGGCGAACTCAGGAACTTCGATGTTAATGTTGCGATGATCGAATCGGTCCTTTATTTCACGCTGTAGTACCTTATCTAGGAATCCGAGATCGACAATGAAACCAGTCTCTTCGTCAACGGGTCCTGTTACGGTCACATCGCAACTGTAAGTGTGTCCGTGGTAGTGAACATTGGAGCACGCACCAAAGATGTCGGCGTTTTCTGCGTCGCTCCAATCCGGGCGCCTATATCTGTGCGCCGCAGCGAAGGTTACTCGTCGAGTGAGCGTGGTGCGCGCCATTTACTGTAGATAGGTTATTGAAAGAGCCGCCAGCTAACGCCTGCCGTAAGACTCCAGTTCGAACGCCAAGCATTGCGGCTTCGTGTGTTCTCCAAAACTGCGCTCCCGTCGGATGCCGGAACAAAGAACGCATCTGGATATTGGTACTGCCAGTAAAAGTTTGAAGCATCAATGCGATAGCTAATTCTACCACTCGGTATGATACGCACCGATGCGCCATACGAAATCGCAAACTTTCCGCCAAACCGATAGCCACCTTGGTCGATGCCGCGGAAGTCAGTAGCCATGCCAATTGCGCCGAACAGTGACGGCATTAGCGATCGCCACGTCTTGGGACCTGTGAGTGCGATATCAAGTCCCATGTCAGCGATATGAGTGACAGTGGACGGCGTTCCTAGAAGACGCGTCTCTTGTGGTTCCGCAGGAAGAACAACGCGCCTTTCTGACGGCGACATGAGGTAGCGCACGAAGAGTGAGCTCGGACCTCCGATGCTCACGTCATAGCGAAGTCCGAATGCCGTCGATCCCTTTGGCGCGACATTGCCAGGGTCCCTCGCCGGCGACAATCTCCCCGCAAGCAAAGAAACAGTTTGACCAATCTTCTGGTCTCGAAATGGGCTGCTCTCAGGAGCATGGCCTACCTGAGCGTGCGCGACTGTTGTCGCTACCAAGACGGATGCGAATGATGTAACGCACGATACTACAGTGCGAGAAAAGAAGCGTATTACCATACCTGATCTTATCGAGTGTTTCATGCGGGGCGTAGCGTTATCCTAAAGAACGTAGGTCACGACCGCTCATTTCAGCGGGAATATCGAGGCCTAGCAATTTTAGTGCTGTTGGACCCACATCGCATAACGCACCACCGTCTCTCAACGTCGCCGCCTCGTCTGGGTCAAGTAACACAAGAGGCACCAAGTTGGTTGTGTGAGCAGTGTGCGGCTCGCCAGTCTCAGGGTCGATCATGATATCTGCGTTGCCATGATCGGCGGTAATAATGAGTCGCGCACCACCAACTGACGCCGCTTCAAGAATACGCCCAAGGCAGCCGTCAACTGTTTCAACGGCCTTGATTGCCGCAGGCAACGAACCAGTATGTCCTACCATATCAGGGTTCGCAAAGTTGCACAAAACGAAATCGTGAGTTCGATGCTCCAAAGCGTTGCAAAGTATGTCGCACACCCCCTCTGCACTCATCTCTGGCTGCAAGTCGTAGGTCGCCACCTTTGGACTGGCAACCATCTGTCTGTCTTCTCCAGTAAGTGCCGCCTCTCGCCCACCATTGAAAAAGAAAGTTACGTGAGGGTATTTCTCCGTCTCCGCGATACGAAGCTGAGTTAACCCAGCATCCGAAATAGTTTCACCTACCAGATGCTTCATTGATTGTGGCTCGAAGGCAACTGGAAATGGAAACGTTTCGTCGTATCGGGTCATTGTTACGATATCGACTTCAGGACGACGAACGGTATCGAAACCGCTAAAGTCCTGCTGCGAAAGCGCACGTAGCGCTTGACGCATACGGTCGGAGCGAAAATTGAAGCTTATTACAACATCTCCGTCTCGCATCGGAGCCGCTGGAGCTCCACTGCTGTTGGAAACAACATAAGGAAGAACAAACTCATCGGTCGTTCCTGCATCGTAGGCTACCTGCAACGCTGCGGCTGCATCTGTAACCAATGCTGCATCACCACGAACCGCTGCATCGTACCATCGTTGCGTTCGTTCCCAGCGATTGTCTCTATCCATTCCGTAATAGCGCCCAGAAACGGAGCCGAGTCTGGCTCTGCCCTCAATACGCTTAATAAGCGACGTCAGGTACTCCATACCAGAAGTGGGTGGGGTATCGCGTCCGTCAAGAAGAGCATGCACCGCTACATCTGAATTAGCGCCCCACACTCTATGAGCAAGGTCGACTAATGCATAAAGGTGATCGCTGTGGGCATGTACGCCGCCGTCGCTAATCAAACCAACAAGATGTAGCGTGCTACCCCTAGCCGCAGCACTCTTAACTGCGCTAACCAATGCCGGAATAGCGAAAAAGCTCCCGTCTTCAATACTGTTTCCGATTCGGACCAGATCCTGCATAACAACTCGACCGGCACCCAAATTCATATGGCCGACCTCACTGTTCCCCATCTGACCGTCAGGCAAGCCAACATTTCGTCCGGAAGCGTTAAGTAACGTCCGCGACGGATGTGACCAAGCACGGTACCAGTTTGGCGTGGACGCAAGCGCTATCGCGTTACCGCGTTGTTCTTCCCGATAACCCCAGCCATCAAGTATGATCAGGGCAACAGGTCGTGTAACAGATGCAGGCATTCTTACCGGGTTGGAGTTGGTGTTGAGCTCAGACCTTCGGCGTATTTTGCCATCCCGACGCCACTATTGGCAGAATTTAGCGGAGATTAGTCGATGACGTCACGTAGCAAGCGTATCATAACTACAATTCTGGGCGTTTTTCTCATCGTCATTGTCATTGTAGACGTTGCCCTAATTGTTCGGAAAAAGCGCTACGAAGCGGAAGAAGATCGTCTGCGAAGCAATATGACCGAATTCGAGCGCCTAACCGCGGACGCCCTAGTTAATCGTGAGCGGGAACGTTCCGGCGTAATGTTCGAACTACTTAGAAGGCAGGCACTGGGCGATCCAGATTTGCACCTCTCCATTCTCATTGACTCCTCTGCCATGATCCTAGAGCGCTCCAACGCTCAGCTAAGGCTCATGACAGTCCAAATAGGAGGCGAGGTGCCAGTTGACTCCCTCCCAGGTGCTCGAATGGTTGCCATTCCCAGAGGGACTCGCACTTTCGAGCAGTTCATCGAAAAAGGGGATAGCTACCTGCTCCCTGAGTGGGTGTGGGAACAACGCGGCTTGGCAGTCCCAGAATCGCGCGACGAACCATCATTCCTCGATCGCGGCGCATTCGTAATGACTGGAGGCACTCTAGTATACGCCCTGCCGTCCACTGGGCCCCTGTCCGACAGCAACTGGGTAATGCCCGGCACCATACGAGTATCACAAGATGACCTCGAAGCCATCAAACCCAATTTGGTCCGCGGCACAAAAATCTACCTGTTCTAAATAGCGCGAAACCCCAACGACATATATATGACGAGAACATCACTTCTTTTGGTGGCTGCGCTACTTGCTGGGGCGCACACTGCATGGACTGCGCGCTCCACGCTTCAGTCCCGCTTTGAGCGCGATATCGCCCGCATGGTGTTCAACGACAATGTCGACGCGCTCCGGATTGCAGAACGCGATGCCGGCGTCGAGCTCGACTCGCTAAACTCCGTGCTCACGAATACCTCAATGGCCGACATGGATACGGCCGCCTACATAGTCGTAAGCATTGCTGACAGGCGGCTGTGGTATCGCAAAGACGACTCCGTACTTTTCACAACTCAGGTCGCCACAGGCAGCGGTAAGACGCTCGTATCGCAAGGTGGAGCGAAAACTTACCGTTTTGAGACTCCTCGAGGTCGTCTAATTGTCCAGCGAAAGGACTCCGCCCCAGCTTGGATACCGCCCGACTGGCATTACCTAGAACAAGCCAGAAAACGCGGACTCGGCTTAGCTCAGCTAAATCGAAACAAGCCCATCAAAGCGGCAGACGGGAGTGAGCTAACAGTTTCGGGTAGCAACGTCGTGAAGCGTACTCCAGATGGAAATACGGTCATTATGACCGCTACGGATGGGCGCGAAATTGTATTCGACGGCAAGATTATCATACCGCCATTCGGAACGAATCAGCGTAAATACAAGGAGGTGCTAGGTAGCCACCGGCTCTTCCTCGGCGATGGCTATGCACTTCACGGAACCAATAATCCGGCGTCCATAGGACAGGCAGTAAGCCACGGCTGCGTTAGGCTGCGGAACGAAGATATCGCCTTTCTGTATGATATCGTCCCGGTAGGAACGCCAGTGTACATCTACTAGCTCGCGGTCGAAACTCTGGGTAGATGAGTTAGGTACGAAGGTTATAGGCTGCGAGCCGACGCCTTTTGCGGTAGCTTTCAGGAATCCAGTAACCGTAGTTAAGTGACATCATCACGCCGTTCAAAAAATCACGTACATACGAGCTCTTCAGCGGCAACCGTTAGGAGAGGTCGTTCGGGAGTAGCAGCAGTCGCCATTGTTGCTATAGCCGGGGTGTTTGTGTTTTCGGGCGCGCTTTCCGCAGGTGGTACCGAAGGCGGCACCGAAGGTGGTACCGATAGTCGCGTAGCAATGTTGGCAGATACTATAACGACGTCTGCCAATTCAAGAGACGACGATCGTTCTGCGCTCAAACGGGCTTCCATTTTCGATTCTCTAATTGGTTTTAGCGGTAAGCTTCGCGCTCGCTTCATGACACCGTCTCAATCGTCTGCAATTCCGGTACTTAAAGAACTGTTTGGTACATACGCCGTTGAGACTCCTGGAACGTACACCACGACCGACGAAGACATCGGTACTTTTCATCTCATTACCATGCGTCCGTTCGCAGATAAGATCGGCGGACGCATTGGACAGTACCGAATTGGAGTTTTTCCCTCAGAAAGAAGGCGCGCAGGGTCAAACCCAACAGGCTTTTTAGAAGTTACTTCTAGTAGCCAGCACACCTCTGTATCCGAAAACTTCCGTCTCTCAGATTTTCTTACGAAAGATCAGCATACGGTTTGGCCTAAGTACTTGGTGCTCAAAGAACCTCTACTCGATAAGCTAGAACTTGTAATCGAAGAGCTGCGTGAAATGGGTGTTCCGGTTAAGAAAATGAAGGTCATGTCTGGCTTCCGTACGCCGCAGTATAATGCGCGTGGAGTAGGTGCTGGTGGTCGTGCAAGTGATAGTCGCCATCAGTACGGCGACGCTGCCGATGTTTACATAGTCAACGGCGCACGCGACTGGATGAGTGATCTTAACGGCGACGGAAAGGTAGACACGCGAGATGCGCGCGTAGTGGCCGAAGCGGCCGAACGCGTTGAGCGTAAGTATCCCGAACTCGTTGGCGGGATCGGTATTTACAAAGCCACTGCTGCACATGGTCCGTTTGTTCACATCGATGTTCGTGGGCAACGCGCGCGATGGGGAGCTATGTAATGCGGAAACGTGCCATTCTTCTAATAACAGGAATCGGTGCGATTGCGGCCGTGCAACTGTACGAACCGCCGTCAACTCTTATGGCCGATCCCACTGCAAACGATCCGGCTCGTACGGTTCCAATTGCTGCCGCTGCAAATGAGCTACGCGGCCTTAGCGGAGAGATTCAAATGCGCTTCGTTCGCTCAGGTGAACGTGTCGCGTTTCCACTCTCTATTTCCGGCGATCGGTACGGCTTCACTTACCAATGGGTACGCACTGGAAGCGGTGAGTCGGGAGACGTTGCTCGCGAACTAAATAGCGACTCGCTAATCGCTCCGCTTAACGCTGGTATTTACGAATTGCAACTCACTAAAGCTGGCGTCGTCCAACGCGTCGCTGAGCCTCGACTTGCGGTGATGGTCCCATTCGAACTAAAACTCGGCTCCACACTAAACGGCTATCGTATTGGACGATACCCGTCCGAATGGGGCTCGCGTGAACAAGCTGAGTCTCATCCAGATGGTTTTGTAGAGGTACGCGAGGGAGAGGAGGATATTCCCCTTTCGCGTCATCTAAAGGTCGGTGACTTCATCACTCACGATGCGCAAAAAGTTTGGCCGAGGTACGTTGCTATCGATCCGCGTATCCTTGATAAGATTGAGCTAGTGTTGAGGGAGTTGGCTCGTAGGCGTGGCGAAGAATCGTTGAATTTCCACATCCAAGTGCATAGCGGCTTTCGCACTCCGATACACAATGCTGGCGTAGAGGGCGCAGCGCGCGATAGTCGCCACTTGTACGGTGACGCGGCAGATATCGCTATTGATGCAGACGGTGACGGCAAGCTTACAATATTTGATGCGTATCAGGTTGAGCGCGCGGTAGAATGGGTAGAACGATCTCATCCAGAACTAATGGGCGGGCTTGGCGTATATTCTAGCAAACGTTTCAGTACGCCTTACACACACATCGACGTGCGCGGCGATCGTAAACGCTGGCGTGGTTGATACACATTGCCCGCTATCAGCTGCGGGCGCAGCGGGAGGGGAGGATAGGTGAATCCATACGTGCGCGACCGAATCAACCGCAAACTTGATACGCTTTCAGACGAACGTCTGTACCAAGTTCTTGATTACGTAGAGTTTTTGGAAGGACGCTATGCAGAGAAAGCGGCAGCGCCTGTTAATGTGTTCCAGCGTTTCGCAGAAGGCGTAGAGGACAGGCTTCGTGCCGGAGGGGTCGCCGCAAGCACTGTCGCAGAAACAATGGGTTTACTCGGCAAAGCTATGAACGTTCTTGGTGGAGTGGCGCAAACCACTGTCGATGTCGCAAACGAGGTCGCTACGCGTGCTCGTAGTGCGGTCGATTCAGTTGGTGCTCCAGCTCCAACCGCTTCTAGCTCTGGTAACGCTGGTAGCGGCGCCGGCGGTTCTATGGCATCGGCAGCTCAACCTCAATCTTCTGGCTCCACCGAGTAACCCTTAACACGCCATAATGCCCTACAACGACGACGATTTCGACGACGAGCGGGAGTATCCCCGCGCTCGTGGACGTTCCATTTTATCGCGCGCCGATCGCTCCTCTCAACAGCGCCCTGAGCGCGATTACCGACGGAGCACTGCTCGCCGCACTGTATTCCACGCAATTCAACGCATCCCCAGATATATCAAGCTGTTACTAGGGCTAATGCGTGATGACCGCGTCTCGCGGATAGACAGATTTTTCGTAGTTGGAGCGCTAGCCTACGTTTTGGCTCCGGTCGACTTTATCCCAGATATAATTCCGTTCTTTGGGCAGGTTGACGACATTTTCTTAGTTATGACGTCGCTCCAGAGGTTAGTCGAACGTTCAGACGAAGAAGTTTTACTTGACCATTGGAGCGGAGATCCAAGAGAGCTTGACGACGTGAACCTCGCTCGTGTTGTCGCAAGCGCTAGCTTCTTCTTACCACTTCGGCTTCGTCGCCGGCTCAAAAGGATGGCGCGCGAATAGGTGCTCACATACATTTCGTAATGGCACCATCGAACACCGAATCCAATAGGCCCGCAGCCGGCAGCAACGCCGGAAGCGGGCCTTCGCGCAGCGACGAGAGCGTTAGCGCTAATATCGACCGAAAGCCCGTCGTACGCGTTAGAGAAAATCTGGCGCTCACCTTCGACGATGTCCTTCTAGCTCCGCGACATTCGCTTACGCACCCCAAGGACGTCAGTATCCGGTCTCGCTTTACGCGCGGAATATCATTAAACGTTCCGCTTGTGTCGGCCGCTATGGATACGGTCACCGAAAGTGAAATGGCGATCGCGATGGCCCGCTTTGGGGGGATTGGCGTATTGCATAAGAACATGTCAATCGATAGGCAGGCGGCCGAAGTAGATCGCGTTAAACGCAGCGAAAGCGGAATGATTTTGAATCCCATTACGCTCTCGCCCGACGCATCTCTGCGTGAAGCGGTGACACTAATGATGCGGTTCCGCATATCAGGTGTCCCCATTGTAGATGGCTCTGGTAAGCTTGTCGGAATACTCACTAACCGCGATTTGCAGTTCGAGCGTAACCTCGATCAAATTATTCGCGAAGTTATGACCAGCGAGCGTCTCGTTACAGCGCCAGTTGGAACAACACTAGACGAAGCTGAGCGCATTCTAGGTAAGCATCGCATTGAGAAGCTTCCAGTCGTCGACGACAATGGTTTGTTAAAAGGGCTCATCACAGTTAAGGACATACACAAACGACGCGAGCATCCTAACGCGAATAAGGACCACCATGGTCGCTTGCGCGTCGCCGCGGCGGTTGGCGCTGGTGGTGATTACTTAGACCGCGCTCGCGCGCTTATCCAAGCTGGCGTCGATGTCATTATCATCGATACAGCTCATGGCCACAGCAACGGCGTTCTTGAAGCAACTTCGCGAATGCGCGAAGCCTTCCCCGAGGTTCAGCTCGTTGCAGGTAATGTCGCGACACGTGCTGGCGCAAAAGCGCTCGCAGAACGTGGTGTTGATGCGGTAAAGGTTGGTGTGGGACCAGGATCTATTTGTACGACACGCGTTGTAACCGGTGTTGGTGTGCCGCAGCTAACTGCGGTAATGGATGCCGTTGAAGGTGCCGGCGGCATACCAGTCATCGCTGACGGTGGTGTTAAGTATTCGGGTGACATTGTTAAAGCTCTTGCTGCGGGCGCAAGCAGTGTAATGATGGGCTCCATGTTAGCGGGTACAGAAGAAAGTCCGGGCGAATCTTTCCTTCTTGAAGGACGCCGCTTCAAGATGATTCGTGGAATGGGCTCGCTGTCGGCTATGCAAGACGGAAGCGCAGATCGCTACTTCCAAGAAGGAGAAATGTCGCCGCGTAAGCTCGTTCCTGAAGGAATCGAGGGACGTGTACCGTATAAGGGACCAGTAGGTGACGTGCTGTTTCAAATGGTCGGCGGTCTGCGCAGCGGTATGGGTTACGTCGGTTGTGGGACCGTCGATGAACTGCGCACCGAGGCAGAGTTTGTTCGAATTACAACAGCAGGACTGCGTGAGTCACACCCTCACGATGTAACGATTACGCGCGAAGCTCCGAACTACAGTTTGTAAATGGCAATCACTGCACAGGACCTTCTTGAGGTCCCAGAACAACGCGCCACAGCTATTCGTGAGTTAGGGGAGCTTTTGCAGCCCGGTATGACAGTAGCTTTGTCAACTCACATTAATGCCGACGGCGATGGCTGCGGATCGGAAACCGCCATGGCGCGTCTGCTCGCGCAGATGGGAATCTCGACACGCATCGTTAATCCCACGCCGTGGCCAGCCATGTTCAACTTCTTGCTCGGCGATGATGTGCGCGATGAGTCGGCAGCAGGAGCAGATGCGCTGCAAGATATTAACGCGCTACTCGTGCTTGATATCAACGATTTACGTAGGCTTGGCAACCTCGCTGACAGCGTGCGTCAATTAACAGTGCCGATAGCAGTTATCGACCACCATGTAGCGGGAGATGAACCCGTTGGTGTCGTGACGGTCGCTGACACCGCAGCCTGCGCAACAGGTGAATTGGTGTATGACATCGCCACCGTGCTCGGGCTCGAGATTACCCCGCTCGTAGCGCAATCGCTGTACGCTGCGATCCTTACAGATACGGGAAGTTTTAGGTTCAGCAACACAACGCCGCGATGTCACGCTGTTGCGGCCGCATTGCTGGACGCAGGAATTGATCCCGAAGAGATGTATAGGCGCATATACGCACAGGTCACCGTTGGTAGGTTACAACTGCTACGCGATGTGCTAGGTACTTTGCAGGTAGACAGTGCTTCCGGCGTCTCCTGGATTTCGGTCGAGGATGGAGCGATGGAGCGATACGGTGTCACCAGCGAAGAGCTGGATGGTATTGTTGAGCACCCCCGTTCTATTGCCGGTACGAGAATGGCACTTTTCTTCCGCGACCTCGGCTATGGTAAAGTGAA
This sequence comes from uncultured Gemmatimonadaceae bacterium, assembly GCA_964474535.1. GTDB lineage: Bacteria > Gemmatimonadota > Gemmatimonadetes > Gemmatimonadales > Gemmatimonadaceae > Gemmatimonas. Next base: position 260,594 of record CAYYSP010000002.1, read on the forward strand.
GGTGAGCTTCCGCAGCACCGGGGATGTTAATGTGCAACAGTTTGCACGAAACTACGGTGGTGGTGGACATGCTAAAGCTTCGGGAGCGATGGTTGCAGGTTCGCTTGAGCAGGTGAGAGAGAAAGTCGTTAATGATGCTCGTGAGTTTCTAAGGGCGAGCAAACGTTAGCGTAGGGTGCATGAGGAAAGAGCAGTCTCTTTCCTCATGCGCGCTTTGTTGCTGGTACAGCGGCTAGCGCACCTTACTTTGCTTAGGTCGGAACGCGACTATACCAGCTATCGATTCCGCTATTTCTGCAGCGTAAATTGTTCCGTCAGGTGATGCCCCTATTGAAATCGTTGGGTATCGGAGTAGTCTCGAGAATAAATACGTACCATTAGTCGCTAGGTAGTAATCGAGGACGCGCATTTTGTGAGCAGTTTCTCCAGCGAACTTTACGATTACGGTGTCGCCTGCAACAACAACCGCAGTGGCCGATTGCTTACTGTCTGTCGAATAAAAGTTGCGCGTGACTTCGCTCTTCCTAGTTTTCTCTAATGTTTGGGAAGTGACATTTACAACTGGCTCGGGCATATGTTCTATGTACGAGTAAGTGCGTATTGCACCAGACAATGGCACTACCGCGAACTGATTGCCATATGCGCGTGCTAAAACACACTCTCCTTTTCTGGTTGGCCCTGATATGTGCACGCCAGAAGTCAGAACGTTTGTACTATCACCAGTCCACGGAAAACGTCTGGTCGATTTCACAGCACCGGTGGTATCACGAACCTCCATAAACGAATAGTCTGGAGAAAGTATCGCCATTAGCGTCGGTGAATGCATACAGATACCCGTAGTGAAGTTTATTGGGTAATCCCACAATAACTTCAGACTGTTGTCCAGCGCAGTGATACGTCCGTTGCCAAGGTCGGCGACAGCTAAAGTGTTAAAGCCAACAGCAACAAACGATGGTCTTCTTATCTCGCCCGGTCCTCGACCGTTGTTCGCCACGATCTTCCTTACGGTTGCCCCCGTAGCAGCATCAAGTACGAGTATCTCGCGTGTGCCCTGGTCTGTTACATACACTTCGTTGTTGTGAAACGAGATGCTGCGTGGTGAATAAAGTAAATCTTCCTCCTTCTCGAAGCCGCGTACCCACAGTATGTCCCATTCGCTTGAATCAATAACGCGCTGTGGTTTGGGCTGGCGACTGTTGTTGCTGCTCGTGCTACTGCCGGTTTTTGTACTCGCTACTGTTTGTGCGTAAGTGGAAGACGAAACGCACAGTACAGTAAGCGCTATGACGAAGCTGGCTTTTCGCATGTTACAGATCCTCAAACCAAGTGAGATGTTCGATAACGCGGAGGAGGCCGGCAGACTCGCGCGACGTCCTCGGGCTCTGAGTAACAAGACGTACACGGTCTTCTTGATCCAGAATTATTAGCATTGGACTGGATTGATGACCCAAGCCTCTTAGCGACAGGATCATTGACATAGGAATGGGTTCAAGTGGTACGTCTTTGGTCCACTCAGGGAGCGAGCTACGTATGTCGCTTGTATCAGTTGCCGGACCGACATACCAAAGGACACGCATGCTGAGTACATCACGAACTCTCGATCGCCTAAGTAGGTCTAGCATGCCAAGGTTGCCACTACAATCTTTCTTTTGAAGTACGAATGCCGCTTGTATGGGGCGTTCCTGACGCCAAGGCTCGGTGTACTGCGCAATATCTACAACCATGCTGTTGCCATTAGAGCTAGCTGCACTGGCCCGTCGGTTATCGCACGCGATACCAACGGACCAGACAGCTGCAAGTAATAAATAGTTTGTTAGCTGACGCAGGTCTTTAAACATATGTTTATCGGAGTAGAGTGCGGTTCGTTCGTTTAGCGCCAGCTGCCGGTTAGGCAATTAGCAAATTCCCTTGCCTCGTTCGTAGCTCGAGCAACTCTTCGGTGCGGGTGGCTTTGGAGTGGGTGTGTTAACAGTTGGTGTATAGCTGTGGTTGCGTACAATGTTCTTGTAAACGGGCGTAGAGTTAATGACTTGGCAGTTGGTTTGCTTCAAACCAAACTTTCCACCGCGCGTTAGTATGTTTATCTCCAGCTCGATCTCGAGCTCGCACTTGGTGTCGTTACGCACTCCGCACAGCTCGAGAGTGCCCTCACCACACTTAGTGTCAATGACCATCGAGTTCCCATCGTCGATTACTAGGAGCTCTTGAGCTGTGGCGTTAACTGTCCCCAGTGTTGCAACGGCGGCAACCGCTGCGGCCGTTGCAACGAGAAAGCGAGTGATGTTGGACATGGTGAAACTCCTGCATCTATGTGAAAAACGGCGGACGCTTTGTCCGCACTCCCGTCTTAGCGGATGACCGCTAGCGGTTGTCAGCAAGATGGAGTTAAAGGCCGACTTCCATGTCACCGGAAAAGCGCGGCAACAACCCGTACAATGCGCGTGACACGAGACTAACTTTCAGGCGTCTCTCAAGCGTCATTCTGCTAAATCGTGCTCCACTCCACTGTGCCATGACACTTACAGCTCGCATAGAGGCCGCGCTGGCCTCAGTGCTTAACCCGCGCACCGGCGCCGATGTTTTGGCGGCCGACGCTATTCGGGATATCGCTACTACTACAGAAGGTCGAGTTCGCCTTACACTGCTTCTTGATCCCTCTGACGACGCAATACTTGTTCGTGAAGTTAGACGTGCCGTTGAAGGGGTCGAAGGAGTTATCGATGTACGCGTCGACGTGAAGGACCCATCTCAAGCGGCCCGGCCGCCTCAGCCATCTAGCTCCGATAGTCAAGGAAGACAAGGGCGCGCGCTCCCAGTAATGGATAGCGAGCCAACGAAAAGGCAGCCACCCCCGCCTCCGCAGCCTGTCGTTTATCCCAAGCTCGGTCGCATAATCGCGGTGTCTTCAGGGAAGGGCGGAGTGGGTAAGTCGACTGTCGCGGTTAACCTCGCGCTCGCGCTCGCAGGACAGGGCTACCGCGTTGGAATAATGGACGCAGATATCTACGGGCCCAACCTGCCTTTAATGCTAGGCGTTGATGACGCACCACCGGTGAGAGACAATAAAATTATTCCGCTCGAAGCTCACGGGATTAAAGTCATATCGCTCGGCTTTCTAATTGAGAAAGAGCAGCCAGCAATTTGGAGAGGCCCAATCGTCATGAAAATCATTACTCAGTTTTTGCGCGATGTTGAGTGGGGACAGCTAGACTACTTTTTAGTCGACATGCCTCCGGGCACTGGTGATGCGCAACTCTCGCTAGTGCAGGCAACGCAGGTCCATGGTGCAGTGGTCGTTACGACACCGCAGCAGGTTGCAGTTGGCGATGCACTTCGAGGCGTTAAGATGTTTGAGCGCGTGGCAGTTCCAGTACTCGGAATTGTTGAGAACATGTCGTGGTTCGAGAATCCGGAGACAGGCAAGCCAATAGCGGTGTTTGGCTCTGGTGGTGGGGAGAAACTTGCCAAAGAAACACAGCTACCTCTTCTTGTGCAAATTCCTCTAGATCCGCGAATTCAAGAAGGTGGTGATACTGGACGACCAATCATTGTTGCCGAGCCGAATGCTCGTGCCGCGCGGGAGTTTGAGTCTTTGGGGCGGCGTGTAGTAGAAGCGATGAACACACGCCAGATCGGCTAACGTTAACGCAGTAAGCGGGTGTATCAACTACTGTTGGTGCACCCGCTTTGCATCTTCTGCAATTTTAGAAACTAGTTTTCCGAAACGTACTGAAAACAAAATGCTTCCACCGACTGCGAATACCATTAGCAAAACAAATGCTGTCATTGACAACCATGAAAGTCCTGATGCATAGCCGTGTGCTACGCGCCATGTGTCAAAATGAAGCACTGCTAGGAATGCTACCACTGTGAGTGACATGGTTGCTAAGAACGCACCCATCATTGATGTAAGTGGTTTACGTTGTTCGTCAGAAAGTGCAAGGAATGCTGCTTTGTTTGGAACGTTCATAAACTTCGGGAACCGTTCAGACACTGCCGTTGACACAACTATTAGCAACGCGGATACGAGACCTATGACAGGTAATAGAAACCAACTCGTGTAGGAACGCTTCATAAATGCGTCTGGCGTTCCGGTAGCATCGAAGTGAGTTGGGATACTCTCCGGAAGTCCTCCGTACACACCCGCAGCAAGCGAGAACCAAATTATTAGCAAAGGGATGTGTGCTAAAAGCAGTATCCGCCGTATCTGATCCATCGTGGGAGTGCTGAGATTCTGGTGATTGTTCGCCGTTAATGGCCACTAAATGGCAACGCGTGCAACGGCGACGAGGGAAGAGAGGTCAAGAATTCTAACACCAAGTGTGGCGTTGGAGGAGGAACTGGCACCGCAACGATCATTCTAGCACGTTATAGGTATGCCAGCTCCATCTATAGTTTTACTTACCGATTTTGGAACCTCAGACGGTTACGTCGCCGAGATGAAGGGCGTACTTCTTTCCATGGCGCCAATGATCCCGGTGATTGACGCTTCGCATGACATACCTGCGCAAGACGTCGATTATGGTCGCATCACGTTAGCGCGCTATTGGCGGCGTTATCCGGCAGGCACTGTTCATCTATGCGTAGTTGATCCGGGTGTGGGCGGTAGACGAGCTGCTCTCGCGGTAGCAAGCAGTGGTCAATTCTTCGTAGGACCAGACAACGGTTTGTTGTCGCCTGCACTATTCGCTTTAGATGCGGAAGTTGTTTCTCTTCCAATACCAGCCCATTCGTCCTCCACATTTCAAGGGAGAGATGTGTTCGCGCCGACAGCTGCACGAATAGCACTTGGTGAATCGATACATTCACTCGGCGAGATATTTCGAACGGCCACCATGTTACGCACTCCGGTCCCAAGAAAGCAGAGCGATGGAGTTATTGCCGGACAAGTCATAACTATTGATAGATTTGGAAACGCGATAACTAATTTGATTCCTCGATCTGGGTATCGCGTGGTAGTAGCGGGGATGGATTTGCCAATAGTAAAAAGCTATTCAGACGTGCCGTTTGGAAGCGTGGTTGCTGTTACGTCATCAAGCGGTTTGGTGGAAGTTGCAATTACAAACGGCAATGCTGCCACGTCGTTGGGGCTGCAGCGTGGTACAGAGGTGTTACTGGTGTCAGATGTCTAGATGCGCAGACGCAGCTGGTTTTACAGCAGCTACAACTCCACCTACAGGAGTCGGAGTTTGCCAAAGCGGGACGTTACTACTGTTGTCAGTCTCGTAATCATCTGGGTCTGCACGTTTGCCACCGCGCGAACGAACAACTGCGCCCATTCCAACAGTTGCAACAACCCACGTTAGCGCCAATGCCACAATACGCGCGAATATACCCGCAAACGGCACCGCTACAAGCAATGCTGCCAGCAGCCATACGATGCCGAGTATTAGTACGCCAATCGTGAGCGCACGCACTTCAATGCTACGCGATGACATATCCTTTCCGCCGCCACCTATAGCTCTGCCAATAAGATACGCGACTGCTAGAAATCCTAGCGTGAACGCTCCGGCAAACGCTAGCGTCCAGGCTAATACAACAAAAGGAATTGCTACAATGCCGACTACAGTTGCGGTTAATGCAGCTATGATGATTGCTAAAAGTGGCACTGATAAAAGTTGCCACAGCGCACCTATCCAAAAGCTACGTGAGACGTCCTTTGCAGCTGTCTTTGCTGCTGCAACAAGAGGTCCTTCCGCGAGTATCAGCGTTATTATTCCGATAAGTAGTACGATGGCGAATACTCCACCAGTAGCAATAAGCGCATCACCAGTTTTAACAGCTTGACCTTCGTTTGAAGCAGCTGCTGTTACGGTCGCGAACTTGTATACCGCATTTAACGCGCCTGTTATAGGTGCCAGCCCACGTACTATATCATCGCTACGAAACTGAGTTACTAATGCGGGCGCCGTTAGGGAAGCGACATTAGTAACTGTCGAGATGACCTTAGAACTGCCGCTGCTTTGAGCGCTAGTTGTGGGTGCTACAAGGAGTAGCGAAATCAGCGATAGAACAAACTGGAAACTGCGAACAGACATCGCGCGCACTGCTAATGCAGGTGCTACGGTGACGAGTGGCGAAGTCATTGCAGTGCCCCTGCTACAGGCGATTTCTGCCAACAGGGCGCTGGCTAACAGATATGGCGAGCGTCCTAAGTCCCACCATCCCTAAGCCAACAACCGCTACGAAGCCGCCAGCCATAGCCGCCATAATTTCAGGGCTTCCAGACTGCGCTAGTTCAAGCCCTGTTTGACCCAAAAGCGAAGCCGACACATCCCTGAACGCAGCACCGAGTCTTTCCTGAAACTGCTCCAGCCCGATACTGGTGAGCAGGAGCGCCATATCAGCGCGCGCAAGCACCCATGTTGCGCCCGCAGTAATAACCCCAGCACCAACGGCCGCGCCTGCCGACGCAGCAATCTGTCGTGGGCGCGATTCCGGGACGAATTTCCGAGCTGTATTGAGCGCTGCCGCGTGCCACGGCTCAAAAACGTGGACTTGATTCATTACTCGGTCGGCAAAACCAACAGAAGGTGCAAAATCGGGGAGGCTATCCAGTGCTACCAGCAGCTCACGGGCCTGTTCTACCTTCGAGTGGCAGGCAGCACAATGCCTGACATGGGCCTTTAGGGGCGCAATGCCAAAACCGTCATCTCCGTCCAAAAGGAGATCGACTTCGTCAGGTCTTAAGTGTCTATCGAGCACGATTTAAAGTCTCCACTGTTGCATACGAACAGGCTGCCAAGATGGTTTCACCGATTTGGTACATGAGGAGAGCCTTCTGCCAAGTCTGGAAAGTGACATTCCCTTTCACTCTCTGGTGGGCTCCAGCATGCGCCTAAGCTCGTGGCGAGCCCGGTGTATGTATGTTTTCACCGTGCCGAGTGGTAGGTCGAGGGTGGCAGCAATCTCTTCGTAGGAACGACCTTCGACATGTCGGAGCATAATACAGGCACGATATTCGGGGCGCAGCGTCGAAATGGCTCGTTCAATCGCGGTGCCTAACTCTCGGGCCTCGAGCTCGTCCAATGCGCTTTCGGCATCATCTGAAACATCGAATGCGGACGCCTCGATATCTGAGGTACTGATGGCATTGGGTGATCCATCAATACTAATGGTGTCTAGTTTACGCCTCCGGAGGTGATCGATGGCGACATTGTTTGCGATTTTGAACAGCCAGCTCGAGAACTTGAACTCTGGGCTATAACGGTCGATGTGATTGAGCACTTTGACGAATGAATCCTGCGCCAAATCTTCGGCCAGTTCTCTGTCGCGTACCATTCGGTAGACGAGCGAAAAAACCGGCCGTTCGTAGCGACGCACGAGTTCGCGAAAGGCGAGCTCACGCCCCTGCTGTGCGAGACGGACGACGTCGGCGTCGGGGAGTGCGGCCAGCTGGTCGGCAGTTAACATCGATTCGGCATGAAACTAGCTCTGCGCGGGCATACTTACCAGTATGAGTGCTTGCTGCACTTGCTGCTACCGTCGAAGTTTCATGAATGTCTACTGACGCAGCTGGGATGGCAGCTAGTGGTGAAGGGAAGCGTGACTACGTGAGGCAGATCTTTTCGGAGATCGCCCCACGCTACGACCTGCTAAATCATCTCCTATCGTTCAACATCGACAAACGGTGGCGGAATCGAGCGTTGGCACAGTTAGGCTGGGATAGCAAACCTGCAGGGGTCTTTTTGGACCTGTGCTCGGGAACTATGGATGTTGGCGCGGCGCTAGTGGCTATACGCGGGTTCACAGGCACAGTTATTGGGGCCGACTTTGCAGTTCCAATGCTCAGACATGGTGCGGGTAAAGCTCCGGCCAACAGACTGGTACCGGTTGGCGCAGACGCTTTAGCGCTTCCAGTTAGGAGTCAAAGCCTCGACGGGGCAATCGTCGCGTTTGGTATACGCAACGTAGCAGATCTGGGGGCCGGACTCAGAGAGGTCCGGCGCGTCCTACGACCAGGGGCTAGGTTCGTAATTCTTGAGTTCTCGACTCCCCGTTCCGCGCTCGTTCGAACAGCCTATCATGCGTACTTTCACAACTTACTTCCACTAGTTGGGAGAATTATTAGCGGGCACAGTTCTGCGTATCGGTATCTTCCAAAGTCGGTCGCTCATTTCCCTACCGAAGAACGATTAGCCGCAGAAATGAAAGCTGCCGGTTTTCACGACGTGCGCTTCCAACGGCTTACATTCGGTGTAGCTGCTATCCATTCGGGCACTGTACCGAAATTGGTCGATGCATCTAACGATGACAACGCTATCATCTGAACCACACCTAGTACGATGACACTAGATACACTGTCCGCGTTTATAGAAGCTGTAGACAGAGCAGGCGAACTGGTTCGCATAAGCGAGCCTGTCTCCGTTCACTTAGAAATCACTGAGATTACGGATCGCGTATCTAAGCAGTACGGGGGCGGGAAAGCGCTACTTTTCGAAAAGCCGGTGTTGCGAGATGGAAAGGTGTCTCCGTATCCAGTAGTCATTAATCTTTTCGGTTCGATGCGTCGTATGTCGTTAGCGCTTGGTGTTAACGACTTAGATCAGATCGGGAATCGAATCACTCAGCTTGTAGATCTTAAAGTTCCTGACGGTTTGGTAAGTAAACTTTCGCTGCTACCACGTTTAATGGAGGTAGCGAAGTTTCCTCCCCGAATGAAGTCAGGGAATGCAGCATGCCAAGAGGTCGTCTGGCGCGGTGACGAAATAGATCTCGACAAACTGCCGATACTTACATGTTGGCCCGAAGATGGAGGCCCGTACATAACTATGACTATGGTTATCTCGCGCGATCCGGTTCGTGGAATTCGTAACGTCGGTATGTATCGAGTGCAGCAGTTGGACAAGCGAACTGTAGCGATGCATTGGCAACGTCACAAATCTGGGGCAGATCATTGGCGACAGATGGCGGAACGTGGTGAAAAAATGCCAGTTTGCATCGCGGTTGGCGCAGACCCAGCGAGCATGTATTCTGCGTCTGCTCCACTTCCACCAAACATAGATGAGTTCATCTTCGCAGGTTTTTTACGCGGAGCACCTGTTTCACTTACCAAAGCGGTAACCTGCGATCTCGAAGTCCCTTCAGACGCTGACTTTGTCATTGAAGGATACATCGACCCTGCTGAGTCTTTAGCGGTTGAAGGCCCTTTTGGTGATCACACTGGCTTCTACTCAGAGTCTGATCTTTATCCCAAAATGCATGTTACCGCTGTTACTATGCGGCGGAACCCTACTTACATAACAACGATTGTCGGTAAACCTCCAATGGAGGATTACTACCTTGGGCACGCAACTGAGCGCATTTTTTTGTCGCTACTTCGTCTTACTACTCCTGAGGTAGTTGACTATCACATGCCGGCAGAAGGTGGTTTTCATAACCTTGTTTTTGTTTCAATAGACAAGAAGTATCCAGGTCATGCCGACAAAGTGATGCACGCTTTGTGGGGCCAGGGGCTTATGTCACTCGCAAAGGTGCTGGTTGTGGTTGATAAAGATGTGAACGTTAGGGACACTATGGAAGCGTGGTGGATAGCACTCAATAATATTGATCCTGAGCGCGATGTGCGTTTCACCATGGGGCCTGTCGATGTATTGGATCACGCTAGTCGTGCCTTTACATACGGCAGCAAAATGGGAATAGATGCTACGCGCAAATGGCCAGAGGAAGGATTCACACGTGCGTGGCCAAAGCGGATAGAGATGAATGAAGATGTGCGTAAAAGAGTTGACGTACTCTGGTCTAGACTAGGGCTGTGAGTACGATCGTACCACCTCGCGGCGCACGCGACGGGCAGCTCTTATCTGGCACGTCGTTAACGGTCCGCTTAGCAAATTTTGTGAAGTTACCTCACACTATTTTTGCGATGCCGTTTGCACTAATAGGCGTTTTTTTTGCGAGCAGACGAGTACCTCTCACGTTGTCGAAAGTTGGTTGGGTGCTACTCGCATTCACGGCTGCACGTTTTGCCGCAATGGGGTTTAATCGCATAGTAGATCGCGATGTAGACGCTGCGAATCCTCGAACAGCCAACAGAGAATTGCCGCGCGGTACTCTCACGTTAGGTCAAGCACGAGCGAGTGTTGTCGGTGCGTCTCTACTGTTCGTGTTCGCCGCTTGGAGAATCAACGATCTGTGTCTAATGTTGTCGCCACTGGCCCTGCTTTGGATACTTGGCTACAGCTACACAAAGCGTTTCACCAGATGGTCCCATTTGTGGCTGGGGCTAGGCTTATCTATAGCGCCAGTCGGTGGTTATCTCGCCGTTGCTGGCGCATGGTCTGATCCGTGGTGGATGCTTTGTGCGCTCGCGCTCGCGGTTGTAGCGTGGTCTGGAGGTTTCGATATTCTGTACTCTTTGCAGGACGCGGAGTTCGACAAACGACATGGCCTACATTCGTTGCCAGCTACGGTCGGAGTTAAAAGAGCAATTTCGCTAGCTCGCATGCTACATGTCGCAGCAGTGCTTAGTCTAGGAGTTGTTGTAGCAGCAGCACCATACGGACCGCACGGCAGTGCATCGGTGGCGCTGTCAACTGGTGTCGTAGCTGTTGCTGCAATGCTGGTTTGGGAACATAGGTTGGTGAAGGCGGACGATCTTACAAAGCTGGACGCCGCATTTTTCACTATGAATGGCGTCATTTCTCTAGTATTTCTCGCCGCTGCAGCTGTAGCATTGTTTTTGACGCTATGACTTTCTTAAGACGCGTCATTTGCGGGATCACGCAGAGTTGTGCTACTCGAAGGTATACCTCGGTGCTGCTATGAATAACAGGCTCCCGATCGTTGTTGCAATAACAGGAGCGTCCGGTGCTGCATATGCGGTACGTTTGCTTCAGGCTCTCGTCGCTCAATCTGTTCCAGTGTGGCTAATTGTGTCTAGCCACGGCTATCGTCTGCTGGAAACGGAGATGGGAATCTCATCAGTTCTGTCGTTGCGCGATGCTGTAGGTGCAAATGCATTCGATAAGTATGTGCGCGTGTACGACGACAGTGACCGAGGTGCTGCACCCGCATCGGGTTCTGCTCGGTGCGAGGCGATGGTAGTTTGTCCATGCTCAATGGGTACGCTCGCGGCCGTAGCGCATGGCACTTCGCGATCGTTAGTTGAAAGGAGTGCAGATGTTATGCTTAAAGAACGTAGACCGCTACTTCTAGTAACGCGAGAAATGCCGTTGTCACTTATACATCTCGAGAATATGACTCAGGTTACTCGAGCAGGAGCGACTGTGTTTCCTGCATCTCCTGGTTTTTACCACTTACCAACTTCTACGGCAGACCTTGTGGACTTTGTTGTAGCTCGTGTTCTTGATCACTTAAACGTTTCCCATTCTGTAGGAAAACGTTGGGGTGGAGGGGGATCCAACTAATGGCTGCCACTGTTATCGGGCTGATATCGGATACGCATGGCATGGTACGACCCGAAGTGTTTGAGGCACTAGCGGGAGTTTCGCGTATTCTTCATGCGGGTGATGTTGGGCCTGCTGAGGTACTTGTCGAATTGTCAGCTATTGCTCCGGTCAGTGCGGTTTACGGAAATACGGATGCGCCTGGTCGCGCTGATCTGGTTAGTTGCATTGACGAGGTTATCGATGGTGTAAGAGTGGTGGTCACTCACGGACATGAGTTGGGTAGTCCTACGCCTCCTCGACTGGTTACGGCGTATCCGTTGGCGCAGGTAATTGTGTATGGGCATACCCATCAGCAATTGGTGACGCGAGCTGCTAAGAGGATCGTTGTGAATCCGGGTGCTGCTGGCGCGCGACGATTTAAGTTGCAGCCGTCGGTTGCGAGGCTTTATATCAGTTCAGGGCAGGCGGATGTTGAGCTTGTACCGCTCGGCGATATTTGAGTGGTGGCGGGCGGTAGGCGGCGGGTTATGCGGAGTTGGATGGGCCACAGATTACGCAGATTACACAGATTTTATAGTTGCCGGTGTTGGATTCTGCTGCATTGATTAGCAGCCAACATTATCACTGATTGACCACCTAGCAATAAGAGCTAGTAACCTATCTTTGTACTGGTCTCTAATCTGCGTAATCTGCGTAATCTGTGGCCCATTCTGCGTAATCTGCGGCCCGCTCTGCGTAATCTGCGGCTCACTTACTAACTCCTCAGTCGACCACCCTACTCCGAACACTCTTAAAAAACGTTGAATCTGCGCGCGACAACGGTACCACCGACGCAACTGAATCAATAATCACTTGCGCAGCCTCAAGATCCGATCGTGCAATCGCACCTAGCGCCGGCTTCATAATCATCGCAGCATTAGCTCGTTCAAGAAGTATAAATGCATAGTCTCGACGGTCACCAATTACTCCTGGCCGATCGCTCAAAAAACGACCGTAGTACTTTGCCGCTTCATTAAGCTCTCTAAAAGCAGCTGATGGATTGTGAGCGGCCGTATGAATATCCGCCAGCTTCCTATGCATTATCCCCATTCCGCGAACAAGAATGCCATTAGAAGGATCCTCATCTAAAAGCTCAAGACGAATGAGATAAGACTGTTTACACGAAGTCATAGCACCGTCAAGGTCATCGCGATCAAGTTGCAAACCACACAACAAGTAATAAGCAATCGCTACATCGCGTCTTGCCTGAATACTTCTTGGGGATCCATGCACTAACTCAAGGCGTAAACGTAGTGACCGTTCAAACCAAAGCTGCGATTGCGAATAGTCTTGACGCTCCTGCATTAAACGACCCAACCGCTCCTGTACAACGGCTTGGTGCCTACGCATGAAATAACTAGTATCTCCGTGACGAGCTGCTTCCTCAAGACGTTCTGCGCCCACCATGTAAGCCGAGATAGCCGAATCTGTCTCTCCTTTGTTAGCGAATGCAGGATGGCCTAACAAATCGCCAAGCTTGAGAGCACTAATTCCTTCAGCTCGAAGGCGAAGTGGGTTGATACTATCTTCGCGAGCAAGATCACGAAAGCTGGCCAGTGACGAACGTTGATGAACAACCGCAGAATCAATACTTCCCATTGGAGCTTCTACATCTGCGAGTTTCTCCAGAGTTAGCGCGTGCGTCCATCTGGCATCAGTGTCGCGAGGCAATATGCGCAGTAGCTCATTGGTAAGTTCAAGTGCTTTACGATAAGCATTGAGGGAACCTTGAGTATCGCCAAGGCTGTTTATGGTAGGATTACCTAGTACGTCACCTGCACGCTGATATGCCATAGCCAGTTCACGTGTAAGCTGCGGATCGTTAGGCACGTCAGACGAAGCACGGTCTAGAGACTGAAGTGCAGTTCGCACAACAGTGCCGCGAAGCGCCATAGAGCCAGGCATCTCAGCTAGCCTATCGTTGACATCGTAAACAAGCGTTCTTACAAGAGTACGAACTTCTTCAAGGCGAGCAGCTGCGCGTGCCGCTTCAATGTGCGTTTGCTCAGATTGCCAAGAAATCCATGCTGCGGCTATAATAGCAGTCGCGGCCACTGCAGACGCAGCAATGATCATACGACGCCGACGATAAAAAAAGCGGGATACCTTATAGCTGTAAGATGGGACATGCGCCGAAACCGGTCTGTCATCGAGCCATGCGACCAGATCGTTAGCAAAGCTCTGCGCCGTATCGTAACGTACAGACGAATCTTTAGCTAAGGCCTTAGCGACAATAAGCTCTAAGTCGCCACGTAAAGCACTGCGTAAGCGATCACTATCAGGCAGGCCAGCGTTGCGTGCGAACAATTCGTTCACTACTTGTGAGATACGTGGTGCGTCTGTATCTGCTAGGCGTATAAGATCACGCAATCCTTGCCCACGCATTGCAAACGGACGTACCCCTGATAGCAACTCAAAAGCTACGACTCCCAAGGAGTACAAGTCACTACGTACAGAGATAGGGTCACCACGTAGCTGTTCAGGGCTCGCGTAATCGGCAGTCATCATCATAGCGCCAGTTACTGTTTCGTCACGTTCGATATCCTGCGCTAGCTTGGCGATACCAAAATCGAGCAACTTTACCACACCATCGTTAGTAACAAAAATATTGGAAGGCTTTATGTCGCGATGAACGACGTGTTTACGATGTGCGGCGTCGACTGCGCGGCACACTTGTAACAGTAGTCGTACCCTAGCACGCACCGAAAGCTGCCGCTGAGTACACCACTGATCTATACGCTGTCCCTCAACATACTCCATCGCAAACCAAGGACGGCCGTCTGGCAAAGTTCCACCGTCCAGTAGGGTCGCAATGTTCGGATGCTCGAGTGTAGCGAGTATTCTTCGTTCGCGCGCAAATCGTGCACGTATCTGAATACTAGATATGGCACGCACCGTTTTGAGTGCAGCGCGCTTAGGCATTTCAGAATCTCTATGCAGCGCTTCGTATACAGTCGCCATGCCACCCTCTCCGATTTTACGAAGAACGGTCCACATGCCGACTTCAACTCCCGGCAACAGCTGCGTATCTCCGACCGCTGTCAGGTCAATCAACGGCGCTGCAAAACGCTCTTCGCCAGCTTCGAGAGCATCAAGCAAACTTCGTACTTCACTAAGAATCCTCGGTTCCTGTGCAAGCGACTCGTTAAGGAACTCATCTCGCGACTCTGTTGGTTGCTCAAGTGCTTCATGAAACCAGTGCTGTATACTGCTCCACCCCGACACGGAGTCAGGCACAGCCGGCCGATCTTCGCTAGTGTCTGGCATATGGTGTGTAGCGATCGTCGTCCATACTAGACATACGCTTAGCAGCTGGCTTCGCAGACATAGACTATGCCGCGATGGTCACGACACCATGCCTTAACATAGTTAGAACTACATACTACTTCTAACGCCTTCAGGGTGCTGGCGTATGAACTGTGCGACAGTGAACATCTCATCTACAGAATGCGGTGAGATTGCTGAGTGAGGTATGGTAGGCTTACACTGCTCCAAAAGTACGGCAACAGCGCACGAATCTTCACGGTTTGCTTCTCCCGCCACAACTCCGTTTCGAATAAGGTATACCCGGTCTTGTCGGTCTCCCTTAACATGGTACAAAAACGGAGGACGAACCAGCGATCCCCGTACAGTAGATAGCATTTCGTCTAACTGTTCAAGCGACGCAAGCCTTGATCTTAACCACCCCGCTCGTTCGTAAGCCAAGTCGGCGCTGGCCGCTGTCATTTCACGTACCAAAGCCCGTCGCGGCTCATTGTCTCCACCCACCAAAACGCTACGTGCTCGTTTAATCTGTTCAAGGTACTGACCGGAGCTGCATCCAGCTACACACGGCCCAAGGCAGCGTTTCGTTTCATACCGATGACACCTTGGTGTGCGCGCAAGCGATGGGTATTCAGTATCATCAAAAAGCTCCTTCGCATCGCGCATAAACATGGATACTTTATCACTGCAATCGCGTAACCCCAATGCATCATTCAACACACGCAATGCTTCAACCAATGGGCGACGATGTGAAAATGGGCCAAGCACTGTGCAGTCGTCTTTCATACGTGACACTGTACTTGCCCTTTGTACACGTAGTCGCGGTGCCACGCCTCCATTTATGGTAATCATCCACCATTTGTGCAGAGGACGCGCACTCTTAAGGTTGTACTTGGGCATATGCGACCTAATGGTGCGCACCTCACGAATAAGTGCTTCGAACTCATTGGCAGTTTCGATGAACTCGATCGTCGCAGCTTCGCGTAGCATTCTAGCATGCCTATTGTCAGGGAAGGGAAGCCTAAAATAGCTAAGCACACGGGTGCGCAACTTCACGCTCTTTCCTGCGTACAAAACATTGCCGCGCGCATCGCGCATGAGGTACACACCGGGAACATTGCGAGCATGATCGCGAACGAATGCTCTTAATTGCTCTAGCCTAGGAAGCGTTGTTTGAATGAGAAGCGGTAGCTGCTGATCGCTTGCTGTTGAGTGCTTTGCCATAAATAGAGCTGGGTCCCCGCTTACGTGCCGTGCTAATAAGTGAGGCTTAAGGATTTCTAGGCTGATTGGTGCCCGAATATACACCGAAAGATCGAGCAGCGAAGGACATAAGTCAAGAAGACCAAGATCCTAACTCTATTAGAGAATCTGGTGCGCTATTGTTGACACCAAGCGCATAACACGGTGCTGCGCCCATCAATCGCATGTGTACCAATAAGCACTTTGCCACATCTACTGCATGGCTTCCCTTCACGTCCGTATGCCTGTAACTGCTTTACAAACTCGCCGCGTTCACCACGGGCGTCGCGATAGTCACGAAAGCTCGTTCCTCGAGCTAGAATCGATGCATGCAGAATCCGTCGTAGTTCGCTAAGTAGTCTCAATGATTCCTCGTCAGAGAGTGACGAAGATGGACGTGATGGATCAATTCCGGCCCACCAAAGCGATTCGTTTGCGTAGATATTGCCCACGCCAGCTAAGCGGCGCTGATCCATAAGCACAACTTTAATTGCGCGATCGGACGCATGAACTATTGACGAAAAACGTTCACCTGTTAGCTCCGGGCTTAATGGTTCGACGCCAAGTTTGGCGGCATACTCTGTGAAACGTCCAGTACTCATCAGGGAAACCGTCCCAAGTCTGCGCACGTCGCGGTAGTGTAATGAGCGGCCATCGTCAAGCAAAAACTTTACAGCGGAGTAACGCAACTCCTCGGCAGGAGTTTTACTGTCCGCTATGTACAGGCCGCCAGTAAACCGAGGTTGAACAACTATATGGAATAATGGTTCTCCTTTACAGCCCATAGAAAGGTCGATTACCACGCACTTCGCTCGTCGCCAAACCTTAGCGATGCTCAATCCCTTAACAGTACGCGCTAATAGCTCAGCGGTCGCTTCGCGCAACACGTCATCTTTATAAACAGTGGTCGCTGTGAAAGTGGCTCCGCGAACATCACTGTTTAGGTCACTAGCTATCGTTTCAGTCTCGGGTAGCTCAGGCATTGCGAGCGGCTTCGCGCCAAGCAATATCGCGTCTAAACTGCGCACCTTCAAATCTTACCTTAGCTGCGCCTTCCGCACTTTTTGCGCGCGCTTCGTTAAGTGAGGACGCAATTGCAGTTACTGAAACAACCCTACCTCCAGCTGTAACAAGCTCGCCATTTCGTCGCCGTGTCCCCGCATGGTACACTCTAAGATCGTCGTTAGACTGCGGAAGAATGATACTGGAACCGGTAATAGGTCGTTCAGGATAGCCAGGAGACGCCACCACGGTTGTCACTGCATGTGCGTTACGCCATTGTAGCGGAGTCATGTTACCGATTCGCGCTTGGTCGCCCTCTCGAGCAATTGCTAACATAGGATCGAGTAGGCTTGAGCTAAGAAGCGGCAATACAGCCTGTGTTTCCGGATCACCAAATCTACAGTTGAACTCCACAACTTTAGGACCTTCCTGAGTAAGCATCAGCCCCGCATACAGGAGCCCGCGGAACGGCATGTCGCGTTTGCGCATCGCGTGCAGCACAGGAAGTAGAATGGTTTCAGTAACATTGTCTATAAGAGTTGCGGTTGATATAGACACAGGCGCGTACGCACCCATGCCACCAGTATTCGGACCACTATCTCCTTCGAGGAGGCGTTTGTGGTCCTGCGCTCCCACGAATGTCATAACGTTCGTTCCGTCAGAGAGTGCAAAAAGTGATAACTCTTCACCTTCCATGAACTCTTCGACTAAGCACTCTGCGCCTGCGCTTCCAAATGTCTGTTCTACCAACACTTGCTGGATAGCTAGCTCAGCATCGGCCAAGTTTTCACAAACAATTACTCCTTTACCTGCGGCTAGCCCGCTTGCCTTAATAACTACACGTTCGCCGAAACGTTCACGCACAGCTCTTCTTGCTTCATCTGCGTCAGTGTGAACTTCTGCTCGAGCTGTAGGGATTCCAGAATCAAGCATCATTTGCTTGGTTTCTGCCTTTGAAGTTTCTATTGACGCGGCGCGCATCGTTGGGCCAAACACAGGGACGCCGTCTCGTTGCAGTAAGTCGGCCAATCCATCGGCAAGCGGTGCTTCCGGACCAACTACAACTAAGTCGACCTCTTGATGTGCGGCGTAGGCAGCAATCGCCCTTACATCAGACAATGGTATGTCACTGATAGATGCAACCTCAGCAATTCCAGGATTCCCCGGAGTACAAAGCAGCTCTATGGGCGTATTCTCGCGAACAAGGGCGTCGGCTATGGCATGCTCACGCCCGCCGTTACCTACAAGAAGGATCTTAAGCATTGCAGTAAGAAGAGAGGAGGTAGTGAGGAGGAAGGAGACTAACTGTTAGAAGCATGAGCGGACTGCTGCATACGGACGGTCACAAGTAGCTGACCAAAGTGTCGTTGCGAATGTTCGGCTGCATGAAATAACAAACCCATAACAGTCGATGGCAGTTTAGCGCGACCAACAGTACGCACGTCGGTTACTGAACGGGGCTGCACACTCCGCAAGTAGGAAACGTACTTGTTTGCTTGATTCTGAACACGGAGTACAAGAGTCTCCAAAGACTCTCCCATGTTGTTGCCTTCGTTAGCTAGATACTCACGCTGCTGTTCGTTTAACGCATCGCCATTTGCATATGTTACGAGCCGATCAAGTACGCCGACTATGTGCTTGAGATGAAAAGCTACCGACGCGATGTTGTTCGGTCGGGACCACAAAAGACTCTCGTCAAAACCATGCATGAGTTCCTTTAAGTCTTCAGCTACCTGAAGAATAGCGTGGGCTGCAGGTTGTAGCTGTGGTGGAACTCCACTCACCGCACCTCGAAGCCAGAACTCAATAGCAGGCATTAGAATCTGTCCTTCTTTCGTTCAGCAGTGAAGGTGGCACCACCCATGCCTCCGAAATCAACGTCGCCCTTTAAATGATCGACGTCTTCGATAGTGCCTTTAAACGTGAGAGCTGCGCCGCCCTGCGTATTAATGACAAAGGTGAAGGTCTTACCCGTTACCTTTCCAGCGATAGGAAGCGCTCCCATACGAGCCGACTCATAGCTGCCTGATAGTGAGTCACCTGTTTGTTTAAGTGTCACAGATGGCGTTCCTGTACCGTTTTCAGTGACTACCGAAAAGGCCCAGTTGCCTGTGAGGGTGTTTAGAGCCTGTTGGGCACCAACTACCGCTGAGAAAGCGAGCGCGGCTGCTATTACTACGAAACGTGATGATGGCATGATGGTGATAATTGTTAGGATACCGAATATTGCGACTCATTCTCAATAATTTGCAGTGGCAGCGACCTTTGGTTTTCTTTCAATCTTCCTGCTTTACCCTATGCGCGGTTCCTGCATCTTCGCGGGCTGGTGAACTGCGCGCGTTTTCCTGTTCTCGGGAGCTTTTCATGCGCATTTCCTGCGTCCGTTCATCGAGTTTCGCCCTTCTTCTGTCAGCTGCTGTAGTACTGTCCTCTTGTGGCGGTTCTGCCCAAGATCTGTCAAACGGTTCGGCAGACGGGGAGGGGGAGGGGGAGGGGGACGCGCAGGGGCTGTCTGAGTATACGACTGTTGCACTCGTTGCAGATACTACGACCCTTACTGATAAAGAGAAGCAAATGATCCCACTTCTCATCGACGCTGCTCGAATGATGGATAGCATTTATTGGCACCAAGCATGGGGAGCAAAGGATTCGCTCCTTTCATCGGTTAGCGACAGCGAGAAAAAACGATTTGTGGAGATTAATTATGGCCCTTACGACAGGTTAGCCAATTACAAACCGTTCGTAAGCGGAGTGGCTCCGCGTTTGGCCGGCGCAAATCTGTATCCGCACGATGTAACTAGGGAAGAGTTCGAATCAGCTTTAGCTGCATCATCGCCTGCACGCGCCGATTCGCTACGTAGCCTTTATACACTTGTTAGACGTGCTGAGGATGGCTCTCTTACCGCGATCCCGTACCACGTTGCATATGCAGGAGAGAACAAGGTCGCGTCTGATAAGCTATTACAAGCAGCTGCGCTCGCGGACGACTCGGGACTACGTAAGTATCTGGAGCTTCGTGCTGCTGCACTATTAGACGACGACTATCAAGCTAGCGATTTCGCTTGGATGGACATGAAGAACAACACGATTGAGGTTGTTATAGGCCCAATTGAGACGTACGAAGATGAGCTGTTTGGCTATAAGGCAGCGAACGAAGCGTATGTTCTAATAAAGGACAAGGATTGGAGCAAACGCTTGTCTCGCTATGCATCATTGCTCCCAGCGCTGCAACGAGATATTCCCGTTGCGCAAGAGTACAAACGGGAAACTCCGGGGACCGATTCAGACCTCAACGCATACGACGCAATTTATTATGCTGGACACGCAAACTCCGGTGCTAAAACGATTGCCATTAATTTGCCGAACGACGAGAAGGTTCAGCTCGAGAAAGGCACGCGGAGGCTGCAACTCAAGAACGTTATGCGTGCCAAGTTCGACAAGATACTGTTGCCAATCGCCCAAGAGCTCATAGCAGATGACCAACTAGCGTTTCTCACTTTTGACGCATTCTTTGGCAACGTCATGTTCCACGAAGTAGCACATGGCCTGGGTATAAAGAACACGATCAATGGCAAAGGGGCTGTGCGAACTGCTTTAAAGGAAAGATCGGGGTCGTTCGAAGAGGGGAAGGCAGATATCCTTGGACTTTACATGGTTCAGAAGCTTAACGAGCAAGGAGAACTGCAGGGTGAGGACATCCGTGCTAACTATGTGAGCTTCTTGGCAGGGATATTTCGCTCTGTTCGCTTCGGTGCAGGCTCCGCTCACGGCAGAGCAAACATTGCTGCTTTCAATTTCCTAGAAGAGTCAGGCGCATTCACGCGCGATAACACTACCGGAAGGTATCGCGTTGATTTCGACAAATTTCCAACAGGAATGAATGCACTCACAGAGCGGATACTCACTTTGCAGGGCAATGGTGACTATGAAGGGGTAGGTGCGTTCCAAGATAAGTATGGTTCCATACCTTCTCAACTTCAGAGCGACCTTGATCGTTTGCGCAGCAAAGGGATACCGGTAGACATCGTGTTCGAACAAGGTCGCTGAGCTAGAGTAGAAATGCAGAGTAGCGCGAACACAGTTATTTGCGGCGCCGGCATTGCCGGCGCTGCAGCGGCATTCCATTTATCGAAGTCGAAGTCGGCAGGGAAGGTCGTTGTAATTGATTCGAGAGAACCTTTCACACTTACGAGCGACAAAGGAACCCAAGGATATCGCAACTGGTGGCCGGGGCCAGATGATACAATGTTTAAGCTTGTGTCTAGGAGTATTGACCTTCTAGAAGAAAGCGCAATGTCATGTGAGAACGCATTTCGCCTAAACCGACGAGGCTATCTTTTTGCGACGTCACAGGAGAAGGAGTTCGCAAAACTTGTAGATACGGCGCGTACGGTCAGTGGTTACGGAATGGGTGAGGTGCGCTTTCATGACAATGATGCCAACTATGAGCGCGCTCGTGCTGAAGGTTTTGCATCATCTCTTACTGGCGTAGACATTCTAACGGGCAATGCAGTCCATGAGGCGTTTCCCCATCTCTCGTCGAGTACTATTGCGGCTGTACACGTTCGTCGCGCAGGCTGGCTTAATTCGGTAGCGTTCGGATCATGGTTGCTGCAACAATCAGCGGCAGCTGGTGTCTCCATCGTGCGGGATAGGGTTGTTGGTGTGGACACAACTGGTGGTGCTGTTAAAGGAGTACTGCTCTCTTCCGGCGACCGCATTTCTTGCGAGAGTTTCGTTGCCGCTGCAGGGCCTGAGCTTCCTGAGATTGCAAAGTTGCTCGATATACGTATTCCTGTTTTTCACGAGTTGCACTCGAAGCTGACGTTTCGTGATAGCGACTTAGCGCTGCCGAGGGATCTTCCGTTTGTTATTTGGTGCGATGCTATGCAACTCGATTGGAGCAACGATGAACGCTTGCAGTTAGTTAGTGAATCTGGCGGCGAGAAGTTGCTGGGGGTATTGCCAGGCGGAGTTCACTTGCGCCCTGCAGATCTCGCTAATGGTGACGAGCTGTATCTCATATGGACGTACGAAACACAGTCGCTAGAGTATAGTTGGCCTCCAACGTTTAGCGATTGGTACGGACGTGCTGTTTTGCGCGGTGCTTCAGTGATGCTACCAGCGCTTCGTAAGTATGTTGGCAATACAGCTATTGGACGTGTAGACGGCGGCTATTATTGCAAGACAAAGGAGAATCGCCCGCTTGTTGGCCCGTTAGAAGTTAAGGGTGCATATGTAATCGGCGCACTTTCAGGTAGTGGCCTCATGTCGGCTCATGCTTGTGGTGAGTTGATTGCGGCTCATGTAACGAGTTCGCCGCTCCCTGAGTACGCGCGGTGGCTTTTGCCATCTAGATTCAGCGATCCTTCATATCAGAAGTTGGTATCAGGGTGGGACGCACTTTCAGGACAACTGTAGTTTCTACATGCATTGCATCTAACCTTACATTAAGAACTACATCTAACATTACATTTAAACCATGGATGACAGCCGTATAGCTATTGTAGGGAGAGGACGGGCAGGGCACGCTTTTGCAGCTGCTGCGCGAGCTGCTGGCATGGATGTGTATGGCCCGGTCGGGAGAGATCTCGCCATACCTTTTCCAATGACTACCCTGCTGTGCGTCCCCGACAGTGCTATCGCTGAAGTAGCTCAACGTATTCCAGTTGGTATGCCAGTTGGCCACTGCAGCGCATCGCAGGGATTGGCTGTTTTAAATCCACACGAAGCGTTCAGTTTCCATCCATTGTTGTCGTTGCAGGGTGAACACAGTACGTTTGCGAAT
The DNA here is from genome assembly GCA_964474535.1 of uncultured Gemmatimonadaceae bacterium. Taxonomy (GTDB): domain Bacteria; phylum Gemmatimonadota; class Gemmatimonadetes; order Gemmatimonadales; family Gemmatimonadaceae; genus Gemmatimonas. Next base: position 283,280 of record CAYYSP010000002.1, read on the forward strand.
GCATGGGCAGCTGTAGACGGTACAACACCAAGAGCCCGTGCTCTCTCCGAATCTCTTGCGACTCGATTCGAAATGCGCGTTATACACGTACCCGCTGACAAGCGTGCTCTTTACCACGCCTCCGCTTCAGTAGCTGCGAACTATCTTGTAACTCTCGAAGACACAGCTGAGCGATTAGCAAGTGAGTGCGGCGTGCCTCGAGAAGCGCTATTGCCATTAGTAACCACCGCTCTTAAAGCATGGAGCCAAAGCGGATTCGCGAATGCGATCACCGGTCCGGTTGCGCGCGGAGACGAAGCGACGGTCGCGGTGCAACGATCTGCAATTGAGGAGTTTGTACCCGACGCACTCAGTGTGTTTGACGCGTTGACCGTAGCGACGCGTCGCGCTCTCAACCGTGAACAAGGTCAATAGGAAGATACTTTTGTTATGACTGAGACATTACCTATCCCTGTACTTCGTACCGTTAGTGAAGTGCGTGAGTTCACTAACGCGGTAAGAACTCGCGGTGAGCGTGTGTCGCTGGTCCCTACAATGGGCGCCTTACACGACGGACATTTGTCACTAGTTCGTAGTGCTAGCAAGGAAAGCGAATGTGTTGTGCTATCACTTTTCGTTAATCCAACGCAGTTTAACGTTCAAAGTGATTTGGACGCCTATCCTAGGACTGAAGCTTCAGACGTTAAGTCGGCTGCATCGGCAGGTTGTACAGTCGTGTTCGCACCATCCGTTTTGGAGATTTACCCAACCGGTTTTGATAGCTCCATTACCGTGGGCGGCGTGGCGCTACCGTTGGAGGGAGAAACCCGCGGAGCAACGCACTTTCGCGGCGTGGCAACGGTAGTCGCGAAGTTGTTTAACATAGTTGCGCCAGACGTCGCATGGTTTGGACAAAAGGATGCACAACAAGTCATGGTTGTTAAGCAAATGGTGCGCGACTTGAACTTCGCTGTTGAGATTCGTGTTGGTGAGACTGTTCGTGAGGCCGACGGGCTCGCGCTTTCCAGTAGAAATGTTAGGCTCACTGCACACGCGCGCGAACAGGCGCTTGGTATTATTGAGGCTTTACGCGCAGTCAAAGCTGCCGTTGCACATGGTGAAAGATCGGCTGCTGCACTTAGAGAAATAGCGTACGTAGCTCTTCGCGCACGCGGTATAACGAGTGACAATGTGGATTACATTGCTATAGCGAACACTAATAATCTGGAGCAGTATGAGAATGTGTCTGGCGAGATACTCGTAGCGATTGCTGCACACGTTGGTGGAGTTCGTTTGATAGATAACATGACTATTGTGCCCTGAATCCGTATTATTGCTATTATTAAGTATGATAGATATGAAGGGAATATCTCCGGATGCACAGCATCGCGTTAAAAGTGCGCTACAGGTCGGTGTTCCGGCCGCTGAAAGGCGCCGCGTAGTAATGCTCACGGCTTACGACGCGATTTCTGCACGAATTGCTGCCCAATCCAATGTCGACTTCATCTTGGTTGGAGATTCTGCTGCCACCACGATACTCGGCTACACGAACACGCGAGATGTAAGCGTTGATGAGATGTTGATGCTGACGCGCGCTGTTCGAAGAGGTGCCCCAGAGTCCGTCGTTATAGGAGACCTCCCATTCGGTACATATGAGGATGGCGACGATGCGGCGGTCCATTCGGCCAAAGAGTTCGTTAAGGCGGGCGCAGACCTTATCAAGCTTGAGGGGGCTGGCCACATCGCTTCACGCGTCGCTGCAATAGTGCGATCGGGCATTCCCGTCGTAGGGCACGTTGGTCTACTTCCTCAAGGCGCCGTCAGTCCGGAAGATTTGCGCGCTAAAGGGCGCACTGCAGCGGAAGCAATGCAGATCATTCGTGACGCACAACAGCTGGAGGCCAGCGGAGCGTCAATGATCGTGGTGGAAGCTGTACCATCAGTTGTCGCTAGTGCTCTGGTTAGTCGGATAACCGTTCCTTCCATTGGTATAGGAGCGGGTGCTACCGTTTCCGGGCAGGTGCTTGTTTACACCGACGTATTGGGGCTTTCCTCCGGCAAGGCTCCCAGGTTTGTTCGTAGATATGCAGATATTAACGATTCATGGTCAAAGGCTGTGAGACAATTCGCGACAGACGTAGTAAGTGGCGCGTTTCCTTCGGCTGCTGAAGGCTACGGCATGCCAGAGGAAGAAAGTGCAATGTTTAGAGAGCAGTTAGAGATCTCTGAGTAGTAGCCGCGCCGAATAGCGTTACGGGGCAGTAATGCTTCTGTAGCTTCTAATTGCTGAACAGGTGCACTTTTGTCCCTGTTCTTCTTCACATTTTTTATTCGCAGCAGAAGCCGACTCTTCTCGCACAACCACCGGCGGCACATCTGGCGCGAGAAAGCAGTTGTACATGTCCGTACCTTCGTCCGTGCAGGCCACCGTTCCGATAACAGTCAATGCGGCCAGCCCGAGCAAAAACCGGCTTAGTTTGGCTGCTTGAGCAGTGTTCTGTTGATGCAAAAGTGGCCTTGTATGAAGTGAATGTTTACGGAGCACGCCCGTCGAAAGAAGTAGGGACGTGTTCGGCGCCTACATCAGAATACTACGAGACGTAGTGAGAAATGTGCCATAATTCACCTAATCCCGCAGCGCGTTAATCTTCTGTTAAGAAAAGGTTCACTGTATGTAAACCTTAACGATAAGATATTTATGGCGTCGAACACCGCTACAAGGGGATGCACTCCGCTTTCCTCTGTTCAACTCTCGCCTTGCGGGAAATCTTCGTGTTCACAAAACGCCTCTTCATCGGGACATTCGCTGGCGCTATTCTGTTGGCCGCCGCGTGCTCGCCTGATATAACGCACTCAGTAGCTGCAGAAACCCAACCTCGGCTTTTCTCAAGGCCGAATCCGTACGTTCAAGCCTCCATAAATGCTGGGTTACACACCATCACAACTGGTGGTACGAGGATGCTGGTGTACGTTCCACCTGCGGCCTTAAGTCGTCGGTCAGTGCCGTTAAATCTGTTGCTTCACGGTTCCGCACGAGACGCGGCTCAGCTCGTCGAAGCTCACATACCAATTGCCGACGAAGACGGCGTCGTCATTGTTGCGCCGTACGCAACCATTAGCACTTGGGACGCCATCTATACGACATTCGGTCCCGACGTTGCTAGTATAGACAGAGCTCTAGCATGGACCTTTGATAGGCTACCAGTCAATCCTGAGCGTATCGCCATCACAGGCTTTAGTGATGGCGCAACATATGCTTTGGCGCTTGGGCGCGCTAACGGCGACTTGTTCTCAATTGTCGCCGCGTATTCACCAGGTTTTGTTATAGACGTTGTCCCGGTCGGTAAACCGGTGATAGCTGTGAGCCACGGAACGAGAGATGAAGAGCTACCGTTTGAAACAACTCGCGATAGGATCGTTCCTAAACTCCGCGATGCTGGCTACTCGGTAGATTTTCGTACCTTCGACGGCCCTCACACATGGTACATGGGGCTCATCGAGCAAACGCTAGGCCAACTCTCGGAGTCACTGCGTTGAGCTGTTAGAGTTGTCGTCTGTTTTCCGCGATGCGTTTTTCATTTCGCTAACCGCATCGCGGAAGGCGTCTCGGGCGCTGTCTACTATGTCAGTGAAATCCTTGCCTGCTACACCAAATCTGTCTTGCAGCGTACCGCTAGCGCGATGAACAGCGTCGTGCACAGCATCTGCCGCTCGGTCTAGAGCGGTTCCAATTGCGTTTACTGCCTCACGCGCTTCGTCTTTGATATCGTCGCTCACAAACCATTCACGAGTTTGCTCTGTGTTGTTTGTATCAGCGGTGTTATCGGCGGCTCGTTCGTCACTTCTTCTAGGATAGATACCCGCAAGTATATCGCGGTAGGCGTCACTGTGTGCCCATCTGTGTAGCTCGAGCGCTCGACGCGCTAACCTGCCGAGGCGAAGGTTAGGCACTTCGCCTGTCTCGCCGTCTACACCAGATTTTGCAGCAGAGGCATTTACTACTTCGCCTATCTGCTCTATCCAAGCTTGAGTGCTCAATGTGTCACCGTTCGCGTTGCCACCAGACAACTTCAGCAGCGTTCTAAGTGCGCTGTCAATATCCTGTGTCGCTAACAGCGCACCGCGATCATCGCTGAACTTAAACTCACCTCGCATTAAACCGTTTCGTCGTGGCTCAAAGAATCCTGCAAAAAATGTGTCTATCTGCGAGAATGATTGAGCCGCAGTGCGCTGCTGTCTGTGCATTGAGATGAGTTGCGCCACGGAACGCGCAACGATAAAACGTTGCTCGTCTGCCTCAAGTACATCGAGCACTCGTGCTGATAGTACGATCACCGGCTTCGGTGATTCCGTATCTCCTAAGTCGCACCAAGCACCATTGAACGGAACGCGCGAAGCTACGTAAAGTTGTGGTTTTGCGGCGCCCGCTTCTGGCCAATCAAGTGTTTGCAAAGCTTCTACGAACATTTCGTGTAAACGGCCGCGTTGCGAAGCACTAACACGAATTGCATCTGCTATCAAAAACTCGAGAAACTTTCCGGATGTTCGTAATTGCTTGGACTTTACCTTCACCCGAAAGCGTTCGCTGGCCGAATGGGTGCCGGCTGCATTCGTTTTGGCTTCGTCAGGATGTTCCCAAGCAGACGGAGAGATCTGTGGCAGCAGTACGCGCGGGCTCATGGCAACGGAGTAGAAGGTTCGCAAAAGGGTGTGCCGCTGTTATAGCGACACACCCTAGTCTCTACGTATAACTGTGTATCCGGGTTACACGAGCTACGCCAGCGCCTGTTCTATATCTGAAATCAGGTCATCGGTATCCTCGACACCACAGCTTAAGCGAATAAGGCCGTCTGTAAGTCCTATCTCCTTTTTGCGTTCAGCCGGCACGGACGCGTGAGTCATTGAAGCCGGATGGCTAATGAGGCTTTCGACTCCGCCGAGTGATTCAGCAAGTGAAAATATTCTCACGCGTTCGAGCACCTGCTTGGCGCGATCAACGGAGCCCAAGTCGATTGAGATCATGCCGCCAAATCCGGACATCTGCCGCTTTGCTAGCTCGTACTGCGGATGGTGAGGCAATCCGTGGTAAAAGACGGCGTCTTCCCCCAACCTATCTACTAAGAAGGCCGCCATAGCTCGACCGTTGGCGTCATGCTGTCGCATTCTAAGCGGCAGCGTTTTGGTGCCTCGAAGAGCTAGCCAGCAGTCAAAAGGACCTGGGACGGCACCTGCCGCGTTGAGAATGAATTGCATTTGGCTTGCAAGATCGTCTTCAACAACGACGGCAATACCGCCGATCATATCCGAATGGCCATTCAGGTATTTGGTGGTTGAGTGCCAAACGATATCGGCACCCAACTCAAGCGGCCGCTGAAAAACGGGTGTGGCAAAGGTGTTGTCGACGATAAGTAACGCGCTGTGACGTTTCGCGATCTCTGACATAGCTGCCAGATCTGTGAGCCGCATGAGCGGGTTGGTGGGTGTCTCAACAAGAAGTGCGCGAGTCGAGGGGATGATGGCGTCCTCTACGCGCTGTGGGTCTCTGGAATCCACATAGGTGAAGGAAAGGCCAAGATGACGAAGGATCCGATCAAAGAGCCGGAAAGTACCTCCATAGACATTTTCCCCGCAGACGATGTGATCGCCGGCGCGGAAGAGTTTCATAATCGAGTCGAGGCACCCCATTCCACTGGAGAACGCGAATCCGTGTTTCCCGCTCTCCAAGATGGCGACGTTCCTTTCGAGAGCCTCCCGCGTGGGGTTCTTGCCCCTAGCGTATTCGTACCCTTTGTGAGAGCCGAATCCGTCCTGCACATAAGTCGAGGTGAGGTAGACCGGCGTCATAATGGCACCGGAGAGCGGTTCAGGGCGCTGCCCCGCGTGAATGGCGCGAGTGGACATCCCACCCGTGGCGTCTTCGTCGAAAATCCTAGTCATAAGCTCCGTCTGGTTCGTTCTGACGGTGAAGCTAACGAACTGCGAGCCTTGCTGCGAGAAGCGAGACTAGCGGGACGTGCGGTAAGAGCTCGACAAACTTTTGCCGAGCGGGGGAATAATCATCTTGGCTCGCACCTTTCAGCGCATGGGGACGATACCGATCCAGATTTACCGCCGCCGGCGGCATAGCTGCCCCAATTATTCGGTAACTGTTATTAGCGACGGTTGTTTGTAGGCAGATAAGTACAACTCGCACCATGCTCGCACACTGTCCTCACTTACCGATCCGGAAACAGAAATAGCAATGTTATTCTCTTTACCACTGTCTGGCAGAGCTGTCGCCTTTACGCTGGTAACGTTAGGCATGAGTCCAACTACTCGCTCAATCTCCCGTGGATAGATGTTAAATCCGTTGCGTGTAAACATGTTTTTACACAGACCGCGAAAAGAAAAAGTGCCGTCGTCATTTCGAACAGACAAATCGCCGGTCCTTAACCAGCCGTCACGAGATTGAAGCGCGTCAGTAGCGTTGTTCACATATCCTGCAAAAACATTCGGTCCGCGAACGCACAGTTCACCTTCGTGTCCGTTGGGTAATTCGTATCCATTGCCTATGTCACGCACCGATACTTCAACTCCTGGGAACGGCGTACCAAGTGTGCCAACAACGTTGTTGTTTGTCACGCTATTAAACAAACAAACAGGTCCCGCTTCTGTAAGTCCATAGCCCTGTCGTAAAGGCACACCGGTGTACTGTTGCCACATTTCCTGCACCTCTCTCTCTAGCGGCGCACCTCCACAAATGCACGCACGCAAATGGTGACTATTGAATGGAACTCCGCGTTTGACAATGATCTGCAGCATTGAGATGAACATAGCAGGAACCCCCGACACTATTGTAACTCCTTCGGATGCGATAATGTCGAGCGCACGCACGGGGTTAAATCTGTCCATCGTAGTCACGCGTGCACCCGTTAACAGAGGCGCTGCGCCCGCTACGGCGAGTCCAAACATGTGAGAGAACGGAAGGATAGCGAGTGAATGGTCGAGCGGCGTTATCTGCGCAGCTATTGTAGTCGCGTGCGCATTAGACAAGACATTTCGGTGTGTAAGTCGTGCGCCTCGTGCAATTCCTTCCATAGCAGATGTGTAAACAACCGCGAATTCCTCATTACTACCTTCGGTTTCTCGATCTCCCTCAAGCGACAAACCAAAGTGCGAACCTAAATCGATGGTTGCATCGCGACCGTTAGCTAATACACGTGCACTAGTCGGCGCGTCGTCCAGCAAAACAGTTACTACGTCCGCTGGTAATCTCTTTAAGAAAGTCGACAACGTAAATAGCGCACCAACGTTTGCATCGCGAATTTGCCATTCAATTTCTGTGGCAGAAGCGAACGGATTAATAAGCACCGCCCCGCGACCATCCGAGGCAGCAAGAGCTGTTATAAACGCAGGCGAAGTGGGGAGTAAAATGGCCGATCGGTGGGACGCTAAGGCCCTCACCAAGGGCGCTGAACGCTGCAATAGGGTAACACCAGCTGCAACGAGCTGAGGCGCGTCGAACTGACCAATGCGTCCCCCTCCTGCGGCCAGCGCCAACGGTACGAATGAAAGCGGATCGGACATATACAGATGAGCTTAGAGCAAATGCGAAGGTTCTGCCAGCCACGTAACGGGAAGGGCCACTGGTTCGTCATGGCTATATGGTAAACGGGTGCGGAAATGTGATTCGGGGCACTCCTGGTACTCCGTCACAAGCCGCGTTTGGTGATAGCTTTCATGCTTTCAGAGGAGTGGCATGCGTTTCGATGGGTTGATGGTTAGCGTTTCCGGAGTAAGGGGACGTGTCGGTGAGGCGTTAACACCGGAAGTGGTTGCCACTTTCGCGGCTGCTTTCGGTGCGTGGGCGTCACGTGAGGGGAGCCGATCAATCGTAGTCGGACGCGATAGTCGTATATCGGGGCCACTGTTCCAAAGGGTGGTACAGTCGGCGCTAGAGTCGGTGGGTTGCAACGTCATTGATATCGGGATGGCTGCCACGCCTACCGTACAACTCGCTGTAGAGCATCACCACGCCGCAGGTGGTTTGGCAATCACGGCGAGTCATAATCCAATTGAATGGAACGCGCTAAAGTTTATCGGCCCATCGGGGTTGTTTCTTTCAGCGGCCGAAGGCGCTGAAATGCGCGCGCTCTTAGAGTCGGGCATCCCGCGCGCAGGCATTCACGATTTGGGCGAGTATGCGCGTGATACAACTGCAGCAGCTCGCCACATTGAGGCCATTTTAGCGCTTCCATTTATAGACGTCGACGGAATTCGCTCTAAGCGATTTAGAGTCGCTCTCGACTGCTGCCATGGTGCTGGCTCGGTGATAATGCCGCAACTCTTAAGCGAACTAGGGTGCGAAGTGTTCGCTATAAACATGGAAGCAGACGGTCATTTCCACAGGCCGCCCGAGCCGGTTGCTGAAAACCTCGGCGAACTCGAAGCGCTGGTACGAAACACGGCCGCAGTAATTGGCTTCGCAACCGACCCAGACGTAGATCGGTTGGCCCTAGTTGACGACACCGGTAAGGCAACCGGCGAAGACTACACCCTAGCGCTGGCTGCCCGCACGGTGCTTAGGCATCGCCCCGGGGCCGTCGTTACTAATCTCTCCACTAGCCGCGTTGTGTCAGACGTTGCCGGCAAAATGGGAGCCCCCTTTCACTTCGCCAGCGTCGGCGAAGTGAACGTGGCAATTGCTATGCGCGACGTTGGCGCGACGGTCGGGGGCGAAGGAAACGGAGGGGTGATACTACCGGAGCTGCATTTAGGGCGTGACGCTCCGGTTGGTGCTGCGCTTCTTCTCCAGCTGCTACATGAGGAGAATCGCCCTATCTCGGCCATCATCGCTGAAAGCCCACGTTACACGATTGTAAAGGACAAGCTTGATCGTCCGGATGCACCTCTCGACACGGTATATTCGGCGCTCAGGGAAGCTTTTCCGGAGGCTGCTGCCGATACTCAAGATGGACTGCGGCTCGATTGGAGTGATCGCTGGGTTCACCTGCGCCCCTCCGGTACCGAACCGATAGTACGTGTAATCGCAGAAGCGCCCAATGAAGCAGCAGCGCGCGAGTTGGTTATGCGCGCAAGAACATTGCTGGCCGAACTAACGACAGCGGTGTAGCAGGACAGAGCGAGTGCAGTTGCAGCAGTCAGTCATAACACAACGTCAGTATCGTGCCGCCTTACTTAACTGCGGTGCCTTACTTCTCAGGTGAGAAACAGCTATGTGCGGAATCGTTGGTTACGTAGGTAACCGTATCGCAACTCCACTTCTGGTTGACGGTCTCAAGCGACTTGAGTACCGCGGCTATGATTCGGCCGGTGTAGCGATCATGAACGGAAAAGGTGTAGAAACTCGCAAAGCCGCCGGTAAAATCGCGCGGCTTGAGTCTGTTATTGAGGCTAACCCGCCGCGCGGTTCGTTGGGTATTGCGCACACTCGTTGGGCGACACACGGTCCGCCAAACGAACAGAACGCGCACCCGCATGTAAGCCAAGACAAGTCCATCGCTGTTGTTCACAACGGGATTATTGAGAACGCTACCGTTCTCAAAGCATCACTTGAACAGCGCGGATTTGTTTTTACATCTGATACAGATACAGAAGTTCTCGCTCACCTAATTCAGGCAGCATACGCAGGCAGCCTAGAAGCAGCAGTTATTGAAGCACTCAGACAAGTTGACGGTACCTACGGCATAGCCGTTATTTCCGACAAGGAACCCGACAAAATTGTTGCTGCAAGAAAGGGTAGCCCTCTATTACTCGGGCTCGGCGAAGGCGAGTTCTATATCGCTAGCGATGCTTCTGCGATTCTTGCACATACGCGACAGGTCGTCTATTTGGATGACGGTGATATCGCGGTGGTTACGCGCGACGGTTACAAAGTTCTCGATCTTAACGCAGCCACACAGGACAAGCCGGTTAGCAGAATCGACTGGGATCTTGCTCAGATCGAACGCGGTGGATATCCGCACTTCATGCTCAAAGAAATATTTGAGCAGCCGGTGTCAGTAGAAAACACAATGCGTGGCAGACTTATACTAGAGGAAGGTTTCTCCAAGCTTGGTGGTCTAAACATCAGCAAGGAAGACCTGCTTAAGGTAGATAATATCGTTATTACGGCATGCGGTACGAGTTGGCACTCGGCGCTAATTGGCGAAATGATGATCGAAGAGCTGTGCCGTATTCCGGTCGAAGTGGAATACGCGTCGGAGTTCCGATATAGAAACCCGATTATCACACCAACCACGTTGTGCATTGTTATATCACAATCTGGTGAAACAGCGGATACACTTGCAGCAATGCGTGAGGCCAAACGTCGCGGCGCTCGTACGCTTGGCTTAGTGAACGTTGTGGGATCTACAATCGCACGCGAAGATGACGGCGGCATTTACTTACACGCTGGTCCGGAAATAGGTGTTGCGTCGACTAAAGCGTTTACGAGCCAAGTAATCGCACTTGCGCTATTCACATTAAAGCTCGCTCGTTTGCGTGATCTTTCTGTTGAGCGTGGTCGCGAGATAGCGCAAGCGCTTGCTGAGCTTCCGGAGCAAATCCAACAAATCCTCGATCGTGCAGACGAAATTGAGGCTTTGGCTGAAGAGTTCAAGCGCGCGTCTAACTTCTTGTACCTTGGCCGTGGATACAATTTTCCCGCAGCACTTGAGGGTGCACTTAAGCTAAAGGAAATAAGCTACATTCACGCCGAGGGTTACCCTGCTGCAGAAATGAAGCATGGACCGATCGCACTGATCGACGAGATGATGCCGGTTGTTTGCATAGCTCCTCACGACGCGGTGTTCGACAAGATCACATCGAACATTCAGGAAGTGAAAGCTCGGAAAGGAAAGATCATTGCGATCACAACTCGCGAAGAACCGTCGCTCGCCGGCCGCATTGACTATGAGTTCCGCATTCCGGAAACGGTCGATTTGCTTACGCCTATTTTGGCGTCGGTGCCGTTACAGCTTCTTGCGTACTACATAGCCGTTAAGCGTGGTTGCAACGTTGATCAGCCGAGGAACTTGGCGAAGTCTGTAACGGTGGAGTAGGGCGGTTTAGGGACTGTCGGTGTTGGTGTGACGGGGCAGGGACGAGGGCGAGATTCGCCTGCATCTCTGCCCCGGTTTTGTTTGAGCAAATCGTTTGCAGGCTGCAACAACAGAAGTAAGTTTGATTGACGGTAACGACGTCCTTTTGCTAAGTCGACCGTCCCGCTTGTTGTCTCCCTCCCCCCGCTCCCCCTCCCCCCTCTTTACAACCAACGATGGATTCTCAGTCGCTCGCAAAAGATCTCCTCTTCGCTGCGCTAATCATCGCTGCCATAGGCTATACCTTTGTTGTATTCACAGGTGTACGCAAAATGCGCGCGCAGCGCGCTGGTGATCCATCGGTACAGGCGCCAGGCCCAATTGAGCTTCTAGTGGGTTTTGTTACGGACTTTTTTGACGCGCTCGGCATTGGATCGTTTGCTCCGACCACCACCATTTTTAGGTTGCGCAAAATGGTGGACGACAGACTTATTCCGGGCACGCTTAACGTTGGTCATACGCTGCCAACTATCGTGCAGGCTTTGATCTTTACTCGGATTATCGAAGTCGAGACAAAGACATTACTGGTAATGATCGTTGCCGCTGTAGCAGGTTCGTTTATAGGCGCCGGTGTAGTTGTGAAGCTGCCTAAGCGTTCGGTACAACTTGGCATGGGAACCGCACTAGTCGCGGCCGCTGCTCTTATGCTGCTGGCGATATTTGGTATTGCGCCAACAGGTGGTGAGGAGATTGCACTCACGGGTGGTAAACTCGTGTTCGCAGCAAGCATGAACTTTTTGCTTGGCGCGCTTATGACGCTTGGTATCGGTTTATACGCGCCATGTCTCATTCTTGTGGCGCTACTCGGCATGAATCCAACGGCGGCTTTCCCGATCATGATGTCATCGTGCGCGTTCCTTATGCCGATTGCCAGCATGCGTTTCGTTCGTGAGCAAGCGTTTAATCCCAAGGCTGCACTTGGGTTGCTTATTGGTGGAATACCGGGCGTGTTGATCGCGGCGTTCTTAGTTAAGTCGTTGCCACTCGAAGCGATTCGCTGGTTGGTTGTGGTTGTGGTGCTGTATGCAGCGTATGGGCTGTTGAAATCGGGGATGTCGGCAAAGAGTGAAGAGGTAGGAGCGACCCGTTGAAGTCGTAGTGGCTTTGCGTGGAAGGGTGGCTCGTAGAGTCACCCTTCCGCTTTTCGCGCAGCGTTTCTTTCCTGTTATTAGAGGAGTGAGGCCAACATGAGCAGGCAAATACTTCGTGACAACAGATTCAACATTATCGGTTACATCGATACCAAAGTTGACGGCTCGTTAATTGGCCGAGATGCGAGCAATAATATCAAGGGTTACTACGATCCCAAGATCAATAAGACACGCGATTCGAAGTTTAATATCGTTGGCGAGGGCAATCTTCTAGGGATGCTCATAACAATGCGCTAGCGGTTACGCGGCGCATTTGCGAATGTATTTGGCGGTGCCCTGCCTATGGCAGGGCGCAACGTATCAGGGAGAGTGTAAAGGTCGTCGAGAACACTTAATACATCACCCACCATTTTGTTTCGATACTTGCGAGTTTCGGAACTGCATAGTATTGATATTGTATGTCTAGTAAACGTAGTACCAAGCTTGTTGCTGCCGACGGCCCAACCTCGGGTCGAAGGCGTGACCCTTCGCTTGAGCCTGCGCTACTCGATGCTGCCATTGACGTACTAGCGGAGGTCGGCGCTGCTGGACTTACCATGGATGCGGTTGCTGCGCGTGCGGGAGCCGGCAAGGCCGCCATTTATAGACGTTGGTCATCTAAAACCGAATTGATTGTTGATGCCGTTGCTCGTATGAAGCGCGGGCAGGTTGATATGCGGCAGTTGCCGGATACAGGGACGTTGCGGGGCGATCTCATAGCACTGTTTAAGCCTCAGTCGGCGAAAGAGCGTGAAAGAAGACTTCGTGTTATGACAGCGCTAGCATCGTTAATATCGCAAGACGTGACTGTCGCTGATGCTGCCAATCGCGCTGTCGTGGAACCTTGGGCGGAAGCTCACTACGCACTTATGAAACGCGCTCGCACACGCGGCGAAATATCACCGGCGGCTGATATAGCTACGCTATCACAAGTAGTTCCGCAAATGGCGGCATTTAGGTCGTTGGTGCAGCGCAAATCATTCACTAAGGCGTTTTTGTTGTCACTCATAGATGGAGTTGTAATACCCGCGTTAGCGCTGCCGACTGCCGGTGCAGTTACCAGTAAGGCTTCAAGGCGCACTACTCGCGATGCTGTTCACCGTTAAGTACCCACCTTCTAAACCAAACATAAAACGATCATGCTTTTCTCCCTATCTAACGTGAACTGGATCGCTGTGCTTGCTGCGACAGTAGCAACAACTGTTATCGGTGGTATTTGGTACACTGCTCTATTTGGAAGATCCTATGCCGCTTCGCTTGGTAGAGTGCACGACCTTAAGGCAAAACCGGCACCTATTTTCATCTTTGGGCCAATGGTGTGTTCCTTTCTCACTACCGTTACCAGCGCAGTGCTAATCAAGGCACTTTCTATATCTTCGCTATCAGCTGCTATTCTGTTTGGAGCAGTTGTAGGTGTGGGTTACATGGTGGCGACGATGGCCAATACAGCTATCAATCCGAACATGCCGCGCCCCCTAGCGTACAGTCTTATTAGTGGTCCATTCTTCCTTTTAACGAGCATCGTAACCGCCGCCATCCTTGTAGCGCTGCCGTAGTCTTTTACCCCTAAGCGATTGCGGGTGGATGGCGGCTGTGCGGTCTTCTAACTCTTTCGCTAACCACATTATGCGTACCGGACTCTTTCTACTTGCTGGTGTTCTTCTTATGACAGCGACGCTAATACTGGGCAAACTCTTTACCCCCGAGTTTCCCAGCGCGCGCCAATGGACGGTGGGTTTGGGTGTCGGTGTATGGTTTGCGCTTACCTCATTCAATGTATGGGTGGGTGTCACTAAGGCGGGGTACACAGTGCGAGAAGAACTGCCGATTTTCTTACTACTGTTTACTCTGCCCACTCTGTACGCGTTGCTAGTTAAGCGACTGCTCGGTTAGCCTTGCGCACCGCCCCCGGCAGGGTGACCGCTCTATTATCATTCACGAATGAACGCTTCAGTATCCGCAGATTCGCGTCTACTCCACGAGATAGCGCGACGACGTACATTCGCTATCATCTCTCATCCGGACGCGGGTAAAACCACTCTTACTGAGAAGCTCCTCCTATATGGTGGTGCCATTCATTTGGCGGGTTCTGTTAAGGCGCGTCGCGCCTCGAGGCATGCAACCTCCGATTGGATGAAGCTTGAACAAGAAAGAGGTATCTCGGTTACCTCTTCTGTTCTACAGTTTGAGTATGATGGCTATCAGCTAAATCTGCTCGACACACCTGGTCACGAGGACTTCTCGGAGGATACCTATCGCACGCTGGTGGCCGCCGACAGCGCTATCATGCTGCTAGACAATAGGCGTGGTGTTGAAGAGCGCACTCGACAGCTATTCGATGTTTGCAAACGGCGTCGTACTCCAATTTTTACGCTTGTCAATAAATGTGATCGACACGGTGAAGATCCGCTTAAGCTAATCCAAGATGTAGAAGCAGACCTAGGAATTGACTGCTACGCTGCTATGTGGCCGATCTTCGGCCATGGCGATGTCTTTGCCGGTGTCTACGATCGCCGCCACAAACGCGTGAATCTCTTTGAAAGAAGCGGTGATCGCGGTGCTAGCAAAGCTGGCGTAATCGATGCGGATGCTGATGATCCGCGTATTCGTGAGGTAATTGGTGACGTTGCTCATGAGAGACTCGCAAACGACATTTTGCTATTAGATGAAGCGGGCCACCAGTTTGATAGAGACCGAGTTCTCGATGGTACTCTTACCCCCGTGTTTTTTGGTTCCGCGCTCACGAACTTTGGTGTAGAACCATTTCTTCATGAGTTTCTTCAGCTAGCGCCATCTCCTGGGCCGCGTGAATCGTCTGTCGGCGAAATCGAACCAACAAAGAAAGACTTTACTGGCTTTGTATTTAAGATCCAAGCCAATATGGATCCTAAACACCGCGATAGGGTTGCGTTTGTCCGCATAGTTTCCGGTGCATTTACAGCTGGTATGCAAGTAATGCATCAACGTAGCGGTAAGCCAATGCGTCTTGCCGCTCCGCAGCAGTTTCTAGCACGAGATCGCGTAGCAATTGAGGAAGCGTTCGCAGGTGATGTTATTGGAATTATGGATCGCGGAACGCTGCGAATCGGTGATACGCTAGGTGGCGACGGCTCGATGGAGTTTCAAGGAATACCTCGCTTCCCCCCCGAACACTTCGCCCGGGCTGTACCGGCAGATCCGCTACGCCGCAAACAGTTTGATAGCGGGTTGAGACAGCTTACTGAAGAAGGCGCTGCGCAGGTCTTCTTTGCGGAAACGTCGACTGGCTCTACTCCTATAGTTGGTGCCGTGGGACAACTACAATTCGACGTTATGGCCTTCCGCCTTGAAACCGAGTACTCTGCGCCCTGTCGTTTCGAAAAAATGACGTATAGATGGCCGCGCTGGGTCACCGGTAGTAAAGCAGACGTAAGCCGCGTCGCTAACGGACTTGGCCGCATGCAGCTGTTTGATCACAAGGGGAATGTGGTGGTGCTGTTTCAAGACCAATGGGCTCTGCGAAGGGCATTAGCCCATGATACGGAGGTACAGTGGCACGAAACTGCACCTTAGCAAATCACTAGCACACCACCAAACGTACACCACATACTGCGGAAACAACAAAGCGGCTCACCTTTACTAAGATGAGCCGCTTTGTTTGCAGTAGTTAGCGTTTAAGCAGTTACTCTGCCGCCGACTGATCTTCGTCGATCTGCTTTCCTACATGTCCGATTACAAATCCACCGTCTTCAGACGAGGAGAAGTAAATGCGGAGGCATGTAAGTGGGTTGTTGCCCTTACGCAGATGGTCAGGGCACTCGACCTCACGATCGCCGTCTTTAAACGTGAAGGCTTCGGTTGGCTGATCTGCACCTGAAACGAAATCGACGCCCAAATCTGCGAATACTTCCGCAAGCGGACGTGCCAAGGCACGATCCTGAAGGCGGCGTCCTACTTCGCCGAGTGCTTTGAGGTAAGACCACGCGATAAGCGGGTCGGGGAAGCTGCTTTCTTCTGCCGACGTGATAGCACTGGGCAGGAAGCGTAGCGAGTCGCCGTAAAGCATCTGAGCGCGTTCGACAGCTTCGATTACTGATTCCGGCTCATCGCTGGCTGGACGCGAAAGCGGCTGGTGCTCTTTGAGGGCGGCAAGGGTTGTACGCAGTGTGCGTACCGCCTTGCGTTCCTTCTTGATTTCAGCGCGCATGTTGGAGAGTTCCTCGCGGTTGCGGGAAAGCTCGCCTTGGATTTCGCGCAGTGTATCACCGTATTCACGTGCCGTGGCGATAAGCTGCTCGCGGTCGATGGAATCTGGGATCTCAGTAGCTTCCATAGCTTCCTTGGCGGCCTTGAGCTTCTGGTAGGAAGCCGTGCGGTCGTCGCGGAGCTTATCGATGAACTCTGCGTCGATAAGTGGGCGCTGGATGGAAACTTCGGCTAGGCGCTGTACAAGTCGACGGCGTTCGCCCGGTAGCGAAAGCGCTCTCGCAAGCACAAGCGGGTGATGGAACGGGTCTGACTCTAGTGCGAAGCCAGGCAGATACGCACGGGCTGAGCCGAGGAACACGCTGCGTGCATGTCCACCGACTGAGTCGGAAAGTGCGAATGTGTCGGCATGGCGAAGCAGGTAGCATGCACCCAATCCGAACATCTCGTTGCCGAACTGTTCAGGTGGGATAATGAAACCGCCGTCAGGCAGCTCGGTGAGCAGCAAAACGGGTACTGTTCTGGCGGGATCGCACAGAACGTAACGTACGAATGCGTCGAGTGTGCCGCCTTCGAGCTGAGTTGGGACTCTGAGCAGGGGGCCGTCGTTCGAAACAAGAAGGAACGACGTGTCCAACTCGGGCAGTAGACGCGGAGGACGTACTGGCGGAGTTGCACCACCACCCACTGGGCCACCATCCGTTGATACACGGATGTTCAGCTCTCTGCGACGGAGCTTTTCAGACCAAGCGTAGGTTACATGTGTCGACCACTGTAGTGTGCGGTCGAGTGGATCTGGAGCATGAACGACGATGTCGGCCAACGTCGTTGTTTTGGTACGATGGGGTGCCCAGCGCAGAATTCTGCCACCCTCAAGCGACTGGTTGAATGGTTCGTCCCAGTCAAGGCCCTTTCCGCCGCCGAGCCCGAGCCAAATGGAACAGGCTGCTAGGAATGCTGCATCAGGGTCTGAATTTCCGCCCCTGGGAACTAACTCGAAGTGAAGTGCAAGTCTTTGTTGCATGGTGTAGTCAGTGGGAGACCAATTGCTATCTGCACACTTCCCTCATCGGAGGTGCACAGTGATTCTTGAAGGATGAGAGTCCTTCTTCAACGCGTAAGACACGCGAGGGTACACATTCGTACCGATTCTTCCGCGAACGATTTGCGGATCGCCGGCCGAATAGGCTTGGGTTATCTCCTGCTTGTTGGTTTCACACACACAGATACGATATCTGAGGTGCTGTGGATGGCGGACAAGATCGCCGGGTTGCGCCTGTTTACAGATGAAGAAGGCCGGATGAATCTTGGCCTATCCGAAACGAGCGGCTCAATTCTCGTCGTATCACAGTTCACTCTTTATGGCGACGCGCGCAAGGGGAGGAGGCCAAGTTTTGTGGCTGCGGCCACCCCAAATACTGCAGAACCCCTTTACGACGCCTTTATCGCCTCCCTTAGGGAAAAGAGTCATCACGTCGAAACTGGAGAGTTCGGCGCGACGATGGATGTTGAGCTGATAAACGACGGCCCAGTTACTCTCTGGCTAGAACGCGAAGCTGCCACGCCATGAAAACGCGAAGCCACCACGCCATAACAGGAGAGCATCTCTCGACCTCAAAAACCGATTTGGACTCATCTCCAATCGGTCAAGAGATGAAACGCACAGGTCGCAGAAAATGTTGCAAGTCGGGATTAAACGCTTCGTCCCAGCTATTTCGCACGTTCTAGCGCCTGCTCGATGTCAGCAATAATGTCGCTGATATCTTCTAGCCCCACGCTTACGCGCACCAGTCCGTCGCTTATACCAACAGCCGCCCGTTCAGCGGGGGTGAGCTTGCTGTGAGTAGTAGACGCTGGGTGGGTAACAATGGTTCGGGAGTCGCCCAAATTTGCGGAATGCGAGCACATCTGCAGCGAGTCAAGGAAGCGCCGTCCCATATCGACTCCCCCCTTCACCTCGATTACAACTATTCCGCCGCCTTGCGACATCTGAGCGCGCGCAAGCGCATGCTGAGGATGCGTCGAAAGAAACGGATAACGAACAGCTCTTACAGCACTGTGGCTCTCAAAGTGAGAAGCAACTGCGAGTGCGTTTGAGCAGTGTCTATCCATGCGAATAGCCAACGTCTCAAGCGATTTAGATAGAAGCCACGCGTTGAACGCACTCATTGACGGTCCAGTATGACGCGCAAAGAACCGGCACTCTGAAAGGAAAGATTTATCACCTACAATTGCTCCTCCTAAAACACGACCTTGCCCATCTATGTACTTGGTAGCGCTGTGAATTACCACCGAAGCACCAAGCTCTATAGGGCGCTGCAGCCAAGGAGTCGCGAAGCAGTTGTCTACTACTAAGTGTATCCCATGGTCGCGTGCCAAGGCTCCAAGCGACGCAATATCAATAATGTCTAGACCTGGGTTAGAGGGTGTTTCGATAAATATCATTTTCGTGGACGGAGTTATATGCGGCTCGAATGACTGAGCGTCGCAACCGTCTACGTATGTGTGCGTGACACCCCACTTAGGAAGTATACGCGTGAATATCTGATGGGTCGATCCAAATAAGGCTCTTGATGCAACGATATGATCGCCATGCGAAACTTGAGACGCGATGGCGGTAAACACTGCCGCCATGCCAGACGCGGTCGCAATACCATCTTCTCCGCCTTCTAAAAGACACAATTTACGAACGAACTCGTCAGTGTTCGGATTTGAGTATCTGCTGTAAACGTTCCCATCAATCTCTTCGGTGAAAAGTGCTCGAGCATGCTCGGCGCTATCGAAGCGAAAACTTGAAGTGAGGTAAAGGGGAACGGAGTGCTCACGTTCGCCGGTTACCGGGCTCTGTTCGCGTATCGCGATGGTTGAGAAGTGATCTGACACAAGGAAGTATACGAAGGGTGGCTGGTTCCCGTTTTATCATTTGAAACTAGCAGGTAATTGCGCTACGCGCAGAGTCTGGTCGATCTTACGACATGCAAAATAGCCAAGATAGCAACAACAACCTTCATGTAATCCTCGCCTCTCAGTCTCCGCGCCGGCGAGAGCTTCTAAATCTTGTAGGTATTGGCCACGAGGTAATCCCAGCCAACATCGACGAGTCAATGCATACTGATGAAACGCACTACGATCACGTAGTGCGCCTAGCGCGAGAGAAGGCCAGTGCTTTAGCCAAGGAATATCCCAATGCATTAGTGATCGGAGCTGACACGATCGTGGTTTTGGATGGTAGCCTTCTTGATAAGCCCAAATCAGAGGCAGAAGCTAACGCTACACTCATGCTACTGAGCGGGAAAACGCATACGGTTCACACTGCTGTTGCTGTATGTAGAAATGGCAAAGTGTACTCTGACGTTGAATCGGTAAAGGTAAAGTTTCGCACTATTACTGAGGCAACTATCCGTGCGTACCTAAGTACAGGTGAGCCAATGGACAAAGCCGGCGCTTACGGAATACAAGGCTACGGAGCAACGATAGTAGAACGTATCGAAGGTGATTATTTCGCCGTAATGGGACTTCCACTTGGCATGCTAGTGCAACTGTGCTCAAAAGCTGGGGCGCAGTACTCGTTTGGCAATCTGTTAGCCGGGTAACAAACCTCGCTCTCTAAGCGAGGCTAGCCTGCTTTCCATATACGCGCGACTCCAATGATCAACTTTGCTCATGATGTCGTCTACGCTAATTCGCTGCATCCTATCTAGTCGATAGGTCATGTCTAACGGGTAATCCTCTCCGGGATCGCCGTAAGCATCGATCATCAGATCGCGCGAGAAGTCGTACGGGCCTACACGTTTCGGATTAGTGTAGCCGAACAAAGAAATAACGGGAGCTCTCAATGCTACAGATAGGTGCAGCGGACCAGTGTCTGGAGATAGTACAAGCGCTGACGCGTCCAAAATCCCAGCAAGTTTGCGCAGACCGCTACCGAGTGCTGAATGCGCAAATGGTGCACGCTCCAGTATAACGGACTCTGCTTTCCGTTCCCTTTCACTAGTTCCACCAGTTAACACAGGTTGTAGCCCGTAGTCGTTGTAAAGTCGACTACACACTTCGGCCCACCTTTCAGGTAGCCAATCTTTCTGAGCCTTGCTGGTCGCAACAACAATAGATGCGATGGGTCGCTCGAACTGTCGTACAAACGAACGTTGCCAGGCGAGTTCATCGTGATTCCAAGGTCCTAACGTCCACCTCGCTTCGCTGTGAGAAATTCCTAACGCATCAAGAAACTCAAAATACTGATCCTGGACATGCTGAGCAGGGCGTGCAGGGATTCTGTGAGTAGTGAATAGCCAATTGGCATCTCTCGCGCGCTTCCTATCAAAACCAAGCTTTATCGGTGCGTTGGTAAACGAGGTAACTAAGCCCGCTTTAAAGTAAACTTGTAACGCGAGCACAACATCAAAGTGGCGCTTCTTTAAGTCGTCACGCACGCGCTCAAATGCTTTCCATTTGTTCCGTCTGTCAAAAATGACAATCTCATCGACCAACGGATGTCCCTGAACTAGTGTTGCAGGGCCAGGTTGAAGCACCCAAGTGATATGAGAGTTTGGGTTGTGCTCTTTAATGGCATGAACTAGCGGCATTACATGAACTGCATCGCCAACTGCACTCATCATCACTATACAAAAACGTTGCGGAGCTGAGGTGCCGTTGCTTATACCGTTCATGCCGTCTGTAGTGTCTAGGCGAAAATCTGTGATGCTTTCTGTAACTCCGGTATCGGAATCAAAGTTTCGCTTCCATTTGTCAAGCGAACGCATAAGTCGCTCTGCGTTTGCCTTATGCACACTCATCGCGTCGTAATTAGCCCTAACTTCCATAGTGTCAACATCAATTACATATGCTAACGGAGGTCGCGATGATCTGTTCTGCAACAGAATGTTCTTGATATTCAAGTCGCGATGTATAAGTCGGTTGTCACGCAGCTTGCCGAGCAGTTCACGCACTGCAACTACAGATTGACCCTTGTCGAATCCAGGAGCTAATCCAGATAACACTGCATCGAAATCCCATGCGTTATCTATGAAACTTGTAACGACGTCTACACGCACAAGTCCTAGCCCTGCTGGGTATAGCGCGTAACCAAGGACCGGGGCAGTAGGTACATCGTGCTTGGTAAGGTACAGTGACTTGACGAGCTCGGTGGCAGCCCGAGTGGGTTTACGAAATCTGTCACCAGTGCATGGTGCGAGTAGTCCACCGTGCCACACATGCCTAACGGCAATACTTTCTCCGGACGAAAGTGAAGCGACATAAACCGGAGCGCGTCCGCGCAGTGCACGTGGTTGGGGTTGCTCTGCCGCCCATTCGTAAAGTGAGCCTGAGCTTCTAATATGTTCAGCTAATTCTTCTACAACACGAACGTGCGCGACCAGCTCTACTTTGCCAACGTTGCGTCGTTCGTATTCTCGGGGAAGACTGTTAGACATACCGCCAATTAAGTGACCAAAGCGGCAACGTTCGCCCTGATTGTCTAGTCGGAGTCAGTTCACTACGTAAGCGCAACTCTTTAGTTA
Organism: uncultured Gemmatimonadaceae bacterium; assembly: GCA_964474535.1. Lineage (GTDB taxonomy): Bacteria > Gemmatimonadota > Gemmatimonadetes > Gemmatimonadales > Gemmatimonadaceae > Gemmatimonas. Next base: position 305,171 of record CAYYSP010000002.1, read on the forward strand.
AAGCGCTCCCCTCTAGCGCATTCCTCACGGACTCGCTAACAAGGATATCGTCTCCGGGGCATAACTCACACACTCGGTTCGCAAGATTCACTGTGTCGCCTATGAGAGTGTACTCAAGACGGCGGGGTGAGCCGATATTGCCAACGAAAGCATCACCACAGTGAAGGCCGATCCCCACATGTAACGCTGGCCGCCCAGATCTTTGCCACAAAGAGTTTAGGTCGTCCATCGCGCGCTGCATATCTGCTGCCGCTTTCACAGCGTATGCAACGTCATTAGAGTCGGCTATGGGAGCACCCCAATACGCCATAAGAGCATCTCCAATAAACTTGTCGAGAGCGCCGTTATGCCGAAAGACACATTCGACCATAGCGCCAAAATACTCGTTTAGCTGCGCCGCCATTTGGTCGGGCGCCAATGATTCGGCGATGGACGTAAAGCCACGAACATCGCAAAACAACACCACTACGCTTTTCCGGTCGCCACCAGGGCCAGCCCGAACAGCAGACGCCGCAATCTGCTCAGCGATCTGTGGCGTGAAGTAGCGTTCGAAGTTCGCACGCACGCGAGCAGCTTCTCGTAACTCGCTTTCAGTTCGCTCGCGCTCAACGCCTGCTGCTGCAACGCCCGCATATGCAACTAGGAAATCAAGATCGTCTTCAGAGAAGGCTTCAGTGCTCGTTAAATTGTCTACGTAGAGGGCGCCTAGAGTGTCTCCGTTGCTCGCCACCAACGGCGCTGCCATTGCAGATTGCACGGCTTGACGCAACACCGACATCCCTGCCGTGCGTAAGTCTTCAGCGGCGTTGTGAGTAAGAAGCGCTGTCTGCTTCTCCGTAACTCCATCTACTATAGCGCTAGGCAGAGAACCCTCCACAATGGCACCCGTGCGCGTAAGTGCTAAACGATTAACAAGATTTCCATCACTGTCGCGCAAAAGCACCGCAACTCGGTCAGCGTCTAACGTCTCGAATAAGTCTTCGACAATACGTGCTAACAAAGCATCAATTGTGGTCACGCCGCCTAGACGCTGAGCAATTGCGACAAGCTGTGCAAGCCTTCGCACCGCCAACCCTTCCACATGCTTGCCGGGCGCTGGCATTGCACGCTCACGAATAAGCGTTTGCGCACTTTCGTTTACCGAGGGTGCATTATCGGTACGTAGGGCAAACTCCTCATGCTCCACTCTAAGTTCTACGTTCCCAAAAGCGACTACATCGCCGGGAACAATCTTGGCAGTTGAGATGCGCCTTCCGTTAACCCATGTGCCGTTACGTGATCCTAGATCGCGCAAATCCGCAGTAGATTCGTCTTTAGCGCGTACTTCCGCATGTTTACGCGAAACACCAGAATCTAAAACCGGTAGGTCGCATAAAGGCTCGCGGCCAACTAGAAGTGTTTCGCCGTATGGAAGACGAAACTTTCTGTCGCCGGTGGCAGAAACAAGTACAAGGGTCATGTCGCCTTACGAGCACGCGCAATCGCAGTGAGCATTGCACGTGCTTTGTTCTCTGTTTCTTGCCATTCGTTTTCGGGAATAGAGTCATGCACAATTCCTGCTCCAGCCTGCACGTTCGCAACACCATCTGCTATCACGCACGTCCTAATAGTAATCGCTAGGTCCATCCTTTTATCGCCAGCACCAATAATTCCAACTGCACCGGCATAGGCACCGCGTTGTTCTGGTTCAAGCTCATCGATGATTTGCATAGCACGTACTTTAGGTGCGCCCGTCATTGTGCCTGCGGGGAATGTCGCACGGAAAGCATCAAGTGCGCTGTGATCAGCAGCTAGCGTGCCCTCAACCTGACTTACAATGTGAAAAACATGCGAGTATCGCTCGACGGTCATAAGGTCGGTTACCTCTACTGTTCCGTACTGTGCAAGTCGACCCACATCGTTACGACCTAAGTCGACAAGCATGACATGTTCTGCACGCTCTTTCTCATCTGCGAGTAGCTCTTCGACAAGTGCACTATCTTCAACGCTGTTTCTACCCCTGGGCCGCGTGCCCGCAATTGGACGCACGGTAATACGGCTATCGGCGACGCGTAGCAGCAGTTCCGGTGATGATCCTACTAGCTCTACACCGTCGAGTACTAAGTGGTACATGTACGGCGAAGGATTCAGTGCACGCAGCGCTCGGTATAGAGTAGAGCTGTCAAAGTCGTGCGGTGTTTGCATTCTCCTCGCTAGCAACACTTGAAAAACGTCGCCTGCAAGAATGTAATCTCTTATTCTCTCTACAGAACTGAGAAAGTCATCCTTGCTGAAAATGCTCGACACTTGTGTAGCAGGGGTTGCATCGTCGATAGTAAGTGGTGCTAACGCATCGCTGCCGTGTAAACGTGAGATGGTTTCGTTAAGCGATCCCACAGCTTCGTTGTAAAGGGCTACGAGCTGTTGCTCCGTTGCTTTAGCAGGTACTTCGACAGATACGATCGCTCTTGCTTGACCGCGCCAGTTATCAATTACCACCAGTGATCGCGTAAATAGAAAAACAGCATCAGGCATGTTAATGCCACGCTGCGGAGCATTTGGTAACTCTTCGATGTATCGAACTATGTCGTAGCCGAAGTATCCTACCGCACCGCTCCAAAATGGTGCGATGTCGTCTGCGTCTACCGGACGCATGTCACGCACGATTCTTTGAAGATCTGCGATTGGATCGCTAACGTCGCGCGGCGAATGCCACCCTAGCTGTTCCGTCCAATCTTCAACGATGCCGTTTTTCAAACGCCATGCACGCTTCGGCTCCGTTCCGAGGTACGTGTACCGCGCCCATGCTTCGCCCCCAGCTGGCGCTGATTCTAGTAGAAAAGCGAATGGGCCGCGCCGAAGTCTAGCGAACGCTGCAACTGGAGTGCTTAGATCTAGAAGGCAGTCGCGCCATACCGGGACAAGCCCTCCCTGCGGTGCACAACGGGCCGCAAGTTCTAGGAAGCTGCTAACGTCTGTCACGGTGTTTGCTAGTCATAGCTGGAAAAGTCGCAACTCTGGTTGCATGAAGGCAAGGCGTAACTCCCTCATCTTAGCTAGTTAAACGGTCTCTTGCCCTAGTGGAATGCGTTACCATTCAGTATGGACGAATCATCGGTAACGGTAGCGGCTGGCGTTGTTGACGTTTTGGTACTTGCGCCCGCGTCTCCGGATAAGGAATACGGTTGGCGTGTACTTACCCTAAGACGTGCAGTAGCTGTTCGCTGTACGGGCGCATGGGAGGTCGTACATGGGTCAGTTGAGTCGGGCGAGCTACCGGAAGACGCGGCCATTCGCGAGGTTAGGGAGGAAACCGGATTAACTGTTGCTAGGTTGTACAGCGTTACCGTTAACCCTTTCTACTTTGCTGCACGCAAAAGTGTACAGCTAGCAGTCGTATTTGCGGCAATCGTCAATGAATCTGATGAAATACGCGTTTCCGAGGAACACGACGCTTGGCAGTGGCGATCACCTGAAGACGCAAAGCGAACTCTCTCGTGGCCCAGATCTCGTGAGGCACTCGGCATCGCACTAGAAATACTTGATGGCGGCGATGCCGGTCCTCGCGAGGATGTACTCAGAATTCGCTAACTACTAGAAGGAACCGCTTTTCGCAGCTGATGCCGCGCGTGACTTAACCATCGTGCGCTCGCGTTCAACCCGCTGTAGCACAGATTGCCAGTTGGTTACGCTGGACGCCGATTCCATAACGCCACTGGTTTCTTGGTTCAAATCAATTTGGCCGTCGAACACGTAAATTGCCGATTGTACCTCACGCTGACGTAAACGGTATTCGCCAAACCCGGTCGTAAGAGGAATAACATCAATTGGACGGAAGTCACGACCCGTATTACGAATGATGAACTCCTGTGGGCTAAACCGTGTCTCGCCCTGCTCAAGTGCGAAGAAGCTCACGTACCAAAGTGAATACGAAAGCAAACGCTGTCGCTGCTGCGCAGATTCTATCTCACGCGATTTATCTTTTGCCAGATCGCGAAGGGAACGGTACGAATCAGGTGACAAAAGACGAATGAAGCTCTCATCAAGAGGAATCGCTCGAACCTGAAGTCCGCTGGACGGAGAAACCTTAAGAGCAATGTCGTCTTGACGTAGGCTGCCGAACCCAGGCGGAACAAAGTTCGGGTCTAACGTATCTGCGGAAGCTGCGCCAACAGGCGGTACTTGCGCCTCTACCTTAGGGGCAGTAGCACAAGCAGCAGCGGCAGTAAAAGCCGCTATTAGCAGTATGTGGCGTGTCACGGTTCTGTTCTCCAATGTGGTTGTGCGAGCAGGCCCATAAGAGCTGAAGCTAGTTCGTGTCGGCCAGCGCCTGACTTAACGCTGAATGGTACCACTTGATCGGTGGTCATGCCTAGCCAACTGGTAAGCTCGGCGATACGCCCAGACCTCTCCTTACTGCTGAGCTTGTCCGTTTTAGTGAAAACAACAATGGTTGGTACACCCAGATCAGCAAGAAAGTCTATCATTTGCTGATCCTCCGGCGACGGTTGGTGACGGACGTCTAAAAGCAGAACAACGCCTCGCAGTTCTTGGCTCTTAGTTAGGTAGCCTTCCATTAGCGGTCGCCAAGCCGCTTTCCGTTCTTTCGATATTCGCGCGTAGCCGTAACCAGGTAAATCGGCAAACACGAACTCTTTGTTGACGGCGAAAAAATTAATCTCGCGCGTACGTCCCGGCGTCACGCTCACCCTCGCAAATGCCTTTCTACGGACTAATGCATTTAACAGCGAAGATTTGCCTACGTTGGAGCGCCCAACAAATGCTATTTCAGGTAGCTCCGATGCCGGTCGCCATCCTCCCGCTTCGGCCATTGGACCCAGAAACTCCAAATGCCGAATCACCAGTGGGTCGGCTACTTTCACGGTTGCCGCTTTATCGTCAGTCGTTGAACTGCCGTCGTCGCCTACCGCACGAGGATGTTTATGAGCTTCGTTATTACTCATAAGGAACCTTCCAGAACCACAGAAACGGTACTCGCTTCCGGTGGCACTGAGAGTAAAGCGGAACTATGAACTGAGCTATCGCCGCCGCGCGCCACAGGTACTTTGGTTAGCGCAATGCCGAGTACTTCGTCCATCGACTTTACCGCGTGCCATTGAACACCAGCGCGAACGTCGTCAGGCAGCTCTTTTAAGTCGCGTAGATTTGAATGCGGAATGATTACGTCGGTCATGAGGTGTCTGTGAGCTGCAACGCCCTTTTCACGAAGCCCACCAATTTGAAGTACGCGACCGCGTAGTGTTACTTCACCTGTCATCGCAACTGAACCTTTAACTGGGATGCCAGTGAGCGCGCTAACAAGAGCAGTCGCTATAGCAATCCCCGCTGAAGGTCCGTCTTTAGGGGTGGCTCCCGCAGGCATGTGCAAATGAATGTCACGCGTGCGATAGAAGCTCTCAGGGATACCCAAAGCTCGCGTACGCGAGCGTACGTAACTCAACGCTGCGTGTGCTGACTCTTTTATAACCTCGCCGAGCTGTCCGGTGAGCTGCAAACGCCCCCGTCCAGGAACTACCGTTACTTCAATATCCAGTAGCTCTCCACCAGTGGAAGTGTACGCTAGCCCTGAGGCCACACCTACTTGATCTTCGGTCTTAACGTCATCATCACTGTATAGAGCGGTACCCAAAAACTCTGTCAATATTTTCCGCGAAAGAACTACGCGTGAATTGCGTTTTTTACCATTGCCTTCGCTCGTTACATCAGCTCTCGCGATTTTGCGCGCTAGGCGTGCGATACGACGTTCCAAATCACGTACGCCGGCCTCGCGTGTCCATCCTCGAACTATTTCAGTAAGCACGCTGTCTGACGCAGAAACACGGTCTGGCTTTAACCCGTGTAGCTCTAGCTGCTTTGGCAAAAGGTATTTCTTTGTGATCGCGATCTTCTCCTGCTCCAAGTAGCCAGGAATGCGGATAATCTCCATTCGATCACGCAACGGCTCTGGTATACTTTGCAGTGAGTTCGCTGTTGTAATAAAAAGTACTTGCGACAGGTCGTAGTCTACTTCTAGATAGTGATCGCTAAATGCGTGATGCTGTTCAGGATCTAGCACTTCTAGCAAAGCAGATGAAGGGTCGCCACGCCAATCGCTCCCCAATTTATCAACTTCGTCGAGAAGGATTACAGGGTTTACGGTACCAGCGCGACGCATTGCCTGAATAATTCTTCCAGGCATTGAACCAATGTATGTGCGTCTATGTCCGCGGATCTCTGCTTCATCTCGCACTCCGCCAAGGGCCATGCGTACGAAGTTGCGGCCGAGCGCTTTAGCTACAGAACGACCTAACGAAGTTTTGCCAACACCGGGCGGACCCACAAGGCACAGTATTGTCCCCGGAATTCTACCCATCTTGGTAAGCACAGCAATGTGATCGAGAACCCGATCCTTAACGTCCTCCAGTCCAAAGTGATCGGCGTCAAGTACCTCACGTGCCTGCTCAATGTTTGATACGTCCTCACTGCGCTGATTCCACGGAAGCGCTAGCAGCCATTCGAGCCAGCCTCGTGTTACTCCAGTTTCGGGCGACATTGGTGATGAGCGACGCAACTTTCTAGCTTCTCTAAGCGCACGAGTTGCGACAGCTTCGGGTAGCTTTGCGGCGGTAATTTGCCGCACAAGCTCTTCGTTGTCGTCGCCGTCATCGTTGCCAAGCTCTTTATGAATTGCTCGGAGCTGTTCATTAAGAAAGAACTCGCGCTGGTTTTGAACGATTGTACGCTTTACCTGTTCTTCAACACCGCGTTCCAACTTGAATAGTTCAATCTCGCGTGTAATTACAGCGACGAGCTTAGTCGTCAACGCTTTTAACGACTCCATCTCAAGAAGCTCTTGCCGTTCCGCAAGGGGGATCGTGAGGTGTGCAGCTATTCCAAAAGCAGCTCTCGTTGGGTCATCTACTCCACGCATTAGCATTGCAATCTCAGGAGCTAGCCTTCGTTGCATACTTATGTAGGTTTCGAAAAGATCAAGCGAGTGATGGACTTGTCTCTGGCTAACGTCTACACCGCGCTGCTTTATTAAGGCAATAGGGTATTCCTCAACACGTGTTTCAATCATTGTTTCATCGAACGATGATTTCACATATCGGAGCGCGCGCGCGCGGTACAGACCTTCGACCAGTACCTTGGTTGTACCACCTGGTAACCGTGACTCTTGCTGAACTCTTGCTACTGTCCCAACACGATACAAATCTTTGCCACTTGGAATCTGACTATCCGACGAACGTTGTGCTGGGATAAATAGCAGCTTGCCGGTCTCCATAGTCGCATAGTCAATTGCGGCGAGAGACCCTAGTCTACCTACAAGTAGCGGCATCGCGACATTCGGGAACAACACGGTGTCCCGAAGCGGAAGAACCGGCAATCTCTGGCCGGTTCCTTGTGTAGATCTGTCGTTGTTTGTCAGGCTTCCTTCTTATGTCTTTTGGGTGCTATTTCAAGAAGCGGCGGAGCTCCACTTACAACCGCTGTCTCTGTTACTTTCACCTCAACAACGTCCTCTCTGGTGGGGAGATCGAACATTGTATCTAATAGCGTTTCCTCAAGGATAGCTCTTAATCCGCGTGCACCAGTTCCGCGCTTCAAAGCTTTCTGCGCCACTGCTCGCAACGCGTTCTCTTCGAAGGTGATTTTCACCTCTTCGAGATCGAACAGTCGAGTGTACTGCTTCGTGAGAGCGTTCTTCGGCTCTTTCAAAATTTGAACTAGCGCGTCTTCGTCTAGTGCTTCAAGCGGGACGCAGACAGGCAAACGACCAACAAGCTCTGGGATAATTCCGTAACGCAACAAATCGTCGGGTTCGACTTCTGCGAACGGGGTTTTAGCTGTCGTGCGGATACCACGAATCGCAGGCTCCTTTTGAGCACGTTCTTCATCGCCGAAACCTATTTGTCTTCGACCGGTACGTGCTTCAATGATTTTCTCGAGTCCGTCGAACGCACCGCCACAGATAAACAGAATATCCTTCGTGTTAATCTGAATGTATTCCTGCTGAGGGTGCTTACGACCACCTTGAGGTGGAACTGATGCGATGGTGCCCTCAAGAATCTTGAGGAGCGCTTGCTGAACGCCTTCACCCGATACGTCGCGGGTAATGCTAGGGTTTTCAGACTTGCGCGCGATTTTATCGATTTCGTCGATATAAACGATGCCGCGTTCACACTCAGCTACGTTGAAATCGCCAGCTTGAAGCAGGCGAACTAAAATGTTCTCAACGTCTTCGCCTACGTAACCAGCTTCGGTGAGCGTAGTGGCGTCTGCGATTGTAAACGGTACATCAAGAATGCGAGCAAGCGTTTGCGCTAACAGCGTCTTACCAACGCCCGTGGGACCAATAAGAAGAATATTAGACTTATCGAGTTCTACATCACCTTCACGCGCTGACGTGGACGCGTTGATGCGCTTGTAGTGATTGTAGACTGCAACAGACAGCGCCTTTTTTGCCTGCTCCTGACCAATTACGTATTGGTCTAAGATGCCCTTTATCTCGCGGGGAGACGGTACCTGCGTAATGGAATCTGAAACTTCGCGCTCTTCGTCCTCGGCTAGGATCTCATTACAGAGCGCAATACACTCGTTGCAGATATACACCGACGGCCCGGAAATAAACTTCCGGACTGCGTCCTTGGACTTGCCGCAAAAAGAGCAGCGGAGATGCTTGTCGTGGGACATGTCGGCGTAGCCTTAAGCGGGGGAAGGGAGAACTAAATGGAGCGAAACAGTGAACAGGGACAGGCATAGCGCCACAACCCTGCTAAGTCATACCCGTCTGCGCAGGCTGCGTGCCGCAAAAGGGTATGCGAGGGGAAGGCTGGCATTGGGCACTATTGCTCTTATGGGTGCCAGCCCGCCTTGGTAACCTAAGCATCGGTAGCCAAGCGTCCAAGGTGGAGGGCAAACACAAGAAATGGCCTGTCCAATATCGACGACTGAAACCGCCGCTATGGAACAGGCCGATAGTACTACTTATCAGTCGAAATCAGCTCTGCCTGCTGGGTGATCACGTTGTCGACTAGGCCGTACTCCTTAGCGTCGTCAGCAGACATGAAACGGTCCCTATCGGTGTCCCGTTCGACTTGATCGACAGTGCGCCCGGTGTGCTTCGCCATGAGCTCATTCATCTTTGATCGCAGATAGAGAATTTCTCTTGCCTGGATCTCAATGTCGGAAGCTGAGCCGCCGCCGCCATTTTGTGATGGCTGGTGGATCATGATGCGCGAATGCTGCAAAGCGCTGCGGTGTCCCGGAGCGCCGGAGCATAGCAAAAATGCCCCCATGCTTGCCGCCATTCCCATGCAAGTCGTATAAACAGGTGCCTTGATGAACTGCATGGTGTCGTACATTGCCAAGCCGGCCGAGACACTTCCACCCGGCGAGTTGATGTACAAATGGATAGGCTTCTCCGGATTATCGGCATCGAGGAACAACAGCTGAGCGATAATAATGTTTGCAACATCGTCGTTAATAGGCGAGCCTAAAAACACGATGCGATCCATTAGCAAGCGTGAGAAAATATCGTATGTACGCTCTCCGCGGCTTGAACGCTCGATGATGTATGGCATGTATATGGAAGCCATTACTTCACCTCTCCTGATCTGGTGTTGGTATTCATGTTACGCCGCTGAAATCTTGTTGCGTTCAAGCAGCCATGCGAAGACTCTTTCTTCAGTGATCTCACGCTCTAGCTCCTGAAGACGTCCAGCCTTCTGTAGCTGTGAGTACACTTGCCCAGGTGGTAAGCTCCTAGAGTTCGCAATCTCTTCAACTTTAGCATCCACGTCGCCTTCGCTAGCTGTTAATGACTCGCGTGATGCAATCGTTTCAACTATGAGGTCGCGACGTACCTGTCGTTCGGCCATCGTTTGGAACTCAGTAGCAAAGCGTTCCTTTTCTTCGTCTGGCACACCGTACATTTGAGCGTATCCATCGATGAGCTGATGAACCCACGCGCGAGGAACTTCGAACGGGTTGGCTTCGATAATCCTTTCAATGAGCTGTCCGCGTACGTCAGCATCTGCTTCACGCTTTGCATGCTCAGCCATGTCCTTTCGTACTGTTTCGCGGAGCGCATCGAGTGTATCGAAGTCACCCATTTCACGTGCAAATGCGTCGTCGAGCGCGGGGGCAGACTTGCGCTTCACATCGTTAACTGTGACGCGGACCATCTTGGAAACGCCGCGCTGAGACTCGTCAGGGAAATCGTCGGGCCATCTAACGGAGCGCTCAACAGTCTCACCCTCGCTGGCCTCCATAATGAGCTCTTCGATGCCAGCGATCGCCTGACCACCACCTAACACTATGCGATACTCACGTCCTTCCGGCAATTCACCGTTATCGTCGGCAGTTGCGAGAAGGACTGTAACCATGTCTGCTGGCGCTGGCTTTCCGTTAACTGGAACCCAGTCGCCCTTTTGCTCACGCATTTTCTCCAACTGCTCTTCAACGAGCTGATCGGTTACTTCAGCTTCGCGGCGCGAAATATCGAAATCTGAAATACGATCGAGAGACAGCTCAGGACGAACTTCACAGTGTAATTCGAACTCGACCGGCTGACCGGGTTCCACCTTAAGGTCATGCACATGAGGCTGTGCAGCAAGTTGAAGCTTCTCACGATCAACAGCTTCACGGAAAGCTTCATTTATGACTTGCTCAATAGCTTCCTGACGAATGGCTTCGGCAAACCGCTTGCGAACCATAGCAGCTGGCGCTTTCCCGGGTCTGAAGCCGGGCAACCTAGCTTGCGATGCATACTTCTGCGCCGCCTTGTCTTCGAATGCAGCAACTGTATCGAGAGGAACAGAGATTTGGAGTCTACGTGAAACGCCTTCTGTCTCTGTGGGAGTAATCGTGATATTCATGACGATGAAATCTAGCGGGAACCTGCTGTCAACCAGATGCGAACGCCCGGACTCGAACCGGGACCCCGTGAAGGACCAGCTCCTAAGGCTGGCGCGTCTACCAATTTCGCCACGTCCGCTCTACTACAAACCGCTCAGGACAATATCGCTTGTCCGTGGGCACGAAACAACGTAACTAGTAAGCACTTCCATGTGCATTGCCGACGGTAGAAAACCGCAGGTATTTAACCCTGCGGCTTTCTACAACTAATGGCTACTCACCAACTCTGAGGTTAACGACTCTATCCTCTAAAGATGGGTTCTTAACCATGAAGCTCACGTAGTCACCGTCCTTAAGTCCTGCCAACACTCTTTGCAGCTCGTCGGTACCTGTCACCGATCGACGTGGGGAGGGGAACAGCACTTCGACGATTACGTCGTTAGCTGTAAGCTTGCCGTAGGCAGGCCCTGTGTCTGCTACATCCACAACACGTACTCCGCGGGTGCCGTCGAGCTCAAGCTCACGTGCGACTGTGGCCGTCATGGGTGCAACGGTAACGCCAAGTTTGCTGGCGCGAGTAGGTACAACAGTTGGAGCTGCGCTTGAACCGCTATTGCCCGTTCCCGGCGCTACGTTCTGCGCCAACTCGGCAACCTGCTCAGCCTCCTCAAGCTTCACCTTGAACGACTTACGTGCGCCAAAACGCATTACGTCAACCGTTACAGTCTCACCAACATCGTGAGTGCGCACGATGCGCTGCAAGGAGCTTACGCGATCAACTTTCTTGCTGTTAATGGCGACGATAATATCGCCAACTTCGATTCCCGCTGAACGAGCCGGTGCGTTACCGGAGGGGTTAAAACCAGCAACCTTAACGCCAGTTATCGACTCCATGCCATTCACTCCAGCATCTTCGGGAGTTACTGGAGCTACTTGAACGCCCATAACTGGCAGCCGCACCCTACCGTTCTTAATAAGATCATCCATTACCTCACGTACTAGCGTGATAGGAATGGCAAATCCGTAGCCGGAGTAAAAGCCAGTGTTGCTCGCTATTGCACTGTTCAGGCCGATTACTTCGCCTCGCGTATTGATAAGCGGACCACCGGAATTACCAGGATTAATGGCAGCGTCGGTTTGAATAAAATCTGATACCGTTAATCCGCCAGAATTAGGCAAGCGAATCTCATCTCCACGCCCTTTGGCAGAGACTATTCCCGCTGTAACGGTGAAGTCCAATCCGAGTGGGTTCCCAACTGCAAGTACCCAATCGCCTATTCGTGTTGCTTCGTCATCGCCTAGTGCGATAGTAGGCAAGTTCGTTGCATCGACTTTCAGTACCGCAACGTCGGTGGTACTGTCGGTGCCAATAATGCGCGCGCGCATTGTGCGTCGATCGCTTAGCACCACAGTAACCTGATCGGCCCCTGCGACGACGTGATTATTCGTAACGATGTATCCGTCGGAGCGGGCAATGAAACCTGAGCCTTCACCTTCCTGCCTACGTTGCTGCTGAGGAGGGGTGAACTGTTCAAATAAATCTTCCATTCCTTGCGGCACACGTCCTCGAACTTGCGGTCTACCGCGCGCAGTGCGAGTGGTCCTCACCGACACAACTGCAGGAGTCACCGTCTCAGCTATGTCTGCAAAAGTGCTAGCGCCTTCGGGAAGTGTATTAGGTCCATGTAGTTGAACCGAACCTCTGGTTCCTGACTGCGCCCAACTCCACCGTGTTAGGTCAAGGCTGGACGCGAAAAAGATACCGATGCCAAACCCTATGACAGCCGCTGTGGCAAAACGAAATCGCGATCTTCCGGTCATGATCTTCCTTCGGTTGTTGCGTGAATCTGTATCAGTCGCCCGCTGCGAAATCGACGCGGGAACAATGCTCTCATACTAGACACCTGAACACCCGCCGCTGTTTCCTTCGCGACGGGTGTTCAGGGCAAGTTGCTACTTCTTGTCGTCGTCGACTATCTCGTAGTCAGCTTCGACAACTTCTTCCTGACCTGCGGCAGCAGAGCTACCGTCGGCCTGCGCGCCTTGAGTGGCTTCTTCACCTGCGGTTGCTTCGGCTTGAGACTGCTGCTGGTAAAAGGCTTGCCCTGCTTCGCTGTAAGCCTTGCTCAACTCTTCCTGTGCAGCTCTAATCTCGTTCAGGTCATCTCCACGTAGAGCCTTACGAGCCCGCTCTACGGAACCGTCGATGCGCTCACGAAGTGGAGCAGGGACTTTGTCTCCCCACTCTTTAACGTTCTTCTCGACTTCATAAGTCTGAGAGTCGAGACGGTTACGAACGTCGATTTCCTCTCTGCGCTTTTTGTCCTCGGCCGCGTTCTTTTCTGCGTCCTTCACCATGCGGTCGATTTCGTTGTCTGACAAACCGCTTGACGCTTCGATACGAATCTTCTGCTCTTTATTGGTAGCTTTGTCGCGTGCACCAACATGCAAAATGCCATTCGCGTCGATGTCAAACGTCACCTCGACCTGTGGCATGCCTCGCGGAGCGGGTGGGATGCCAGTAAGCTGAAACTTGCCGATGGTGCGATTGTAAACTGCTAGTTCACGTTCGCCTTGCAGTACGTGGATCTCAACAGTCGTTTGGTTATCATCGGCTGTGGAGAATGTCTCTGTTTTCTTAGTAGGGATCGTGGTGTTACGCGGAATAAGTGCTGTCATCACTCCACCCAACGTTTCGATGCCAAGTGAAAGCGGAGTCACGTCGAGCAACAAAACGTCCTTCTGCTCGCCTGTAAGCACAGCACCCTGAATAGCAGCACCTACAGCGACGACTTCATCTGGATTTACGCCCTTGTTAGGCTCTTTGCCGAAGAAGTCTTTAACGACCTGTTGAATTTTAGGGATACGGGTCGAGCCGCCAACAAGAATTACCTCATCGATCTCAGAGGGCTTAATGCCAGCATCACTTAGAGCCTTCTTCATTGGCTCAAGAGTCCGCTGCACTAAGTCGTCAACAAGTTGCTCAAACTTGGCGCGCGAAAGAGTGTAGTTGAGGTGCTTCGGGCCAGACTGATCAGCCGTGATAAACGGGAGGTTGATATCCGTGCTGTTAGTTCCCGAAAGCTCCATCTTTGCTTTCTCAGCAGCCTCTTTGAGACGCTGCAGCGCCATCGGGTCCTTAGAAAGGTCGATTGCCTGATCGCGTTTGAACTCAGCTACAAGCCAGTCCATCACGCGTTGATCGAAGTCATCGCCTCCCAAATGTGTGTCGCCGTTGGTTGACTTCACTTCGAACTGACGGGTTCCATCTACATCGTACAGCTCAAGGATGGAAATGTCGTATGTGCCACCACCGAGATCGAAAACCGCGACTTTCTCGTCATTCTTCTTGTTCTTATCAAGACCGTATGCGAGCGCGGCAGCAGTCGGTTCGTTGATAATACGGAGTACTTCGAGGCCGGCAATTTTACCGGCATCCTTAGTGGCCTGACGTTGAGCGTCATTGAAGTAAGCCGGTACGGTAACAACCGCCTTGCTTACTGAATGGCCAAGATAGTCTTCCGCCGTCTGCTTCATTTTCTGCAAAATCATTGCAGAGATTTCCGGAGGCGTGTAGTTCTTACCGCCAACCTCAACCGTCGCGACATCGTTTGCGCCAGACGTGATTTTGTATGGCACTCGCTTCTGCTCGTCTGTCATTTCGTTAAGACGACGACCCATGAAGCGCTTAATCGAGAAAATAGTGTTTTGTGGGTTTGTGACAGCCTGGCGCTTGGCGATCTGCCCAACTAGGCGTTCACCATCTTTGGTAAAGCCCACAACAGACGGAGTAGTACGTCCGCCTTCTGCGTTCGGTATAACAACCGGATCACCGGCCTCAAGCACGGCCACCACTGAGTTGGTGGTGCCTAGGTCGATTCCGATAACTTTTTCCGCCATTTCTTCCTCGTGGAGGCAAGAGTTTAACGGCGACCGGACGGCCGCCACGCTTATCCTGCTACCAAGCAAGCACTGGGCCTAAATGTGACTGCCGCAGCGGCGCAAACTACCCTCATATTCCAGAATCTACACTGCCGCAGTGCGCCGGGATGGCAGAGTGCCTTTATGGCAGTCCTTAACAAAAGATTAAGCGCGGCTCTGGCATTAACTATACAGCCCCCAGTATTCTCAAGTCTGTGATTCCATTATACGACGAAAATCCAACGCTCCGGACGCCGGTCATGACGGTGGCCATCCTAGCGCTTACCTGGGCTTCATGGATTTTCGTGCAGGGCGGACTTAGCTTCGGCGATCCTATGCCGCTTATCGCCAGCGTGTGCAACTTGGGAATGGTACCTGGCGAAATTACTAGACTCGCACCTGTAGGAAGCGGAATTCCAATTGCGCCCGGAATGGCGTGCATAATTGACAATGAACCCATAAACCCACTCACTCCGTTGCTTTCAATTTTTCTTCACGGCGGGTGGGGGCACATCATCGGAAACTCACTCTACCTCTGGGTTTTCGGAAACAACGTTGAAGACAGTATGGGGAGAATGCGCTTTTTAGCGTTCTACCTGCTTACAGGTTTGGCAGCGGCAGGCGCGCACATTCTAATTGATCCGTCGTCACCGGTGCCCACCGTTGGAGCATCAGGTGCTATCTCGGGAATTATGGGTGGATATCTCATTCTGTACCCACGTTGCAAGGTGCGCACCTTTATACCGCCGTTTTTCCTCATTCGATTTCCTGCTTGGGTTGTCCTCATATTCTGGTTCATCGGTCAGGTTATAACAGGACTCCCTGATCTTATGACACTTAACCCAGAGGTGTCAGGCGGCGTTGCAGTGTGGGCACACGTTGGTGGGTTCGTGGCAGGCGTGCTGCTAATACGCCGTTTTGAGGATGTTTCATTGGTACGAAAGCGTGTTACACGAGGCGACGCGCAAATAGTTTGGCAGTGAACTGACATGATTTTTCTCATTTGCGGATGGCGAAAAGTGCGGAGTGACACAATCGTTACGTGTGTGGTGCCTCCGGAATCGAGTATAACCACGCTTCTTTACGTTGGCATCTTGGTCGACCGATCTTGATGTCACGCATCTCATCAATCGAACAACCGTGAAGCTTTTTTCGAAAGACGATACGTTCTTCGATCATTTTCGCCAGCTTGCCGAGCACATAGGATCTGCGGCCAAGCTGTTGCGTAACATCTTCGAGAATCCAACCGAAGCTCAGCGCATTGCCGCTGACATTAAACGCGTTGAGACTGAGGGTGATCAGATCGTTCAGGTTATAAACCAACGCATAGATACAAGTTTCGTCACTCCGCTTGATCGCGAAGATATCCATCTTCTTGCCAAGCGTCTCGACAACGTGATTGATCTTATCAACGGAGCAGCACGACGTGTCGTGATGTTCCGCGTAACAGACAGTCGGCCGGGAAGTGTTGAGATGGCGGGTATTCTAGAGCGCGCGAGCAGCGAGATACTCACCTCGATTGCGGATATCACCAAACGTCAAAAGATGATGGCACATGGTCGTGTTATCAAAGCACTGGAAGAAGAGGGTGATCAGCGCTACGCTGAAGCTGTAGGGGCATTATTCGACCAGGATATGCCAGCAATCGAAGTTCTCAAGTGGAAGGAGATATTTGACGCACTTGAGGAAGCGATCGACGAATGTGAAGACGTGTCGAACGCGCTTGAAAGCATCGCAGTAAAAAACAGCTGACGGAACCGTGGCGACATACGTCATTCTGATCGTGGCTGTTGCACTGGTGTTCGACTTCATTAACGGGTTTCATGACTCGGCGAACTCCATTGCGACAATCGTAGGCACGCGCGTACTCAGCCCACTCGCGGCTGTAATCTGGGCGGCCTTCTTTAACTTTTCCGCGATGTTCGTCGTTGGCACCGCTGTCGCTAAAGCGGTGGGTGGCGGCTTCATTGACCTAAACATGGTCAACGCTAACGTCGTGCTGGGTGGGCTTCTCGGAGCCATCATTTGGAATCTCATAACCTGGTGGTTTGGTATTCCTTCCAGTTCGTCGCACGCGTTAATCGGTGGCTATGCTGGCGCGGCAGTGGCGAAAGCTGGTCCGGTGGCCGTGCTGTGGGGAAAGAAGTGGATAGAAACGCTCGCAGCTATTGTCATGTCGCCTTTAACCGGCATGCTAACGGCATTTATTCTGATGGTGCTGGTAACGCTGTTGTTTCGGCGATCTCACGCACCTCGGTCTGACCGTTTCTTTAGGTTTTCGCAGCTAGTTAGCTCAGCACTACTTTCGCTCGCTCACGGCGGCAATGATGCTCAGAAGACAATGGGCATCATCGTGTCGTTGCTAGTCACGTCGCAGGCCGTTTTTGTGAACGAAACTGGGTGGATGTCTCATCTTTATTTAGAGAACGGAGACACCATTCCGCTTTGGATCGAACTTTCTGCGTACACCATGATCTCGCTGGGCACTCTGTTTGGTGGTTGGCGTATCGTGCACACGATGGGCACTCGAATTACCAAGCTGCGTCCAGTTGGTGGTTTTTGTGCAGAGACTGCTGGTGCGATAGTGATCTTGGGCGCGTCAAAGTTCGGCATTCCGGTTAGTACCACACACACCATTACGGGTGCGATCGTTGGTGTTGGTGCGACCAACAGGCTTTCAGCTGTTCGTTGGGGGCTTGCCGGCCGCATAGTTTGGGCGTGGGTCATCACCATACCTGCGGCTGCATTTATGGCGGCTATATCGTACAAGGTGTTGGCAGTGCTGATGCCGCTGTAACGGCAGCAGTGAACAACGAAATCAATCATGAGCGGCGCAACTCACGGGCATCTCCCGTACCTTAACCGCGAGCTAAGCTGGCTTGCTTTCAACGCACGCGTGTTGGAGGAAGCGCTCGATGTGCGTGTGCCGCTTCTTGAGCGTGTAAAGTTCTTATCAATTTTTAGCACCAATCTCGACGAGTTTTACATGGTGCGTGTAGCTGACCTGCGCCGGCGCGTTGCTGCTGGCGCTCGTCAGTTTGCACCGGACCCGCTTACCCCCGCAGAACAGTTGGACGCGTTGCGCAAACGGGTTGGCGATCAGATGGCGCGTCGCCGCTCGTTGTTGCATGACACGTTGCTACCGGCACTCGCTCAACACGGAGTGCGGCTTTTGCGGGTTGATGAGTTGCGAGCAGATGAAGCCGCTTCACTTGCGCAGTACTTCGCTGCTCAGGTGTACCCGGTTCTCACCCCACTCGCTGTAGATCCTGCGCATCCTTTCCCGTACATATCGAACCTCTCTCTGTCACTCGCAGTTGATATCCGTGACCCAGAAACTGGAAAGGAGCATTTCGCTCGAGTAAAGGTTCCTAAGTCGTTGCCTAGATGGGTTCCCGTCGGACGCGAACACTGCTTCGTTCCGCTTGAGGATTTAATTGGCGCAAATCTTCCAGAGCTGTTCCCTGGAATGGAGATACGTAGGTGGTACGGCTTTCGTATAACGAGGTACTCGGATCTCGAGTTGGGTCAGATCGATCAACCAGACGATCTTCTTGAAAGCATTGAGCAGCAAGTGTTCCAGCGTCGCTTTGGTGAAGTCGTCCGGTTAGAGCTGCAACGCGACATGCCGCAGGAAATGCGAGCTCTACTGTTAGACGAACTCAACGGAAGTGAAGCGCAAGAGGAAGCGCCTCTTACTGACGCGGATGTCCACGAAGTAGATGACCTACTTGAAATGGGCGATCTGATGTCGATAGCCGCTCTGGATATTCCTGCGTTAAGGGACATCGCGTTTATTGCATCAGTACCTCCAGCGTTTCGTGAAGGGAAGAACGTTTTTGATGTCATCAAGGAACGCGATGTGTTGGTGCATCATCCTTTTGAATCATTCTCCGCGTCTGTCGAAACTTTCTTGGCTGCTGCCGCAAGCGACCCGCATGTACTTGCGATAAAACTTACGTTGTACCGAACCTCGGGTGATACTGCAATTGTTCGTGCACTCGCTGAGGCCGCGCAAGCGGGTAAACAAGTAGCTGTACTTATAGAGTTGCAAGCTAGGTTTGACGAGCAAAACAACATTACGTTCGCAAGAACTATGGAATCGTACGGCATTCACGTAGCGTACGGTCTTCCCGGCCTTAAGACACACGCAAAAACTGCACTTGTAGTTCGTCGCGATTCCGACGGTATTCGTAGGTACGCGCACATCGGTACCGGCAATTACAATTCGAAGACCGCGCGAGTTTACACCGACGTTGGCTTGTTTACTTGTAACGAGGATATTGGTTCCGATCTGACGGAGCTTTTCAATTCGTTAACTGGTGTATCGCGTAAATCTTCATACCGTGCGCTACACGTAGCTCCCAACCATCTCCGTAAGCAAACATTACGTCTAATTGAGCGTGAGGCGAAAATTGCGTCAGAAGGTGGAAAGGGGCACATCATAGCGAAAATGAATGCGCTTGTAGACGCCGAGGTGATTGCGGCTTTATATCGGGCGTCCCAAGCTGGCGTGGAGATAGATTTGATCGTTCGCGGCATCTGTTGCCTCGTTCCGGCCCTCCCCGGACTTAGCGAGCGGATTCGTGTGGTGTCCATAATTGGGCGGTTCTTAGAGCATTCTCGCATACTGTACTTCGCCAACGGTGGTGCCGCCGAGTATTATGTGGGGTCCGCCGACTGGATGCCTCGTAATCTCGACCGCAGGGTTGAGGTTATGGTTCCGATAATCGATACACAGCTACATAAGCGGCTGTGGTCGGTTTTGCAGACGTGCTTGCGTGATAATAGGCAAGCATGGTCGCTCGGTGCGGATGGAACCTATCGCCGAGTGCTGCAGGAAGGGGAACATGAGTATGCGACACACAAAACACTTATGCGTGACCCATGGGGGCTGGCTGAAGTCAGCCGCAAGGGAACGCGAACACGTAAGGCATTACCTAGGAAGTAAACCGTGACGAGGGTGGTAGCAGCGTTTCTGCTGCTGTTGTCCTCATCCAATGTACTGTTTTCTCAAGCAACGCCAGCGTTTCCCAACGCGCCCATAACTTTAGATGGACGCGGTGTAACGGTCGAAGGCACAGACGGTGTGTCATCACTAACGTTTCGCTTTCGAATTCAGGAGCTCTTTGCTGCTACTGGTAGTACTGAGGACGGAATCGATATAAGCGAAACGCAGCTCATGATAAGACGCATGCGTTTACGAATGGAAGGGGTTCTTAGAGATCCTCGATTGCGTGTGTCGTTTCAATTGTCGTTCGCGCGCTCAGATATGGATATGGAGAACACGAGCATTGCAAACGTGTTACGCGATGCGAATGTCTCATGGCAATTCAATCGCAACTTTGCCATGTCTGCAGGACAGGGTAAGCTTCCTGGGAACCGGCAGCGAGTTGTATCGTCGTCAGAAATACAGGCTCCTGATCGTTCTTCTGTAAACTCACTCTTTACGGTTGATCGCGATGTAGGAGTATTTGCGGTTTACAGCAAAGATATTGGTGTGCCGCGGCTAGTTGCGCGGGCCGCAATTTCGAGTGGCGAAGGGCGCGGCGCGTCAACGGGTAGTGACGGGTTGGCCTACACAGGTCGGTTTGAAGTGTTGCCGTTTGGGGCATTTACCAATGGCGGCGATTACATAGAAGGCGACGTCGTGCGCGAGGAGCGTCCTCGACTTTCGATCGGAGCTGCTATTTCACACAACGATCGTGCTGTGCGCGAAGGCGGCCAGTTGGGGAGGCGTTTGTTTGAGCCACGCAGTATGACGACATGGTTCACAGACGCAATTTACAAGTATCAAGGCTTTGCCCTTCAAGCGGAGCACGCGCGGCGCTTTTCATCTAATCCGCTTACAGAAGAAGACGGAGAAGTGCGATATGTATTCGCTGGCGAAGGTTTGCTAGTTCAGGCCAGCTATCTGTTTTCTGGAAAGCACTACGAGCCGTTTATTCGCTATGTGAGTATTACTCCAGCACTTGCTGTACGGGGGCTGGATGGCTCTGAGTCGTTAAACGAGTATGCGGCAGGATTGGGTCGATATTTTCAAGGACACCGCATAAAAATCAATGGAGACCTTTCGCGCATTAGGGCCGGAATGATAGGCCCTAATGCCGCTAGCAGCAATCAATGGCGTGCACGTATTGGAATAGAGGTGGGCATATAGTTCACAGCTACAGTTCGTTGGATAGTCCAAGAAACTTAAAGCTCCCGTTTCTTTCTACAACGGAACCAAACAGCCTTGCACGCACTTCGTCGCTGTCTTTAGCGCGCAATGTTGCAATACATTTGTCGTGTACTTTGTTCGGACCTTGGATAAGTACGTCGGTGCATTCGATGTTACTAACCTGTAAGTTCTTACCACCAAAACGTCTCTGAATTCTTGCTGCACCTGAATTTGAAGACGCTAGTATCTGCCCCCAAAGCAGCTCAGGCGGCGCTTCGTAAGGGGGAAGTCTTAGCGGCGAATACGGATACACTATCCATGCAAACTCTGCGCGACCAATCGTCATCCGATTGAGCTCCAATGTATCGCTCTTCTCTACTGCAACTGCCCATCGCGCCACCAGCGACTTCATTGACGAACTGGCGTACATTAGTGAATCGGTAGAATCAGTCGTTGAGCGAAAGCGTGCTAAATGCTCTTCAGTGGAGAAGACTGAATCAACGACGCCGCCGCTAGCGACGACGTCGTTGATGTGAGCAGTCTGAGAATCGCGAGCTGCGATTGCCGCTGCGGAGTCTGATGTTATGTCACCGCTGGCGTCGCCACCGGACGCATCACCACCACACGCCGCCATAGCGGTTAGCGAAAGGCATAGCGTAGCAACTGCAGCTCGCGTTGTTCTCATCTTTATGTCCTGTTACTGCTGTTTAAACGTGTCGCGACGCTGTTAGTTGCGTGCGTAGTTCGTCCAGTTTGCCCACCACTTCGTACCACCAGGCGCGGCAGCACCGCGATACGCAGTGGGAACAATGAACGTTCCGACGCGAGCTGCGATTCTTGGGTCGGCTGAGAAGCTGTTCAAGCCGCCTGTAGCGATTGGTGAGTTGGCAGCGGGCGACCAATCGAAATCGGCGCCAGTCGTGTTCGCACCAACCGTTGGGAGCGCGTTGAAGAGGCTGACTGCTGTGACACCCGTTCCAACCTGAATGTTGGAGTTGCGCGCAGCAAAGGCACTCTCTTGTCCGAAGTTCGTTCCTGTTGGATCGAAGTTCTGACCACCGGTGAGCGCACCGTTGTCTGCCATGTAGATGTTGCGAACGAGGAGCGAGTCAACAAGGAATCTGTTGTTGGTCGTCGAGTCGCGCATGGAAATGCCGCTTCGCGGCCAACGTGCGACAACACCGTTTAGGTAGTAACCGCCGGTACCGCGGCGAAGCACCATACCGATGCCACCGCTGCTTGGTACGCTTACGCCAGCAGGTGGACCAACGATCGTGAAGTTAGCAAAAACGTTCATGTTCCACAGTCCTTCATCGCGTCCAGCGCTCTGACCGTTCGCGCCCGACGGTGCAACGCAACCACCGCCGTTACAACCGTCGACTTCGAAACCCTGTGGGTCGGACGAAACTGCGCCGGTGTTCGGGCGCGGCGTCAAGTAAGTCGTTTGCAACGCGATCATGAACTGGTTCATACCGCGATAGCCTTCTGAACCGTCAAAGTGATCGTCGCCCGACTCGTAAGAAATCAGGTAGCGCCCGTTGACAGTACCACCAAACCACTCGAACGAGTCGTCAAGTCCAGACACTGACTGGAGGTACTCAAACGTTGTTCCACGACCGACAGCTGCGAAGGTAAACGAGTTAAGCTCTGCATCGGTGAGCGTCGCGAAACCGGCGAACTCAACGCGGACGTAGCGCAGTGTACCGCTGTTGTCATCATCGTTGCTACCACCCGTATAAACAACACCTGCTGGGTTTGCGCCAACAACGGAACCGTCGGAGCCTTCAACGATAATGTTGCCGGTACGGTTGTTACGTGCGTTGCCAACGATGATAAGTCCGCCCCAGTCGCCAGGAGCTCTGTTGCCAGCAGAACGCTGTGACGTAAACACGATTGGAGCACTCTCAGTGCCGTTAGCAACAATGCGAGCGCCACGCAGAACAAACAGTGCAGAGCCGAGTGCTGTCGAATCACCAACGATACGAGTTCCTGCATCAATCGTTAGTGTGGCACCGTTAGCCACGTACACGAATCCGCGAAGTACGTAAACGTTGTCTGCTGTGAGACGCGTGTTGCTGTTAATAGTTCCTTGTAGCATAACGTTTGGCTTGTCACCGCTGGCGTATGTAACAGAAGCCGAAGCAGTACTGCCGTTGTTAAGCGATACAGGCGATCCGGTAACGGTCGGATTGTAACGCACATTGTTGTGCATCACGTGCGTTGCCGAAACTGTATAAGTACCACCGGGAACTGTGAACGACTGAGTGGACTGGATCGCACGGGAGAAGTTTTCCGGGCCCGTTACGCTTACAGATCCGCTAGCGCCTTCAGGAAGTCCGCCTACTGTTACAGTGAGCGTTCCTGTTGTTGCAACAGGATCGTTATCATCGCTGCATGCAGTTGCGGCGAATATTGGAATGAGAAGCAGCGCTAGCTTTCGTGCGCGTGATGCAAGGATCATGGTGTGACCTGTGATTCGAGTGAAATCGTGGCGCGCTTGGTGGCCACGCAACGCAAACGGAAGAAGTCATTGACGTGTAGCAAACCAGTGAGCAGTGTGTCACGGTTACGTAAACGACGAAGCCGGTGCGAAGAGCCGCACCGGCTTCGTAATGCCGCTGTTACGCCAGCTAATTGCCTACTGACGCCAACTCAAACCAAGGGAGAAGGTACGTCCAGTGTTGTAACCTTCACGTTCGAGGTCGCCTTGCATGAAGCGGTATCGTGCATCAAGAAGATTGCGTGCATCGAATCGCGCAGAAAGTCCTCCACGAACAGGAACCCTAAGTGAAAAGTCAACAACGTGACGTGGTGCTTCAATAATGTTTGGAAGCGGCAACACACCCGCCGCATGAATGCGAGGTCCAACCACGTTGTAAAGAGCTGTTGCTGTTGTGCGCCCGGATAACGACGAGTACGTCATACCTGCGTTAGCCACATATGGAGCTTGCCCAACTAGCGCACGCTTGGTGTCCGTTACTGTTAACCCCTGAAGTGTATCAAGCGTAACTGACGACTTCATTAGCGTCACGTTACCGAAGCCTGTGAAGGATTCACCCCAGTGCCCCAACATACCTAAGTGCTTACGGGCCTCAAGCTCTATTCCATAGTTAAACGCGCGCTCTGCGTTCTGGAAACGAGCCTGATATGCTCCTGACGTAGCTTGCTCTAAACGCTCAATTGGGTCGTGAAAGCGCTTAGCAAATAGGCCAACGCTTAACACTTCGCCAGCTTCAGGAAATGCTTCGTATCGAAGGTCTACGTTGTCAATAAGTGCTCTGCGAAGTTGGTCGTTTCCTGTAACACTTACGCCGCCGAGAACATCTCGAAAGGTTACAGGAGCGAGCTCACGATACTCTGGGCGAGCAAGTGTACGCGTCATACCGAAACGCAGATTCTGTTGTGGCGTAACACGTGTGTTAAGAACGAACGAAGGAAGCACGTCGGTGTTCTTGAGTTTAGCCGCGGCAGTAAATCCGCCCTGCGTACCCGATGTAACAGTGATGTCGGCGTTCTCTACACGTGCTCCAGCGATAAGCCGCACGCGTTCAGACAACGACCACTCAGACATAGCGTAGGCAGCAGTTGTACGATCGCTAGCGGTGTAAGAGCCCGACTGGCCTATGGGTTGAACAAATATCGAGGTGCATTCGTCGCATGCTTGGCTGCCTCCGAAAATTACGTCTGGCGATTGCTTCATAACATCTTCACCTGCACGCGTTAGGAACGCGAAAATAGGTGCATCGGCGCTACGGCTTGTTGAACGGAGATACGCACCAATTTTGATGTGGTTCTGGTTTGATACGTCGCCTACAGATAAGCGATGGTCGAACTGCGCCGTTCCGTTGTCCTCTTCAAGGTCGAAGTACAAGCGGCGAGCTCCGTCGAGTGAGGACAGCAACGAATAGGTGCCGCTTGCATTGCGAGCATAAACGATATCGGAACGGTCCGGCTCGCGGCGTGAAGTGTTGCCGTAAGTTACCAGCCACGAGCTGTTATTGCGCTCGCCAAACTGGTGTTCACCCTTACCAGAAACGGTGACGACGCCACGTTCAACGTAACGTAAGGTCGTTCTGGCGATGCTGTCTGCTAGGTTCTCATCGAAGCCGCGATCTGTACGTGCTTCGTTATCTGCACTGCGTGTTATCGTTGTGCTCAAGGAGAAACGGGAGTGGTCGCCCATCATTGTAGATAAGTTCGCAATCCCACCCCACTGCGCCGACGTGCGTCCGGTTTGCCCCTGAACAACTGTTAGCGGAACAACAGTGTTGTTCGCGCCTTGCATACCAACTGCAAATCGTTCGTCAGAGCGCGTTTCCTCACTGTATCCGTAGTTGGCACTAAACACATATCCTATGTGCTTTCCTAGCAACGTGTTTCCACCAACTGACGCACCAAACGACCCGTTACCAGCGCCGGAGCGATGTTCGGGCGTCCATACATTACGCTGCTGCATTGCCATCTGATTGAACTGCTGCTGAGTTACGGAACCTAAGAAGTTGGCGTTAACAATGGCCGACGGCATACGGCGAGATGAACTTGCAATGCCTAGTCGTTCGCCACCAGCCAACGGAGCAAACGGCATCGTCTTTCCAATGACACGATCACTGAAACCAAAGCTGGAAGAGAACGTGATTTGACGAGATGCAGGAAACTCACGCGTGCGAATGTCAACGTTTGCTCCAGCAAAGTCGCCGGGCTGGTCGGGCGTGAATGTTTTGACTGTCGTAATATCCTGAAGCAATCCAGCAGGGAACAGGTCGAGCGGTACGACCTTGCGCTCTGGTTCTGGGCTTGGAATACGCGCACCGTTTAGCGAGGCTGTGGTGTAGCGTTCGCTCATTCCGCGAACCTGCAAATACTTACCGTCCTGCACTGTTACACCACTTACGCGCTGAGCGGCTTGAGCAGCATCGCCATCAGGGCTACGCGATATCTGCTCTGCGGTAATTCCGTTAACAACGTTCGTGCTTTGCCGCTGACGGTCTAGCGCCTCGTTAACTGTACCGCGCTCTACAGAAGCTGTAACACTAATAGCCGCGAGCTGAATCTCGGCGGTGCTCAGCGTGATGTCCTGTACCGCTGCACCGCCGGCGGGCACGATGATGTCAGTAACGACCTTGGGTCCGTAACCTATTCTGCGAACGCTAAGCGAAACAGTTCCAGCAGGTACGCCAATTAAAGTGTAACGGCCGTCTACCCCCGACTGCGCTCCGATTGCTGTACCCGGAATATGAACCGAAGCGGAAGCTATTCCTTGTCCGGTCGCGGCATCTATCACGCGTCCAGATATGCGTCCCTTTATTTCTGTTTGAGCAGTTGGCTTCGGTGCTGTTTCCGATTGTTGTGCAGCTATTGTATCAGCCGCGAATGACAGTGTTGCAATCGCAAGAGCGAAGCACAAGGCTGCAGTGCGGTCAAGGTTGAAAAGACGGAGAGCCGCCATCGTAGACTTCAGCATATTTCGGTATGTTCGAGGTTCGTGTGCCCCGTGCGGGGTCACGCCACGAAACTTCCTGATGATCGGTCTACGAATTGCGACGGAATTGCAACGAAATTGTCACAGCGGAGGGGGAGCAGGTCAACAGAACTGGCGGTTCGCGCGTACTCGAGGAGACTCTGCGTTCTCACCTTGCACCGATGCCCAACGTCGATCCGGCACGACGCCGCAACCGGCACACTTCTACTCCTGAGCCCGGCGATTCCTTCGCTCTGGCCGCATCTTCATTGCGTGCCGCTGAGTACGTCTGCATCCTAACCGGAGCGGGCGTCTCTGCCGAAAGTGGCATCCCCACTTTTCGCGATGCCATGACCGGTCTCTGGAGCCAATACTCGCCTCAAGAGCTGGCAACCCCAGGCGCTTTCGCTCGCAATCCTTCTTTGGTGTCCCAATGGTACGCGGAACGACGCGAGAGTGTCCTTAACGCGGCGCCCAATGTCGCACATGTAGCACTCGCGCATTTAACGAAATTCGTTTCGCACTGCACGCTTATAACGCAGAACGTTGATGACCTGCATCAGCGAGCGGGCAGCACCACTGTCATACCATTACACGGCTCAATTAACCGCATTCGCTGTTCCGCTTCTTGTGTAGGCACAACGGAACTCAACGAAAGCGATAATGCGGCTGAGCTAAGGCGGTGCGACAGCTGCGGCGCATTCATGCGTCCAGACATAGTTTGGTTTGGCGAGCCCCTTCCGCCCGACCAGCTTTCTGCTGCCCAAGCTGCATCGCTCGCATGCGACGTTTTTCTGTCTATAGGTACGTCAAACGTCGTTGAACCTGCGGCATCGCTGCCGTGGATAGCTTCGCGTCACGGCGCTACGGTAATCGTTATTAATCCAGATATGAAAGGGCAAAAAAGCGGTCCCAGTATAATCCATTTAAACGGAACCGCAGCCAACATTGTGCCTTCACTTGTACAGCGCGCCTTTATTGGGCGTCGCCCCCGACAACGAAAGCCCGACGGCACTCTTGTTGAGGAAACGGCGTTAGACGAAGCCGACGCTACCTAATTTGGTCGGGGAAGTAAGCTTCAATAGTTGTACCCTCACCAACCTTGCTTGTTGCGCGAACGGTGCCACCGTGCGCTTCGGCCAAATGCTTTACAATCGCAAGCCCTAGTCCAGTTCCACCAGCCTCTCTGGAGCGGCCGGGGTCGGCCCTGTAAAAACGTTCAAAAATGCGGGGGAGCTGTTCGGGGGCTATCCCTGTGCCCGTATCGCTGACGCCAATCCACACGCCGTTCTCCTCGCGGCTAGCAATGACCGTGACGCTTCCTGACATAGTATGACGCAAAGCGTTCTCAGCAAGGTTAGACAGAACCTGATGAATCGCAGTTTCGTCTGCCAAGAGTTGAGTGGCGTTGGGTGCAATGTCGGTACCGATTACGACTCCCTTCTCCTTTGCAGCATCCTGAAGCGGTGCGAGCGCTTCAATGGCCATTGTTTGCACATGCATTGTTACCGGGCGCGGCATCCAACCACCCGACTCAATTCGAGAAAGATCTAATAAGTCGTCTACGATCCGTTGCATGCGATGGACCGTGCTTTCAGTCATAGCAACGAATCTTGTGCGAGCGTCATCGGTAAGTGTGTCGTCCTGCAACGTCTCGACGACGCCGCGCATAATAGTTAGTGGCGTGCGAAGTTCATGCGAGACATTTGCAACGAAGTCGCGTCGTACAGCTTCAAGACGACGCAATGTAGTAAGATCGAAAAGTGCGAATACCGCACCTCCGTCTGGTAATCGTCTCACAGAAAGTGACAGAGTACGATCGCCAACCTGAACCTCACCGGATTCTGGTACGAGATTTACTCGCACGGCCTCCAATGCACGCACTAACTTCGCGTCACCAGGAAGCGTACTGGCTGGGAATGGAACAACTGCTGTAACCCCAAGCAGTTGCCTCGCCTTATCATTGACACGAACCACTCTGTGAGTCGCGTCAACAACGAATACTCCTTCAATAAGTGTTTCGGTAAGTGCAATAAGCAACGCTTCTTCAGCGTCTAACGCCGATTGCTTAGCGTGCAGCCGAGATAGCAGCCACGCAAAAACAACCGCTACGACCACCGCGACGAACGCGGCGACAATATTCATCTTGCTGCCGCAGCTCCCTTCATGCGATAGCCGAAGCCACGCACTGTTTCAATCATATCGCCGGCATCGCCAAGCTTACTGCGTAAACGCTGTACATGCATGTCCACTGTTCGCGTCTGAATATCTGGAGCAGCTTCCCACACCGTTTCCAGAAGGTGACGTCTTCCCTGTACTCGTCCTCTGCGCTCCGCAAGCGTTAACAGTAGGCGAAACTCTGTGGGTGTAAGGTCTATCGCCTCATCTTCAACACGCACCGTCATTGCATCGCGATCAATCTTCAAGGAACCAAAGGTTAGAACGTCATGCGATACCTGCGGTGATGCACCCGAACGACGAAGAATAGCACCAACTCTTAATACTAGCTCAGCTGGACTAAAGGGCTTAGTGAGATAGTCGTCTGCTCCAAGAGAGAGCCCGCGAATACGATCTGGCTCTTCACGTCTGGCCGTTAGCATAAGGACGGCGACATCACGTGTTCCCACTTCCTCGCGGATTTTTTCGAGCACATCGAAGCCTGACATTCCCGGCAGCATAAGGTCGAGCACAATAAGCGCGGGACGTTCGCGGCGCGCGAGGTTTATCGCGTCTTCACCAGTCGATGCGGTAACAACACGATAGCCACCTTTAACCAAGTGAAAGGCCACGAGCGCTACGATATCTGGTTCATCGTCAACTACAAGTATCCTGTCGGTACTGGCTGCAGGTGCAGTCATTAGCTGTTCCTTTTGCTGTTGTGGTCCTGACCGTCGGTTGCCATCAAACCTAGGCGTCGCTGAATCCGTGCCACGATCATCTCGATTGCCACGTTGTTGTTGCCACCGCGTGGTACGATAACATCGGCGTATCTTTTGGCCGGCTCTACGAACTGCAGGTGCATAGGTCGAACTGTCGTTATGTACTGATCTAACACCGATTTAAGCGACCGATCGCGTTCAGTCATATCGCGCTGAATTCGTCGTATTAACCGAATGTCAGCATCGGTGTCTACAAACACCTTAACGTCGCAAAGCGACCGGAGCCTTTCATCTGACAGAAGGAGGATGCCATCTAGTACGATGACATCTGCCGGTTCGACTCTACGGTACTCTGTGTGGCGCGAGTGAGTGCTGAAATCGTATTCCGGGCAATTTACCGGCCGGCCGTTTGCCAACTCGGTGAACTGATCTATCATCAACTCCCAGTCGAAGGCGTCCGGATGGTCCCAGTTAATCTGGTTCCGCTCCTCCATCGAAAGGTGCCGAAAATCGCGGTAATACGAGTCCATCTCAATGAAGGTCACGGATGCCTGAGGAAGCGCCGCCGCTACCTTCCTAGCGACCGAGCTCTTCCCAGAACCAGTGCCGCCAGAGATGCCGATTATAAGGGGTCTCATCGGTTCGGCCCACCGATGTAAATAACAGTCGTGCCAGCGTGTCTCGGCGCAGTAGCTGACAGGTCACGAACGTGTATCATCTGTTCCGGAAATCGGGTTAGCAGGGAAGTTAATTGTAACCGCTCCATGCGCGCGGGTAACTTCGGCGCAAAGTGCATGCATGAGCAACTCGTTTCTGCTAGCTTTTTCTCATGCGAGAATCATTCAGATCTTCCCCCTGGGTATACAGTCCAAGACGTTTGGCGACCACCGGACGTTTGGCCCTCGTGGTTATATCCGCCGCGATTCTGATTTCGTGTCGCTCTGCCGCTACCGGCGCGAGTGGGGCAGTACCAACGGCGGGGGCGGGGGCGGGGGCCGGGGCGGGGGCGGGCGGAGGAGCTGCACAAACTGCGGCGGTCGTTTCGCACCCCGTCGGCACCACATTCGACCTAGCTATCGCCGCCACCACCGATGTGCACGGCCGACTGCGTGGATGGGACTACTACCAGAACAGGGTAGATCCGGCACGCAGCCTCGCATCTGCTGCGACAATTGTCGACTCGCTTAGGAGCAGCTACAAAGGAAACCTCGTCCTCGTCGACGCGGGAGATCTGCTTCAGGGGAACCCATTAACATTTGTTGCCGCACGCGTGGTTAAACAACCAACGCATCCTGTTGTTGCAGCTATGAACGCAATGCGATATGACGCAGCTGCGATAGGAAACCACGAGTTCAATTACGGCGTCCCACTTCTTAACAGTGCAATTTCTGCTGCAACCTTTCCGTTCCTAGCGGCGAACGTTATTGGTTCGGACAACAAAGTCGCGTACCCAGCGTCAACTATTGTTCATCGAAATGGCGTAGCGGTTGGTATTGTTGGTGCGACTACGCCCGGCTCAATGATTTGGGATAGCGAAAACCTAAAGGCGGCCGGACTTACCATAAGCGACATAATTCCGGCGTTACGTGCCGCTGTGAAAGACGTGCGACAGAAGGGCGCTCACGTCGTGGTCGCGGTGCTGCATTCAGGATTAGATGGCGCGGCAACATTTGACACTGCAACAACGAAACTCGGCTCGGAGAACGTTGCTGGACGAGTTCCGGCTGAAGTTGAGGGAGTCGACGTAGTCGTGTTTGGGCATTCACACCGCGAGTTAACAGACTCAGTTGCGAATGGAGTTTTGTTTATTCAACCGCGCAATTGGGCAGCAACGGTTGGTGTTGGTGTACTCTCGCTTGAGAGAACAGCAAATGGATGGCGTGTCGCATCGCGTAAGGGGCAATCTGTGCGCATAGCTGGAGTTAAAGAATCGCCCGCTGTACTCGCTGCAACAGATGCCGCTCATAAAGCAGCGGTTGAGTGGGCGACAACATCACTTGGCAGGGCCGCCGTTACAATGCGCTCTGATTCTGCTAGGGTTGTCGACCAACCAATCGTTGACTTTATGCTTGAAGTAATGCGCAAAGAGTCGGGTGCTCAGCTTGCTGCTACTGCCGCATTCTCCATAGACGCGACGTTGCGCGACGACAAGATTACAGTGGCTGATGTAAGCCGACTCTATCCATACGACAACACACTACGCGCCATACGCATTACGGGCGCTCAGCTTAAAGATTTTCTAGAGCACGCAGCGCGATACTATCGATCAGTCGATGCTACGGGAAACTCACCGTCAGGTGGGCTTATCAATGAAGAGATACCCGGCTACAACTTCGACATTGTGTCGGGAGCGAACTACGTAATAGACCTTACAAAACCTGTAGGTAGCAGAATAACAAAGCTCGAAGTCAACGGGCGATCTGTGCGCCCTTCAGACAGCTTTACTTTTGCATTAAACAACTATAGGCAAGGTGGCGGCGGCGGTTTCTCCATGCTCGCTGGCGCGCCGGTTGTGTACGATAAGGACGTAGACATACGACAACTTCTTATCGACGAAGTACGACGAGTTGGAACTGTAAATCCAACGTCATACTTCAATCGTAATTGGGAGATAGTGCCACGTCGTGCGGTTGAGCTTGCGTACGCAGTTCAGAATCGGGCACGCATATCTGAAGCTACTGGTGGTAAGGCGCCTGAAGCTGACACGGGAATTGTTGCTATGCCCGATGTCTCAGGGCCTCCGCAGGTAACGCCAGGAACACGTACGTTACGCGTAATTACGTTGTCCGACTTTCATGCCGCACTTACTCCTCGAATGGAAGGTGGAGCTAGGCGTGGTGGAGCGGTTGCTCTTTCAGCTGCAATTGA
This sequence comes from uncultured Gemmatimonadaceae bacterium, assembly GCA_964474535.1. Classification (GTDB taxonomy): domain Bacteria; phylum Gemmatimonadota; class Gemmatimonadetes; order Gemmatimonadales; family Gemmatimonadaceae; genus Gemmatimonas. Next base: position 337,296 of record CAYYSP010000002.1, read on the forward strand.
GAACGCGAAGGCTGAGTGTGCGCCTGCTAACTGCACGAGCATAGTTATAGACGCAGGTGACCTGTTCTCCGGTTCGCCCGCCTCCGACTGGGATGCTGGCAAACCCACAACGGCAGTCATGAGTAGACTGGGTGTAGTTGCCGGTGCGCTCGGCAATCATGAGTTTGATTTCGGACAAGACACACTTCGCATGCGTATCAAAGAGCTTGGATACCCGGTGCTCGGCGCGAATGTACGTGGTACTGACGGACAACTCCCTTCATGGTTGCGTTCCGACACAATCATTGTTCGCGACGGAATTCGTATAGGAATAGTTGGCGCGGCAACCGAACACACAGCGTCTAGCACAAAGGCGCGCAACGTGCGCGATTTAACTTTCCTTAACCCGGCGCCCATTATTAGCGAACGCACACGCGCACTTCGCGCTGCGGGTGCTCAAGTGGTTGTTGCAACGCTTCACGATGGCGGTAGATGCGATCGTTCCCAAAGATCACAGTGCAGCGGTAGCGGAATCGACGTCGTGCGAAACTTGACAGAGAAGCCGGACTTATTTGTGATGGGGCATGCTCATACAAACGAGAACATTCGCATAAACGGAATACCGGCAATTCAGGTTACGTCGAGCGCGCGCGCAATCGGTGTCGTTGATATTGTTGTCACGCCGCCCAGCGTTCGTACCGGGATAAGAAGTGTTCACGGCGACTCCGTGCGCGGTGCGAACCCGGCTATTGATTCGATTGTTCGAGTATCAGTTGCTCGCGTTGCGCCGCGCATGAATCAGCCGGTTGTTACCATAGGTGTACCGCTCAACCGCACCGGAGATCAGTATCCCCTAGGCAATATCATGGCCGACGCGGCTCGCATTATTGGCAACGGTGAAATAGGCGCGTGGAATAACGGAGGTATTCGCGCCAACATTGCCGCTGGTCTTATAACAGTGGGTACTCTTCATGAGGTGACACCGTTCGGAAACGCACTTGCTCGAACAAGAATGCGCGGCTCTGAACTGCGGAAGTTGGTAGAGACGTGGTTTATGGGAGGGCGCCCCAATACACATGTAAGCGGCCTAGTTATCGAGTACGACGCCTCACGACCTGCTTTCTCGCGTGCCGTTTCCATTAAGACAACCGCCGGCGTGCCAATTGATGACAACCGCATATACACGGTTGTTATTAACGATTTTATGGTAGACGAACCGGAGTTTAGGGAAGCCGTATCGCTTGTATCGGAAGAGATACTTCCCGTTAAGGATATTGATGTACTCGCACAGTATCTCAAGCGATTACCGCAGCCACTTGTACTTCCTACCGAGCGGCGTATTACTCCTGTAGCAGGCAGTGAGCGATGAGCGATACGGTTAGAGTGTATGTTAACGAAAAGGGAGTGACAGTCCCCGCTAGTTCTGTTGCGCTCGACGCGGTTCGCTTGTTTTCTCCGGAAAGTGCTGTCGAGATACAGAACGGTGCGGCGCGTTTGTTGGATAGCAGAGGTTTGCCAATAGAAGCAGACACCAATGTGCATGGCGGCGCCATTTATCGAATTGTCCCAGTTCGAAATAGGGAAGCGGAGTCTGAGTCATGAAGTCGCAAGATAGATTGCGAGAGTATCTTCGTGCGCTGCCTAAAGCAGAACTCCACTGTCACTTAGACGGATCGTTACGAGCATCAACACTCAATGCACTAGCAGCAGAAAGAGGAGTGACACTCCCGGTTGCAGGGGACGTGGAACTGGCTAACTGGATGCGCGTAGACGACGCACGAAACCTTGAAGACTATTTATCTCGGTTTGCAGTTACGCTATCTGTTATGCAGGACAGGGACGCGCTAGAACGAGTCACCTATGAGCTAGTTGTCGACGCCGCTGCCGATGGCGTGCGGTATATAGAGATCAGGTTCTGCCCGTCGTTAAGTACTGCTCAAGGTTTGTCAGTTGATGAAGTCATGAACGCGATTGTCGCGGGTGCGGAGCGGGGTGAAAAGGAAAGCGGCACGGTCGCGAGACTTATAGTATGTGCGCTAAGATCGTTACCGGTGTCGGATGCAATTCAAATGGCAGAACTTGCAGTTGCATTTAAAGGGCGGGTGGTGGCGTTCGATTTGGCAGGAGGCGAACGCGGTAATCCAGCGTCTCGTTTTGTCGAACCGTTTGCGGTCGCTCGAAACGGTGACCTCGCGGTTACGGTACACGCGGGCGAAGCCGTCGGTGCTCAATCTATTCGTGAGGCTGTGCATTTATGCGGAGCAAATAGAATAGGGCATGGAACGAACCTTTTTGACGACCAGTCGTTAATGAATTACATAGCTGACAGGGGAATTCCTTTGGAAGTGTGCCCCACAAGCAACGTGCAAACTAGAGCGGTAAGTAGCCTCGACGCGCATCCTTTGCGAGCTCTTATGTATTGCGGCGTAAGAATCAACATTAATACGGACAATCGTCTTATGAGCGGAGTGTCTCTTACCGATGAATACATGAGATGCTCGCAGCACTTAGCAATAAACGTTGAAACCTTAACTTACCTAGCTATGGACTCTTTCCGCGCGGCGTTTCTGCCGGTGGAAGAAAGGCTAGCGCTTGAGCGTGTACACCTGATTGAGGCGAAACGTTTACTAGCCGAGTTCACAAAGGGCGCGTCATGACAGTATTTGAGACGGGAGCGTTTCAACTTCGGAGCCTTTATTTGGGTAACGATGCTGCAGCCGTTGCAGCTGACGCTGTTAAACGCAAGATCGGTGAAAACTTTGAGACTCCGGTAGCGGCGATTGTACTTGGCTCCGGACTAGGAAGTCTCGCAGATTCAATTGAGAATCCACAAAGAGTGGCGTTCGCGGATATTCCCGGATTTCCTGCGGCAACTGTTTCTGGTCACGCAGGACAACTAATACTTGGTAAGCTAGCAGGTAGGCCCGTAGTAGCGCTTGCGGGGAGACTTCATGTTTACGAAGGGCACGATGCAGCATTGGCGGCATTCCCAGTAAGAGTGCTGCATGCACTTGGCGCTTCTGTGTATGTAGCATCCAATGCCGCGGGCGGCATTCGGCGCACATTCGAGCCCGGAACGCTAATGGTAATTGCGGATCATATCAATTTAATGTTTCGCAACCCGCTTACTGGGGCAGCAGAAAAGGGTGATAGCCGCTTTCCAGATATGTCCAATTCGTACGATCCTAATCTTCGCGCCTTAATGCACGATGCTGCAGCGACACTAGGCTTGGAACTCGAGGACGGAGTGTATGCAGCTCTTACGGGACCCGCATACGAAACACCTGCAGAAGTGCGAATGCTTGAACGGTTTGGTGCTGATGCAGTTGGCATGTCTACTGTTCCAGAAGTAATAGTGGCGCGTGCATTGGGAATGCGTGCGGTTGCTGTTTCGTGCATCACTAACAAGGCCGCTGGTGTATCGTCCGAACCGCTCAATCACGCTGAAGTCCTTGATATAGGCAAGCAGGTAGCGTCGCAGTTCGTTGCTTTAATAACTGAGTTCATAAGGAAGCTTTAGCTGCTGGCTTACCGTTGCGTACTCGACCGTAGCGATGCTAATCGTTTGTATAGGTTTCATAGCTTAACCTAAAAACGCCTCCTTAAGAAACGCAAAGTGAAACTACTTACCATCGCGCGTGACCTGCGTCGCCGAAAGGGGCGGGAACGTCGCGCACTGTTTGTTGCGGAAGGTGTTCGTGCCGTGGAAACGTTGCTGGCCGGCGATCTTAGTGTTGCCGGAGTGCTTTATACGAGTAGGCTGGCAGACGATCCGCGTGGGAAAGCCCTATTGGAGAGAGCAGAAGCAACAGAAGTGCCACTACTGCAGCTTTCCGACGACGAGTTTGAAAGCGCCGCTGACACTGATACTCCTCAGGGAGTAATGGCGGTCGCGGCCATACCGCAGTTTGGTCTCCCTACTCCTTCAGATGGGACTCGGTTGCTCGTGTTAGACGCCGTTCAGGACCCAGGTAACGTGGGCACGATAATCAGGTCGGCGGCGGCACTGGGGGTCACACATACGGTGGCTTTACCCGGAACGGTTGACCTATGGAATGCCAAAGTCGTCCGTAGTGCGATGGGCGCCAGCTATACCCACCCTACCTCTCAGATTACTTGGGAGCGGCTAGAGGCTTATCTGGAGCAGCATCGCGTTCCACTTTGGATCTCCGACATTGCAGGAGAACCACTTTCGAAGGCAACGGTGGCTCCGTCTAAGCTAGCGCTCGCCGTTGGAAACGAAGGAGCAGGGCTGACTACTGAAGTCGCTCGTAGTGCTGAACGCGCAGTTTCCATTCCAATGTTACCGAACGTCGAGTCTCTGAACGTCGCGGTAGCTACTGGAATACTGCTTTTCGCACTAACTCCTTCTTCCTCTCCTTCTCCACTCGCTCCTGATGCTACCGATAACGGCTGACTTAGTTCTTTGGCTGCTTGTACCGACGTTCATTGTCGGTGCTTCGATAGGATCATTTCTAAACGTTTGTATTTCCCGCTGGCCTGAAGAACTGAGTGTTGTATCTCCTAGGTCGCGTTGCCCTCGTTGTGAGCGCCCCATTGCTTGGCACGAGAACATCCCTGTTTTGAGTTGGCTAATTTTGCGAGGAAAATGCCGAGGGTGCGCGTTACCAATTTCGGTTCAATATCCGCTTGTTGAAATTCTCGTCGCGGCCGGTTGGGTGGCTTGCGTTGTAGTGTGGGGTGTATCTCTTGAGGCACTGCGGGTGGCGGTTTTTGGCACTATTCTATTTGGTGTCGCAGTAACCGACGCCAAGCACTACCTAATTCCCGATGGGTTCACCGTTTTCGGCCTCCTATTTATTCTAGCGATGTCAGTGGTAGGCTTCTTTCAGGGTTCCGGCGTCGAAGGCGGGTCGGCGTTTGCCAACCCGTGGAATGCCTTCATTGGCGCTTGTGCGGGCGCGGGAGCGATTACTATCGTAGGCTGGCTCGCCGAAGTGGTAATGAAGCGAGAAGCCATGGGATTTGGTGACACAACGTTAATGGCAGTGGTCGGCGCTGCGGTGGGCCCTGAAAGAGCGCTGCTCACTATTCTAGCAGGAGCCTTTATTGGCGCCACCTTCTTTTTGCTCGTGGTGGCACCTGTATTGTGGGTAAGATCAATGCGGAGAGGAACGGAATTCGAATTTCCCGATGTTCCATTCGGTGTATTCCTTGCGCCAGCGGCGATGGTTGCCTTGCTTTGGGGTGACCCCCTAATAGCATGGTACCTCGAACGCGCGCTTCCGTGACGCTGATCAGAAATCATACACTTCTTGTAGCTGCTCTTTTCATATTAAGCGCCTGCGGAGAAAAATCCGCAGGTGACGGGCCGTACGCTGACATTGTAGAACGCACGATCCCCAAGCTTGAGTCTCAAGCGGGGCTGAAGTTTAAGACCCCTCCTCGTATCGAAAGCCGTTCGAAGGAAGAGGTGAGAGAGTTCGTAATGAAACAGCTCTCAAGCGAACGCGCCCAGACGCAGCTTGAAGGACAGCAAGCTGCTTACAAGCTATTAGGGCTCATACCAGACACTCTAAACCTGCGAGCTTTGCTTCAGCGTTTACTCGAAGAGCAAATAGTTGGCTATTACGACCCAGCAACCAAAGTTCTGTACGTCGTTGAAGGTTCGAGAAAAGACTTGGTTGAGCAAACAGTTGCGCACGAACTCGTGCATGCGCTGCAGGATCAATACATACGCATAGATTCCATTCAGGCAAGTGTAGACAACGCCGACAGGCAGCTAGCGGCTCAAGCCGTTCTTGAAGGACAGGCGGTATATGAACAGCTGCGTATGGACAAGAACAGCGGTGCTATGCTAAAAATGCCCGGCGGGTGGGATAGGATTCGGGATGTAATTCGTGACGGACAGTCGGGAATGCCAGTGTTTGCCACAACACCGAAGGCAATTCGCGAAGGACTTCTGTTCCCTTATTTGGGTGGAGCAGACTTCGTTCGTAGATTCGTTTCTTCGCGAGAGCCAAGTGAGTTGCTGCACGATCTCCCGATATCTACCAAACAGATTCTTAACGATAGCGCATACTTTGGCATGGAGCGCGACCTGCCAATCGATGTCGTTCTACCTCAAGTAACAAACGGGACACTCATTTACTCGAATACATTTGGTGAGTTTGAGACTCGTCTAATTATAGCTCAGCAAATTAGAGACGCAGCAGTTGTAAGACGCGCAGCTTCAGGGAATGACGGTGATCGCTATGCAATCGTACGCACTAAAGATGGTGACGCGCTTGTTTGGACCAGCGTGTGGGATAGCGCAATCGACGCGGTTGATTTCTTTGAGGTGTCCACAGACGTCATGCGCTTTAGACACGGACTCGCCAAGCCTTCTTTTAAAGCTGGTGAGACAACGCGTACCCTAAGAGTGCCAGCAAAAAGCGAGGCAGGAAAGCCTGCACGCCTAGTAACCATTCATTTGAATCAGATTGGGACGCGTTCCGTAGTAACTATTATAGATGCTCCGGCAGCGGCGGGAACAATAGTTGACCCCGCTCGCATAACGCTCTCGAATTGAACGAACCAAGTACGGAACTACTACCCGCGGCTCTGCGCATAACTCCAGAAGATGAAGTAAGGAGGAAGCGTTTAGTCCGCATGAAAGCTGTCGCAACGATCATGCTTGTGATCGTTGCGATTGTTTTCGCTGTCGCTCGTGCGCTTGAACATCAGTACTCTTGGTTGTCGTACGTAAGGGCGTTTTCAGAGGCGGCGATGGTTGGTGGTATCGCCGATTGGTTTGCAGTAACTGCGTTGTTCCGACACCCACTTGGCATCCCCATCCCACACACTGCCATTGTCCCGTCAAGAAAGGACAGAATTGGTACAGCGTTGGGGAACTTTGTGCAGCGCAATTTCCTTACGCGTGAGGTTGTCGCTGAAAAAATCGCAGCGATGTCGCTGGGCTCGCGCGCCGCTACCTGGTTAAGCGAACCTCAGAATAGCCGACGTTTGGCGCGTCATGTTGCACGAGGCGTTGCTGGTGCAGCTAACGTCATGCGCGACGAAGATGTACAAACTTTAGTAGAGCAGGGCGTCATTAGCCGTTTGCGAACAGTTCAAGTCGCTCCGCTCATGGCTCGTCTTTTTGAGCTTTTAACCAGCGGTAAACGACATCAAGTGTTACTCGACGATGCGCTAAGAATGGCAGCGCGCTTCGTTGCGGAGAACGATACAGTAATAAGAGATCGAATTAAGGCGGAGAGCCCATGGTGGGTACCGGGCGCCGTTGAAGATAGGCTAGGTGACAAAATTGTAACTGGAGTCGAGCGCACTTTGGCTGCAGTGGCTGCCGACCCCAATCACCCACTTCGCCATCGTTATGAGGAAGCTGTACAACGATTCGTAGAATCGCTGCGCACTAGCCCGGAAACAATTGATAAAGCTGAACAGATAAAGCTGGACTTGTTAGCGCACCCTCGCGTAGCGGATTTCACTCATGACGTTTGGGCAGATGTAAAAGGTAGGATTGACAGCTACGCAGAGTCACTTTCTGACGATGAATCTAAAGAGCCAGACCAGATCGAGTTGTGGCTTACAGCTTTAGGACACAAAGTTTTAGCCGATCCCGATTTGGCGGCTAAGGTTGATGGTTGGGTTGTTGAGCTGGTTACCTATTCAGTAGAACAAGCGCGCGAGGAAGTAGCGCGCTTAATCGCAAGCACGGTCGCAGCTTGGGATGCCGATGCTACATCGCGGAAAATCGAACTACAGATAGGAAGAGATTTACAGTTTATTCGTATTAACGGAACGCTTGTTGGTGGGCTCGTTGGTTTGCTGTTGCACGCGATCGGCCAACGGCTTTAGTGGAGCAGGCGCGCGCTCAACAATATCAGCAGGTAATGGCGACGCTTCAGGAAGCAAAGCAAGATGTAACACCTCATCCATAGACGCGGCAAAAGTGAACGCCATTCGTTCGCGCACTTCGTTAGGAACATCACGTAAATCTTTTTCGTTCGCCTTCGGAAGTATTACCTCGCGCAAACCGGCGCGATATGCAGCGAGCACTTTTTCCTTAACGCCACCAATCTCAAGAACACGTCCGCGCAATGTGACTTCGCCAGTTAAAGCAACATCGCGACGCACAGGACGACGTGACAGCGCGCTAGCAAGTGCAAGTGTCACAGCTATACCTGCACTCGGGCCATCCTTAGGAATAGAGCCAGCAGGGAAGTGCAAATGCGTATCCGATTCGCTAAACTCCCGTTCGTCTATTCCCAACGAGTGAGCGCGAGAACGCACAAAAGAATGTGCTGCGTCTACCGATTCGCGCATAACATCGCCAAGCTGTCCGGTAACAATAAGCTTGCCTTTACCAGGCATACGCAGCGCTTCGATGGTCATTAAGTCACCACCAGTGCTCGTCCATGCAAGCCCTGTCACCGCGCCAACCTCTGGCTCTTTCTCCGCCTCCTCAGCAGCGAACCTCGGCGCACCTAAAATCTCCTCTACGCGTGCTACTCCTATTTCCCACGCAGAGTTGTCTCCGTCTGCTTTTGCACGCGCACGTTTTCTGAAAACACGTGCCAGCGAGCGCTCGAATGTCCGAAGGCCTGCTTCACGCGAGTACCGACTTGAGATAAAGCCGAGTACTGTTTCTGATAAGTGAATGTCTTCGGTGGTTAGACCGTGATCGGCGAGTAGGCGAGGCAAGAGATAGCGTTGTGCAATCTCAACTTTCTCTTCGATTGTGTAGCCCGCGATTCGTATGACCTCCATACGATCACGCAACGGACCAGGAATGTCGTACAAATTGTTTGCAGTGCAAATAAAAAGTACCGACGAAAGATCGAAGGGTAGGTTTAGATAATGATCTACGAAGCCGGAGTTCTGAGAAGGATCGAGAACTTCCAGCATCGCGGCAGTTGGATCGCCGCCTGCACCACCCGATGACATCTTATCGATCTCGTCAATCATGATCACGGGATCGCGAACTGATACGCGTCGCAATGCTTGAATCAATAATCCAGGCATCGCACCTACGTATGTGCGGCGGTGCCCTCGCACCTCTGCTTCGTCTCGAACGCCACCCACCGATATGCGGTAAAACTCCCTACCTATCGACTGCGCAATCGCTTCGCCTAGAGAAGTCTTTCCCGTTCCCGGTGGACCAACGAAACAAAGAATCGGACCAGTTGGATCGCCGCCGCGCAGCTTACGCACCGCCAAGTACTCTGTAATACGTTCCTTAGCTTCGTCCAAGCCGTAGTGGCGCGATTCAAGAGCATCTTCGACACGCGCGAGCTCGATTTGTTGATCGCTGCTACCCTTACTGTTCCACGGTAGCGCGAGCACCCAGTCCAGATATGTACGGAGAACTTGGAATTCGCTCGATGCTGGAGAGAGCATGCGTAAACGCTCGGTTTCTCGCCTTGCCTCCGCTGCTACTTTTTCCGGTAAGCCTGCTTCTTCAATCCTACGTAGGAGATCAACCGATTCCTTTTCGTTTGGATCTGCTTCTCCTAGCTCCGATTGAATTGCGCGCAGCTGTTGGCGCAAATAAAACTCTCGCTGATGCTGCTCAATCTTAATTTCCGTTTGCTTTTTTACATCTTCCATAACTCTAGCACGCGCAACTTCGCGCTCTAGTCGAGACAGTATAAAACGTATCCTTTGCCCAATATCTAAACGTTGCAGCACTTCTTCTTTTTCGGAAATGCGCAAGTTCATGTTGGTTGCTGCTAGGTCCGCAAACCGTCCCGGATCTGATACATTCATTTTCAGTATCTGCGGTACTTCGCTAGGGATTCTGTCGACCAACTCAGCGAGTGTCTCCGCAGCTGCCACTGTTCGCGCCACTAGCTCATCAATTTCGCTGGCGTCTGCTGGTGTCTCTCTCGCGCCTTGGACTTGTGCGACCGCGAAAGGCGATGTTTGCTCTATCGAGTCGATAGTTATACGACGCAGCCCTTGGAGCGTTATCTGAACTGTTTCGCCGGGCAAGTTTATGCGTTCGTGAACACGTGCCGCAACGCCTACGCGACCTACGAAATTCTGCGGCTCAATTGCTTCATCGCCATCGCCCGACGCAACCACAAGAGCAACAACCAGTCCAGATTCCTCATGCGCCCTAAGCAGCTCTAAGTTTTCCGGTGCTCCCATCTGAACGGCGATCGTACCCAAGGGGTAAACGATCGTCGAACGGAGTGCCATTAGCGGCAGTGTTGGCGGTAGTTCGGCGCGAAGGATCTCTTCCTTGCGCTGACCTCGTGGCATCGACATCGCTGAGAGGGGGGAGGCTGGGGCGGCACTGGTATAGCGCGTCTTCTCGTTATCGGCGGAATGCCGATATGGTCGCGCTTGACGGTCACAGAGTGTGGCATCGGACCCTTCTAGAGCTTCGGCTCGGACGAGCGAAAACCCAATGCTACCGCAAATCTATGCAAAAGGCGCTTGGTCTCAAACTCTGCCGCAAACAATGGCTCTGGAAACGCGCAGATAGCTGCCATCAGCCTCCGAAATAGCTAACTTTCAGAGATGTTTGATGAACTCTCAGATAAGCTTGGCGCAGTATTCTCCCGTCTGCGCGGTCGCGGCGTACTTACAGAAGCCGACATAAAGGAAGGGCTGCGCGAAGTTAGGCGTGTCCTTCTTGAGGCGGACGTCAATTTCGCACTCACCCGCGAGTTTCTTGATCGGGTTGAGAAGGCTGCTAATGGTGCACAGGTCGTAAAGGCCATTCAGCCTGCACAAATGCTTGTCAAGATTGTACATGACGAGCTAACGGCAATGCTCGGCGAACGCCGCGAAGCTCTAAAAATGAGCACCGTTCCGCCAACTATCGTGCTTATGGTTGGGTTACAGGGTTCAGGTAAAACAACCACTGCCGCCAAGCTTGCTCGCAAGCTCAAACTTGAGAACAAGTCGTCGCGACTCGTTGCAGCAGACGTTTATAGACCGGCGGCTATCGATCAGCTCGAAACACTCGGCAAATCTTTAGACATTCCGGTTTACGCAGACAGAACTACAACCGATGTTGTAAAAATTGCGCGAGCAGGTATTGATCAAGGTGTCAGGAATCGCGATCGCGTAGTTATTGTCGACACCGCTGGTCGATTGCAGATAGATGCTCAAATGATGGACGAGCTTAAACGTCTGAAGGCAGCCATCAATCCTGATGAAATCCTGTTCGTTGCCGACGGCATGACAGGTCAGGAGGCGGTTACAATTGCGCAAGGTTTTAACGAGGCGCTCGACATCACCGGTGTTGTGCTCACCAAGCTAGACGGTGATGCTAGAGGTGGTGCAGCGCTATCAATTTACGGTGTACTTAAGAAGCCAATTAAGTACATCGGTGTTGGTGAGAAGACAGACGCGCTCGAAGAGTTCCATCCTGAACGAATGGCAGGACGCATTCTACAAATGGGTGACATTGTGTCGCTCGTTGAGAAGGCGCAGTCGGCGTTTGATGCAGATGAAGCGAAGAAGTTGGAGAAAAAGGTTCGTAAGGAGGGGATGGACTTAGAGGACTTCCTTGCTGCGATGCGTCAGATGCAGAAGTTGGGCCCTATGGAGAACTTGTTGAAGATGCTCCCTGGCGTAAATGCCAAAGTGCTAAAGGACGCAAAGATGGATCCCAAGCGTCTAAAACATGTTGAAGCGATCGTGCTTTCTATGACGCCTAAGGAGCGTCGTAAGCCAGAGTTGCTAAATGGTTCGCGTAGAGCGCGTATCGCAAAGGGAAGTGGCCGGCCAGTTAATGAAGTAAACAGGTTGCTAGAACAGTTCCGAGATATGCAGAAGATGATGAAGAAGATGGGTGGAGGTGGGAAAGGTGGTATGCCACGCCTGCCATTCGGCGGCGGAGGCGGTATGTTCGGCATGCGGTAGTTAACGTCTCTAACCCAACGTTGTATATGTCACTCGTAAAACCTGCCAAAGTTTTTGGCGCAGCTGTTTTCGCCGCGACACTAGTTTTCGCGGCGTGTGCGCCTTCCCCCGAATATGACGTGGTGCTACGAGGTGGTACTATCTATGACGGCAGCGGTAGCGCACCCATTGTTGGCGACGTAGCGATACAAGGCGATTCGATCGTAGCAGTTGGTGAGGTTGTTGCAAAAGGTCGCCAAGAGATAGACGTAAGTGGTATGGCAGTTTCGCCCGGCTTCATAAACATGCTTAGTTGGGCAACTGTTTCACTTATTCACGATGGCAAGAGCCAAAGCGACATTCGGCAGGGTGTAACACTCGAGGTGTTTGGAGAAGGGACATCTATGGGTCCTCTTACCGACACCATGCGCACGATAAATGAAAGCAGTCAAGGTGACATAAAGTATCCTGTTTCGTGGACCTCCCTGCGAGGCTACTTGGATACACTCGTTTCTCGCGGCATAAGTCCTAATGTCGCATCGTTTGTTGGTGCTACGACTGTTCGCATAAACGTTTTAGGTTGGGACAATCGTGCTCCAAACGAGGACGAGCTTGCACGAATGCAGCAGATCGTGCGCACTGCTATGGAGGAAGGTGCGTTAGGAGTTGGTTCCTCACTTATTTATGCGCCGGCGTTTTACGCACAGACCGACGAGTTGGTTGCTCTAGCGCAAGCCGCTGCACCTTACGGCGGGATGTACATTTCGCATCTGCGCAGCGAAGGGAACCGTTTCGAAGAAGCCGTTAGTGAGTTGCTAACGATTGCACGTGACGGTGGTGTACGTGCGGAGATTTACCATCTCAAAGCTGCGGGACAACCTAACTGGCCTAAAATGGACCGTGTTATTGCGCGTATAGACTCTGCGCGCGAAGCAGGCCTTGAGATAACGGCAAACATTTATCCGTATACGGCTGGTGCAACCGGTCTTGATGCAGCAATGCCACCCTGGGTTCAGGAGGGCGGTTACGCAGAGTGGGCGCGAAGACTACAAGACCCTGCTATTCGTAAGCGCGTTGCAAAGGAGATGGTCACTCCAACCGACGAATGGGAGAGTTTGTATCTCGCTGCTGGAAGCGCCGACAGAGTGATACTCACCGGCTTTAAAGCGGATTCGCTTAGACAATACACAGGTAAAACACTCGCAGAGGTTGCAGCGCTTCGCGGTACCTCGCCTGAAGAAACCGCTATCGATTTGGTGGTTCGCGATGGTTCGCGTGTAGGCACGATTTACTTCCTTATGTCGGAAGAGAACATCGCAAAGCAGCTAAAGCGCCCTTGGGTAAGTGTTGGTTCGGATGCGGCTTCTCAAGCACCTGAGGGAGCGTTTCTAAACAGCAAGCCACACCCAAGAGCTTACGGCACCTTTGCAAGGATTCTTGGAAAGTACGTTAGAGAGGACAACGTTATTTCGTTAGAAGAAGCGGTGAGAAGGATGACATCACTTCCAGCTAACAACTTGCGCATAAAGCGTCGCGGTTCGCTAAAGGCGGGCTATTATGCAGATATTGCAGTTTTTAATCCTGACAGTGTTGCTGATAGAGCGACATTTGAGGAATCGCAGCAGTTTTCCGTTGGTATGCGCCACGTTTTTGTTAACGGCGTACAGGTGCTTCGCGACGGTGAGCATACGGGAGCGAAGCCGGGCCGCGTTGTTCATGGCCCTGGTTTGAAGGTGGCGGATGCCCGTTGAAGCAGCGACGGACTGGCTTGAGCCAGGCGTTGTTGTTGGAGAGTACCGTATTGAAAGATTACTCGGCCGCGGCGGCATGGGTGCCGTGTATGAAGCTACACATCTCACTGACGGACGAATAGTTGCCTTGAAATTGTTGCGCGTCGATCTCGATCAGATCGACGCGCGACAACGATTTTTGCGCGAAGGACGTGTAGCTGCTGCGATAAATCACCCAAATGCTGTTTACATATACGGCACCGAAGAGATTAATGGTACGCCGGCAATTGTTATGGAGCTTGTTGCGGGCGGTACGCTAGATGACCTCGTGAAACGCAACGGACCAGTGTCTATTCATGAGGCGGTGGAGATTGTGCTGCATTTAATAGATGGACTCGATGCGGCACTAAGTGTTGGAGTTTTGCATAGAGACGTGAAGCCATCGAACTGCTTCATAGCGGCCGATGGTAGTACGAAGATTGGAGATTTTGGGTTATCAAAGCCGGTTGATAGCATTGAGCAAAACAAGATCACCCAAACCGGGCTTTTCTTAGGAACTCCAGTTTATTCATCTCCTGAGCAGTTGTTGGGTGAGTCACTCGATCAGAGAAGCGACATTTACGCGGTTGGAGTAACGTTTTATTACTTGCTTACTGGGCGGCTGCCTTTTGAAACCGGCTCAATGATGCAAGTTATGGCAGCGGTGCTAAACGGTACGCCTGCACCGATGGACAATGCTGTCCAGAATATACCACCTCATGTGCAACAGGTGGTTCATAAAGCAATGGCACGTCACGCGAAGGATCGCTACCAGAGTTACAGCGAACTAAGGGACGCTGTTGCATCGTTGCGCGCACCAGAGTATCGCCCTGCAACTCTTTGGGAACGCTTACGCGCTTGGTTGGTTGACACTGTTCCAATAAGCTACATGATGAGCGGGTTGCTGCTTATCGTGTACAACGCAAGAGGAATTGTCGTTGACCCTGCTGCTGTTAATCGCGATTGGTTGCTTCCGGTCGCTACGCTAATTGCGATGCTGTTTACTGTTGCTGTGCCAGAAGGCATTCGAGGTGCGGCATTGGGGAAATGGCTACTAGACATCCAAGTAATAGAAGAGCATGGCCGTCCTATAGGTATAATGCGTTCGGCGTTCAGACTAACACTACTGTCGTTTACTGGACTGTTAATGGCGGTCACATATAGGTACGTGCCGGACCCATTTTGGGCGTCTGTGTTTACGGCATCAGTTTATTTGCTCGGCGTTTTAGTTCCGTTTTCAACTGCACGCAAATCAAACGGATGGAGGATGCTGCAAGACGTTGTAACTAATTCAAGAGTCGTTCGACTAATTCCACGTCCGCGGCAAAGGAAGTCAGATATCGATGCCAGAGATTTTCCAGCGCTGCGTGGAGATGAAGTTGAAGTGGGGCAGTACGTATCTACTGGAGAGGTGCCGGCACACCCAGGAGTACAAAGTGGGTGGGATCGTGCTATGCAACGCAGGGTATGGATAGCGCGCCAGCAGCCGGGTGCCGAGATGTCCGACGTGCGACGCGGTGTATCGCGCTTCACTCGCCTTAGGTGGACAGGCGGTGTTCGCGATAACGATCAGCGGTACGACGTCTTTGAAGCACCCACTGGAGAGCCACTAGAGCAACGACTTGATCGTCCAGTATCTTGGGCAGTTGTGCGGAACTGGCTAACCGATATGTTGGAGGAGGCACGTTCAGCTGAGCGTGATGGTTCATGGCCGCGTGCAGCGTCAATTAGCTATTTGTGGATTACCAAAGGAGATGACATAGTCCTAACGGACGCGCTTGCCCATGAAGAGGGCACTCAGCAGCTTTCTCCAGTACAGCTCGTCGCAGAGCTAGCGAAATTATTGCTTGTTCGCACCGAAGGGAATCCGCGCCCTGTGTATGCTACTAGCACATTAAAACAGATTGGTGAGGCTACATCTTTAGATGACGTTTCGCGAGTGCTGCGAGACATTATGGCGCGTCCAGTCGAGGTAACTAGGCGCAGAAGAATAGGACCAATGACAATTATTAGCGCAGGTGCGGTAATTGTTGCTTTCTTTTCCGCCACAATCGCGGTACAAACGCGGCAGAGCGACGTCGACGGAGTGATAGTCGAGCAGTTGGTGGAGTTTATCGACGACAACAGGGCCTGTTCGTACGAGTATAGTGTAGATACTAGAGTGCGTAGCTGCTTGACTTCTGATTCAACGAGCGAACAGGTAAGCGAAGACGTTCGGCGCCTTCGCACAGCAACAAGCAGGGCGTTAAGCCTGCTTCGTATACCGGTATATACCGCCACAGATACTTTGGTTAAGTCAGTAGCTCAAGCTGCGCGGGAGAAGCGTTACGCGGAGATCTATCTTTCTTCGATTATTAGTGAGCGGTTGCGAAGAAGCGGTCGCGCTGGTGAAACTGCGCTAGATACAGATGTTCGCAATCGCGCGCTTGATATTGTTGCTAACAGCTCGGTGGCCGACTCGACCGAGGTCGCTGGTTCAGTATGGCTTGTAGATACACTTTGGCAAAGTCGCGTTATGCATCGCACGGCCGAGAGTAATAGACTTATACGTTATGTCGTTATTCTTACTCTGCTTTCATTGGCGGCAACTGCTTCGTTCGCGGCCGCAATCACCGCGAGGCGTGGCTTGTTGTTGCGTGGTTTCCAAATTGACTTTGTCGATTCAACAGGAAAGCCCGCTTCGAGAGTACGCATGGTAGTACGTACCGTCGCGTGTTGGTTCCCATTCCTCCTGCCGTTTGCGGCTTTGGCAATGGTACATACCCTACCAGTGGCTACCCATGCGCTCGCTCTCATTGCGCTTGCCCTTCCAGCGCTGGTGCTTTGGATTTACGGCATAGTGTCCGTTATTCGCTCACCGGGGCGCGGACTCCCCGAGCGTATAGCAGGAGTGTGGGCGGTAATAGAGTAGTGGAATGCTAACTCAAGCGCGCTAGCTCGTCGCTAACGAACTGTCCCACCATCGATACTAATTATCGTATCGGCCATTCTGTGAGCTTCATCAATGTCATGCGTAACCACAACCAGCGGAACGTTTAGCTTCTCGCACGCCAATCGAAGGTTTTCACCAAGCCTTCTTCGCAACGGAGCGTCCACCGCAGACAAAGGTTCGTCTAATAAAAGAAGCTTAGGTATTGGAGCTAGAGCTCGTGCGACTGCAAGCCGCTGTTGCTGTCCGCCGCTAAGAGAGCGCAAATGCCTATTGTTGAAACCGCTAAGTCCCACCAATTCAAACATCTCCATTACTCTTTGCTCGCGGCTATCCGCTGTCATGTGCCTTAGTCCGTACCCCACATTATCGGCCGCCGACATGTGAGGGAATAGAGCGTACTGTTGAAACATGTAGCCAACACTTCGGTCTCTTGGAGCTACGTTTACACCACTTATCCCGTCGTAAAAAACAGATGTCCCCAATGATATCTTTCCGGAATGAGGGGTTACAAGACCAGCAATTGTGCGAAGAGTTAAAGTCTTTCCAGCGCCGCTGGCCCCCACCAACGCAATGTTATTACCACCGCTACTAAAGCGAACGCTGAGCGAGAAAGAGTCGACTACATACTGAACGTCTACATGCAGTGATCGGTCTGCGAGCGGAAGATTAGTTTGATTCACTGTTTGTGCGGTTGCGTTAAGCGCTGTCTATCGCCTATAAAAGCAAACATGAGCAGTGCTGCTAGTGAAACCATTGATAGAGAAATGGAAAGGAATATGGCTGCACTAGAGTTGCCCGATTGTACGGCATCATAAACTGCCATGCTTGCAGTTTGAGTGCGCCCAGGAATATTTCCAGCGAGCATTAGAGTTGCGCCAAACTCTCCCATAGCACGGGCAAAACACAGTGCAACGCCCGCCGCTATTCCACGCCATGCTAGAGGTATCGTTATAGACGTGAATATTGACCACTCAGTTCGGCCTAATGTTCTGGCAACATCCTCATACACAGTGTCTACTTGTTCGAATGCACCTTGCGCTGTACGAACTAAAAATGGCGACGCAGCAACAAAAGTTGCGATTATAGCAGCGTACGGCGTGAATACAATGGCACTTCCTGTGAGTGATTCAATCGCGCTACCAATTTTGCTTTGTCTTCCGAGTATAAGCAGCAGGTAGTAGCCGATAACAGTAGGTGGTAATACCATAGGGAGCAACATCAAAACTGAAAGCAACGTGCTCCATTTAGAGCGCCAGCGAGCTAAACGCCATGCTAGTGGAATGCCTATGACAGCTGCACAAAGAGTAGCGCATACTGCAACAATGAATGACAACAGTAGCGGACTAGACGCGATTGTGCTCACTGTGGCAGAGCCGCGTTAACGATTCGGAAGCCATTCGTCGTAAATATTTGCGTGGCGGTTTCGCTATTTAGGAAGCGCATGAAACTAACGGCGCGTGCGGTATTCGCCGATCCACTTACTATAGCTCCTGCATGGAGCAATGGGTCGTATAGCGTGCTGTCCACTTCCGCTATGAGTAGGTGGTTACCAGCTCTTTGTCTAGCAGACGATTGCGCAACGAGTCCATAGTCGGAGTTCCCACTTGCCACGTTCTGTGTCGCCTGATCTATGTTGGCAGCTATTATGAGCTTCGGTCCAACCTTGTTCGCAATTCCTGCACGTTCAATGGTTTGCTGTGCAGCCTTTCCGTATGGCGCATGTACGGGGTTTGCAATCGAAACTGATGAAACCGAACTAGTGGCCATCTGGTTAAGCGAAGGTCTTTCGCATGCCACGACGCTTTTGGGGCTACAGTAAGCGACAAGTACCAGCACACCCTTTGCATAAACAACGCGCGTCGAGTCGATAATGTGACCACTGGCTGCCAACGATGATACGGTAACAGTGTCTGCGCCAAGGAACAGATCGGCCGGAGCTCCGGCCCTGATTTGAGCCGCTAGGTCGCCTGTCGCTCCGAACACAAGTTGAATAGAGTCACCCGTTTCTAATTTGAACGCTCGCGCGGTCTCTTTTAGTGCCGCTGCCGTACTTGACGCAGCAAACACCATTAGTGGCGCGTCGTCGCGCGGCGCTGTACACGCTGACAAAAGAGTGGTAGTGGCGACAGTAGTTATCGCAACATTGGCTAAACGGGGGGGAGTCCGCATTATTTGAATCTATAACGCGTCTAGCGCCTTCCCCTCCGGCCCCCTACGATATCCCTATCTGGGGTTGGCTATCAGAGCCCAAATGTGCTACCTTTAAGGGTTCCCTTCGCTTAGGGCTTGGATAGCGGCGAGGGGCCTGAGTGCGGTTTCCGGACTTGCCGGAGCTGCGAAGAGCTTAGGAAGCGGCATCGCTCAACGGGATGCTGCGGTTAACCTGTCGCTGAGGACACTTGTATGGCCGTTCGTATTCGTCTCCGTCGTGAAGGACGGAAAAAGACCCCGATGTATCGTATAGTTGTAGCCGACTCGTCTAGCCCTCGCGATGGGCGTTTCATTGAGATCGTTGGCCAGTATCAGCCACGTGGTGGTGAGAATGCCATCAATCTCAAGGTAGACCGCGTCAACCATTGGATGGACGTCGGCGCCCTTCCAACCGATACCGTGCGCTCGCTTCTGCGCCGCGCAGGTGTCCTCAAGTCGCGCCATGAAGCACGTCTGTCGGCGCGCCTGAAGGCAAGCGCTGTAGCGCTTCCATCAGACGGGACCCAAGAGGCCTAATCTGCCGCAGTATGTGGTAGCAGGTCGCATCCGCCGAGCTCATGGTGTGCGCGGCGGGTGGGCCGTAGAATCGATTACAGATGCGCCGGACGTGGTTTTCGCGTCCGGCGCTGTTGTTGTAGCAGGTGATAGAAATGGTAACGTTGCTAGCGAAGGCGAGCTTCACATTATCGATGGCCGCCCAATGAATAAGGAGTGGCTCGTGAGAGTTCGTGAGGTCGTCGATCGCGACGTCGCGGACATTTGGCGCGGGCGCTATCTGTTGGTTGACACGGCGCTACTTCCGCCAGCTAATGATGACGAGCTCTACGTCGCATCTTTGATTGGTATGCAGGTGCAGGTACACGGAAAAGGTGTTGTTGGCAGCATTAGCGACGTATATGAAGCACCGCAGGGACTCATCATTGAGGTCGATACTGGGAAAGGAACAAAACCGCTTGTACCTTGGCATCCTGAACTAATTCACGACTTAAATGAAGAAGCGCGCGTTGTTACGATTGCTCACCTCGAAGGTTTGCTAGACTGAAAAGTGTCGCTACGCATTAACGTAGTTACGATCTTCCCGGAATTCTTTGCGCCACTTTCGCTTTCTATTCCTGAAAGAGCGAGAGCCGCTGCTGCAGTGGAGTACAATATTGTCGACTTGCGGGAGTTCACCTACGATAAGCACCGCACCGTTGACGACACGCCCTTCGGTGGCGGTCCCGGAATGGTTATGAAAGCACAACCGTTTTTTGATGCGGTAGAGCGGATTGGGGCAAAGCAACCGATTGTGCTGCTATCGCCTCGTGGTAAACGGTTTAGTCAAGATGACGCGATACGTTTTTCAAGCGGAAGCGAACTAACGTTGCTTTGTGGGCACTACAAAGACGTTGATGAGCGTGTCGCTGGCCATCTTGCTACCGAGGAGCTATCACTCGGTGATTTCGTCCTTAGTGGTGGCGAAGCTGCTGCGCTCGCGATAATCGATGCCACCGTACGACTTTTGCCGGGCGCTATGAGCGATCTTGAGAGCGCATACGGAGATTCATTTTATGGACGCGGCATTAGTGCGCCGTCGTATACGCGGCCGGCAGATTTTCGCGGTTTAACTGTACCCGATGTACTGTTAAGCGGTGATCACGCTAAGATAAATGCGTGGCGCGAGTCAGAGAGCTTGCGTCGCACACGTGAAGCTGAGCTGCGGGAACGTGAAGCGTGGGTCTTAAAGGATTCGGCTGCTTCACAACGTGATGCAGAACTCGCTGAGGCCGAACTAAAGGCTGCGCAAAAGGCTTTAAAAAGAGAACGACGTAGGAAGGGGAAGAAGTCTGCTGAGCTGCCCCCAGACTTTTCTGATAACACATAGGAGAGCAGGTCATGAGCGTGCGGATCTACGTCACAGGCGGTACGTTCGACAAAGAGTATGACGAGCTACACGGTTCGCTAGCATTTGAGCGAACGCATTTACATGAAATGTTAAAGTTGGGGCGATGCCGTTTGGATGTTTCGGTAGACGTTCTGATGTTGGTAGATAGTTTGGATATGACTGCTACTCACAGAAGGCACATTGTAGATGCGTGTGTTAATGCAGACGAAACTCAAATAGTTATAACGCATGGCACTGATACGATGGTCGAAACTGCGCATGAGCTCGCTGCGGGTGTTTCGGGAAAGACGATAGTTCTCACCGGCGCCATGATACCGTATGCATTTGGTTCGTCTGATGGTTTGTTCAATCTTGGCTCCGCTTTAAGCTTTGTTCAGGCGCTGCCAGAAGGGGTGTATATCGCTATGAACGGGATGGCGTTCCCGTGGAATCGTGTTCGCAAGAATAGAGAGCTGGGAGTGTTTGAGTACACCAAGGATTGAGGATGGTGTAGGGGTTTTCGGAGCGCTATTGACTTTTAGTAGCTCCTAATGCACAGTATGGCAGAGCCAACTGTTGCTAGGCTGGCGATGTGCTACTTCAGTTACTAAGGAATTACCGATGATTTTTAGGCAAAAGACGATGTCTTCGCACACATCCTTCTCAAAGGATCACACATGCGTGCCGTAATTTTGCTGCTCGTGTTAACTGGCGCGTGCACCGCGCGATATGGTCGTGGCGGCGATAGCCAGTCTATAAACGACCGCGCTGTTGCAGTTACGGAGATTGTCTTAAGACGAACATCAGATGCTTCTACATTTGGAGTCGTCGACAGCGGAGCGCTGCGCTCTGTCGTTAACCTTGACTCGGCCGGTATGGCTTATGTTGCTCAGAGGTTACCTATCAACAAGGTAGTTGGCGCAGCAGAACCAACTGGTATATGCGCACCCAAGGATAATAGGTCGACATGTCTCGGTATAAGGTTTTCTTCATTCAGTGAACGTCGCAATAGCTTCAAAGCGCGGGTGGCGTGGTTTCCTGTTGGAGGATGCGGCGGCTATGAAGCCACTTTCCGCGTGAAAGTACGCGCAGGCAAGATAACTCAGTTTGATGTTAGCGAGGAAGATTTTGGGCAGTGTAGTCCACTCCGTAGTTAGGTGAAAACAGTACGTTCGGTGCTGATAACCATCGTCAAAGGATCACACATGCGTGCCGTAATTTTACTACTCGTGTTAACTGGCGCGTGCACCGCGCGGTATGGTCGCGGCGGTGATAGCCAGTCTATAAACGATCGCGCTGTTGCAGTTACGGAGATTGTCTTAAGACGAACATCAGATGCTTCTACATTTGGAGTCGTCGACAGCGGAGCGCTGCGCTCTGTCGTTAACCTTGACTCGGCCGGTATGGCTTATGTTGCTCAGAGGTTACCTATCAACAAGGTAGTTGGCGCAGCAGAACCAACTGGTATATGCGCACCCAAGGATAATAGGTCGACATGCGTCGGTATTTTGTTTAGGACGTTCAAACAACACCGCGGTAGTTATGAAACGCGGGTATTGTGGATGCCTGTAGGGGGGTGTGGTTTTTATGGCGTCACGTACCGTGTGAAAGTACGCGCAGGCAAGGTAACTAAGTTTGATGTTCGCGAGGAAGACTTTGCGAGTTGTGGTCTACCTAGGGGTTAAAGTCTAAGCGGCTTCAACTGTTGTTCTTTGCGAACTTTGCGGCTTTGCGCGTTTAACGGACTCGCGAAGTCGCAAGCTGTTCTGCTCACGCGGTTTGCCGCCATAGCCACAAATGAAAGCAACGCTCGCTTTGCCGATGCGTAAACAGTGTATATGGCTAATCAATCGGTGATTCAGCTTTCTTCTAGCGAAGAGGAACGATACAAGCGCCACCTGTCACTTTCGTCAGTTGGCAGGGTGGGGCAGGAGCGACTCAAGGCCTCCCGAGTACTATTGGCTGGTTTAGGTGGGTTAGGTTCTCCCGCTTCTATGTATCTTGCTGCCGCTGGGGTAGGGACAATTGGCATTGTTGAGTTCGACGCCGTCGAACTTTCCAATCTTCAAAGGCAAACACTTTACAGCACCTCTGATGTGGGCAAGCAAAAGCTCGATGTCGCGAAAGTGCGATTGAGTTCTCTTAACCCACACGTAAACGTCGTCGCTCACAATGAGAAGCTCACGTCAATGAATGCGACGGCTATTCTCGCTAGCTACGACGTTGTAATAGACGGCACAGATAATTTTTCTACTCGTTACGCCATTAACGATGCTTGTGTGCAGCTAGGCATACCATACGTATACGGTTCTGTCTATCAGAACGAAGGGCAGGTGTCTGTGTTCGCCATTGCTGGTGCCCCCTGCTATCGATGCTACATGCCCCATGCACCTGCGGTAGGGACGGTCCCAACCTGTGTGGAGGGAGGCGTACTGGGCGTTTTGCCTGGTATTATTGGCACCATTCAAGCCACTGAAGCCATCAAGCTCATACTGGGCGTTGGCGATTCTCTAGCAGGACGTCTTCTAATGCTAGATGCTCTTAAATTGGAGTTTCTTACCGTCGAGATCGGGCGCGATAGTGACTGCGAAGTGTGCGGTGATAACAGTCGTCGCAATAGCAACCGTGTCCAGCAGCGCCCGTCCGCTGTCCCCGCACCCGCTACTACTCCAAACATGACCGATAACGAAGATGACATCTCAGTTTCCGAGCTCGCGGCAATGTTGCAGGCGCGTGCGCCGATGCAACTTATAGATGTACGTGAGCCCGTTGAGTTAAAAGATGGGCACATAGATGGTTACACGCTAATACCCATGGGTGAGTTAGCTTTTCACGTGCCCAGGTTAAGGCGTGACATTGTAACGGTGGTTTACTGCCACAGCGGCGTCCGTAGTGCTGCCGCAGCGTATCAGCTGCGCATGGCAGGTTTCGATAAGGTGTTCAACCTTATTGGCGGAATAGTTGCATGGAATAGGGAGCAGGGCATTTAGTTTTAGGTGTTCAGCCGGATACGATACTAAACGGGAGACAGATGATCGCGATACGAGCCGTACTTGGTGTTACTACTGCCGCTGTGCTAACAACGGTTGCTGCATGTTCACAACCGCAAAGCGGCACTTCGCTCGATAGTGCTTCGGGAACACTCGGCGATAGTTCCTCACAGCAGTGCAACGCTCCTATTGAGACGCGTGAAGCAAACGCCCCCAATTTCACACCTGCATTTAAAGGCCAAACTCGCGGCTGCAGCGTTAAGTCGAATGTAGCCTTTAATGTTGTTGTGGTTGCCACCGGCTTGTCCAAGCCGTGGGCCGTAGAGCCGCTACCCAACGGCGATCTTCTTGTTACCGAGAAAGGCGGGCGGCTGCGCATAGTTTCGGCCGCTGGGCAGATAGCTGCTC
Source organism: uncultured Gemmatimonadaceae bacterium (assembly GCA_964474535.1). Lineage (GTDB taxonomy): Bacteria > Gemmatimonadota > Gemmatimonadetes > Gemmatimonadales > Gemmatimonadaceae > Gemmatimonas. Next base: position 361,272 of record CAYYSP010000002.1, read on the forward strand.
CGATTGCTGGCGTACCGGCAGTCGACTCATCAGGGCAAGGTGGGCTACTCGACGTTGAACTAAGCCCCAACTTTTCTTCCGATCGCACGCTGTATTTCAGCTTTAGCGAGCCCAGAGACGGTGGCAACGGAACCTCGGTGGCACGAGCGATTTTATCCGCCGACCGCACGCGTCTTGAACAGGTCACCGTGATTTTCCGCTCAATGCCAACCTATCGCGGACGTGCACACTACGGTTCAAGAGTGCTCGTTGGCCCCGACGGTAAACTGTACATCACGTTGGGTGATCGTTCTGATTTAGCCACACGCCCGCAAGCTCAGCATTTAGATAGTCACCTCGGCAAAATTGTACGCATAAACACAGATGGGACTGTCCCGTCAGACAATCCGTTCGTTGGCCGTAGCGATGCACGTCCTGAAATTTGGTCGTATGGTCATCGAAACGTTCAGTCGGCCGCCTTCGATGCTTCCGGAAAACTTTGGGAGCTGGAGCATGGTCCACGAGGTGGTGACGAACTGAATCTCGTAGAGAAGGGGAAAAATTATGGCTGGCCAATCATCAGCTATGGTATCGAATACTCAGGGCAGCCGATTGCCGGCTCGATAAGCGCAAAGGCGGGGCTAGAACAGCCGGTTTACTATTGGGACCCGGTTATCGCACCATCGGGTGCACAGTTCTATACTGGCAACCTCTTCCCAGCTTGGAAGAACAGCCTTTTCGTTGGCGGCATGCGCGATACTCGTTTGGTACGTCTTGATATCCGCGGCAATCGTGTAGTCGGTGAAGAGCATTTGTTAACAGATCGCGGACAGCGTGTACGAGATGTTAAGCAGGGAGCTGACGGCGCTCTGTACATAGTTACGGACAAGACTGACGGAGAGCTTTGGAAGTTGGTTCCGCGTTAAGTTGCAGCAAAGTACACACGTTGTGCGTTTTCGTTGAAGGATACCCTTCCGGAAACGCACTTCGTGTTTGTGCTACCTTCTTGCCCCGCCTGCCTTGACCGAAAGCTTAGCTACACAGACAGCGTCGCACACCACGAGCTTTGATGACGCAGCAAAGCTTGCACGTTTAATAGATCAAGAAGTTGGTCGTGTTATTATCGGGCAGCACGATGTAAGACGTGAAGTGCTGCTGTGTTTGTTAGCGGGCGGACACTGTTTATTGCGCGGCGTCCCTGGTCTTGCTAAGACACTGCTCATTAAAACGTTGGCGGACGCACTTCACCTTCGTTTCAATCGTATTCAGTTTACCCCCGACTTAATGCCTTCGGACATTCTGGGAACAGATGTCATTGAAGAAGATCAGACAACGGGGAAACGCCAAGTCCGCTTTATACCTGGACCTATATTTGCAAACATTATTCTGGCGGACGAAATAAATAGAACACCTCCAAGAACTCAGGCCGCACTCCTGGAAGCGATGCAGGAGTATCAGGTTACTGCAGGAGGTGTGCGTTATCCGCTTGAACGTCCTTTGTTTGTGCTCGCAACTGAGAATCCAATTGAGCAAGAGGGTACACATCCGTTACCGGAAGCGCAACTTGATCGCTTCATGTTTAATGTGGTTATGGATTACCCCGTGCTAGATGATGAGCGCAGAATCCTTGCAGATACAACTTCAGTACAATCTGCTGCTGTTAAAGCGGTGGCAACCGGCGCTCAACTTACGAGTGTAATGCACTTGGTTAGGGAGCTACCGGCCGCCACCAACGTTGTAGACTACGCACTACGCCTTATTCGTGCATCACGTCCTGCAGATGACAGTGCACCAGCTTCTGTACGCCAGTACGTTCGTTGGGGAGTGGGCCCAAGGGCAGGGCAAGCGCTGTTGTTAGGTGCGAAAGCGTCGGCGTTACTAGATGGACGAGCTGCTGTTTCATTAGACGATATTCGGAGGGTAGCGCATCCGGTCATGCGTCATCGTATTCTTGTAAACTTTCGGGCAGAGGCAGAAGGCGTATCGTCAGATAAAGTCATCGATATGTTGTTGAACAGCGTCGCCCCGTAGTTATCTAATGAGTTTGCTGTCCCCGGCCGTAATCGCGGCTATCGATGATTTGGAGTTGGCTGCTCGTGTCGTCGTAGAAGGAGTGCGTACGGGGGCAAACCGCAGTCCGTTCCATGGTTATGGCGCCGAGTTTCAGCAATATCGTCCGTACCGCCAAGGTGACGATCTTAAGTACCTAGATTGGAAAATGTTTGCTCGTAGTAACCGCTTGTATACGCGACAGTTTCGCGAAACAACGGATATGGCAACTATGATTGTCATTGATACGAGTAGTTCTATGGCGTTCCCTGAAAACAGCATAAGTAAGTTACGCTATTCAGTAGTTCTTGCTGCGTCACTAGCGTACCTGATTGTTGAGCAAGGTAACGGAGTCGGTCTGCTAGTTAGGCAACGCGGCGACTTTACGTATCTTCCTCCTCGCACTGGACGGTTGCATTTGCGGGCACTGCTGGTTGCACTTGAAGGGCTGAAAGCAGATGGAGACTGGCAAGGTGCAGATACGATTCGTCGAGCCTCCGAGCTGTTGCGGCGTAAAGGCTTAGTTATGGTGCTTTCGGATTTCTACGATGACGAGAACGAAGTTTTAGCAGAAATGAGTCAGTTGGCGCAAAGAGGGCACGATGCCGCAATGCTGCACGTTTTGTCTGCATACGAAAGAGACTGGCCTTTAAGCGGACAGCTTCAACTTCGCGATATGGAGACAGGCGAAGAGCGAACAGTTAGCGCAATCGCTGCACAGAAGGAGTATCTGCAACGTCTTCTCGATTTTGAGGAGCGGTGTAAGCTAGGCGCGTCGCAAAATGGGATAGACTACGTACGCATGGATACCGATAAGGATCTGGGTGAATCGTTACGTAACTACCTAATATCTAGGCGTGCCTAGATGGTTTTAAGAAATCCTGCCGCGTTACTTGGACTTTGGGGATTGCTGGTGCCGCTAGTGCTGCACCTACTGTCTCAGCATCGTGCAAAGCGTGTGGATTTCCCAACGCTAAGGTTTGTGCCAGAAACTAGGCCCGTACCTGAATGGTCTAGTAAGCCTTCTGACTACTTGCTACTTGTGTTACGCATGATAGCGATTGCTGCGGCCGTGATTGCACTATCTGGTCCTTTCATGCCAGCGTCAGGAACAGAAGGTAACAAGGACGATCTGGCCCGCGCGGTTGTTGTAGATACATCGCTTCACAGCAACAGCAGTTCGGCTGCGCGTGACAGCATGATTGCTGCGGCATCACGACTTTCAGATTCGGCCGCAGTATCGCGCATTATTTACTCAAACGACCCTGCGGCCGCTATGAGCATGGCTGCGCAATGGTTGCAATTGCAGCCTGCAGCAGTTCGCGAAGTTGTTGTTGTTTCGGATATGCGATACAACAAAGGGGTGAATGCGCTTAGTGCTGCGCTCATTCCTGAAGACATGGGTATCAAACTCGTTCGTGTTAATGAGCCGAATCATGTCGAGCCTTCGCTTCCGGTTTTGAGAACGTCACCGTCTTCTGCGTTTACAGTGGAACGGTTCGCGAAAGGTGATTCGACTACAATTAGTTATAAGAAGGTAGCCGCATATAGCAGTTCGTCTGTTTCGGAGTTGCCGCCAGTTCCTAAGCTATTGGGTGGGACTTCCGCGCAACTTGAACAGCTTCGTTCCTTATTGAGTCGGCTCCCATACTATGATTCTTACGAATCCAACGGCTTCGAACCGGTATCGGTGTATTATGCGGGCGATTCAACATGGCAAAGCAACCGCGCGGGGAAACGTTATCCGTTTGGTAGCAACACGAAAGCTGCGTTAATAGTGTTGGCGCTTCAGCGGGATTCGCGTGTTGCGAGTGCTTCTGCACTTGCTGTTCCTATACATAAATCTAATGCCTCGGTAGACTCGCTCTTGTTGCCTATTTCCACAAATCGCGATGGCAATACAATAGTAGATGCCGCAACTACTGATTCCGGCGTTGAGATATTTGTTAACGCAGAGCCACTGTCTGCTGTTTCAGTTGCGATATTGGAGTCGCTGCGCGAGCAGAATACCGGTTCGGCGTACTCACACGACTACGGTTCGCTTTCTGACGCCGAGCTTGCGAGCATACAGCGTGAGGGCTCTCATGTTGCGTCACGTTCGTCAAATGGCAAGTTACTTTCGCGCTGGTTTTGGCTCGTTGTTGCGACGGCGCTACTTGTAGAACAGTATGTAAGGCGCGTTAAGGTGCGTTCTAAGATGCCTTCTAAGTCGCGTTCAAAGGTGCTCTCATGACTGCGAGGCTCAACGGCGCGGTTGGCACATTCTTAGCCACGGTAAACAAGCGCCTTCGTCGATTTGATGCGATTGAAGGTCTCATGGTTGGAGCGATAGCGGCGGCGTTGGCGCTGTTCGTTGCGCAGATGATTGTTCGTGTTCCTGTTTGGATAATTGTGATTGCGTTGGTTCTTCCGGTTGTTGCTGCGATAGTCAACGTTGTACGTAGAGATGGCGGTTACGATCGTGCATCACGCGAGGCAGAGTCACTATTCCCCAGTCTTCAGAACCTTGTTCGAACCCATTGGGAGCTATCGTCACAGCAGTCGCCTATAGTAGGTGAAGTTAGTGACAGGGTGAAAGCGCAAGCTGAGGCAAGAGTAGCTGCCGTTAACGCAGAAGATGTAAGACCAGCAAAACGTGTAGCTGGTTTGGCTGCAGCTGCACTGCTGTCGTTGCTTCTTATGGCGCTACTTGCATCACGCGCTGGCGACCCAGTGCGTGGCTCTGTTGCCGACAATCTTGCGCGCGCTATGGGACCTACCTCTGCGCGCACAGTTGTCACGGTTGTCCCTCCGTCTTATTTGGGGGTTGAGCAAGCTGAGTTTGTGGACCCTGAACGAATTGAAGCTGTGGTTGGAAGTAGAGTTTCTATTAAGGTCGCTTCTTCAGCAGCAGTTGGGGTCGTTCACGACAATGACACTTTGAAAGTAGCTATTGAAAACGGCAGCTATGTCGCCTCAACTGTAGTCTCTCGTGATGGGTTGTTACTGCTGCGTCTATTCGACAACGACGGAATAGAGAGAGCACAAAGGTTAATAGGGGTAACCGCTGAGCCAGATGCGCCACCTATTGCAAGGATCACCTCACCGGCCAGAGATCTTTTTTTGAACGATACGCTGCGAAACATTGATGTCGTAATTGATGCGATCGACGATTACTCTCTCCAATCTTTAGAGCTTAGGTACACCAAAGTGAGTGGCTCAGGTGAGCAGTTCACTTTTGTTGATGGCACAGTACCACTTTCCATATCGCGTACTAACGGCAAGCAGTGGAGTGGTCGCGGCACCCTATCTCTTTCATCGCTAGGATTGATTCGCGGAGATGTGGTGGTGTATCGAGCTGCTGCACGCGACAATCGTCCGAATGCTCCTGCCGTCGAATCGGATGCCTTTATTGTGGAGATAGTATCTATAGGTAGCGAAGCTGTTGAAGGTTTCTCAATTGATCCTGAACAAGACCGTTACGCAGTCAGTCAGCAGATGGTGGTATTAAAAACTGAGCGGCTTATACAGCGTAAACCGGGCATGGATTCGGCGACGTTTCTTGAACAGGCGCGCGAAGTGTCTATGGAGCAACGCAGAGTGCGCGCTGAGTTTGTGTTTATGATGGGCGGTGAATTGGCTGAGTCGATAACTCATGAGAATAGTATGGGTGATCTGGACGAATCTCATGAGGCGGAAAGCGAATCAGATCTTTCTGCTGGCAGAATGCAGAATAGGGGTCGGAGTGCGCTTCTGGCGGCCATTCGATCAATGAGTCGCGCTATAACAGCGTTAAATGTCGCGGACGTTGATAGAGCGTTAGTTCACGAGAAAAACGCAGTGCGCCAATTGGAGGAGGCGTTTACACGTACGCGGTACCTACTGCGCGCGTTCTCGGAACGCGAGGAGTTGGACTTAGCGCGTAGACTAACAGGCGACATTAGCGATGCGAGCAGCAGCTATCGCGCTGTCGCTGCGGTGGAAGCAAGTGAAATTCGCGATGCTCAGCTCTCTGTGTTGCGTATGCTAACACAAGGTAGTGATTCGCTTACAGCCCTTTCGTTTGCTGGCGCTTCTAGAACGTTACTCGCCACCGATCCGTCATCGGAGTCAACTCAACGTATAGCTGCGCAGCTAATGCGTGCATCGGAATCATCCAATTCGCTAGCGAAACGGGCGGCTGTCGATAGCGTGGTACAAGAGCTTAGCACCTTGCTATCAAGAGGCACGGGTAAAGTAAGGAGCTCGGTTGGTAGAAACGGTGCATCTTTGCGTTTCCGCGATGGATTGTTGCGTGACAGCCATGTTGGCGCTGCCGCAGGAGTTTCTAGATGAAGCCGATGCGCCTTGAGTTTGTACTACGTGCGTTGGCGTTATTAATAGTAGTTTTGGCGTTCGCTGACCCGTCGTTTGTTTCAGAGCGCAGAGTACGTCCCGTCGTTTCAATAGTAACGTCTGACAGCAGTTCTTTGGCTGCGCAACAGCTACGTGCTCAGCTATATGACAAGTACGATGCGGTGTTCGCCTCTGTTCCGGCCGATGCAGCTATTGTTCTAGATGAATCACTTGTGTCATCGGTGCCGGCGACGGCGCCAGTTGTGGTTGTTAACACAACAAAAGACGTGCGTATAACGGGCGTTGACTACCCCTCACATGTTTTGCTAAATGAACCGGCTGCCTTGTCTGTCTCAGTGGAATCAGCCTCACCTCGAGACTCTATTGTATTGGAGTTGCGTAAAGGTAGCGTTGTTATGGCTGCTGCAACGGTAAGCCACGTCTACAACGATAGTAGTTTTTTCCTTCACACCTTTGCGTTGCCACTAGTTACGGCCGGCAATGAGAAACTCACTATCGTTGCTTCAGGCAGTGACGGAAGTGACATCGATACTGTTTCTATTGGTGTGCAGGTAAAGGAGAAAAAGTACAGGGTCCATTTTCATGACGTGCGCGCCTCATGGATGTCTACATTTGTGCGCAGAAACGCTGAACTCGATAATAGGTTCATTGTTTCCTCGCGCACGGCTACATCGCGCGGCGTCCGTTCTGTGAGTGGTAATGCTCCCACCGAAGCCCTTACAGTTAGCGCTCTTTCATCTGTCGATTTACTGGTCGTTGGTGCCCCAGAAAGGTTGTCGCGCGCCGATGTTAGCGGTATTGAAGCCTATCTCAAGGAGCACGGTGGCTCAGTATTGTTACTGTTCGATTCGAAGTCGCAAGGATATACAGAGTCGCTCACTGCGGTGAAGGAGTGGCGTACCGGTTCCGTTGTAAATGCATTTCCGGTGATCGCAGGAGCTGTTGATGCTCCGTTTCACAATGACAGCGCAGCTATTCCTTCGCTTCGTGTTAGTGAGTGGATGGCTCCCGTAGCCGTTCCTGCAGGCGCTACGGTCTTAGCGCATTCTGTTGGAACTGATACGCTACCGTTGTTGTACAACGTGCCGGTCGGTATTGGGCGCGTGTGGGTAAGCGGCGCACTTGATGCTTGGCGGTACCGCGATTCGAACGATTCACAGTTCGCTGCTACTTGGAATGCAGTTCTGGCGGATGCGGCTTCTCTTGCGGTGCCAGCAATAGAGGTTCGGTTATCGCCGAGTTTGGCTTATCCGGCGAAACGTCCAACTGTTGTGGCTGGGAATACGAGCATATTAAGGCCTAGTACTTCATATACCGTTAATGTTGTTGTACGTGATGTGTTCAGTGCGCTTAGCGGTTCTAGAGCGGTGCCTGAGAATGTCGAGGTAAAGGCTAGTGCTATTTTGCGTTCAGTTGAAGATTCGACTATGACGCGGGGGCGGGAGGTACACTTGTTTCCGCTTTCACAGCCCGGTTTGTTGGGGGGAGAGTTTGTTTCGCCTGAGCAACCGGGGAGATACAGGCTGGAAGTGCGCGTTTCTGCGCTCGGCGGTACGTTCGCTGATACACAAGAAGTTGATGTTGTTTCGGGCCACGGTGGTGCAACGACGGGTACGGTTGCAGTGGGAAGGACATTGTTGTCCGGCGGGGCTCAACCGGTTTCGACTTCTGCAAACCTACTGGGTGGTCTCCGAGCACTTTCGGAGGCTACCGGCGGTGGTCAGTTGGTGGCAACGGCTACAGCTGCTTCCCGATCGTTGGACACGCTACTTGATGCACCTACCGCACGCGTACAGTGGCACCCCATGAGGTCTCCATGGTGGATCCTTCCTCTCACAGTTTTGCTCGGCGCGGAATGGTGGTTACGACGCCGTTCGGGCAAACCGTAGCACAAGTCAGCATTTCTTCCTTCCACGCGTAAACCAAGGCATGTACACACGCGAACAAGCAAAAGCGATCACCGACAAGGCGATCGACATGGCGAAGGGCGCTGATGCCGTCGAGGTAACCCTCACAGGGGGTGAACGCTCCGGCACCAGGTGGGCAAACTCTACCATCACAACGAATCTGGTCCAGTTCGACCGCCAGTTAAGTGTGACGGTTCGTATCGGTCAGAAAGTCGGTTTCGCCAGCACGCGAGACTTCACCGACGGGAGCATACAGAGCGCCGTCAACGATGCTATCTCAGAAGCTCGCCAAGCGTCCGACTCTAGGAACTTGCAGGAGTTGCTTGGTCCGCAGGAGTACATCCCTGTTGATGCAGCGCTACCTGAACTTGTGAACTTTGGGCCGGCTGAACGTGCGCAAGTAGTGAAGACGAGCTTGGATGTGTCGCAATCGCTTGGCGTTGTTGGCGCAGGCTACGTTCCTAAGAACGATGTGACTACATGCAACGCTAACTCCAAAGGTTTGTTTGCGTACTATCGTTCGGCGGACACGGGTTTTGTTCTTACGTGCCGCATGCCTGACGGCTCGGGCTCTGGTTTTGCTGCAATTAGCGGTGTTAAAGATTTGAGCATGATTGATGCTCGCGCGCTAACTGAGACAGCGTCGCAGAAGGCTTTGCGTAGCCGCAACGCGCGCGCACTTGAGCCAGGACGTTACACCGTAATTTTGGAGCCACGCGCGAGCGCTCGTTTCCTTTCACTGGTTACCGGCATTTTTAACGCTGGTGGCGGCTTCGGTGGAGGCGGCGGTGCGGCTTTTGGTTTCGGAATGGGTGGTGCTGGTGAGTTTATGAACGGGAAGAAGGTTGGTGATAAACTCTTTAGCGAGGGTTTTTCGCTTAAGAGCGACATCGGTAATCCAATACTTCGGCAGTCGACTATCGGTCCCAATAACCGTCCGGCCAGCCCAGTTACATGGCTCGAAAACGGTGTACTCAAGGCAATTGGGCAACAAGGCGCAACAACAGCTCAGAGCCTTGTGCAAGGCGGAACCGATCTTTCGATAGAAGACATGATTCGGCAAACGCGCCGCGGACTTTTAGTTACATCGCTTTGGTACATCCGCGCTGTTCCTTCGCAAGATCAGCCGCTGCTTAATACGGGCATGACGCGCGACGGTTTGTTCTTAATTGAGAACGGCGAAATCGTGGGTCCGGTTCAGAACTTCCGCTGGAACATGTCGCCGCTTGTTGGCTACAACAACCTTTCTTTGGTTGGTAAGCCTGTTCCTATGTTAACGAGCGAGTCATTTGACAGCTCTAACGCTGCACTCGTACCACCTGTACGAATTGAGGATTTCTACATGACATCACTTTCACCGGCAGTTTGATGCGTGTATACGAACGTGGTTTTACTTCCTTTCACACGAACAGCCTGCAGCGTAGCAGGCGCCAGCACAGGGAACAGGTATGAGCTCTTCACGTCGTGAATTCCTTCGTACTGTAGGCAAAGGTGTTGGCGCTACGGCTGCCCTTTCGCTTTACTCGAACGAGCTGTTTGCGCAAACGCTTGCTGACTCTCCAACTGGTAGAGTTTTGGAAACGCGCTTTAAGGGGCTCGCTGACATAGTGCTCCGTGAAGCGAAACTTGCGGGTTGTTCTTACGCAGACGTCCGTTTCACTATGACGTCGAGCTTGCCCGGTGGTTCTGCTACTTTCCGTGCGGAAGGCACGGCGGCGGTAGGTCCTGGCGGCGGTGGTTTTGGAGGACGTGGTGGTGGCGGCGGTGGTGGCGGTAGAGGGGGAGGACGTGGTGGTGGCGGCGGCAACGTTGGAATCCCTTCAGACGCGGATCGTCGTGTAGGTGGTTTTGGCGTACGTGTCATTCACAGTGGCGTTTGGGGATTCGCTAGCTCTCCGATTCTTACAGAGGACGAACTTCGTCGCATTACGCGCATGGCAACTGAGGTTGCAAAAGCCAGTGCAATTGCTAAACGCGCGGACCTAAAGCTTGCCCCAGTACAAGCTCACATAGACAACTACATCACACCTTTCAAAAAGCATCCAACCTCTGTTTCAGCGACAGATAAACAGAAGTGGGCGCAAGCAATCGTAGACAAGGCTAGTACCGTAAAAGGAGTTACTGCGGTAAACGTGTCTGCAAACTGCGGCTATGAATGGCGCTACTTCGCGTCATCGGAAGGTTCGTACATTGAGCAAGAGTTGTTTACCACAACTCCTACCATGAGTGTTACCGCTAAGGTCGGCGATGTAACTCGCACACGTAACTACCCTGGTATTGCTCAGTGCGGTGGGTGGGAGGTTGCTGAACAAACCGATTTCCTTGAAGCAGCAGAGCGCGTTGCCAGCGAGGCAGTTGAGTTCTGTACCGCGAAGCCTTTAGGAGCTAGTGGTTTGCGTGACCTTATTTTGTCGCCGTCGCATGCTATGCTCACGATCCATGAGATCGTAGCACACGCGACGGAGCTTGATAGAATAGTCGGTTACGAAGCGAACTACGCTGGTACGAGTTTCGTGAAGCTTTCCGACCTAGGCAAGCTCAAGTATGGCTCAAAGATGTTCAACGTCACGTGTGACAAGACAAGCGCTGGACTGGGTTCAACCGGTTACGATGACGACGGTGTTAAGACTCAAGAGTGGCCGCTCATTCGTGACGGTATTCTCGTTGGCTTGCAAACGAACCGTGAAACGGCACATCTCGTTGGTGAGAACTTCAGTCGCGGATGTACGTATGCGACAACGTGGCGCGACTATCCGTTCTTGCGCATGCCTAACGTTCACGTTGACGCAGGACCGGCGAATTCGCCATCAAAGGCTGAACTTATCGCCGACGTTAAGGATGGCGTGATGATTGATGGTCGCGGAAGCTATTCCATCGATCAGCAACGCTATAACGGTCAGTTCGGTGGCCACGTATTCTGGGAAATTAAGAACGGCAAGATTACCAGAATGGTCACGGACGTTACGTACAACGCTATTACAACAGATTTCTGGGCCAACCTAGACGGTATCACTGGTCCAAGCGAATGGGAGATGCACGGCACTGGTGGCGACGCGAAAGGTCAGCCAACTCAAACCAACAGCATCTCACACGGTTCTCCGTGGCTGCTTATTCGCAAGATCCCAGTAGGCGGCGCGTTCGATTAATCGAAGTTCGGCAGCTGAACAAATGAAAAGGTCGGCGACTATGCCGGCCTTTTCGTTTCTGTGTTTGCGTATGCTAAAGTAGACAAACACACCATTGGGTTACGTTAGTGCCGCCGCGTTTACGCTGTATTTAGCACTTACTATGTCATCGCATAAACAACAATGTTCACTGCAAAGCGTGTGTTATCCGACCGACGAAAACGCTTGTTCTTCCAATCGTAATCCCATTCGCAGCCGTAGTCTTTGTTAGAGTAAATGACTCCTAAGCGACCTCTGTGCTCGATACCACGCATGTAATCATGCACAATGTTGTCTCCCCATCCGTTCAACTCATGACTGGTTTGTGGAGGGCCATCGGGAAACTTAAAAAATGCAGAGTACAGCGCGTGCTTGTTAGAGATCTTTGGTAATACGTCCTTACTTCCGCTGGCGAACGCCTTCTGCATCTCGGCTTCAAACGACTTGGCGTAAAGACCGTTTACATCGTGATTGCAGTCGTCTGAAAAGAGCAGGCCGCCATTCTCAACAAAACGAATAATCCCTTGCCGCTCCTTCTCAGAAAAACGAACCAGCTTGTGACCAGTCATGAACACAAAAGGGAAGGCGGAGAATTCGCGAGAGTCGGCGGTTATGACGATCTCCTTCTGCTGAATTGGGATATCTGTGTACTGAACAACCGCATCCAATACGTTCGCAGCAACTTTGGGGTTGTAGTCCCAATCTCCAGAATCGTAGCGCAGTCTAGCAAACACAAACTCATTGCTTTGCGCGCGCAAAAGCCCGGGAGCTGCTCCCAACAGTGGAAGTGAAGCTCCGAACTTACTGAGTTTAGAAATAAAGCTGCGTCTGTCCATGTAGGGAAACGTTGCGACGAACTGTATACGTTGGCGTGCTACAAACTGCGGTTGGCTCTACGGAGGTTGGCTCTACGGCTGAATACGCGCGCGACGAGACATAAGTGCCTCGATCTCATCGATTTCTCGTGGTACAGTGTGAGATATGCGCTCGAGTCCTTTGTCGGTAATTATGTAATCGTCCTCTATGCGGATACCCGTGTGCTGATAGCGAAGCACAGTGCTACGTACCTTTGCGATAAAAGCGCGATTGCGGGGTGTATCTGGTAATACGTCTAACGCCCGTGTACTGATGTAAATGCCAGGTTCTATCGTAAATGCATCGCCTACCTGAAAAGTGGCAGACGCACCTGTGCCTTGCATTGGGTCGTGCACGGCAAGCCCTAAGCCGTGAGTAATTCCGTGTATAGTCCAAAGGTTGCTCTGCCTACACTGAGCAGGAACGCGCTCACAGTTCACGTTCCATGGCGGGTCGAACATAGCGGTTTCACTCTCTATGAGTCCTAGTTTTGCGAGTCCACGAGTGCGAACGGCAACTGAAGAGTCTGCTGCTGCTCTAACGCTCATGCCCGGCTGAGACATGCGCTCTGCTATATCCTGCGCGTCACGCACTATCTGGTACAACTCGCGCTGTTCAGCGGTAAACCTACCTGAAACCGGAATAGTTCTTGTTATGTCAGCCGCGTAACCGCGGAACTCAGCACCTGCATCCATAACGACTACATCTCCTGGTCGCGCAGGATCGCTGTCCTTCATGTAGTGCAAGGTGGTTCCGTTAACACCAGCGCCAACAATTGAACCGTAAGCAGGGCGCTCTGCACCACGTTTAGTAAACTCATACTCGAGTGTTGCACGAAGTTCGTACTCGTGCATGGGATTTGGATATAGCATCGCAGCACGATGACCTTCTGCGCTTATTTCTGCTGCCTTTCGTAGTAGAGCCATCTCTGCGCTAGACTTTCGAGCTCTAAGCCGCAAAACGAGAGGCATGGCATTGCGAATCTCTAACGTCGGGAACGATGAGGCGAGTCGCTTAACAGTTTCCTGTCCCCTTGTTAAAGTGTCTAACCTAGCAAAGTCAGTTGTTTCGACATCGGGGATATGGTAGAAAGGGAGACCGAGTTTAGCCAACGAGTCGATTGTCGGATTCAGCGCGGCGAATGATCGTCCAGCAACCCCAAACTCCGAGATGCTAGTTAGCGAATCTGTCCGTTTCCCGTAATAGAACGCCGTTCGCGCGTCGAGCTCGGTTAGGAAAAGCGTACTAGCTCCTTTCCCTTCGCGTACCACCATTAAGAAGGCAGCATCCGGTTCGTTAAGGTTAGTGAGATACCTAAACGAGGGGAGTTGATAAAACATGTGAAAATCGTGAACAAGCGCACGCCCACCGAATGCAAGCACGACGCCATTTCCCACTAATGCGGCAAGCGAGTCCCGCCTAGCCTGAAACTCAGGCATTGGCAGTTCGGCGGCCGCGCCTTGCGCGAGAGACACAGAGGTTCCGAGGTGCATCGCTGCTACAACGGATAAAGACAGACGGCGGAAAGACATGGTGGTATCTGTTTTAGTTCGTGGGCGAAACTGTACTAGTGTAACATGAGCTTTGGCGCGGGGTATTGTTAGATTTAATACTATACGCCCTGAAGGGAGCTATGATGACAGACCATGACGAGCCAGACGACGAGAAGCCAGACAACGCGGACATAGCGCTACGCTTAACTGCAGAACAGTATGAGGTTACACAGAACTGCGGTACAGAACCGCCGTTTCGGAACGCATACTGGGACAATCATGAAGACGGTTTGTATGTTGACATTGTAAGCGGCGAACCTCTCTTCACTTCGCTAGATAAGTTTGACTCTGGAACTGGATGGCCGAGTTTTACGAAGCCGGTTGCGGACAACATTACTGAGCATGTTGACAGTTCCTACGGAATGAGGCGAGTAGAGGTAAAGTCGCGGGGGGCAAGATCGCACTTAGGTCACCTGTTCCCAGACGGCCCTGCTTCGAAGGGCGGGATGCGTTACTGCATTAACTCCGCTTCCCTAAGATTTATTCCCGTCTCAGATCTTGAGCGCGAAGGGTACGGCGAGTTCTGTTCACTTTTTTCTAACGACGGAGCGGGTGAGGACTAAGATGAAAGGCGAGGAGGCGATTCTAGCTGGCGGCTGCTTTTGGGGAGTGGAAGAGATTCTGCGAGCGGTGCCTGGCGTGCTTGATACAGAGGTCGGATACACCGGTGGGTGGGTTGAGAATCCGGTGTATAAGGACACGCACGACAGTAAGTCTGGGCATGCAGAAGCCGTGCGAATTGTTTTCGATCCAGAGGTTTTGAGTTATGAAACACTTCTTGAGAATTGGTTCTTTCGTTTGCACGACCCTACGACTGAGAACAGACAAGGGAATGATCGCGGCACGCAGTATCGGTCTTCAATATTCGCACAATCAGATGCGCAGCGAGAGATTGCTGAACGCGTTATCCAACGAGTGAACGCTTCTGGTTTGTGGGACTCGCCAGTAGTAACGACGATCGAGGCCGCATCTAAATGGTACCCTGCTGAAGACTATCATCAGGACTACCTCCAAAAGAATCCTGATGGCTACACCTGCCATTGGATGAGGTGAGGTAGCGTGAAAACCATATCGTGGAATGATTTTGAGCAGGTTGAACTTCGCGTCGGGACAGTTATTGCTGCTGAACCGTTTCCTGAGGCGAAGAAGCCTGCTATTAGGTTACAGGTTGATTTCGGGAGCGAAATTGGCGTGAAGAAATCAAGCGCACAGATAACCAATCTATACCGTCCTGAGGAGCTTGTCGGAAGGCAAGTAGTTGCAGTCGTTAACTTCCCTCCAAGACAAATAGGGCCGATGATGTCCGAAGTATTAGTTACAGGCTTCTACAACCAAGATGGTGCTGTAGTTTTGTGTGTTCCCGACCAACCAGTTGATAACGGAACAAAGCTTATATGAGTATCGTCGCAGAACTTTTATCGCTTTTAGAGCTAGAACCACTTGAAGTAAATATCTATCGCGGCCGGAATCGTGATTTAGGAACTGGGCGCGTTTTCGGTGGGCAGGTATTTGCGCAAGCGCTAGTTGCTGCGAGACGAACTGTTGACACTCCACGGGAAGCGCACTCGGTTCATGGTTACTTTCTTCGCGAAGGCGATCTCAAGGCACCCATTGTTTACTTCGTAGACAGGCCACGAGACGGTGGAAGCTTCACCAGTCGTAGAGTTACTGCGATTCAACATGGTGAAGCCATATTCCATTTATCTGCATCGTTCCATGTTTTTGAAGATGGAATGGAGCATCAGGATGCAATGCCAGCTGTGCCGCACCCCGAGTCGCTTGAGAAAGAACTAGACTTAATCCGTGCGCACGCTGCTGATATTCCACTCCAGTTAAGACCGGTTCTAACGCAAGACAGGCCGCTAGATGTTCGCTCAATACATCCTCGCGATCCTTTGCATTATGAACAGGGAGAAGCGGTGCGTCAGGTTTGGTTTAGAACAGTTTCTAAGCTTCCTGATGAGCCGATACTTCACCAAGCTATACTTGCGTATGCGTCAGACTATGGTTTCCTAACAACGGCGCTAATGCCTCACAATGTGTCTTACCGCGATCCTCGTTTAATGATAGCGTCGCTCGACCACACGCTGTGGATGCACCGCCCATTCCGTGCCGATGAATGGCTCTTGTACACAAACACCAGTCCTAGTGCATCTGGTGCGCGTGGCTTTGTTACTGGGCAAATATTTGCGGCAAACGGCAGTCTAGTTGCTTCTGTCGCGCAGGAAGGACTTATTCGACTGCGTGATCCCAAACGCACTACTGCTCGCTAAGTGCTTTGTTGAGTTCGTCGTTAAGCACAGGGTCATTACGCGTAATTGGCCCCATCCATCTTCGGCGTAGTGTCCCATCCTTGCCAACGAGGTAGGTAGCAGGAACTCCGTTGGCAAGAAAAATCCCTGAGATACGATCTGCGGGATCGTGCCATATTGGGAACGTTACACCATGTTCGGCCGCGAACTCTACGATCTCTGTAGTATTGTTGCCATTGTCTATGCTTACACCCACAACGGTCAGCCCTGAGCTGCCAAAGCGCAAGTACAACTCTTGAAGATCCGGGAGCTCTTCGCGGCAGGGGACACACCACGTTGCCCATACATTAAGTAGTACAACATTTCCTCGTAGCGAAGACAACGAATTAGCATCGCCAGTAAGTGCTGCAGCAGTATAGGATGGTATCTCCTGTCCTATTTCAACGCGCCTAGACTTTCTTTTAGTACCATCACCGTTTGCATCATCTGAAGATGTACATCCCGACGCTACCGCTATAGCGGAAACAAACAACAGCAGCGACCGCATAAATCTTTGTGCGGCAAAGCTCTGTTTCTGAGAATCGTTATCCGTTCTTATCATCTGAAAGTTGAAGCTGGAACGTGTTGAGTAGCGATGGTGGAAGGAGAGCCAGAAACGGTCCACGCAGCGAATAGGCCACGGCCACCGCTGTCCATAACAATCGCCGGCCAACCAGTGGCCCGTAGTCCACTTACTTTCGCAAGAACAAATGCAGATGATAGCGTATGGTCACTCGCTATACGTCGCATACTAACACTTAATGAGTCGTTTGAGCGTTCTAACCATGACACAAAAGTGTTCCCTAATGAATCTGTGATAACAGCAACGTGCCCTGCCGGAGCACCTTCGTCTATGCGTATGGCAGGCGAAAACGTTTCGCCACCATTCGTTGACAAAGCTAATTGCACCTTAGCGCTGTCATTCGCAGCAGAGAACCATGCTACTGAAACAACCTCACCATTTGCTGAAATAGCGGGCCCATTAACTGGGCAGCCGGTTATCATCCATCTGTCATTAGATACGGCAACGGGTGACGACCAACCGTTCGCACTTTCTCTAACGGTGTAAATGTCTCTGATGTCACTGTCGCTACGGTCACGGTAGGTTACGATATTTCCTCGCACCGAAGCCGCGATCGCCGTTTGGCAACAATCACACACTCGCAGGTCGAGTACACGTGTGGATGCGACTAAACCATTGCGGCTGAGTTCAGTGTACACCAACTGCGTCGCGCCATGTGAAGCGCCATGTGTATGGCCGTTAAGGAAGCTTATGCCTACTATTGGTTCGCTATCACTTGAAGAGCTATCGCGTGACACGTTTTTCGAAACGCCTTTGTTAGTTGAGTATTCGCGCGAAGCCTTTTCTCCGTAGCCAACGTTGTTGCTGCGCACTGCAACGAGCGAAACAAAACCATGTTCTCCTGTTTCTGCTAAATCATGAGGTGGAGACATACCCTGCCAGCTTTGACCGTCGTCTGAAGAACGCGCTAAACGAATGCCGTAATCATACTTGCCGCTCCCTGAACGCTGTAGCCAAGCGACTACGAGTTCACCATTAGGAAGCCAAACCACTTTAGGAATGTCAGCAAAGTTCACGAACAGGCTTTCGCTGCGAACAACTGTGTGCGCGATGCCCCACTCCATGTTGGAACTCTGTATTGCCATGCGGACTTCAGGAATAGAATCAGCACCCTTCTCTGTCCACACCATTGCGATCCGCCCGTCGCTGTTCCGCGCCAGTGCAGGGAACCGTGCACCAACTGCTGCGGGCGACAAAACGTGCACGCCTGACTCAGAAAGCTGAGAGCTGGGAAAAGCAGACGTAGCGGCTGAGGACGACGGCTCGCTTATGAAGTGCCGTACAACCAATGCCAACAAGAGAAGAGCTAAGAAAGTGGCCACAGCAACTTTGGGGCTATGGCGCAGCCACGGGAAAAAGGGAGTTCTACGGTGCATCTGTGATTCTAACCCATTCTAAGACTGGCTGCATTGCGTGCGGTGCACAGATTATCAAAGTACTCCTCTTTAGAGTGCTACCATCTACTCTCCTCCCCCCTCCCCTCCCCCCTCCGTTTGTGACGGCTCTAACTCCAGCCCACGCGTTAAATGAACGATAGCGATCCCACTTCAGAGCTACCTGCGGCACAGCCACTAAGTAGAGCAGCCAACGACGTTGGCCGTGGCAGCTCGAACGACGTTGGTCGTCGACAGTTCGTTGTAAGCACGCTTGCAACAGCAGCGGCCACCGCTTTAGGCGGGACAGTAGGAGCTGCCAGCACACTAAAGGCGCAGACAACGTCGGGCGCTTCGTCGACGGCAGGTGCATCGGCTGTAGCACAACAGCAGGCGCCGCCACTTGCGTTGGGCAACGCCGAACCACCGGCACTGCAGTTCCAACCCTACGTAGGTGGCGTTGGAGCGCTCACAGCGAAGCTTGCTCGAGAACGTGGGTGGAGCGCCTTCGAACGCGCAGAGTTTGTTGCTTCCGACTGGAGCGGACCGCTACCGACGTCAGACGAAGACATTGCCTTTTTGCCGGCTAGCAAGCTGTCGGCGCTAATAAGAGATAGAAAACTCACAGCGTCGAAACTCACCGACATTTACTTGCAACGTATAAGCAAGTACAACCCGACTTTGAACTTCGCGGTAACTGTTATGGAATCTCAAGCGCGTGAACAGGCACGACGCGCAGATGAAGAGATTCGGAACGGTCGCTACCGCGGTGCTCTACATGGTTTGCCTTACGGGCTTAAAGATTTGTTCAGCACGCGCGGTGTTCGTACAACTTGGGGAGCCAAAGATTTTGAGAATCGAATTATCGATGAGGATTCTGAAATAGTTGTACGTTTACGTGAGGCAGGCGCGATTTTGCTAGTGAAGCTTTCCACTGGTTTGTTCGCTCAGAACGACTGGTGGTTTGGAGGTCGAACAAATAATCCTTGGAATCCAGACATCGGGTCCAGTGGTTCGTCGGCAGGCCCAGCGGCAGCTACCGCCGCAGGATGTGTTGCATTCGCGATAGGCACTGAAACCCAAGGTTCAATAGTGTCACCCGCTATTCGTACTGGGATAACGGCGCTAAGACCGACCTTTGGTAGAGTAAGCAGACATGGCGGAATGGTACTCGCGTGGTCGCAAGATAGAGTTGGCCCCATGGCACGCAGCGCCGAAGACTGTGCAATGGTATTCAACGTACTTCATGGCGTAGACGAGAAAGATCCGTCTACTGTTACTACGCCGTTTCAGTTCAATCGAAACGTATCGCTATCGTCATTTAGAATTGGAGTAGATCCAAATGCGCCCGCAGAGTTTGTTGCGAAGCTGCGCGAACTAGGTGTGAACCCTATTTCAGTTGGCGCACGACCAACAGTGGCCGGAATGGCTGGTGGAGGTTTGAATGTGGAATACGCTGCTGCGTTCGAAGACTATGTTGAGCGCAAAGCAAAGGAAACAGGAATCGACCTAAATGCAGCCGCGGCTTCGGTATCAGGGAGAGCAGGAGGTGCCGGGTCCGGAGGTGCCGCATCAGCCAACTCCGCGATGCCGCGTAGTGCGTCATGCATGGCTCCCGCCGATTGGAATCCGCGATTCGTTAGAGGACGATCTGTTTCCGCTTACCAGTTCTTGCAGAATCAGCGCAGACGTTTTGCACTTATGACTGCGTGGGAAGCATACATGAAAGAGTTGGATATGTTCATTGCTGCACCTACAGCGGATATAGGAGCCACTGCACAGACGGGACATCCTTGTGTCGTATTGCCCTATAAAATGGGTAAACTCGTATCAGCTGCTGGATCATGTCCTCCGCCAGCTACTGGTTGGGAAAACAAAGTTCAGCCGGTCGCTGCGGTAATAATCGGAAACCTGTACGAGGACGACAAAATCCTAGCTGTTGCCCACCAGTTTCAAAGCGCAACCGACTTTCATTTACAACGCCCCGAACTGTCGTGACTTCACTCGCGTGATGTAGCGAAAGCTTACACTACATCACTTCTCAACTCCGCCTTCCGCAAACCACTATCGTCATGCTACCCAAGCAAATCCAAAGTTTTGCGACCGTCCTAGCCACGTGCCTTGTTGCTTCAAGTACGGTACATGCGCAGAACGCACTTTCTAGCGCGGCGTCACCGCCTGCCTTCACAGATCCGCAACGTGACGCAAAGCTACGTGCTACCATACCAACGATTGATAGCTTAATTAAATCTTTCGCTGCTCAGCGTAATGTGCCTGGCTATGGCTACGGTATAATCATTGACGGAAAGCTAGCGCATATTGCGGTCGGTGGACTGCGAAATGTCGCAACCAACTCACCTGTCGATACATCCACTGTATTCAGAATTGCATCGATGTCGAAAAGCTTCGCTGCTGCTGCTGTTCTGCAACTACGCGATGAGGGAAAGCTGTCTCTCGATGCGCCGGCTGAACAGTATGTACCTGAGTTGAAGAGTCTGCGCTACCCAACGAAAGATTCTCGCCGAATCACTGTTCGTGACTTACTCTCTCACTCCGCTGGTTTTCCTGAAGACAACCCGTGGGGCGATCAACAGTTGGCAGCGACAGACGCTGCGATGTCGCAGATGATGCTTAGTGGTATACCGTTTTCAACCGCTGTAGGGACAAACTATGAATACTCTAATTTCGGTTTCGCAATTATAGGCCGAATAGTAGCCAACGTATCTGGTATGACTTACGCGCAGTATTTAAACCAGAAAATTTTACTTCCGCTTGGTATGACTGTAACGACTCTAGAAGCTGCATCGGTACCCGAACAGCGACTAGCTCACGGATACAGACGTCAAGACAACAAGTGGGTTGAGGAAGCGCAACTCCCAGATGGCGCCTTTGGACCAATGGGAGGAATGCTCACTTCGATTGCTGACCTTAGCAAATGGGTAGCTTTTATGCTCGACGCTTGGCCAGCGCGTGACGATGCAGACGTTGGGCCGCTACGACGCTCTTCGCTAAGAGAGATGCAACAGGTGTCGCGTTACAACGGTGCTACTGCCGTTCGAGATTCCGATGGCTCATTAACACTCTCTGCAGGCGGCTACGGTTTCGGGCTTGGTGTGCGGCAGAACTGCTTGATACGTAGCTCGGTGTCACATACCGGCGGCCTTCCCGGATTCGGCTCTATTATGCGATGGATGCCAGATCAAGGCGTTGGCATCGTTGCGCTAGGAAACCTTACCTATACAGGATGGACTGCGGTTGTTGAACAAGCTGTTGACGTTCTTGCGCGTAGCGGTGGTATGACGGCACGTGTTCCTGTGCCTGCCCCTGTTTTACTAACGCGACAGCAGCAGGTTACACGCCTTGTTACAAACTGGAACGACGCATTGGCAGACTCGCTTGCAGCGATGAACTTGTTTCTAGACGAAAGTAAACCGCGCAGAAAGGCGGCGATCGAACAACTTCGCGCCTCTGTAGGTGAGCAGTGTAAAACAGAAGGCGAGATCGTGCCGCTAAATGCACTTCGAGGAAGCTGGCGTTTGCGGTGTGCAACGGGCGATCTGCGTGTGACAATAACGTTGGCGCCTACTGAACCTGCCGGTGTACAACTTTTGCAGGTAACTACACTCGGGCGTAACCAAACTCTCGAAGCACCTGCCGTTTGTAGGCATTAGTCAGCACCGTAAAAGGTATAGAGCTGCTACAAACCTGTTGTAGCAGCTCTATACCACAATGCACCAGCAGAAAGTCGGTGCGTTGCGTCTTACGTTAGGCTAAATGCACTAAGTTCGCGCACTGGGCTCTACGTTAGTGGCCACGTAAAACTGTCTCTGTTTCCGTTACTCCACTCCAAATCGGAGTCGGCGCTTTTGCTGGATGGTTGCCGAGTTGCGCGAGTGTCTCACCGTCATACAGACGGCCATTAATAACCACGTAGCGGATACTCGTTGTGTTGCGAATGTTGTCCAACGGGTTCTTGTCGAGTACAACGAGATCGGCAAGTTTGCCAGCGGCAAGCGAACCAATGTCCCGTTCCATACCTAGATACTCTGCACCATGCAGTGTCGCGGCACGTAGTGCTTCAAAGTTTGACATGCCACCCTGCTGTAGCATCCACAGCTCCCAGTGCGCACCAACGCCCTGAATCTGGCCGTGCGCACCAAGCTGAACTTGGACTCCCTTATCGAGAAGCGCTTTAGCTGCTTTCGATGAACGAACGTAACTGTAGTCCTCAACAGGAGCGATCTCTCTGCGTCTAGCGCGAGCGTCTAATACGGCGGCTGGAGTAAACCTGCGAAGTCGTTCGTCGCGCCACACGTCGCTCTCTTGATACCAGTAGTACTCTCCGCTCAGGCCGTTGTAGTTAACAATAAGTGTTGGTGTGTACCACGTCTTTCCTGCTGCCATTAGTGAAAGCACATCGTTGTACAGTGGTGCCACAGGAATGTTGTGCTCAAGACCCGTGTGACCATCTAGTACGTGCGTCATGTTAAAGAAAAATGTACTTCCACCTTCTGGCACAACTAGCATGTTGAGTTCACGAGCCGCTTCAACGATCTGCTGTCTCGCGTCACGCCTCGGCTGATTGTAACTCTTCACACTAAAGGCGCCCACTGCTTTCATACGACGCAAATGTGATAGCGCATCTTCATACGACGTGGTAATTGCTTTTGCTCCACCTTCAGCACCATACAAAATGGTTCCAGTCGAGAAAATGCGTGGTCCAACTATGTCACCATTACGCACCATTTCTGAGGTGCTGAATATCATCTCTGTGTTGTTCGATGGGTCATGCAAAGTCGTTACACCAAACGCAAGATTGGCAAGGAATGCCCAGTTGTTGCGCGGTGTAATGCCATTAGACCCGGTGCCCACGTGGGCATGAACATCGACGATCCCAGGCATTATGAACTTTCCGGAAACGTCTACTTTGTGCGCACCCGCCGGTACTGTCACCTGCGAGGACGGGCCAACCGCTGTAATCCTGTTGCGCGATATTAGGATTGTTGACGACGGAATGATTTCGGCTCCGTTCATTGTTATAGCGGTCGCGCCAACGAGTGCAACTACGCCGTTTGGACGATCATGATTCGCCTTGAATCCGATAAAGCGGCCTGCCACTTCAGGCGTTCTACGAATAGACGCAGTATCAATGGCTTCAAACGCGAACGTATGTGCAAGATCGCGTTGAAACAGCTCTGGTCCTAGTGCCCAGTAAACCCTTTGACCGTTACTAGACCAATGTAAAAAACTTCCGGCATCGCGTGACAGACGCCTGACAGGAATTTCAGTCGTGGTTGGCGCAACCGTTACTGAAGCACCTGTAATAGGCATTGGTGCTACGTAAGTATTAAAGCGCTCCACCCACGCCACGTAGTTTTCGTCGGGTGACGGAGTGAACTGCGCACCGTTAGCAGCGCCGATATGAACTCGACGCTCACTTCCGTTTAGGTTCACACTTATAAGTGAAGAACGCCCGCCATCAAATGATTGAAGGAAAAGACGGTCTCCACTTTTGTTGAAGCGAGGATCTGAACCCTCGGTTGTTACTAGGCGCGGCTCGCCACCAGTAGCGGCAACAACGTAAACGCCGCTATTTCGCGAATGACTGCTACCTCTCAATCCGTCACCACTGATTCGTCTAAAGACGATCTGCTTTCCATCGTTCGAAAAGCGCGGCTCAATGTAGTGACCTTTAACGGATGTAATTGCACGAGACGCTGTGCCGTCGACATTCACAACTCGTACTGCACCGAAGTTCTCATCGTTCCACGTAGAGTATACAATCGATCGACCGTCAGGCGACCAGCGCGGATATAACTCAAAGTCAGATGATTGCGACGTTACCCTGCGCGGAGTGCCTTCAGGCAAATCTCTTACATAAAGCTTGCCCAATGCACTGTACGCAACACGTCGTTCGTCTGGCGAAACTGACACCCAACGCAACATGCGTACGTCAAACTGATCTGGTGCAACTTCTTGCGGAGATCTTACTGCATCAGTGATTGTTTGCTTAACCGTAGCAGTGAACGGAATCTCGACAGGTGAACCATTTGCAACGTCGACTCTCCAAAACTTTCCTTTTGCAGAGATTACGATGCTCTTACCATCGGGTGTCCATGCGTAGCCAGGATATGTTCCGAAAATTGCCCACGCTTCTTGTTGATCTAAATCCAATCCGTTCCACAGCGCGCGGTTCTCGCCACTTTCCATATCGTGCAGAAAGAGAACAGATGTGGTGTCAACACGCCGGACGAACGCCATAGTTTTGCCATCGGGCGAGATCTGTGCACGCAGTGCGCTGCCAGTTCCGCCTAACCATGTTGTTCTTTGTCCGGTTTCTCTGTCGAGTCGTTGAATTACATAAATTCCGCCGTGCGGATTGCGATTGTACTGAAAGCCACCACCTGGCGAAACATCTTCCGAAAAGAATACATATCGTCCGTCAGGGGAGACTGTCGGTTCTGTTGCGTTCTGTTCCCAGTTACGACGGTCGGTAAGCTTAATCCCCGCGCTTCCAGCAATGTGATACAACCACATTTCACCAGCGCCAAGTGAGCGTGTATTACGAAAATGCTTACGTGCTACGACATAACGTCCATCTGGCGTCCAAGCAGGGTTTGAAACCTGTCGTTCACGCTCAAAGGAAAGCTGCTTCAAATCACCACCGGACAAGTTCATAGTCCATATGTTCTCCAGTCCATCGCGATCGCTCGTAAATGCGATGCGTTTCCCGTCGGGCGAGAACCTCGGCATTGTTTCATACGCAGCTCCACCCCTAACGAGGGTTGCCTGCCCTCCAGAAACGGGCATGGTGTAAATGTCGCCGAGCAAGTCGAAAACGAGCGTCTTGCCATCGGGCGATACGTCGACGCTCATCCACGTTCCTTCATTAGTGGAGAACTCGATATCGCGGGATGTTTTCCGTTTTTCGTTGACGTCCCATTTCGTCGGAGTTGCCACCGCGTTGGTTTGAGCTGCAGCAGGGGACGCCAGCAGAGCGGCGACGGCCGCGAGGGCGGAGATACGGGTGATTAGCTGTCGCATGTAACGATCGTAGAAGCTGTGAAGCGGTGAGAACCCACCAGTCTGTTTTAGCCGGATAGAATTGCGTTCTTCGTTTTACCCGGATATAATACGTTGACTTTAACCAACGTAACTATGACAGGACAGCAGAAGGTACACTGGTGCGCGTTTGAGGGTTACCTCAGGCTTGCGAGTGGCGCTCCAGTTGATGTGGCTAGGGCTGTTAAGAGTCGTGTTGACAGCGGTCCAGTAGCGCCATTACTCGTTTTTGACGGGCTGTCTGGGCAGCAGGTTGATATCGATTTGCGGGGTAGTGCTGAGGATGTTGAGCGGTGGGTTGCTCGGGTGGTTGGGCATATTCCCGTTCCGATGCCTGCCGTTACTATCGACTCCGTAGATTCGGGTGTATCAAAGGGGCCGGGGCGACGAAAGCTTGGGGTAGTTGGGCGTGAGGTTACGCTTTTGCCGCGTCACTGGGAGTGGTTAAGTGGCCAACCAGGAGGCGCGTCGGCTGCACTCCGAAAGCTTGTTGATGAAGCTCGTGTAAGGTTCGCGCACCGTGATCGTGTTCGCGAAACTCAGGAGAGAACGTATCGCTTCATGGCGGCCATGTGCGGCAACCTTCCGGGGTTTGAGGACGCTAGTAGGGCACTATTCGCGAGCGACGATTTGTCGTTTAGCTCACATATTCAGGGATGGCCGAGCGATGTTCGCCGTTTTGTAGAAGAGCTCGCTTCGCACGGTGGCCCATTACATGCCGTGTAACTTTACACACCTCGATTCACGGAGAATCCATACACATGACAGATACCAGCAAACCCGTCAGCAGCGAGCCTAAGAAGCCCGTGGCCGACTTTTCAGATGTTCAGGGATCAACATCATCGGTGGCTGAAGGCGATGCGCCGGTTGCAGATGCGGTCCACACCTATACGGTGAAGGCCGGCGATAGCCTATCGCGCATTGCCAAGCGAGAGTACGGCGACGCTTCGAAGTGGAAGAAGATCTTTGAAGCCAACCGCACGATCATTTCCAACCCTGACCTAATTCATCCGGGTCAGGTACTCACTATTCCGAAAGACAGCTAAACAACGGAGACGTTATGAAAACTACACGGATGGCAGCATTCGCAGTTGCAGCGATGGTAGCTCTGTCTGCTTGCAAAAAAGACAACGCGCAGTCGGTTTCAGACACACTTGCTTCTATGGCTGGAACCGAAGCTACTGCGATGTCAACGGCGCTTGAAGTTCGCGACATCGAACTAGGTAGATCGATCGGTGCAGACAACAAAATCGCAGATGGAACCAGCGACTTTAAAGCTAGTGATACCATCATCGCAGTTGTTGAGACGCACGGTGCAGCCAACGGTGCGTCGCTTGTCGCCCGCTGGACATACGAAGACGGACAGTTAGTAGAAGAGCAGACTCAAACAGTAACGTCAACGGAAGGTACGGCGTACACACACTTCCGTATTAGCAAGCCAAGCGGCTGGCCGGTTGGTAGCTACAAGGTTACAGTGTCGTTAAACAACGCTGAAGTTGGCTCTGAAGATTTCAAAGTCAGCAACTGAAGTTTGTAGTTTTGAGCGCGGCAGCAACATTAATGTTGCTGCCGCGTTTTCTCGTTGGTTAAACGCAATGCGAGCAGTACCAATGTTGTGTTTGTATGCATTTGTTCTTGCATGCGGTGGCAGTGATACTGTAGCTCCTATGGACATCGGGCCGCCGGTATCGTCTGTGATTTTCAAAACGTCACCAAATCAGTTCATGATTCGCGGCAGCACGCAACAGCTGTTGGCGGAAACACGTGATGCGTCGGGCGCCATTATCAGTGGACGTCAAGTTGTGTGGGGATCGTCAGACTCTTCAGTCGCAACAGTATCGTTGTCAGGTTTAGTAACTGCCGTTAATGCTGGCTACGCCACTATTAGCGCCTCTAGTGAGGGGCGGTATGTATCGTTCCCGCTACAAGCATCTGACTATGTTGACAACGTAAGCGTTGATTATGCGGAGGACATTTTCGAATTGGGTTCTACACATCAGTTAGCTGTTAGAGTGAAAGATACGCGCGGAACCACGATTCCAAATGCACCGATAATGTGGAGTAGCAGTGCTGCGGCAATTGTAACCGTTACGACGTCGGGGCGCTTAAGCATTGCCGCTACAACTAACGATTCCGTGGTTCTTACTGCATCGGTTGGCGGAAAATCTGACTCCTTCCGCTTTTTTGCATGGCCTTCACTGTCGAACGACGTGCCAGTTTCGGTGCGAGGAACTACCGAGGAGTCTCGTTGGTTTTTGGTGAGGGTGGCTCCCGGTGCTGAGCGGTTAGCTGTTAGTACAATGGGAGGTACAGGCGACGCAGATCTGTTTTTGTGGAGCCCAGGTACTTGGGAAGGCGCAATACAGATGTGCGAATCAATTTCTCCAAACAACGTTGAGAGCTGCTCAATTAATAATCCGCAGCCGGGCCTGTGGAGTATCGAACTTTTTGGTTATTCAGACTATGAGAACGTTGAGCTAAAAGCAGCTACTGCAGCGGCAGCTACTTCAGCGACTGTTTCGGAAACCGATATCGCAAAAGCATTACAAGGCCGGCTGCCATTAAAACGAACGTCGAAGGTTCGGGAACGGTACTCACGTTAACCAACGCGAGTTGAAGATTATCGATCCCAAGTGCAGGCGACTCTGGAGACGCGTCTGGCGTAATTACAATGCGGTCAAACAGCACCCCTTCGAACCCCCAGAACTTAGACGCTTCGCTATCGGAGTAGTCAGTTATTGCGGTAAAGGCGTCCACTTGCGCGGCCCCAAGAAATGCTTGAAAAAGCGTATTTGAGCGCCAAGTGGCGACGTTAAAAGCGGCCCCAGTTACTTGCTGGCCGAAATGAATTGTTAAGCTGGTGCGCGCAGTGTGAAGCGGGGCAAAGTTGTAAACGGCACCATTAGAAAACAGCGAACCCTGCGATGGGATTTTTCCGTAGAAGCCGTTAGAAAATGACACGCCATAGCCAATCGGTGCCGTAAGCTCCGTTGCATCCGCGACCGCCAGGGAATTGAAGTCAATTAACGTAAACGGACCGGATAGCCCCGAAACGTGCCCTATGATGCTGCCCTGCGCCTGGAGCGGCGCCCCAAGGCAGGTCAACAACGCTAAAGTATGTCTTAGGGTTCGGAGCACAGTAGCCTAATTATAGAAGGAGGGAGCCGAAACAAGCCTGCACAAAGCGGGCCTGTCAATAGCTGAGCCTTCCGTCATACTGAACATGTCACAAATCTGCTGTGAGATGCCCTGAGAAGTGTGTTGCACGATTGCCGCAACTGTAGTAGTCGCGCCCCATGCAGAAAAAAAGCTGCAATACAGTTGAGCTCGTTTCTTGACGACTTCTTCACACTGCTACACCTTTTCCAAGCTGGTCCCTTTTACACGGAACCCTAGGCAGTGTTTAGTAACCGCCGCTGGACCTTGATGCCACTCGTTGCGCACACGAGCGATAATGTCGCTCCTTCGCAGTGTTGTTTGGTGCGCTATTTCACGAAAGCTATTTCTTTCGTGATGCTTGCAGCATGTGCGCCCGCGTATAAGGCATCGACTACAGCAAACGACAATGCTATGGCGCAGATAGCGCGCGAACGTGACGCGCTTAATGACACCACTCATGTAAGAGGGCAACGCGAAGTACTAGCTGTACCGCCTTTTGCGTTGCCGCGTAGCTCAACAACGATATCTCCATTAGCCTACGCACTGGCAGACCTTATAACAACAGACCTTTCACGAAGTGCAAGCATCTTACTTGTTGAACGGTCACGATTGTACGACGTATTACGCGAGCAGGAGCTTGTTAAAGATGGAATCATTGATTCGTCTTCTGCACCGCGGCTCGGTCGTTTACTGCAGGCGCGGCAGCTTATACTCGGCTCTCTCGACTCGCTGCCCAATGGTGAGTTTCGTATAGGGGTACGCATTGCGGATGTACAAACTCAGTTGGTGAAGGACGCGATCGACGCGCGCGCACCGTTGGAACGTGTGCTAGATGCTGAGAAGGAAGTCGTGTTTCGGCTGTTTGATGCGCTCGGTGTAACACTAACAGCTGCTGAACGCGAGAAAATTGCGATGCAACGCACAACCAGCATGCCGTCGTTGCTCGCGTATGGCAGAGGCGTACATGCTGAGTTGCTTGGAGACGTGCGTCGCGCACGAGAAGAGTATGAGATGGCGCTGCGGTTCGATCCTGCTTTCCCACCGCCGGCAGAGCGTGTAGCTACTTTACAGCTTTCAGCAGACGAAGACGACGCGACTCCGCGTGTTTCGCGAAATCGCTCGATCAGATCACCAGTTAGCAGTGCGGTGGACAGATTGAACAGGCCACTCGATCTTATCACATCGGTTACAAGACCCTCCGGCGGCCCTGGTGACCCGGCATTCCCAGCCACTCTCGTTACTGTCCTTTTGCGCATTAGCAGACCATGATGCTCATAATGCGTAGGAATTTGCGTTCTACTAGTGGCAGTGCGCAGGCTCAAGCTTTGTTGCGAACGTCACGTGTACCTTGTTGTGCGGTACTTGCGATTTCCACCATTGTTGCCTCACAACCGTTGCATGCGCAAGATAAATTGTTGACATCGCACGCGCTGGGGACGAGTGGAGCGTTTGAGTACGTAGGCTTTGGGTCGCAGGGGTTAATGCAGTTGGGATTTGACGGACTTGATACCGCTCGTGTCCTTTCAGTTTCACAGTATTCGATACCAATAACGTTTGCTGCCAGCTTTCGTGAGACATGGAAGTTTGATGCGACCGTCATGTACGCGTCAGGAACTGTTAGGTATGCAGCTACTGGTACGGGTAGTGGTAATGAACGTCTTGCGACACTTGCGGGAGTGAGTGACGTGAGAATGCGAGTAAGCGGCGCTGTAGTTGGTGACGCTCTTTACGTTACTGCTGGTGTCAATTTACCAACCGGTAGGACCTCGCTAACGTCTGCCGAGTTTAGTGCGCTGCGAATTATCGCTGCGCCTTCGTTGGGAATCGCGAATGCATCTGTTGGTGCTGGTGCTAGCGGTACTTTTGGTCTTATCTATGCTGTCTCCGCTGGCGCTTGGAATGTAGCAGCCGGTGCGTCGTACGAGCATAGAGGCAGCTTTCAGCCAGTAGCAGCTTTCTCTGCTGGCGCGCCGTCCGCTGATTTCAGGCCGGGCGCTGTTGTACGAACTTCAGTTTCCGCAGATCGGTTGTTAGGAGAGCACAGATTAGCGGTCGCGTTTACAACTGACCAATTCTCAAATGATCGGCTTACTGGCGTTACAACTGGCACAGAGTCTTCTCAAGTTGGTGGTGAAATTGCCACAGTTAAACTCGGTCCAGTGTACAGTGCGGAAGCACAGTTCGAGCTTTCTACTTCAACCTTCAGAGAGTTGCTGGCATTTGCTTCGTATAGATGGCGTTCTCCTTATGTGCGCGACGGGACGCGCGTGGACGGATCATCAGGGCAGTACTTGGAATTTGGTGCTAGGGGGAACTTAGATATTCGACGCGGCGTGTCTCTTTTACTAGGTGGGGATAGCAGAGTGCATAGTGGGCTCGGCGTAGACCAAGGACTGCCTACATATGGAGTCGCAAGCGCTGCTGTAATGGGAGCAATAGAAATTAGGAACGGTCAGTTTAGTACCCAGCCGTATGTGCGCCTTCAAGCAGGATCGTTGAAGCAACGTAATGCCCGGTTAGTTGATTCGGGTGAGCAGTCATTCCGTGGCGTTGGTGTAGGATTCACCGTGGTCGCGAGGTTCTGATGACAAGGGGATATTTATCAGCGCTTACACGCATCGCATTTATACCGATGTTGCTTGTAGCGTTTTGGGGATGCAGTGACATTGTAGGCGTCGCTGCTAAGGACTCGGATAACATTGCCATTCAACCTGTTCTAGTTGGGTTGGATGCTTCAGTTGCGCTCTCAAATACGCAACTTCAGGACAATGTAAGTTTACGCGTTCGGTCGTCATATCTGCGCAATGGTGAGCAACAGATTCTTATGACCACGCAGTCGATGACACTTACGGCAGAAGGGGTTCAAGATGTTGCTTTACCGCTTGAGATAGCTGGTTGCCTAGCAGATAAGAATAGAACGTCGTCCGATAACAGTAGTGGAGTGTGTAGAGTTATGATGGCGTTAACACTCGTGATAAACGGTGTTGACATTGATGAGCAGATGATCGGCCCGATAGCGCTTCGCCCGGGTGGCCAAGTAAGAGTGCAGGAGCCGATTACACTTCAGGTAATCGATCGTATTGACGTAGCCGATGCACAAGGTCGCGCTATCGCGAGTGACAGCACATTAGCTGTTGCGGCAAATCAATCGTTTCCACTTATCGCTACAATACTAGACGATAAGGGGCGAAGAGTTTCGAATAGGGCGGTTAGGTGGGAGAGTAGCGACACGCAGGTTGCAACCGTCGACAATGATGGCAAGGTAACCGCAGTTTCAACGGGTTCTGCAACCATTCGCGCTTCCGCTATGTCGGCTCACGCGACAGTGAGCGTTGAAGTGGCGCCGCAAACTGCCGCGCTTTCTGTAACGGCGTTTCAAGGGAGTGGCAGTGGCATCGTGACGTCGCTACCGGCTGGAATTGATTGCCGCATTGAAGGCGTCGTTGTGACGGGGAGCTGTTCGTTCACATTTGAACGTGGAACGCAAATCGTTCTAACGTCGACAGCCGATCAGGGTAGCGTATTTAGAGCATGGAGCGATGCCTGTGCGACCAGTTCTGCGAACGTATGCGTTGTCACCGTTAACGACGCTCTAACTACCGGTTTGTCGTTCACCGCAATGAGAACAGTGTCAGTTAGCGCGCACAATGGTGACGGCAGAGGACGCATAACCGGAGACGGCATTGACTGCGATTTAGACGGCGACAGTACAAGTGGATCGTGCGCCGTAACGGTTCCGGAAGGTACCATAGTCACGCTTAACGCAGTTGCTCAGCCACAAGAAGGTTCTACGGCTTCACATAGCTGGAAAGGTTGGGGCGACGAAGGAGGCGTATGTATGGAGCAGTCAGCTACTACGTGTACAGTCGTTGCATCAGGAGGCGCAAAAGCTGTATCGGCCGCGTTTAATGCGCCTCGGGAATTGCGTGTTGTGTTGGCTGGCTCTGGAGCGGGAGTTGTTTCTGCGTCGGAGTTTTCTTGCGAGCGCAGTGGTGGTGCAACAACTGGCGCATGTTCCGCCAGCTACGTACATGGTTCAACCGTTGTATTAACTGCCGCTGCCGCTGAGCATTCTTCTTTCGCCGGGTGGGTAGGTGTAGGTGGTAATGCTTGCGCGGGAGTTACAGGTAACGAGTGCACCGTAGCAATGGACGCGGCAAAAGGTGTTAGCGCACAGTTTGAAAAGCGAACAGCGCGCGTGTCACTAACGATTACAGGAGACGGAAGTGGTATGGTTTCCGTAAACGGTGAACAGTTTTGTTCTCATCTTGCGAGCGGCGAAGCTACTACTTGTAGCGTAGAGTTAGATGCAGGGACGGCGCTAACGATTGCTGCATCTCCGTCGGAGAACTCATTGTTCTCTGGTTTTGGAGGTGATTGCAACGGCGGTGCTATTTGTTCTGTCGTCGTGACTGAAGACATGGACGTACTTGCGTCATTCACAGTTAGACAGGCATTCTATCATATATCAGGAATGGCGGGTGCTGCGTCATCGGGGCGCATAACAGGCACTGGCGCTGCGTCGGGTATTGATTGCTACGTTTCCGGCGGGAGCACCACTGGGGTGTGCTCCTTCGCGGCTTTGCAATTTGCAGAGTTTACCCTTACTGCTCACGCGAATGCGAGCAGTATTCTCATGTCGTGGGGAGGGCTTTGCTCTAATGCGCAAACGGTCGAGTGCGCGCTAACTTCGACTGCGGCGGGGGGTACCATATCAACGTCGTTCGCTCCGGCCGTTAATGTGCGCATGAACTTAAGTGGAGACGCGCCGGCGCGTGTTCTGTTCGATGTGGCAAACGTACCTCAGCAGCTTCCATGTATAGCTAACGGCTTCGAACCCGTTG
This sequence comes from uncultured Gemmatimonadaceae bacterium, assembly GCA_964474535.1. Lineage (GTDB taxonomy): Bacteria > Gemmatimonadota > Gemmatimonadetes > Gemmatimonadales > Gemmatimonadaceae > Gemmatimonas. The sequence goes on from CAYYSP010000002.1 coordinate 394,426, forward strand.
TTTGTCGCTTCGCAGTGCCATCGGTTCCCACCGTTACGTCAGGTACCTTCCGTGCGGAAGTTGGCGGCGGCATTTCTTTCTACGGATTTACAGGCGCATGTAGTAACGTTGGTTCGCCACCATTCAACAACTGCATTTTTAGCGCAGTGGGATTCGCACGTGATGTGTACGCCGTTTTTTCTAAGTACTAATTACATTCGTGATTAGGATCAGAGCAAAAAATAAAGGGGTAACGTTTACTAAAAACGTTACCCCCTTAACTTTCAGCTACAACAGTGTAGGTACTGCGAATCAACTCGGGCTGCGAACTACACAACCAATGCAACGGTTATGTGAACAGGCTATTGCCTCTCCAACGACGCTAGTCGGGTACGCGCTGGGTTTAGTTCGGGTGCTAGTGCTATCGCACTTTTCAGTTCTGCGGCAGCTTTAACCTTGTCGTTCCTATCTTCTGCTTCGATGGCTCTACTTAACGCCATGATTGCACGGAACGAGTTGGGGTTCTTTGAGGCAGGTACCGAAATGCTAGCTGTTCGCAGCGCAGGTAGCTTTAGCCCTGAGTTAATTTTTGTGCCCAACTGCATAACGAGTGTTAGCAGTTCATCTGCCTTACCGGAAATCGTTTCGGTGTATTCAATTGCTGACGTTTCCGTGTTTACAGCACGTACATCAATGCGCATGTTTTCTTTCGGGTCTATAACGAAAGTCCCCATGAGCATATGTCGTGCTCCAAGCGTTTTTCCCATACGAACCGCTGTTTCCTTGTCAACGCGATCGCTGTTCTGCAGATTCTGCTCTTCGATAAGAGACTGCAGTCGATCTCGTTCTACCACACGTATGCCGCTGTTTTGTGCGAGCTCGGTGATTAACATTTCGGCCATACCCTTGCTTAAAGGGGCGTACGATTCGTTGTTAACCAGCGCGCCGTTAGTGAAATACAAAACGGCAACGGTTGGACGTGTATCAGTGGTTTGTGCGCCGATAGCTAGCGGTATGACGCACACCATCATTGCAGCAACTATCCCGCGTAACCTGCGAACACCAACGGTACGGTGTAACATGAGAACCTCGGGTAAAATTAAAAGGGCCATCACATGTACGAAGCGCGTTTCCTGCGTCAACGTCAATAGTTCAACCTGAGATAGTTGTTATGGCCAAAAGCTGCCCTATATGCGGAGCGTCTTACCCAGATTCCAACTCCTTCTGCACTAAGGACGGGTCGACACTTCGTGCCGAAGAGTCCTCAGAGGATCTGGTCGGAACCATCATTGCCGACCGCTATAAGGTTACGCGGCTGTTGGGTGAAGGAGGGATGGGGAGGGTTTACCTTGCGAGGCATGTGAGACTGCCGCAGCAGGCGGCTATCAAAGTACTCCACCCGTCTATGGTGAAGGAGGCTGATGCTGTCGCACGTTTTAACCGCGAAGCAGGGAACGCAGCGCGCATTGAGCACGACCGGGTCGCGAGAGTATTCGATTTTGGTGAGACTACGGATGGGCTTGTTTACTTGGCAATGGAGTACGTACCCGGCAGGACTCTGCGAGATATGCTTTTCGATGGCCCGCTTACTCCGGCAAGAGCGGCTAACATTACCTATCAGGTGGCGGATGGACTTAGCGCGGCGCACAGAATTGGCATTGTTCATCGCGATCTAAAACCTGATAACATTCTAGTTGTAACAGACGAGTCAGGCGTAGATCGCAGTAAAGTCGTCGATTTTGGGATAGCTAAAGCTGTGGACAGTGCACAAACGCAGCTAACGAAGACTGGAATGATGGTTGGCACGCCGGAGTTCATGAGCCCAGAGCAGGTGCTCGGCGAGTCGCTTGACGCTAGGAGTGACGTATACTCATTGGCCTTGGTTTCGTTTCAACTATTTACAGGGCTACTTCCTTACAGCGGTACAACGCCGGAGAGGACACTCGCAGCGCGGCTTATGGAAGACGCGGCTACTCTCGGTGATAAGGCCCCTCAAATAGCCTGGCCTGCAGAACTGCAAAGTGTCTTTACGCATGCACTCGCTCGCGATCCAGCGGAACGCACAGCTACAGCAATTGAATTTGGTGAAGCAGTGGTCGCTGCAGTCGAAACGTGGACAGGGTCGGCCGTATTGCGCGGCCGCACGCCGATGTCGTCGCCATCGCTAATGAGTGCGATGAGCACTCCAGCTTCGGCACTTCCTGCAACGGTGCCAGACACTCCGTTGTCGATAGCGTCTTCGGACAAAGCTGCGCCGGCGGCTAGCAGTTCTGCTAAAGGTGATGCTCCGTATGCTACGACGTCAAACACTCAGTCGGCTATTACTGCGCAAAGAAAATCGCGTGCTCCACTAATTGCCGGAGGTGGTGTCCTTGTTGCTGCTGCCGTAGCAGCACTGGTGTATACAGGTACAGGTTCAAATGGTGGTTCAAATGCGTCGACGTCAGATTCACTGAACACAATGGTTGCTGTTACACAGCAAGATACAACGGTTAGTGCGAAGCAGGACACGCCGCTGCCAAATGAAGCGAGTGGCAACTCAGGTGTTTCAGCAAGAGTGAGTGAAGCTAACGAAACCTCGAGCAACAGCACCAATCCGCGCGCTGATGTACACTCCAGTAACAATGTCGAACGAGCACCCGTTAGCAGCGTCCCTGAATCACCAAACAATACTTCTTCGATTAGCACAGCCGACGCATTAGAAGTCGAACGTATAAAAAATGCAATCGCAGTTTCGGACGACCCGATAAGAGCTAGTGAAGCTGTTGCGTCGCTTACTAGGATGTTACCGCGGCAACGTACGGTAGCGGACAGCTTTCAGGTGCTCAAAACACGCTTTGAAGCTAGAATGCTTGCAACCGACGGCGATAGAGTTGTGTCATGTCCTGATCTGATAACAGCAAACCGCCTTGCGCAACGTCTAGGTGACGCTGAACGCAAAGCGGTACAAGCTTTTGCTTCGTTCTGTCCACTATAGTTTGTAGTGGTCGCGTGAAGTAATGCTGGATAACTAACGCACAGTTTAGGCTGTGGTTTTGTAGAGGCTAAGCAGCTGCGGTGTTCGTTGTAGGCAACGTTTTGTGTCTACTGGCTACGCGCGTTGCGCTTACGTCTGCGCACCCAAACCACGGCGGGTAATGCGACTGCAGCTATGGGGAGTATAACGCCAAGTGATGCGATGACCGCTGCGATTAGTCCGACGAAGTTCTTCCATGCGGAAAGGAAAGCGTCTCCGATAACCGTGCGTCCCGGATTGGGCGACACCAGTGGCTGAGCTTCGTGTACGTTAACGGTAAGTGTGCTAGTCGCAACGCGAGACTGAAGATACCGCATGCGCCCTTCGTACCGTTCAATATCCTCTCGAACTCGAGCCAACTCTCGTTCGACAGAAAGTACTTCTTCTAGTTTGCCGACACGAGTTGCGAGTAACACGACTAGTCTTTCTTCAAGACGCTTAGCATTTGCAGTACGAGCGGTTACGTCAACAAACTCCTCGCCAACGTCCTGCGCGTTACTCTGCACAGACTCCAACTTACCAATCCCGTTTAGACCGCCAACCGCTTCATCGAAGCTTGCAGCAGGAATACGCAACTCTATTGTTGCGCTACGAACTTGGTACTTGCCGGCGGTTAGTGTTGTGTTGCCGACTGTCCCACCGAACGACGTTGCGATTCTGTGAATTGCCTGAACGGCCGTTTCGAGAGAGTCTACCTCAATAGACGCGTAGCCCGACCGAATTATCATTGACGATTCTGCAGCTGAGGTCAAAAACGGTGGAGCAGCAGTCGATGCGCTTCCGCCACTTGCTATATCTTGCGATACAGGTGCCGGAGCTACCGACATGTTTGATATGCTTTGCGCAGACTGCTGTTCAACTTCATAAGCCGACCTGGAAGATGCATCGCCATCTTTAGAGGTTGAGTTATTGCAGCCTGCTAATACCGCCGTTAGCCAGAGAACGCTACTCAGGGCAAATGCTTTTTGTGTTGACATGTCGACTCCTTGTTTGTTGGTTGGCCAACGTGTACGGCAAAGTGCGCTTACAATATGGAGACGCTCAACGCCGAGTAACTTGCACAGAGCACCACGATTTATTTGATGTGAGATTGTCTTGCTGTCGTTCCATTGCCTCCCGCTGCTTCCGGAGCGAGCTTGAATAGACTGCGTACTATTGAGATACCGGCTCGCACCTCCCCCCCCACCCCCCCACCTCGCAGTCGCCCGCGGCTTCCTCCGTTTGAGCTCACCTTCAGCCACCCTGGCTCACAGGGAAAAACACGATGCGAAGAGTTGTTCTTACCGCCGTACTCGGCGCCCTTAGTCCAGCTGTTGTTGCAGCGCAGCAAGTCGATCGCCAGCAGTTTCCGCGCGATCCCATGGCGTCTGTTCCTGCGCTTAACAGCCTCATTGCGACCAAACCCAGCGAGTTCGCTGAAGTAGTTGAGCGTTTCTCAGTAGACTTGAGTGCGTTGAATCGTCGCTACGATGCGAGCGGTTCTCCTGCTCAACGCAAACGAATGCGCGACTTTTACAGCTCGTGGCGGACTAGGCTTCGAGAAGTCGACTTTGACAAGCTCACAACCGAAGGGAAAGTCGATTATGTGTTACTCGACAATCATGTGCGTTATCAGTTGGATCTAGCCGACCGCCAAGATAAGCAGCGGGAAGAGACCAAGGCATTAATGCCATTCTTGGATAAGCTGTTAACGCTTCACGACCAGCGTCGAGATTTATTGTCTATTGAGCCACAGAAGTTGGCGGCCACGCTGGCGACTGTAACGCGAGAGGTTGACAGCTTAAGGTCGCTCATAGAGTCGTCGTCTTCCAACGCGCGCGGAGGTGGTAGTGGTAGCGGTAGCGGTAGCGCTGGTTCAGCTGCGGTAGCGCCCAACGATTCGGCTGCAAGGATGCGTGCACTTGCGCCTAGGGTTTCGCGAACTGTCGGCAACCGCGCTGCCGAAAACATAGATCAGCTTCGCGGCACGATGACGTCTTGGTACCGCTTTTACAACGGCTACGACCCTCTGTTTTCCTGGTGGGCTGAAAGTCCTTACCAGAAGTTGAACGAGGCTCTTACTAGGTACAGTCAAAGCATACGCACGCGAGTAGTGGGCATACCTGCATCGGCAGTAGCGTCATCGCAGGGTCCTGCAACTGGTGGTCGCGGCGGCGGCGGCGGCGGTGGTGGTGGTGGTGGCGGTTCGGCAAACACAGGTCCGATTATTGGCGATCCTATCGGTGCTGATGGGCTCGCGGCCGATTTACGTCATGCCATGATTCCGTATACGCCAGAGGAGTTGATTGCGATAGCGGAAAGGGAGTACGCATTCAGTTTGTCTGAAGCAAAGAAGGCTGCGCGCCAAATGGGTTTTGGCGACGACTGGAAAGCTGCGATGGACAAGGTAAAGGACACCTATGTCGAGCCTGGCAAACAGCCCGATATGATTCGCGGGTTAGCAATTCAGGCAGAGGAGTTTTTTGACAGGCATAAGTGGGTAACTATCCCAGCGCTTGCGCGCGAAGACTGGCGTATGGAAATGATGGCGCCGGAACGTCAACGCATTGCGCCATTCTTTTTAGGCGGCAACGACATCATTGTGTCATATCCTACAAACGATATGACAGACGAAGAGAAGTTGATGAGCATGCGCGGCAACAATCCTCACTTCTCACATGCGACAGTTTTCCATGAACTAAATCCGGGGCATCATTTGCAGGGATTTATGACGCAGCGTTACAACACGCATCGTCGCATGTTCAATTCGCCGTTTTGGAACGAAGGGTTGGCGTTGTACTGGGAGATGTTTTTGTGGGACAGAGATTTTCATGTGAGTCCAGAAGACCGCATGGGAGCTTTGTTTTGGCGCATGCACCGCAGCGCACGCATCATCTTTTCGCTCAATTTCCATTTGGGGAAGATGACACCAGACCAAGCGATCCAGTTTTTGGTGGACACCGTGAACTTCGAGCGTGCGAACGCTGAGGGTGAGGTTAGGCGCAGCTTCGGCGGTCAGTATTCGCCTTTATACCAAGCAGCCTACATGTTGGGCGGACTTCAGCTCAGGGCTTTGTACCAGGAGTTAGTGCCCACCGGCAAGATGACCGATCTGGAGTTTCACGACGCCATTTACATTGGCGGTCCGATGCCGATAGCAATGGTTCGAGCGCGCTTAAGCGGTACGCGGCTTACTCGAGACGGTGCCGCACCGTGGAAGTTTTCCGACCATCTACCCTCACCGCGTCCTTTCCCAGTTAGGTAGTGAGCGGCGCGCGCCCGGGCTAGAAAGGGCCGGCTAGTTATCGGGGTGGCGGCGGGGGCGGGGGGCTACCAAAACGCCGGCTCTTTTCCTATCTTACAAAGTCTATAGTAACGACACACTTCCTGTCGGCTTGCCGCCCTTGGTGGTTCCCGACAGCGGCGATGCCTAGTCGGCTACGTCCGGGAGACTTCGCTTCCGGTTCGCGTCTAGGCCTCTCGCACCAGCCGCAATCGCTTTTAGCGTATAAGCTTTGGCGTATAGCTTTGGCGTATAAGCCTTCGGCCTAAGCGGTTGGCACGCAGCACTTGAACCGGGCATTGCCCCGGAGCCCGATATGCATCAGTTCATCGAAACACAGAAAGAGTGGATGAAGGACGATATCCCGCCGTTTAGGCCGGGTGACACAGTTCGTGTAAACGTCCGCGTCAAAGAAGGTGATAAAGAGCGCTTGCAGGCCTTTGAAGGCGTATGCATAGCTCGTAAAGGTGGCGGTGTAAGCGAGACCTTCACCGTTCGCAAAATTTCCAACGGCGTTGGCGTCGAGCGTATTTTCCCGCTCCACAGCCCCATGATCGGTAGCATCGTTGTTGTGCGTCGCGGCGTTGTGCGTCGCGCTAAGCTGTACTACCTGCGCAACGTCACTGGTAAAGCTGGTCGTATCAAAGAGCGCAAAGTTTTGCGCAACCATACTAACGAGCCGCGCAGCTAAGCGCTCGTCGCATAAGCTGCTCACCGCATAAGCGCTCGTCGCAAGGAGAATCGCCGTGGCTCGATGGAGCCCGATCGAACGCTCGCTTCGTGAAAAGTATGGGCCACTCCTCGCTGGGGTGGATGAAGTTGGACGGGGCCCCCTCGCGGGCCCCGTTGTCGCATGCGCTATTGTCATGCCCCCCAATAAACGGGCCATTGCTGGTGTAGACGATTCCAAACAGTTGGATCGTAAGAAAAGAGAAAGCCTTGTACTTCGTATTCGCGATAACGCGCTCGCCATTTCAATGGGTGCTGCAAGCTGTCGCGAAATTGATAAGGTTAACATTTACCACGCTACAGTAATCGCCATGCGTCGAGCTCTTATCGGCCTTGAGCGAAAACTTAAAGACGAGTGCGGAGAGCTGCCGCACCATATACTCGTCGATGGCAAACCAATTCGAACTCTAGGGTATACGCATACAGCCATCGTTAGAGGCGACGCACGCTGTTACAACATTGCCTGTGCTTCGATCATCGCCAAGGTCACTCGCGATAGACTTATGCGCTCGCTCGCAGAACGTTACGATGGCTATGGTTGGCAGCAAAACTCTGGTTACGGCACGGCCGCACATAGAAAGGCATTAGACGAACTTGGAATAACGCCGCATCACCGAAAAAGCTTCTGTCTAGATGAGCAAACGTCGTTGCTGCTAGATGAACCACTCGCATAGCACGTTCGGACAGCTATTTTTTCGTAGGCGCCTTTAACAACCACCACCAACTTTGCCATGACTATCAACTCGGTGTTCCGCGAAGGGTTACTTAATGGGCAAGTCGCGCTCGTTACTGGTGGTGCTACAGGTATTGGTAGAGGAATATCAGACTTACTGGCGGCACTAGGTGCGCACGTGGTGTTGGCAAGTCGTAAGCAGGAGAATCTCGAGCGTGCAGAACAGGAAATTCGCGCTGCAGGTGGTTCGGTGTCTTCTGTTCAACTAGACGTAAGAGACTCAGAGCAAGTCGCCAACGCTGTAGCAGGCATAGTCAGTTCATATGGACGTATTGACGTGTTGGTTAACAATGCTGCTGGAAACTTTTATGCGCCGAGTGCAACGCTTTCACCGAATGCATGGAAGTCGGTTGTTGAGATCGACCTGTTCGGTACTTTCTACTGTTCACAAGCGGTCTATCCAGTTATGGCTGCGCAGGGCGGTGGGCGCATTATCAGTACGTCAATGACACTGCACTACCGCGGTTGGCCGCAAATGGCGCATGCGACGGCCGCTAAAGCAGGCGTCGACGCATTAACTAAAACGCTCGCAGTCGAATGGGCTCCACAGGGTATTCGCGTGAATGCAATTGCTCCGGGCCCGATTCCTACAGATGGAGTGCGGAAGGCTTTTACTCCGCCTGCAGAGAGCGGAGTCCCTGATATCTTTGCTGCGGCAGAGAAGTTAATGGAAAAGTACGCGCGTGAGTCTATTCCGCTGCAACGATGGGGTACCCCGTTAGATATCGCAAATATGGTCGCCTTTTTGGCCTCACCGGCCGGAGATTGGATAACAGGTGCGATCTTTGTCGTTGACGGGGGAGAGTGGTTAGCAAAGGCCAAGTAGTAGGAAGTATTAGATAACGATGAAAACAGGTGACATCAGTCACCGTGCTTTAAACTTTTTTATTTCCATGTGACAATTGTCACCGCAGTTGTAGTGTCAGTTAACGAAACTCCTTTGTGTGGTTCACTTTCTGCGTATCGAAGTTGGTACGCCCGTGGTTACAACCGCGGCAAGCATCAACGTTTTTGCGCAGAACACGGCGCCAACACAACACACATCTGAGCTGACAACCGGAGAGAGAAAAATGCAGACACTTCGCAACATATCGGCGGCACTACTCGCTGTAAGCACATTAGGTGCATGTGCGACCAAAGGTTACGTAAACCGTACGGTTGCAACAGAGACTGAAGCACGTCGTGTCGCTATCGAAGCAGAGCGCGCAGAGCGCATTAAGGGAGACGAGGCTCTTCGCACAGACATTAACTCACTTCGCAACGATCTCAATACGTTGCGCAACGAGTTCGGGGCTCGCATCACGGCCATGGAAGGGCAGATCAAGTTTATGATGCCCGTTCACTTTGGTTTCGATGACGCCGCAGTTCGTGAAGCCGATAAGGCAGCTCTAGAGCGCTTTGCGCAGGTTGCCAACGCACATTATCGCGGATCAAACATTACCATTGAGGGTTTCGCTGACCCCGCTGGCTCCGCTGACTACAACCTACGTCTGTCGCGTGAACGCGCCGACGCTGTTCGTGATTTCCTTGTTACCCGTGGACTCGACGGATCCAACCTTACAACAGTTGGATATGGTAAAACTCGCCTAGTGCGCGATGCTCAGCGTGATGAGCCAGGCGCTGAGCTAAACCGTCGCGTTACTTTCGTTATCGAGACTCCGGCAACGGCTACAGTAACTGCGTTAGCTACTAAGTAACGAACGTTCCTGTGCTCTGTTAAACAGCCGGTCCCCACAAACTGGGGGCCGGCTGTTTGGGTTCGCGACATTGTTGTTTCACTATTGGGGCCGAATGTTATAGAAATCGGTCGTTTAACATTTGATGGATTGCTTGCACAGTGATTGATTCATGTGATGGCTTCCAACTACGAGCTAATGCCTGCTAGGCCGCCTGTTTTTAGAACGGGCTTTGGCGCTCTTAAGCCGCGCCTGAGGGAGAATGCAGAACACCGCCTTCTCGACGTAACCGAATGGTTCGGAGATACTACGGGCGGCATTCGTACGTACCTTATGGAGAAAGCGCGCTACGTAAGCGCTCATCCAGAATGGAGCCATGCCATTGTCGTTCCAGGGGCAGATGACTCTATTGAGGACGTTGACGGCACAAGAATATATCGTTTGCATGGGCCCCGAATCCCAGGGCAGGCGCCGTACAGGTTGCTTCTGTCTCGACGCAAGCTCAACAGTATTGCGACCCTCGAGTCACCAACTATTGTAGAAACTGGAAGCCCATTCATTTCTGCATGGATCGCTAAAAGTGTGGTAAGAAAACTCGGCGTTCCCGTTGTTTCATACTATCACGCTAACGTGCCAGCGCTGTTTAGAAGCGCAGCAGCTCAGCGTGGCGCACAACGCTATTTGAGAACGCTTCACGAGTCGTACGCACTAACTATCGCGGCGTCAAAGTACGCAGTTGGTGAACTGCTCAAAGCTGGAATAGATCGCGTCGAGCATGTTCCACTTGGAGTTGACGTCGACTGTTTTAACACAACACGACGCGCTTTTCGTGAGCAGGTACGCGAGCGCGCTCAGCTACCTCAAGATGTCGTGCTAGCTGGTTTTGCAGGGCGTTTTGCTAGCGAGAAGGAACTGTTAATGGTGTTGGATGCATGGGAAGGCATTGAGAAAGCAACAGGCGCGCAGTTGGTGTTGGCAGGTGCAGGGCCGTTGCATTCTCAACTTCGTTCGCACAGCTATGGAAAGCGTGTCCACTTTTTGCCGTTCATTCACAGCAGAACAGAAATGGCAGACTTTCTTGCGTCGCTTGATTTGTATTTGGCGCCAGGTCGTATAGAGACATTTGGACTATCCTCGCTAGAAGCACTTTCATGCGGGACGCCAGTGGTTGGAGCAAACAGTGGCGGAGTTGCAGAGCAAATAGTCCAGAGTGGCGGTGGCGTTATATTCGAAGCCGGTGTACAAGAATCGTTTGCCTCGGCAGTTAAGAGCATAGTCGGCAACTCCGAGTCTACTACTCTCGGAGCGAGGGGGAGGGAATACGCAGTTTCCAGACACTCTTGGGACACAGTTATGGAGCAGCTCTTTAGTTTGTATGCAAAGCTTTCCGTTAGCGAAGTGGCCGTCTAGTGTGGTGTAGGTGTGGCTACAGCTGCAACTGCTGAAGAGAATGCCTAAGGTACTCGTATCAATACACGACGTAACGCCTGCACACGCCGATTCGGTTAAGCGACTGTGGGAACTGTGCCGTACTAACGGCTTTACTCCGGCGCTTCTCGTGGTTCCAGATTGGCACGGTGAGTGGCCTCTTCACGATCACCCAGAGTTTGTCAAATGGGTACTTGAGTGTGGGGCGTCTGGTGCAGAGCTAATTCTCCATGGCTATCGTCACGACGAGTTTGGGCTCGGTCGTAGTTTTGGCGACAGTTTACGCGCTATCGGGCGAACCAACCGAGAAGGCGAGTTTCTTACACTTAATGGCAGTGATGCTCGCAAGCGTCTGCAAGAAGGACTTGAGATGCTCAACGGCCTGTCAGTTCACGCAACCGGCTTTATCCCTCCCGCATGGCTTTGTCGCACTGATACACATGATGAGGTTAAGCGTTTGGGGCTGTTGTTTAGTGAGGATGCCGGTACAATACGTTTGCACTCTAGTAACAAGATCGTAGCAACTCCCGTTGTAAGGTGGAGCGCGCGCAGCTCTTGGCGTGCAGCGATGTCAGATTCTATTGCGTTAATACGACGTCGTACGGTGCGCAGCGAGTTTTTGCGTCTGGCACTTCACCCACAAGATCTTTCACACAGAATCGCAGAGTCGAGTGTGATACGAGAGGTTAGAGTATGGTCACAGATAGCTCAGCAACAAAGGTATGATGGACTGTAGCGGGCTACGGCTTGCGTTGTTTACAGACACATATGCCCCTCAGATGAACGGTGTCGCACGTACACTTGAACGTTTAGCAGACGCAGTTCGTGAACGTGGCGGCGCTATACAAACTCATACTGTAGCCGATCCTGCGGAGCTAACCCGTGAAGAAGGCGTGGTGCGCTATCCTGCTAGGCCTTTTAACGCCTACCCGGAACTGCAATTGGCGTGGCCTGCGCTTCGCAACGTATTGAAAGAGCTTAACGACTTCAAACCAACGCTTATCCACTCTGCGACTGAGTTCGGTGTTGGTATTGCTGGACGACGTGCGGCGGGCTCGTTACGGGTGCCATTTGTGTCTTCGTATCACACCAACTTCTCGGAGTACGCGCAGCACTATAAAATGGGTGTGCTCGCTAAGCCAGGATGGCAGTACATGCGTTGGTTCCACAATGGTGGACTACGTACATATGTGCCTACTCACGCTATAAAGAGCCAGGTGCAAGAGCAGGGGTTCCGAAACGTAAACGTCTGGTCTCGAGGAGTGGATACAAAAAAGTTTAGCCCTTCTCATCGGTCTGATGAGTTGCGCAACTCAATCGGTATCGTTGGTGACAAGCTCGTTGTGCTGTACGTTGGCCGAGTGGCTCCTGAGAAAGGGATAGACATAGCAGTTGAAGCGATGCATTTGGTTGAGAAGCAACGTCCAGGAATGGCGCTGTTCGCATGCGTTGGTGACGGCCCGTCGTATGCCTCCGTGAAGGCTTCTGTACAGAAATCCTCGCTCGCATCTTCGTGGCTACCGGGCAGACTGCAGGGTGCGGAGTTAAGTCGTGCGTACGCATCGTCTGATATTTTCGTCTTTCCATCGACGACGGACACGTTTGGCAATGTGCAGCTAGAAGCAATGGCTTCTGGGCTCGCAGTTGTTGGCGCAGATGTACCAGCAACAAGGGAGATTGTTGGGAAAGATCGAGGATTGCTTGCTACTCCCAACAGCAGCGAATCCTTTGCTGCTGCAATTGTTGCGTTAATCGATGACAGATATCGTTTAATCCAATGCCAAGAAGCAGCGCTACGGTTTGCAATGACGAGCACATGGGAAAGCGTGTGGGATACGCTTATCTCTGACTATCTAACAGTTCATGATGCTACCAAAGTTCAACTGTCTGCGACCTGATCCTAACCGGTTCGCCCTCCTCTGCGGAGGCTTTCAGTACTTCCTGGGTCAATAACAATTCCCAGCATTAAACGTTTTCTGCGATTCACAAATCCTATGTTGTAGTAATCTTGTCCGTCCATGTATCGCACTAGTAGTCCAGTACCTCTAGTGTACGGCGACCGTATTGAAACATCTCCTTGAATTCGCCAGTTGGTGATGGCCGGATGAGTCCGTTCTGCAACCTCAGCAGTGGCGTGAACCCGCAGCTCTAACGGTGTCGTAATCCTGCGCGTGTATGCTGCGTCAACTCGCGCGCGGTGAGTGCCGTACAACTTACGCTGTTCGCTTCTCATGTCGCCGAATACTCCAAACTTGTGAAGCTGATACCCAACGGCGACTTCTAACTTACTATTCTCTTCCATTGATGCGTCGAGTTTAACAGAACGATACATTCCGGTAAGAGACCAGTATGAGGTTGAGAAGTCTCCGCTAGCTCGATTTAGTCCGACGCCAGTTGTATCAGCGTTATCACCTGCTACGCATTCGTTAGGATCGCCAGAGGGCGAAGGTGTGTAGCCGTTGAAAAAACATCCGGCTTGTCCATTCGAGTGATGCGTCCAGCCAGCTCGATATCCGATATCATCAAAGGCTCTAGCAGTTCTGCTTTCAGTACCGGCAATCGGCTCGTCTTTGGTTCGAGTAAGCCAGTGTTTCTCGAACATTACAGATGGCATAAACGAAGGCGTCCGAACGGCAGCCGAAGAGTCTCTGAGCTGACGAACTCGAAACATTGGTGATACGTAGAGCCGAGTTGCGGAAGCAGATGGGGCACGTGGAAGACTTAACTGAGCGGTTTCAAAGTTGTCTATGAGGTATAAGTGTGGGACAATTTGTGCTTCGTACATAATTGAGTCGCGTTTGTCGAAAGTATGCGCAACGAAAGTCCGTTCTTGCAGCGGTGCTACTCGACCAGTGTAGTCGGGCGTCATAGTACGACACGCCCCTGATAGTAGCCCGACGAGCAGCGCTGTAAAGCATTGTACGACGCGCGGGTTTATGACTCGCAGGTTTATGACACTCGTGCTAAAGATGCTCGTTGTAAATGAACGAAATGTGTTCAACACGTTCATGGCGTTCCTACTTGCCAGATTAGTTGGCGGAGAGATGACATCCTCGATAGTCTGCCAAGTGTACAAACCAACGCAAGGTTCCACCGGTTGCTATGTCCCATGCTTCAAGTACTCGCGAAAGTTGCGTCCACGAATCGTACTCCTTTCCTACCGCGACTTGTACCAAAAACACGCTGTCTCCCAAGTCGACGAAGTTTGTCGCACCAGCCAGCTCGCGTTGTAGGTCGGCTGCCACTTCTAGCCGCACTGAGGCGTTAGTGGTTGAGTAGCCCAGAATGAGATACGGCGGCTGCATATACTGTTTGAGCGAAGGGGAAGTTTGAGCTTGATGGTGACAGCAGGTGACATCACGGACCTAATGTTGGGAGCCGTCTGAACACTATTTTAGGCAAACTTCACGTCTGCAATGGCGAAAAGACAGTGAGTTCGATTATTCTGTTTGCTGCTGTTTGCGAACTAACTGTTTTGCAGGTTGGCCTACAGCATTGATAAGGTGCGGCGTTGCACTTATAAGTTGTTTTGCCGCAACAACTTGACCGGGTAGCTCAGTCGGTAGAGCAGCGGACTTTTAATCCGTAGGTCGTGGGTTCGATCCCCACCCCGGTCATACCGTATTTTGTACCGCACCCTACTGTTAGCCAATGAGAGCGTGTTATTTCGCCCGATCACGCATGTCTGACGCAACTATGCCCAGCATATCATGAAAGTAGTAGCGACTATAGCGGCCCATTTGAGGGTTGCGTTCACTTTGGCGCTGGTTGTTCCAGCAGTTGCCGCCCAGGGTCAGCTATCCGCCTTCGCGCAAGATTCAGAAACTAGCAAGGTTGACTCAACAGTTAGCGCAGCATCGCCGCGCGCTTCTGTACAGCAGTTCATGCATCTAGCCGGAATCGGCGATTGGGATGCGGCGTCCAAATATTTAGTTATACCAGCTTCGCATCGCGGACGAGCAGAAGAGCTAACTCGTAAGTTGCACATGCTACTTGAGCAGCGCGCAATGCTGAATATGCGTTCGATCTCTCCACAGGCGGTTGGTGACACGTCTGATGGAGAGCCCGGTGCTGACCAGATAGGTGTAATTACCGTTCGCAATTCTGAAATACCGCTACGGATGGTGCGCACTGTTAATCAGGTGCCGCCACGCTGGCATTTTTCTGGGATTACCGTTTCTCGTATCGATGATATGGTAGACGGTATCGGTGCTCCTTGGCTTCGTAAGTACATACCGGATTCTTTAATGCACGAAGGACCGCTCCATGTGTTTTTGTGGCAGTGGATAGGGCTCGCGGTAGGGCTATCTCTGTTGCTGGTCGCATCATTTACGTTGGGGTTCCTGTTACGATCTGTGCTGTCACGCTTAGTGTCGCACACCGCAACAGATTGGGATGATCAACTGCTACACAACATGCGCGGTCCTTTCCGTTTATGGCTAACCGCACTCGGCATACCACCCATAGTTACAGTTCTTGATATCAACGTTCGTGTAGGATCATTTCTGAACGCGACGTCGCGCGGTTTAGTACTGCTAGCCATATTCTGGGCAGTGTTAAGAATGATACGGCTAATGCAACAGCGAATGGAAAGTGCGGCATACGCGCACGGCCAAGTGCAGGCGCGCACTTTAATACCGTTATTAGGAAATATCCTTCGCGTTACACTCGTTGTCGTTGCACTTCTCGTTTTGCTTTCGCAGTTTGGCTACCCGGTTGGGACGATACTTACTGGTTTAGGAATAGGTGGTATCGCCGTAGCACTAGCCGCACAAAAAACAGTCGAGCATTTGTTCGGAAGTATCTCTATTGCTGCGGATAGGGCGTTCCGGATTGGTGATTGGGTAAGAGCTGGTACAACCGAAGGAACCGTAGAAAGAATAGGACTGCGCTCTACCAGTTTTCGCACCAATGAGCGTACAGTAGTTCGTGTTCCCAATGGGCGTCTCGCTGATGAGCGCATTGAGACCTTTGGTGAAAGAGACAGAATGTTGCTGCGTGCTGATCTCGATCTCACCTACGAAACGACACCGGGCCAGTTAGAAACAGTGTGTCGAGAGATTGAGGCTCTTCTTCGTGCGCACAACAAAGTCTGGTCAGATGCAGTTCGCGTACACGTTGTTGCATTTACTGAATCAGCTATCAGAGTGAACGTAATCTGTTGGTTTAAGACAACCAACTTGGATGAGTTTCTGGCGATACGTCATGTCCTGTATCTCGAGTTCATGCGGATCGTCGAACGTAATCGTTCTGGTTTCGCGTTCCCGACGCGCACTGTTCATGTGATCACAGAGCCGGCCGTTGCGGCAGTATCGCAGAACGACGCACCTAAACAAGAAGAGAAAGAAAGCGAGCGTGATTAACGACGTGATGGTACAAGCGGTTGTCACGCCTCCAGTCTCAACAGAGCTGGCAGCATCAATACTTCAGGGTGCGATTACGGCAGGTTTAGCAGGACTGTGCGCTCACCTTTATGCGCGTTATAAGCGGCCATGGTTCGGTTGGTTTGCTGTTGCGTGGGTGGTGTATGTAGCACGCTTGCTTTGCATACTCAGCTTTCTTGTTACATCAGAGCGCATTTGGCTTTATTGGCATCAAGTTACAACCGGGTGGACGGCTCTGGTGCTGTTATGGGCGTCTTTAATGTTTTTGCGTCAGCCTAAGTGGCGATGGTGGTACATGTCGTTTGCACTGTTTCCACCATTGTGGTCGTACATCGCTATTTACAGACTAGATCATTTTCTATGGGCAGCGCTTCCCGCGGTGCTTTTTCTTAGCGGTGCAACGATTTGGACAGGCGTAGTTTTTTGGCGACACTATAGAATTGCGGCATCGTCGGGGGCGGGTTTACTCGCGCTTTCATTCGGTTTGTGGGGGCTGCATCATCTCGATTATCCATTCTTGCGTGCACAAGGTGCGTGGAATCCATGGGGATATTATCTCGACATTTGTTTTGAGCTATTAGTTGGTGCTGGTCTAATTATTCTTGTGCTTGACGATCTTAAGCGGGGTGTGCGGGCGTTAACCGCACTGTCGGGTGACTTGCACCGTCGCGATGAAGCCGCTGACCCGTTGCACGTTTTGCTATCTCGTCCACTTACACTGCCGGGAGTTACGGGAAGTGCAATTTATTTGTTCGACAAGTCCGACGATTCTGCGCCTTTAGCAACCGTACCAGCCGGTAGTTTTGTAAGAGGTGCAGGGAGTTGTAGCAGTTGGGCGGGTAATTCCCCCGATTCTGACATTGCGGCCGCAATGGTGCGCATGCGCCAGAGTAGGAGACCGCAAGTGCTAAGCACGGCAACCGCTCAGCCTTTTGTGGCAGCGTTGCCAATTGTGTCTAGTCAACGGCTACTGGGCGCGCTGGTTATGTCAGGCGACGTAAGGAATCCGTTTACAGCGTTAGATGACGACTTCTTGTTTGCTCTTGGACAGCAGGTTGGTGCGGCAATGGAGCAGGCCGATCTTGATCGACAGCTCGCAGCACGCACGCTTGCACTCGAAAAGCTCTCGAAACGAATGGTTCGTCAACATGAAGATGAACGTCGCAGATTGTCGCGCGAGCTGCACGATGAAACAGCTCAAGTATTTACGGCCGTACGCATGCAGCTCGATGCGCTACGTCCATCGCTACCTGTTGCATCACATCCAAGATTAGAGCGACTCCTCGCTCTAACCGACACTGGTATACGCAGTATCCGTAATGTTACGAGTGACCTTCGCCCTTCACTCTTGGACGATCTTGGGTTATTACCAGCATTACGTTCTCTTGCGTCAGATTTTGCAGAACGTAGCGGCCTTAAGGTTTCGCTAGCCGGTCCGTCTGCGCTTCCTGCGCTTCCTGCGGAATCTGAGTTGGCGCTATTTAGAGCTTTGCAGGAGACGCTGTCTAACGTAGCGCGTCACGCCCAGGCGCAAACGGTAGATGTCGTTGTTGAAGTCGGGGGAGGTTTTCTCACGATGCGCGTTACTGACGATGGAGTCGGCATCGATTCCGAAAGCGGCGCGCACCGTATAGGCATGGGGCTCACAGGAATGCGTGAGCGTATACATGATGTTGGAGGAGAGGTGATGGTTGACGTAAGGCAGTCACACGAGAATCACAGTAACATGAGTAACCGCACAGGTACTGAAGTACGTGTACACGTTCCTGTTCCTGCGGCGGAATTATGATTCGCGTGCTCATTGCTGACGATCATGCACTAGTGCGTGAAGGTATTAGATATGTACTAGACCAGGATCCTGAAATAGAAGTTGTAGGAGAGGCGTCGAATGGCCGCGATGCAATAGAACTGGCTCAACAGCATTCGCCCGACGTTGTTGTCTTAGACATCAACATGCCGCAACTCAGCGGGCTTCAAGCTGCTGCGCAGCTTAAGGAGCTAGCTCCTGATATGCGTTTACTTCTTCTTAGCATGCACGATCAGGCGGAGTATGTTCGCGAAGGGCTTAGGATAGGCACGCACGGCTACATACTCAAAGACAGCGCAGGGCAAGATTTGCGTGACGCTATTCACGCAGTTTTCGACGGTGACGTCTTTCTTAGTCCGGCCATCGCGGCACGGGTTGCGGAAGCTGAGACCAAAGAAGCAGAGGATTCGCCTGCAGTCCGCCTAGCTCAACTAACTCCGCGCGAGCGGGACGTTCTTAGTGGCATCGCACGAGGGCTTACGAATAAGGCCATTGCCGCAGAACTGGGGATAAGCCGTCGTACTGTCGAGGCGCACCGAGAAAGCCTTATGCGTAAGCTCTCTATTCACAGCGTCGCTGGCTTGACCAGACTGGCACTTGAAGTGGGTTTGGACTCGGGCGGAGATGTAAGCTGAGATAAAGTTTTCTCAATTTTTGGCAAAAGGTTGAACATTTTGCCGACCGCGGTTGTCTTATCCTGATCATGGCAACAGCGCGCACTATTGAGTTCTCGTTTAAGCGGCTAAACCGGAGAACGACAACCTCCGCATTGGCAGCGGCCACTTTGTGGCTCTCAGCGGCCTGCCAGCCTGCTTTACGCCCCGCTTCAGCACCTTATCCGGTTGCCCAATCGCAATCGCAGGTGCCTTTGAGCGGAGATTCCGCATCGCTCCCTCCATCGGCCGCCGATAGCGCATTGAGCGGCTTGATAGCTGAACCCTCCGATGAATTGCTCGCCCGAACCGTTACCGCTGTTTTCGGCGATAGCGTGATTCCAGAAGTAAGTGCAGAGCCATCGTGGGACATCGATGTGCGTAGCTATGAGGCGCACAATCGCGTTACTCACTACGTGCAGCTTTTTTCAGGGACTGGACGCGACCGATTTGCAGCAAGGCTCTCGCGTGGCACTCGGTACGAACCAATGATTCGCAGCAAGTTTAAAGCAGCAGGACTTCCGGAAGACTTGGTGTACTTGGCGCTCATTGAAAGTGGCTTCGACCCCCACGCGTATTCGCGCGCTGCCGCTGTTGGTATGTGGCAGTTTATGACCGCGACTGCGCGTTCCGTTGGGCTGCGCGTAGACTGGTGGGTTGATGAGCGACGAGATCCGGCCAAAGCTACTGATGCTGCTATCAAGTACTTAAGTGAGCTTCAACGGCAGTTCGGTTCGTTGTATTTAGCTGCCGCTGCTTACAACGGGGGGCCAGGACGAGTTTCGCGCGGCCTCACGAGGTTCGCTGAAGAAATGGATGGTTCCGAAGGTGACGATAGGTTCTTTGTGCTAGCTGAACAATCGTATTTGCATTCAGAAACAAAGAACTACGTGCCTCAACTAATCGCCGCGGCACTAGTCGCAAAAGATCCTCGCAGGTATGGCGTTTCAATAGATACTCTTGCGCCATACGCTTACGATTCGCTGCTTGTGTCGCCCGGTACGTCGTTGGCGGCAGTTGCCACTGCAAGCGGAGCAACCAATGAGATTCTGCGTGATTTAAACCCCGCAATACTGCGCGGAGTTACGTCGCCGTCGTTTACTATGTGGGTGAGAATACCGTACGGCACTGCCGACTCAGCGAGCATGGTTTATAACGCCATGAAAGCCGAAGATCAGATGGGCTACAAGAACGTAAAGTCCAACGGTAAACAAACTCTTGCTGCAATGGCGAAGTCTGCCGGCGTAAGTAGCGCGCAGTTGCGTTCGTTCAATCCTAGTTTGCGTACAGCAAAGTCTGGACGTTTGGTGGCGGGGCAAACAATTCGTATTCCAACAAAGGCCGCGCTTTCTTTTGCGCAAAATGTCCCAGATCCCGCTATTGAGCGTTACGGTTCGGCTTCAGCGAGCGGAAGTGGAGTTCACGTAGTGCGCTCTGGTGAATCACTTTCAGTAATAGGGAAACGTTACGGCGTTTCAGTCGCGCGCCTCAAATCGCTAAACGGATTAAAGTCAGACCGTATTCGTGCGGGACAGAAGCTTCGCGTACGCTCTTCGGCAACTTCGCCGAAGGCGTAACGCTAAACTTCCTTAATCTAGAATTAGTCTAGGACTCCGCGGCCTTTATAGCCGCGCATAACTACGCGCTCATAACCGTTGGTTGGGTCGACACCCATAGCTAATGCATTTCTCACAGCCACCGGACCGCGGTTGTACGTGAGAAGCGCAAGTTTTACATCACCCTTGTACTCACGGATAAGCCCTCTTAGGTACTTAAAACCTATACGGAGATTTGTGTCGGGGTCGTAAATCTGTTCAACGGTAAGTCCAGGCTCAAAGCCTCGCGCTGTTGCAGGCATAAGCTGCATAAGTCCGATAGCGCCAGCTGGGCTTGTGGCCGAGACCTTGAACTCGCTTTCGATGCGTACAATGCGAAAGCCTAGTTCAGGTTCGATGCCAGCGGCTACAGCAGCGTCGTAAATCTTACCGGCTAACTCTGTACGAATTTTGTAGCGCGTCGAGAAAGTATAAACGCGATGCCAGCGCTTAAGAGTTTCACCGCGCTCTTGTATGCGAGCTTCAGTAGTGAACGGGAGCGCAGGTGCGGCCGCAACAACTTTGCTGCGCTTCAATACGTCGCCAGCAGGTCTAAAAAACGATTGACTTACAAGTGTAGGTGACACGACCGCAGGCTGCGCAGCTTCCGGCCCAATCTCGATGACTGGTTCAGGGGCTAACGAAACTGCAAGTGCACCAACTGCAACAACGGATACAGCTACGTTCTTAACGCGCTTTGCGGCGCGTCGGCGAGACATCTGCCGCCTTCTATGTAAAGCGTCCTGTACCGGCCCGCTATCAAACTCATCCTGCATAAAACCTCACCATCACGAGTCACGGATCGGACCGATAATCGCCAGAAAGTCCTCCCCGCTTTTCAAGCAGTCGGATATCTGAAATAGACATCGTCCGGTCGATCGCTTTAGCCATGTCGTAAATAGTTAGTAGCGACACGGATACTGCGGTCAACGCTTCCATCTCAACACCAGTTTGACCGGTGGTATTGACAGTGGCGCTCGCCCGTATTCCGGGGATCGCCTCATCAACGCTAATCCCCACCTGAATGTCAGACAACGGGATCGGGTGACACAAAGGTACGAGCTCTGCCGTTCGTTTGGCCGCCATTATCCCTGCCACACGCGCAACAGGAATCACGTCACCTTTCTTTAACTGATTCTCTTGTATGGCTTTAAGAGTCTTAAGTTCCATGCTAATTACCCCCGTCGCATGTGCAAAACGGTGAGAAATCGGTTTGTGACCTACGTCAACCATGTGTAAATCTCCATCTTCTTTTACGTGAGTTAACTGATCACGTTTCATATATATGTCCGGGTAGAATAGCTGTAGCTGCCGGTTATCTGTGCTGTCGCACCGTGAGCGCCAACTACGTCACGGTGCAAACACGCTCAAGCTTTGAGTAGCCGATGCATGTCTTCTACTAACGAGGCTGTGAGTAGTTGCGGGTTTACGTTACCGTATGCGCGCATTCTCGCTTGTTCAACAATTACTATTGTTTGCGAAGTACGACGTGCTTGCGCAGTAGCACCGGCCTCGACCGCTCGTTGCATGTAATCGTGCAACAATGAAGTAAGAGCCTCGAGTATATCACTAAAAGAGCCGCGCGCCCCCCAACTTCCTTGCTTCGTGGCAATACGTATGCGCTCAGCCGCTCCCTCTGCATTA
Organism: uncultured Gemmatimonadaceae bacterium; assembly: GCA_964474535.1. Lineage (GTDB taxonomy): Bacteria > Gemmatimonadota > Gemmatimonadetes > Gemmatimonadales > Gemmatimonadaceae > Gemmatimonas. The sequence continues at coordinate 416,332 of CAYYSP010000002.1, forward strand.
GCAGGAGCAAGTGCGGCCTCAAACATTCTACGCGCATTAGTTATCGCGGACGAGCTTTCAGACGCAAACAGTTCGCCAGGCTTCCCCTTCGCACGCGCTACCAGCTCTGATAGTGACGCGCCTGAAAGCCTACGCTGAACCACAGGGTCTGCAAGAAACTCTTCCATTTCATGTGCCGCGAGCGGTGGTACTCGAACGGTTACGACGCGTGACTTTATCGTAGGCAGTAGAGATCCCGATTCACTTGATGTGAGTATCAATACAGTGGTTGGCGGTGGCTCTTCCAGCAGCTTAAGGAACGCATTTGCCGCATGCTCGTTTCCTTCTTGTGCTACCATTCGTTCGGCGTCACCAATAATAAAAACGGCGCGCTTACCCATTGCAGGCCTTAGTGATGCCCGCTCGAGCAGGGCATGAACGGTGGCTACAAAAAGTCCCTCGGTGCCCGATGACGGCTCCCAAATACCTTCTGCAGCAATACGCTCACCTATTACTTCCGATAAGTCGGCACGAATTTCATGCGGCTGCACATCGCCGTCTTTTAGCCGCGGTCGCGGAAAGAACCAGTGTATATCTGGGTGCTGTACTCTCAGCGCGAGCTTACACTGCTGGCAGCTTCCGCAGGGCTCGCCTGTCACAAGGTGTTTGCCGCTTGGTAATGCCCCGCCTGCTCCTAATAGGTCGCCATTCTCCGACAGCTCATGACTCGCCGACAGCTCACTAGTTCCCGACGTGCAAAGCAGGGCTTGGGCGGTCCAAAGCGCGAGCCGCTGTTTACCCACCCCGCGTGGACCCGCTAAAAGCAGGCTCGCCGGCAGGGTGTTGGACGCAATCGCGTTCGATAAGCGCGAACGGATAGCCGAATGACCGTAAAGTGGGCGGAGCTGCGACATACTAGCAACCTGATGGCAGGGCGCTGAAAGAAGCAAGTGAGCGGCCGTAGTTGTATAAGCGTAAGTTACAAAATGCCCACCAACCTTCATTTAGCACCACTCGCGACGGTACTCGCGGTCATGTCACGCACCAGCCGATTTCGTGCTCCTAGCTTTGCGTGCGCTGCGGCCGCGCTGATTATTGGCGCGCTCACCTTATCTAAGACAGTAAACGCACAAAGTGGTAATCAACCTGTCCGAGCGCGCGATATTGGAGTGAGCCCTGGAGTTTTTGGTACGGGTAAGTACAACTCCATTACCGATGTCTTGGGTGTTAAAGTGGGGCACGTTACTCTGAATATGGGTGATTCTATTCGTACCGGAGTAACCGCAGTAATTCCACACACAGGTGACCTGTTTCGCAGCCGCGTTCCCGCTGCTCTCTTTGTTGGAAACGGTTTCGGCAAGCTACTCGGCGCTACACAACTAAAAGAATTGGGCGAACTAGAAACGCCAATAATTCTTACATGTACACTGTGCATATGGCAGGCAGGTGATGCACTTGCACAGTACATGATTAGCAAGCCTGAGAACGCAAACGTTAGGTCTATTAACCCCGTTGTGGGTGAGACTAACGATGGAGCGTTAAATGCAACACGCGTGCGTCCTGGGATTGGTGAAGCAGTAGTTCGCGCAATTGAAACGGCGACTGATGGAAAAGTTCAAGAAGGGAGTATTGGAGCTGCTAGCGGTACAATGATGTTTGGTTGGAAAGGTGGTATTGGCACTTCATCGCGGGTGCTTCCTGCATCACTCGGCGGTTACACCGTAGGAGTGTTGGTACAAGGAAACTATGGCGGAGTGTTGCAAGTTGCTGGAGTACCAATAGGACAACTTTTGGGCCGTTACGCATTTCAGCGCGATGTGCAAACGCAAAACAGTGAGAGTGGCAAACCAGAGGGCAGTTCAGACGAATATGCAGAACGCGGTGATGGCTCAGTAATGATTGTTGTGGCAACCGACGCCCCAATGCTATCGCGAAACTTAGAACGGCTCGCGTCTCGTGCAATTATGGGACTAGCGCGCACTGGTTCGAATGCGTCGAACGGATCTGGCGACTACGTGATTGCCTTTTCTACATCAACACTTGTTAGACGTGAAACAAGCAGTGAGTTGACGTCGTCGCAGGAGTTAAACAACGACAAAACGACCGCGCTATTTCAGGCGGTCGCAGATGCAGCCGAGGAGGCGCTGTACAACGCCATGTTTATGGCAACGCCCGTTGCATTTCGCAACGGAAGTGCAAATCCTATTCCCGTTGACTCGGTGCGAAAGTTGTTAGAGGCGCGCGGAGTGACGAAGTAAAACTTCGCTTATATGCGACGTTTACGAACGTGCGCTATGCGATAAGATCGGCGAATATGGCGCCTGCCGTTGCTAAGCCGCCAGCGCCAGCGCCGTGAAACACGAGTGCGCCCGCGCTAGCACTTTCAACGACTATTCTGTTAGCTGGTCCCGTTACCTGCGCCCATGCGTCGTTCGCAGCCACACGCTCGGGGGCGATACGTGCTACGATGTTATCTCCAACTCGTTCACACGACGCAATTAACTTTACGCGGTCGCCCTGTTTGGAGACTTCGCTAGCCCAAGCCGCTGTCTCTTCGTCTAGCCCTTTGCGCGCAACTTTTACTGATGCTGGATCGGCACCAAATGCCAACCACGCTAATACGCGCAACTTGTCTTCAATGTCTTCACCAGAAAGATCGCGCGTGGGGTCGGCCTCTGCGTAACCAGCATCTTGCGCCTCGCGCACGGCTTCTGAAAACGACCTGCCTTGCGAAAGCTGGTCAAGTACAAAGTTTGTGGTGCCGTTAAGTATCCCCGAAATGCGCTTTATATCGACCCCTGCAGCACCTGCGCGCAAGCAACGTATGACCGGAACTGCACCACCAACGGAGGCTTCAAAGTCTATTCGTGTACCGCTTGCAGTTGCGAGCGCTTGGAGCGATGAACCATGAAGCGCCAGCAAAGCTTTGTTAGCAGTTACGACACGAACGCCGCGACGAAGTGCCGCTTCCACGAGTTCTGCGGCAACTCCCGTCCCTCCGATTGCTTCGACGAGGACGTCGATATCGCCTTCGAGGAGCTGCTCAGCGTTTGTAATGCAACGTTCGTTTTCGGTGATCCCCGATTTAACTGCTTCAAGCAGCGCAGGGCGTACTCGTTCGCCGTCTCTCGCAAGGACGCGAACAACTTCGATGGGTCGTTGCTGAGATTCGGCATGTTGTGACTCGGAATGCTGAGTGAGTATATGAAGAAGCGCACCACCTACGTTACCGCAACCAGCGATGGCAACTCGCAACGGCCGCTGTGCCTTATCGCTAGTTGTAGAGCCAGAAGCGCGCGAACCGAACTTAGATGCCTGTTTAGATGCTTGTGCCGACGAACGTTCTTTATCGGCGGCTGCTAATACGCGTCGTACAATCGACGACACGCGCCCGGTTTCTAACAAAAACGCATCGTGTCCATGAGGTGACGTAATCTCTTCATATCGTGTGCCTGCAAGTAACGCCCACTCTCGCACTGCCTCTGCCGGATACAGCAAATCACCAGCGATGCCAACTGCTGTGATGCGATGGCGCACGGGAGCAAGCGCAGCGCAAATGCCGCCGCGCCCACGCCCTATATCCTGCGTGTCCATTGCATTTATAAGTGCGTTGTAATGCTCGCTGTCATAGCGTGCAACAAGCCTATCTCCATGCGCAGATAACCAACGCTCGACGCTGAACTTTCCATTCTCGTCGCGAGTGCGTCCAAACCTACGTTCAAGCCCTTCTGGAGTGCGATAGCTAAGCATGCCAACCATGCGAGCAAGCGCTAGCCCTTCGGTTGCACCACCAATCTCAATTGCTTTGCGCATGATTGCATTCCATGCGATACCCTGCGCTGTTTGTGCAGCAGGTGCGGCAATAACGATTGCCTGCGACACCCTTTCCGGGAAGGATGCCGCAAACTCCAGCGTGACCATTCCACCAAGCGAACCACCAATAACTAGACGCGGAACTTTTACATGCAACTCGTCCAAAAGCTTGGCTAGAATCAACGCCTGATCACGAACGGTATAAGACGGTATTGAATCTTCGGTGCTAGCGCTATCTGTTACGACGCGGCTCCCCGGGCTGCCGGCAAGAGTAGCGCAGAGTACAGCGTTCGAAGAGGTGTCGACAGCTTCGTGCACACCTACAACGCCGCGCCACCAATCACTTGCGCGCACATCGCCTGTTAGCGAGTGAACGGCAAGTACAACGTTGTCACGCGCATCGTTTATCGCTCCTTCGAGCCTGTACGAAAGCTCTAGCCCTTCTAAATGCTGTCCAGACTCAAGAACGATGTCGCGCAGTATAACGGTGCCATCGTAAACCGACGGTTGAGTGTGAGAACTGCTACCTCTAAACTTTGCAACCTCGTGCGTAGCGCGCGGACGTTGTAAAAGTTGGCTCATGCCGCGGACTCCGAAAGCCGTGTTTGTGTAGCAGCGAGTGCACGATCGAGATCGTCGATAAGATCGTCGACAGACTCAAGCCCTATTGAGAGGCGTACAAGGTCGGGTGTTACACCGGCAGCAATGCGATTCGATTCGCTAAGCTGCTCGTGAGTTGTCGACCAAGGATGAATAACAAGGCTGCGCGCATCACCAACGTTTGCTAACAATGAAAAGAGTCGTGCTTCGCCAATAAAACGCTGTGCAGCCGACTCTCCACCTTTTATTCCAAAGGTAAGTACGCCGCCGGATCCGCCTTTCAAATACTTCTTTGCGTTGCGATTGAACTGATGCGACGCCAAGCCAGGGTAACTTACCCAAGACACTGCGGGATGCTTCTCCAAATACTCTGCGATAGCAAGCGTGTTGGCACTGTGCTGACGGATACGCAGAGGAAGTGTTTCAAGCCCCTGCAAAAACAAAAACGAATTAAAGGGGGAGAGTGACGCGCCGATATCACGTAGTAGCAACACGCGAAGGCGTATTGCGAACGCTATGTTCTGTCCATTCACATTACCAAAGGCTTCCGCAAAGCGTAGTCCGTGGTACGCGGCTTCGGGCTCCTGATAGAAGCGTTTAAAGCGAGACGAAGTTCCCCAATCAAAACGTCCGCTATCGATAACTACACCGCCTATAGACGTGCCATGACCGCCAATCCACTTCGTTGCGCTATGAACAACGATATCTGCGCCATGAGCAATTGGCTGGCACAACACGGGTGTTGCAAAGGTGTTGTCTACAACAAGCGGAACGTTGTACTCGTGCGCCAATCGTGCCAGCGCTTCTAAATCGGGCACATCGAGTGCGGGGTTACCAACTGTTTCCACGTACACAGCTCGTGTGTTGTCATCAATCGCGGCAGCGACCGCACGCGGGTCATGTATGTCAACAAAACGAGTGCGGATGCCGAGTCGTGGCAGTGTGTTGGAAAGCAGGGAAACCGTTCCGCCATAAAGCGACTTAGATGCAACGATGTTGTTGCCGGCTTCAGCGAGGTTTAGCAGTGTGAGTGTTAGCGCGGCCTGTCCGCTTGCAGTTGCTACCGCTGCAACGCCCCCTTCCAAAGCTGCTATACGCGCTTCAAACACATCGTTGGTGGGGTTCATTATGCGGGAATAGATGTTGCCAAACTCCTTTAATCCAAACAGATCGGACGCATGCTTGGCGTCATTAAATACGAACGAAGATGTGGCGTAGATAGGAACAGCGCGTGAGTTGGTTGCACTATCGGGGCGTTCCTGGCCGACGTGCAGGGCTATGGTATCCGCACTACGCTGACGTGTTGTGTTTGCTGCTGTTGCTGCTGACATCTGGCACTCTTGAAGCTGAAGTGAGTGCCGCCAAAAACGAAGCGCCCGAACGGTAGGCCGCCGGGCGCTAACGCGGTTTAGCTCCTTGTTTTACGTGGCGGCAAGCGGCGGCAAATGACCACGGTACAACGGTTGTAAAAACGAAAGACCCGCTTCGATTTCTCGTCGCGGGTCGTATAGAGCCGGACTTAGACGGGATAGGGAGATGCCCCAAGGCATCTAGCGCGCGGCCCGTCAAATCAGGGAAATCGCCGTGCGCTTCTTGAGATTATCGGCTAGGGGTGGCTTAAGTCAAGGGGGCGTAGGTACGACTGGACTAAAAGATGGGTTTATACAGCGCGAGGTACACGGCCGCAGCTGCGAGTAGCGGTAGCAGCATAAACAGCGGGCGCGCAGTGGACCGTACTCTGTACGGCAACACGATCGCGATACTAACGAGACCCCAGATAATAATTTTCCCCGTTAGCCATCCTGGGAATGAAGTGCCGTGTTGAAAACCCATTCTCGCTAGCATTCCGAAACCGCCAACGAGTATTAGAAGGGAGCCCAACCCATGAGATATCATTACTAACGCGCGGCTGCCGCCAACTTTAGTCGTCGCGCCGCTCGCGGCGTGAATGGCCGCGCCACCAAACGCGCTGAATATCATTGCGATACCAAGCACGTGTAGAATCTCGTAGAAGTCGCGTGGAAACATGTTTAGTGAATTACTTAGTTGGGTAGTGCAGACCGTACCGCTTCGCGCAGGTCTGGCTCGGTTACGTCGAAACTGTCGCTCGTTGCCGGCGATAGAGCTCGATAGGACTGCAGTACACGTTGCAACGCGTTTTGTGCGTCTGAACCAAGTGCGGAAATGTGCCCCATTTTGCGTCCTTCGCGCGCCGAAGCTTTGCCATAAAGATGGATACGCGATGACGGAACTCGCATGGCAGCAGAAAAATCTGGCGGTGTGCCTTGTAGCCACACGTCGCCAAGCAGGTTCACAATGGCGCCCGCCTCTACTACGGACGTAGAGCCTAATGGCAAGTTGCAAATAGCGCGAACGAGCTGCTCAAACTGTCCAGTCACACAAGCACGTTCAGAATGGTGATACGTGTTGTGAGGACGAGGTGCCAGTTCGTTCACCAACAAAGCACCATCTTTTGTTACGAAGCACTCAACTGCCAGTAGCCCTATCATCCCTAACTTTTCTGCAATAGCTGAAGCCAGCGCTTGCGACGCGTCGACCATTGCAGGTGGAATATCGGCGGGTGTTACTGCCCATGTTAAAATGCCGCGCGTGTGATGATTTCTTGACGGCGCATATACTGCCACTTCACCGTTCGCATTACGAGCGACCATAACTGATATCTCGTACGCGAGATCGAGTTGCTTCTCAATTACGCACTCGCGTTCACCAAGTAGCTTCCAGCTTTCCTCCGCCTGTTTAGCGTCAGTAAGCCTCACCTGTCCGCGCCCGTCGTATCCACCGTGGCACGATTTAGCTATAGAGCTGCCAAAGCTGACTACTGCATTGGCGATGTCTGCAGCCGAACGTCCTGCTTCGAAGGCACCAACAGGAAAGCTGTTGTTACGCAACCACTCTTTTTGACGTAACCGATCTTGAATGATGTATACTGCTGCTCTGCTAGGGTGCAAAAGCGTGCGCGAAGCAACTGCATCCAAAACATCTGCATGTATTTGCTCAATTTCTAACGTTACAACATCGCAACCTGAAGCAAGTTCTAGTGCTGCTGCGCTGTCGTTAAATGGTGCAGTAATAACGCGCGACGACAGCGGAGCCATAGCGCACGCTGGGTCCGGGTCGAGCACATGAACATCGTATCCCATGGCGCGTGCGTAAAAGGCCGTCATCCGCCCCAACTGTCCACCGCCAAGAAATCCGATTGTCGAACCAGGCAATACCATTGCTGGTGATGTCGTCATGTAGAAAGCTCTTCTGTTAAGCTGAGCAATACAGCTGTTGGGTATGCGGTCATGTGTTAGCGATTGCGCCGGGCGCGGCTAACGGAACCGCAATTGCTTCTGCGGCCTTTGCAGCACGACGAGCAACAAGTTTCTGCGCGAGCTGGTTATCAAAGCGCGCCATAATTTGCGCAGCAAATAACGCGGCGTTAGCTGCACCGGGTTTGCCGATCGCAAATGTTGCAACCGGAACACCGGCCGGCATTTGCACGATAGACAAAAGGGCATCTATTCCGTTAAGCGCAGTAGCGTTAACAGGAACACCCAGTACTGGTACGACAGTCTTTGCTGCGAGCATACCTGGTAGGTGCGCAGCTCCGCCGGCACCAGCAATTATTGCAACGAGGCCGCGAGATTCGGCGCTTTCGGCGTACTCGAAAAGTCGGTCGGGTGTTCTATGAGCCGACACTATTTTCGCTTCGTACGGAACGCCCAGCTCGGCCAGTATATCGCACGCGGCCGACATGGTTTCGAAATCGCTGCGGCTCCCCATAACAACGCCCACCTTAGGCGCGGTAGCAGAAGCGGTAACTGTTGTGTGAGCGCTCATTCAAACTCCATATGGCCGCATACAAGGCGTGCCCAGTGCCCGCGATTGTATGCCACCTCTGTTTGCTGTGAACCTAAGATGTAGTGCAAAGCTATAGGCCAGACCGCCCGCTTCCAACCGTACTCGCTAAAAGTTTGTGGGCACGCGGGTTTTATGGGCGTAAGCTCTGGCCTCGCCAGCGCCTAGATCTCGCGCGGGCCCATTTTTTCGCGTGTCCCATGATCTCACGCGAAGCCGCGAAGGCGCGAAGAACATCATGGAAGTGCCAGATTGCATTAATAGGATATAGGCTATGGAGTTTGATTTGGGCTCTGTGATCATGAGATTGAGCAGGTCTTTCTCTATTATTGAATAGCTAAACGTTTCGACCGGAGCATCTCGTTATTCCCGTTTCTCCTTCGCGTCTTCGCGTCTTCGCGCGACCTATGTCTTCGCGTCTTCGCGTCTTCGCGCGACCTATGTCTTCGCGTCTTCGCGTGCCCACGTCCTTGCGCCATAACAGCGGCACCACAAAAGGCTGAAGTTCGCACAAAAGCCCCGAGAAGCCGTCAAGCAGAATCGACTAAGCAGTTGACGACCATGAAGCTCCGTGCGCACTATCAACAACAGGACCGATTCGAACTGCGCACGTTCGATGCGCGATAGCTTACGCCCAATACAAAACCACGTAGGTGCCACCATGAACATGTCGCAAGAATCGACGCCTAAGGGCTCTTCGGCAGCAGCAGGCCGGCCCATATCGCGGACCCCCAATGCTGTTCGTATTATTGGCGTCCCACTCGATATTGGTGCCGCGAGACGCGGAGTTGATATGGGTCCGTCAGCACTTAGAATAGCGCGAGTCTCCGACTCACTTCGCGAGCTTGGATGCGACGTAACGGACGACGGCAACCTACATGTACCACAACGCGAAGAACACGCGACTTTTAACGAACAGTTGCATGCTATTACAACAGTATGCTCAGCGCTTGCCGAACGCACAGCAAACGCAATTCGTAGCGGAGAGTTCCCACTTGTAATTGGTGGCGATCATTCGCTTGCGGCCGGTTCCGTGGCAGGCGTTGCGACTGCATTCGCTGAACGCGGTAAACGTATCGGCGTCATATGGCTCGACGCTCACGGCGACCTGAACACTCCTGCCACTTCGCTAAGTGGTAACATTCATGGAATGCCCGCAGCTCATTTACTTGGCGAAGGCGACGCAACTTTAGCGTCTATTGCACTACCGTCGCCAGCGCTACTGCCGCAGCATTTGGTGTACATCGGACTCCGCGACCTAGACGAAGCCGAACGTGCCCTGATACGCAGAAAATCAATTGTCGCGTTCACAATGCGAGACATCGACGAGCGCGGACTCCCTACTGTTTTGCGCGAAGCGGTAAAGCTCGCGAGCGCTGGAACGGCCGGGATTTATTTGTCGTGCGATGCAGACTGGGTAGACCCGCGTGAAGCGCCCGGTGTTGGTACACCAGTGGCAGGTGGCGCTACTTATCGTGAAGCACATTTGGCAATGGAGATGTTGGCAGACACAGGACTGCTAGTAGGGATGGACTTCGTTGAGATAAACCCGGTACTTGATGCTATGAACAGCTCTGCAGAATTGGGTGTCGAACTAATCGCATCGGCACTCGGCAAACGAACGCTTTAGACGCTGCTAAAACGTTCGTTTGCCGGCTATGCCGTTGTTACTGAGTTACAATAGGGCGTCCGTTCTTATCGCGCAGTTCGACAGGCGCTAACTTGAGCGCACGAATCTGTTGTTCGATTTTTGCTCTGTCGCCAACAATAACTATTGCTAGCTTCGACGGATCTATGTACTTAGACGCGACTCGTTGAACATCTGCAGCAGTAACTTCACTTACCTTCTTCTCGAAATCGCTTAGCGACGCAAGAGGAACGTCATACGGAATAAGAGCGGCTACCTGCGATGCGATATCTGCAGGCGTTTCAAAGCGGCCAGCATAGCCGAGTTGGAGGAACCTTGTGGCCTTTTGGAGCTCGTCAGCTGGCATAACTGTTCGAATGCTATTGAGCTCCTTCATGAACTCTATGAGTGCGGAGTCGGACTTTTCTCGCACAATCTCAGCGCGCGCAGTAAACGGCCCAGCGGCGCGGCGCATTGTAAACGAAGTGCCTGCACCATATGTGTAACCTTTGCTCTCACGCAGGTTCATATTGAGCCTGCTTGTGAACGAGCCGCCCAGTGAAGTGTTAAGAACTTGCAGCGGGTAATAGTCGCTGGTGGAACGGGGCACAGCAACCGATCCAATTCTAAACGACGATTGTGGCGCGTCTGGCTTGTCTACCAAGTAAATCGTAGTTGCTGAAACTGCTGGTGCTGTAGGAACAGCAGTTGCTGCAACTTGAGCACGTTCCCAGCTACCGAACACATTTGCTGCGAGTCGTTCGGCGTCTGCGACCGTGATATCACCCGCGATTACAAGAGTCGCGTTGTTAGGGCGATAATAGCTTCTCCAAAACGACTCCACATCGGTGCGCGTAATTCGCTCGATACTTTCCTTAGTGCCAGTTGCAGCTTGTCCGTATGCGTGATTCTCTCCGAAAACGATAGACGCAAACACGCGGTTAGCAATGGCTGGCCCTTCGTCCTGCTCCTGTAGCAAAGAAGTGAGACGTTCCGTCTTAATACGGTCGAACTCCTTTTGCGCGAACGTTGGACGTAGCGCTACGTCTGCCATTAGATGAAACGCGCTGTCTAACGTTGCGCGAGTAGTGTGCAGTGACACTTGGCTTTGATCGAAGCTCGCGTAGCTTTGCAAACCGACTGCGAGATATGCGACTTGTTCGGCGATTGCGATTGCATCGCGGCTACCAGCTCCTTCGTCTAAAAGACTGGCAGTGAGAGTAGCAAGTCCTGCTTTACCAGCAGGGTCGGCTTCCGAGCCGGTGCGCACAACCAAGGTGGCATTCACGATTGGTAGCTCGTGATGCGGTATAACCACGAGTCGCAATCCGTTGGGTAGAGTGCGTTCGCTAATAGCTGGTAGAGTGAGCTGTTTGGGCGCTGCGAGAACTGGCGGTTCAGTTGCGCCCGGCTTGGCCTGCGCGCCTGCGTGGACTGTCGTAAACGTTGAAAGCGCGGCAACTGCGCACATCGTTGCTAACTGCTTCATGTTGTAACGCATTACCTAGCTCCTGTTGCTGCGAGTTCTTTCTTCCCTTGCGGAACAACCGTTAACACAACACGCTTTTTGTTTAGCACGTACTGCTGCGCGACACGTTGAACGTCGGCACGTGTGAGTTTTTCATAGCGCTCGAGATCTTTCGCCAAGTAATCGGGATCGCCGGTAAAGTAATTGTACATGTTTAGTCTTTCTGCTTTGCCGAGTAGCGACGACATGTCGTCTAACATACTGGCGCGCACGCCATTCTTTACCTGCGTAAGCTCGCGTTCAGTGATACCGTTAGCGGCAACGTCTGCGATAGCCTTGTCCATTTCAGCGAGTAAGCTGTTAGGATGTTGGCCTACACGTGCGGTAGACGTCATTAACAGCAAACCATCGAGCTTCATAGTGAAAGATGACATGGAAACGTCTTGCGCTACCTGTTTTTCGTATACGAGAGAGCGATACAATCTTGAGCTTTTACCGCCCGCAACAATCTGCCCAAGTGCGTCGAGCGCTGCTTCATCCTTATGGAATACAGGCACACCAGGTAGTGCGACGTACACACGCGGTAGCTGCACTTGGTCTTCGAGTACAATAACCGTATCCTTGGTGAGCGAGAACGGCTTAACAGATGGTCGAAGAGGCGTGTTGTTGTTTCGCGGAATGGGGCCGAAGTACTTACTAACCCAGGCCTTAGCCGAATCCGTGTCGAAATCGCCGGCGATGGTAATTGATGCGTTGTTTGGCGCGTAGTAAGTTCGGAAAAACTCAGATACATCGTCAATTGAAGCGGCAGAGAGGTCTGCCATTGACCCAACTATGAGCCATGAATAAGGATGTCCCTTAGGGAAAAGAGCTTCTAGAACTACCTCGAGTGAGCGTCCGTACGGGACATTGTCGATACTCTGTCTGCGCTCATTCTTCACGACATCGCGTTGCAAGTCGAGCTTAGGTAAATCCATGGTGGGCAGCAGCCAACCCATGCGATCGGCGTCTAACCATAGCATGAGTGGCAGCGCATTAGACGGGCCTGTTTCGTAATAATTAGTGCGGTCGAAAGAAGTGCTGCCATTATTGTTAACGCCAGCTGCTTCGAGCCATTCATCGAACTTACCGACCGGTACATTTTGCGAGCCCATGAACATCACATGTTCAAAGAGGTGAGCGAAGCCGGTGCGTCCTACCTTTTCGTCGCCCGATCCAACTTTATACCAACTGTTAACTACTACAACGGGCACCGAGCGGTCGACGTGCATAATGACCTCAAGTCCGTTTGGCAGCGTGTACTTTTCAAAAGGAATTGACGGAGCTTTCTGGGCAGGCAACAGCTGTGCTGCTAACAGCATGCTGACGAAAAGCGCAGCTAGTATATGCGATTTTTTCACGTTAGTGGGGCTAAGTTGCTTTCAACTATGGCGAAGCTGCTATTAAAGGTGCACTTTGGCGCCATGCCTTCAACCCCTACAACACAAGACGGGTCCCAAGCGGTACAGTACGCCCCCAAACTGGGAGCCTTTTCAGGCACCATGATGGTGGTAGGCGGAATAATTGGGGCCGGGATATTTCTGTCACCTGCCATAGTGGCGCAGCGCGTGGGTACGGCCGGCTTAACGCTGGGCGTCTGGTCACTCGGTGCACTCGTAGCACTGGCCGGTGCCTTTGTTTATGCAGAGCTCGGCGCGTTACGTCCACGAGCTGGCGGAACGTACATATACTTGCGCGATGCCTTTGGTACATTGCCAGCGTTTTTGTACGGATGGGCACTGTTTTGGATAGTTGCAACGGGCGCAATTGCAGCAGTTGCAATGACAGGCGCCAGCTACTTCGCGTCGTTGCTTGGGATGGGTGAAGGGGCGATTAGACCGTTCGCAGTTGCGTTCATAGTTGTGTTAACTGCCCTAAACATTTTGGGTGTTAGTATAGGCGCGGTTGCAGGTAACGTGTTAACAGTTCTTAAACTTGCGGCAATAGCAGTGCTTGTTATTGCGGCGGTATTTCTTGTGCCTGAGAACGTGCTGCCAGCCGTAACAACAGTGAGTTTGGAAGTGCCAGACCGACCTGCAGCGCTAGTATTGGCAACTGGAGCAGCGCTTGTGCCAGTGTTGTTTTCATTTGGAGGTTGGCAACAAACCAATGCGGTAGCGGAGGAGTTGCGTAACCCGCGTAAAACGTTGCCGTTTGCGCTTGTCACAGGTGTGCTCATCGTTGTTGCGACGTACTTGCTTGTTAACTTCGCGTACTTAAAGGCGCTGGGCGTAAGCGGACTTGCGGCGTCAACCGCACCTGCGGCAGACACAATGTTTGTGTACTTAGGTGAGCGTGGCAGAACGCTTATAACGGCAGGGATTGTTATATCAACAGTTGGTTTCTTAGGGCTCGTTATACTCATGTCAGCGCGCGTGTATCAAGCAATGGCGGCAGACGGTTTGTTCTTTCAGTGGATGGCACGATTGCATCCCAACACGCGCACTCCAGTAGGTGCACTTGTTGCGCAGGGTGTTGTTGCGTTGGTGCTGCTACTAACGGGAACATACGGGCAACTGCTGGACTACGTGGTGTTCGCAGATTGGATTTTCTTTGGTACGACAGCGGCAGCGCTGTTTGTGTTACGGAAGCGCGATGACAGGGAAGGGAATGAAGAGACGAGGAATCGTATGAAGGTTCCGCTGCATCCGTTAACAACGTTGTTGTTTATCGCGGCGGCGGGTTATGTGGTGGTCGGGTCTGTGTCGTCGAATCCGATGAATGCGTTAAGGGGGACGGCGTTGATATTGTTGGGGTTGCCGGCGTATTGGTGGTGGCAGAGAGGTTCGGGGAGGGGGAGGGGGAGGGGGTGAGCGTTGGGGTGGGGAGGGGAGGGGGTGGTGGGCAGACATAGCTAACCGCCCTTGGCTCTGTCCTTTTCGTTCGCAACGCCACGTTGCGCGAGTAAATAGTGCCCACTGGATTATCTGTTCGTCATTTAGAATGAGGTACTAAACTGATTTCAGGGGAGGGAGAGAAATGCAGTCTCAAGATAGACGTGATATAGCGATGCCGGATTACGTACCAGCGAGAATGGTTAACGAGTTCGTATACTGTCCTCGGCTGTCATTCTTAGAGTGGGTGCAAGGTGAATGGGACGACAACTTAGATACGATACAAGGGAAGTGGGTTCATCGTAGAGTTGATAATGAACCTGCCACTGAGGTGCCTGCTCCTGATGACAAGTCGGAGGACAGTGAAGACATCCGTCCTCTTACTGCTAGGTCAGTAATGCTGTCTAGCGATAGAATTGGAGTAATTGCGAAACTGGACCTACTTGAAGCCGAGGGGCGGTTGGCTACGCCAGTTGATTACAAGCGTGGTGCGGTGCCGGACAATCCAAACCGTGCTTGGGATCCTGAGAGAGTACAACTGTGCTTGCAAGGGTTGGTGCTGCGAGATAACGGATACGAATGCAGTGGTGGAGTACTGTATTTCGCAGAATCTAAGACACGGGTTGACGTGCCATTCGATGATGAACTTGTCGCTCTTGCTGAGGAGGCTGTACAGGGAATTAAAGCAATGGCTGAGAGCGGCAAAGTACCACCACCACTCATTGATTCACCGAAGTGTGTACGGTGTTCGTTGAACGGAATCTGTTTGCCCGATGAAAGTCGCGTGTGGTCTGGAGACGAAGTTGACGAAACGAGACGTTTGGTTCCATCTCGATCGGATGCGCTTCCCGTGTACGTGCACAGTCAGGGTGGTACAATAGGTAGACGCGGAGATTGTTTACGAATAACAGTTCCTGATACTGAAACGGCTGACGTGCGTTTGCTTGATATCTCCGCGCTGGTTGTGTTTGGTCAAGTTCAGGTAACGACACAAGCGATGCGTACATTAATGGAAAACGGTATCCCTGTTTCGTTCCACTCTATGTCGGGTTGGCTATCAGGAGTGATGAACGCTGGAGTTGGGCACAAGAACGTGGAGGTTCGTGTTCGTCAGCATGCGATAGCGTCTAACGAAGATGATTCACTGCGAATAGCGCGTCGCATGGTTGAGGGGAAGATTGCTAACCAGCGCACGATGTTAAGACGAAACCTTGATGAGCGTGATGTACGATTACTGGGAACAATGGCTATGTACGCGCGTCAGACTCGCGGTGCAAAGTCTACTGACGGATTGATGGGTACTGAGGGTATTGCAGCGCGATTGTACTTTGAGGCATTGCCGCGACTATTTCGTGGTGCGGGTGAATGGGCAGGGAAAGTGTTTGCAGCAAATGGAAGGAACAGGAGGCCGCCAAAGGATGAAGTGAACGCTGCACTATCGTTCTTGTACTCAATGTTACTTCGAGAGGTAGTGAACTCCGTAACAGTTGTGGGTTTTGATCCGTATCGTGGTTTTCTGCATCGTCCGCATTATGGGAGAACAAGCTTAGCGCTAGACATCGCAGAGGAGTTCCGTCCACTAATTGCAGATTCTGTGATGTTGCGGCTATTCAACGAGGGTACTCTTAGTAAGCGGGACTTCGTCAGGCGCGCTCGCGGTGTTTCTCTTACGCCTTCTGGGCGTCGTCGTCTTCTATCATCATTCGAGCGGCGCATGAATCAAACTGTAACGCATCCTAAGTTTGGTTACACGGTTAGCTACAGGCGTATAATTGAGTTACAGTGTCGGCTGCTTCGTTCGGTTGTTTTGGGTGAAGCTGGCGAATACCGTGCATTCACATCGAGATAGCCATGCGTCGACGTTACATGGTTGCGTACGATGTTTCGGATGCAAAGCGTCTTAGGAAGACGTACCGAACGATGCATGGTTTTGGAGATCCGGTTCAATATTCGTTGTTTGTGTGCGATCTTTCGGCAACGGAAAAGCAACTCATGGTAGAGCGATTGAGCCAGCTATTAAACCTTAGCGAGGACCGCGTGCTTATAGCAGATTTAGGTGAGACAGGAAGCGCTAGGGCGTCCGCAATAGATGTAATCGGTCGTCAACTTGAGGTTGACAAGGATCCGTATCAGGCGGTGATTTTGTAGTGGAGACTTTCGAGCGGGTAGGTGATGAGATGCAGTGTAAGGCTGCTCGAGGAGTGCAACTGCTGTTTGATAAAAGAGTTAGAAGTTTGAGGGTGAGCGTGAGCGGGTCTGGGGTTGACGTTTTGGGGACCTGCTCGAATATTGTGTGGTATCCTGTTGCCTGCATTGGAGTTGCAGGGGCGGGGTTTCCGTTCTCATTCGAGAACGGCCTCATTGAAGCTACCTTAGCTTTGCCTACTAACATTCGCCAAGCATTGTTTCCGTTCTCATTCGAGAACGGCCTCATTGAAGCCTTTAGCCGAATTGCTAAGTACTACGGGGGTTCCTGGTTTCCGTTCTCATTCGAGAACGGCCTCATTGAAGCACAAGCGGGCTATGCTCCGGGGTTGCCCCGTAGAGGGGTTTCCGTTCTCATTCGAGAACGGCCTCATTGAAGCGCCGGATACTCGGACTAATGATATGGCGGCTGCAATGTTTCCGTTCTCATTCGAGAACGGCCTCATTGAAGCTCGCCTTTTAGCTCAGAGAGATAGACGAGATGCTGCCGTTTCCGTTCTCATTCGAGAACGGCCTCATTGAAGCACGCGACGCGATGGCTACTCACTGCGAGCATGCGTTGGTTTCCGTTCTCATTCGAGAACGGCCTCATTGAAGCCGTGCGCGGTATATCTCAAACGACACGTTGTTTACTGTTTCCGTTCTCATTCGAGAACGGCCTCATTGAAGCCCGATGAACTCGTATACCGCAGCTCGGGTGGTCGAACCGTTTCCGTTCTCATTCGAGAACGGCCTCATTGAAGCTGAAAGAAACGTTGTCCATTCCGTTGCAGCCTCTGCAAGTTTCCGTTCTCATTCGAGAACGGCCTCATTGAAGCTGATGGCGTGAATAGATAAGAGTCAACCAGCGTGCTAAGCGTTTCCGTTCTCATTCGAGAACGGCCTCATTGAAGCCCGTATCCGATATCCTCGAGGTGCGCGACGCGGTGTTGTTTCCGTTCTCATTCGAGAACGGCCTCATTGAAGCGACCAGTTCCTATCGATGCGCCGCGAACGCGACGAACGCGTTTCCGTTCTCATTCGAGAACGGCCTCATTGAAGCGAGTACGATTGCACGCGCACGTTTGTGCACCGCGATGTTTCCGTTCTCATTCGAGAACGGCCTCATTGAAGCGAGTGATGCGAAATCGTTGAAATGCAAATACCCTGGCCGTTTCCGTTCTCATTCGAGAACGGCCTCATTGAAGCGAAGCAGTCAATTTTTCGTCGATGCGAATTGATCGCGGTTTCCGTTCTCATTCGAGAACGGCCTCATTGAAGCGCTTAGCACGCTGGTTGACTCCTATCTATTCACACCGCGTTTCCGTTCTCATTCGAGAACGGCCTCATTGAAGCCGCCAGTTGAGCGCCGTACAATACGCCGCCGCGGGATATAGTTTCCGTTCTCATTCGAGAACGGCCTCATTGAAGCCCTACGTGGCATTTTGAGCCGTTGCGTGGCTGTTTCGTGTTTCCGTTCTCATTCGAGAACGGCCTCATTGAAGCCAGCTTACCGTTATCATACTTTATTGTCATATTCCTTGGTTTCCGTTCTCATTCGAGAACGGCCTCATTGAAGCAAGAACGCCGCGAGCGCATCCTTCGCTTTTCCTACGTGTTTCCGTTCTCATTCGAGAACGGCCTCATTGAAGCAGACCGCGGCGACAGGATCAAGGCGAAGCAACTCTTGGTTTCCGTTCTCATTCGAGAACGGCCTCATTGAAGCATGCCTACTCTTGCCTCTAGCGTATTAGTAGGCACAAGGTTTCCGTTCTCATTCGAGAACGGCCTCATTGAAGCGTGGTACGGATTTCCAGTCGCATGCCGTTCTTCTTTGTTTCCGTTCTCATTCGAGAACGGCCTCATTGAAGCCCGAACGAAAAAGGAACGACGCTCAATTCCTTGTTGGTTTCCGTTCTCATTCGAGAACGGCCTCATTGAAGCACGCGTCATGAACGTCATCATTGAGTGCCACGACTTGTTTCCGTTCTCATTCGAGAACGGCCTCATTGAAGCCGCGCGCCACGCCTGGTAGAAGAATCCGTCCTTGTGCGTGTTTCCGTTCTCATTCGAGAACGGCCTCATTGAAGCTAAACATTCTTCTCGCCGAGGTATCCCATTTGCCCGGTTTCCGTTCTCATTCGAGAACGGCCTCATTGAAGCGGTAGACGGATTTATGCGCGCGCTTCCGCCAGTCGTGGTTTCCGTTCTCATTCGAGAACGGCCTCATTGAAGCCCGGGAAACGCAGCGATATATGTCACTGTGCCGGGCAGGTTTCCGTTCTCATTCGAGAACGGCCTCATTGAAGCATGTTACTTGCTCCGTTGTTAGGGTATGGCTATAACATAGTTTCCGTTCTCATTCGAGAACGGCCTCATTGAAGCTATGGCCCGCCGGCACTCTAATTGACGCGCTAGCATGGTTTCCGTTCTCATTCGAGAACGGCCTCATTGAAGCACGCGCTGGCTTCCTCGGTGCCCGTTGTCTTCCTCGGTCGTTTCCGTTCTCATTCGAGAACGGCCTCATTGAAGCCTGGCAAATCGCCATAACCCGGCATCTCGTGCAGCCGAGTTTCCGTTCTCATTCGAGAACGGCCTCATTGAAGCACAGGCAGGGCTCACGCT
Source organism: uncultured Gemmatimonadaceae bacterium (assembly GCA_964474535.1). Classification (GTDB taxonomy): domain Bacteria; phylum Gemmatimonadota; class Gemmatimonadetes; order Gemmatimonadales; family Gemmatimonadaceae; genus Gemmatimonas. Next base: position 435,365 of record CAYYSP010000002.1, read on the forward strand.
GGTCTGGCACAACGCGGCGGTTTCCGTTCTCATTCGAGAACGGCCTCATTGAAGCTTGTAGGACATTATTCTCCGCCCTTAAGCATCTTCTGGTTTCCGTTCTCATTCGAGAACGGCCTCATTGAAGCCGAGCATAGTGTGTTGTGTTTAGTGTGTGTAGTGTGGTTTCCGTTCTCATTCGAGAACGGCCTCATTGAAGCACGATATGGTTTTGGGTGGTCTTGATCCACTAAAAATCGTTTCCGTTCTCATTCGAGAACGGCCTCATTGAAGCCATGCCATCATAGGCACATGTCTGGATAACAGCGTCCGTTTCCGTTCTCATTCGAGAACGGCCTCATTGAAGCCAACGCCATTTCGTCGGTCGGGCTCTGCATTAGCTTTGATGTTTCCGTTCTCATTCGAGAACGGCCTCATTGAAGCCTCCAACTGGCCGCGGGCATCGCTGGACAGCGGCGCGGTAGTTTCCGTTCTCATTCGAGAACGGCCTCATTGAAGCTAGAATATCTTCAGGGATTCTGCCTCTTCCCATGTAGTTTCCGTTCTCATTCGAGAACGGCCTCATTGAAGCTGCGCGCTATCAATGCGGCGCGTCAACCCGACTAGGAAGTTTCCGTTCTCATTCGAGAACGGCCTCATTGAAGCCGTCTAGGTTGCTTTTTAGCTCTTGTACGAAATGCTGGGTTTCCGTTCTCATTCGAGAACGGCCTCATTGAAGCCGTTCCGGCGGCCGCCGGCATCCCACGAGCGTTTACCTTGTTTCCGTTCTCATTCGAGAACGGCCTCATTGAAGCCAGCGCTTCGCGTGTAGGATCGACGCCAGCGCGGAAGGTTTCCGTTCTCATTCGAGAACGGCCTCATTGAAGCTTGCACCTCCAACCACGTAGACACATAGCGATTGCGAGTTTCCGTTCTCATTCGAGAACGGCCTCATTGAAGCGCGGTGAATATCGTAGCCTACATTCCCGAGAAGGCAGGCGTTTCCGTTCTCATTCGAGAACGGCCTCATTGAAGCACCGGCGCAATGGTGAACGGTCTCACAATGGATCTCGTTTCCGTTCTCATTCGAGAACGGCCTCATTGAAGCAAGCAGCATACAGGTATTGTTCAGGCGGCAAGCCATATCGTTTCCGTTCTCATTCGAGAACGGCCTCATTGAAGCAACCGTAAGAAGCGGACCGACAAAACGTTTGCACGCATCGTTTCCGTTCTCATTCGAGAACGGCCTCATTGAAGCGGTAGGTTTCTGGCGATTCTAGGCAGCTTTCTATGGCGTTTCCGTTCTCATTCGAGAACGGCCTCATTGAAGCATGAGCTGGGGCGAATCTACATTATCGGCGGCAGCAAGGGGTTTCCGTTCTCATTCGAGAACGGCCTCATTGAAGCGATACCGCTAGAGGTCAGCAGCGTTGCGATACCAGGTTTCCGTTCTCATTCGAGAACGGCCTCATTGAAGCATCGCCCGTTTCTGCATGCGGGGCTGCAATCGTCGCTCGTTTCCGTTCTCATTCGAGAACGGCCTCATTGAAGCACCGGGGAGTCCCAGCCACGGTGAGTGGACCTATAGGGCAGTTTCCGTTCTCATTCGAGAACGGCCTCATTGAAGCTTGTAGGAAAAGTATAACTCTTGGTCCATCTGAATCTCGTTTCCGTTCTCATTCGAGAACGGCCTCATTGAAGCATATGCAGGGTGAAGCTATGGGAACGGCTACTGGTGGTTTCCGTTCTCATTCGAGAACGGCCTCATTGAAGCGCCACTAGGCGATATAACTATTTATCTTCCGGGGATGTTTCCGTTCTCATTCGAGAACGGCCTCATTGAAGCGTACATAATTTCTCAATCCTTTGAAGCACTGGCATGTTTCCGTTCTCATTCGAGAACGGCCTCATTGAAGCCTGACGCCGGGAAAATGCCTGGTCCTCTCCCTCCCTGTTTCCGTTCTCATTCGAGAACGGCCTCATTGAAGCGCAGCCCGCATGCTTCAGGGCGTCCTTGGCCGCGAAGTTTCCGTTCTCATTCGAGAACGGCCTCATTGAAGCCCTAAAGACGTGTATGGTAAAGAACAAGTAATCTTGACGTTTCCGTTCTCATTCGAGAACGGCCTCATTGAAGCGAGGATACGTAAATCAGAAATGCGCGCACTGGTAAAGTTTCCGTTCTCATTCGAGAACGGCCTCATTGAAGCTGGGTAGCGGTCGGCTAAAGTCATGACTGGTCCGCCGTTTCCGTTCTCATTCGAGAACGGCCTCATTGAAGCATTTCCACGACGCCTCCACCTGTCGATCAGTGCCTGTGTTTCCGTTCTCATTCGAGAACGGCCTCATTGAAGCACGCAGCCCCAGCGCCTCAGCCACCTTCGCCAACATGTTTCCGTTCTCATTCGAGAACGGCCTCATTGAAGCGCTAGAGGCCAACAGCAAGACATACAAGACCGCTTAGCAGTTTCCGTTCTCATTCGAGAACGGCCTCATTGAAGCCGCTGGCTTTTTCGCCGGTTTCTTCGATTTCTCGGCCGTTTCCGTTCTCATTCGAGAACGGCCTCATTGAAGCGGGCCGCTGGAGCCCGCGGACTGACCGATCGCGAGATGTTTCCGTTCTCATTCGAGAACGGCCTCATTGAAGCAATAATCGCTGTCTTGGCGATCCTACCTTTACGCTGGCGTTTCCGTTCTCATTCGAGAACGGCCTCATTGAAGCGTATCCAGAAACTTGGTCCTATCAGCCGCCGGTACCTCGTTTCCGTTCTCATTCGAGAACGGCCTCATTGAAGCTGAAAGTGAGATGATGTGTTAGCCTTGGATCTCTTTGTTTCCGTTCTCATTCGAGAACGGCCTCATTGAAGTGGATACACCTGTGTACTATAATACAGGGCTCGTGTAACGATTTCCGTTCTCATTTGAGGACGGCCTCATTGAAGCCCTGTTTTCGAACATCGTTTCCCCTTCTTAGAGTCAGATGTTTCCGTTCTCATTCGAGAACGGCCTCGTTGAAGCGCCTGGTAATACCAAGTCAAAGTATTGCCGCTGCGTAGTTTCCGTGCTGAGAACGAGCGGCCTCGTCGAGTCGAGCTCACGATTGCGACTCATCGCAGAGTGCCCATGATTCTCTCCATTTACAAAGGGATTGAACTGTACCGGTTGTTGCTCTGATCAGAGTCTTATCAGTTTCGTTCAAAGCTCAAGCAAGTTGGGGTTGACAAAAGAGTAAAAGTGTTCTACACTAGCTCTAAGTCTCGGTTTTGTGAGATGATCTTCACTGTGTGTTTCCATCCTGATCGGTTGTACCTCTGCGCGCTCGTAGCTGCAACCTTGAGTCGGGTTGGCGTGCGGGCCCCGATTCATCCTTCCTTTAGTCCTTCCGAACGCTCTAGGAACACTAATCCCCCACTCTCGGCATTATTAAGAAGCCGCTCCCCACTTTTGTTCTAACAAGTGCGGGGAGGTTAGCTGACGTAGTTACTGTCCGTACTTTTCGCCATACAGGAGATCGAATGACTGAGGAAGTTCTGACAACCGAAGATGATTCCGCGGTACTCAAACTCGCGGACTATGCCATTTTTTTCATCGCTTCCGCACGCGAAGTACCCAGTTTCTTAATCCGTGATTGTTCGCCCGTCTGGCGAGAGGGTTCTAGGATGCGGATTGACGCACAGCCGCATATCATAATGGAGGTGCCTACTTTTGGCTGACTCGCCCAATGAGTCCTTCAGTACCTTTTTTAAAACTGCAACTGGTGGATTCACTCCTTATGGCTGGCAGCTACAGGTTGCCGTCGATGGACTACCTGATGTCCTTCCCGTTCCAACTGGTCTTGGTAAAACAGAGGTCGCGTTGGCGTGGGCGTGGCGATTGCTTGTAAGCAAACAGTCCGAGCCGTTGCATCTCGTTGTGTGCTTACCTATGCGCAGCTTGGTAACTCAAACTTTCCAACGTCTAAAAGGCTACTTCGACACGCTTAGGGCGTCTAACCCTGAGTTCGACGTTGGTGTATTCCAACTAATGGGTGGTGCGACCGAAAGCGAATGGATTGAACAGCCCGACAAGCCCTGGGTTCTCATAGGAACTCAAGACCAACTCCTCTCTCGTGCGTTGAATCGCGGCTACGCAGTAAGTCGTTTCGAGTGGCCGGTACACTTTGGTATCCTCAACAACGACTGTCGGTGGCTCATTGACGAGGTCCAACTTATGGGGCCGGGCTTGTGGACGACCGCTCAGTTGGATTGGATGAGAAGAAAGCGGTTCCCGTCGCTGAAACAGTGTCCAACTACGTGGATGAGCGCCACGGTTGGAACGTCGTTTTTGAGTACCACTGATCGAAAGCGCGAAGGGCTCGGAGAGGCGACGCCTGAACAGATCGCCTTTGAAGGAAAGCTTGCTGTCACACTCGATAACGACCGAAGCCTAGAGTGGTGGCGAAGCGCTAAACGCCCGGTCGAATGGTGGTCGCCGCCGTCAGCAACGAAAGGAAAGACGACTGGTGCGAAGAAAAGAATCGCGGCTAAGTCTACGGCAGTTTCGCCAGAAGCAATCGCTGAAACTGTAGCTTCGAAGCACGTTGCAGGTACGCTATCCCTTGTTATCTGTAACACTGTAGACATGGCGCGCGATGTGTTTCGCGCGCTCGCTTTAGATCACAAGGTTTTACTTACATCGCGATTCAGGCGTGAGGACCGCGCTCGTCATGAGCAGCGATTGCTTGAGTTCGACACTAACCGAAAGGCCGGCTCGCTTCCGGACGACGACCCTGGGCTTGTCTGCGTTAGTACGCAGGTGGTTGAGGCAGGCGTCGACATCTCCGCGCATTTTCTGTGGACCGAGCTCGCGCCGTGGCCTTCTATGCTGCAGCGCCTAGGACGACTTAATAGAAAGGGCGAAGACGGGGCCGCTCGCGCATGGGTTTGGGAGACGCAGAAAAAGGGTGCGAGTAAGAAAGGTGATCGCATCGGGCCGTATGAGGCCGTAGATATCGAGCGCGCCAAGAAGCTGGTGGATGCTTTCACTAGCATTTCGCAGAAGTTGCCGTTCGCTGAAGCGATGATATTGCTGCGAGAGAAGCGTTCTAAAGCGATTGCCGAGGCACTCCAGCCGAAGCCGAGTCCACTGCCGCGCGCGCTCGATGTACATGGACTCTTCTCGACAGAGTACGATGTCCATGGTGGCTTCACCGACGTCAGCGCATTTGTGCGAGGTGTGGATCCTGAGCTAGACGTGACAGTGTTTTGGCGCGATTGGTCGGGCCCCACACCTCCGCGAGGTGACGATCTCGATGGCCCCTTACTGGAGCCTGCTAAAGAGGGGTGCCCCGTATCGTTTGTTCGTGTTCGAGAAATGCTTAAGAGTAGTAAGGGAAGGGGGTGGCTATGGAACGAGGAGAGTGGGCGTTGGGAACGGCTTGGTAATGCTGATCTTCGGCCTGGCATGGTAGTAATGCTGAAGCGCGATGTGGGTGGATACGACGCAACAGAGGGGTGGACGGGTGATAGGTCGGACGTACTTTTACAAGTACCGCGCGCGGGCCGAGGCGCGGCGTTGCGAGAGGACTCTTGGACAGAGATCGGTCATTGGTCGAAGCTCGAAGTTCACTTAAATGATGCGAGAATTGAGGCGGAGAAGTTGTGTGGCTCACTATCGCTTGTCGACGACGTTCGATCTTCGATCGTCGGATCTATGGGCTCCCATGACATCGGGAAAGCACACTCTCAGTGGCAGACTGCACTACCCGATCGCTCAGGTATCCCAGGAGCGTTGCTTGCCAAGAGTCCACGTGTCGTAGCTGTTGACGTAGTGGGCGACACCAAGGCGGTTCGCAGTGAGTTAAGCAGACTTCGTCAGAATGCGCATTCGTTGCCGGACGTACGGCGCCGTCGCGGAGCTGAGAATTTGGTTCGTGTACGTTGGGCAGTTGATGAGAGACTCAGCCGCGCGGAGCTACAATCGTTGAGTGATGTAAGTGGTGTCCGCTGGGCGGGTCATGTCGCGTTCCGCCCCGGCCTTCGTCACGAGGTAGCTTCTGCGCTAGCTATGTGGCGGAGGTATATCGAGAGCGAAACGAAGCCGTATCCCGCGCTCGCTGTTTATCTAACGGCCACGCATCATGGAAAGGCTCGTACGGTGATGCGCTCGACGACAGACGAAGGTAATGACGTTTTTGGCGTGCAGAACGAGCCGACTGTACTTGTAGTAGGCGATGACGAGTGGTCGCTTGACTTCTCTATCGCTAAGGATGGTGCCGATGGCCGATGGGAAGATGGTGAGTTTGTGCTAACGGGTTACGGCTGGACTGGCCTCGTTGCGGACTTACTTGGCCCGTGGCGCCCGGAGGAGAAGAGCGAGGCAGGGGTAGTGCCGGCGTCGGAGCCGCGTCATCTCGGACCGTTTGCGTTGGCGTACTTGGAAGCGCTCGTAAGGGTGGTTGACTGGCGTGCGAGTGCGAACCCGAGTGAGAGTGTACGGCCGAGTGAGGTTGGGGTGATGAGTTCAACCTCGCAGAATAGCAAACCGAGAACGGTTACCTGACGTCAGTGGCAATACTTGAAAAAGAGAGAGCACGACATGGCAAACCATGAAAAGATTCAACGAGTTCACATCGAGACGCAACGCGTGCAGACGTGGTTGTTCGCCGTACCGCGATTGCGTGCAATGGTTGGTGCCAACGCGCTCCTTGGGGAGACGTTGCGCGTCGCGCTACCGGATCTCGCACGCGAGGCTGGGCGCGGCTGGGCGCTGGCTCCGAGTAGCGAGAAGTACACCGTCGCCGATACGAACGACCCGCTGAAGGAAAACGACGATCCTGCCGCTGACGCGAAAGTTGGGATTCTCTCGCGCGACGGTGGGCATTTCGAGGCCCAATTCGTGAGTGGTGCCGACGCATTTGCCGATGCCGCCGTGCAGCTTCTGCGCGTAAACTTACCGGGTTTACGCTTTGGCATCTCAGTTGACGACAAGGGGCGCAGCAAGTCCCAAGTGCATCTTTCGACCGAACTACCAGTGCTAGCCCCTTGCGAGTGGACCGGGCGCGGGCTCGCGTCATCCATCGTCGAGCAAGGTGACGAGCGCCCTGCCGTTTCGCTCGAAGTCGCGCAGCGGCACGTGGCCGCCAAGCGCACCGAGGACGGCACGGCTGTCGACGTTGCGAGCCTGCTCAGCGCGAAGACGAAGCTCAAGACGCTGGAGCGCGCCCAAGAGCTGAAGGAGCTCGTCGGCAACGGTTACTTGGCGCTCATTCACGCCGATGGCAACGGCGTCGGCAGCGGCCTAGGGAAGGACAAGAGTGACAGCGAGCGTGCGGCGTTCTTCCACAAGAACCGCGTCTTGCTCCGACGCGCGGTGCAGAAGGCCATCGACGCGCACTGTCCTGACACGGGCCGTGCGCCTCTGATACCGCTAATGCTCGGCGGCGACGATCTCTTGCTCGTGGCACGCGCCGACATAGCGTTGCCCTTCGTCGTCACGCTCTGCGCCGAGCTGGAGGCCCTCCAGCAGCACAGTACCGGTTTCAAGCTCACTCTTGGCATCGGTGTGGTGTTCGCTAAACACACCATCCCCATCCACCGGCTGCACGAGGTCGCCGAGCAGCTCGCTAGCTCCGCGAAGCGCCGCTTCCGTGGCTTCAAGGACGACGAGGAGAAGCGCTCGGTTGTCGACTGGGCGGTGTTCAGCACCGCGTGGGTCGACGACTCCGAGGAGGTGCGTCGTCGCGACCGGCTGCGCGGCAGCTGCGACGACCTGCGCGTGCTCTCGCAGCGGCCCGTCGATGTGCTCGGCGAGACGCAGATCGACTCGCTGCAAGGTCTCGTACGCGGTGCAGGTCAGCTCGTCCGTGCGCCGCGTTCTCAGCTCCGCTACCTCGTCGAGCAGCTCTCGCGTGGTCGCGCGCTCTCGGAGCTGGCCTTCAAGGAGCTGCCGCAGGAAGCGAAGGGGCCACTCGATGAAGCGGGCGTGACTTCGTTGTGGCGACGTGCGGACAACGTGTCGATCACTCCGTTGTTCGACCTCGTGGAGATCCTTGAGATCGGCAGGCTCGGCCGTACGCAACGCGCCAGAGAAGAGCAGGAGGTCGGCCATGTCTGACAAATGGGTTCGCCTGAAGCTCACCGCCGAGTTCCTTTCGGATGCGCACCTCGGCACCGGTTCGGGTGGCGGTGGTATAGACGCGCTAGTCGCGCGCGATCGCCATGATCGCCCTGTTATCTGGTCCTCGCATGTCGAGGGCGTGCTTCGCGACGCCGCACTCAGACTCCGTGGCGATGAAGAGGCGGGAAAGTTCTTCGGTCGAGCCGGTGGCGAGCAGCAGCGCGCGATCTTCACCTCACTCTACGCGAATGACAACCCCGAGAGCCATATATGGCGATCGACGGCGCGCGAGGCCTTCGACAACCGCTCGCCGAAGGACGACACGCTGCGGGTCATCGAGTACGTCCCTAAGGGTACCAAGTTCGTCGGCGAGATCGAGTTGCCCGAAAGCCAGCTCGACACATTAGCTCGGCTTGTCCAAGAGGTCGACGCGCTCGGAGGCGGCCGATCGACCGGAGCTGGCCGCGTAGAGCTCACGCTGTCCGAGATCACGAACACGTCGCGGAAGGCAGAGACGACCACGGGTCGCCTCGTGCTGCTCTTGAAAAACCGTGACCCTCTCTGCATCACGGCCACCGCCACGCCCGACAACCTCATCCCTAGCCTCGCCTTTGTGCCGGGCCGCGCGCTGCTGGGCGCGGTCGCCGGGTGGCTGATCGCCGAGGGCGATCGCGACACGGCCTCGCTCCTTACGTCAGGCAAGGTCTCGGTGAGCGACGCGCTGCCGCTGCCACTGGTGCCCTCGAAACTCAGTGCTGTGGAGGTGCTGCCAGCACCGCTCTCGCTCCAGAGCGAGAAGCCCAAGGGTGCGGCCGGTGACGTGCCCTGGTGGGCGCGGCCGATCGCGCAAACGCAGCGACGCGATGCGTGGGACGCGAAGGAGAAGCTCAAGCGCCCCGAAGACGACCTCTTCGTCTTCCGAGAGGGCGCGAGTGCGGCATGGACCACCTTCCGCCCTGCGCGCCGCGTGCGATTGCGCAACGGTCGCCCCGATCCGAAGCAGGCCGACGCCTCGCTCTTCGCCATCGAGCAGATCGTCGAGGAGACGCACTTCTTCGCAGATCTGCATGGTCCTGCAGAGGAGATGAGGAAGCTCGCCGACAAACTCGCGCCGGTTCTCGAGGGGCGTCGCTGGCTGCGCGTGGGTCGTGCGGGAGCGCCGGTTGAGGTGGCGCAACTCGCGTGGTCGGGTGCAGCCACTACTGCGAAGACGGAAAGCACGGGCATCCTTACCCTTACGTCCGATCTGTTAATGCGTGACGAGCACCTGCGCTGGCGCACCGAGCTTGATGGGGCTGCCGTCAAGGAGCTGCTGGGCGATAACGTGCAGCTCGGCAAGTCCCTGCAAGACAGCGTGATGGTCCACGGTTTCAACGGCACCTCGCGCCTCTGGCGCATGCCTGCGGCGGCGATTCGACGCGGATCGGTGTTCGAGGTGTCGGGCGCTGGCGTGGCGCAGCTCGCGGACCGAGCAGTGAAGAACGAGTGGCTCGGCGAGCGAACGCACGAGGGCTTCGGACGCTTCCGCATCGACGTGGCGTTGCCCGGCGTGACGAGCACGAGTGTCTCGACCAGTGCTCCAACTCCGCCATCCGACCTCCCTGAGGAGGCCATCGCGGCGAAGACGCAGGAGTGGTTCAATGCGCACAAGGCGCTGGCCAAGCCCGGTGGTGGAAGCGACCGCAAGCCGAGCCTCTCGCAGTGGCTCGATCTCGTCGCTGATCTCGAGCGTGGCGACGAGAGCTCGCTGACCAGCCGCCTTAACCCGACGACGGCCGGCAGCAAGAGCTGGAAGCACCGAGATGCGAAGGCGATCTTGGATGAGCTGAACAACGTCCAAGCGCCGCAACGAGAACTCTACGCGCGCCTGTTCGTCCGCTGGCTGCGCGCCGATCTGCGCAAGGGGGCACGATGACCACGAAGCTCACGCTGTTCACCGCTACCCTCGTGCAGGACTCAGCGCTCTCGGTGTCGGGCCTCGATCGCGAGACCAGCGCCGACCAGCCCTTCGCGCTCGTCGACGGTGTACCGACGCTTGTCGGGCGCGGCCTTAAGGGCGCGGCCGTCGCGATGGCCAAGCGCTTCTTCGATCCACTTCCGCGCGCTGTCTCGGATGACATTAAGCACGGCGCGCTTCGCCGCTCGGCTTGGGAGTTCGCCGACGCGACGACGGCGGGCGTGCCCCGCATACGCGCGGGCGTCGGCATCCGACACAAGACGGGAGCCCGTGCAGGCGGCGTGCTCTACGACAGCGAGGTCATCCCCGCGGGCACGGCATGGCAGCTCAGCTTCCGCGTCGACCGTTCCTACGCGCTCGATGACGCCGAGTTCGAAGAGGCCGAAGGCATCCTTGGCTACGTGCTCGCCGAGCACTGGGCGAAGGGGCGTTGCTGGCTCGGTGGCGGTGCTGCGCGTGGGCTCGGCTGGTGCCATCTCGATGGCCTGAAGGCGTACCGCTTCGATGACGCTGCTTACGAGGAATGGATCAAGTCTGGGCGTCCACGAGAGCCCAAGGACAGCCCAATCACCGTGCCCACCGTCTCGCCGACGCACTCGTGGTGCTTCCGCACGCTCGATGTGAACGTCTCGTTCGGTGAGTACAAGCCGGAGCCCAACGAAGCAGCGTGGGGCCTGGACATGTTCGCCGTCGGCCCGCACGACACCGAGCGCGCGGTGCAACCTACCGGTGACGGCAACTGGGCCAAGCCCGCGTGGGCGCCAGATGCAGAGACGCCCGATGTGCTGAACACCGACCGCGCGCTGCTAATGGATGGCGGTCGCCCGCTGCTCCCCGGCGCGAGCGTCCGCGGGCCGATTCGCCACGCCTTCTCACGCTTAGAGCGCGCGGCGGGCAGCGACGTGAAGGATCCGCATCTCGTACAGGGCGACGTCGGTGAAGACGACCCCGCCGAGAAGGCATTCGGCACCGTCCGTAAGAGTAGCCGCATTCTCATTAGGGACGCGAGCGCCGAAGGAGAGTGGGCGGCGGCGAAGCTTCACATGCACGCCGAGGACGAGTTCTCGGCGGGCTCCTACGGCAGCGCCAAGAGAGACGCGGTGCGCTTGCTCCAGGGCACGTTTCCCGTTCGCATCGTAGTCGAGGGCGCGACGAGCGAGGAGGTTGAACCGCTAGTGAATCTCGTCGATCGGCAGGTCGCGCTCGGTGCCCTCGGACATCTGATCATCGGCGGTCATAAGACGCGCGGTGCAGGCGCGGGGCACTGGCAGGCGAAGCCGTGGATCGTCGATGACGTCGCAAAGGCGCGGGACTGGACGGCCTCGAAGGAGGCTGAGGAGTCGTCAACGAACGCCGCGCGCTCAAAGCGCTCCTTCATCGAGCGACCTGACGCTGCGGACGCCTGGGTGAAGACCTCGAACGGCACGATCACCGAGCCGCTCACGCTCGGAGCGACCAAGAAGCTCGCGAAGATTGCCCTCGGCGAGAGGAAGCTCGTCGCGTGGTGGTGCGATCCGGCGATCGACCTCGACCTGCGTACGCCACCCACGACGTTCGGGCGCGAGTGGCCTGCTGACGAGAACGGGCTTCACGTCGACGAGATCGCGTTCTACGCCGAGCGCGCGGTTTGGCGTGCCGTCCGTACCGCGAAGGGTGCGCGCTTCGTGTTCATCGAAGAGACGGCTCAAGGCGACGACGCGAAGCCGATCCGCGTGGTCCACACGCCCGCGCATCTGCACGGCTTCCGCCGCTTTTCCTCCGCGAACACCGGCCAGGGCAACGTGCTCCTGCGCGAGTGGCACCTCGGCGACGAGGTGCTCGGCTTTACCCTTACCCAGGAGCAGCGCTGATGCCCGGAAAACCCGAAAAGCAGCACCGCATCCGCGTCAAGACGCTCGACGGCAAACCGCGCGACCAGAGCGAGATCAACAAGCTGAAGAGCAACCGCCTCGGTATGCCGCATCTCGACATCTTCGGGACCAATGTCGCCCACGAGTTCATCATCTGCGCTTCGAAGGACGCGCACATCGAACAGGCGCGCTCGAAGTTCCAAAGTGCTGGTCTCGAAGCCATCGACGGCGGCGACACGAGCATCGCCGCAGATCCCCGTCCTGCGCCGCAGCAACAACGGCAGGGTGGGCACCAGCAGCAGCGTGGCGGTCAGCAAGGTCGGCAAGAGACTCCCGCGAACATCGCCCAGCCGCTGCCCGACAAGCCATACGGTTTCGTCTCGCTTCCGATGGACCTGAAGGCCGCGACGCCCGTCTGGCACGACGGAACGGGCAGTAAGGGTCGCCTTTCGGGAGAGATCCGCTTCGAACTCGAGACGCTTACGCCGCTCCTCGTCGGCTGGGAGCGCGGACAGGTCGGCGACAACGAGAGCGAATGGCCTGTCCCAGCGAATCTCGCGGGTACGCAGCTCGCCAACAAGAAGTCGGTGCTCAGTCCGCTGCGAGCGCCGTGGGGCAAGCGTCCTGTGGTCATCCCCGGCGACTCACTGAAGGGACTCTTGCGTCACGAGCTGGGCGCGCTGCTCGGCGCGCCTATGGAGCGCGTTGCAGAGCGCTCGTACTCGTATCGCCCGAACGCCATGTTTGCACAGAGAGCGCAGCTCATCCCACGCATCGCTCGCGTGGCAAACGACGGCATCGAGATGAAGGCGCTCGACGGTAGCACCCAGGTTCGCGTGCCGACGAAGCTAGAGCTGCTTCCGACTAACCTCCGATACGACAAGCGTCGCGAGCAAAACGCGAACTACTACCGCTTCGACGATGGCAATGGGGCGACGTATCGCGGCGGCCAAGGCGCAGGTCAGCGGCTTAACTCCAAGCGCAACCTGCATTCGAAACTCACGGTCAACCCAAGCGAGCCGATCGAGTGGGCGACGCTCTCGGACGCCGTGCAGGACGGTTATCTCCAGACCCTTCGTCACTTCGTGGATACGAAGGACGGTCATTTCTCGTCTCGCCATCCGGACGTCATCACGAAGACCATCACTGATGAGGCGGCGCGGACGCGTATCCTGAAAGCCGCCAAAGACGAGGTCTTCCAACCCGGTGATCTCGTCTGGGTCGAGTGGGACACCAAGGAGGAGCAGATCGTCTCGGTCGGCTGGCACTACTACTACCGTTGGGCCTATACCGACTCGGTACGTAAGGACGCCGACGCGCCGAGGCTCGAACGCCACGGCCTCTTCCCGCTCGACAAGGAACGCGAGAAGAATGACCACGCCCCGAAAGAACTCTCGTTGGTGCGACGGCTCCTCGGGTACACGGGCGACAACGAAGGCAGCGCCGGAATCGGAGAAGGAGACCATGCGCAGCTCATGGGTCGCGTCTTCGTTAACGCAGGCCTTGAGATTGTCGGCGAGAACGACTCCGACGACGACCGCTTCCTAAAGCCGACCTTCCTCAAGGAGCTCGGTATGCCCCGCCCAAGCGCGGTGGAGCACTACCTCAAGCAGAAGGTCGACGCTCAAGGCCGCCCGCAAATGCGCCTCTCGGACAACGCCACGCTCGTGACCTACGGAGACGCCGCTGGTTACGACGCGCCCGGCGAGCTGGCGGGTCGCAAGTTCTACCTCGATCGTAAAGACGCCTATGACCCGAACGGCAAGGCGCTCGTGCCGGGTCCTTCTGCCGATGTCGCCGATGCGAACAGGCAGAACGACCGCAGCACTCTCGCGCTCGAGGCGTCGAAGCCTGGTCGCAATTTCCGCTTCACCGTGCGCTTTCGTGACCTCGACGCCTTCGAATTGGCGGCGATTCTCGTCGCGCTGAGCCCCGAGCAGTTCAAGAGTGTGCTCGGTGTCGCGCACGAAGGCGACTACAGCTCTAAGCTCGGCTACGCACGCCCCCTCGGCTGGGGCAGCGTCCGCATCGAGGCGAAGGCGCTCCTGCTGCTCGATGAGGCAGGCGACGCGCCGACGCTGAACCCCGAAGCCGATCTCGCAGCGTGGGTGAGAGCCAACCACCTGACGACCGCGACGCAAGACGAGTGGCTCGCCATCCACCGCCGCAACCACCCGAACGCGGCCGACTACCCTCGCAAGGACGGCCAGATCTACACGTTCCACACATCGCTGCGAGCCGAGCACTCGCGCAACCGCCGCTACAAGAACCAAAGCCAAGAATGAAGACGTTGCTCATCCTCACGACCGGGCAGAGCGACGTCCAGCTCGTGCTCGGCTCTGCCCGGCAAGAACTGGACACACACAACAGCGGGATGTTGCACGACGAGATCGAGAAGCGGCAATGGGCGGTTGTCGATACGCCGCCGACGAAGGAGCGCGACCGCACAAAGAAGCTCCCTGATGGCGACCTGACTCTCTGCACACCCAAGCTCGACGCCGTGCTGAAATGGTTCGGTATGGAATTGCCTGACGCCGCGCTGATCTTCGAGACGCAGCGCTCCATCACAAGCGATCCGCGCTTGGCAGGAACCGTGCTGCAGAAGCGACTCAACGATCGACGCGTGCAGGACGTGCATCGCTTCGCTTTCCTCAAGAACGAGGATCGGCTTGAAGATCCGTCGCACCAGCAAGACAGCGTCATCAAGCGGTCCATAGTTACTATGCTGACCGGCCAGATTGTGCAGCGCCTTGAAGTGGTGAAACCTAAACGCGTCGTGCTCGCCACCATTGGCGGCCTACCCGCCGCGAATGAGGTGATCCAGGAATTGGCACGCCTTCACGCCGTGGACCGCGAAGTAGTCGCGCTGGAAGTGCCAGACGGTGCCTTCGCCAAGCAGGACGACCGAGCGATCCCGGAGAAGTTCCACCCAGCTGCTGGGTACCGCGCGCGCTGGCACGCGCTCTCGCTCATCGAGAAGGGCAACCTGCTCGGCGCGTGGGGCGCAGTGAGCCACCTCGAAGGCGCTCCGCACCAGGAGTGGACACAGGTCATCCAGTGGCTCGCGCACTTCGCCTCGTCGCTCCCGCTCCCTGCGGGCTGCGACCTCGCTGTATTAAGCAATCAGCGCATGGCGGTACGAGCCGCGCTACGCGTGGAGCTGGCACTGCGCGCAGGCGACATCCCGAGAGCAGTCCACGGCACCGTGGCGTTCTTCGAGGCGGCGCTGTGGGACAAGCTCGGTGAGCGGCTGGAGCGCTCCTCGGACCCGAAGAAGCGGCGTTTCTTCAAGATTGTGAACGGCGCTGCACTGACCGCAGACAAGCTTCTCCGACTGGGAAGCGGCAACGACGACGATCGAAAGCGCCCATTCGAGCTGAGGGAGACGATCGATGATGTCGCGTGGTACTGGGTCTACGACGGCGGCGGTGGTCCGGCCGCGCGCCTCGCGAAGTACTTTCTCCAGAGTGACGCCTTGGAGAAATTCGAGGTCGAGCTCGATCGCATCCGCGATCTTCGCAACGACGTGGCCCATAACGAGCCCACTCCCGAGCTGATGAACGATGCGCGCGCCCGAATGCAGACCGCCGAGCTCTGGTCGCAAGCCGATACATTCCTTTCCCAAGCTCTAGTTCAGGCAGTATTAAAAGAGTTAGGTGAGTCTGAGCCAGACACTCTACTCGAGCGCTTACTTTCAGACGTCAGACGTCGTCTTACGGACCCGTCGTATCCTGACGAGCTCGCTGTTCCGTGACTTGCGACATGATTGCAACCAAACTCCGCCTCTCCACTTTCGCACTGCCCGGTTTATCCCCCGATAGCCTAGGCAATTACCTAGCGTCACTCGGCATTTTACGTGTGCTCAGCCGCAAATGGCCTGCCACACGAATCGCTTGGCGAGAAGACGTACTGCATGTGATGGGCGGCCCTAACACCCTCGAAGAATTACTCGACGAATTGGTGCGCGTTGCTTCCACACAAGCGGAAGCGGAAGTTAGCAAGCGTGAGTGGACGCAATACGACAAAGCATGGTCTGACGAGCAAAAGAAGGGTACAAAGGCGAAGTCGGGAGAGCCTCTCGCCCTCTGGCAGGCATCTGCGCAGGAATCCTATCTCGAATTGTTTGCTGCACATGCCGTCCCTCACACGCGGGTGAGCTTCAATCCGCTTCTTGGTAGCGGCGGCAACGCTGGGCGGCGTGATTTTTCCTCGGGTTGGAGAAAGGCTGTCAATGTAATTGCTGCAGAACCTAAGGTTGGTAAGGGAAGCGCGAAGAAAGCAGCATCGACTGCCGGTTCAAGCTCCGCTATTGATCCTCGTAAAAGCGAATTAAGGGCGCTACTGCTCGGACAACAACTCACGTGGCTTGTTGAGAAACTTGCTGCTGGCTCGTGGTTCAGCGATGCAACAAAGCTTTACAACAGCGGCCAGTCGCCTGCGCGTGAGGGAACAATCTCTCCTTGGGCAATGGCTCTTGCCTGCGAAGGTTTAGTGTTCTTCGCGGGGGGCGCGTCTCGACGCCTAGGTTCTCGAGCCGCTCGTGCTGTAGGCGCCTTCCCGTTTATCACTCAACCCATAGCGGCGAGCGCAGAAAAAGAAGCCGACAGACTACGTGGCGAGATTTGGACTCCGTTATGGAGCCGTCCCATGTCACTCGGCGAGGCGCGTACGTTGTTCGCACGAGGGCGCGCTGAATTAAATGGACGTGGTGCGCTCACGCCCGCAGCGTTTGCAACAGCTATACATGAGCGAGGTGTAGACGCAGGTGTTAGCGAGTTCCGACGCTACACTCTGGGCCGAACAACGAGTTCAAATACTTTCGAGCCGCGACTAGAGTCTCGCTTCCCTCGCGAGAGTGATGCGTCCCCAGCAACGTCGTTGACACTCAAACGTGTCACTGCATTGATTGAGCATCGAGGATTTCCGCGAGACGGAAAGCGATTTGTAGGGCTACGTGGTCCAATCGAATCCGCTATTCTCGATGTCGCCTCTAATCCGCACCGTTCGGAAGCCGCTATTTCGATGGTTGATGCTGTCAGTTCTGCATTAGATCGAATAGACCGCAATCGAAGCTTCCGTGAAGGCAAAATCCAATGGGAGCCTCTGCCTCTCGAATGGCTACCGGCGCTATTCGCAGATGAACAACCGAGTGTTGAAGCGCGGCTAGCTCTATCTCTCGTCTCTGCATTCCCTGTTTCATTTCCTTTCACGGCGTTTCGTTTCGGAGTGGAGTGGGCCCGAGATAGAAACGGAAAGTATGATTACGATTGGACTACCAAGCCAGCTTGGTTTGAGCACTCGAAAGTTGCGCCAGCGCGTTGGGTGTGGGCTCCCGGTGATCTTGCTCGTGTCATAGGTGCGGTGTTGTCACGGAAGCTTATTGAAGAGTCAAGACTTGGTGACGCAGAGGTGGCGAGCACGCTCGGCCGCGCCCCATTGCCTGCCAAGACATCGTTTATACGGCGGTGGCTTGTCGGCGACATCGACGAAAGGCTTCTCGCTTCGTGGCTTTCGCGTCTCGCGCTTTTCGATTGGAGACGCGTTCCAAGTGATGTACGCGCACTTATTCGTGGAGAGCTTGAAAGTTCAAGTGTAGATGGCGACGTGGCCATGCTCGGACTTATGCAGCCGCTTATCGACCGGCTCCCCTTGTTTATAAAGAGCGTATCTCCTAATGACCTTCTTTCCAATGAAACCGGAGCACGTACCACAGAGGTGGCGCGTTCGCTCGTAACGTTGATACGTGGAGGTAACACTGCCGCTGGTCTGCGCCTAGCTAGTAGTCGCTACGCTATGGCAGGTGCGCGCCTCGCGTCAGTCGATATCCCTTGGCAATCTCAGAATCCTGACCGCCTAATTGCTGCACTGCTGTTCACTATCACAAACCGCGAACGGGCCGAGCTATTTCAACGCTGGCTTAGACCCCAACGCCGATAACAACGAGGAGATTCACATGTCTGAAGAGAAGAAGCTTACTGCGTCTGATGTCTTGAAGGGTCCGTCGCCGCTCGTCCTAACAGCGACATTCGAGCCGATCGGCGGTGATCGGTTCCAGCCAGCAGGCTTTCCAGAGATTGGCCACGTCATTTACAAGGCGCCTCGTGAAAACGGAAGCACTGACAACGTCTGTATCATCGACAGTGCTGCGAGTATGGCCAACCACCTTGAAACTGTTTGCCAGCGAGGCGCGCACGATCTCGACTTAGTTGACGAACTTGATGGCATGCCATTCATCCGCTGCGTTACTGGCGATCTCGAGAATGGGAAACTATCGAGAGACAAGCGCGAGGTAATTGTCACAAGTCTCACGGAGGGACATCGTATTGCGTCCTCCTATTTCCTCGACGGCGCTGCATTAAAAGGCGATGGAACCGAGGGCGATGAAAGCTTTGATTCCGACCTAATTAAAAGGTTCGGCATTGTTTTGGCCGGGAGTTCTAAGGCACATCCGCCAGCGGAGAGGTGGTGGGATGTATTCAAAACGATCTTCGAGGTAGATCCTAACTCTCTCATTCACGGCGTTCTCTTCCCCAAGTGGCAAATAAAAATCGCTCGCGTTCTTACGGCTCACCTTGAGGCCTTCGGTGCAGGACGCGTGGATCGATCGGGCGTGAAGTTCGACCGCCTTGGCAAGACAACGTCAGGTCAGCCGATCTTCGCGGTGGACGATGCCACTGCTGAATCCATTCGTGCGACATTCGTAATCGATGTAAGCCTTATACGATCGTTTGGCCGCAAGAAGGGTGATGTAACGCTTGGACTTTCCAATAAGCAGCAGGAGTTTCTTGTCGCGCTTGCGCTGTGGAAGATTAACAAGCTTATCGCCTCGCCCTTCCGTTTCCGGTCCGGCTGTCACTTACGGTGTACGTCATTGAAAAGCTATGAGCAGGGCGTAGAGATAGACGTTGATATCACGAAGGCGATCGCAGATGCTGGCTTTGACAAACTGCCAGTAACAGACGTGTTCTGGCCGCGCGAGGAGCTATATCGCCAAGGCGATGACGACGACAGTGCAGGCGCAGAAGATGAAGGAGGAGAAGAGCAAGACGAGAGCGAGTGATGCGAATAGTCATCCGACAAGAGTTTCCTCTCGGGCGTTTCCATGCCACACCTTGGCGCGTTAATCCATTTGACGATCCACATGGCGAGTGGCCTCCGAGTCCATGGCGATTTGTTCGTGCAGTGACAGCGCGTTGGTATCAGTGCGCGCGCGAACACGACCAAGAGCCGGATTATGTAGAGTTAGAGCGACTGCAAGCTGCGCTGTGCGGTAGTGCTTTTTCATTCCATCTTCCAGCCGATGCTCGAAAAGGAACCCCTCTCAGGCAATACCATCCAACCGATTTCGGGTGGCGGCCCGCCGAGAAGAAGAAAGCAGGGACACGTAGTTATGGAACCAGTCTTGTACAAGACAACTACTGGTGCGTGCCGCCCGAGTCGCCTGTGTGGTGGTTCATCGAAGGAGATCTTTGGTCTGACGAGCTTCGTGCGGTTCTTGCTCGTTGTCTCGAACGCATGACGTATTTCGGACGCGCAGAATCACTTACGCGTGTTCGCATCGTCGACTCTACCGCTGACATCCCCACAGCTAATTGCAAGCTTGACGACATGCGTTCTGCTGGTGCTGCTCCGGTACTATCCCCGCTTATTAATGCCACGCGCGATGACATTGAGCTCACGACCGACAATCCCAGAATCGCAAAACAATCGACTCCACCCGGTACGCAGTGGTTGTATGCAGTAAGGCCACCACGCCCGCCGTCTCGCGAGCGCAGGCGCGTGCCTGTACATCGAGCCGACTGTCATTTAATGCAGTTCGCGATTGGGTGGAACGTTCAGCCAGACCCCAGTTCTATTGTACGACTCACGTCTAGGTTCCGAGGGACGGTGATTCGTGAGCTTGTGAAGCTCAAGACTAATGGCCACTTTGCGACGTGGACACGCGCCGATAGTTCCGTGCGTGAATCAATTTCGGATATGGTGGGCAAGAATGCGAATGGTGAACCGCTCAAGGGACATCGACATACGGAGTTTCTAGCTTGGTTTGAGCAAGGTCGACCAACTCGGCTTCTGGTATGGAGGCCTTCGCGCGCTTTCGATGCTCAAGAACAAGAGGCGATCCTTTCTGCTGCGTCACACGACCTATCTTGGGCCGCATCGGGTCCCGACGCGGATGCGTGGAAGGTACGTCTCGTCCCGCTAAGCAGTGATATCCCTGTACCACCAAGCTTCGATGGCCAGCCTTCAGCTTCGTGGGAATCGGTTACCCCGTTCGTTCAGCCCCGATATCACTTACGAGGAGGCAAGGAGCGAGAGGGCGAGTCAACGGTTGCTCAGATACGTCGTGAGCTTCAGCTGCGTGGGATAACCCAGGATGTGGAGGTAGAAGTCGACGAAACTCCTCAATGGGTTTCCGTACACGTTCCTCGGCAGCAATCGAACAGACGTGCATTTATCGGTGACCGTCGGGGGCAGATGATCCGTTTGAGGTTCGCTATACCTGTCGCAGGTCCAATACGCTTAGGCCATTCAAGCAGCTTTGGCTTAGGATTATTCCGACCTGTTGCTAGTGGACCTTAAGCGAAAGCGCGCATTAACCCGGGTCCAACTACTTGCTAACTCAACGACTCTTAGTCGCAATTGCCTTAGTGACAACGAGCGAGAATCGAGGGCGTCGATCTTTTCCTCATCCGTAGATTCGTCAGTTAAGTCGTCGTTCCCCTCATTCGCGAACCGGTAGCACGCATGCTCAATTCAGGGCCAACAGAAACCCGCACACCGCAAACGCAACATCCGTACTCATACTTTCAAAATGTTGCTACCGACAACGAACCCCGTCGCTTCACCTTCGAACTTCGCTCGCTAACCAATCCATCCGCCACCACATCCTGGCCACTCCTACGAGTCGCCTCTCTAATCACATCATCCCGCGATGCCGCGCGCACTCGCTTGCTCTCCGCACTGCCAGAGCGAACGCTAGAAATCGAACGCTATCTCGTTGGGTCAAAGCCAAGCGACTCAGCGAAAATACCGTCGCAACACAGAATCCGAATTGTTCCGCTCCCTTCTATCGGTGCGAGCTACGCAGACCGCGATGTTCGCCGAATTCTTGTTGAAGTACCAGGTGAGTCAAACATCAACGGCGAAGAAGTTAGTTGGGCGTTCTCTGGTGCAGAGCTACTCGATCCAGAAACGGGTGATGCTAATGGAATAGTACTTCGCCGTGTCATCGACAACACAACTCCTGGTAACTACGGCGTAGATAACTCAGCGCACACCTTCAGATCGGTCACACCTGTGGTGTTACCATTTGATCCCAAACGACAAACGGTTGCTTCGAGCGATAATAGCTCTAAGCACTATCACACGAGTGAAATTGCTCACGCTCGTGGCGCAGTTATTCAAGCACTTCGACACGCCGGTGTCGCAACGCCAGTAGCTTCAGTACAACTACAACGCGAACCGTTCACATCTACTGGCCTGCGTGTCGAATCGTTTGCACAAGGCACACGTTTCGAGAACGAACGTCTGTGGTACGTTGCAATTACCTTTCGCGGTCCCGTAATTGGCCCGTTACTAATTGGAGATGGCCGTTTCTTAGGGCTAGGATTAATGGCGCCACAGTTCGATACACCGTTAGGTATTTACTCGTTCTCAATTGTTAGCGGACTCGAATGTGAGCCTGATCCAATTGAACTTGCGCGAGCGTTACGTCGTGCGGTTATGGCAAGAGTAAACTTTATGCTTTGGGACCAAGAACAGATGGATCCATTCTTTAGTGGTCATTCTGACGACGGTGGACCGATACGCGGCACTACGTCGTCCCACCTGAGTTTTGCTTATGATAGTTTGGCCAAGCAGCTAATTATAGTTTCTCCTCACTTAACAGAACGGAGAGCGGCTTCTCCTGTCGAACTAAATCATCTCAGTACACTCGACAGTGCGCTCGTTGGATTCAAAGAACTGCGAGCAGGAAGGGCAGGTGTACTACGACTTTCTCGGAACACCGAATTCGATAGCGAGACAGGAGCGTTCTTAACCAGATCACGTGTTTGGGAGTCTTGCACACCTTATGTAGTCACGCGCCATGCAAAGAACAATATCGCCTCCGATGCGCTTATCGCTGATGTTCTGGCGGAGTGCCAACGGTTGTCACTACCTGAAGCACACGTGATTGTTAGAGATGTGCAAGGCATAAAGGGTGTCGGACTTAGTGGTTCAGTTCGCATAACATTTGCAAACAGCATCGAAGGGCCACTATTGCTGGGCAAGACTAGATACTTAGGCGGTGGTTTCTTTCGTTCAGTTGAGAATGAGTAGCCATGGTTTCTCTCATTCGATCTATGCTGACGAATTCGCTCGACTCGAACCAGTACACAGCGGCGGGAGAACGATGGTGAGTCTCAGGATCGGCGAAGCGCTGCCCCCCCCCGCCCACATGTAACACTTCGCCATCATCAACCCAGCCCCTCTAATCACCACAACCACCCCCATTAACTTTCCAATCCATCACCACACCCTTACCCAACCAGCCCATGTCACAGTCCCGACCCCCGCACACCATCTCCTGGTTCGAGATCCCAACCTCCGACTTCGCACGCGCAAAAGCCTTTTACGAAGCCATCCTCGACATCGAAATCCAAGTCGTAGAAATGGGTCCGTCATCCATGGGAATGCTCTCCGATCACCCCGACGCAATCTCAGGTGCTATCGTGCACAGTGATGACTGCAAGCCTTCCGACCAAGGCACCGTGATTTACCTAAACGGTGGCGACGATTTGTCCGTAACGCTTGCTCGAGTCGTTCCGGCTGGCGGATCTATTCTCATTCCCAAAACCGAGATTGGCAACGACTTCGGTTTCTTTGCGCATTTCGTTGATACCGAGGGAAATAAAGTCGGCATTCACTCAATGAAGTGAGCTAAGCTAGCGCTGGCTGCCGATGGAATCGGATACGATATATAAATCAGGGGAATACAAAAAACGGCCAGCCGGTTACCCGACTGGCCGTTTCTTATTTAACCCGTTCTAACAACAAGCTCCCGAGGCAGGACTCGAACCTGCGACAGGGTGATTAACAGTCACCTGCTCTACCACCTGAGCTACTCGGGAATGTTTTCCAGCCTATCCACGCAATATTACCAACTCACGCCTACCGGTCAAGCCACAAACTCCGTACTCGACGCCACCCACCGCCACCCACCGCCACCCACCGCCACCCACCGCCCCCCCCCGCCAACCAACACCCTCCTGCCCGAAGCCCCCCCCCCCGTTACCCCAACGCCGCCTTTAACCACCTACCCGTTGCACACCCTTCTTCTTCACTCAACGCCGCAACTTCCTCAACTCTCCCCATAGCCACCACTTTCCCACCGCCACTGCCACCCTCAGGACCCATATCTATAACCCAGTCGGCAAGCTTAACCACGTCCATGTTGTGCTCAATTATTACCAATGTGCTCCCCTGTGAAATGAGTCTTTCAAACACGCCCGCTAACACCCGCACGTCTTCTAAATGCAGCCCCGTTGTTGGCTCGTCCATTATGTACAACTTCTTTGCCTTCTTCTTACCGGCACCAGCCAGCTCGCGCGCAATCTTTAAGCGCTGCGCCTCGCCGCCCGACAACGTCGTTGCCGGTTGCCCCAATCTCAAATAGCCTAAACCAACTTGCTGAACATGCCACAATGTTTGTGCAAGCTTGTCTTCCTTTGGAAAAAAACGGATTGCCTCGTTTACCGTTAGCTCCAATACATCGTGAATGTTCTTGCCTCTAATGCGAACGTCCAACACATCTTGTTGGAAACGTTTACCGCCGCACGCGTCGCATGGCACGTAAACGTCTGCCATAAACACCATTTCTACTTCAATTGCGCCCGCGCCTTCGCAATGGTCACAACGGCCGCCTGCAACGTTAAAGGAGAAATGACCGGCACTAAAACCTCGTGTGCGCGCTGCAGCTGTTTCTGAAAACAATCGACGTATCTCGTCGTAGGCTTTTACGTACGTTACAGGATTCGATCGCGGAGAACGGCCAATTGGTGTCTGATCAATTAGCACAACGTCGTCTATGTGCTCGTCGCCGGTTAATGAACTGTATGTACCAACTGTTTCACCTAAGTGCTCCTTTGCAGAATGGCTACCATGTATTCGCGATTCCAATGCGTGGTACAGCACGTCGTGCACTACGGTCGACTTACCAGATCCTGATACGCCGGTAACAACTGTCATTGCACCAAGTGGTATGCTTATATCAACACCGCGTACGTTGTTGGCAGTTGCGCCACGCAATTCTAGAAAGCGATGTCCCAACTGCCTTCGCACGCTGCTACGCTCTATTTTGCGCTCTCCGGTTAAATACTTGCCGGTTAGCGGACTCTCTGCTGCACTACTCATTGGGCCTGCAAAAATAACGTTGCCACCTTGTTCGCCAGCCTCGGGTCCTAGCTCTATCATGTGGTCTGCAATTCGCATTGCATCTGTATCGTGTTCCACCATTACTACGGTGTTACCGCTCTCACGTAACCGCTTTAGCATTTCAAGTAGTCTGCCGAGGTCGCGCGGGTGCAGGCCTATACTCGGCTCGTCTAACACGTAAGTTGCATCTACAAGTGCAGAGCCAAGCGCGTTGGAAAGCGTAATGCGCTGCATCTCTCCACCCGATAGTGTGCGAACGGCTCTGTCTAATGTTAGGTACGATAGCCCCACGTCGTCTAAAAAGCGCACGCGACTCTTAGCTTCGCGAAGCACTGTTGCCGCTATGGTAGCTTCTGTTGGTGACAGCGCTATTCGCTCAATCCATGCGCGTAACTGTGCAACAGATAGTTGTGTGATTTCCGCGATATTGCGTCCGGCTATGCGTACTTGTAACGCATCCGGCTGCAATCTGTTTCCTCTGCATGTATAGCAAGGAAAAGCGCGTTGGTACTTTCGCAGGAACACACGAATGTACGTTTTGTAGCGCTTCTCTTCTAAGCGCGTGAGAAACGGACGAATGCCTTTGTACCCGCGAGTGTTCGCGTACAAAAGACTTTCTTTCGCACCTATCGGTATTGCGTGCCAAGGTATATCGGGCGAAACGCCAAGCGATCGCGCGTACTCTACAACCGCGCGACGTTCTTTTTCATAACGCGGCGCTGTCCACGGATCTATTGCACCGTCGCGCAACGATCGTGTTTGATCTGGGATGATAAGGTCTAAGTCGTAGTTAAGTTCTGCACCAAAGCCGTTGCACCTAGGGCATGCACCCTGGGGGTTATTGAAGGAAAACAGTTGAGGCGTTGGCGTTGGCGCGCGGGTGCCGTCGTCTGGACATTCAAAGCGCTCTGTAAAGGCGATTCGTGTAACAGGACTGTCGTCGTCATAGGCACGTAGCTCTGCTGGTGGTACAATTGGTGTGTTGAACAACAACACTACGTTACCGTCTCCTTCAAGAAATGCAGTTTGCACAGCATCTGCTATTCGCCCAGCTTGTTCGGGCGCTGTTGTTAAGCGATCTACAACTACGAGTACATCGGTTGCTGTTGCGAGGTCTGTGTTAACTAAGTCGTCTAGGTGTACAACCTCATCGTTTACGTAAACGCGAACAAAGCCACGCGATCGCAAGTTCTCCACAATGATTTCATGCGAAACCGCGTCTGACTTTATTAGTGGGCACGCAACCGAGAAACGAATGTTGTCGCCGAGTGATAGTGCAGCGTCAGTTACCGATTGAACAGTTGAGGGCTTAAGTTCGCGTCCGCAGTCACTGCAGTACGTGTGTCCAATACGTGCCCATAAAAGTCGCAGGTAGTCATAAACTTCCGTTGCGGTACCTACGGTAGAACGAGTCGATTGCGACGGGTTATGCTGGGCGATAGCAACGGCAGGGGAAATCCCTTCAATGGAGTCAACAAGTGGCTTCTCCATGCGTTCCAAGAATTGGCGCGCATAAGCTGAAAGTGATTCCACATAACGGCGCTGCCCTTCCGCGTACAGCGTGTCAAATGCAAGTGAAGACTTGCCCGATCCTGACACTCCTGTAACAACGGTAATAGCGCGTCGGGGGATGTCGACGTTTATACCCTTGAGGTTGTGCTGCCTTGCTCCCCTAATGCGGATGAAGTCTTTCATAGCTCTCGAAAACTATCTGTGCGCACATACTATCTGTGCGCACATGTAGATTGCTGTGGATGTCAGCAGCGCAAAGTGACGACGAAACCATTGGTAAGGCCTACGACGCGCGTTTAGCACGCCGGTTGTTGGCGTACGTGCGCCCATATGGCCGGCTGGTGGTGGGCGCGCTGGCACTGATCGCGGTGTCTGCGGTGTTGCAGCTTGTAGGTCCGTTACTTACGAAGCAGCTAATAGACGTGGCTGTACCCGCGCGCGATGGTGGAATGGTGGCAACCATAGCGCTGCTTTTTGGTGCGTCGTTAATTGTACAGTTTGCTAGTGGGTTTGGTGAAACCATGCTCACCAGTTTGTTGGGGCAAAGGATAATGCGCGACCTGCGCAACGCGCTTTTCGCGCGCATGCAGCGGCTCCCCATTTCGTATTTCGACCGCACCCCTGTGGGGCGCTTGGTCACTCGTTCTACAAGTGACGTTGAGGCACTTAACGAGTTATTCACTTCGGGGGTTGTTGCTGGACTTGGCGACTTGTTCACGCTTATAGCTATAAGCGTAATGATGATTGTCATAGACTGGCAGCTCGCGGTTGCGGCTTTTGTTGTTATACCATTTGTGTTTTACGTGTCTCGTGTTTTTCAGGTGCGAGTGCGTAGTGCGTATAGAGAGATACGGACGCGTTTGGCAAAGCTAAATGCATTTATCGCAGAGCGGCTTTCGGGTGTTCGTATAGTGCAGCTGTTTGGGCGTGAGAGAGCTGAGATGAATCGTTTTGACGTCCTTAACTCGCGCCACTTAGATGCCCATTTGCGCTCTATAACGGTTTATGCGTTGTACTTCCCCGTAATCGAGTTTTTAACAACGGTAGCGTTGGCAAGCTTGCTTGTCACAGGTGGTTTTCGTACTGCGTCTGGCGCGCTTACTGTTGGGACACTGGCCGCATTTTTACAGTTGGTGCGGCGGTTCTTTCAACCGCTGCAAGACTTGTCCGAGAAGTACAACATCTTGCAAGCCGCTATGGCGGCATCGGAGCGCATCTTTGCTTTAATGGATACGGCAGCAGCTCCTGGGGCCGATGTAATTACCCCTAACCGCGATGAACAGGTTAACGCGCTGCGTGATAGGGGCGTAACTATCGAGTTCGAAGGAGTGTGGTTCGCTTATCAGTCGGAAGGTGGAATTAGTGAAGACGCGGCGCGCACTTATAGCGAGGAGATCTCGTCGGCAGACAGTGCGCAACGATGGGTGCTTCGTAATGTGAGCTTTGCGGTGCGTCCCGGCGAAACGGTAGCGTTGGTGGGGCACACTGGGGCAGGGAAGAGCACGATTGTTAACCTATTGTTGCGTTTTTATGAGCCGCAGCGTGGGCGCATTTTGCTGAATTCGCAGGACATTCGCGAGTTGCCACTCGATGTTTTGCGTGGCGTGATTGGTTACGTGCAGCAGGACATTTTTCTGTTCGCAGGGGACGTCGCATCTAACATTAGACTCGATTCCGCACTTTCAGATGCGGAACTTGAGAAGGCAACTCAGCGAGTCGGAGCCGATCGAGTTATTGCGAGGCTTGAAGGGGGGTGGAACCATGCGCTGGCAGAGCGCGGCGCGAGCGTAAGTGTAGGTGAGCGGCAGCTATTGGCCTTTGCGCGCGCGGTTGCGGCCAACCCTGCGTTACTGGTGCTAGACGAGGCAACAAGCGCGGTGGACAGCGAGCTTGAGGCGCAGTTGCAGCGAGCGGTGGCAGAACTGATGCATGGACGCACCACAATTGCCATTGCGCACCGTTTGAGCACCATACTTGGAGCCAACGAGATACTAGTATTGCACCACGGCGAGGTGGTTGAGCGTGGAACGCATCGTGCCCTAATACAGCGTGGCGGGCTATACGACAGGCTCTTCCGGCTTCAGGTAGGCGACCAAGTTGTCGATGCTGCATAGAGCAGTTTGTGAGTTCGATTCGCCTATACGCTTGCCAAGCGCCGCAACCTGAAGATAGCTTCGTCGTTTCCCTTACAGTTTTAACGCTTTCACCAACCCTTTAAACGTGCAACTTTCCGTCGCAGCCGGCACCGATGTTGGGCGTATTCGCTCCGGCAACGAGGACAGTTTATATGCAGACGCCGACCAAGATCGTGGCCTCTTTATAGTGGCTGACGGCATGGGTGGGCATGCGGCGGGTGAGGTGGCTAGTGAAATGGCGGTACAAATTGTGGCCCGCGAAATGGCGGCTGTTCGCGATCACAGTGGTAATGAGGTGTTAGAAACGCTTGCCGAGTCGCTTCGAATGGCCAATAGAGCCATATATGAGCGCACTATTGTCGAGGCTGACAAGCAGGGAATGGGCACCACAGCGTCGTGCCTAATTCTGGGAGGTGGGCGTTGGATAATTGGTCATATTGGTGATTCGAGGGTATACATGCTTCGCGGAGGCGTGTTTCGTCAGCTCACGAAAGATCACTCATATGTACAGGAGCAAGTTGACGCTGGTTTCCTTACACCTGAACAAGCGCGTTACCATCCCTATAGCAACGTGATAACTCGTTGCGTTGGCGCGAACGCGGTTGTTGAGCCCGATGTTTTATACGGTGACCTGCAAAACGGTGACCTGTTTCTTGTGGCGTCAGACGGTTTAACCGGAATGGTTGAAGACCCGCAGTTACGCAAGATTATGGAAACGCGCGGTTCGCCGGGACGCATGGTAGACGCAATGATTAACGACGCCAACAGACGCGGCGGGTTGGACAACATAACCGCTATTGTTGTTCAGGTCATGAAAGTGACAAGCGGTATAACAGGCACGACTGGAGAATATCCGGTTGCCAGTAATGTCTAACGACAACCACGACTTCTCGGCGCCACCACCACCGCATGATGAGAGTGTAGGCTCAATTGCGGAGCTCTACTTGGGCAATATTCTGTACGCAATTGAGAGGTGTGCGCTGTCGCTTGACGAAGAGAATAGAAGTATGGATGCCGCTTTTTATAGAGGCATAGGACGTAAGCTCGCAGAAGCGTACGGACGTGCAAGCCGCGAGAATAATCAACCCGCAACTGACGGTAACTGAACATGCTGTTAACTCTCTCCCTTGCTGCATCCGCGTTTACACTTGCTCCAGCGGCAAGCTGTGCTTCGCTGCAAAGTGTGAGCATACAAAGCGCGTATTCGCAGCACGCAACGGCTTCAGTATTAGTTAACAGCAATACCGCGGCGCAGGACAGCACTTTGCGCGCCACGTACGAAGGTGGGCAGTCATTCAAAGACTTTTTAAGCGCTACAAAGGCCAGACGTGAAGGGTGGCATCGTATAGCTGACAGTGCTTCTGTCGACCCCATGCTTATTGCACGTGCTCGCGAAGTCAGCGGGAGTTGGAAGCTGCTGGTTGTTGCTGTTGACGCATGCTTCGACTCTTTAAACTCGCTCCCTTACTTGTCTGTTTTTTCAGATTCGTTGCCGACGATTCAGCTGCGTGTTGTTCTGCCTGAGCAAGGGCGTGCGGTACAAGAGAGCCATAAGTCATTAGATGGACGTCTTGCGACGCCTACCATTGTGCTCATTAACGAGCAATGGGGCGACGCTGGATGTATAGTGGAGCTACCGTCGGAGCTTCGTCTAAAAACTCACTCGCTATTAAGCGAAGGACTTAGAGATTCTGCGCGAACGGTTAAGTCGGCGTACTATGCACAGAATCGGGGCGTTGGTATTACCACCGAGTTCGTTGAAATGCTCGAAGCGGCAGCTTCGGGGCGGTATCACTGCGATCGCCAGCAGCTAAACGAACAGAAATAGCTGCTCAGAAGAAGCAACGCTCCCTTCGCTTAGCTGTTTAACAACGAACGCCCTGTTTTCAGCCGGTCACGCACTTCTTCATCGCCTAATTGCGCGAGTCGCACAACCTGTTGCTCGTTAAGCTTCATGCGAGTAGCAGTGTACACCCGCAAACGTCTAGCGCTTCTATAAAACTCGTCGCTTAGTCGCGGCAAATTAATTGCACCCTTCCAGCCGCCGTCGGTAAGACGCTCCACACGTCCGTCCCGCCGTAAAAGTGGGAGGTCTACACCCAGCATTTGAGTTTTGGCAGGGTAGTCCAAAAGTATGGAGCCGGTCTGGATTTTAAGCTCGTCGGCCAATCGGTCTTCAACGGCCCGGGTTAGCTGGTAGTCCGCCGCAATCCACTCTGCGGATTCATGCTCAAGCAGCGAGGCGGAGCACTCGAATGCACGTTTGTGAAGCTTACGTGTGCGCAGCCCACTCCAAAGGTCACGAGCATTTTTAGGAAGCTGTTCCGTATTAAGGCTGGCCATTAATTCGTCATCGGTGCTGGCCGCGATTTGTGAACTGCTCGTTACTGCTGAGTCAAAAGCAAATGCAATAAGCCGCTTGTACATCGCCGTGGCACTGCGCACTGCGTGATGCCAATAAACGTTGCGATACATTTGATAACGTGCAAACAAAAGCGATTCGAGTGCCGATAGTCCCTTTTCGTGTACACCAATTGCGTTTTGTCCCGCGCTGTCGATGTCTACGAGAACTAAAGAATTAAGTAAGCGGTCTACATCTATTTCGCCGTACGGAACTCCACACATCGCTCCGTCACGTTTCAAATACTCAATTTTGTCGAGATCTAACGAGCCGGATATAAGCCCTTGCAACGGACTCTTACTCGTCCCCAACATGAGTTCAAAAATACGCTGAGGTGCATCTGCTCCTAATGAACGCACAAGTATTTGCGCTACTTCACCTTGAGTTAAAAGCGGCTCGGCGATCTGTTCGTGATGCGTTACTCCTATCTCTTCTACAGCGTGAGAGAATGGATAATGCCCTATGTCATGTAGCAAAGCTGCCGCACGAACAATCTGGGTCTCGTCGCTCGGTACAGTCGAGAAATCACCGCGTTCGGCCATGAGCCGAGTTGCGACGCCGGCTAGGTGGTAAGCACCAACGGCATGCTCGAAACGAGAGTGCGTTGCGCCGGGATAGACAAGGTATGCGTGCCCCAACTGTCGTATATATCGCAGCCGTTGAACGACAGGGGTGTCGATCAGCTCCAGGGCTAAAGGATCGAGACGAATGTTATTCCACAGGGGATCGCGAAGAATTTCCATACACAAAAATAGCTGAAAGTGTTGGGAAGCCAACGAAAGAAGGGTTGAACGCGTCTTTGCATGTAACCGCTGCGCGCCACGTTGGCCGCGCGCGTCCTTAACGAAAACCGGTTCCTGGCGTCATATCCGCTGTGAAAATACGACACATACTACTCGGCTTAGCCGCGTTCGTTATATCCCTCGCTGTCGCTGCGCCCGCTGAGGCCCGTCAGGTAGATATTATCCGCGGCAGGGTGCTCGGCCCTGATACACTTGGACTTCCCGGCGTAATAGTTACTGCTACCACGCTTACTGGGCAGGTTAGCCGTACCGCACGTACCGATCGCAATGGCCGGTACCAGATTTCGTTCCCAGGTGGCGAAGGCGACTATTGGGTAACGTTTGCGTCGGTTGGCTTTCAGATGCGGCGTTATCAGGTAAAGCGTACAGCCGATCAGGAAATCCTTATTGCTGATGCGCGCCTGCAGCCGGCAACTGTCACGCTAGATGCTATCCGTATCACAGGGCAGGTTGCTGCATCGCGTTCGGACACCGTGTCAGACGTTAGCGGTAATGAACGCAACGTAACTGACAATGCGGCCGACTTCTTGTCTGCCGACCAGCTCGGCGATTTGGCTGCTATGGCCGCTGCGATTCCGGGTGTTCAGCTACTTCCGGGAGCTGACGGCGCGGCAGATGCGTTTTCTGTGTTTGGACTTAGCGGCGATCAGAACAACACGCAGCTAAATGGACTAATGTTTGGAGACGGTTCGGTGCCGCGCGATGCGCAGGTGTCCACATCGTTGTCAACGTCGCCGTACGATGTATCGCGCGGTGGGTTTTCTGGCGGACAGGTGCAAATACGTACGCGCGCAGGTAGCAATTTCATGCGCCGTAATCTCTCGTGGAACATGAACACGCCGCAAACGCAGTTCATTGATGCGCGCGGTGCAGCCACAGGTCAGCAGTCTACTAATCTATCAATGGGTGGATCTGCGTCTGGTCCATTCAAGCCCGATGTCGCGTTTTATAACGCATCGTTCCAGTTCGATAGACGCATGAACGATTTGCAGACGCTAGTTGGTGCAAGTGACCTAGGATTGCAAACGTCTGGCGTTTCGTCCGATTCTGTATCGCGACTTCTTGGTGTCTTAGGCAACAGTAGTGTTCCTGTCACGGTGAACGACTTCTCGTCTAATGCAGTTAATACGCGCGGAAGTTTCCTCGGCAGCTTCGATTGGGTACAGCCTAACTCTGTCCGTGGAAACACATTCACTCTTACCGTAACAGGTAATCTCAATCATTCGTCGCCAGTAAGTGGTGCAGGTGGCGGTGGTGGTTTTAACAGCGGTGTTTCGCTTTTAACTCCTTCCAGCTACGGCAGCTCTAACCGTTGGAGTGGGAGTGCGCAGTTTAGACACAGTGGTCAGCTTGGAATCGCAGGGATTTTCTCAGAGACAAGCATTGGTTACAGCACGTCGCGCAGCACTGCGAATCCGTTTGTAACCATGCCGTCGGGTACTGTACGTGTTGCATCGACACTGTCTGACGGAACCCAAACGGTAAATACACTTCGGTTTGGTGGTAGCCCGTCGCTTGATCAGCGTAACTCTGACAACACGATAAGCGGCTCTAACACACTTAACTGGTTCTCGTCTGACAACCGTCACCGCGTGAAGTTCACAACAGAAGCGCGTCATGAAGGCTACACCGACGATGTAACCTTTAATCAGTATGGCACATTTAGCTTCAACTCTCTTGCGGACTTAGAAGCGAACAATCCGGCGTCGTACAGTCGTACGCTTGCACCGCGCAAGCGCGTAGGGAGCCAGTTCGTAGGCGCAGTTTCGCTAGGTGATGCATGGCGCCCAAGCAACGACTTGCAAATTCAGTATGGTTTGCGTCTCGACGGCAATCGCTATCTCACCGGTCCGGCTGAGAATCCACTAGTTGAGCAGCTATTTGGTGATAACAACGCAGACCTTCCTAGCCGGTTGTACCTAAGCCCACGACTTGGTTTCTCGTGGACATACGGATCTGCGCAAGAGGTTGCACTGTTGCAGGGTCAAGCGCGCATTCCGCGTGCGGTTGTACGCGGTGGTGTTGGTGTATTCCAGAATGCTCCACGCACTCAGTTAGTTTCTGGAGCGATTGACAACACGGGCCTGCCGAGTGGTTTGCAACAGCTTAATTGCGTGGGAGTTGCTGCACCGTCTCCGAACTGGAGTGAGTATCAGATAGATAGGTCTCACATTCCAGTTCAGTGTGCCGATGGTTCGTCTGGCACGGTGTTCTCGAATAGTGCGCCCAACGTGCAGTTCTTCTCGCAGGACTTTGCGGCACAAAGGTCGATTCGCGGTAACGTGCAGTGGAGTGGTGCTGTGCTTGGTAACCGCTTCCAGTCTACCATAGATGTCAGCATGTCGCGCAATCAGCATCAGAGCGCTGGTGTTGATATGAACTTCCCAGGCATTCAGGCGTTTACACTGGGCAACGAAGGTGGACGTCCAATATTTGTTGATCCTTCGGTTATAGTGCCAACCACGGGTCAAATCGCGTGGCGCGATGCTCGTGTTTACGACGCATTTGGTCGCGTTACACAGCAGCGTTCAGACCTTCAGTCGGAAAGCAAGCAGTTAAACGTTAGCCTCCGTCCGTTAAGCTTTAACACCCGTTGGGGATGGAGCTTGTCGTACGTATTGGCCGATGTTCGCGAGCAATTCAACGGCTTTAACAGCACAGTTGGTGATCCACGTGGGCTCGAGTGGTCGCGCGGTTCGTTTGCTCGTCATACGGTGCAAGGAAGCCTTAGCTACAACCTTGCGAACGTATTCCGCATTAGCACCGGTATTTCCGTTTACTCCGGGAGTGCATACACGCCTGGTATCTCGGGCGACGTGAATGGTGACAGCTACGGTAACGATCGCGCGTTCATCTTTGATCCCAACGATCCGAATGTCGATCCAGTTGTTGCAGAAGGCATTCGCGGTTTGTTAACCAACGGTACAAAGGAAGCTCGTGCATGTCTCGAGTCTCAAATTGGTCAACTCGCTTCTCGTAACTCATGCACATCGCCTTGGCGTGTTGTGAGTTCGAACATGTCGGTATCTATTAACTCGCTGCGAATTGGTTTGCCGCAGCGCGCTAATCTGTCGTTCCAAGTTTCCAACCCGCTTGGTGGTCTCGACCGTCTTGTAAACGGTCAGAACATTAAGGGTTGGGGCATGCAGCAAAACTTCGATCGTCAGCTGCTTTACGTGCGTGGCTTCGATCCCATTACGCAGCAGTTCAAGTACGACGTAAATCAGCGTTTTGGTTCAACGCGTCCGGAGCAGAACGCACGTCGTCAGCCGATGACGATAACAATGCGTCTATCGTACGACATTGGTCCGTCGCGTGAACGTCAGCAGTTGCTACAGCAGCTTGATCGCGGCAGAACGCGCCCAGGGAACAAGGCATCGCTACAGCAGCTTCGTGGTTCAGCGAACGTTGGCTTGTTAAACCCGATGCAGCAAATCCTTCAGCAGTCGGATTCGCTTCATTTAACGCGTGCGCAAGCAGACTCACTTACGGTGTTAAACCGCAGGTACTTACTAAAGTCTGACTCGTTGTGGACACCAGTTGCACGCATGCTTGCTGAGCTTCCAGACCGTTACGACCACGGCCTTGCTTACGACAGATACCGTAATGCGCGTGAAGATGCGGTAGACGAGCTTATCCGCTTGGTTCCTGGCATTCGTGGCGTGTTAACCGAAGCGCAGTGGCGTATGCTTCCGCAGTCGTTGCAGAGCTTTATGGATAAGCGCCATTTACAGAGCATTCGTTCTGGCACACAAGGTGGCGGAGGCTTTGGTCGCTGATGAACGCCAACGTGTATAGAGAACCTTTAGCTGGAACAGTTATGAAAAGCCGCTCCGTTGCGAAGTTTATAGCTGTTGGTGCGTTGTCGCTGACAGTGTCTAAGGTTGCAGTCGCGCAGGATTCTTCTGCTTCGCAGGTGCCTGTTAAGGAGGTCGGGCCAATCGAAGCGCGTACTACGCACGCTTTGAATGGCGTATCAATGATGCGTTCGTTTCCCGACGGTTCAGTAATCGTTAACGATGGTCAACGCCGGCAGCTTTTGCGGTTTGATGCATCGCTTTCGAATGTGACTGTTTTGGCTGACACGGCGGCTGGCGCGACGCTTCCGTATGGTCAGCGGTCTGCTGGTCTTTTGCGGTATAACGGCGATTCGACGATTCTGATCGATCCTTCGACGATGGCGTTTGTCGTTTTGGACGGCCAGGGCAAGGTTGCTCGAGTAATAGCAGCTCCGCGTCCTTACGATGTGAACCTTTTAGCGAGCGCGAACTTGGGTTCGCATGCGTTTGACTCGAAGGGTCGCCTTGTTTATCGGCTGAACCAAGGTGGTGGCGGCTTTGGATTCGGCGGCGGCGGCGGTGGTGGCGGCGGGTTTGGTGGTGGCCGCGGCATGGGTGGTGGTGGCGGTGGTGGTGGTGGATTCGGCGGCGGTGGCTTTGGCGGCGGCGGTGGCGGTGGAGGCGGTGGCCGCGGCATGGGCGGCGGCGGTGGTGGCGGACAGCAGGGTGGTGGTCCCGGCGGACGTGGAAACCAGCAGCCCGTACAGCCCGATTCACTTCCGATAGTTCGTGCGGATTTTGACACGCGCAAAACCGACACTGTGGCGTGGGTTAAAGTCCCGCGTACTGATTTTTCGATGGTCACACTCCCCGACGGCGATATTCGTATGACTGCGCTAATCAATCCGCTTCCACAGGGTGACGATTGGGCGCTGTTGTCAGACGGGACCGTTGCAGTGGTTCGGGTGCTTGACTATCACATTGATTATTACGCTCCCGATGGCACGCATACGGCTTCTCCGAAGCTGCCATTCGACTGGAAGCGTATTACCGACGACGAAAAGACGGGGATGATTGACTCACTCCGTCAAATCGCGAAGGATGCAACCGAGCGGTTGGCGCAAATGCAGGGTGGCAATGGCCGTACGCGTACGGCTTTCGAACCGGTAGAGGCGCATCGTCTTCCTGACTATTTCCCACCGATCCGTTCTGGTACTACACTGGCCGATTACGAAGGGAACACTTGGCTACTTCCTGCTACATCATCGCTTGCGGCCCAGCTCGCAACACAGATGGGACCAGGAGGCATACCTAATGTAGGTGGTCGAGGCGGCGGTGGGTTTGGTGGCGGTCGCGGTATGGGCGGCGGCGGCGGTGCCCCTCCGGCTGGTGCTGGTGCCGCTGGTGCTGGTGCCGCTGGGGCACCGGGTGGCGCAGCGAGGCGTGATTCGGTGGCCGTTCCGCAGCTTCCTCAAACGCCATACATCTACGATGTCGTTAGCAGAGACGGAAACCTTACTCACAAGGTGAAGATTCCGGCTGGTAGGCAGTTAGTTGGATTCGGTCCCAACGCGACGGTATACCTTTTGGCCCGCGAAGGACGAAACGTATTTCTCGAGCGCGCGCGCGTTCAGTAGCGTTGGCGGCTTGCGACTGGGCGCTCTTAAGCGTGGTCGCTAAATGGGTTCAAAGCAGAAGGGCGAGGCCGTATGGCCTCGCCCTTCTTTATTCGCGCTAACGTTCGTGCACGAACGTAACTGCTATAACTGCTGCTACTGTTACTTCGGTCCAGCGTTAAGAATTTCAGCTGACACTGCGTCGCCAAACTTGCGAATGTTCTCACGGAACATGCCAGCTAGCTTCTGTGCTTGGGCGTCGTACTGGGCACCGTCACTCCAAGTGAGGCGCGGATCGAGTACTTCGCTTGGAACGCCGTCAATTGCAACTGGCATGTGCAGTCCGAAAATCGGATCTGTTTTGGTTTCGACGCCACCAAGCTTTCCACCAACCGCGGCGCGTACCATTGCTCGCGTGTGTGAAAGCTTCATGCGTTTGCCAACGCCGTATGCACCACCACTCCAACCGGTGTTAACAAGCCAAACTTGTGAACCGTGTTTGCGAAGTAGTTCACCAAGCATTTGCGCATACTTGGTTGGATGCCAAACAAGGAATACAGCGCCGAAGCACGCGCTGAATGTTGCCTGCGGTTCTGTAACGCCACGCTCTGTACCTGCTACCTTCGCGGTATAGCCCGAAAGGAAGTAGTACATAGCCTGCTCAGGGGTGAGCTTTGCAATTGGTGGCAATACACCAAATGCGTCGGCGGTAAGGAATACTACATTAGCAGGGTGACCACCGCGGCCGCTGGGCACATGATTGGAAATGTAGTGCAACGGATACGATGCGCGCGTATTTTCGGTGATAGACTGATTCTCAAAGTCTACCGTACGAAGTGGTTCGTTAAGCACGACGTTTTCCAAAACGGTTCCAAACATTTGCGTTGTTCTGTAAATGTCAGGCTCACCTTCGGGGGACAGGTTAATAACCTTTGCATAGCAACCACCCTCGAAGTTAAACACGCCCTCGGACGACCAACCGTGTTCGTCGTCCCCAATAAGCCCACGTTCTGGGTCGGCAGACAAAGTGGTTTTACCAGTGCCTGACAAACCAAAGAAGAGTGCTGAATCACCGTCTGTGCCGATGTTGGCAGAGCAGTGCATTGAAAGCACGTCTTGCTTGGGAAGCATGTAGTTCATAACGGTGAACATTGCTTTCTTCAGTTCACCTGCGTAGCGCGTGCCTCCGATAAGAATTACACGTTCCGCCAAATTGAGCACAATAAAGGTGCCTGTGCGCGTTCCGTGACGCGCAGGATCCGCCTGATACTCTGGTGCGTGATACACCGTGAAGTTAGGCGCGAAGCTGGCCAACTCACTTAGCTCAGGACGGATAAACATGTTGCGAACAAAGTTCGCATGCCATGCGTTCGGGAGCACGTAACGAACACTTAAGCGCGTAGCGGGATCTGCACCGCAATAAAGATCCTGCACAAAAAGTTCATTTAGTCCGTTGAGGTACTCCTGAACGTCTTTACGCAGCGCGTTAAAGTGCTCAGCAGAGATGGGCTGATTAACCTTTCCCCAGTCTACGTCGTTCTCGCTTGACGGTTCACGAACAACAAACTTGTCGTTTGGTGAACGGCCAGTGTGCGGTGATGTAACGGCCACAAATGGCCCCATATCCGCAATTGTGCCTTCGCCTCGACGCACTGCAGCTTCGACGAGTTCCGGTGCAACCAGGTTCCAGTGAACTTTTCCGGAAGGTTTAAGTCCCTGCGGCGCGAGACCTTCCGCATTCTCACGCACAACCTGTTTCGAAGAACTCACCTGTGTCGCCATGAGGCGCGCTCCTTATGTGTAGAACGGACGACGGGGGCCTACGCCCCCGCGGGAATGTGTTACTGCTAACTACGTGGGACAATAGCCGCGCGATAACAACTGCTTACTAACCCTACGGGGCCGCCACGACTTTGCCACAAGAATGAAAGATGCCAAAATTTGCACTCTATCTCAAGCGTTAAGAGGCAATCGCTCCGCACAGAAGTGCGGGAAAGAGCCGCTTAGGCTGATTTCGCTACCGAAGTCGGGCTTCTGGAAGCTTACCCAGCACAAACCAGAGCGTTTGCCTGTCGCGCAAGGAGGGCGCGGTAACTACCGGATTGCCATGCATTAAATCCGAGCGATCGGTGCTGTGCCCGCCAATTCCCAACGCATGCCCAAACTCATGCGCTACCATCGCGTCGTACGCCTCTTGGCTTTCAACCGCACCGCGGTCCATTGAAATAACCACAGTCGCTACCGTTGGAGCGCCGCTAGAAGTGGGGATAGGTTGCGCCACCCCATTCTCTACGCAAAACCAGGTCATTCCAGCGCCGCGAGGGTCGTACGAGCAACCCACAGGAGCCAGTGGGTTGGCTGCCTGTCTGTCGTAAATGACAATGTTTGCTTTGCCAATACTTTCAGTTCTCTCAAGCTTAACCTCACCGAAGCGTGGTACCGAGTTCCACACTTTCATCGCACGATCGGTCGCTACCGACAGCGCACCGGTAGAGCTGTTGTCAGAAGAAACCCAAACCAATACAACACTCCCCGAAGGCCATCGATACAACTCGCCGTTCGTTAAAATCGTCGGGTCGAACGCAGCGTCTGCACGTGTGCCGGTTGGTGCATCACATGCGAAAAGCAACGGTACTAACAGCGCAGCGCTATACAAGGCTTTCATCGTGTTACCTGCACACCAATGAGTATGCGCGAAAACGTACCATCGGTTGCGAGTGCGTTCTCATTCATTCGCAGTCGAGTCACGTTGACGTCTGCAGTTATTGCAAACGATGCGCGCGAAAACGCTAGTGCATGCGGTTCAATGGCTATACCAACCTCTCCAACTAACGCTGGAGCAGACGCGTCAATGAATGGTTCTGACAAATTTGCGCCTGTATGCATGCTAGCTCCTGCACGCATACTCATTAAAATGTTTGCCGAATTTCCTGAGCGAGAACGTGAGAGCGTAGCAAGCAAAGTAAACTCGGACACGCTGCCCGCGTCCCACTGAACGTCGTTCTCGCTAGCGTTTAGCGTTGCGCGTTGCGCACGTACAAGTACTCCACCAAAAACGTTGGGTGTTGTTTCTTTCGATGCAGAAACTTGCGCAAACAAAGCAGCTGACAATGCTACTTCAGGCGCTGCGGTTCCTTTAAAAACCGTAGTAGGCGTAGCTGCACCAATTGCTGCAGCTACCTGCCATGAACTGCTAGTACTTTGAGCATCCGCAGCAGTTGCAACTACGGCAGTTATAACCACGGCCGCAGCAGCAGAAAAAAACGCCGTTAACTTTTTAGAAGAAACCCAACAGCTTGGCAGGGAGGAGTGGCTCATAGGTAGTAAAATAGAGCTCGGCGTCTCAAACGGGCAATTAAGCCACGCAGTTCCTACACACCGTC
Source organism: uncultured Gemmatimonadaceae bacterium (assembly GCA_964474535.1). Taxonomy (GTDB): domain Bacteria; phylum Gemmatimonadota; class Gemmatimonadetes; order Gemmatimonadales; family Gemmatimonadaceae; genus Gemmatimonas. The sequence goes on from CAYYSP010000002.1 coordinate 475,288, forward strand.
CCTACACGCCGTCCCTAAAGTTCCGCAACGTGCGTAGCATGTTGCTGTCGTTAAGTGCTGCGTCATCGCCCTTAGGAGTCTCGATAATCTTGGGTATGTGAGCCAGCCTGCTATCGGTCATAATTTTGCGAAACGGCTCCGCTCCAATGGTCCCTTCGCCAATTAAGTTGTGGCGGTCGAGATGAGAGCCGAGTGCTGCTTTGGAGTCGTTGAGATGCAAACAGTGCAGCCGTTGTAGCCCCACAACTGAATCAAACTCACTAATCACTGATTCGTATTCATCTACCAAGTTGTAGCCCGCGGCCCAAATGTGTGCTGTGTCCATGCACACCCCCAAACGGTGCGAATGTTTACTGCCAATGAGCTCGAGAAGCTGAGCCATTTCTTGGAAGGTTGAGCCCAATACAGTGCCCTGTCCTGCTGTTAGCTCCATTAAAAGAAGCACGTTCGAACTGTCCTGTTCGAGCGCCTCGGTGATGGCTTGAGCGTTGCGCGCTATACCGGCTTCTCTGTCGTCAATAAAGTTGCCAGGATGCGACACTACTGCATTAAGGTTGAGAGCAGAACAACGTCTTAACTCTGCCTTAAAGCCTTCCAACGAACGCGCACGCAGTTCAGCAACTGGGGACGCGAGGTTAATGAGATAGGAGTCGTGTGCGCATATCCAACGAACTTGCGTTTCACTAATCGCATCGCGGAACTTTGCTGCTTCTTCGTTAGATACTTCGCGTTCAGCCCACCTGTTGGCTTGTTTCGTGAATATCTGAATTGCGGTTGCGCTTATCTCACGAGCGCGATTGGCAGACTCCCAACTGCCACCAGCCACTGATACATGCGCGCCTATAGGCGCCACATCGCGTGATACGTTGCCCGCATCGTGTATAGTTGTCGACGCCATTACTCGCGTCCTCCGCGATTCCGTAACCATTCAAGTGGGTCGACAGCACGTCCTTTGGGGCGAATCTCGAAGTGCAAATGCGGAGGTAAGTCTGGATCGGCTGCGCCAACGGTTCCTATCACGTTCCCCTTTTGAATGCGCTGTCCTTGCTTAACATCGATACGCGCAAGCGATCCATATACGGAGTAGTCACCGCCGCCGTGCTGAACAATTACCGTTGCCCCGTATGTACCAATCTGATCTGCAAGCACGACTTCACCAGCTGAAATGGCTCTAACTGGAGTGCCGCTGCCAGCTTCAATGCCAATGCCGTTCCAACGCGTTGTTGTGTTGTTCGGATTAACAACTCGCCCAAAGCGATAAAGAATGGTACCGTCTACCGGCCAATCAAGCTTTCCTAAATCAGCTGTACGAATAGACGAAGGTGCGGCCGGTCGGGCGTTAGGCGCTAACTCGGCGCGTCTACGCGCAGTCTCTAGGTTGCTAATAATGCTAGTAAGACGGGCTTCGTCTCGCGCGATCTGTTGAATGCGATCGCGCGTCTGTGTGGTGTTACGTTGAACAAGTGTAAGCGAACGTTGGCGCTGTCTCTCAAGGTCTGTTAAACGGCGCTGCTCTCGTTCTTTCTCACTGCGGTTGCGCTGAACCTCATCTTGAAGCTGAACCAACAGCTCCCGCTGCGATTCAATTTGATCTCGCAAGTTCTCAACCTGCGTAAGCCCGCGCTGGTCTGTAAGAGCAAGCTCAAACAAGTACTTGTAACGCCCAACAAGTGCACCAAATGTTTGAGCAGATAGCATTACTTCAGCTTCGTATAAGCTGCCGCGCTTGTAGATATCGATAACTCTACGCTGCAGCGCAACTCGCCGTTTGCTTAACTCCAACTCTGCGTTGGCTCTACGCGAGTTGCTGGCCGCAATCTCCATATTTATTTGCGATAGCTGCGCGTCAAGTGCGCCTACCAGCTTGGTGGTAGTGGCCGTTTGTCTTTCGAGGTTTGCTAACTCTGCACTTATAGAACGCGCGCTTCGCTGTAACTCTGCCATGCGCTTCTCTAATGTTGCACGTTCGTTGCGCATTTCATTTAGCTCGCGTTGCTGTTGTCGCAATCTATCCATAGTAGACTGCGTAGTTTGCGCAGCAACGGGAACCGATAGCGCGTGTACGCACGCAGCGCCCAAAGCGAGTCGCCACACTGCTTTACTAAAGCTGACAACTAATAGTTGCACGCGCACCGTCAATCTCCCATCCTCAATCTCGCGATCCTCAATCCCGAGGACGGTCTGACCGAAGGTGCCTGCTTACCGAAGCGAGACTACCAACGAAACCGATTAAAGCACCAGCCAATAGTCCGGCAGCGATCATCCAACCATCGAAGAACTTGGTAGATACCAAGGTTTTAGAAACCACGTTGTTAGTAAATGCGATTAGCGCTAACGCTATACAGCCGCCAACAACACCTTTGATAATGCCGTCGAGCAGATAAGGGCGTCGAATAAAAGCGTTGGTGGCTCCAACAAGCCTCATTATTTCTATCTCACGTGCTCGCGCAAGCACCGCTACTCGTATAGTTGACCCGATAATGATGGTGGCAACGAGCGCCAAAACTGCTCCCAGCCCCATTCCAGCAACTCCTGCGATATTGCGCACTCTGTATAGCTTCTCTACCCACTCGCGACCGTAACGGACATCGTCAACTACCGGATAACGTTCGAGCCGGTTAGCAACGTTTCGCACAGTTAACGGATCACGAAAGCCTTCTTTAAGGCGCACCTCAACAGAGCCGGGAAGCACTGTGCCTTCGAGTACCTCAGCAAACTCAGGCAACTCGGTTTGAGCACGTACAAATGCAGACTCGGGTGTTACATAAACGGCAGACGCCACTTCATGCATTTGAAGCGCCTGTACGACAAGTGTGTCCACAGATAGCTCACGCGCATCATCGCGTACAAACGCACGTATTTCAACGCGCTCTTCGATATTATTTAGCGCCGACTTTATGTTGATAGCTACCAAACCGTATAAGCCAAATGCATAAAGGCTAAACGCAATGGTAAGCACACTTAAAACACCTAACAGCGGTGCCCTGCGAAACGCTAGCTGTACTTCGCGCAATGTAAGCTTCATCGCCACCTCTGCGCGTCAGCTGCTAACCTTTCTAGATCGTGGCCATCATGAACCACATGCCCGTTCTCTAGTTCAATAAATCGCTGTTTGCTTCTTCCAATTAGCGCTACGTCGTGCGTTGCCATTACAACGGTTGTTCCTAGCGCGTTAATATCGCGCAGAAGCTGGAATACGCTTCGCGTAGCGCGCTCATCAAGGTTTCCTGTTGGTTCGTCTGCCAGTAGCACCAGCGGCTCGTTTACAAGTGCCCTCGCAATCGCAACGCGTTGCTGCTCGCCACCACTTAGCTGATGTGGTAATGCTGTACCTTTGGATGCTAACCCTACTTGGCCGAGCACACGCGCAACTCTGCTAGGAATAGAATCGTGGCGTGCATCTGTTACTTCTAGGGCAAAGGCGATGTTTTGTTCGGCGGTTCTGTCAGGCAGCAAGCGAAAGTCTTGGAATACGATTCCGAGGCGTCGTCTAAGCTGAGGCACATCGCGAGGTGCAATTGACTTACTAGAGAATCCGGCAATGCGAACTTCACCTGTAGTAGGGCGATCGATCATTGCCATCATACGCAAGATGGTGCTCTTTCCAGCACCGCTATGACCTGCTAGGAAAACGAACTCGCCTTTTCCAATTTCGAAACTGGCGTTGTGTAACGCAGACGATGTTGCACGTTCGTACTGTTTACCAACATCAAGAAAGCTTACGATCCCTCTCACGACTTCAGCACCGCCTGTTCGAGATCTGCGATAAGGTCGTCTGCATCTTCGAGTCCAGCGCTTAGCCGCAAAAAGCCGTCGGGAATCCCTAGAGCTGCCCGTTGCGATGGGGACATGTGTGCGTGCGATGTGTGTCGTGGTTCGCTTACAAGCGAATCGACGCCGCCAAGGGAGGCAGCGCATGTAAACAGCTGCATGCGTCCAATAGCGCGAGTAGCGGCTTCCGCGCCACCTGCGAGTACAACTCCCAGCATGCCACCAAAACCGTCAAGCTGCTTGCAAGCAATTTCATGATCGGGGTGAGATGGAAGTCCAGGATAGAGAACCGATGATATCGCCGAACAGGTGCTGGCCCATTCGGCGATCTTCATAGCGTTCTCGTTTTGCCGTTTTACTCGCACATCGAGTGTTTTAAGACCGCGCTCTAATAGCCACACTGCAAACGGATCTGCTGCTTGCCCCCACAGTATCATTTTACGTCGCACTTCATCAATGACTGATGTAGTACCCGCAACAACGCCACACAGTGCATCGTGATGGCCGTTGAGATACTTGGTAGCAGACTGAATAACGACGTCCGCACCGTGTTCAATTGCGCGGTAGTTAACGGGGCTCGCAAATGTGGTATCTATAACTAGCGCTAATCCATGCTCTTGCGCGAGCGATCGCAGCGGCGATAGGTCGAGTACACGTGTTGTGGGATTAACTGGCGATTCCAAAAATAGTGCGCGCGTTTTTGGAGTAATACTTCGTCTCCAAATTCGCGTTTCGGTTGGGTCGACGAATGTTACGTCTATGCCGAGCATGGGAAGTTCGCGTTCAAACAACAACCGCGTCCCTCCGTAAAGCCAAGTGCTTGCTACGAGATGGTCTCCGGGGCGGAGCAGTGCGAGCATCGTGCAACTCGTTGCGCCCATCCCGCTAGATAGCACAAGCGCATCCTCACTTCTTTCTAGAAGCGCGAGCCTGCGCTGTACGAGTGTAATGTTCGGTGTGTTCCCGTAGCGTGCATATCGTGTTACATCGCCGGCAGCGCTTTGAACGAAATTGACAGACTGCACTAACGGCGTAACAATCGGTTCACCCGGGACAGGATGTTCACGTCCCCCAGTGACAGCTTGAGTTGCCAGCTTCAGCGATGAATGTGCTGGAGCGTCGGTGTTCAGATCGTCATGCATCTTGCTTTAGCGATGTTGCTCGCGGTGTGACGAGAGATGTTGCGCGATGTGGCTAGCATGGATGAGTCTACATGAGTGCGTCTATTTGAAAGACGACTTCCATGCTTTGCCCGTCAAACAGCGGGAGGGTGGTACTGCTATGCCCGACTGCGTGTACTGTCTAGGTCGGGCTTTATTACTCGTACCACTTCTGAAGGTGAAGCACCTGCTACGTCGCGCAATACGATACCGCCGCGCGGTAGCGTATCGTCGAAGTGAACTTCCGCAAGCTCTGAACGGCGCTCCGATACCACCCGCGCCAACTCGCCGTTAGTAAGTAACCTAATGAGGGCGTCGTCGGGCCTTATGAAAACTGCTGGTCCTCGTTCGCTATCTCCTGCCCGAGTCGCGACGAACCCTACAACTTGAAGTGCAGGGGAGAAGCCGCCGAATCCAGAGAGAGGTTTTTTATTCATGTTTCGTTGCTGCGCAGGTTGCTGAAAACGCCAGGTACAACAAATCCGTCGTCTACATGCATAAGAAGCCTGCGAGTGGCAAGTCGTTGCAGACGTTCTTCCGCATGTGATTGTGCAACTCCGAACTCGTTGGCAACTGTTACGCTTGCAACCGGGCCACGGTCGTACGCGATTTGCCAGTAACGTTTGTCTTCGCCGGACACCGAACCGATTATGCTTGCTCTACTGCCTTGCCATGCAACAAGTGCTAAATCGTGGTGTTCGAGCACTGCTTCGATAGGATCGCGGTGAACTTCTTGTATGCCGCGAAACAAAACATATCCGCCTATAGCGTCGTCACTCTGAGAATAGCGCAGTAATAGCTTTGCAACGATCTCATCTGCGCACGAAAAGTCGAGCAAGTTTACCTGCGAGAAATCGATTGTTGTAACAACTGGTGAACCTATCTCTATTACCTGTTGTTCGATTGCCGATCGGACAGCTACTCCAGTGGGCCTTGTGACAAGGTTTGAGTAGAGATCACAAACGGTGGTGCGCAGTACTGTACCAACGTCGATAAGCAGGGTCATGAGCGTCCGCGCCCTCCGGAACTCTGCCTGACGTCTGGCTGTTCCTCTGACTTTAGACGTTCGGGTATCGTGATCTGCATTTGCGCGCCCGGGAAAAACGGAAGTGATTCGAGCATCGGATCATCTTCATCCCAATCGGGTGAAATCGCGATGCGCGCGGTCCCGCTTCTTACCGTTAGCTTGCCGCTCCAGCGTCCTACGAATCTCCGAATGCCAGCAAGCCCTTGTCCGCGCCCAGAGTCTCTGTAGCTAAAACGGCTCGTTGCGCGCAGCACTGCGTCTTCAAGGGCCATAGCGTCGTCCCACCGATCGCTCTTCCTATGGCCGGGGACACTCTCGAGTGATCGCCGAAAGCCTACACCTGCATCGCAAACTGCAATCACCACAACTCTACGTCCCAACCGGCGGGTGTATTTATACGTTTGCACCGCAACCCAGCCGCCTTGACCAGCATGCTCGACAATGTTTTGGCATGCTTCACTTAATGTCATGCCAAATGCTCCAGTTACCGCTGCATCAAGGTTTAACTGGTCGTGCAAAATGTCGCGCGCCTTTTGCTGTATACGGCCCACAACACCATGTACGTCGTCGCTACGAACAATTGGAGTAATCTCTAAAAGGACATCGGACTCGTGTGTGTCTCGGTGCTTCGGAACATGCCCATGCAATTCGAACAATTCAGCGGCATGTCTAAAAAATCCTGCGCGTGACCAATACGAGAGAGTGTCCGGATTATCAGGAACGGCAAAAGCAATACGATCGTTCCTTGATTGTGCTATACAAAGCAGCGCGGTAAGTCCAAATGGTGACGCCCAACGCGCATGTCGGGCGTCTACTAGAATTTTCTCACTATCTCCAGCGCCGGCCAGCTGTTCGATGACCACCTCAAATGAGTGTTCATCGAGCGATTGTGGCACGTTGATAACTGTGGTCACGGAGTACTCAGTTCTCCACGGAGATGATTCGCGAGGCCGGATGCTCCGCGATGTTCCACGTTGCGCGATGCAGCACGATGTGCAGCGGCGATTGCGTCCTGCAAGTTATCACCTGCAAGCAGTCTTGAGAAATGGGTTGCCCCCCATACGTCGCCACAGCCGGTCGGGTCGCCAGCTCCATCGATACGCGGCGCAACGGCAGGAACCAAAGCTGTGCGAAGTGCACCTAGGCTTCCCTTTCCTCCTCGCGATCCAGTGGAGAGGGCGCTTTCGGTGCGAGCCGCGCGAGCGCCTCCACCACCAATGTCCGCTATAGATGTGACGCCCGACTCCGCCACATAAACAGCACCGCGTTTCCCCAACGTTACACAAAGTAACGAAGTGCCCGATGCCATCGCCGTCGCCGCTAAAGCCATTGGGTCGGGAGCCATCATCGACATCTCTTCTTCGTTCACTTGCAGTATATCGAAACAGCTGCACCATTCGGCGACATTTGGAAGCGGTTGTGCCACACGCAGCCCACTCGATTGAACTGCCATCACAAGCATGTGAAGATCACAATAAATGGGACCGCTGAAGTGCGAACGGAGTAGCCGCGTAGTTTCTAAATCGAGCTCCCAGCCACTTAGAAAGTTTATGTAAAGTGCGTCTAAACGTGCTTCGTCTATTAGCGGCTTGAGCCCCATCCATGTCCAGCCCGGTACGCCACCGCTTAAATGTTCTGTGCGCCGCTCGTCGTCGATGTAACGTAGTTCCACTCTGTTATTTGGATACGGAACTTCAACAAGAGCACCGTCGTGCGCTATGCACCGTAACGATCTAAGAAAGGCGCGCGCGCTGTCGGCCAAATCGCTTCCAACCTTAATAATTGGCACCAACTCCCACTCTTCACTTAGCGCAGCGTCAAAGGCAGCCAGCGCATAGGAAATGCCACCCCACTCCTGCAGCGGTACTGTCCGTTTGTCGCGCCCATGATGGACGTCCCAAACGATAGTGCCAATTACTCCAACGCGTTTACGCTTACTCGAAGACGCACTGTTTATAGCAACTAGCTGCTCTGGCACGCGCTGCTATTAACTGTTTGCCGACAGAAAGGATGCAGCTGCACCCACAACGCCTGCCGTTCCCGGAAGTACACCCGGCACAATTCGGCACGCATCGACAGCGGGCTTAAATGCTCTTTTGCGAATCTCGGCGTTAAGTGGCTCGAACAGCGCACTTCCGGCCTGAGTAACTCCACCAGCAACTACCACCACGTCTGGATTGAAAACGTTAAGTAGACTTCCAATGCCTGCACCCAAAAAGCGAGCGGTATCGCGTACGACATCGACCGCGATACTGTCACCTTGGGTAGCGGCTGCATAAACTGTTTGCGCCGTAATAAGCGACAGGTCGCCGTTGACTAACGAAGGCAGAAGTGAGGCTTCATTGTTAGCCAATGCTTCACGCGCTCGTTCGGCTATCGCAGGTCCAGATGCATATGCCTCCAAGCAACCATAGTTACCGCAACCGCATCTGCGCCCGTTCTGGTCGATCGTCATATGACCGATCTCGCCAGCTAGATCGCTTGAACCGTGGTATAGCTTGCCGTTAAGCACAAGTCCGCCACCAATGCCAGTGCCGATGGTAATGCCAATCATGTTCTTAGCGCCTTTGCCGGCACCGATCCACCATTCACCATATGTCGCACAGTTGGCGTCGTTATCAAGCGATGCGATAAGACCAGTGCCGCGCGCCACTCTGTCGCGCAGAGCCACATCACGCCAACCTAGGTTAGGAGTAAAAATTACAACGCCGCGCTCACGGTCGAGTGGTCCCGGCGAACCTATTCCGACTCCTAGAAAATCCTCGCGTGCTGCACCTGCTGTTCTCATTGTTTCCATCATGGTGTGCAGAACCATGCGCGAGATTCGGTCTATGACTCCATCTGCTCCTTCTTCGGCTCTAGTAGGCTCTGTGTGCACTCCATGCATTTCGGCGCCAGTTGTGTCCATCGCGCCAACGACTATGTTGGTACCTCCGAGGTCAACGCCGATTACGTACTTTTTTGTTGTCATAACGAAGAAGAATAGCAGGGCAAGCATCGAGTGCAAAACCACTTCTTTGCAAATAACGTCGCATCATCCACGATCTAAGCCAACTCCTAGCAAGGCGGCGCTTGTCACGCTAGCAGCGTCAATCTCACGCATGCACTTCCAGTGACCAAGTGGGCACTGCTTGGGGCCATGAGCGCTGCATGGGCGACACTCCATTCCACTTCGCTCAATGATTGACGAAATGGTGGCTAACGGACCAAAGCCCAGCGCAGGAACGGTAGGGCCAAATAGGGCAACCGTCGGAGTGTTCATAGCAGAGGCTAGATGCAACGGCGCCGAATCGTTGGTAACCACAACTGATGCGCCCCTAATTAGAGCAGCAGTTTGAAGAAGCGAAAGCCTACCCGCCAAGTTCACTACTGTGGTCGTACCCGTGTCGCTAACAGCGCGTGAAATGTTATCACACATGTCTCTGTCGCCTGGTCCGCCGATTAGCACAATTGAAATGCCGTCGCGAAGCTGCTCTGAAAGCTTTGCGGCCAAATCACTGTAATAGGGCCATCGTTTAGTTGCCCAAACACTTCCCGGTGCGAGCGCTACTACTTTGTTGCTTTGCGAAACTCCCGACTGCTTAAGAAGTTCGCGAACAGTTGCTTCGTCTTGTTCAGATGGGTATAACGTGGGGCGCAAATCACTAGCTGAACTTACAGAAATGTCGGCCAGCGAAAGTAAACGTGCCGAATGATGCAAGGCAGGATTGAATGGAATACGTTTGGTGTACAGTGGTCGTCCACCGGAACTGTTAAAACCTACTACAGACGGAATAGCGGCAAGCCTTGCTATAAATGCGCTGCGTAACGAACCCTGCGCCATGTAAGCAACCTGTGCATTTCTAGCGACTTTAATGCCGTTTACCTCTCTATACCGCAAAACTTTCGAAATCTTTGCCATCCCTAGCAGTCCGCTGTGTAGTCCGCGTTTGTCGTAAACAATTACGTCGCGAACTGCGGGATGGTTAGCCAGCAGCGGTGCGCTGGCAGCGGTTGCGACAACGTCTACAGCGCCACGTTTCGCAAGGCGTTCCAGCAATGGTGTCGTTAGCACCATATCGCCTAGGAACGCCGTTTGGACTACGAGGAACACGGGTTGCGTTAGTCTACGCGAAGTACCGCAAGGAATGCTTCCTGTGGTATTTCTACGCTGCCAACTTGCTTCATGCGCTTCTTTCCTTCTTTCTGCTTCTCAAGCAGTTTGCGTTTACGCGAGATGTCACCGCCGTAGCACTTAGCTAGAACGTCCTTACGCAGCGCACGAACTGTTTCACGCGCGATGACCTTGCTGCCAATCGTAGCCTGAATAGCTACTTCGAACAGCTGTCGCGGAATTAGCTCCCTAAGTTTTTCTGCAACTTTACGCCCCCACTCGTATGCCTTATCCTTGTGCACAATGACGCTAAAGGCGTCGATTGCGTCGCCATTGATTAGCATGTCGAGTCTAACCAAGCTGCTAGCACGATACTCCAGCATTTCGTAATCGAGCGATGCGTATCCTCGACTTACCGTTTTCATTTTATCAAAGAAGTCGAGAATAATTTCAGCAAGCGGGAACTCCCACTCGATTTCGACTCGAGTGGTATCTAGATACGACATGTGCTTAAAAACACCGCGCCGTTCGGTGCCCAGTGTCATGATCGCACCGATGTAATCGGTGGGGCACATAATACGTGCCTTAACAAACGGCTCTTCGACGCGGCTGATGACTGCAGGACCGGGCATTAATGCCGGGTTTTCAATCATCTCCATAGTGTCATCGGTTTTGTAAACGTGGTACTCAACGCTAGGTACTGTTGTTACCAAGTCTAAATCGAACTCGCGCTCCAACCGTTCCTGCACGATATCCATGTGCAGAAGCCCGAGAAAACCACAACGGAAACCAAACCCTAGCGCCGTCGATGTTTCAGGTTCGTACTGCAACGAAGCATCGTTGAGCTTCATTTTCTCGAGTGCGTCACGCAGCGTTTCGTACTGTTGCGTATCCGTTGGATAAATACCGGCGAATACAAAGCTGCGTACGTCCTGATAGCCAGGTAGCGGCTCGGGAGCGCGGTTATCCGCGTCAAAAATTGTATCGCCCGCGCGTGTCTCGCGAACAGATCGCACGCTCGCAACAACGTACCCTACTTCGCCGGCGCGTAATACTTTGGCCGGCGACTGTCTTAGCTGCAAGTAACCGACTTCATCAACTTCGTAGGTGTTCTCCGACACACCAAAGGTAATGTTCATACCTTTACGTATCTCACCGTCGACTACGCGGATGCTTGGAATTGCACCCCTGTATCTATCGTAGTACGAATCGAAAATGAGTGCACGAAGCGGGCCTTCGGGGTCGCCCTTTGGCGGTGGTACCATTGCAACAATTAGCTCTAAAAGCTCGGGGATACCTGTCCCTTCTTTTGCGCTAACTGAAAGTACGTCTTCTGGTTTACAGCCAATTAGGTCGACGACTTCCTGCCTGCGACGTTCAGGCTCGGCGCCCGGCAAATCAATTTTGTTGAGCACCGGGATAATCTCGAGCCCTGCTTCCATAGCGAGGAAGAGATTCGAGAGTGTTTGCGCCTGAATCCCTTGCGACGCGTCAACAACCAACACAGCACCTTCACATGCCGCTAGAGATCTCGATACCTCGTACGTAAAGTCGACGTGCCCTGGTGTGTCAATCAAGTTGAGTTCGTAAAGCTCGCCGTCTTTGGCATTGAAGCTCATTCGAACTGCGTTGAGTTTGATCGTTATACCGCGCTCACGTTCCAAGTCGAGGGTGTCTAGCACCTGCGACTTCATCTCACGCTTTTGTAGCGTGCCGGTGTACTCGATAAGGCGATCGGCCAAGGTTGATTTCCCGTGGTCGATATGCGCGACGATACAAAAATTACGTATGTGACTTAACAGCAACGGAGGCTGGGCTTGAGGTGCCGAGTTCGCGGCTGGCGAGTATGCCAAGCCTTGGGCTGAACGCCCGCTAAGCGAACGAATCGCAGACAGCCTTGAAACATAGTCAAACGTGTGTGCGATCCGTTAGTTTACCCTGTCCATGTCCGCTCCCCGCGCTGATCAGGTAGACCCGTCCGTTCTGGCCGCATTGGGCCATTTGGAGCTCGTTGCTCGCTGGGTAGTGGAGGGTTTCATTACGGGGTTGCACCGATCTCCCCGCAAGGGCTTTTCGGTCGAGTTCGCCGAGCATCGCCCATATATGCCCGGTGACGACCTGAGGTACCTAGATTGGCGAATCGCTGCCAGATCGGACCGCTGGGTTGTGAAATTGTTCGAAGAGGAAACGAATGCGCGTGCCATTGTTGCGCTCGACGTTAGCCGGTCGATGCAATGGACTGGCGACCCCACTCGGCTTACCAAGCTCGCGTACGCTGAGCGCCTAGCTGCGGCAATTTCGTTGCTTTTGCTACGGCAGCGAGATGCGGTAGGGCTTGTGCGCTTTGATGAAGGGCTTCGCAGCGTTGTTCCTCCACGATCTAATCGTGCACAGTGGCGCCGCATGGTGGCGGCGTTCGACCAAGGGGGCGGAGGGGGCGAAAGCAATATTGCGCCAGCGCTACTTCAGGCTGCGCGTATGGTAAGACGCCCAGGTTTTGTAGTTCTTATATCCGACCTTCTCTCCGATGTGCGCGAAATAGCTGATACAATGAGCGCACTTCGTGCTAGAGGACATGAAGTGCTAGTTATTCACATCATGGACAGAGCGGAGCACCAGTTTCCTGACGAGGGTGAGGCCCGATATCGCGACCTAGAAAGTTTGGTCGAAGTGCCAGCATCATCTTCTGATATTCGTGCCACCTATGTTGAAACGGTGAATGAAGCTTTGGCAGAATGGCGTTCTGAGTTAGCGCGTTCGGGAGCGAGGTATGCTTTGGCATACACCGATGAGCCATTTGGGCGTTCACTTCGGCTATTGGCGGCCGCGGGTGGTCGTCGTGTTACACGTTTGTAAGAGGTTCATTTGATATGGGCTTTTTAGCACCTGTTTTCCTTTCCTTAGCGGCGTTAGCAGCGGTGCCACTGTTGGTACACATGCTTAGGCGTCGTATTAATCGCACAGTCGATTTTCCTGCCGTTCGTTACTTACAGAGAATGGAGCAGGAGCACAGCCGCGATTTAAAGTTGCGCAACCGGTTACTAATGTTGCTGCGCATTTTAACTGTCCTAGCTGTTGCTGCCGCAGCAGCGCGCCCAATTGCGAGGTTAAGCGGCATAGGTCATGCGCCTATTTCAGTCGCTGTTGTAGTAGATAACTCAATGAGTAGCGGTGCAGTTGTAAACGGCAAGCGTCAGCTTGATTGGCTGCGCGAGAACGCTAGCAAACTTTTGGAGTCGCTAAACGCAGACGATCGCGCGTGGATAGTTACAGCAGACTCTCGCGTTATCGGCGGTTCGAACGATGCAGTGCTTAACGCGTTACAAACGGTAGAACCCCTGGGCGGAGCGGGCGATATGGCTAACTCCATTCGTCGAGCAGTCGCGTTATCTGCGAGTGGTGCTCCGCGTAAGTCTATCGTGGCGGTAGTGACAGACGCGCAGCGCTACGCATTGGGTATTGAGTCAGATAGTGCTCTTACATCGGGTTCCATACCTATAATCGTTTTGGTTCCCGATACCACACCTACATCTAATAGCTCGGTAATTTCTGCGGTTCCTGAATCACATAGATGGACACCGACGGGTGTATTGCGTATGCAGTTTTCGGCGGCAGACTCAATAGAATATAGAGTTGTGTTGGATGGCAAAACGGTAGCTGGAGGAAGCGCGGGGGCAGGTACCGTTGCGTCTCCTTATACTGTCAGTTCGCGTCTCGCCAGTTCGTCTACAGGCTGGGTGCGCGGACATGTTGAAATCGCGTCGGATAATTTGCGTGCTGATGATATTCGGCACTTTGCAGTGCGAGTGGCGCCGCCGCCATCTGTTTATTTGCGTCGCGAGTCTGGTGAGTTTTTGTCGGCCGCAGTCGCTACACTTGCTGACGAGCAACGTATAAGGCTAAACAACAATGCAAATGATGCTATCACAGTTTCTGGCGCGGACGCTGCCGCTGTTCGACTACCAGCGCTTCTTACGGCGCCATCGGATCCGGTGAATATTGGCGAAGCGAACCGCACGCTTTCGCGATTAGGAGTTCCGTGGCGTTTTGGCGCTATAACGCGCAACGGAGTTAACTCGGTTGGCGATGTACAAGGTGATACGCTGAACCCTGCCAATGCAGCTGTTAACGGCGCGAGAATATTGCTTAGATACCCGCTCGTTTACTCTGGGGCAGGACAGTCTACTGTTGCTGTTGACACTATTGCAACAGCTGGCGGTGCCCCTTGGATTGTTGCAGGAAACGGATACGTACTAGTTGCGTCACCCATCAATCCAGATGCGACAGACCTTCCGGTTAAAGCAGCGTTCGTGCCGTGGCTACTTGAAACATTTACGCAACGACTTGGTGCTGACGGCTCCGCGGTCTATGCCGCGCCGGGTAGTAAGGTAAGCGCTTTTGCGTTTTCAGATTCTATCCAGGACTCTACTGGCCATGCTCAGAGTTGGAGTGGCGAAAGTAAAGTTGCTCCCCAACAGGCCGGTGTGTACTACGTTTTGCGAGGTAGTGAACGCGCTGGCGCGTTGGTTGTTAATGCTGAAGCTGGTGAGTCCGATATATCGTCGCCAGATAGCGCTGCGTTCCTTGCGCGTGTTAGCGGTGACAGAATCACTTTCCACAAAGCTGGCAGTAGTTGGCGTACAGATGTGTTTTCGCAAGCTTCGGGGCGATCACTAGTTGTGCCGCTACTTCTGCTTGCAGTTGTACTGCTAATTCTCGAATCAATAGTTGCGCGCACTGTATCGCGGCCGGCTGAGCATGCTGGCGCGATTGGGCAGCGTGGAACCGCATAAACATAAAGATGGCTCTCCCAGTTCTTCTCGATGCAGTTGAATCATTATCTGCGTTCGACAGATTTTTGCAAACGCTTCCCGGTGAAGGTAAAAGCCTGCGCGTTGGAGGTTTGGCAGGATCGTCAGATGCGGTGCTTATTGCAGCACTTGCTAGACGTCAGCCGCAACGGTTTATAGTCGTAGTCGCAGATCAACTTAGTGACGCTGAACGTTGGCTCTCCGATTTGCAGTCGTTGGTCGATGATATTCCAGTTGCATTGTATCCACAGCGTGAAGGGTTCGGCGAAGTAGAGCCTCACGCGGAAGTCGCGGGCGAACGTGTAGAGACTATTGAGAAGTTGGGGCGTAGCGCGATAAGAGTGTTGCTTACCACTTCTCGGGCGCTGCTAGAACGAACGAGCCTGCCGAGCGCGCTTTCAGGTTCGCGGCTTGAGATAAGGAAGGGAGATACACGTAGACCGGAAGAGTTGGCCGACCACCTGTCGCGAATAGGTTTTGAGCGTGTAGACATGGTGGAAGATGTCGCACAGTACTCAGTGCGTGGCGGCATATTTGATATCTATTCGTTCGGGATGGCCGAGCCCGTAAGAATTGAGTTCTGGGGCGATGAAGTTTCCGAGTTGAGACACTTCGATCTTAATACGCAGCGTTCGACACGTGACGCATCGTTGGCTCTCGTCCTTCCGGTAGATGGTCGTTCTCACACGGAGACTAATGCGGCGGAGCGAATTTCGATTGTTAATCTTTTCCCACCGGACACATTGGCCGTGATACCGTCAGGTAGCTCGGTACTTCCCGAGTTGGTGCGTACATGGGATGAGGCCGCACATCACATGGAAATCGTAAGACGTCGTGGCGATGAAGTTATAAATCGTGAGGAGCTTTTTATACCACCGCCGATAATGGCTTCCCGGTTGGCTCGCCTTGGCACGATTCGTATCGCACTTCCTCCGCAGCGCGCCACAAGCGCAGTGGTAGCAGACTCGGTTGGAACAGAAGCGGATATTTCGTTTCCGATACGTCCACCAGAGACAATTTCGCGCGATTTACGTGTGCTTCGCCGCATTCAACGCGACGGTTTGCACACATTAATTCTATGTGACAACGCCGGTCAGCTGGAACGACTTGATGAGCTGTTAAGCGAAGAGGGGCCATTAGCGGCTTCGCTTTCAATTGGAGTGTTAGGCGGAGGCTTTATTATCCCGCAAACAATTCGTGTACTTACAGATCATGAGATTTTCAGACGTGAACGGCGCATGCGTCGTGCGCGCAGGTACGTATCTGGTGCTGCACTAGATACAATAGGTGCGTTAAAGGCGGGCGACTACGTTGTGCACCTAGAGCATGGTATTGGCATTTATCGCGGTATCGAAAAGGTATTCGTACGCGAGAGTACTATTGAGGCAGCGGTAATTGAATACGAAGGTGGAGACCGTTTAAACGTTCCACTGTACAGTATAGGTCAGATCGAGCGATATCGAAGCGCTTCGGATGGGTCTGGTGATATTCCGCCACCTCGTCTTCATAAGTTGGGTGGTAGAAGGTGGTCGCAGCAAAGAGAACGCACGCGCATGGCAATTTTGGAGATGACCCAAGAGTTGCTTGAGCTATATGCGCGCCGAAAAGTTGCAGAGCGTCCGAAACACGACGTTGACACCGTTTGGCAGCGACAGTTGGAGAGCTCGTTTCTTTTTGAGGACACACCCGACCAAAGACGCGCTACGGTTGACGTTAAGCAAGACCTTGAAGGGCCGCGTCCTATGGATCGTTTGCTTGTGGGCGACGTTGGTTACGGCAAAACGGAAATCGCGATCCGTGCTGCATTTAAGGCAGTCCAAAGTGGACGTCAAGTTGCAGTGCTCGTTCCTACTACGATTCTTGCTGAACAGCATGCTCGTAGCTTCGGTGATCGGCTGGCCGATTTCCCCGTGCGTATTGAGGTAATGAGTCGTTTCCAGACTGCCAAAGAGCAGGCTGCGGTATTGGTAGCGTTACGCAACAAACAAATCGATATCGTAATAGGAACGCACCGACTGCTCAGTCCTGACGTTGAGTTTGCGTCGTTAGGATTGATTATTGTAGATGAAGAACATCGCTTCGGTGTTAAACACAAAGAACGTCTAAAACAGCTCAAGGTTGAAACCGACGTTCTTACGCTAACGGCGACTCCGATCCCGCGCACGCTGCATCAATCGCTTGCCGGTTTGCGTGACTTAACGCTTATGCAAACGCCTCCGCGTGATAGGTCGCCAGTACTCACCTTTATTGAGCCATTCGACGATGCCTTAATTGAGGAGGCTGTCGCACGAGAGCTAGATCGAGGTGGTCAGATATTCTTTGTTCACAACAGAATAGAAACAATAGAAGGTATAGCAGACCATTTACGTCGTTTGGTGCCCCGTGCGCGAATTGGAGTGGGGCACGGACAAATGAAGGAAAGAGAGCTAGAGCGTGTTATGCGGGAGTTCGTTGAAGGCGAGTTAGATATTCTCGTATCAACGTTGATTGTTGAAAGCGGCTTAGATGTGCCTAACGCAAACACCATGTTTGTGAACAGGGCAGATCATTTAGGGCTCGCACAGCTTTATCAGTTGAGAGGGCGAGTTGGACGTTCGCATCGAAGAGCGTACTGCTATTTGCTAGTACCCGACCGCATTGATGATGACGCAGAGCGTAGGCTTAAAGTGCTGGAGCATCACACTGAGCTTGGTGCTGGATATCGTATCGCGCTCAAGGATTTGGAGATGCGCGGTGCTGGAAACCTGTTAGGTGCTGAGCAGTCGGGGTTCGTGCACACCGTTGGTTTCGACCTGTATCTACGTTTGCTCGAGGATACAGTGCGTCAGCTTAGCAAAGGGGATGGGCAGAAACCATTTATACCCGCTGATGTGTCTCTAGAAATGCCCACTTATCTTCCGGATGACTATATAGAGACGCAAGAAGCCAAACTTGACGTATACAGGCGTTTAACGGCGATCAAAGCACCGTCCGAAATCGAGGCTTTGCAGGCGGAAGTTCGAGATCGCTTCGGCCCATTACCCGCACCTGCTCAAGCACTGTTCCGAAGTGCGCAATTGCGGGTAATAGGAGCCATGCTCGGCGTTGATGGCATTTTAGTTCGCTCGGAGGAGGCGCGTATTACCTTTCGCGCCGATGCCGTTCCTCGTCTTAAAGGGCTTTCAGCAGCTTTTCATGACGTGCAGTTTCAGGTCGATGTTCGACGCGCTCAGCCGCTTGCGATTAAACTTACTCGGTTGGGTGGTGCAGAACTTTTGGAAGGACTCGTACGCGCTTTGCGTGTTCTAGTCGTCCAATAGTTTGCTTCCTTATTTCGGTCCACACTTTCGCAGAAGATGATGAAGGTTTTGGTGCTTCCCCTCCTGCTGTTGGCTACACTAGTAGCTTTTGTTTCGCCTAGTGCGCGTCCTCGCGTAGTTGCTTCGGCGAACGGGCAGGTTTATCTGTCTACAACACGTCTTGCAGACATAATTGGAAACTCCACCGCGACAATTGATCCTGGTGTGGCGCATCAGATTGCCGTGATGTGGACTCACTACCAGCTAATGGGCATCGCTGGAGCTGCGGCCGACTCGCTTATAAGCGACGACGTGGTCAAGGATGCTCATTGGGCTACCGTTGCCGATATCCGTTATCGCAAGTATAGAGAGTTGGCGCAGCGGGGATGGACTGAGGTAAACAAGGAGAGAGCGGCCGAGCTTTACCAGAGCGGTGAGATTTTTGCGGCAAAGCAGATACTCGTTAGTGTTGACTCGAACGTTATAGCTGAGGTTCGTGCGAAGCTTAAAGCCACAGCTGACTCTATTCAGCGCTCGGTTAGTGCCGATATGTTTCGACGAGGTGGAGTTTCCGGAACTCAGTTTGCTATTGCCGACCTTGGTGTGTTTGCTCCAGGGGCGATGGTAGCGAAATTTGAAGCAGGATTGAGAAACACGCCGCATGGTACTGTTTCTACAGTCATTGAAACGGAGTTCGGGTACCACATAGTGTATCGCCCGCGTTTTGAAGAGGTCGCAGATTCTCTCATGTCAGTTGCTAGTGACCGTAACTTCGTGCTCGCTGAAAGTGCTTACGTTCACAACTTGGAGAAGGAGTACCAGGTTACCGTGACTCCTGGCGTAGAGGACATTGCGCGTACGATTGCGAAGAGCTTTGGTGCGGTCCCTAATGATTCGCGGGTGTTAGTGCGTTACAAAGGCGGTGTGGTAAGCGCGTCTAGTTTCGCTAAGTGGATTGAGGCATTCCCTCCATCCTCTGGTTTAATAGGAATGACAGCGCGCGGCACAGACGAGCAGATTAGGAGCGCGCTTAGACGTGTTGCTCGTAGTGAGATAGAGCTCAAGCTTGCGGACAGTGCTGGCGTAGTTGTCGATTCGGCGGAGTCTGCGTCATTGGCCCATGCACTTTTCGCGGAGCTGAACATGAACTGGTCGGCGCTGGGCATCGGTCCGTCGGACTTGTCTGTCGCAACGACAAAGGCTGCGCGTGAGCGTTTAGCGTATTCGAGAATAGAGGACTATTTCGATCGCATGATCAAAGAAGAAGTGCCTTTAGTGAGGGTGCCACCCGTACTGGCAAGAGCTTTAAGGTTCAAGTATAAAGCTCAGATCAACGACGCTTTTCTTGAGGAAGCAGTGGCTAAGGCGGTGGCAGTAAGGGGTACTATGGACTCCGTGCGGAGCCAGTCGGCCCCCGTTCCAGGGAGGCGTCCAGAGGCTCGACCAACGCCGAAGGGGCTGCTAACTCCGCTCAGAATGCAAAATCCACCCTCAGATAGTGCTACAAAATGACCATATGGCACATTCTACCGCTTGTGCGGTATTTAGCGGATTGTGTTAATTACAGGGCTGACGACGTTCCGG
Organism: uncultured Gemmatimonadaceae bacterium; assembly: GCA_964474535.1. Lineage (GTDB taxonomy): Bacteria > Gemmatimonadota > Gemmatimonadetes > Gemmatimonadales > Gemmatimonadaceae > Gemmatimonas. Next base: position 495,012 of record CAYYSP010000002.1, read on the forward strand.
CCCTACACGTGGACGTTGGCTTTACTTCACTACCAGTGTCCAGCAGAACCTCTCTCCGGAACCGGAGTTCAACCTGATGAAAGCGTATTTTGTTTCCGCGTTTGCCGTGGCTGCCTTTGCAGTTGCGTGTGGCGCATCTGACAACCCGGACGTCGCGGCTACGGCAGGCGATCAGAAGCTCTCGTCAGAGCGGCTTGCTGAGATCCTGAGCGAAACGCAGGCTCCACTTGAAAAAGATGCCGCGCGCATGATCGCGGAACTTTGGGTGAGCTATCAATTGGCCGGTCTTGCCAGTGCCCAGAACGACTCACTTAACAAGCCAGCAGAGCTCAATGAAGCACTCTGGTCGAACATCGATAACATTCGCGTAAGAAAGCTCTATGAGCAGGTGTCGCAGGGGTGGGATACACTTGCCCCCGGAACCGACGAAGAGCGCTATGCAAGTGGCGAAGCTTTAGCGGCGCGTCATATCCTCATTAAGGTCGACGAAGGCGCCACTCCAGAGCAGCGCGCATCAGCACGTAAGCGTGCCGAAGATCTCCGCGCCCAAGTAACGCCCGAGAACTTTGTGCGTATGGCCGCTCGTAGCGATGAGCCGGGCGCTGGTGACAGAGGTGGTGACCTCGGCATTTGGATGCCGGGCACGATGGTCCCCGACTTCGAAGTCGCGGTAAAGGCAATCAAGCCAGGCGAGATCTCTCCAGTTGTCGAGACTTCGTTCGGTTACCACATCATTTACCGCACACCGTTCCAAGAGATCGCTGCGCAGTTCTCGCAGGGCGCCAAGCAGCGTAACGTTGTTATCGCTGAAAGCACCTACCTCGCGTCTGTAGAGAATGCCAACAACGTAAAGATCAACAACAACGCGGCCCTCAAGGCGCGTGCTGTTGCGCGTAACCCACTCGGCTACATCAAAGACAACGAGAAACTCGCTGAGTACAAAGGCGGCGAGCTAACGGCGTCCGAGTTTGCCGATTGGATTTCTGCTTACCCGCCAGAAGCGCAAATCCGCCCGCAGCTCATTTCGCCGCAAACGGCCGACACAATGATCGACAAGTTCATTCGCCAGTTGGTGCGTAACGAGCTCGTCCTTCGTCAGGCCGACAGTGCTAAGTTGGAAGTCGATAGCGCAGAGCTTTCGAACATGTACCTCGCCTTCGCCGGCAACTTGGCGCAGACTTGGACGGCGCTGAACGTTGATCCAGGAGCGCTCTCCGATAGCGCTTCTAAGGGTGGAGACAAAAAGGCGATTGCTGCGGCGCGCATCGACGAGTACTTCAACAAGCTCGTTAAGAATGAAGCGCAGCTCGTACAGGTACCTGCTCAGGTCGCACGTGCCTTGCATCGTAAGTATTCCTTTAGCATGAGCGACGCTGCGCTTGATAAGGTCGTTGAGTTGGCCAAAGTAAAGCGTGAGCAAGCTGATTCCGCTCGTGTCCAGCAAGGCCCAGCCCAGCCGCCGTTAGATTCGGCAGCTCAGTTCGCGCCGCCGACAGGGAACTGATCGGTAGTAGAGTAGTTATAAGTGCATGGAGGGGAGGGACCGCCATGGTGCGGTCCTTCCTTGCATTTAACATCTCCTTAGGTAAAAACATGCTGTCTCGCCTTTCCGCCATTCTCATTCCACTCCTGCTAGCTGTTGTTCCTGTTGCGTCGCATGCGCAGGACAGACAGACGGCGCGTGACAGCGCGACGCGAGTGCTGCCAGTGGACGGTATTGCAGCAATCGTTGGTGAAAAGGTTGTACTAATCTCTGACGTGCTGTCACGGGTGCACTTCGCCCGTGCTGCAGGGCGTGAGCCTGCCGATGCACGCGAGCTGGCGGTTATGCAGCGCGAGGCAATCGATTCGCTTATTGAGGAGGAGTTGTTGGTGCAGCGCGCACAGGCTGAGAGCATCATGGTAAATGAAGCTGACCTGTTGCGTTCAATGGATGACTTCGAGCAACGCACCCGTTCTCGTTTCAGGAACGACGGTGAGTTTCGCACAGCATTGCGTCAAACAGGCTTCCAAACTCTTGAAGAGTGGCGACGCATGCAAATGGATCAGATGCGTCGTGGTATGATGCAGCGCGATCTGTTTGTAAAACTTCGTCGCGAGCAAAAAATCGCGACTGTAAATGCCTCCGAGAAAGAGATTTCGGAAGTTTTTGATATGTACAAAGATCAGTTGCCACCTAAACCTGCAATGATCGGGATGCGTCAAATAGTTATCCCAACTAGCGGGTCGGAAGCGGCAAAGAAGCGAGCACGCACGCTTGCAGATTCGTTGCGCGCCGAGCTAGTGACAAATCCAGACAGGTTTGAAGAGATTGCGCGTAGAGAGTCTATGGACTTGGCGAACCGCGACCAAGGCGGCGACCTAGGGTGGAACAGGCGCGGCCTTATGGTGCCCGAGTTCGACCGCATGATGTTTGCGCTCAATCCCGGCGTGATAAGTCCCGTGGTCGAAACCACCTTTGGTTTCCACATTATTCGTGTAGATCGGGTTCAGCCTGCGGAAGTGAAGGCCAGACATATCTTGATTAGGGCTACACTCGATTCTGCCGACGTTAAGCGTGCTTCGGAGCTAGCTAAGGAAGTGGTTGCCGCTTGGCGCAACGGTGCAAACTACGATTCGCTTGCGTCCAAGCACCACGATGCAGTTAACGAAGAGAAGAGTATCCCTGAATTTGTAATCGACAGCTTGCCTGAGTCTTATAGGCTTGCAGTACAGGGGCGTGCGGCTGGCGACATTATCGATCCTTTCGAAATCGAGGATCCATCTACTGGCGCAAGTAAGTTTGTAATCGTTCAGGTGTCGCTGCTCGATGAAGGCGGACAGTACACGTTAGATGAGTATCGCGATCGTATTCGTGCTCAGCTTTCAGAGGAGCACACCATTCGTCGCTTTATCGACTCTTTACGGAAAGGCACGTTTGTACAAGTCGTGTACGATCCCATCGCAGCCGTTGGCTCAATGTGAGTAGCGATGGCGAGTTAAATACTTCTGCTAGGAGTAGCGGTAACGGCGGAGAAGGTGTGAATAGCGCATGTATCCGTCTTGCGGTAACGGTTGGAGATGTAAGGGGAATTGGTCCGGAAATTGTCGCGGCGACTTTAGTCGATAAAAGAGTAAAGTCGCTTCGGGATGCTGGGTTACTTGAGCTAGAGGTGATTGGTCCTGAGCCGTGCGCCGTTAAAGTTGACCATGTAGTTGGTAGCTACAGCGAAGGTCATGGTGTTGCTCGCGCCGGTGAGCTTGCAGGTAGGGCAATTGAACATGCGGTTAGGCTTGCGCAGGGTGGAGCTGTTCACGGAATAGTCACGGCTCCAATTGATAAAGCGGCGCTACATGCGGGTGGATACGACTACCCAGGGCATACGGAAATGCTGGGTCATCTTACCGGGTCATTAACGGCAATGATGTTAGCATCTGACACACTTCGCGTAGTTCTTGCGACAACTCATATCGCATTGCGTGATGTGCCGAGTGCGGTAACGCAGTCTGCAATTATCAGTGCGGCAGAGACAACGCGCAAAGGTCTTATATCTGGCTTTGGTATTAGCGAACCCAGAATTGCGTTGTGCGCTCTTAACCCACACGCTGGCGATAAGGGGCGATTTGGAAATGAGGACGATGAAATTTTGGCGCCAGCTGCAAGAGCGTGCGGAATAGCAGGTCCGTACCCTGCTGACACAGTTTTTGTGCGTGCTATGCGTGGCGAGTTTGACGCGGTTATTGCGCCATACCATGACGTTGGAATGACGGCAATTAAGGTGGCATCGTTTGGTAGCGCAGTTAACGTGACACTTGGTCTCCCTTTTCCACGCACGTCTCCAGATCATGGTACGGCAATGGATATAGCTGGCAAAGGTGTGGCAAGCAGTGAGAGCATGGTACGAGCGGTGCTACTTTGCCATCGGCTGGCCGACCGCGGGAGTAAGTGAAGAGCGAACGGGGTAGGGTTCTGGAAAGGGGGAATTGGAATACGGAAAGGTTGACGAGTCGTAAGACGAGTATTCAGTGGAAATAAAAAAGCAGTGCGCACAGAGCGCACTGCTGATTGGGCTAAGGTGGGTTGACCTTGTGAGAGGCTGTTGAGTTAGGGAGACAGATCGTTATTAGATGATTCAGGCGGGTCTGCACCCTGTTCGCCACGCCTTTGTTGATACTCCGGCCTTTCACTGTAACCATAACCTCCAAAAACCTCTCCACCGCGCATGTAGTCGTGACCGTAGCCCCGACCGATGGGATAATCAGAACCCTCGCGCTTGTCTTGCTGGTGCATCGGTAGCCTCCAGAGAATGGGTTGTATAGGTAAGGTGTGGTTGGGGGGCGTAAGAAGCAAGCATTTGCGATCGCGATTGCGATTGCGGGGGACGGAGACGGGGGCTAGATGCTCGAGGCTTAACAAAACCCTTGAAATGCAGCGTCAAATAGGACAAAAAGGGGCATTTTCGGAGTACCGCGGGGTTGAAGGATGCTTCAGGGTTTAGCTATCCTTAAGGGCTATGGATATCAGGAATATCGCAATTATCGCGCACGTCGATCACGGGAAGACAACACTGGTCGATAAGATGCTGCGTCAAGCAGGTGCTTTCCGCGAGAATCAAGTTGTAGAAGAACGCGTTATGGATTCAAATCCATTAGAACGCGAACGCGGAATAACGATTCTCGCAAAGAACACGTCAATTCGTTGGCGAGATACGAAAATCAACATCGTGGACACGCCAGGGCACGCAGACTTCGGTGGCGAAGTAGAGCGTATTCTTAGAATGGTGGACGGCGTGTTACTTGTTGTTGATGCGTTCGATGGTCCGATGCCTCAGACACGATTCGTGTTGCGTAAGGCGTTAGCGCTTGGACGCACGCCTATTGTTGTAATCAACAAGATAGACAGGCCGGGCGCAGACCCGTTGCGTGTACACGACGAAGTGCTTTCGCTGTTTATTGAGCTAGAAGCAGACGAAGCTCAGTTGGACGCGCCAGTTGTTTACTGTAGCGCGCGTGAAGGCATCGCGACGATGGATATGGCAGTGCCGCCAACCGATTTGACACCGCTTTACGAAACGATTGTACGTACCGTTCCGGCTCCTCCTTCGGACAACGAAGGGCCCTTCCAGATGCTAGTGTCCACCATTGATTACTCCAACTACCTCGGCCGTTTGGCCATTGGAAGAATCGAACGTGGCAAGGTCCATACGGGAGATTCAATCGTCCTCTTGCCGCTCGAGAGCGACGCGCAAGTTCAGCGCGGGAGAGTCTCGAAGTTGTACGGTATTGAAGGGCTGGAGCGCGTTGAATTACAAGAAGCAGGTGCAGGTGAAATTATTATGTTGGCGGGTTTCGAATCGGTTGATATTGGTACCACACTTACCGATCCAGAAGTCCAAGACAGACTCGACGGTATTAGTGTTGAAGAACCAACAATCAGCGTCGACTTCCTTGTAAACAATTCACCGTTTGCCGGACGTGATGGCAAGTTCGTTACATCGCGTCAGATCCGCGAACGTTTGTACAAGGAACTGGAGCGCAACGTTGCACTACGCGTCGAAGACACCGATAGCACAGACACTTGGAATGTATCGGGAAGAGGTGAGCTTCATCTAACCATTCTGATGGAGACGATGCGGCGTGAAGGATATGAGTTTCAGGTATCGCGTCCGCGTGTCATAACTAGGACAGGTGCGAACGGTGAACGTCTCGAACCGTACGAAGAGCTGGCTATTGACGTTCCCGAAGACTACGTAGGTTCGGTGATCGAAAAGCTCGGTCCTAGGCGCGCAGAGATGATAGAAATGAAGAACCCTGGGCAGGGGTTAGTTCGTTTGTTGTATCGAGTTCCTGCGAGAGGGTTGTTTGGTTTCCGTAGCGAGTTCCTAACGGATACTCGCGGCTTAGGAATCATGCATCATAGGTTCCTCGAATACGGTGCATGGGCTGGCCCGCTTTCCGGACGCTCGCGTGGCGTTCTTGTTTCAATGGAAGCCGGTACAATCATCGCGTTTTCGCTGTTCAACTTACAGGAACGTTCAACGCTATTTGTTGCACCAGGTGATGCCGTTTACGAAGGGATGATCGTTGGCGAGAACTCGCGTCCTGGGGACATGGATGTGAACCCAACGAAGGAGAAAAAGCTTACGAACATGCGAACCAAGTCTGCAGATGAAAACATCCAGCTTGAACCGCCGCGTGAGCTTACACTCGAAAGCGCACTTGAGTACATCGAAGACGACGAGCTCATAGAAGTAACACCGTCTAACATACGTTTGCGTAAGCGCATGTTGTCGGCGAGCGATCGTAAACGTGTAAGCAGAGAGGCTAAACGCGAGCGCGATCGTTCTTATGTGTAAACGTTGTTTCGCGCGACTCCATTGGTAGAGTGCGCGGGAACACCGCTTTAGCAACAGACTGCCGCGACGTCAATACGTCGCGGCAGTCTGTTTTTGCAAGAGGAGGCTGCTAACGTTTTCATAACAAAATACTCTGTAAAAACGTGCGCCAAAAATCACATTGTGATGCTAAAAATGGAATGGTTTCGTTGTATTCAGGCTGATCTGTAGCGTTTGTGGAAGGTGTTGCGTAAGGAAGATGCTGACGGCGTAATTGGGATGTGCCTCACCCGTTGCGCCGCCGCGCGGAGTTGTTGATTATTTGGCAGTTACCAAACGGTTTACACACGTTCTACTTACAATCCCTAGGGAGAGCACTTCCATGCAGGAGCAGTTCGGGGCGTCGTTGCGCGATGCTCTCGAAGAGTCACCGACGTCCTATGAGATGTCGTGGAGCTCGTTCGATTCACATGTTGTTACAGCCTTCGCGTTAAACGATGACGAAGACTTCGATGACGACGATCTTGATGATGACTTCGACGATTTCGACGACGAAGACGAAGATGAAGACGACGATTTCGATGACGAAGATGATTTCGACGACGACGACGACGATGACGATGACTTCGACGACGACGAAGATGACGACGACGAAGATGATGATGATCTCGACTACGACGATGACGACGAGGAAGATGGGTATCTCGAGCCCGATATCGACGAGGACGATCCGGACGCCTGATATCGTTTTAGTTATCGACACTGTTTTAGATGCGCCTAGGGCATATGCCCTGGGCGTTTCTTTTGCTATATCGGCACCCATCGCAGCACTCGTCTGGTAAACGCGCAGCTATACCAGTACAATCAGTTATGCAAACGCTTCTCGGTTCATTTGGTCGGTCTGTCAGGTGCGCACTGTTCGTTACCGTGTTTTCGGTGTCAACGTCAACGGTGTCCGTCGCGCAAACGGACGAACTGCGGTGCGTGGATATTCAGAAAGTGTTTGCAGTTCCAGATAGACCCGTTGCGGGCACTCTCTTCTCTTTGCGCGTCGTTGCGGGCGGCGGTTATTTAGCGGACAGTTCGCCTCGTCTCATTGCGACTGCGGCGGGAGAGCCGCTGCACTTCTCGCGTTCCAACGATACCCTTGTTGCGCGTGCGGCGGTTCCGGTTGATTCAGTTCTCGGCGTTACAGTGCAGCTGACTTGCGGCGATGGAACTACTCAAAGTTTTCGGTTGCCGGTAACCTCAGGCTCTTATCCTATGGAGAAGCTGTCGGTCGCGCCGCGCTTTGGTGCTCGTCCAGACTCTGCCATTGCCGCAAGAACCCAACGTGAGGCGGCTCAGGCCGCCGCTGTATCGCGCAATGCGCACCTAACGCCCATGCTATGGAGTGAGCCCTTCATCGCCCCGCGAAGCTCGAGAATAACGAGCGGCTTTGGTAACGGGCGCACCTTTAATGGAGCCGTCACCAGCCGCCACACGGGTACCGATTACGCCGGCGCGATCGGGGCGCCTGTGCGCGCTATCAATAGGGGTGTTGTACGAATCGTCGATTCGTTCTACCTGGGTGGGAACGTGGTGTATATAGACCACGGCGCGGGCGTTGTTAGCGCGTATCTGCATCTAAGCAAGGCAACGGTAGCGGTAGGCGATACCGTGCAGCGTAGCGCCATTATCGGCAGCGTAGGGGCCACAGGTCGGGTTACAGGGCCTCACCTACACCTGATTACTCGATACGGGAATATTAGCGTTGACTCGCGCTCTCTTATCGGGAATAGATAGCACCGGCGATTGCTATCGGGCGCAAGTGGCACCGGCGATTGCTATCGGGCGCAAGTGGCACCGGCGATTACATAATCGCATTTGCTTAATCGCCTCTGCCCAATCGCATTTGCCGAATCTGAGTTGACGACCAGCCTTCGCTGCGTTTAATTGCGAGGCTACGGTAACGATGGCATATAACCATTGCTGTCGATACCGTGTGCGGTTTGCTCAGTATGAAACGGCATCGTGATAGGCGGTATCGCCTTTAACTGTCGTGTAGGGCCTGTAGCTCAGGTGGTTAGAGCGCACGCCTGATAAGCGTGAGGTCGGAGGTTCAACTCCTCCCAGGCCCATGAGTGTGTAAAGTCTTGCGGTTTCATCACTTACCCTTTTTGTTTGCAGCGGCGCCAGTTGGCGCCGTTTCTGTTTTTGCTCCGTTTTGCTCCGTTTCCGCGTGAATTTCACCGCGGATTTGAGCCCGAACTGCAGCCGCTTCTTCCCTAGCGTACACCTGTTCTTGCTCGGCGTAGATGATGTCAGGGACCTGCGAATCAGACCATCCGCCGTGCGCCTGCAGACCCTCTCTGCTGATCTTCGCCTCCTTTGCCGCGTCAACAGCAACGCGCCTTAGGCCGTACCAGCCCCGCCCTCCTACGTGCTCTATAGGCTTGCCATCGACGCGCGCAAGCTCCTCGGTTTTGTTCAGCCAATCGCGTAACGCTCGCGACCCCAGATAAGACCGAGTCGCGTGACGAGCTGTCGTTGTGGGGTTTCCGTCAGAGTCTCGCGGTAGGTGCATGCCCGGAAACAGCGGGTAGTCCTCGACATGGTTCCCGCTAAACGCATCCTCTAGTCCGGCGAGATATCCCTTTTCCAGCGCAGAGCGCAGGCGGCTCAATTGTCCCGCTGTCAGCTGCACCATGGCTCCTTTCTTTTTGCCGCGCCCAGGCACGCGCACCGTTCCTGCAGCGAGGTCGACGTGCGAACGCATCATTCGCACGACTTGCCCGAGGCGGTACTCAGCGCCGACTTCCAGTAGCAGCGCCCAACGTGGATCCACCCGCCACGACGCAGCTAGTATTGCGCGGTACTCATCGAGGGAATAGCGAGGGCGCGAGATATTATACTCGCCGAAGTCGGTCTCCATCTCCGCCTTCATCTGCTTCCACCGCACACATGCCGTAAGCGCGATCTTTTGTTCATCGCGCAACCAGTCTGCGAGCGTCATTACTCGCGTTACCACGATCTCTGCTGAACGAACACCGCTGAGTCCTTTCGCGCGCACGCGCTTCAACTCGGATCTCCAGAGCTTCCTGATGTCTCCTCGCTCGATGGCGTTCCAAGCGGTCGAGGCACCCCACACACTCTTCGCGCGCTCTATGGCTCTCGTCATTTCTTTTCGGTGCGGAGTATCTTCTGTCCATTTACCGCGCTCGGGATCTATCGCCATCTCCCACCCTTCAGCGATTGAGACTGCGATCACCGTGGGAGACATTGAACCACCGCCAACGAGTCTAGCGTACTGCTTGTCAGCAGCTGCGCGAGCTCGCGCTTCCTCTTCTTTCGGTATGCGCCCACGCTTGTCACGAGTGAATGAGAATCCGAGTGAACGTCGGACCCAGTCACTGCCTTTGCCTTTTTTCATGCGCCAACGCAGGTACAGAACGTTTTTTCGCGCTGGATCTTCGTAGGCCACGACGCGGTGCGGCAGCATACCTACACTGTAGTGCCACGCAGCAGAGCTCTTCACCATCACGCGGACGCCCGTAGGTCAGGGCAGGGCTCGCCGCGTCGAATTCGGTAGCCGCGACCTGATGCGCGAGCTGCAATAATCCCCTCTTGGCACCACCTGCGAACGGTTGACGCTGCGCGGCCGTGCATCGCAGCATACTCCGCGACTTCAACTTCTTCGTCGGCATACCGCACATCGTTGAGTTCAGCATCGAGCTCTGACGCGCAGTAGTCGAGCACGTCAGCGCTCGCGTCGTGTGCCGACATCTTGCGGCGCTTGTGTGCGTCTTCTCTCCATGACGCTGCTAACGAATGCAGTCGTTTCACCGTGCGGCCCTCTTCTGTTGTCTGCCTCGTAAGTGTAGAACTACTGCCATCGCTTGAAACACCACCGCGTACTGAACCTGCAGCGCGGCGCGCTGCCCAATGAACCTATAGAGCGAGAGTATCAACGACGTTGGGCACTCTCTGAGCGGCCGCGCCGCGTAGTCACCGAACTGTGGATTGTCCGGCATGCGCACGTCATGTGCTGGATCTGCGTCATCACTTTCGCTATTCGCAACAGCGCTCGTGACGACTTCGACGCATTCGCCATATGGATCTTCGGGCAAACCTGCCATTGGCCGCGTCGGCTGCGCCTCCGGCTCAGGCGTGCGCGAAAACGGACCACACGGTATTAGAGCGCCGAGTGCTCGTAACGCTTGGACTTCGCCCATTCGGTTTCGGTACGAAACCCATGCGATGTGACCTGGCTGCGTCGACGCCGCACGCAGCTCGTCGAGCTCTGTGGGAGTCACGACGCGTGATATCCATTCGTACGCGGCGAGGCGCGCAGTAGCGTAATACGCGACTACCGCACCACGGTCGCGCTTGAACGCTGGTGAGTGCTGGATGCGTCCGTCTTCGCCGGTCCGAAACGAGTCGACCTCGTAGACTGTGCCACTCATTACTTCGCGCACGGCACCGCTCTCACGCAGGAGACGCACAATACCGCGCACTCCCTCTACTGGTATCACCACCACGTTACCTGCGTCGTCTCGCCCTACCACTGGTGCGAGTTCAGCGCCGATGCGTAATCCTGTACGAGCTGCATGTAGCAGGAATTGCGCAAGTGAATCGTCGGTGCAGTAGCGCAACGTTTGGTTTTGCGGATTAAGCGCCGCTTCAACCATCGCGCTTCTCAGCGCGCGTGGCTGTGCAGCAGGCTCAATCACCTGAACGGCGGCGATAGTGGCGTCAAGCCGCTTGAGGAACGACATCATAGAGGGCGATGTTAGCCCTCCTGTGTTCTCAGGGCTAATACGCACCAACGCTTCACCGTTCGAAATCAGCACTTCGTACTGTCTCCGTAGGTGAGGAGATCCACGTACGCTTTCTCAAGTTCTGCGCGTGACGCAAGCACTCCGCTCAGAACAGCAATAGGCACATTAGCCGCATGCTTTTCTAGCAGCACCGCCGCTAGGCAGCAGCTGTGCCAGATAGCGCGCTCGGGTTTGAGCGGGTCTTCAATCAGGACGAACGTCGCGCGCTCGTTCCGTATCACTGTCTCAGCTGGTAAATCAGACGGCATCGGGTATGTGCGCACACTACCTGTGCGTACGTCGACGTACCTCACGACACGCTGCGCGCCGTTGCCTGAAATACAAAACTCCTCTACATTTGCGTTGGGCGTCGAGAGTCGGTCCTCGGCGACGCCGGCTGAGCCTTCCACCTTGGCCGGCGTTTCCCTTTTGTAGGCTATGGCAGTCATGAAGATTTGATGGCGAGTGCTTTTGCCTGAGCGCGCAGGCGGCGAATAGAGAAGAGCAGAGAGAGCGAGCTACTGATATCTTCGAGCGTGCTCTCAGCTGCGCGTTCAATTCGCGCTATGTCCGCTCGACGGTGCGCTGATAGCAGCAGCGCTTGGTCAATGTTCGCGCGCGCTTCAGCGTGCGTGTCCTCAGCATACGCATCTTCAATTGATTGTACTTCCAGCAAAGGACGGTAACTGACAATCGCCACCCAGCACCTGAGGCCGAACCGCACCAGCAGCGACGGTGTCATTGCTGGGTGACGCATACACGCTACGAGTAGTGCTAGCAGAGTGGTTAGCGATGCGTCGCGCCAACGCGATTCGTCGGCAACGTCCCTGATGAGATCGCGCGGCTGCACACGTGGTGAGAGTTGCCGCGCCAGCCAACCGATGGCTCGGCGGATCTCCTGCTCTAGCTGCAGCGCGTCCTCTCTATACGAGGAGCGTAGCTGACTCGTGGTGGTCGGCGCTTCCACGCGCCGCCCTGTTTTGGGGTAGTTCCTCATGTCGGTCTCGGTTGAAGTTCGTCTCTATGAAGCTTGCGCCGCCAACTCTGCGATCTCGCGTTCGCGCTCACCACCGACGTCACCACGATGCAAAAACGCCATACCACCGACCCGCCTGATTCTTATCTGGTATCGGCCGGTCGCTATGCGCTGCAACACAGTGTTTCGGTGTACGCCGAACGAGCGAGCGGCTTCGCTCGCAGACATCCATTCGTCTATCCGGTCTGGCGCGTGGGTCGTTTTCATGCGACAATTGTCCGGTTGGTTTGTTGTGTGCACCTCGTGCGCACACTGTACACAGCGGGATTATACACGATATGCAAGGAAACGCAAGGGGTTCTTGTGTTTTCTTGCGTTCCGGCGTAAGGCATGGATCTTCTAACAGCAGAATCCGAAGTCAGAAAGGCAATTAGTCGCTCGTCTCAGGAGCGAGTAGCGAAGGCTATTGGGGTGAGCGCATCCATTCTTTCCCGATGGCTAAATGGGCATTCAGCCCCAGAGGGAGTTTCAAGAGAGAAGATATTCGGGTGGGCCGAGAATCAAGCGCTCGCCATGAGTCCCCCGCCAGACTTAATGGAAGGCGTAAGTTGGAAGCTCACGCTCCTCACGATGCGTCAGCATGCGGAGTTCGTAGCTGACCTCACTCAGAAGGCTACTGACGCACAGCAGTCGATTATCATGTTCCTAAAATCGCTTGAGGAACGCTACTCCTCGAATAGTTCTAACCGAGAAGCCGAAGGGCTGGAAGTAGCTCGAAACGCTGCCCATGCGCTCCGCCGTGCTTCTGAAGCAGAGGGTAATATGAAAGGGCAGAAAGAAGGGCAAAAGAAACATCAGAAGGCAGTATAAGTTCAACAACATTATCACACGCCAGATGGAGTATATAGGAGATAGCGTTAGCGCAGTGAGTATCGCTCTGCCTTAGAAGCGTTCGACGATCGCGGTCGACCACGCAGAGCGAGTAGTCTGGGTTTGATATCCAAAGAACGAGATATTGACCTTCATCGGCGACTATTGGTTTTACGATTGGTGAGATGACAGCGAAGACAGCCGACGGTGGGAAAGAATCCATAAATTATCCGGGTTGTTCGGTTTGTGTTCGGCGAGAACTTACGGTTCGGGAATCCAGTTCGTCAATGATTGAAGATGAAATGATGGCACGGTATAGACGCTGCAATAGAAGCGCTTGGGTTTCGTCCCTGCAGGGAATGGGTGGACGCCCATCTTGGAGATCTAGGAGGTAGGGCATGTCCAATTATTGAGGCATTTCCCGGTATCGCCGTCATTGTTTTTCTCCGGCTTTTACCAAAAAAACGCGAACACGTCTTGCGCTAGTGTGAATTTGGCCGCATGCTCGGGAGTGCGTCTAAAGTTTTCCACTCAGAACCACAGAAATTATGTCCAAAGTATATGCGAAAGCCTTCGCGTTCATAGCGGCAACGTGCTTCGGCGCACCTTTGATTGGCCAATCAGGCTGCGGCTCCATCGCAGATAATACTAGGAGGCTCGCTTGCTTTGACTCCCTGTCCAATGTACCACACAAGCCGTCTACTTATCACGTTAAAGTTACGCAGAAATACGATCGATTTGAGAACCATACGACAGTCATTGTTGATGGGATAAGACCGAGCGCGTTCGGCGAGAATATGAACATTGCGGCGCTTTACGTTATGGAAGGCACTAAGCCGTCACTGCCGGATATTGTTGCGCTATCACTCCGGTCAGTAGCTCGCAATTGGTTATACCGTCACTGCCATTCTCTTCATCTGATTGCTGACGGCACCCGACTGCGGCTTCCCGAGACTACGCATAAAGGCAGTGTTCTAGATGCAGGAACAGTGTCCGAGATGGTAAACGTCTTTCTACCGAGACGTGACTTTCTTAAGATTGCATACGCTTCAAAAATCGAAGGGAAGTTGTGCAACACTGAGTTTGAGTTGGTCGACGACGATATTGCGGCACTTCGTGCTTTCGTGAGCCGAATGAATCCAGAGGATAAACGATGATATCTAAATTCCGCGTTCTAATCTGTGCCGCCGTCCTGCCGTTTCTCTCGGTCAGCTGCAAGGCAGTGCTATCTGAGAAGGAGCTAGACAGCATTCTGACATCCAGGCATGCCACCCTCGATTCGATCAACAAGAGATTAGACAGCCTAACTAAGTGGCAGATAGTAGATCGAGTTGACCATATGGACGACAGGCGTACCGTTTACGCCGCGGTCGTGAACTATATCGAAGATAGTGACGACGAGACCGTCTCAGTGCTCAAGATCACTTGCGATAGACGAAGGCTGCATGTCCATCTCCTAAGCACTGTGTACCTCGAAAACAACAAGAGTGTGTATGTCCGATACGACTCGACTAAAGCTTTCCAGCAAGCGGTTAGTACGGATGACGACAGGGAAGGAATGGCGTGGCCCCAGTCATCAGTTAAAGGAACATTGAGCAGGTTACGAAACTCTGATTCCGTGCGCATGAGGTTCGGCACGTTATCGTACGGAGTCGCGACGAAGAAGTTCATGCTCGGCGCTGATGGACGTCAAGCAATCGATAGTGTCATGAGCGCATGCGGCGTTCGCTCTTAATGGTAAATCTCACCTCGCACACGGACATGTGAATCATGAGAACTAACTACCGAGTTTTAATCTGTGCCGCCGTCCTGCCGTTTCTCGCGGTCAGCTGCAAGGCAGTGCTATCAGAGAAGGAGATGGACAGTATTCTGGCATCGAAGCACGCGACCCGTGATTCTTTGCAGGAGAAGCTAGATAGCTATAGCAACTGGCGAGTATCAAACCGAACGGACCCGATGGACGACACAAAGTCGTTCACGGCATCCACGCTCAGCGTGTATGAAGACGAAAGCGATTACACCCCAGCAAGCTTAATTGTTCGATGCAAGCACGCGGTTGTCGATATCTTTGTAAATAATTCGCGTATGATATCGGGAAGCTCTGGTGTGCTAATGCGCTTCGACGATCTACCTGCAGAAAAGCACGATATGGACATGTCTACCGACGACCTAGCGCTATTTGTTCGCGCAAGGAGAATTACGCCGACCCTTCGCTCTTTGCGATCTGCCGATTCTCTACAAGTAAGGTTTCAGACTTACTCTTCAGGAGCCGTTACGAGGAAGTTCAAATTAGGCGCTGACGGCAGGCAAGCAATCGATAGTGTGACTAGCGCATGTGGAGTGCGCGTCAATTAACACAAAACCCAAGGATTATATCATGCGATTCTTCATAACAACGGTATCAATAATCACTCTTAGTCTTGTATCTCCCGCTATCGCGGGGGTAACCGGCTGTGGAAATTCCAGCCTAGAGGCTCAGAAGCGTTGCAAAAAGGGATGCCCGTGCGGGAATTCTTGTATCTCGTGTTCAAAGACGTGCAGGGTAGGGACTGGATCGGCGACGTCTGCCCCGACCAAGCGCAGTGTCGCCTCAGAGGCAAAGAAGGCAGACAGCGAGAAGGTTACGATTTGGGTCGCGTCGCGAAAGAATAAGCTGTACTTTCGTTCGACTTGCCCTATCGCTGGCTTAGTTGAGATCGCAGATCGAATGACAATGACGGACAGCACAATAATGATCACAAACAATTTTAAGAGGCTAGACCTGAAAGGATGCTAACTAGTCCAAAGGGACGACTCGGGGGCGAAAGTTTAGATTTTGTTCGACTTGTTAGATTCTGTTCGACTTGCAGATTTTAACTTGCGCCAACAACGCTCACTCGATACGACGTTTTTAGCGTGTAGATTCGCGTGTAAAATGCGCAGGTTTTAACGGAGATGCATACAAATTGCGGAATTGTATACAGTTACGAGCAGCAAAAAGCCCCGTCGGGAGCGTAAAGTATCGAGCTCTGATGGCAGAAGTTGCCCGCTTTTCCACCTCATGTGAGGTAGAAAAACGGGCGACTCTTCTTCTTCCGTCATTAGTCCGACTTACTGAGTTCTCTTGGTGAGCATGTATCAGTTTTAGGCATTCACTAACCCAATGCAGTACACTTGTGAATGCCTCGCACACCTCAAACGCTCGTCGTTAATGCGATAGGCGCGCTCTCAACGCGTGTGCTTCGCATTGAGAACCCGTTTCCGTATGCGCTTGATCGCATGCGGTGGTCTGTTGAAGACGACGATGGTAACAGCGCGACGGTATTGATAGATGGTTTACCGTCAACGATGCTGCCGCGCTCTGCTATGGAATGTCCAATTAGCCAAGACAACGGCGCGCCCACGTTGTCAGTATGCGCACGTTGGGACACACCGATTGGGGGCGGCGTGTGGCGAGGCACTATTGATCGTTCTGCGAGCGGGCCACCACTGCGAACAATCGAAGCAAGTTATTTGGGTCACCGACTACAGGTAGTCCCTATCAGTCGTGAGACAGTTGAGCTTGTGTATTATTACCCCAACCAGGTGTATCGTATTGTGGGGAGTAAAGCCATTGGAGGATTAGACGTGAGTTCGTTCAATCGGTTGGTTCACGCGACTAGAAAACAGGCAACCCGAACGCTGAATCGAGCTGGTCTATACGCATATTAGTTCGAACAATATTTCCGTCTATAAGGGTTATTCCGACCACCGGCCCGCTCTCATCCTCTGATGGCGGCAAGAGCTCATACGAAACGATAGCGTCCATATTTATGCGGAGAGGCCTGAGAGAGTATTCCTCATCTGTGAGCGCCGCGACCATTATAGCACGCGGCATCGGAGCCGAGCGTGCGATAGCTAGCACGAGATGGTTGTACGACATGGCAACGGTCTTCTTCGAGCCGTCGGTGAGATTGATAACTGTCTCGTCATTGTCCGAATAGAAACACTCTCGTATCGCGCTCACGCGCAGCAGCGTTGGGCCACCCGGAACGAGATTGACTTGGATGAAATCGGCTATGGTCATAAAATATCCTCAGTGTAGGGAGTGTTTTAGACGCGCGTCGCAGCCCACTGCGCGCGCTCTATATTGCTGTCTTCGCGACCGTCCAGCCAGTCGCGGTATTCCTGATGGTCGAACTGCACTAGCGATATATGCACGCCGTAGAGCGCTTTCGCGTGTGCACATACTGATTGTTGTGGGCGAAAAAAGATGACATCGCCAAGAATATCTGTCGGCCTCTGGTACCATACGAGCGCGAGACTGTCTACGCCTTTCGTGTCGCGCACCTGCGCGTCTATAGCGGCAATCGCTTGCTGTCGCCATACGGATAGCTGCGACATCTGAACTGCTATACGACTAGGCACCGCGCGCGTGTCGGCTTCCCAGCGTCGCCACTCGACTTCGTCTTCTTGCGCGATCCATTTCGCCGCTTCAGGCACGGAGAAGAAGAGCAAGCGCCGAAGTGCTTCGAGCTCGATGCTGGTCATGTTCTCTTCTCTCGAAGCGCCCCGACGTGACGCCACCAGACTAGCAGGCCGGAACAAAAGGCGTCGAAATCCTCGTCGCCCATGGACTCGAAGCGTCCGCGTCCAGCGTCGGGTTTGCGCGTCCATCGCTTGACTCGCGCCTCAGCGACCGGAGCGCCGGCGGCAGCCATGATCTCAACCACGTCGGCGTCGCTAAGGCTCAGCGCTATCCGTATTGATAGCGCGTTTGTGTTGTTTCGGTGGCTGAGGCGTGCGTTGAGGCGTGCGACGAGGTCGAGCGACTGGGACTCGAACGCCCGCTTCAGCCCGTCGAGCTCCGCAAGGAGATTGAATTTGCCGGGAAGTACCCGGGCATGTTTTTAACCTTTAGTAAGGAGCATCAGATGTCGGAAATACGTGTAGGATCAATAGTCCACCTCAGGTCGGGTGGCAGCCTCATGACAGTTGAGAAAATATCAGTTCTCGCTGGCGGTGAGTCGATACACTGTGTTTGGTGGTCTGGCAACGACGCGGTAAGAGGTGGATTCACTAGGGAATCACTTAAGCTTGCGAAAGAGCAGAGATAACAGGCAACTGTGTGCGGACGCGTCGCAACTAAGGGAAGGAAAACGGATGTGCACCCGGCTGACTATCCGGGTGCATTTTCGCAGGTGCGAATAGTACACCGCTCGTTATCAGATATGCGCGTTACAACGTAGCACCGGCAGCGCGTCTAGCTGTAATTCGCACGACAGAGAACGGTATTGATGTCGAAACTGCACGTTGGTGGTTCACTCCGCCGTTTGCCAACGTCGATGAATGGATGAAAAAAGCAACGACATTTAACGCGCGCGTTGAGACAATTGACACTGCCAGAACGTACCGTGGCGCATGGCGCAAAGGTCAGCGCTGCCTAATCCCTGTGTACGCAATTTACGAATGGCAGAGGGCAGGGAAGGGTAAAGTTCCGTGGGCGATATCACGGATGGACGAGACACCGTTTGCGCTCGCAGGATTGTATGAGCATTCGGCCGACGGAGCATTAACGTGCACCGTTATCACGCTAGAACCGAATGATTTGTTTCGACCGTTGCATCACCGAATGGCAATGGTAATGCCGGTTGACGACTACGATGCGTGGCTCAATCCAGACGTGTCACCTGAGCAAGCGAGAGAGCTAATAACTGAATGGGATTCAAGTGAGTACCAAGCGTATCGCGTGAGTCCTGTGGTGAACAACGCTCGCAATGACGGACCTGAATGCTTGGAGCCGGTTTGAGGCAATAGGAACGTTCTTGGATTTTCCCTGCAGTAAGGTCGTTTTCCCTGAGAGTGCGCGGTATCGTGTGATAGCCACGCAAATTGGAGGCTCTATTATAACCTTTACAAAGGAGCCGATGTGACCGACCACAGTTACGACCACGCCAACACCGCTGATTTTGCCTTTAACACTTATCCAAGACCTATGGGTCACATAATCGATAACAATGATCTTGTGAAGAGAAAGGCTTACATGGAAAGCCTTTCAGAGGCGCTAGACCCTGCGAACAGCGGTCGATCTCCAATACCAGGGGATGAGTATGGATGGTATTACACAGCGAGATCCGAAGATTCATTGTGCTACATCGATATCTATCGAAAAGAGTCGCTGCTTCTGCGTGCCACTATATACCCAACTGATGATAAAATCTCAAAAGACGCTATAGCTTCGCATGACAAGTCAAAATCGGAAGTCAAGTTTTGGCCCCCAACCAATCCATGGGTAGACGTTACTATGGTGAATACCAGCTCTAGTCGCGACTCAAGCGAAAAAGAGAACAACATTCGTGATGTACTCACATGGCTGGCGATCACATGGCTGCGCCTGCACAAGTGACGCGCGTAGCCGCGTTTAATACTCACAAACTCGTGTCTGACTTTTCAAGGCAGGCGCGAAACTGCGTTGCAACTGCAAACACACTAATCGGTTACAGAGCCGTTGAAGTTTTTACTAGGCGCGTGAGAGCGCAGAAAAACTTCAACGGCTAGCAGCGTATGTCGCGCTGTTA
This sequence comes from uncultured Gemmatimonadaceae bacterium, assembly GCA_964474535.1. Taxonomy (GTDB): domain Bacteria; phylum Gemmatimonadota; class Gemmatimonadetes; order Gemmatimonadales; family Gemmatimonadaceae; genus Gemmatimonas. The sequence continues at coordinate 514,507 of CAYYSP010000002.1, forward strand.
CGCCGATCCGAAGGAGCTGACGCCTGGCGACGATTCGCTAAATACTGCTGGTACCGCGACAGGTGACTCCTCGCCTGGTATCGTATGAACTAACTGTGAGTTCGGTACGTCTTTCGTTACGCCGTACCCGTCGAGCCCAGCTTGTGAGCGGTACACGGCCTTGGCGATCTGCGCGTCAGTGAGCACTGGGTCGACAGCGTCGGCTGGAATGATAGTCGCGTCGGCAACGGCAGGTAGGCGACCTTCTGCTTCGGGCACGCGCGCGACAATCACCGAAAGCGGCGCCACGTCGACGTATGCTTGCGCGAGTTCGAGGTAGTGCAGCGTGCCTCCGACTCGCACTATATCAGCGGGGGAATCAGTCTCGGTGCCGCCGTCGATTGACAGTCTCGCTTTCACACCTGTGACGCTCTCATTCCACGCGGCGCCTTCGGGTGTGTAGATATGCAAGGGTAGTCTGCGCAGCGATGCGCTAGGTTCGTTTCGTCGAATATCGCGATGCATATAGCTAGAGTTCAGTAAGATAGTGATGTGTGTGGCAGTCGAAGGAGTAGACTCTATACCAGCAACTGCGCCGATCCAGCCGCCATTATTCGCTGATACATCAGTTTTAAGCGCAGGATTGGTCGGGCGATAGCCGTCTTTGATCCAGTTATATGCGTTAACAATAGATACGCTTGCCGATGGTGGGATATCATCATTTACTGTAGACAATAGAGCTATTGCAGCCGCCATATCATCAGTGCGTGTTCCAGGCGAACCACCGACCACACTACGATACCATGTAGCTAGGTTACGCGTATCGTCGTAGAATTGTGGATCGACGTCTAAAGGCGCTGGCGGAGTAGCAGAGAACATGACGCCATCTCCCCCAGCAACAGTTGCGTTGCCGACACCTACATTAGCGCCGCCAGAGTTAGCATTGAAAACTGCATTGTTTGATATTCCGGCTAGCCTTGGAACATCAACAGCGTTTGCCGCTGCGCCTGTAGCCTGACGAATAAGCAACAATCCACTGTTTGCGGTTAAACCGACAGCAAGATTATTCTGTACATCATATATCATATCCTCGTGTCCGGCGTAACCCTCACCGTACCCAAATAAAGCAGGCTCGCCGAGATTCGCGGTGTATGCGGTATTATTGAATGCAGAGAATGTGAGAGTTTCACCTGCGAGCGACGATATTAGCTTGCCGTACGCACCAGATTCATGTTGCGACTTGGTAGTCAAACAGTTTTGGACTATAAGACTTAACTCATACTCGGAACCGTCCAACTTAATTAAGTCACCATAAGCATCGTCTACAACAGCGTCGAAGATTATACCGTCTGCTGTAAATGATCTATTCTCTAACCCTATGAATGACAGACAATGCCAGTTGCCACCAGCAGGATTATTGCGACAAATGAATCCTCTAGTGATATCCTCATAACCTAGTAGATCACCACCGCCAGCCGATGAGTCAACAACCAAGTTGTCCTCGAATAATGACCACCCGCCGGTGTATAGATGAGGGACATTACCAAAAACATTATTGGTAATTTCCCATTCACCACCAGTCGTACGTAATCTTTTGTCGAATACACAACGATCTACAATCCGTGTGCCCGCACTTAATGCACCACCCACGCCACTAAAATTAGCGGAGTAAGTATCGTGTAGAGAGCCTTTAATCGTAGTCCTAAGCCACTCATTACGAGTGTGCGAGTATGGTCCTAGGTATGTATTTACCTGACCGCAACCATCAAAGATGGTATCTGATACGAGCACGTTTTGACCGGTCCAGAACTGGCTTAATACTATAGCATCATCACTAGCAGTCCCTAAATCCTTGAATAGCCCCCATTCAGAAGTGAGAGACCAACCGGGCGCTCCACCGCTACCGTGAGTGATACGTAAACCAGCACCAGAACCTTTGCGGAATATAGCTCTATCACTCCCCGGACCTGTGCCTAGTAGACGTAAATGAGGTGTGCTCGATGCACTACCCTCACCGTCTAATTCCCATATTAGTGAATCAGACGTATTGGCACTCTCGACAATACCTCCGGCGTTAATAGTCCATTCTGAGTGATGGAAGACATGGCCCTTTAGGCGAAGAGTCCCATTAACTACCAATTTACCGGTACCTTGTGAACCCGATGTCCTAATAGCCTTAGTGTCTAAATCAGATGCATCACCTATTACTACAGTAATAGAGTCTGGTATGACAACTGTATGACCATCATCAATTATCGAAGTGTCGTCGTTGTTGCCATCTGGAATAACACCGCCAACCCATGTGGCAGTATTATTCCAGTCGCCCGATGTTGCGGAAGTGATAGTGGTTCCCATCAGTTCCAGTCTCCTGAAGCACAGTGAGCAGTACGTTCAACTATCATATCGACATCCGCACCGGGTGTTCTACCTTCATAGCCGGTCCCTATTAGTGACGTGGCAGGGTTGAAATTACCACCTTCATAATCTTGCACTATGTCGGTGCGATCAGGATGAAGAGTGAAGCTCTCTACTGGATAGTATGTTTCCGAGTAACTATTACCATCTGTGATTGCGTGTATAGCGTCACAAGAAGAGCCGTGACCTGTAAACCACTCTATACCGCGCGAAGCACCATTTGGCGAAGAATTGATCCCATATTCTCCTGCCGTGATAATTGAGTTTCTAAATACCCATCCTTCCGGGATAATATTTTCGGCATCAAGTCGCATCCATCTAGTATCCACCTCAACAGCGCCAAGGAATGTAATGTGTTCTAGGTGTATATGCTCCGCTACACTAGCAAATTGAATCTGCCAGTGTCTAGCTGAGCCCTCTGTTACGGCACTCTGTAGACCGTCTGTATAGACGTGATAGATAGATATTCTTCCCAGTGGTGTGTTTTGAATTTCACCTGTTCCAACAGCCAACAACCCCTTGTGTATGTTCTTGAATCGGGAGTTTCTGAGGGTAATATCAAGTCCCTCCGCTCCGGGGAAATCACCTGACTGATCGTCTGATTTAATCAAGAACGAATAGTATTGAGACATAGTATCTCCAAAATCGTTCTCGAACAGACAATCCTCCACTAACCACCTATTGCCTACCTTTAACTCAAATAGATTCTTTGAGCCACGCTCCACCTCGTCGGTATCATCGGAGTCGATATTCCAACGAGTGTCTTTGTAGAACAGACATCTCCTTACAGTATAGTCTGTAGGGATAGCACCGAATGATGGTACTTCACCACCCATCAACAATGGGATTCCCGGAGCGGCTATTCTACAATTATCAACGAGTCCCGGACCGAGATTATTAACTCCTAGAATACCCTTTGTCTCTGGTATGCCTTCCCCACCTTCCGACCAAACATCAGAACAGACAATAGCTATTTCCCTAGCCTCAACTCTCAAACTAACTACACTGTTGTTGGTATGGCTTTTTGATCTTATTGAGCAGCGGTCGAATAGTATTTGGTGTGGTAAATCCTCCTCCGTCATAGGTGCCCACCATTCCGGAGAAGAATCTGGTGTATGATCTAAGTTAGAATCTTGTAGAGAGTGATAGACGTGCCCATCATACGAAACCCATTCTCTCCCACCTAACCAGTTAACGCTGTTGTACGAGGAATCATCTAAATAGATAGATCCTGATACCGGTCCACAATGGCAGATCCCGTAATTGCTCTCTGTACTACCGGCATCCATTTGGATACCTACAAATTGGATACCCGATACGTGCACGTCATCTAGTATCAATGCTGGTACATTACTATAGAACATTCTAAAGTGAGGAGTCTCCAATAAGTAGTCGTTAGTAAATCTAACTCCGGGTGCGGGTCTATTCTCTGCTTCGCTATTCACGATCCATACTGGATTGCTTTTGCTTGAATAGACCACCCCGGTTTCGTCTACAACAGCTTGGATTCTTTGTTGTGGAACTGTGCTATTATAGTTAACTCCGTCCTGTAAGATTATAACATCATTGGGCTGTAGTGTGTCAGGAGCGGCCACTGGACCTGAAGCCAGTAAATCTTCTAATTCCTCGGCGTCTCCCGGGTAATGGAATGTTCCTGTCGCATTCATCCAATCATCGTCGGATGAAGTGTAATCAGGAACTACTCTAGGTAGTTCAGCCGGACCATAGTGAGGTTGAGTCGGGCTTGGACCGGGTGGTGCTGGTTCTACTCCTGCTATCCTCCTGCGCGCCAACAACGATACAAGGCTCATTGCAACTGCCCTGCAGCATAACCAACAGCAACGCCAACTACCGCAGTCGCCGCAACGTTCCGCCAACGTGGTCGTCTCTCAGCGCTCGCCAACCTCAACGACACATCTGCATGCGCACGACGCAACGCTGCGTCTCTTTCGTTCCACATCACACTCGCACGTGCGTAGAGCGCACGCTCGTGCTCCACTGCTCGATGTAGTGAATCAACCCGTGCCGCTAACTCATTGTTCGCCTCTGCTATTTGCTCCGCAATGCCAGCCACTGTATCAACCTCTGCAACGCGCACTGTATCAGGGATGCGCGCTATCGCGGCGCGCAGCGCGTGCCCTAACGATGTTGCACGTGCAACAGCACTATCCGCGCTAGCACGCGCGACTTGGGTTTGCGCCACGGCATCTCTCTTCGCCTCTTCGAGTCTCGCCATATCTAACGTCGTCTGTTCTAGCACGCGCGCGGCGCCTGCAACGACCTCATCTCGGCCGGCTTGCGCGCCGTCGCTGAATGCGGATCCGACTCGGCGCGTGTGCACCGCGAACAACAACGGTGCCGCTACTACGATGGCGATGTAGCCCCATGCCCATCGAGGCAGTGAGATTGTCATAACGTGGGTGTCTCCATTTTGTTTGTCCAACGTATGAGTACGTCGCGTGCGCTCAGCGTTCTTTCTCTGCACGCGACAAGCCAGCCTTCTCTTGATCCGTTTGCGTTAGTGTTGCCTTCAATGGTTTTGATTTTTCCACTAGGCGTGACCCCTAGAACAAACCCAATGTGTGCGTGACGATTCAGCGACGGAAACCAAAGCGCGAAAAGGTCACCGCGCTGCGGTTGCTCCGCCGTAGGCGTGTACGCACAATTATTGTTTCGTGCCCAATCAACGACGAGTCTCACTGCTGCTGTTCGCCGGACCGGCCATGCATCGCCGAGTGCGACAACGCCTATATCAGTTATCCAACTGCAGCACCACGGCTCACCAGGCGAGTTACCGGTACGCCGCAGAACACGTTCAACGTAGGGACCACGGTTGGCGCCGACTTCGCACGCGCCTTCCGTTGCTTGAGCGCAACGAAGAACCATGTCGACAATGCTCACGCGGGGTCTACCCCCATCGCAGCGTCACGTCGTTCGATGATTGAGTGTGACGTTGTGTGTGATGATTGCGACGATAGTGAGATCGATGCGCGCGTGAGCCAATGCATGAATACGCTTCGACCGAAAGCAGCTGATATCACGAGCGCGAGCGCGGAAACGTTGGCGGCGGTGAACCCGCGTTGCCAGCAATCGTGAATAACACAAACGCCAGCGGCGAGCGCCAAGAGCTTAGCGAGCGATGTGTCGCCGCTGGCGTCGCCGATATCGAGCCACCAAACGAATGCAAGCCATGCGCGTTTAATCATGCGTCGATTGCTCCCCACGACTGTGCAACGGTATCCCACAGTCGCCGAGGTGTGTACGCACCAGCGCGAGTGATCGGCAATTCAACTCCCGCATCGAAGACACGTTGCGCGGCGAACTCGGAGCAGAAGCGTTTCCGCCTTGCTCCGTCGCCAGCGATTTTGCCAGCCCACCACGTGTAGAGAACGCCTAGGTAGTCGTAGCTCCAGCCTACCTCACCTCGCGCCGCTATCTCAGCTTGCGCTAGATCCGCTGCTTCGTAGACGGGCACGCGGACCAAACGCCATTTGCCGCGCTGCCTCAAATGTGACCACGTTGTTTGGCGTACGCCCTTCCAGTCAGCACCATAAGCGCGCGCTGTAGCTATATCTCCAAACAACACCTCCACGTGCACGGGTGCACCAGTGACACGCGAAATCAAGAAGCGAAAGTCTGGACCTACGTCGAAGCGAAAGGCTAACCACATTTGAGGTTTCATCGTTTCGTCGCATCCTTGATCAAGTCGATAAAATCAGCGATGCGATCACGCACCGCATCGATGCTGCTGCGGAGCTCAGCGAGCCTTGCGTCCATCTCTTCGCGCGTTATCGCATGACCATCTGATTGTTCCAACGCATGCAATCGACGTTCGGTCGTCGCTTTGAATTCTGCGAATCTCCCTGACATAAACGCCAATGATGCGAGCGTTGTGCCTAGTGAGAGCAAAAACCCCACCACGCCGAGTATCAATCCTACGATGCCAGGTGTCATAGCATATGCTCCATCTGTTCGCGGTTTAGGTGCCCGACGTAAACAGCGCTGCTACGTAGACGCTGAGCGCCGCGCAATGAGTCTCCTATCTCATTCACTCGGTATTGCACGCCGTTAGGCCAAGTCGTTTCAACGGCAAGGGCATCACTCAGTGCTCCAATCGACTCGGATTCCGTCGCGCCACGTTTCAACCAGCACCGCACCGCACCAGTCGTGGCGTCGAACTGCCAGCGCATGCTGTAGCAGACACCCGCGGTTAATCCGCTAACAGCAGACGTAACGACAGACGTACCGTTGTGATGACTGATCGTAGCTGCGCCGGCGTCGACCGATCCAAATATCCGTGCTCCGCTTGCAGCGTCGTTCGTTAACGAGAACAGCGGACCGTCAGCCACATGGATCCACTCGTGTACACCAGAGAGATCACGCACCGGCAGCACTAGCTCGGCGCTCTCAACGCCTTGAAACCGTATGTACTCTTCGGCATCGAGCGCGAGAAGCATCTCATTGCGCGCGGAACCTGCCGGCCAAGCCTGCGCGCTCCACGCTGCAGCAGATCTCACCAGCGCTACAGACGTACCGTCGCTAGCGAAAACTGTCGCGGTACCAGTGCGTATTCCGAACCGCATGCGCTGACGTGTTAGCGGCGCAATGATATTGTCACCGACAACGCCGTCGACTGCGCGGAAATGAACTAACGCACGCGAGCGTATAAACGGTGGCGAACTGTCAAACGGTAGATTTGCTTGCTGCGTTCCAATGACAGGTAACATCAGTGCTCCACCGCTTCGAAGTATCGATATACACCGCTACCAGTAGACAATCGGAGCATACAGAAACTGCCGTTCTTGGCGTCGGCGTATAACGCCGGCACAAACCACCACGCCGAAGACGTAAGGCTACGCCAATGCTCGACGCTTGATACTACGCCAGTCGCATCTACGTACAGTATCGCGGTAGGATAATCGAGCCTAATACGCACGTGGCCACCAGAGGCGACTCCGCTTTCAGGAATTACTAGCGTAGTGCGGTAAATGCGCTGTCCTTGCGGCGAAATGCAATCAATGTGCACAGTACCTGACAGCGGGCCTTGCAGCACCATCTCTCCACCTACGGGCAAATTTCCTAATGGCACCGCACGAGGCGTGGTTCCTAACGCGACGATACGAGCGTGGCGCGAGTATCTCGCGGCGTCCGGCGCAACCAACGGTACCGTCACGCGAAGTGCTGGTTCGTCGTAGAGAGCGCCTACAGGATCCACCGTGACGGCACCAGCGAGCGCGCGTAGCACGTAGTTAGGCGCGTCAGGCGTTGTGACCTCTAGGAGTCCGCGTAGCGCATCAGTGAACGCGTTAAGCAGCTTGTGCCGCGTCATCATATCGACTTCAAGGAAATGACCCACTAAAGACATTACGCGCGGAGACGTAACACCTAGTGGTCGCACCCGCCCACCCGTCATACCACGTACCTTATCGATCTCTGGCGTGGCTGTCGCGAACGAAGACAATGATCCCGTGTGCTCTAGCAATCGCATCCCGTACCACTCAATAGGTGTGCGATTTATGCGCACGGTATAGGTGACGTGATCGCTAGGAATGAAGCTCGGATATTCGACCGGGATAATTCCACTGCCCGCAGAAAAGCCCAGCCAGTCGAGTGGTCCAAACATCATTTGTCACCACCTACGGATACCACCGCTGTCGCGGCTACGGTAGTCGAGAGATTCGGCAACCGGCGCCCTAGCCGCAGTGACGACGCGTCGCGGTCTTGAGTGCGCGTCGCCTGCAGCACTCTTAGCTCTGCGTTCTCCGCTTCAAGCACGATACGTGTACCAGCGCGCACCGGCACCGGCGCTGCGTCGTCGGGTAACCCCGCGGCAATCACGTCAGCATGGTCGACGTCACTCAGCACTATGTCGTATGTGAGATGCGGTGAAGCGTTCGCTTCGAGCAGCTGCGCCGCCGCTAACACCATGCGCGATGCTCGACTTCCGTCGACGTATGGTATTGCCTCGACTGATCCGACTTGACGCCACATTGTCGCGTAGCGCACGTAGCACGACGCATACGAGGAATGGCCTACTCCCGCAGTGCCGGCATACTGCATTACGCGCACTTGCACACGCCTCGACGTTGTGAGCACAGCGTTACAACGAAGTGCCACGTGTAGTGGTCGCCACTCGTCGAGTTCGCGAACTAGCTCTAGTCGCGACTGTTCCTCCGCGGTCAACTCATCAAACTCGGCGTCGCTGAAACCGTCAGGTGTCGTGACTGCGTACGCAAGCACTTCATCGGTGTCGACGTCGACGATAGCGATCTTGGCGTGAGCGTACTGCTGCGCTTCACGCACTGGATCGAACGCGACGAATGTCAGTGGCGCTCGCGCAACTAGTATGCAGGTTTCACCCTCGGCCACCTGCACTTGCACAGGGGTATGCGTCACACACGGCGCACTAGTTGATGGCTCGTCCGGGTTAACCGTACCCGTAGACGCGGTGACAATGGCGACCACCGAAGTGCCGCCGTCGACATCAATCCAATCATGATTGCGTCGAACACTGACAGTGCTACCTGCGAGTAGTGTCGTCGCTGGCAACGGCACCGCAATCAGTCCTTCACCGCTAGCGTCGAGCTCAGAGTTCTCTAGACACGGCAGCACTGCACCAGGTAGTTGGAAGACCGTATTGGGTTCGACGCGGCGCGCCCACAGCGAGCCATTAAGCGTCAAATGATCGTCATCTTCAGCAGCTGCTGCAGCGAGTGTAATCGTACCTACTGGACTGGCGTCTGATCTCGCCCAGTAGATGGTTGTGCCAATGATCGGCCGATCCGCAGGTAGCACGGGAGTGATCTCAACAACGGACTCCTTATCCGCGTCCCACGCGGGTGCTTCAACTGTGGTGTGCACGCTTGTCGCGTAATACAGATACTGCAGCTCTGCGCCTACCTCAGGCGGCGTTGTGAGCACTGCTAGCTGCGGTGCTCCCGCTTCGTACGCTTCAGTTACAGTCGCGTTGACCCACGGGTGGTGCGACTGATTGCGCCACTTCACGACTGTGTCAGCTGGTATATCAAACGGAAACGGCGGATCCACTGTGATCTCGCCTGCCCATAGCGGCGAGGTCTCCCAATCAATTGGCTCTAAATCCACAGCGGTAACCGTGTGCGAATCTGAGTGCTGATAGGTGACGGTGAGTATATCACCTACCGCTAACAGCTTAGAGTTCGCCAATGTTCGAATAGCTAACGAAGTCGCGGTCGCAACATTGCCCGCACCGTCGGCGTACACGCGAGGCAGCAACTCAGGCGAACCAACCGGCACCAATACAGTACCGGCGGGAATTGTTGCGTCTAATGGATCGACTAACGGCACCACTGCTTTCGCCGCGGCATCGAGCATGACCACTTCGTCGTCTCCGACGATGTTTGCACCTGACACAACTACATCGTCACCGCGATTGATTGTGACGCTTGGCGGAAATCCTGTCACTTCAATTTCTAACGGTCCGCTCGCCGGCTTTGTCTCGGCTAGTTCGCCAGAGACATTAGCGCGCACTCGCGCCACGAGCTCAATGCTTGCACCCTCGCCTTCTGCGCTCCAGTCTGTGAGTCCGCGCGCAAAGCCTGCATTAGGCACATAGTTTCGTTCCCCGCCTGCGTTAGGCACGTGCGCCGCACCTATGACGACACCGTACTGTTCAGCAGCTGACGGCAGAACAATGCGCTCTAACGGTGCCCCACCGAAGGCAGCAATGCGTATGTATTCACCGACCGCTGGAGGTGAAACGGTAATCACCACCGATCCGTCAGACGCTCGTGACGAAGCGACGTGCGAAACAGTACCGTTGTCGCGCACTATTGCACATGCGGGTGTAACGCCACTCGACGACTCTGCGAAGATTCCGTCTACTACTATCGGCGATAGCCCTGTCGTCGGATCAATCAATTGCACACGCCAAGGTGCACTACCACTCACGCTTGTAACTAGGAACGAGTTGTCGCTAATGTCATACGCGTCGGTAGCGCTAGGCGGCACTTCGCCATAGGCGCGGAGTCCGGTGTAAAACGAACCGAACCCTACGGTCTTCGAGTACTGCTGCAGCCGATCGCCATGACGAACGTGCACCACACCTTTCGTGATCTCCTTGCGCACGTCAATCAGCAGTTGATTGCCACTCACACGAAACGCGAGTTCACCGCGCTTTGCAGCATCGAGTATTGCAACGAGTGCCGCCATACGAGAGGCGCGATCTAGCGATACTGTGACGGTATCGCTTATCTCGATGTCGCCCAGCGCAAGCCAGGGTAGGCCGTCCGCTGCAATGTTCGCCAGCACTCGGCGTGTGATTATCTCTGCGACTGTGCCCGTGTCCTCGAATGTCGTGAGTACACGAGACCCGCTGTACTCGCGCACGATATCGTGCCCCCATAGCGTGAGCGCGATAGGCACGGCGGTAACAGTACACAATGATTCGAGTGACGAAACTTGCACATCATCGATCTTGTGTTCAAAGATTTCACCGTCTTCCATTTGCGTACGAATGACTAGCGCGCGCTGAAAGAGCGGCAGGTACTCACGACCAAACACTAGCGTTGCCGCTGTCGCTTGTCGCGCGTCTATGCACTCTGTGATCGCTGACTGCTCGACTTCTGGCGGACCGAGGTGCTTTAGCACCACGCCTGCCGCCCAACTCCAATCGCTCAGTAGATCACACTGCCAACTCACGCTTTGCGACCTCCGAGAGCACGCACGTCAGCATTGACGATCTTGCCTAGCGCTTCCGCTAACGATCGCGCGGCCGCTTGACTGAGCTGCATGCCAAACTGCTGCGCAAGTGCAGGAGTAATTGCCGTGCCTGGCGGCAACGTGATCGGCGGCGCATTGATCGTGAGTTGTTCGATCCTTATCTCCAGATCGCCTCCGCCCATTGCACCACGCATGAGCCCAGGTGGTATCTGAGGCACGGGCATCGTTGCGCCACGAGGAGGGAACGAATCCAGCAACGCGACTAACGCCTCACTCGCAGCAGCGTCACGCGCGGTGTTCGCTGAGATGCTGCGCAGTATTCCTGCAAGCGTGAGTCCTGTTGCGTCGGTGATACCACCGATCTGTGACGACGTTGCCTGTTGGTTCCGCGCTTTCCGCTCCCTTGCTTTGCTCTCTGCAGCGGCGGTCGAATCAGCAGACTCCTGCGTTAGTGAATCCAATAAAGCTGCGCGCTCAGCGGCGAGTGTCTGTGCTAGCAAATCGCGGTATTGCTGTGAGCGTTCAGCAGCTGCCTCTAGCTCCTCCTTCGCCGCCTTATCGAACTCGGCGATTCGCGTGTCTTCGCCACTCGCGCGAAGTTGGCGAATACGCAGAGACTCCGAATCGCGAAGCTCCTGAGCAGCCGCCTCGGCTGCTGCTTTAGACGTGTCTTCTAGCGTTGCTGCTAGCTTTGCGAGATCAGAGTTCAAAGCGGCAATTGCTTCAATTACCTCGTCTTCGGTGAGGTCACCGAACTGCGACAGTGGGATCTGACCTGCTTGTATCGCGCGAAACAGTGACTGCAGCTCTGACTGAGTCTGCTTTATTCCACTGCTGCTGCTCCAATTAGTGGAGATGTTGCCGAAAATCGGACTCAACGACGCGCTATTGCCCAGTCGACGACGCGCGGCATCAGCTCCTTCAATGCCGAATATCGATAGCTCTTGTGCGAGTCGTGTGCGCGCAGAACTCACGCGCTCCTGTCGTTCACGCGCGAGTCGCGCAACTTCCGCTTCTGCAGCGTCGTCAATCTCTTTAATACCATCGAGTGCAGCAGCTAGCAGTTTCTGTAACGCTGCGAGTAGTGGAGCCTCGGCCTCGGAGACTTCTCCGTCTTCAATTATCTTCGCAATCTGCTCACGGAGACGAGCAACAAATGTGTCTAGCTCTTCGCGTGAACCTGTATCGACGTTACTAAGTATGCCGCCTAGCTCGTCGTCAAAAGATGCGAAGATCGATAGTAGTTGATCCAGCTGCTCTGCTGCGGTTAGTCCAAATGCCGCGACGCGAATACCGAACACCTCAAGCGCACGCGCTATGGGATCGACAGCATCAGGTAACTCGCCGATCCCAGCGACCACCAGGTCTAACAGTTGGCGCAACGCTTCGATGAACGGCATCTCGTCTTCTGAAAGACCGTCTGCGCGCATGGCGGCGTACAGCGCAAGAATCTGATCTTTGAACGCAGTTAGCCCGCCCTCACTAGTGAGATCTCCTATATCGAGATCAGCGAGGGCAGGGAACAGTGATTTCAGCGAATCAAGCGTGCGCTGTATACGGTCAGCGTTGCTACCACCGAGGAACGTGTTGTCGTTGTCGAGCTCACGACGCGCTTTCGCCTGAGCTTGCATGATGCGCGTTGCTTCGAGCTGCGCTTTCATTGTGTCCAAGAGCGCTGCGTAATACTGCTTGTCTGCGTCTGTGCGAGCGTTGGTGAGATCCAACTGTGCGCGCTCTAGCGCTAACTGACGTTGGCGCAGCTCGGCGGCTTCGTTTAGACCAGCAGCTTGTAGACGTAGCACCGCTTGGTCTTCGATGTGCACTTGCAATTGACGACGCAGTGCTTCCTCGGCGCCATCGAGCGCATCTGCTGTCTCACGCAATCGCGCAGCGAGTGCTGCGTACTTGGGATCCATCTTGGTCAATTCGTCTGAGAACGACGCGGCGAGCCGTAGCGACTCAGGCGTGATGTCGACCTTAAAGGAAAGATTGTTTTCGCCGATGGCCGCACCGGCTTGCTTTGCAAGATCGCCAGCTTGTTGGCGTAGTTGGCGCAAAGCACTTGATTGAGATGACGGCATGGCCTGCGCCACAAAATCTTCAAGCGCGATGCGAAACTGCTGCGCAGCCTCTTGCATTGCTCGTGCACGCTCTCTCGCTTTGGTGCCGAATACATCTAATGCATCGGCTACTGTGGCGATCGCGCCTACGATCGAGAGTGAACCAGCGAGTGCCTTCGCTTGCTGTCCTGCACCATGATCGCCGCGCAATGCGTCTAACATGTTACCGCGTTGCGCGTTGCCGCGGTCGTCGGTGATGGTGCGACCAAAACGATCTTTCTTTACGATTGACTCATTGATCGCTTTTATGCCTTGAAACATTGGCAGAGCCACTGCCGCAGTGCGCGCAATGTTCTCTCCGGCGTCACCGAGTGCAGTGGCTATAGAGAGTGCCGATTGCGCCATCTCAGCGAACGCTGCGGACAAATGGTCAGTAGTGTCAGCGCTCATAGCGGCCAGATCCTCACGCGCTTCACTGATACTCTTCTGCAAATCATGCGCACGAGTCGCGGTCATGCGTATTGCTGCGACTTCGTCTTGTGAAAGCGATTGACCGGCCTTTAGTCCGGACTGTGCAGCGCGTACCGCTTCTTCAGCTGAGCGTGCGCGTTCGTAGTCTTCGTACGCTTTCTTTCCGGCAGCAAGCGCTGCCTTCTCCGCTTCCAGGTCGGCGATCTCGCGTTTGCGTTCAATCGCGCGTTCAGTGGCGGCTGCTGCGACTTCGCTCTCAACGGCGAGTCGAGTACCTTGGACCTTGGTAATGTCCTCAATGGCGCGTGCAGCGTGACGCAGACGCTCCTGAGCTGCTTCGCCATCTTTGATTTCAGCTGCTTCGGTCAGCGAAGTAATGAGACCGAGTTGCTCACCGTAACGTGCGGTGATAGCGTCGATTCGTTGTGCCGCGCGCATCGCTTCTGGACCGTTGCCAGCTGCGACGACATAGAGTTCCGCGAGCTCTTCTTGGAGCTTACGAATAGGGATTCCATTCTTCTCTAGATCGGCAATGAACTCTCCGAGTTTTCGGCGCATCTTGCTGATTGCCGATTCGTTCTCCATCGTGCCGAGCATGTTTTGCATCGATCCGACGAGAGTCTCTATTGCTGACTTAGCACGCGCCGCGGCGCGTGCTAGTTCATCGGCAGCATCGGTGTTGACTTTTGCTGCGCGTCCCCTTCCCTCATCGAGCATCTTAAGAAATCCCTCAGTTTCGGAGACTCCCGTGTCAAGCGCCTTTATCTCTCTATTGATTTTTTGGAGCGAGTTCAGGTACTCTGGGCTAACAAATTCCCCAACTTTAGACATTGTGTATACCTGAGCGTTCTTCTTTCGCGCTTGTGTGTTTGCCTCTAGGGCCTTCTTTTCTTCCACCAACGCGTCGCGCCGCGCTTTCATTGCCTTTAGTCCATCGCGCCCGTCTTCTGCAATAGTTCCTTCGACGATCTGCTCCCTGAGTTTATCAAGACCTTTAAGATCAGCGGCATTTATGAGCCGCTTTATGTCGGCTTCCATGTCCTTAGCTGCCGTCTCTGACGCTTCCTTCGCCTGCAGGAACAGTGCGACGAGGGCGGTGCTCGCGACACCAACACCTTGCACTAGTTTGCCGTGAGGGCCGAGCAAACCTGCCAACGAAGAGATGGAGTTACCGAGTGCCAAGACACGTGCAGAGCCCTTCGCTTCGAGCGCATAGATGCCGTTCAGTATCCCCGCCATCCCTTTGCCTACTTTATCAGCTTTCTTCGCCATCTCGTCAAGTCCAGTACTGCCGACATTAGACGCGTTTTTTGTTTCGCGTCCAACTGCGCGTGCTTCCTCTCTGATGCGCGCGAGCGCTGCGAGTAATTCCTTTTCGTCAGCTGAGAGTTTCGAGATAAGCTCTACCATCTTCAGTCTGTTGCTCATTAACTCTTTGCCTTTGCGTTAGCGGTAGCGACGCGGTGCGATTCTGCGCTTGCGATACCCGCAGCGTATATCTCACCTACTGAGTAGCGTCGTAATACGTCAGATGGCACAAGTCCGTTTTCGGCGGCGAACGCCGAGAGAAAACCACCTAAACCCAGTCGCGATTTCTGCCCTTGCTCAGGCGGAAACGCCTGAGCCATTGTCTCCATTGAAGACCGATGAACTTCTACGTGCGCACCAAATATTGTCAGGTAATCGTTTGGCGTTAATTGTGCCGTCCATTCTGGCGGCTCAATTTGTTCAGCGTCATCAATTGGTAGCGATGGCTCGGGGTGCAACAACACCCACGCCCATGTACGCAACAAGTCTGAATGCACTATTGCTGCCAGCAAGCGAAGACGCGTAGAATCCTCGTCTTCCAATGCGACAGAGCTTTCGCTGATAGCTCCCACCGTCGCATCGAGATGATGCAGGAACCGGAGTGACGCTTCTGATTTCGGATAGACGTGTCGATCACCGATCGACAATGAAACAACTCGCGGTTGTCTAGCTGCGGCATCGCGCACTACAGCGGCCAAACGATTGCTATTGCTACGTGCAGCACGTGCCTCTTTGCGCCGTGCAAACGACCGCAGGGCTGCGTACGCTTCTATCCACGCGTCTGCTCCTTTGTAGGGATTTGACGTGCCACCCGGCCACACCGCCGCGATCTCGTCCGGCGATGCGAGCGGTGTAGTCGGGTGCGAGAGAGAGGCGCGCAATATCTCGCACCTCTCTCGTAGCACATCTGCAGTCAGTGCGCGTTTACTCATCAGCGACGTATTACGACGGTGTAATTACGTCGAGCGAATGCGTGTAGGAGCAGCCGACAGTCCATACAGCAGGATTGTCCGCAGCGCCGAACGCAGTACTGATGTTGATGAGCGGGCGTGGGTTCAACAAATAACGGCGCAGAACGCGACCGTCGTTGAGCAGCCCTTCGAGGGCGTACGCAAACGTCGTTTGCGATGCCATGTTGTCCGGGTGAACCAACAGGCGGTATGGGTTCTCTGTAGTTCCAGCGCCTTTCACGCGCGAGTCTGCGAGTCCGTATGCAGATGCGATATTCTCAAGCGAGCTCGCGCGTTGCCCCCATGACGCTGTCAGCTCGCCGATACGCGGCTTACCGTACCAGATGTTTCCTGCGGCGTTCGCCGCGCCTACGCTAGCAGTCGTTGACGATCCTGCAAACGACGCTGACCCCTCTTCGATATAACCGAGGTCAACGCCCACCATCTCACGCACGATCGTGCCTGTGGGGTACGCAAACGGAGACGGTATTACTACTGGAATTGGATCAGTATCGTCTGGTATCGTGCCGAGGAAATTGAGATGCTGTTGTGTGCCTGAACCCACGAGCACGGCATCTCCGGTAGTGAACCCTGCCTTCGCGAAGGGTAACATCAATGCGTCTTCGAGCGATGCCCCTGTCAGCGTCGCGCTTGCTCCGCTTTCGGACTGTAGTACGTACTTCTTGATTCTTATTAGCGAGCTAAGAATCTCTGCGTCGTCTGCAGCTGCTCTCATGGCTCTTCCTCTTCTTCAGGTGGTGGTGGCGCTGGTATTGGAGTGTTTGTCCAGATATCAGCGAGTGTGTATGGGATCAGAAGAGCGACCGCGATCGATCCGTCACCTTGTGCATCAAGCGGCAACGTGAACATCGTCATCGTTTCTTCTGGCGTAGCTCGCTGCTGTTCGCTCGCGAGTACTATGGGATTCTTGTTCAATGCTCGTTGCGCGTGGCGCATGCAGCGTGTGATTGCGCGCATGATCTGCGACGAGTAGCGCGTTGCCGTTGCGTCGTCGGCTGCGACGCCGTGCAAATGCAAGGCGACGATACAGCTATCACCTATAGGACCACGCGCCGCGGGATGAGCCGCGATCTCCATCTCCTCAGCGCTATGGACGCTTAGCACCCACTCGTCAGGTGACCCTTCTTCGCCTGCACGACCGCGCGCGAAGTACGGATCGTCAAACGCACTGTAGACTCTTACGAGCGGCGGTACGTCGTCACCTGCAGCGCGCGGCACTTGCGGTATTAGCGCATTAACGCCGTAATGCGCATGCTCAAGAGTCGCGACGTGCCAGCGAATCAAGCCAGGCGCGATCACGGTGCTACGCTCCTCGTGCGCACTACACGTAGTTCGTAGTGATCGAATAAAGAACTACGTCGAGGAACTAGGCCCACGATCGTGTAGTCTTGTGAGCGTGACACAACACGCACTGTGGTATCCGCGACCTTAGCAGCGCCGAACGCACCACGCTTTACACGTAACACGTGTATTTGCTGTGGCGCGGCATTTCCTTGGATATCTCGTTCGACCACTTCGTCGTCGAGCAATCCACGAGTTACTGCCGTACTAGCGCTGCAGACCAAGTCCTCGCCGAAATCGGCTAAGACCTGATCTGCATCGTTCGGCGCGTAGGGAGACGGCATTACGCGTCGTTGAGCACTTTGAGCACGCCGCACGCGTTGATGCGACGTGGAACTACGAGAGGCGCGCTTTGCGTCATAATCCACCGCACGCTTGGCTCGTTCTCTACCCACGACTTCGCAAAGAACTCTCCTTGGTAGGAGCTCTCTTCGTCTTGAATTGCGCCGTGGTGTTGTACGCCTGCGATGTCGCCAATCGCTAGTACGTAGCCACCGTTGAATACGCGCTGCTCCTCACCGTTAGAATTGGTGTAGAAGCCGAGGTATACCCAGATGCGGTAACCGCTGTACGTGCCTTTGAACACGAGCCCTTCACGAGCAGGCTCTGTGTTGCTGAGCGATCCTGCGTCGTACTTAGGTAGCTCCAAGTCACGCTTCACATTCTTGTTCTTTCTGAACTGCTTCCACGCTTGCGTGTCCATCACGATGTCACTCGCGTAGGAACCCGACAGCTCTGATATTTTCTCGGAGATTTCGTCGAGGTTATCAGTCGGATCCGCGTTCTCATTTGACCAGCGCTTCGTGCCGGTCAAATTGTTTGCTGTTGCGTCGGCGTTAAGGTCGGCGTGACGACCAAAGTTTACCTCTACTGCTGGGTACTCCTCGCCGGCGATCACGAGTTTGCCATTGAAGAGCGCGTTGAACGCCATGTTCTCTTTACGGCGAAGAGTGCGTTCGACTTGGTCCTGCAGCTCGTTCGCGAGGGCGATCCGCCTGCGATCGTCAGGGCTCATAGTGCCGCCGATCGCTTCACCTATTTGCACGCGCAGTGCGCGCTGCGGTGTCCATCGCGCACGCTCTTTGATATACGCGGGGATGAACGTGTCCCGACGAAATCCTTTAATGTCTTTCACTGGCGCAGGCGCTAACGGCGACACAAATGGAGCCAAGAAGCGTCGGCCTTCGTCTACGTCGAAGTAAATCTCTTCTGTCTGTGATTGTGATATCTCAGCGAAGTAGCGATTCAGCAGCCCTGTCTGCGGGCGCTTCAAGTTCGCTATCACGCCGAGCATCGTCGACGTGCTGAAGAGATCGAGTGTACCAGCGAGGAGAATCGGCAACGCCAACTCGTCTGACGAGAACGTCGAGACAGTCATGCCGATAGTGTGCATCACTACAAGCGCTAACACGAGCGCGGTGATCACGACAGCGCGCGCTAGCAATGAACGAAAGTTGAGGCGCATTTTAGTTACCTACCTGTTTGAGGTGAATGCCGAGTTCGCGCAAGAACGGCGCGACTCCGCTGACAGTGAGACCAGCGCCAACCGAGACCTGGTTGTACGCGAAGTCTCCGTGCGTATAGATCAGTATTTCAGCTGGCGACGTCGTAGCGTCAGCGTCGTGCGCTGCAATACCGATAGGTTGCTGTGATCCATCCGTCGCAGCGGCGGTGCAGAGCGCAACGTTACTCGCACTCGCAACGGTGATCGTGAACGAGTCGCCTGCGACGAAATCAGGATCACCATCAGCGATCGTGAAGTTCACTGGTCCGGTGAACGCGGTGCCCACCTTGCCGGTACCAATGACAGCACCATTCGGTGCTTCGACAATGAACGTGCCGAGCCCAGTTGCAGGCTCAACAAACACGACTCTGTAAACGCCAGGTCGTGCACCTGCGCCGAGTGTCACGGCACCCATCGCGCCGGTGCCAGTATTGCCAGCGACAGCGGCGGCTACTGGCTCGCTATCGAGCACCTGACCAACGATTGCTCCGGCGGCAAGTGTGCCGCTCGCGAGCACACCCATCTGAGTTTCCACTGCTCGCGGTCCCGCGATCAGTGGATTCTCCGCGGTGGTTTGCGATTTGTATCCTGCGTGTTGCATTACGCGCTCCTCTTGCTGCCGGCTAACGCGCCGGGCTTATGTTTGCGCACCGCGGCAAGCACGGCGCTAACTGTGTCACCTTGCGGTGACGCCGAGTTTGACGAGTCTCCAGCGAGACCACCTGCAGCGCGCACGACAGCTTCGTCGTGCGCAAGCTTTCCGAGCATCGATGACGTTGCGCCGCGGTCGCTACCGGTGAGCAATCGATGCGCAGCGCGCTCAGGTGTGCACGCCGGGTCTTTCATGAACTTCAAGAGCGACTCGATACTTGCGCGTGTGCGCAACGTGAGAATGCCCATGATGCGCATGCGCTCAGCTTTCACCGCGCGGCTTACGCGACGCTGCTGCACACTGTGCACGCGACGACGAGCCGTCTTCTCTTCATCGTCTTCGTCTTCGCTCGCGTCCTCGTCATCGTCCTCGTCATCGCTTTCAGACGACTGCTCTTCTTCTTCATCGTCTTCCTCAGCGGTGCTATCACTCTCTCCATCAGACGTGCTCGCGTCGCTCACCACTTCGAGCTCGTCCTCTGCGAGATACCGATATTCCGAATCGGCATCATCGCCGAACCGAACGCCGTAGAACGTGCCGTCTCGCACTTCGACGACTGTTCCAACGTCACCTTCTTCAACGCCAACCGAGCGCGTGACTATCGCACGCACCTCGGCATCACGCTCGAAGGCTGCTGCTGTAGCTGCTCGACGCTTGCGCGTCGCCAGCTTGCGTGCTGTCCTCTTCAAGTTCCCTCCGTTGTGTGGTGCCGCAGATGCGGCGTTTGTGGCGCGATTCGCCACGAGCTCACGATGGAGCTCTTCGAATGTCAGAATGCGGTCGCACATTTTTGCAGCGAGCGCATGCTGACCGACTAAGACGTCGCCGCGACCGAAGTGCGCGTTGACGTGTTCAGGCGTCACATTGCGATTGACCGCGACGTCGCGAAGAAAGACCTCCGCGAGATCGTCAATTGTTTTCTGCCACTGCGCGTGGCCATCATCATCAGTCGGTGCTTTGTTCTTGTTCGGCGTCGCCGTCGAAGTGACGGTGATTTCTTTAATGCCGATGCGCTCCAGAAGAGCGCTAATATCTGAGTACGACGTTTGTACGCCGAGACAGCCGAGTATCGCAGTAGGTGACGCTACGATCTCGCTGCATGCAGAGGCGATCCAATAGCCAGCGCTGCAGGCGTCTCCCTCAACGTACGCCACAACGCGCTTGACCTTAGTTGTTTCACGAATCGCTTGCGCTAATTCGTGACAGCCGGCGACCATGCCGCCAGGCGTATCAAGCACCAGCACGATCGTGTGGCAATTTTGATGTTGGGCCAGACGTGAGACAATGTTGCCGATAGTCTCGTAATCGTTATACCACCACGCGAGCCAACTACCCGGCGACGCGAGTGCACCTGATACGCGGAACGACGCAACGCCATCACGAATGGCGACGCCGCGCAGGTCCGCATCAGTGCTTTCATCTAGCTCCGCAACCAGCGTGTACTCTGTTTGAACACGCGCGACCACGCCTTCCAAGGCGCGCGTGGTGATAAACCACGGTTCGCTCACTATCGCGGAAACGATATTCGTGCGATCGCGCTGCTCTACCGACGACGGCGCACGGTGTTTGCTACGAGCCATGAGATTCCTCGGCGGTGTCATCGTCGGTGGAGAGTGGATCATTGTTCGACAGGTCTAACGATTCAGTCGCGTCCGTTACATCGAGTTGCGCTTCTTTTCGCGCGGAGCGTTCCTTCTCTAATTGATCATTCACCGTGCGCCAGTGTTTACCGGTTAGTTGCGGTGTGTAGATGTGCCGCGAACCTAGTCCAGCGCGCATTGCGCGTTCAGCTGCGCGGACTTCTTTCTCTGGATCGAGTGAGGTAATGGTCGGGCCAGTCCACGTTGTGCCGAGATAAGCGGCGCGAATGAATGGATCCTCTACGTAGCCAGGTGCGTTGAGCAGACCACGGGCGACAGCTTCGTCAATAACCCATTCGTACACTGGTTGACAAAGAGACGAGACTAGCCAGTCTTGTTGCGTTTCGAATGTGCGCCACGCTTCGTGTAGCGCTGCGCGCGATGCGGAGTAGCTGCTATTGAAGGTCTTCAATAGCAGTTCCTTAGGGATACCGAGCGCTACACCGATACAGCGCGCTAGCGTATCGAGGAAGCCGTCGATGTTTGGGTTTGGTCTCGACGGGTTGGCGATCTCAATGCTTTGATTTTCATCGAGTCCTACGATCGCTCCATGACCTAGCTTCATCTCGTTGGCGCTCGCCACGAGATCGCGAATTGCGTCGTCCTCTAGGTCAGAAAGCGGACGTTCTGTCCCCTCGTTCGTGGTCTTCACGAACACGGTGAACATCGAGCTGATTACCCAGGCTGCGAGCTCCGAATCAATTGCGCGATCAATCTGTTTCAGTTGTCGCAGTACCGGTGCGAGAACCGGGACACCGCGACTCTGACCGCTACGTATCTGCTCAGCTACGTGCAAAACCAGCGGCGAACCAGTCTGCCCGCGCGCCGGCATGAACGACCACGTGAGTGCGGCACCAGCGCCGAGCGCAGACTCACTCGGGTACTGATTGGAAAACCAGTAGCCCGTCGCACATCCGACCTCATCGACGGCAACACCGTCGCGGAGGAGAATGTCGTTTTGCCGATTGTCTGGGTTGCTGCACCTGTCCGATTCAAGCAACTGCAGCTTGAGCGCGACCACGTCACCAGCGCGCGGTATATACCGACGCACCACGAAAGCGTCACCGCTGGTAAGGCGTGTGTGCAACGCCAATCGCTGCAGCTGACCGAACGTGAGCTTACCTGCAGCGTCGAACCCCGAACGCGACGTGACAACGGCGTAAATGCGATCCATTTGCCGCTCAATTCCGTAAGCCGTTTCGGCATCGATGCCGAGCGCCTCACGGTCTATCTCAGCTGAGGGCGTGAGTCCACTACCAACGATGTTGTCTAGTTTGGTGCGGATTGCACCGGCAGCGAGCGGTTGGTTTCGCTCGGCGTCGCGAGCTCGCGCACGTAGCGCGGGCAGATCCCAAAGTATGTCTTGGTCTGGCGAGCCCAGCGCTGGTGTCCAAGAGCGCAGTTCACGAATGTCGGTGCGCGCGCCGTCGTAACCCGCGTTCCCGAACATCGATCGGAATGAGCGGCGCTTTTGTATCGCAGCAGCATTACTGCGCGCTATAGATCGCGACTTCTGCCGCGCCAAGCCGCGCTGCGTGGACTTCAACGGTGCAGCACTCCGAATACGCGAGCGCCACTGTTGCGCTTGAGTTGCGCGAGTTCCGCGGCAAGATCGCGCTCTAGTGCGCGCAACTCGCGAAGGTCCGCGCGCGTCATCACGCGACCTTCAGCAGAGTATGCTTGCCCGCCAGTGATTACCGCGCGCATCGCGTTGCGTATGCGCTGTAAATCTTCCTTGAGTTCGGTGATGCGCGCGTCGCGCTCAGCTGCGTTCATGCGCGCATACATATAAGCTTTCGCAATTACATCAACAGTGATCGCGCGTTGCGAATGCGGCAAGAAATTGCAAATGCGCCTCAGTTTCGCACGTTCGACGCAGCGATTTGTAGTTTTTACATCTATTAATACGTCTGTGGAAAACCACTATTATCAGCGAATCCGGCAAACTTTTAACTGTCGTGCAATGCACTGTTGCTTATAACTTTACAAATGTCGTGTCACAATAGTTGCAAAAACCGTCGTATCAAGTGAGCGTTGTTGGCGCAAAAACTTAGAGAACACCCCTTGAGATAATGCGCGGCAATACTCGTTTTGCTTGCTTCGTTGGCGTCGTTTGTGTCACGGATATATCTGTGTGCTCAACTTGCGCTGCGTGAAGGAAGTAATTGTGCGGCGGATCATCGTCTCGCGGTGGTGCATCAGCGAAATCGCCGTCGAACATGATGCGCGAGAATGGTATTCGGTATTCGTATTGTCCACGCGCGTCGCACTCACGGCGGTAAAGGTAGCCAAACGCCACTATGTTCTCTAAGGCGCGGCGGATAGTGCGCTCCGGTATACCCCATATATCTGCGTATACCGCTGACGAGAGCTTTCGCCATTCGAACAGATCCAACCGCTCTACTGATCGGCGCCAAACAAGCAGGTCGCGAGAGCTGCAGCGATCGTCTTCGTGTATTTGTCTGAATAGGGGAAGCTCCATCATTCCCACGCCTGCGAGATAACGCGTGAGCGTCGTTGCGCGCGCGGCGTCGTGCCGCCCTTACCGCTGTCTGCGGCCGCGGGAGTTGCCGACTCTTTAATGCGTTCGCCAGAGACTTGTTCGCGGGCGAGCCGAGAGAGATCTGCGAGCACGCGCGAACCCAGTGACGTGAGTGCAGCGTACGCGTACACGCTCAAGTCTAGTGCTTCATTCGCAAGCCCCTCTCGCTTCAATCTCCAAACACGCACTGGGCGCTTCTTGCGATACTCGGTGCGCAACTCTTCAGATGTCAACTGCTCGTAGAACGCGGGATCTAAACCTTCTGGGAAATGAATATAGCCCGGCCCTGGCTCCTTTATCGCCAGTCTCTCTACGAGCAAATCTTTCACTGTGTCTGTGCCTACTTGTCGCGCTGGTTTGCGCTTTTGCGCGCGACGTCTCTTGCTCGGCGGTGGGGTCGCTAACACCGGGCGAGGTCTGCCGTCGACACCGACGATAGGTATTGCGCGTGCGCCGTTGTCGCCTACCCAGTTAGCGGCGAATCTATGAACACGTTCGCTCTGATACCGAGCGTCGATACACACAGCTGACACACTGCGTTTCTTCCTGCTCGCGTCTGTCCAGGTAGAGCGCAGGAAAGCGCCAAGGTCTCGCCACACTTGCGAGAGTGCGGGCTCGCCATCGAGTTGCGCCCACTCTATCACCCACGCCTCTTCGCCAGCTCCGTACCCAACGATCATTACCTCGATGCGATCTGCCTGCACGTCGCAACTGGCGACAAGAACACGAACACCAGAAGGGCAGGGTGCGTCGTACTCTTCCTCTCGCGAACGAAGGAAATGAGGCTGCAGTACTCGGCCCGCGCTCGGCGTATACGGAAGTCCGCAGATGTTGTTGATGAACGTTCTCATGCGCGCTTCTACCTTCGTCGCGCGCATGAACCTTTGCGCGATGCGTGTCCAACTGATGAACGGCGAGATCCACGCGGGAATGTGAAACCCTTCTGCACTCGTACGCTCAGGGTGTCGTGGCCGCCATTCTCCAGCGGCTAGCATTCGAACTTTGTGGTGTTCCTCGATAGAGCACCCATTCTGGCACGCGTAGGTGACTGATCCAGGTATCACCTCGCCGTGTTTATCGCGCTCCCAGACAAACCTGCGTGAACCCGATCGATTGAGGTCGCCGTCTTCCATACCGTCGCTCCACACAAAGACTTGCTCGAGACCGCAATGAGGGCAGGCTTGCCACCAATCGTTCCATGTGGTGCGAATGAGTTCTGCCCAGATACGACTGTGCCCAGCTTCGGTCGGTGTCGATTCAAAAAGTTCCTTGTAATCCCAGAACGTTTCACCGCGCGACCGTGCGAGTTCAAATGGATCACCATCTGAAGCAATCTCTTGAATGACGTTGTCCACCTCGGAGAACCACAGTCGACGCGCTGATATCGAGCGCAGATCACTCGACGAACGAGCGGTGAGAAGGTCTAGGGTCCAGCCAGGTCCTTCTTTGTGCGCAATAGAATCATTCGAGTCGCGCAGTCCCGAACGATTGAACAAGCGTTTCAGCTCAGGGGTCGACTCAATCATCTTATCAAGTCGTGTAAGCGACCACCGCTGCAGCAGCTTTTCCGTCGGCCATATAGCGAGCATTGGGCTAGGACTTTCGAGCATTGTCCAGAGGATCCAATTCTCCGCGATGGTGGTGCCCGCTGTTTGCGCGCCTTTCATGACGACGACCGTTTGCACTCGTGGGTTCTGTAATGCGTCCATGATCTTCCGCATGTACGGCACGCGCGAAGTGCGAAACGGGCCACCTTCGGAGCTAGTCGAACTAGGGAGTATGCGCACGGCGTCCGCGGTCTCCGCGATACCACGCATCGTTCGCGGCGAGAAAAACAACTGTGCTTCCTGTATCACAGCTTCGCGCAAGCGCAGTGCGTCCGCGCTAATGCGAAGCGCTCTGTCTGTCGATTGCGCGGCGAAGTCGATCACGATTGCGCGACCTCACCTTCTAGCGATTCTTCCGTGTCTTCGTGCACGGTCTCCCACATCTCGGGCAAACGCAGGTCGGCAATAATTGATTCGGCAATTTTCTCTTGGGCTTCGACGGCTCCAGCCTCATCCTCTACCCCAATGAGTAGGTGAGCCCAGCGACGAGCTGACTGGCGAAGCCCAGCTGCGCACGTCGCGAATACGCCGCGGATCACGCGCACAGCAGCTTCTCTCTCAATCACGGTCTCCTCCATTTGTCGGTAGCGCAATTCTTTTGTCGCAATGTCGATCATGCGCTCGCGGTCGGAGAGACTGACGCCGTCTTTAGCTGCAGTCGTCGGCGAGACTTTGTTTCCTGCCCACCACTTCACGAACTCCGGCGCGTCAAACTGCGCGGCTTTTCCGCGTCCGCCACGCTGCGTGCACGGCGCGCCCTCGTCCACCCATTTCGCGATCGTGGGCTCGCTCACGGATAACAGCGTAGCCATCTGCCGCTTCGTGAGCGCACGGATATTCACGCAATGGCTGCGAGCGGAAAGCGCGAGAAGCGAAGAACAACAACCACTTTAGCGAGTCGTTCACATGGCCCCGCAACGTGGTCCGCGGCTACCCGAGGCGTAGGGTACGGCGGGAGGACCCGTGCCCGGCAAAAAATGCCGTCTCGCGTTAGTGGTGTCTTCATCATCGCTTTGCTGTCGAGATTGCGTGTCCTAAAAACCCGACGAGGTTCGCGCGCAATTGTTCTGCAGCTCCGCGATAGAAAGTCTCGGCGAGGTTGAGCTGCGGTCGCAGATTGACCGTTGGTTTGAGCCACCACACCGGTTGCGACTTGCTCATCTGATTTCCGAACTGCCAGCGCTTGAAGATGACGCCTCGACCGTCAGGACCTAATGGCACAGTGTAGTAGCTGACACCGCGAACGTGATCGCCCTTCACCTTGCGCGTGCGTCGTTTGCTCTTCGCGAAGATCGATCTGCCGTCTACTTCTTTGCGAGCGACCGCACCAATATTGCGCGGGTAGTCCGCACGACGAACTGTGTCTCTGTTCGCCGGCAGGTAGAACGCTGGCATACCTCTATTGCCGACGCGCACCATCGTCTGTGCGGTGCGTCGTCCGCCCTCCTCGTGACGCAATATCATCGCACCGAAACGACGATACTGTGCACGCTCAGCTGGAGTGTCGCGACCAATAACTTTGACCTCAGCAGAGTACTTGGCTTTTTTGATGTCCGCGCGATCCTCACGTGCGAACCGCACCGATTGTCGAAATAGGTTCGCAGCAGACGGATGTCGCACCGTCAGAGCTGTCACTATGCGTTCGCGCATTGCGTGCTGTCGCTCTTCCGCTGTGCGGTTCAACGCTAACGCTAACGCGTAGGGAAGCTGTCGACGCGAGAGATCGTCTAGGCTACGAGTGAACTCGTCGAGATTGAGACTGATAGTGAGCATCTATGCGTCGCGTCTGAACGTGAGCGTTACGCCTCTTCGCTTCCGATCGATAGTTTGCGTCGGCCGGCATTCCACGCGAAATGAATTAGGATCATCATCGCGTGCAAATCCTATTTTCACAAGGGCGTCAATCGCCCACTTGAGACTAGCCGCTAACTCTTGCTCGTCACGTAAGCCGTGTAATCGGAAATGCATTGCAGTGAGTGCCCAGGCATTCCACGGTGCGCGCGGTGTGCGCACACGCCCTAATACTAGCGCGTTCGCTAACTTCTGACGGTAGAGCTTCACAGCGCGCGAGTAAACAAACGGACTAGCGCGCGACGCTCTCAGCATCTGATTGATGCTAGGAGGCTCTGGTATATCAAACGTGAGCGACTCACCGACAGCGACTTCGCCGTCTTCTGCTCCTCTAAAAACTTGTGTTCTCATCTTTGCCACCAATCTTCTGATTCGTCGCTAGCTCGTCGAATCGACTCGACGGCTTCTTTTGGACTAACTGAGAGCGGTGCAGTCGCACGATCGTCAGCGCGCTGTTGTGCGTGAATGGCATAGTTACAGGTGCGAGTAAGTCTACCTGCGACTATCTGCACTTTCGCTCCGCATACGTTACATGGCTCCAAACTGTTTTCCTTCGGCTCGCCCCAGCGCTCACGAATGCGAGCTAACACAGCATCTGTGCGATGTATCGTCGTTGCAGCGCCTTCACTCACTGCAGGCGTCATAACGGTATCAGCCACGGGGACTCCTTGCCATAGTGAATGGTCAGGCATGCATCACCTCTTGCTGCGCAATTGAGGCGACCGCGGATTGGGCTAATAACTCATTGCGAGCGTCTCGCACGAAAGGGTGTTCTTCTTCGCGCTGGAAACCCGCCTGTGTGCCTGCAAACCTTTCGACTTGCGAACGATCCTTGCAGACGACTGTGATGTCATCATACCTCATCTTCGAATCATTAGCACCCATGTGATACTTGCTCTGTTTGATTCCGTCAATGGCATAGCATAGCTCGGAGGCGTCGCCGCCGTTCTCACGCAACCGTGCAGCAATGCTTTGTTCTCTGCCTGTTGACAGAATTGCGCGGCGCTTTGCGAGCGCCGCGCACCAATACGCAAACACAAGCTCGACTTGCATTCGCAGCGTGCGATCTCGTTTTCTGCTGTGCTCGGACAGTACAGCGAGCCGTCTTGTTGTTTGGGCTAGCGGCAGCATCGGTGTGAGCGTCACGCCATTGTCACGCGTGACATTGCGTGACATGTCACGCTCGCGCGCGTTTGTTTTTGTTGTTTTCTCTTCTCTATTAGTTGAATTAGAAACAACAACACCCCCCTTACCCCCCATGTCACGCAGCGTCACGCTTTGGTCACGCTGCATGTCACGCGCCGCGCCATCGCTGGTCGAAGGGCTAACGTGTGGAAATTCAACGGCTTTGGCTATTACGCCTCCCGGTCCGTCATTGATCATGTCACGCTCGGTCACGCTTTGGTCACGCGTGACATTGCGTGACATGTCACGATCTAAGCGTGACATAGCGTGACTATCGCGTGACCGTCGCTTCCGGTCACGCGCTAATCTGCGACGGCGTTCGTCGTCTGTTTCTTGCCGCGCTGGGCTCTGCGCGCGTGTGAGTAATCCACGCAGTGTCTCTGCTTCATCGAGTCGGTCAGCCGCTGTCAGCTCGTCGTGTAGACGCACCACTAGGGCGATCTCTTCAAAAGATAGAGGTGCGCTCACTGCGACTCCTCTTGCAGACGCGAATATGCGTGCAATGCACCGTCGGCACGTGCTAGAGTGATCAGCTTTTCGAGACTGCGCAAGACGTGGTCGCACACTACTCGATCACCTATAGCATCGTTTAGCGCTACTGCTATTTGATTTCGCTGCACTTCTACAGCGACAGCAGATATGGCTGTGTCGCGAGCGCTCACGGTCATCCTTCGCCATCCTCGACCATACCAAGAGCGCCAAAGAAGGCAGGCGCGCCACACGCGCCAAAGCCGCGCTTTCCATCGCGAAGTACGTAGTCGTTCCACCGGAGTGTCTGCATGCCGTGTATTGTTTGTATTACAGGCAGTCCGTCTCGCATGCCGACGCAGGCGGTGCCCAAGAAAGACAACACTTCTAGCAGGGTGTCAGGTGTCACCTGTATCGCTTCGAAAATGAGCCGAGGCTTGTGCCCTGGATACTTGGGCTTACTCCGGTACCTTTTTACCATGCTCATCTTATTCTCCTATTCGCCTTGCTGATTGCGTTTGCGCGTGCGTCGCGGTTACGCCACCACCAGGCGATGATTGCGACTACTGTGACTAGCGTTGCGATCATGATTGAAGCAGCGAGCAGTGTCGCTATAAAATGCAAAGCCGTGTAGTTCATTGAACGCCTCTCGTTTCGCGGTCGTATCGTTGTATACCGCGCATGTTCCACTTCTCGGTTACCTGTGATCGCGTCTCGCCAGTAACCAAGCTTTGGCAGCCGTACTGGCACTGCACGCCGAACTGTCCAGGCAGTAAGTCCTCGTCGAAGTCGTGGCTCCAATCCCACCCGATAACCAACACCGCTTTGCCCGCGCAGATAGGGCAGGGGTTAAGTGCGTTGCTCACTTGCCCGCCTCGTCTTCACACCACGCTTGAGCTTCGGCAAGCGTGGTGAAGGTTCCTGACGTAACGCATCCCATTCCATTTTTCAGGTTGTCTACTTGCGCGTAAAAACCGTCGCGCCCAAGCATCACTAACCGCCTCACGTCTAGGTGCGCGTTGTTCTTTCTGGCGTACCAACTCCTTAACCCTTTTCGCTTCCGCCACTGAACCCTCTTGCGTGCCTCCTTTAGTGGCTCGAAGGTGTGCAGAAAGTCTTCCTCACAGAAGCCCTGGTACACTACGCTTCCGCTCCTGTCCACTGTCCGAATAGCGTAGTCGCCCCAGTTTAGTACCTCGTGGTGAGTATGAAGGGGCGAGTTGAAGTGGATACCGATTGGCATTCCCCGCTTAGTCGCATTTCCTACTTCTGGCTCTGCCCCAGCAAGGAAATCCACGATTTCGCGCCAGTTGGCGCCTGACCTCTGCCACTGTATCGCGGTCACCTCTGACACTATGTACCTGGGGCGGTATTTGGGAGCGCTCATCGCGCAGCCTCCCGCTCACACCACTGCTGCGCGGCTTCTCGCGTGGAGTGAGTTGTGTGAGCCGCTGTCAGCCAGCGTCCATCAGGCGCGCGACGTTCGATGATCGCGCGATAAACAAAGTGTTGTATACCGTCGAGGTATGACGCGACTTCAGAGTAAACGTTTAGCCGCAAATCGCCTCTTTCTGCGCACCACCAATCTTTCGCGAAGTAAGGTATTACTCGCTCCTGCCATGTTGTCACGCTGCCTCCTGCGCTGCAGTTGACGACGAGAACTGCGCGCGAACTAATGCAGCTGCTACCGGAGGGCAAACGCTGTTGCCGCACATTCTGATTTGAGTTGCCTTTGATAAACGTTTGCCGTTCACCTCAGCCTCAATCTGATACGAGTCCGGAAACCCCTGCGCACGAAACAATTCGCGAGGCGTTAGCATGCGCATACCGATATCAACGATCTGGTACTCGCGCGACTCGACTGTCACCAAACCAAAACGATCCTTTGTAGTTACGGTGCGAAGCGGATCGTTGAGTGTTCCGCCATCACGCTCTGCGCCGTAGTATGCGACAAGGAATGCCACTACCAATGCGTGTTTGCCCGTTCCAACAACGGTTCCGAGGGGTTGCTTGATATCGAGCGCTCGCGGTGCTTGCCTTTCTCGCTCGCCGTACCCGACCTGCACCATTGTTGCAGTTACGAGTGCGTGGTGATCGACTGTGGTAACGGTACCTATCGGCTCCTCCAACGAGGATCCCATCACCTCGCCACGCCGACGCTCACTATAATGTTTGGCGAGGAATGCAGTCACTAATGTCGAATGGTCTTGTCGTCCGCCCCTATACGCACTGACAGGCGCAAGAAACGGGTTCGCAGATTCGATAACGTATTTTCTTAGCCCTGCCGCTATACGACGCAGCGTGTTGGGGACTAGCGGTTTCGTGCGCTCGAAAATCGAAGGACTTTCAATCGCCCAGTCGATGCATTCAGCTGCGGCGCGCCATGGCAGTAGCCCATGGCGTCCATCTTTTGAGTGCGTTGGATTCGGCCAAATAACAGGCTGGTCGTCGCGCATAGCAATCACGTATAGCCGTTTGCGAATCGTAGGCGCTCTAAAATTACAGGCGCGCAATTCTCTCCATTCGACCCTGTAACTAAGCCGCTGCAGCGAACGCACGAACGCATTGAACGTTACGCCTGCATCTGGCGCTAGCGGCATCCCGCGGTCGTCGAGTGGGCCCCAAGTTTTAAATTCTTCAACATTCTCTAGGATTATGCAGCGTGGTCGCACGGTCCGAGCCCAATCGACGGCTGTCCAGGCTAAATCTCGCACCTTTAAGTCGCGCGGTTTAGCCCCCTTGGCTTTCGAAAAATGCTTGCAATCAGGACTGAGCCACATGAGGCCAACAGGCTTACCCGAGGTTGCCTCAACAGGGTCAACACCCCATACATCGGTCGCGTAATGACGTGTGGTAGGATGGTTGACGGCGTGCATTGCGATCGCCTCGGCATCGTGATTGACGGCGATATCCGGGGATCGGCCCGTAGCCAGTTCGATCCCTAAAGACGCGCCGCCGCCGCCGGCAAACAAGTCAACAATGAGTTCATTCGGGCTAAGCACTTGCATTTTCCGCCCCTTTTTGAAGCTGTAAGTTCGAAACACCTGCTGCATTAGCGGCAGGGTAGTTCTTGACGAATGCCCCGATATTTTGGAAAAACCGAACCTGACCGTCGATCACCGCGATAACGTTAGGCTCACGCGCTGACTCGATCACCACCCTGTCCTCGGCGTTAGACATACCTCCAGTAGACACGCGCACACAGGCGCGTAGCCGCCACGGGTTGTCCGAAGCTGGGAGGTATATCGGCCTGATATGACCGACGAACCCGTAGGACCACACCAGATGAAGTGCGTCTAGCACGGTGCTGATATTTGACGTCAATTCGACAAACTCAACCACCGCGGTGTGCGCGATTTCGAAACGGTGGATCATTTCGCCGCCCTGTGATTTAAGGCAGGCTTCGCAGTTCGGACAGCAGGATACTGGTTCTCGAACCCGGCAAAATCGTCGTAGCTCCGCACCTGACCGTCGACGATAGCGAGGACGTTTGGCGCACACACGCGGCCGGCCACCACGTCGCCTCTCTCTGTGAATACACGCACGTACCACGCGGACCTATCGCCTGTCCACTCGAGCCTCGCCACCAACCCGTGCCGGACACACATCTCCACCACGTCGCCGTACGCGTTGAGGTCGGAGGTGAGAGTGACAAACTCAACGGAGAGATTGCGAACCTGTATGAAATCGAGGATCATGCAGCAACGCGCAACCGCGCACGCCTAAAAATGACTGAACTAAAATTGCTGGCGCTTGCTCCGTTTTGCTCCGCGATCGACGCCAAACTTGCGCTAGGAGCGCTCACGGAAATGCGGTTACATCTATTAGAGCGTTTGGCGCGATTAGCGCGCCGAGAAAGCCGCGGCCCTGCCTGATAAGCGTGAGGTCGGAGGTTCAACTCCTCCCAGGCCCATAATCAAATCGACGTAAGCTAAGCCGCACCGTTGCAAGTGTTCGGCACCCAGTTCGCGCGACTTTCTATTGTTTGGACGGCTTGAGCAACTACTACTCTTACGAATAACGCTCTTTATAAAAAGCTAAGCGACTATTGCGACGAAGTATCGCGCCAACGCCACGCCACCGTACCGCGCCAACCATGCCTACTAAACGAGCGCGTTACGTCGTAATAGCGGCTACAACGAGAACAGTAGCTACTGCGACAACAGTAGCTACGACGATGGCTGTTGTTGCTGTTCGTGCCCCGGAGGGCCACCACGCGACCAGCGCTTTACCGGCGGCGCTGCGATTCGCTCAAGACGGTCAGAGTAGTACTTAGCTATTCGCTGTTGTACAGTTGACTGATCTTCACCTTCAATAGGTCTGAATGCTGCGTATCGCTGACCGTCGCCAGTTACTGTAAACCACCACCACGCTTCTCCGCGTGTTGCTGCACTCGATTCTACGCAGCATGTGAACGTGCGACCATCTTCAACGAAGACGAATGACTCAGGCATGGGATCTCCTCGTGTTGCATGTAACATAGTCCACTACACACTCCCGCGCATTGCCCTGAACAACATTTCCCTTAGAAAGTTGTTCAGGCAACAGCGAAAGACAGCTAACGCACCTTTAACGAACCTTAGTCGCGAAGACCGTATTCAACGGTTGTTACAACACGTATTGTTTTTACAACCTGACTCTCTTGCGAAATGCCGGGAGCCTGATCACGTGGAAGTATTTCAAAGTACCCCTGCGTAGCACGTCGTATTCCAGTAAGGCTACTCTCAGAGTCACGCGCGAATTGTTCTGCAGCTTTACGCGCTTCAGCCGTTGCTTCTGCAATCATTGGCGGTTTTAGGTCGTTAAGTCTGGTGAACACAAATGTTGGACCGCCGCCGCCCCACTCCTGTCCAGATGTAAGAACAACACCTGCTTTAACAAGTTCGGCAACGTTCTGGCTGGCTTGCTGCACCTTATCTACCTGACTGCTGCGTACAACAAGTGTTTGACGAATAACAAATCTGCTAGCACCAGATTGATAGCCGCCCTGTGTACGCGAGTCTTGCACTGAAAAATCTTGTACAACGACTTCTGTGCCGCTGCTGTCCAGTCCATTGTTTGCAAGGAATGAACGCACCTGCGCAACGCTACGCTCAAGCGCAGCGTTCGCGCGCGACAAGTCGTCATCAGCTATTGAAAGTCTTAGCGGCCATATTGCCAAGTCGGCTCTCGCTTCACTCTCTGCGACGCCTCGAACTACAACTGATCTATCGCCGAGTCTCATTTGAGCAACACCGCGTCCCGCGAGGAAGCCGGCAAACGCTAGTCCTGCGGCAACTATAACCGCAATTAGAATCCCTGCTGACGAACGTTGGTTTGTAGTCACAATGATCCCTGTAAAAGTGTGTATTGAAACTTCATTTCATTCGCACACAACCGCAACAGCGCCAAGCTTAAAGCGAACTGGTTTGCTAACTACAGCGCTAGTTTTGCCCCGGTGTGGTGAAGTGTCTGCCATCTACCCATCCTATAGCTCCATCAACGCTTACTCTGCGCCACCCAGCACTATTAGCACCTAACCTCACGACATCGTCAGGGTTCACAACGGCGACTATCGTAGCATCGCGGCTTCGGTCGGCCCGGACGTTAACCCATGTCAGCGCCTTCGCTTCCTCCCACGGCTGTATGGAGTCGGTTACCTGCGAAACTCTGTACTGGTCAGCAACATGACTTGTGGCACTGTCCTGTTGAACCGCGATTACTGGCACCGAGTCTACAGATTGTTGAAGTGCCGATGCAACCGCGATTGAAGGGCTGTGCGAACTTTGAGGCATATCTACTGGCACCGCAGGCGCCGCCTTTTGCGTGTCACCAGAAAGTGCAGATTGGAACGATGTAACAATGGCATTACGCGATACGAACAGTAGCACTACAGCGGCCACAGCTGTTGCAGCTGTGATTACCGAACGTCCGGAGAAACGTTTAGTGGCGAGCTTATCGCCGCACCACCGACATTCAGTTGCGGTAGACGGTTGGACAATGTTGCAGCTGCGGCAGGGAATGAGGCGGTGACGTTTCCCTCTCGAATCATTTAGCTCAAATGCAAGTTCACAACGCGGGCACCGTGTAGCGGTTGCCAGCGCCTTCGAACCACATGATTCACAACGTCGGTAGTATATCGGCATGATCGAAAGCGGGGTCGTTGAGCCGAACTGAGACTGCACTGCGGTACCATATGCGGTACCAGTTGGATACCAGATGCGATAGTAGCATCACAACTGTGTATGCAACGGAATACGCGTATCGTTAGGCGAGCGTCACATTCTCTGCATCACTCTCGTGTATCGCGCGCTATCCGTCAACCCTATGACGACTTAGTTATCCACGTCTGTTACGAATGCCCACATTTGGTGTTGATAACTTTTACTTGCTTGCTTTCACTCAGTACTTGTTACGGCGTTTTCCTGGCACTAACGCCGGCTTTGCCCTATTCCACTGGAAGGCGGATCTCGACACGACAGCCACCGTTCGCGGTGTTGGTCATTCTAAATGCGTAGCGATCACCGTATAACATTGTGAGTCGCGACCTAGTGTTAGTTAGCCCTATGCCTAGTCCGTCTACCGATGGTCTTGCAGCCAGAAATCTTCCGCTGTTTGTAATGAGACCATCTAAGCCGCGTCCGTTGTCTTCAACTAATAGCTCTAGTGCATCGCCCGACTGCTTCAGGCCTATTGATATTTGTTGGCCTTCGCGCCCAGGTTGCAAACCATGCTTCAACGCGTTCTCAATTAGCGGCTGCAAAATGAAGCTCGGTATTTGAGCGTCAACCACGTGAGGATCGACATTGATATCTACCTCGAGCCCATCGCCATAGCGGAACTTTGCCACACTCAAATACAACTCGGCTAGCTCAATTTCCTGCCATACAGGAATTGTTGGCGAGCCCGCACTTTTAAGTGAAAGTCTTAGCAAATCACTAATGCGTGTTAACATAGACTGAGCCTTGTCTACGTTAATGTCCATTAGCGCAGCTACAGAGTTGAGAGCATTGAAAAGGAAATGCGGATTCAACTGCATGCGAAGAGCATCTAATTGCATATGTGACAATTTTTGCTCTAGGTGAAGTGCAAGTTTATCACGCTCGCGGTAACGACGCAGATACTCAACCATGTATGCAGCGCCAACCACCGCCCAATACAACACAAGCTGGAAAGCCAAGTTGTTGTTAGGTGAGAAGCTAAGGAGCTGCGGAGAGTCAGTTGATGCTGATTGCGTAAAGTATCTGTTGAGCGACGCAATAAGCAGAACGTTCACTATGCAAACGCTGAGACAGTTTGCAACGTGAATCGCTATCCATTGCCAAAGATTGTCGGCGGTTAGATGTACTCGCTCTACAATGGTAAGAATCACCTGCGACCAGATTGCCCACACGCCCCACACTACGATTTGCCAGAGCAACGTTGTGGCTAGGCCAACCTCGCGGCTGAGGCCGCCCCACAGAACTATTTGAAGCGTGGCAACCAGGGCAGGGATGAACCAGGCAAGGGCGAAAATAAGGCGCGTATATTTACGGAGCCTTTCCCCCTCGTCGGCTATGGTTAGCCAACCGCTGGCAGGAGCAACCTTTTTGCTGTTTCTGGAGTCGAACATAGCTGACATATCAAACGAAGAATTAGTGGCTTAGCCGGGTATGTTGCAACGGCGTGGATGATTTCGAGGCAATTCGTTGCTATCCTTCCTTCGGTAGTCCGGGAGGTTGACCAGTTCCGCGAGGAGGCGGAGATGTCACAGGTACGTGTGTTGATCGTGGACGACGAGGAGCTGGCCCGTGAGCGTATTAGACGGCTGCTTCAGTCGGAATCTGATGTTGTGATCGTGGGTGAGGCCGCCAACGGCGTTGAGGCTGTCGACCGTATCCGCGAGCTCAGTCCTGACATAGTCTGTCTAGACGTGCAGATGCCCGAGATGGATGGCTTTGCGGTGTTGCGGGAGATAGGCGATAACCACCGCCCAATGGTGTTATTTGTCACTGCGTACGACGAGCACGCTCAGCGTGCGTTCGATGTACATGCGGTCGATTATGTGCTTAAGCCGGTAGACGCTGAGCGGTTTCGCACAGCGTTCCAACGAGCTCGTAGCCGACGCGAGCAGGCCGCCGCCGCCGAACGATTGGGGCAGCTTTTGGACTCTGTTAGGATGCTCGCCGCTGGTTCTCCTGCTGGCGCTGCTTCGCGCGGCATTGCTGCATCTACAGACGCCGCCTTTGGAGGCGCAGTTGCACCAAACGGCGGCCCAGCCGCCGGAGCAGCGGGGGCGGGGGCGGGGGGCACGTCTAGGCATGCCAGCCGCATCTTAGTTAAGCATGACGGGCGAATGTTCTTCGTTAAGACATCCGATATCGATTGGATCGAAGCCGATCGCAACTACGTGCGTTTACATGTGGGCAAGGTCACTCATACGATTCGCGAACGTATAAGCCATCTAGAAGAAACGTTAGATCCACGCGTATTTGCGAGAATTCACCGGTCTACAATTGTGAACCTCAATAGGGTTCGCGAAATGCAACAGTGGTTTTCAGGCGACTATGTAGTGTTGCTTGACGATGGTACGCGTTTACGACTTAGTAGACACTATCGCGATCGTGTTGAGAAGCAGGTCGGGAGTTGATTGAAACTGACGCGCGCGTGACGTCGCGTAGCAGCTGGCAATCGAAGTTGGTTACTGCATTAGTGAGGGCGCGTATGCGCCCTCACGCGTACAAGCCAATAGATGCAAGCTGGGTACGTGACAATATGGGAAGACCTCGCGCACTTCGTCGACTGTTTGCGCGGGCTATTGGTGCGTCTGCTTCGCTACTAGGTGAACAGGGACTATGGCCGGGTGGTGAACTGGTTTCTGCGTCCCATTTAAAACAGCAATCGCCCGTTCTGTTGTATCTGCACGGTGGCGGCTTCATTGCCTGTTCGCCAGAGACACACCGCATCCTTGTGTCCACTCTTGTTCAACGTTTGCAAACGCGCGCGTATGTTCCTCAGTATCGTCTGGCTCCAGAGTATCCGTACCCAGCCGCGCTACACGACGCAATACGCGCTTGGCGTTATCTAACTGAAGAAAGGCATATAGCTCCTTCGCGTATTGTTATCGCAGGTGATTCTGCAGGTGGCGGACTCGCACTCTCACTCGCGTTGTATCTCAAGTCGCTAAACAGTGGCGATAATGCACAATGTGAAATGCAAACACGAACTCAACTGCAAACACAGTCACAATCGCAAGCACAATCGCCAACACAATCGCAAGCACAAGCACTAACACAAGATATTCCTACAGATAGTGTACAAAGTCACATGCCAGCTGCGCTGGTTCTTTTCTCTCCCTGGACCGACCTAGCGGCCACCGGTAACTCGTTGGAAGAGAACAGCGAGAAGTGCGCGATGTTTGCGGCGATCACAATTCGTAGAGCGGCAAGCCTCTATGTGGGAAACCATGCCCCGTTCGATCCGCTCGTGTCACCAGTGTATGCTGATTTTAGCGGTATGCCGCCTATGCTTATTCACGCAAGCACCGACGAAGTACTGCGCGACGATTCCGTACGCGTTGCAGAACGTGCAAAGGCAGCAAATGTTGATGTGACATTTAGAATGTGGCGCTCTGTGCCGCACGTTTGGCAATTCTTTTCTGCCGTATTACCTGAGGCACGTGAGTCACTGAATGATGTAGTTGACTTCGTAAGTACGCGGGTTAGCGAACAGCATGAACCAACTCTGTGATACATAGTTACGAGTGAAATTGCTGTGCGTCATCCGGCAGATGCGTACACACTTGTCGCCAGTATTCAGACCACCTGATTGGACTCCACTTGAACGTGCCCTCGCTGCTGAGTTCGGCGAAGGCGCAGTAAACGCGACGGCTTCATTCTGGTTTATTGGATTCGCCGAAGGCCCTGCCGACGTCGGAGAGTTGCGGCTGTACGAACACAGCGCAACCCGTCGTCGCATTGTACTCGACGCCGACGCAGGAGCCTATGCATGGTTCCCTGAGATTTCTGGGTATAGCAGAATCCCCGTCACAGACGCCTTAATAAACGTCCTAAGGTGATTTATCGCACCGATTCGTATCAAGAGTCGTTCACTTAGTGCAGCGACGGCTGCGCCAAGCCGAAACTAAGGGCACGGCACCCAGTCTGTCTCAAGCACACCTTGCCTGCCGTTGCTTCCTCTAGCCCGTAAGCTGTGTCAGCAAACATTCCATCAGTCCAACCGGGGAGTGGCTCCGCCCCAGTAAGACCCGTCGCTCTTACGAGTAGAGGGGTGGCTGTTGGTACGGGCGCATCTTCGCAATCTGGACTGAATCTCAATGCGCCGTTGCTTGGTCGAAGTGGAATCGATGTGTTACAACTCCTTACCGATGGCGACACTCTTACGGAGCGCAGCGTAATAGGGAGGGTGGAGCTAAATGCACGACTTGAGGCAGCTCGTGGTGCTCTTGTTAGAAACATGCCGGCCGAAGCACTGGCTCTGCTCGACGATGGCTGGGAAGGTGCGCGCACTACCGAGCAGGGGTGGTACTTAAGAGGCAGTGCACTCGCAGTACTGGGGCTCCCAGGAGAAGCTGTAAGAGTCGCGTCCGAGGCGTTGCAGCATATGCCTACCTCACTGGCTCTCCGCTACTTAAGCTCGCTTGTACGGCTGTTGGTTGGTGACAACGCAGGCGCACGCGCGCTTCTCCAAAGCGCCTTGGCAGATGCTCCGGATGAGCCAGTTTTGCTAGCTCACCAAACTATTCTTCTCGCGCGCGCTGGGCGAAATAATGAAGCCTCTTTACTTCTAACTCACGCATTAGCCAGACATCCGAATCACCCCGCAATTGCTTATGCAAAAGCATGGATAGGAAGCGAGCGTGCGCAAACAACTCGTGGGTTGGTTCGCCAAGATGGCGCACACGGAAACGTACCTTCCGCCACACAGGAAACTCCGCACGCAACTCTCCACGCAAATGCGCATTCTTCTGTGCACGCTACTTCACGTGAAAGCACAAGCGATGTCAACTCTGCTGCAACGGGTGAACCTGTTCGTGCAACCACTGCCGACTCCATAGAATCGCTTTTCCAGAAGCTGGGCACTCAACTTCGAGGCTCATCAATAACGCGAGAACAGTTGGTGTTAGAAATGAGATTGGTTCTACGAGCTATTTCCACAGGAGGCTCGCTGGCCTCTGCGGGTACATCAGAACAATCGCACATAGCGCGCTCTCTTATTTCGTCAATGCTAACGGTGTGGAGTAGTTCTGCTAACTCAACTGTTGCTACAAGCCCTATTCAAACTCACGACATATACGGCAAGTCGTCGTTAGATGCACAGAATGGTGTGTACGATAACTCTTTGACCACCTCCGTTACGAATAGCAGTGTACTGCGCGAACTTCTAACGCTAATTCGCAATTCACAGCTCGACGAAGCACGTAAACTGCTTATCAGAAGCGAAACAAGCTTGCCTTCTTTTACGCGTTCACTTATCCGAGCAATGCTAGGTGACAATGAGCCGCGTACTTCGCCTCGTGCTAGCACTGTTAACGCAGAACAGAATCCGTTTGGTGTACACACGGACCGCGCTCGACATGACGCTATTCGAGGAGTCATAGGCCCAGTTAGACTTGGCCTCTCACTGGTTGACGAAACTAAAACGGTGGCGCCTAATGTAATGCATACGATCACCGCCGCAGCGCTGGCTGCGTCCGCTACATCGGTAAACGAGCTGTCAACGGGACGTGGTAACGATTCTGCTTCTAAAGCCTCAGAGCTAGCCATTCACGAAGGCGAAGGCCAGTCAATAAGCGCACATGGCCCAGTCGGTTGGGACGCGATTCCGCGCCCTGCTCAGCTTCGTGACTCACGCCGCGGTGCTCACTTCGCTGCGATATTCTGTGTATTGGCCGCCACGGCGGCGGTTGCGTCCGGACAAGGGGCCTTCGCGCTCCCCTTTGCCGGAGGCGCAATTTGGATCGCGTTAAGGCGAACCCAGAGGCTGCACGACACCGCTGAATACCATACGGTTGAGAAGGAATTGAACTCAAAGGGGCAATAAGTAGAGAAGTGAAGTAAATTGCTGTGCGTCAGCTTGTGATGTGGTTTGTCACCAGCTGCAGTCTGCGGCAGTACGGTACTGTACTGGCGTTTAACCTGCGACACTTTGCTTTCCATATCATGGTTCAGCACGACAAAGCCCCTGTAACGGCTTTCATTCGTCATAACTTTCGGCACTTCAATGCTGCTTCACTTGTAGACGCAGCAGATGGTTACGTTAGGCACCTCAACGAGGGTGGCAAGATGCTTGTCTCACTTGCTGGTGCGATGAGCACAGCAGAGTTGGGACTGTCGCTTGCTGAGATGATTCGTCAGGACAAGGTTCACGCTATTTCGTGCACAGGCGCGAATTTGGAAGAGGATATTTACAACCTTGTTGCGCACGATCACTACGAGCGCGTTCCTAACTATCGCGACCTCACTCCGCAGGACGAGCAGGTTCTACTAGACAAGCACTTGAATCGTGTTACTGACACATGCATCCCAGAAGGTGAAGCAATTCGACGAATCGAGAAGGCGATTCTCGAAGAGTGGAAGGCAGCAGACGCGGCGGGTGAGCGTTATTTCCCGCATGAGTTCATGTACAAGATTCTGCTTAGCGGAAAGCTTGAGGAGTTCTATCAAATAGATCCTAAGAACTCGTGGATGTTGGCGGCTGCGCAAAAGAATATTCCAATCATCGTGCCTGGTTGGGAAGACAGTACGACAGGAAACATATTCGCTGCACACTGCATCGAAGGTGATATTCGCAACGTGCACACGGTTCGCAGCGGTATCGAGTACATGATTTATTTGGCAGACGTTTACACGAAGATTACCGCTGGTTCGTCGTTGGGCTTCTTCCAGATAGGGGGTGGTATCGCCGGAGATTTCCCCATCTGCGTAGTCCCAATGTTGCATCAGGATTTGCAGCGTACGACGGTACCGTTATGGGGATACTTCGCTCAGATAAGCGATTCCACAACTAGTTACGGTTCTTACTCTGGGGCCGTGCCTAACGAGAAGATCACGTGGGGTAAGCTAGGCATCGACACTCCTAAGTACATCATCGAGTCTGACGCCTCTATCGTTGCGCCGCTCATCTTTGCAATGATACTCGGCCAGTAGCATTTGGCTTTAGTCTAGCGGGCGTTGTGTCACTGTTGTTGATGCGGCGCCCGCTACACTATCGATTGTTATTGTCGTTAGTACTTCCTATTGAATCAACTGCGGGCACTCGTAAGCGCTGCCCTGCTTGGATCGCGTCCGTTTGTAGCATGTTTAGCTGACGAAGCACGTCTGTCGTTGTGTTAAACCGCCGAGCAAGTCCTGTTAACGTTTCACCACGCCGAACTACGTAGGGTACGTAAACTGCAGGCGGCGGCGCTGCTGTGACCGCTGCAGCTTGTTGACGCTGTATTTGCACAGTTATTTCGCGTCGAGCCTGAGAGGTAGACTCAACCAACAGCTTTGCAGTTTGCATCCCTGTGTCGTCGACAATGAAGTCAACACTACCTGTGACTGTGCGCAAAATGAGACCTTCGTTGTACGGCCAGCGTGCGTTCCTCGTTTCTAGGGTAAACGCCTGATCATATCCATAGCTCTCTACCTGCAATTCATCGGGTCCTTCGTCACGCGGGCGCAGCATGGGTGACGGGGGCGCGCTTACAAAGAGCAAACGTCTATCGGTGGCAACGAGAACGCCAAACGACTCTCTCCACATATCTGTCCAACGTCTTTGCGACACAAATACTCTTCCAACTTCTGTTTCGGAGGCGCTTACTTGCAGTTCGAGCTCGCGAGATGCGAGGTCGCGTGCGGCGCGACGGGCGCCAACAGGTGGGATAACAGCAGCGGCGGCCACAAGTGCGGCAACGACGACTAGCGCTCCTCCGCTGGTCAGTGCGACTAGGAAGCGCATAGTGGGTGTACGGCGGCGTCCTATTCGACGCCGCTGGGGGCGCGCGCTTTCCCCTACAGCAATGGCCGGCGAGTCGCTAACGCCGTTTGTCGATTCTGGCCGAAATGTCATATATCAATGATGACACACCGCTGGCAGAGTGTCGATAAGTCAGCGAGATTGACACGCTCATGCTTTATACGCGATGACGAAGCGCAGCCACAAAAGGGAAGCGGTCGAGTTGCCCGAGACGCAACTTGATCTATTCCCGTTTCCTCCAGAAGTCGAATCACTCGACCCGCATTCGGCTATTGGGGGCAACACGGCAGTAGAAAAGCTGTTCAAGGTGCGCTTGAAGCCTGCCGAGGTTGCGCATCTCGTGTTTCATGATAGACACGGATGGTATTGTGAAGTACATGGCCCAGCGTGCGCTGCTGTAGCCGTTGCGCGGACCTCACAAATCCGGAATTGACGTTGGCCGGCTGTATGC
Organism: uncultured Gemmatimonadaceae bacterium; assembly: GCA_964474535.1. Classification (GTDB taxonomy): domain Bacteria; phylum Gemmatimonadota; class Gemmatimonadetes; order Gemmatimonadales; family Gemmatimonadaceae; genus Gemmatimonas. The sequence goes on from CAYYSP010000002.1 coordinate 557,590, forward strand.
CACGGAGGAAGATTTGAGCAGAAATACCGACCCGATATACACGCCAAGTCAGGGGGAGATAGAGAAAACCCGGATGTGGCAGTTTGTGCAGAAACTGCGCAACTCGAATGTGGTACCAGATGCTGTGCGCGATTCGCATGCTCTGCAGCGCTGGTCGGTTAGTAATGTTGAACAGTTTTGGATTGAACTATTCCGTGAAGCCGAAATAGTTGCCAACGTCGAACCGAACGGATTAGCGATTGGTAATGTGTTGTTGAACGGAGACACAATGCAGCCCGCTAGCGCAGCAGGTGGCGCGCGATGGTTTCCTTCGGTGCAGCTCAATTTCGCTGAAAACTTACTGCGTCGCACAGATAGCAAGGCTGCAATTATCTCTTGGAATGAAGCGGGACGGCAGCAAACGTTAACCTTTGGTGAGCTGACCGTTCTCGTTGCAAGGCTACAAAGTGCGCTCGTCGCTGCGGGAGTTACAAAGGGAGATCGGGTTGCAGGTTGGATGCCTAATATTCCTGAAACAGTTGCAATGATGCTTGCTGCGTCATCGATAGGTGCCATATGGAGCTCATGCTCTCCTGATTTTGGCACACAAGCCGTGCTTGATCGATTCGCGCAAATTGAGCCTAAAGTACTGATCGCCGCTACTGGTTACAGATATGCAGGAAAGAGCATTAACTGCGTTCCTCGTTTAGAGGAGATAGTTGGTGCGTTAACGTGCGTAAAAGAAACTTGGATTGTCGAGTATGAAAACAAGAATGTAAACTTGTCGGCGATTCGCGGGGCTCGCGCACTGTCAGAGGTAGTTTCTGCGAATAGCGGTGTTACAACACCAAGCTTTGAACGGCTGCCATTTAATCATCCGCTTTACATTTTGTATTCATCAGGCACTACAGGATTGCCGAAGTGTATTGTGCATGGTGCGGGTGGTACATTGTTACAGCATTGGAAAGAGCTCGCATTACATACAGATATATCCAACGAAGATACTCTCTTCTATTTCACCACATGTGGTTGGATGATGTGGAATTGGATGGTGTCTGCGCTTGCGATGGGCACAACGTTGGTTCTTTACGACGGCGCGCCTTTGGCTCCCGAAGCGTCGATTTTGTGGCGAATGGCGGAGGCAGAGCGAGTTACTGTTTTTGGAACTAGCGCGCGCTATCTGGCGCTTATCGAAAAGGAATCGGTTCATCCTCGCGAGAACTATGATCTGTCGTCGTTAAAGACTGTTCTATCAACAGGCAGTCCACTCGCTGCCCACAGCTACGACTTTGTGTATTCAGCAATAAAGAGCGACGTGCGATTGGCTAGCATTAGTGGCGGAACCGATATTGTAAGTTGCTTCGCACTGGGCGATCCGTGTGGTGCGGTGTATCGTGGCGAGTTGCAAATGAGAGGGCTTGGAATGGCTGTAGACATTTTCGACGATTCTGGTAATAGCGTTACAAACAAAGCGGGCGAGCTTGTGTGTACGAAACCGTTTCCTAGCATGCCAGTGGAGTTTTGGAACGACGAGGGTGGCCTAAAGTATCACACCGCCTACTTTGAGCATTTTGAAGGATGTTGGCGTCACGGTGATTGGGCTGAGATAACGAGTAACGATGGCATCATTATTTATGGCAGAAGTGATGCAACGTTAAATCCGGGCGGCGTGAGAATCGGAACTGCTGAGCTGTACAAGCAGGTAGAGCGATTCGACGAAGTTCTTGAGTCAGTTGTGGTTGAGCGCGAACAGAGTTTTGCGGGATCGTCCGATACCGGGGCCGGGAGCCTGACCGGGGGAATTGGTGGTATAGTGTTATTTGTGCGGCTCAGGGAAGGGTTGCGGTTAGATGATGACCTGCGGGATAGGATTCGCAGGGAGATCAGGCTGCACACTAGCCCGCATCACGTACCGCGTTGGGTGGAGCAGGTTGACGACATTCCCCGTACGGTTAGCGGCAAGATTTCCGAGATCGCCGTTAGGGAGGTTATTCATGGCCGTCCTGTAAAAAACGTGGACGCGCTAGCCAACCCGTCTGCTCTCGCGCTGTTTCGTGCTATCTTGAAGTAGGCAGCATTTCAACGATAAGGAGAGATCTTCATGGCAACGCTCAGCGCTCCGGAAGTCGGCCTTGAGAAGGACGCATTCCCGATCAATGGTACCGACTACGTAGAGTTCTATGTTGGCAACGCAAAGCAGGCTAGTCACTACTACCGTGCCGCGTTTGGCTATCAGCTCGTTGGCTATCGTGGCCCTGAAACGGGAGTGCGCGATAGGGCGAGTTATTTAATGCAGCAGGGCAAGATAAGATTGATTCTCACGACACCGTTGTCACCGGATTCAGAAGTTGCCGCTCATGTTAATAAACACGGTGACGGTGTTCGTGACTACGCGTTGTGGGTAGACGACGCGGCACTAGCGTATGAAACTGCACTGTCGCGTGGCGCTATTCCTATTCATGCACCACAGGTACATCGGGATGAACATGGTGAAGTAGTTATTGCCGCGATTGGAACTTACGGCGACACTATTCATTCACTCGTTGAACGCCGCAACTACAAAGGACTGTTCCTGCCTGGCTTTCGCGCTGTTGCACCCCGCTATCAGCCCGAAGATGTTGGACTAAAGTACATTGACCACTGCGTAGGTAACGTAGAGCTCGGCCAAATGAATCGTTGGGTCGAGTACTACGGAGACGTAATGGGATTCCGTAACCTCATTACGTTCGACGATGAAGACATTAGCACTGAGTATTCATCGCTAATGTCAAAGGTTATGGCAAACGGAAACGACCGCATCAAGTTCCCAATTAACGAACCTGCTAGCGGTAAAAAGAAGTCGCAAATCGAGGAGTACCTCGACTTTTACCACGGGCCAGGCGCGCAGCATTTAGCGCTTGCAACCGATGACATAATTAGCACTGTCACGGCCCTTCGTGATCGTGGTGTCGAGTTTCTTGTCACACCTACGTCGTACTATCGTGATCTACAAGATCGTGTAGGCAAGATTGATGAGCCTATCGATGTGCTGGAATCACTCGGCATTCTGGTAGATCGTGATCCCGACGGTTATCTGTTGCAAATCTTTACGAAGCCCGTAGAGGATCGTCCAACGCTGTTTTATGAGATCATTCAGCGTAAGGGAGCTAAGAGCTTTGGCAAAGGCAACTTCAAGGCGCTTTTCGAAGCCATCGAGCGGGAACAAGAGTTACGCGGAAATCTGTAGTAGGGTTAAAAGCAGGGTTAAAGCCTCGCCCTTAGCGGCGAGGCTTACAACTCCCACCCTCGCGACAAAGCAGGCGGAGGGGGAGGGGTGTTGGAGGGGGAGGAAGCAATAGCGAAACTGAATTATCCGTGCGGTATAGCTGAGTTGTACCGCGAAAGGCAAACACCATCCGATGAGACAGGTTGCACATGCCCATTTATCACTCTTTGGGAACAGTCCCACGTAAGCGGCACATCGTATTTCGCCGACCGGATGGTGGTCTTTATTCGGAAGAGCTAATGGGGCACGAAGGTTTCGTTGGCACATCTTCGTTGCTTTATCACACACACCCGCCTACAACGGTGCGCTCTGCGCGCAAGCTGCATGACATAAGGTGGGAGGCAGACGAAGATACGTCGCTTCGTCACAGACATTTTCTTACATCTCGTGTGGTGAAAGGTGGTTCGCCTACAACGAGTAGAGTGCCGTTGCTGTTTAATAGTGATATAGCAATGTTGTACGTCGAGCCAGATGTGCAGGATGCGCATTTTTATCGCAACTCGCAGGCAGACGAAGTTGTTTACATTGTTGAAGGTAGCGGGACACTTGAATCAGTTTTCGGTTCGCTGCCTTACAAAGAAGGCGACTACGTAGTTATACATCGCAATATCACACACCAGTGGAAGCTTGATTTAGCTGCTGGTCCTTCGAAGTTTTTGGTAATGGAGAGTCGTGGCCACATTCGCACTCCACGGAGATACAGAAACGAGTTCGGTCAATTGCTCGAAGGTGCTCCGTACTCAGAGCGCGATATTCGCAGGCCGTCGATACTTAATCCTATAAGTGAAATGGGAGACTTCCCCATTTTTGTTAAGCAGTACGACGCGCTTAACGAGTTGGTGTTAGATCATCATCCATTCGACGTCGTTGGATGGGATGGTTACTTCTATCCTTGGGCGTTCAATATCCACGATTTTGAACCAATCGTCGGGCGCATTCACCAACCACCGCCAGTTCATCAAACCTTTCAGGGCGATGGTTTTGTTATTTGCTCCTTTTGTCCGCGGCCGTACGACTTTGATCCGCAAGCGGTGCCAGCGCCGTACAACCACAGCAACGTCGATTCGGACGAAGTGCTGTTTTATGCGTCAAGCGAGTTCATGAGCAGGAAGGGAATCGAGTACGGCTCAATTACACTTCACCCCGATGGCTTACCTCATGGCCCGCATCCGGGGCGCGCTGAGGCTTCTATTGGAGCTACGCACACTAACGAACTCGCCGTGATGATGGATTCGTTCAAACCACTTAAGGTTGCAAAGTCAGCGGTTCCGTTTGAAGACGAAGCTTACCACAAGAGCTGGTTGGATAATCAGCACGCGCAGTTCAACCCGCCGACATCATGACACGTAGTCCAAAGCTTGCATCGCGTTTTGCTAACTTTCCGGCGTATCCACTTGCGCATATACCAGCTCGAAAGCGTGCGCTAATTGAAGCTGGCGTTGATGTGATCGACTTAGGTGCTGGAGACGCCGATTTACCTCCGCCTCCGGCTGCTGTGAAGGCGTTGCAGGAAGCGTCTGAGATTGCAGCGTTGCAACGCTATGGCTTTGGGTTAGGATACGTACCATTTAGAGAAGCCGCGTCGGCGTGGATGAACAGTCGTTTCGGTGTTCAGTTCGATCCTATAGGCGAGCTAGTGCCGCTACTCGGTAGCAAAGAGGGTTTAGCTCACATTGCTTTTGCGTGGTTGGAACCGGGTGATGTTGCGATAGTCCCCGATCCTGCTTACCAAGCGTACCTGGGTGGAACACTGCTTAGTGGTGCAACACCGTATGTGTATCCACTTACGCCTCGCACTGATTTCCTCATTGATATAGACGAGATTCCGCACGACACTTTAAGTCGCACTCGTGTCATATATCTCAACTACCCTAACAATCCAACTGCTGCTGTTGCTCCGCGCGACTATTTGGAGCGTGTTGTAGCTATTTGTAGGGAGCGTGGGATTCTTTTGGTGTACGATAATGCGTACTCGGAAATGGGATTTGATGGTTACATACCTCCCAGCATTTTTGAGATCGACGGTGCGCGAGATGTAGCTGTTGAGTTTCACTCTCTGTCTAAGACATACAACATGACCGGATGGCGTTGTGGCTGGGCAGTAGGTTCTTCTGCACTTACTACTCCGCTTGCAAAGGTAAAGTCATTTACTGATACGGGTCAGTACATGGGTATACAGAAGGCCGGTGTTGCGGCGATTGAAAGCCATGCTTCGTTCGTGCCAACGAATATTCGTGTGTTTGCCGAACGCAGAGACGCAGCTGTGCAATCATTTGCGCGGGCAGGCTTTAAGGTCGAGTCACCAAAAGCCACTATGTACCTGTGGATTCCACTCCCAGATGGGATTAAGAGCGCTGAGTTCGCAGACCGACTACGCGAAGAGGAAGGTGTGATAGTGCTTCCCGGCTCAGGGTTCGGTTCGGGTGGCGAAGGTTTCTTTCGTGTGTCGTTTATTCAACCTGCTGCTCGAATTGAACAGGCAGCGCAACGTGCTGGTCGGCTGCTCGCTTCAATGACAGCAAGCGATTCGGATTCTTCGCACTACTCACAGCCTGTTGTTGCGCGACGTGATAACAGTTCTCCATCGAAGTAGCGGTGACCGGAAGCGTGTTGAGAAAATTTGGAGTTCGGGGTGGTTTGCTCATTGCTGCCGCTTCGTTGTTGTCGTGCACTCCGCCACTGAGGCCTGCTGTATCGCCGACAGTTGCCAACGGCGAAGTAACTGCGCGTGATAGTTTAGCCATTGCGGCAGCGCGCAAAGTAGATTCAGCGCGAACGCGGGATAGCACAGCTAACGCACGTGACGCTAACGCACGTGACGCCAACGCTGGCAACGCACGAGCAGCGCGACGTACTGAAGCCAACGCACGTACATTCTCAGACGCAGAACTTGTTCCGCCAACGGTGTCGAAAGAGTTTCGCGGAGTATGGGTAGCCAGTGTTGCCAACATAGATTGGCCGTCACGTAGTGGGCTAAGCAGTAGTGAGGCGCGAGCTGAGTTGATTGGCATACTCGACCGTGCGGTTGAGCTACGGTTAAACGCCGTGATATTTCAAGTTCGCCCTGCGGCAGACGCATTTTATGCGTCAGAGATTGAGCCGTGGTCGGAGTACCTCACAGGGGTGCAGGGGAAGGCGCCTGAGCCATTTTGGGATCCTCTTGAAGTGGCAGTTCGCGAGGCGCACGCACGAGGGCTTGAGTTGCATGCGTGGTTTAATCCGTACAGAGCCCGTCACGTTGGGGCCAAGTCGGTACCAGCTTCTAATCACATATCAAAGACATCACCTGCATTGGTTAAAACGTACGGCCCCTATTTGTGGATGGATCCGGGCGAACCTTTGGTACGTCAACGCACACTACGTGTAATTCTTGATGTAGTGAAAAGATACGACATAGATGGCGTGCATATTGACGACTATTTCTATCCGTATCAGGAACGCACGCGGGCGGGACGTTTAATTGAGTTCCCTGACGCACAAAGCTACAGGCGGTATACGCAGGCAGGTGGAAAACTCTCGCGCGACGATTGGCGTCGACGAAACGTAGATGTGCTTGTACAAGAATTGCACGAAGGTATTAGCAAAACAAAACCTTGGGTGAAGTTTGGTATTAGCCCATTTGGTATTTGGCGGCCGGGCCACCCAGAACAAATTCGTGGGTTAGATGCGTATGCGACGTTGTACGCAGATGCTCGCAAATGGCTTCGTGAGGGATGGTTGGACTATTTCACGCCGCAACTGTACTGGCCTACCACGCGCCCAGCGCAATCGTACGCTGCTTTGCTAGAATGGTGGTCGGGCGAGAACTTACAACGGCGCCACCTCTGGCCCGGTAACTTTACCACGCGCACCGGTGGCACTGGTGCAAGCGCTTGGCCTATGGGAGAGCTACTTGAACAGATTAGGCTTACGCGTGTTAACGCCGGTGCCACTGGCAACGTCCATTTTTCTATGAAGTCGTTTCTTGTAAACCAGGCTGGGATGAACGATACGCTTATGGCGGGACCGTATCGCGAACCAGCGTTGGTGCCTCCTACACCTTGGCTAAAGTCGGACGCGCCGCCTTTGCCGGTAATTGTTTTAGCTACGGCTAGTGGTGCTCAAACTGTTCAGCTAGACACCCACGACAAGACGCGTCCTTGGCAGTTCGTAGTGCGAGCTCGGGTAGATAGCGGCTGGGTTGTAAACGTTATTCCCGGACACACTAAGAGTTGGTCGCCGCCAAAGGGCGATACAGTTCACTTCGTTACCGTCGCGTCGGTTAATAGGTTAGGGATCGTTAGCGACGAGGTACGCGCTTTCAGGAACAGGGGAGCAACTCAACGTCGGTGACCTGTTGCGCGTGAATACAAATAGAGTTGTTCACAACACGTAACCAAAGTCGCGCTCATGAAGCGTTTGCCTTTTTTCTACAGGCTCACAGAAGATATTCGCATTACCGTTCGCCCCGATTTTGTTCCCGAACGATCGAATGCGATGCTGTTGCAGTTTGTATTTGTATACCACGTTCGTATTGAGAACGTGGGTAGCGACACTGTGCAGCTGCTTAGTCGCAGGTGGCTTATACATGACTCTGCAGCGGGAGACAGTATAGTTGAAGGCGAAGGTGTTATTGGAGAGCAGCCACTTTTGGAACCGGGCGATATACACGAGTATCGTTCGTTTTGCGTGCTAAAGTCGTCGTCAGGTTGGATGGAAGGGAGTTACCGGTTTGTAAGAGGTGACGACAGTGAGTTTGACGCGCTAATACCTCGTTTCGTGCTCGAAGGAGCTCCCCATACAGACTTGTTAAGTTAGTTGGGAAATTAGGTACGCCGGTTCTAATTGTCGCGTTTACCAACTTGGTAACTGCTAACACCAACTGTAATTCTATTTGACAGACTCATTCACCGAATTAAAAGGTGCAGCCAAAACATTAAAGTGTTCGTTCGCAATGATGTCACGTACCAAGGTGGCAAGTAGCATTGCCAGTGCCGGCTCTGCGATCTCGTCTAAAACGGGTTCATCTTCGGGGCTTAACTGAGCTGAGTTCTCCCTAACGAGCGCCAGAAATGGACCAGCCACTGTCTCTCTTAACTCCTCCCTCCCGCTCTCGGCCATAACCCTAGCTAACTCCAGCTCAGCGCGATGCCATTTATTTTGCTGAGATAGAGAGTCAAATAGCGCTCGCACCTCGTGACGCTGGCTTCTGCCCATTGCTGCGAGCGTTATAAGAAACTGCCGTACCTGCGGCGTGTTAGGACCATATGGGTACGTAGGTGTAATAGACATGCCGTGGATTAAGAGTGACGTTGTAATGATATGCAATACGAACTTCGGGGTGCCATTAGGAGTGCATCATAAACCATGCAACAGTAGCTGCTAGCACTGTCAAACCGCCACCAACAACGAGCCAGACTCTTGCCCCGCCCGAGGCTCGAATACGCGGTCGGTCCTGTAGTACTTGACGCGATGACGACGAACCGGCTTCACTGGCGGCAGTAGACGGAATGTAAAGCGAGTTACGTGGTGCGGCGTTCTCATCGATTTCTTCAAAATCTTCTATTGCAACGTTCGCAACATTGGGCGTTGGCATAACCACCGGCATGTCACGCCACGACCGTTTTACAATTACACCGCGTGTTTGTGTCGACAGCGGAGTGGGCGGTACATCATTGGTCGCCACGTCGCTTACGGCCACGTCACTTACGGCGAGTTCACTTTCTGCCACGTCGCTTACGGCCACGTCACCTAGCGCCACGTTTGCGGCTAGGTCGGTTGACGCTACATCCGTTGCGCCGACGTCTTCAAACGGCGTCTCGGGGACTGCAGCACTGTCTTGCTGAACAAGAAAGTCGAGTGCGTCGTCATCTGGCGGCGTGTCCGGTATTACGGAACTGTTGTGTTGGACAAGGAAGCCAAGCGCATTGTCGTCGTTGTGTACATCGCGACGATGATCGGGTACAAAATCGAGAGTCGGTGGTGGCGGTTCTACCAACTCTATATTCTCGTCGATCTCAATCTTCGGGATAACGATATCGTTGCTGATAAAATCAACTATTTCTACTTGGTCAACTATCTCTACTTGGTCGATCACGATATCGCCGACGTAATCATCAGCAACTGATGCCTGAGGAATATCAACAACGCCACTCGCGTTTCGCGCCTGCGATACGAATGTGAGTAGCTGCTGCGCGGAGTCTGTTGGCAATTCGTGCGCGTCGAGCAACGCATGCAGGCGCAACACGAGCGGTTCTGCAACTGCAGCGTCATTTGCCGCAATCGCGGCTCGCGCCGAGTTTTCAATAACCGGAATTAGCTCCTGCGCATTTTCGCCAGCAATTATTTCGACGGTCGTAACAGCTAAGCTCAGCTCACGTAAGGCTTCGTCGTGCCGGCCGAGTGCTGTTAATATTGTTGCGGTGTCCGATCGTGAACGCGCAGTGGCTATGCATTCTCCCCAAATGTGAGTTTTCAGTTCAAGCGATTCGAGCGACTCAATTAGCGCGCGTTCGAGGTCTCCTGAGTGGAACCGAACGGTCGCAAGGTTACACGCCAATTGAGCGCGTGCCTCATCAGCTTCCCACTGATTGGAGAACTGCGAGTTAAGAACAGCGTTGCGTGCGTCTTCGAAAAGCATCGCAGCTTCGTCCCACGCAAACGACTGGGCCCGCGCAACCCCCTGAGCATTTAGCTCTTGCCAGTCGCTAGGTTGTTCGCTTTGCCCTTCGCCGAAATTTGGGTGCATCATGTACCTTGCTGACGCGCTCGCGCGGGATGCGTCACTGTGAAGTGCCAGCGGTGTAACGGTATTTGGCACCGCAGATACAAACTATCACAAAAACTGCTTGTTGACGCGTGGCGAGAATAGAATAGGTTGACAATGGCGCCATCTTCATCGGCGCCGTTTCCCTCCCATGGTCACGTCGTAACCAAACCAAAACCATGACCAGAGCGTGTTTCTTCGCCTGTCTCGTTGCCTTCGCTGCCGGTTGTCGCGGAGATGACGGAACCGTTACCATCTCGGGTGACGTTGCTGGGCTCGATACAATCGCGCTTCGCGCCGATTCGCTTATCGCTAACGCTGGCCGTTTATCGGGCAGGGAAGACTCTCTGCGCGCGATAATTGAAGGGAGGGTGCCAGGAGTTACTCCGATCTCCGATTCAATAGTTACCGCATCGGCAGGCACGCTTACCGGTTCAACGCCAGCTCGAGTAACCGAGGGTGCGGCGCTTACACGTAGAGCTCATGCGCGTGGCGATTCAATGGCCCGAGCCGCCGCCGCACGGTATGCAGCTGGTGGCACTGCATCGTCGCGCGCTCGTGCCGATTCTATAAAGGGAACCATTCGCTTAATTGGCGACGCGCCGGCGGTTCAGCCAGTACTGCAAACTGATAGGTCGTCTGCGCCGGTAATGATGAGCGGAATGGCGACGAACGGAATGCAGCGACTAGAAGGAGCTGAGATTGTTGTTTACGGGCTTAAGACCAGCCCGCGCGACATCGTGGTTGCCGATTTCGCCGTAATAAGTGTTCACGGTACTCCCGCTTTTGACGGTATCCTAAACTCTGATACCGACGGTTTCTCCATCACGCTTTCAGACGGAAGTGGACGCAAACGTCTTACCGCTGTACCCGAAGCGCTTCGTGAACTCGCCGGTGCACGCGTTTGGGTGTCGGTAGCGGATGGTGGGAGCGTACCGCGTTCGTACGGCTATATAGGACGGCGCTAAACCAGCGTTAACTGTCGCGTATAGCCGCCATAGGTGTCTCTCTATAAACGTCGCGGCTGGTAAGTAAACCGATAGCCATAGTGAGAAGCAGCATCGCTCCAGCTATTACTAACGACGGTATCCACGCAACTTGGAACGGGTCGTCGAATACAAATGTCGTTAGTGCCCATGCGCCAGCAAATGCTAACAACATGCCGGTTAATGCACCAAGTAGCCCCAACGCGCCATACTCAGCTAATAGTATCTTCGCGACCTGAGCACGCGATGCGCCGATTGTTCTAAGTAAAACACCCTCTCTAATACGGGCGCGTCGAGTGGCTGCGACAGCGCTAAATAAAACCGGAACGCCCATAGCAAGAGAGAATATCCCTAGGAAACGCACGGCTAGAACAACTCTATCAACTATGTCGTCGATAGTTTTACGCACCAAAGTAAGATCTAAGCTCGATACATTCGGAAACCTTCGAACCGCATCACGTTGCATAATGGCAAGCGGCCTCCCCGCCTCAACGTTCGCAACTATTACATGTTGTTGAGGTGCCCTACGCAATGCTTCAGGAACGAAAACGACAAAGAAGTTTGCTTCAAAGCGCGCCCAGTTCACCTTTCGTAGGCTGGTAATGACGGTGTTTACAGGAACACCCTGAACGTTCCAAGTGACCGTGTCACCAACCTTTACGCGCATGTCGCCTGCAAGCTCGTCTTCCATAGAAATCTCGAATGGAGCGTCGGGCGAACCGTTGCGCGCGGTTAAACGCGTTGTACTATCGGCAAACCATTTACCTGACACCAACTTTTCGGACGATACAAGAGTGTCGCGATAGGTAGAACGATACTCTCGACGAAGTGTCCATCCGGCACGCCTCGCCGTTGTGTCAGACGACAACGATGCAACTGAGCGACCGTTAATTGCCGCAACGCGCATGGTTACTATAGGAGTTGATTGTACTACCTGATGGCCCGAGCCGAGTAACATTTCGTTAAGTGGCTCAGACTGGTCGTCTTGGACGTCAAAGAAAAGCAAATTGCCAGACGACGCCGCAGCAGATGTTTGCACACGCCCAAGCAAGCTGCTTTGTACCAGATAAACTGTGCTAAGCAGGAACGCTCCAAAACCTAGTGCAAGCGTAACGGCGCGCGTTTGGTTCGCCGGTCTGTACAAATTTGCAATACCTTGGCGCAAAGATAGCGGCCAAGAAGGACGAACCGATCTGCGAGCGATACCAATTAGCAGTGTAGCAGCAACCCACAGCACGGCAACCGCTATCATTATTCCAACTGCAACACCAAGTCCATCTTGTAAGTTTCCTATTCTAACTACGGTGATTGCAACAATGCTTGCAACCAACAGCGCGTTAACTACTAACCTAGAACCGTCTTTCCACCCGCCGGGTAGAGCCTGAGCATCTGCATCGCGGCGAATAGCTTGAAGTGGCGATACACGTCGCAACGCAAGTAATGGTCTTAGCGCAAACGCCAAAGCGACCCACACACCGGTTATAAGCCCTAGAACTATAGGTAAAGGTTCAAGCTTTAGTGCTACGTCAACCGGGATGAACTCACCAAGTACAAGCGGAAGTGCAAACTGAACTGCAACGCCAAGTAGTGCGCCAGCCGTTGCTCCTACAAGCCCCATTGCAGCGGCCTGTGTCACATAAATGGTAATAATCTGCCTGCTAGTCGCTCCCAAACAACGCAGTACCGCAACGGTATCAATTCGCGATGTGACAAACGCATTAACGCCGCTTGCAACACCTACGCCGCCAAGCAAAAGCGCTATTAAGCCAATTACGCTTAGAAAGTTTGCGAGCTCACCAACTGCTTCGGTGAAATCCTCTTCGGTGTCGGCGACTGTGCGAACTCGAACACGAGTACTGGGTTGCGCGAGTGGGTCAGCGTTTGCTGAGCGAACACTATCGGCACGAAGCGTATCTCTTAGCGCTGTTGTGGCAATCGCGCTTGGTGCATCAGCTTCCGCCTCTTCTGAGTCTTCTTCGGCTTCTGCAGCGCGACGTTCACGTGCTGCTAGCTCGCGTCGTGCCGCAGCACGTGGATCTACGCGCCACAGAATTGCAGACGCGGTACGTTCGCTTTCTCGCTCCGAAGCAGCTTCATCTGGAAGCCTAAGTATGGCTTCGTATTCTGCTCTACTTCCGAACTGAAGAAGTCCGGTTTCTTCTATCCACCTGTCAGATATGTAAACTCTCGGTCCAATAACAGCCGTAATGCCGGCGTCCCCCGGTACGTTTCCCAACTCGGCGATAATAGTAAAAAACTTATTGCCGAGTCGAATAGAATCGCCGACTTCAGCCTCAAGTGCGATTAGTAATGAGGGATCAACAAATGCTACGGCCGAGTCGGAATGAACAGTGCGCCACAAATTGGCGGGCTCTGTTTCAATTTCTCCGTAAAACGGGTAACCATCACCAACGGCACGAAGTTGAACCAAGCGCGTGCCGCCAGACGGTTCTGCGAGCGCCATGCTTGCAAAGGTTGTCAAGCGCGTGTTACGAATGCCAGCAGTTGCTAGCGAATCGAGAAGCGTGTCGACTACTGCTGGAAACGTTGCGCGTGCTTGCAGCGCTATGTCACCACCCAAGAGCGTACGCGATTGTTCGCGCAGCGAGCGGGTTACGTTTCCAGCGAAGGAGTCGATTGCCACAAGCGCAGCAACTCCAAAGGAAACCGACGACATGTAAAGCGCTAAGCGGCGTCGCGAAGTGCGGCTTTCATTCCATGCAAGACGCATGAGTCGAGTAAGCGACATTTGCTTACTTCTCTAACCGCGAGTTCAACGTGTCTTCGACAACAACACCATCTCGAAGACGAATAGTTCTTTGCGTTCGGGCAGCCAGTGCTGAGTCGTGGGTAACTAAAACAATGGTGCATCCGCGTTCGCGGTTTAACGATTCCAACAACTCGACAATGCGTTCGCCTGTAGCGCCGTCAAGATTGCCCGTTGGCTCGTCGGCAAAGAGAATGCGCGGCGTGTTTATGAACGCGCGTGCTAATGCAACACGTTGTTGTTCACCGCCTGAGAGCTGTTGGGGAAAATGATGAACTCGATCTCCAAGTCCAGTGCGTTCAAGTAGTTCGGTGGCGCGTTGTGTGGCCTCTCGCAAAGGGACGCGGCCTGCCAGTTCGAGTGGAACTTGAACATTCTCCAGAGCGGTTAATGTGGGAATTAGCTGAAAGCTCTGAAACACAAACCCCACCTTGTCGCCCCGAAGCTTAGAGCGTTCGTCTTCGTTTAAAGAACCAAGATCAATTCCATCTAGCGACACAGTGCCGTATGATGGAGTATCTAGGCCTGCGAGGAGTCCGAGTAAAGTTGTTTTCCCGGAACCTGAGGGGCCTACGATCGATACAAAGGATCCTTGTGTAACTTCGAAGGAGACGTTGCGCAGTACCGTTAGAGGTTGCGCACCACTTCTATACTCTTTGGTTAGCTCACGGGCAACGAGCATGCTATTCTGGTTTCAGGCGATACAACGTTCTGCAGCGTTAGTTGCTGCGATGTCAGTTACAGCGGTTATGGCGATGTCGGGGTGCGGCAGCAATGCCGACTCAACAGCTATGGCGGAATCAACTCAGGTGGACAGTGCAGGTGCAACTGGCGCTACAACATTATCCGCTTCGACTAGGCGGGTTGTTATACTGGGAACCAGCCTTACTGCTGGGCTAGGGCTAAACCCTGAGGATGCTTGGCCCTCACTTGTTCAAGACAAGGTTGATTCTGCGGGGTTGAAGTTGGAGATAGTGAATGCCGGTTTGAGTGGTGAAACAAGTGCGGGAGCGTTGCGTCGCGCCGACTGGGTGCTAGACAGACCAGCGGCCGCTGTGATACTTGAAGTTGGTGCCAACGATGGTTTACGGGGTGTAGACCCCGATAGCACTCACGCCAACTTGGTTGAACTAATCCAGCTAGTAAAAAAGTTGCAGCCAGCAGCAAAGCTGTTCCTGGTGCAAATGGAGGCTCCGCCCAACCTTGGGAGCCGCTATACCTCAGACTTTCGTAGCGCGTATGTAAGAGCCGCCGAGTCCGAGAGTGTTGTGTTACTCCCCTTTCTACTCGACGGAGTCGCAGGTGTTGCATCGCTAAATCAAGGTGATGGCATACATCCAAACGAAAGTGGATCTCAGCGCATTGCGAACACCATGTGGAACGCGCTACTTCCTTCGTTGCGGGAGATCTCCCGTTAGCGGAGATTCTCGATAACGAAGTCTTTCGGTTAACCGAAGCGCGTGTTAGCCACTTCTAGTTGCCTAACTCCTTGGCACGTTTACGATCAGGAACATCATGACAAACCGCGTACCGTTAACGCTTGTATTTGGCACGTCGTTCGCTTTGAGCGCTTCGGGCGCTTTTGTAGACGTGCGGCCGGCTATTGCCCAACAACCCACTACGCAAAACGTAGTGCCGCGCTCTGCGCTGTCGGAGCCGGCGCTGTCGCCGGACGCTAAAGAGATAGCATTTGTTGCTGGTGGCGATATTTGGACAGTGGCAGCGGAAGGCGGTGTAGCGCGTCTTCTTGTCGCGCACCCTGCAACGGAATCGCGTCCGCTGTACTCGCCAGACGGTAGCAAACTGGCGTTTATCTCATCGCGCACCGGCAACGGTGATGTTTACGTGCTTGATATAGAATCTGGTCGGGTAAAGCGCATCACATTTAGCGATTCGCGCGACCAACTCGATGCATGGTCTCGTGACGGCAAGTGGTTGTACTTCTCAAGTAGTGCTGGCGATATAGCGGGAATGAACGACGTTTGGCGCGTACCATCTGACGGCGGGCAACCGGGAGTAGTCGCGGGTGACAGATATGCATCTGAGTACTGGGCGTCGCCGTCGCCGGACGGAAGTAAGATCGCTATCACTGCAAGAGGCACGGTGTCCGGCCAGTGGTGGAGAAACGGACATTCACATTTGGATGAAAGCGAGATTTGGCTTGTTAGTAACCTGAGCTCGTCTACGCCGAACTACGAGCTGTTTGGAGATGAGGGAGGTGGAAAAGATGCTTGGCCAATGTGGAGCAGCGATGGGAACGCGCTTTTCTACATGAGTGATCGTAGCGGCGCTGAGAACCTTTGGGGACGTTCGGCAACCAATCCCAGAGCTGGTGCTCGTATGCTAACAAACTTTCGTAGCGGACGATTGTTGTGGCCTCAAATCTCCTACAACGGGAATGCAATTGTTTTCGAGCGCGATTTTGGTGTATGGCACTACGACGTTGCATCAAGTGCCACCAAACAGGTGCCAATTACTTTGCGTGGAACCGTTGCCGAAACGGTTTCGCAAACTCAACAGATTACTCAAGGTTTTCAGAGTGTAGTACTTTCGCCGGATGCGAAGAAACTAGCCTTTGTCGCTCGCGGTGAACTTTTTGTTTCGGCTAGTCGCGATGCAAACGAAGCGTATAGAGTTACTCGCACAGCTGAGCTTGAAGCAGATGTAGCGTGGTTGTCAGATAGCCGGCGACTTGTTTATGCTAGCAACAGAAACAATGAATGGCAGCTTTACGTATACGACGTATCTGCAAATGAAGAGCGAGCACTAACTAAAGGCAACGCTCGTAGTATCGCTCCCCGAGTTTCGCCTAACGGCGGTTACATCGCGTATCAGCGGAATGGTTCGGAGTTGCGTGTTGTCGATATCGATGGAAAGAATGACAAGAAGGTTGCCGACGCCATCTTTAGTTCGCCGCCGCTTTCATCTCCGCTTGCTGTTACATGGTCACCTGATTCGCGATATTTGGCGTACCTGTCGGTGGGCGATCGCGGTTACCTAAACGCATGGGTTGTTAGTCGTGATGGCAGCACTGCTGCGCGTCAGGTTAGTTTTTTGGCAGATGCGAATGCTGGCAACATAGTTTGGTCGCCCAATGGCGAGTTTCTGTTGTATGTAACAGCTCAACGAACAGAGACTCCGCGGATAGTTAGAATAGATTTGGTTCAGCGAACGCCAAAGTTTCGCGAAGATCAGTTTAGAGATCTCTTTGCACCGGTCACTGTTTCTACTCGTGACACGCTGGCAAGTCGTACTGCTGTGAGTCGTGTTGCGGCAGATTCGTCGGTTAGAAACAGTGGTACGTCGAATGCTAGGAATGAACGCAACGCTGTTGTAATCGACTACGAAGGTATTCGATTGCGCAGCTCTATTTTACCAACGCAAGGGTATAGCCCTCAGAGTATAGCTATTAGTCCAGACGGAAAGCGATTGGCGATGGTTGCTTCGGCTGGTCAGCAGCAACAGTTGTACACAATGTCGCTCGATGAACTTTCGCGAGAGCCGCTGTCTCCACGCGCCTTAACAACGACGACGTCGGCTAAAGGGTCTGTACAGTGGTCGCCTGACTCGCGAGAAGTGTGGTATACAGAAGGCGGGCGTATTTCTGCAATTAATGTTGACAGTCGCGCGTCGCGCACGGTTAGCGTAACAGCAGAGGTGAACGTGAACTTTGATGCTGAGAAGCATGCGGTATTCCAGCAGGCGTGGTTGTCTTTAGCAACCCACTTTTACGACGAGAAAATGCACGGCGCTGATTGGCCGGCTGCGTACCGAATGGTTGAGCCGTACGTATTGGGTAGTCGTAATCCAGACGACTTACGTCGAGTGTTGTCGTTAATGGTTGGTGAGCTTAACGCATCTCACCTTGGTGTAAGCGGTCCGGCCGTTGCTTCTGTAGTGACGCCGCTGGGTTATACGGGATTACGATTCGATCGTGCTGCATTAGAGCGTGGTGAATACCTAGTGAGTGAAGTGATAGCGCTAAGTCCGGCAGCTATCGCTGGTGTACGCGTTGGTGACGCTCTGTTAGCCGTAAACGGAGTTTCGGTTAATCGTTCGTCGTCATTTGATTCGCTTATGGTGGGCTCGCAAGGGAAGCGTACCGCATTAACAGTGCGTGGTGCAAACGGTACGAGTCGAGAGGTGGTGGTTCTTGCTGTGAGTCTCGGCACAGAGAAAGCGCTCACCTATAGGCAATGGGTTGAACAACGTAGGTCATACGTTGACCGTGTTAGCAAAGGGAGACTGGGCTACGTTCACATGTTTGACATGGGGCAGTCGTCGCTTGACCAGCTATATCTTGATTTGGACGCAGAGAATCAAGGTAAAGAGGGCGTTGTGATAGATGTCAGAAACAACAACGGCGGCTTTGTGAATGCGTACGCGATCGACGTGTTATCGCGTCGTGGTTACCTGCAGTTTACGGCGAGAGGTTCGGTTACAGCACCGGCTCGCGCGAACCTAGGGCAGCGCACGTTAGAGCGTCCAACGGTGCTTGTAACCAATCAGCATTCGTTGTCAGACGCGGAGGATTTCACAGAGGGATACAGGTCATTGGGATTGGGTAAAGTGGTTGGTGAGCCAACGAGCGGTTGGATCATTTTCACGTGGAATACACAGTTGCTTGACGGTTCGACATTGCGATTGCCGCGCACGCGCGTAACGGATGCGCAGGGTGAGGATATGGAGATGAAGCCACGTCCGGTGGACGTTATGGTTATTCGAGCATTGGGTGAGGAGTACAGAGGGCTAGACAGCCAATTGGACAAAGCGGTAGAGGAGCTACTGGGAACGTTGTCGGTTTCGCGCGCTGGCGGTCGAGGTGGCAACTGATAAAGGCGTGTTTCTAAGCGGAGTCCCCGCTGGCGTTCGGCGCATTATCGGTGTATTTTCAAGGGCTATGCATTTCCGCACCCTTCAGCAACACCGTTAGTATGGCAATTCCGGCAACGCAAATCCGTCGCGGGATGGTGCTCGTTTTCGAGGGCGATCCGTGTCGTGTGGTAGAGTTTCGTCACCATACCCCAGGTAACCTTCGGGCTATGGTGCAGGCGAAGATGAAAAACCTTCGTACGGGTTCGAACTTTGAGCATCGATTCCGTGCGGCAGACGCTATTGAAAAGGCGTCAATGGAAACTCACGAGTTAGAGTTTCTGTATCAGGGTGGTGACACGTATCATTTCATGAATACGGAGAACTACGATCAAATCGAGATGGACGCGGAGTCGTTAGGTGATTCAGCGCCGTGGATGCAGGGTGGTTTAAAGATTCTCGCTGAGTATTACAACGGGCGTCCCATCGGCATCCAGTTGCCAAACTCGATGGTATTTGAGATAGTAGATACAGCACCGGTTGTACGTGGCGCTACAAAGACGGCTTCGAGCAAGCCAGCGACGCTTGAGAACGGTGTAACGGTAAACGTTCCGGAGTTTGTAGAGTCGGGAACGCGGGTTCGAGTTAACCCGAGTACTGGCGAATATCTGGATCGCGCAAAAGACTAAGCGGCCTCTGGTTGCGAACGGCGTGACTAACGGTTAGGATGTTGGCCTTCCGTTGCAGTGGTACCAACCGGAGGGCTATATCAGGCGGTGCGGTGGTTTGCATTCCTGATCATGGTGACCGTAGCTCAATCGGTTAGAGCACCGGATTGTGGTTCCGGGGGTTGCGGGTTCAATTCCCGTCGGTCA